>CAVUOD010000018.1:0-218237 GCA_963743015.1 uncultured Alphaproteobacteria bacterium
GACCGACGTCCCGCGCGACCACATCATTAGCCGCGAGGAACCGCCCCACGGTGTCCTTGGCATAGACGAGTTCGGGCAACTGGCTGATGATTGCCCTGAGCGCGAAGCGTTCGACTTGCCAGTTCAGCCCAGCGGCGAGCCGCTCTTGGGCATCCGCCTGCACCTGTGCATTGGCCGAGACGAGGCGGCCCAACTCGACGTCGAGTTTATCGACCGGGGCGCTGTCCGGCCTGTTTGGCCGATGCTTAACCATTCCTTTCGCCTCGCAAACCGTCCCAGCCGCTCTCGCCGAGCGACAGCATCAGCCAGCAACTTTAAGCGCGCTGCCTTGCACAGTGATTAATTGGCGCATTTTGCCATTTAGCCCGCGACGCCCGTTGGCTTAACGAGGCGCGAGTTCGTGGTCGGTCCGCTCCGCCTGCGATTCAGGGGCGGTTCATATATGCTATCGATAGCAAGCAGAAGAAATTGGCGGCGTTATCAGACCTACTAGGGCGTGGACTCATAAGTGCGCAACCATAGCCGGATTGATGCGAGCTTGACGAAGGCGAGATAGTTGGTGGCGAGCTTGTCGTAGCGGGTGGCGATACGGCGGCACTGCTTGATCTTGTTGAAGAACCGCTCGACCAGGTTGCGCGCCCGGTAAAGGTAAGGGCTGAAGCAGATGGGCCCCCTGCGACTTCGTTTGGGCGGAATGTTTGCCCACGCGCCCTTCTGGCTGGCGAACTCCCTAATCCAGTCGGCATCATATCCGCGATCTGCCAGCAACGTCGTCCGCGGTTGCAATTCTCCCAGCAGAACCGAGCAGAGGCGATTATCGTGCGCTTCGCCGGGGGTGAGGCCCAGGCGTACCGGCAGACCAACAGCATCGACGACCGCGTGAATCTTGCTTGTCAGGCCGCCTCGTGAGCGACCCATGTGCTGCTGGCGATTGCTTGCGATACAGGCACCGTGCTGGTGCACGCGCACGACCGAGGTGTCGATCATTTGCATGGCTGCATCATTGGCAGTGGCTAGAGTATCCATGATCCGATCCCAAACGCCCGCCCGCCGCCACCGAACGAAGCGATTGTAACAGGTAGTATGAGGGCCAAAGCTCTCCGGCAGATCACGCCACGGCGCACCAGATCGCAAGATCCAGAATATGCCGTTGAGGATTCGCCGGTCGTCGACGCGGGGAACGCCGCGCGACTTGTTCGGGAGCATCGGCCCGATGACACCCCACTCCTGGTCACTGAGTTCATACCGCATGATTCGTGCTCCTCTTGGGAGCTTGGAATCACATCCATGGGGACGCACTCAAGGCGTGATCGCCGCTTTCGGAAAAATCGCAACTGCGAACATGACACTGGGTCAGTTGGACCGAGATCGATCCCTAGCCTTCCGGACGCCAAGCAGGCGAACGCGATTGCGCGGCGGGGCCGGCGTCTTTAGAGTGATTCCATCGTCGACTCCAGAATGGGAAAGTCGTCGACTGAGAGACCGTTGGTGGCAGGCTCTCTCCCACTTTGGGGGGAAAGATGCGCTATCTCAGGACGGCTGCGGTTCGGCGTCGCGCGATAAACGCCAGCGTCGCACTATCCACGACATTAGGTGTTCTACTGGGTCTGTTCGCCGCCGGCATCACGCCGGTTCGTGCCGGTGCGCCAGCCTCCGACACTTTGAAGATGACCGGCTTCAAGGTGTTGACTGCGGAAGGGGGCCACAAGGTTGCCGCCAACGCGGTCGTTGTCACCTATGAAGGTCCGATTGCCGTCCCGATGGCGGAAAACCTGCGGACTATCTGGGATGAGCACGGCAAGCGGCCGGGTCTTGAGAAGCTCATCCTGAGGCTCAACAGCTCGGGGGGCAGCTCAGTCCACGGGTTGGAGGTCATTGGCATCCTTGAAAAGATTCGCGAGCAAGTCGCGCTGGTTACCTTGGTTGGCGAGCACGACCTCTGCGCTTCGATGTGCATCGCGATCTACATTCAGGGTGACACGCGCATTGCCGCCTCCTCCAGCTCATGGATGTTTCACGGCGCATCGCTATCGCCAGGCGGCTATCCGAGCCTGTCGGCGACGACGCGACACTTCGAGCTGTTCAGGGATCGGAACATTAATAGCGGCTTCATCGATTTTCTGTTCGAGAAGAACTATGTCACCGCGCCCGGCGCATACTGGATGTCGGGCAGCGAGCTGGCGGTGCGTGCCAATATCATCACGAGATTGCTGCCGACCTGGAAGCCGGCTGCCCCTGACCCAATTCAGCGGAGCGGAATCCTGAACAAGATCTAAAACGCCATTTGCGGGCCGCGCTGGCGTATTTCCGGACGACGGGAGGCCACAACCGTGACACCAGATCAGCAGTCTGAGATGCGAAGCCGCTCCGAGCCGCGCTGGCTGTGCGCTGCGGGCTTCCGCTGCTTGGTATCGAGCAGCTTCGCCCTTCTGTTCGTGCTGTTGCTGGCGACCGTTTCGATTGCGCAGGCCGAAGACCGGATTGTACCACGTCGAAATTTGCCTCTGCCTCACATCATTCTCTTTGTGGACTACTTCCTATTTGCGGCCCAGAAGGACGTATATGCGATGACGACGGCCGAGCAGTCGGCCTTTGTGGTGCTGCTGGACGCCTGCCCGGACATGCTGATTGCCAGCGAAATCAAGCATTTGAAATGCGACCTCGCCCGGTATCGGTATTTGATCAAATTCCGTCAGGACAGGCACGTGGACGACCTGCTCGATGCCATGCAATTCATGTCAAACCAGTTCCGATACAACCAGATTATCGGGCGCGGAAATCAGATCGGGATAGACGGCAGACTCGGCGTGATACACGCCAGCCTCAGAAGCGCTCTACGTTTCGCGGCAGCCCAAACAAATGGTGGCTGAGCAGCAGGCTCTGGCGCAACCAAGCAACTTTAGCAAGTTCGCGGGGTTACTCCATCTATCCGAGACCGCCGCGCTCAGCCGGCGGATAACTGGCCCACTTAATGAGTTCACGGCCTAGCTATAGACGCCGCGATCCTGTCTTCGGCGCAGCCTGATGCATTTCTGCGACCGTGCGGTCGAACGCGACCTGAGCAGTGTGGCGCTCGTTCTTCACCACGGCGACACGGTCCTTGAGGGTCGCGTCCGCAGGATCGGCGACACCGTTCTCAATTGCCGCATACAGCCTGCCGAGCCGTGTTTCGGCCTCCGTGAGTTTCGCGCGCAGCGCCGTCAGGCTGTTCGTGCAGTCATCGTCACTCGCGGCCCGGCGCTCCACGAGTTCAACGAGCGGCTTGCCGACATGCTCCGGCGTCAACAGCCCGGCGATAGCGGGCGCGGACGACGTTATTTTACGCCGATCCCCGCGCGGCAGAGATCACGCACGGCTTCGTTGTCGGCCGGGCGGCCGTCGTGGCGGAACTCGCGAAACTCGGAAGCTCGATTGAGAAGACCATATGGCCCCTATCATCCTCGTTCCCGGACTGCTGTGCTCGGCTGAAAAGGTTGGGGACAACCCGGTGCAGAGGCACGAGGCCGGCGCCAACCCTGCCCGCTGTCACTAGATCTGAAGCGCCCGGGTCCTGGCGCTGGCAATGTGCGCCTCGAGCGCGGCGACCGCGCCGGCGGAATCGCGACGGCGCAGCGCCTCGATCACCGGCAGATGCTCGTGCATCACCGACACGACCAGTTCCGGCAACATGCGCACGCGCTCGAAGATGATCAGCCGGATCTTGATCGAATTCACCCGATAGGCGTTGGAGATGATTTCGTTGCCGAGCCGGTCGATCATGAGATCGTGAAGATCCCAATCCATCTGCTGGGCGCGGCGCAGAAGGTCGGGCGTCACGCCGCGCTCGGCCTCGGCGAGGATCGCCAGATGATTCTCGTGCAGGGCGGCAAGCTCTTCATCGCTCGCCGTCTCGGCGAAATGGGCCGTCGCTTCCTTTTCCAGAAGGAGGCGGAACTGGAAGGCATTGCGGATCAGGCTGAGATCGACATGGGCGATCTGCATGCCGCGCTGCGGCACGGTCTTGATCAGCCCGTCGGCCTCGAGCCGCGGGATCAGCTCACGCACCGCGCCGAGCGACATGCCGGTGATGCCGACCAGTTCGCGCTGGCTGACGAATTGCCCCGGGCGGATTTCCCGCGCGAGCAGTCGCTCGGTGAAGCTCAGATAGGCCTTGTCGCGCAGCTTCAGTGCCGGTGACGCCGAAGCCCGCGCTGCGGGCGCGCGCCGCTTGCTCCGCGGTGCTGGCGCCGGCGCGTTCATGCCACCATTCGGGCGAACAGCCGATCATAGACGGCCGACAGGCCGGTCGCCTCTGCTTCGCTGAGCGGGCTGAGCGGCGGCCGGACCGCGCGCCAGGCCGCATCGCCGGTGAGATGGGCAACCAGCGCCTTGACCGCCGAAGTGGCCGGGAAGCGCACGATCGCCTCGACCAGGGGGGCCAGCCCGGCATCGGCCGACGCACCGGCCATGATCGCATTGAGCAGATCGGGCTGGAAATTGGCGACGCCGCTGATCGAGCCGGCGGCGCCGAGCTTGACGGCACGTTCGAGCAGCCGCTCGTCACCGATGAGGATGGCGAGATCGGGGAAACGGGTCAGCAGGCGCTCGGCGCTGGCCCAGTCGCCGGACGAATCCTTGATGCCGAAGATCCGATCCGGGAATTGCACCTTGAGCGCGGCGACCACGTCCGCCGGTATCGCCACGCCGGTCACCTGCGGAATATTGTAGAGGATCACGTTCGGCCCGCCTTCCGGCAGAGCCCCGAGGAAGGCGGTGAACCAGTCGCGCACCGCCGACGGGCTCACGTCCTTGTAGTAGTAGGGCGGCGTCACCAGCAGCGACGTGATACCGAAGTCGCCGGCAAGGCGCGCCATCGCCAGCGCGTCGTCGACGGCCGCGGCGGTGATGCCCAAGGTCAGCCTGTCGCCGCCGACACCGTGGGCCCTCAGCGCCTCGAGGACCGGCCGGCGCTCGCCGAAACCGATTGAGGGGCCTTCGCCGGTCGTGCCGAACAGGGCGATCCCGGCGCAGCCACGGTCAAGCGAGTCGATGGCGTGGCGGCAGAGCCGCTCGACGTCGATCGATCCGCCAGCAAACGGCGTCGTCAGCGCCGCCGCAATGCCGAACTCCCGCCGTTGGGCCATCGTCCATGATCCCCAGTGTCGCGCTACGTCCAACGACGCTTGTGCGTCAGTGAGAGTTACGCTAACATGTTAGTGCGTGTTCAACAAGCGTGATTGCGGCCGAAGCGCGCCTGCCGTCCGATAGAACAGATGCAGGCGGCGTTGCAGGGAGGAATAGCGTCGGCCGCCAATTTGGGAGGAATTTCAATGAAGCAGAACCGCACGAGACGTTCCGTTCTGGCGCTGGTCGCCGCCGTTGCGATGGTCGCCGCGGCGCCGGCGCTCGCCGCCCCGATCAAGCTGCGCATTTCGACGCCGGCGGTCGAATTGGACTGGCACGCGAAGATGCTGACCGTCTTCAAGGACACGCTCGACAAGAGCGCGCCCGGCCAGTTCAACGTCGAGATTCACCTCAATGCGACGCTCTTCAAGCAGGGCACCGAGCCCGCCGCCATGCAGCGCGGCAATCTCGACATGGCGATGATCTCCGCCCAGGACATTTCCAAGCAGATCCCGGCCTGGTCGGTGTTCACCGCCGGCTACCTGATCCGCAGCCCAGAGCATCAGCAGAAGGTCTTCCGCGGCGATATCGGCAAGGAATTCTACAAGATGGTCGAGGATCAGATGGACATCCACATCCTCGACGTCGGCTATCTCGGCACCCGCGAACTCGACCTGCGCGGCGACAAGAAGATCATGACGCCGGCCGATCTTGCCGGTGTGAAGCTGCGCATGCCCGGCTCCGACGCCTGGCAGTTCCTCGGCACCGCGCTCGGTGCCAATCCGACGCCGATGGCCTTCGGCGAGGTCTATACGGGCCTGCAAACCGGCGCTATCGACGGCCAGGACAACCCCCTGCCGACCGACAAGGCCGCCAAGTTCTACGAGGTCACCAACCAGATCGTGCTGACCGACCACCTGGTCGACGCCATCTTCCTGTCGATCTCCAAGATCACCTGGGACAAGCTTTCGGCCGACCAGCAGCAGAAGGTCACCGACGCTGCCATGGCGGCGACCGCCTACAACAACGAAAACCGCATCAAGGATGAGGCGCAGCTCGTCCAGTTCTTCAAGGACCAGGGCCTCAAGGTCTACAAGCCGGACGTCGACGCGTTCCGCAAGCACGTCCAGGACATGTACCTGAAGTCGGACTTCGCCAAGGACTGGCCGGCCGGCATCGTTGATCGCGTCAATGCGGTGAACTGAGCCCCCGCGCGATGACGCGGATCGTGTTCTACCTGCGCAAGGGCGCCGAATTCGTGGCGGTCGGCTTGTTCGTCGCCATGTTCGGCGCCTTTCTGCTGCAGGTGTTCATGCGCTACGTGGTCAACCACCCGCTGGGCTGGACGTCGGAAGCCTGCGTCATCTTCTATATCTGGGTGATCTTCTGGACCGCCGCCTTTCTGCTGCGTGAGCGCGACCATGTCGCCTTCACGATGATTTATGACAGCATCAGGCCGCCGGCCCGGCGGGTGATGGCGATCCTCGGGGTTGCCGCCATCGGCGCGGCCTTCGTCGCCGGCTTCCCGGCGATGTTCTCCTTCATCACTTTCATGAAGATCGACGTCACGCCGGTAACCCGGATCCGCTTCGATTATGTCTATTCGGTCTGGATCCTGTTCGTTCTGGCGGTCATCGCGCGCAGTCTCGCTTCGCTGATCCGGCTTCTCGGGCGCAACTGGCGGCAGGAGACCGGCGACGACCTGCCCGCCAGCGGGCACGGGCCGACGGCGCCGACGGAATGATCCCATGAGCGGCGGCTTTCTCTTCGCCATCGGTGCTCTTCTCCTTCTTTCCGCCATCGGCGTACCGATTGCCTTCGCCACCCTGGTTGGAGCGATCGGCTATCTCTTCATCAGCGGCCAGGACGTCGGCCTGGTGGCGGAACAGGCGCTCAACGGCCTGTTCGATTCCTTCGTGCTGCTCGCGGTGCCGCTGTTCATCGTCGCGGCCAATTTCATGAACGCGGGAACGGTCAGCGACCGGCTGTTGGCCTTCTGTCTGGCGGTCGTCGGCCGCTTTCGCGGCGGTCTCGCCCAGGTCAACGTCGTCGCCAGCCTGATCTTCTCCGGCATGTCGGGCTCGGCCATCGCCGACGCCGCCGGCATCGGCCGCATCATCATCGACATGATGCGCAAGGAAGGCCGCTATCCTGCCGGCTACGCCGCCGCGCTGACGGCCGCTTCGGCTGTCATCGGACCGATCATCCCGCCCTCGATCCCGATGGTGCTCTACGCGCTCGTCTCCGATACGTCGGTCGGCTATCTCTTTCTCGGCGGCATCATTCCCGGGCTCATGCTGGGAGCGATGCTGATGGTCCTCAATGTCTGGTCGGCGCACCGGCGCGACTTTCCGCGCGACGAGGCGGTGCCCTTGCGCGAGATGCCGCGCCTCACCGTGCGCGCCTTCCCCGCCCTCATGCTGCCGGTGATCCTGCTCGCCGGCATCTATGGCGGCGCCACGACACCGACCGAAGCCGCCTCGATCGCCGCCGCCTACGCGCTGTTTCTCGCCGTCTTCGTCTACCGCGCCCTATCCTGGCGGGACTTCTTCGGCCTCGTGCTCGACGCCGCCCGTTCGACCGGCATCGTCGGGCTGATCATCGCCTCCGCCCTGGTCTTCAACTATCTGGTGGCGAGCGAGAACATTCCCGATCTGGTCGCCACCCAGCTGACCGCGCTCCATCTTTCGCCGGAAGCCTTCCTCATCACGGCCAACGTCGTTTTCCTCGTCCTCGGCTGCCTGTTCGACGCCACCACGCTTCTCCTCATCGTCGTGCCGATCTTCCTGCCGACGGCGCGGGCGCTCGGCATCGATCTGGTCCATTTCGGCGTCGTCGTCGTCGTCAACATCATGATCGGCCTGGCGACACCGCCCTATGGCGTGCTGCTTTTCGTCATCAACGGCATCACCGGGATTCCGCTGCGCGACATCATCCGCGAGATCTGGCCGTTTCTTTTCGTCCTGATCGGCGCGCTCATCCTGATGGTCCTCTTCCCGGAAATCGTGCTCTGGCTGCCGCGTCAGTTCGGCTATCGCGGCTGACAGGGGTTTCCGGTCACCGCTCCGCCAGGCTTCGGGTGCGGGAGCGCGCGCTTCGGTCGCAGCCCCGAGCGGTCCACCTTTCGGGCGCCGGTCATTAAATATAGAAAAATTACTATGTGACTGTGGTCGTCGCGATCGCTGGTGTCGCCTGCGCCGCCGCGCGCTCCAGAGCGGAAGGACAATTCGCAACAATGTTGAAAAACGTGGTGTTTGCCGTTCCCGTACTCGGCTGGATGCTCAAGAGCGCCTGGTACGGCGACATGGTCGAGAAGCTCTTCTTCCTCGCCAATGTCCTCGCCCTGTGGGCCTTCGCGATCTATTTCTTCGGCTATCCGGCGCTGATCGTCCCGCTCCTCGTCCTGGTTGCGGTCTATCTGGTCGGCATGGTCGTCCTGACGGCCGGCGACCTCATTTCCAATCCACGGCCGGCCGTCCGGCGGGCCGTCGCCCAATCGCCGCGTCGCGGCAGATTGGTACCCTGAGGCGGCCCTGATGGCAGCGGCGATTTGCGGCAGACTGTCGGGACGACAGGGGCGTGGTGGCCCTTGAAGCCGACCTCGAAATCCATCCTTGCGAAATCGGGCGGCGAGCGGCCGTCGAGGAAGGCCTGTCTTTAATCAGCCTCCGAGCAGGCGGTCGGAAACCCGGTCCAGTGCCAGGCGAACGCTGTCGAACACTCGCGCCTCTTTCAACAAGGACAGGAACTGCTCGTTGTAGCCACCGGGCGTCGCATGATCGCGGGCGGCGTCGGCGAAACCGGTCGTGCCGGAGCCGAGCGATCCGGCGAGCGTGGCGAAGATCGACGCGACATAGCGTTGCGCATCCTCCGCCGGAACGGCGCGCGCGGCGAGCCACCGGCTGATCGCATCGAGATAGGCGAAATGGGCCGCGACCGTCGATGAGGCCGCGGCCAGCGCATCGAACGCGCCTTCGTCATCGAGGCGAATGGCCGAACCCAGCCGGTCGAACAGGGCCGATGCGTCCTCGTCCGGCGGATAGACCGGCGTCGGGCCTGCGCGCATGGCAACCGCGGGAAGAGGGATGGCGCGCGCCACCTTGACGGCCGGTTTGACCAGCGCCCGGACCTTGGCGACCTGCAGGCCGGCCATCAGGCTGATGACCGTCTGGTCCTGTGAAAAGGCGAGACCGGCGAGCGCGTTCGCCGCATCCTGCGGCCGGACGGCAAGGATGACGGTTGCGGCGCCGTCGACGACCCCCTGATTGTCCGCGGCTACGCTGACATTCGCGTAACGTCCGGCGAGACCGGCCGCCTTGTCGGGATTGCGTGGCGACAGCAGGATCGACGGCGCATCGGAGAGCCCGTCGGACAATCCCTGGACAATGGCCGACGCGATCGCGCCGACGCCAATGATGCCGTAGACCGCTTGCGCCACCGCGTGTGTATGCCTCTAGACCCGCATGGGCATGAGGACGTAGAGCGCGTCAGCGGCGCCGTCGTCGAGGATCAGGGTGGGCGAGCCGGGATCGGCGAAGCGGAACTCGGCGGTGCCCGATTCGAGCTGATCGGTGACGTCGAGCAGATAGCGCGCGTTGAAGCCGATCTCCATGGCATCGCCGGGATAGTCGACACCGAGCTCTTCCACGGCGCTGCCCGAATCCGGATTGTTGACCGAGAGCACCATCTTGCCGTCGGAAAGACCAAGCTTCACGGCGCGGCCGCGCTCCGAGGAAATGGTCGAGACGCGGTCGACGGCGTCCTTGAACTCGTTGCGGTCGACCTTGAGCACCTTGTCGTTGCCCTGCGGGATGACGCGGGCGTAGTCCGGGAAGGTGCCGTCGATCAGCTTGGAGGTGAGGACGACATCGCCGATGGTGACGCGGATCTTGGTGTCGGAGAGCTCGATATCGGCAGCGGCGTCCGGCGCCTCGACCAGCTTCTGGATTTCGCCCACCGCCTTGCGCGGCACGATGACCCCGGCCATCTTTTCCGAGCCGGCCGGCGCCTCGAACTGCGACTGCGCCAGACGGTGGCCGTCGGTGGCGACCGCGCGCAGCATCGGCTTGCCGGCGACGGTGACCACATGCAGGTAGATGCCGTTCAGGTAGTAGCGCGTCTCTTCGGTGGAGATGGCGAACTGGGTGCGGTCGATCAGCTTCTTCACGGCAGAAGCGGGGAGTGCGAAGCGCGTCGGGAACTCGCCGGTGGTGAGATCGGGAAAATCGGATTCGGGCAGCACCTGCAGGGTGAAGCGCGAGCGGCCCGATTTCAGGGCGAGCTGGGCGCCGTCGCCTGAATCGAGCGATACCTCGGCGCCGTCGGGAAGCTTGCGCACGATATCGTGCAGGATGTGCGCCGGAACCGTCGTCGCGCCGCCCTGATCGATCTCGGCGGGAACCGTCTCGGTGATTTCGAGGTCGAGATCGGTCGCCTTGAGCGTCAATTGGCCGCCATCGGCGCGCAACAGCACGTTGGACAGGATGGGAATCGTATTGCGCCGCTCGACAACACGATGAACGTGGCTGAGGGAACGGAGGAGATGCGATCGCTCGACGGTCGCGCGCATGAGATCAGGCCTTCAAGGGTCAGCCGGCAGACAACGCGCCGGGTATGGCAAGGGTGGCGCGGACACGACGGATAAGCAAGAGGCTAGAGCCTCCTGCCTCATTCGTCGATCATCCGCTTGAGCAGCTCGATTTCGTCGGCGAGCGTCATGTCGCCCTCGATCAGCCCCTCGATCTTGCGCACGGCGTGGAGCACCGTGGTGTGATCACGGCCGCCGAAGCGCCGGCCGATCTCGGGCAGCGAGCGCGGGGTGAGCACCTTGGCGAGATACATGGCGATCTGTCGGGGGCGCACAATGGTACGCGTGCGCCGGCTCGACAGAAGGTCCGCCTTGGAAACGTTGTAGTGGCGCGCGACGACGCGCTGGATGTCCTCGATCTTGACCCGGCGCGGCTCGCGCTGGCCGACGAGGTCACGCAGCGTGATTTCGGCCGAGGCGATGGTCACCGGCTGGCGGGTGAACTGCCACTGGGCGACCAGGCGATTGAGCGCGCCTTCCAGGTCGCGGCCATTGGTGGTGACCGACTGGGCGACGTATTCCAGCACGATATCGGGGATGTCGAGCCCGGGGTTCTGCACCTGGGCGGCCACGTAGCGCGCATGAACGATGTCGCGGCGGAGCTGCGTGTCGGGCGCGCCGATCTCGAAGGCGATGCCGCCGCCGAGACGCGAGCGCACGCGGTCGTCGAGGCTCTCGAGGTCCGCCGGCGGCCGGTCGGCGGCAACCACGACCTGACGGGCGCCGTCGATCAGCGTGTTGAGCATGTGGCAGAACTCCTGCTGCACGGTCTTGCCCTGCAGGAACTGCATATCGTCAATGAGCAGCAGGTCGATATCGCGTAGCGCTTCCTTGAAGGAAATCGCCGACTGGCTCTTCAGCGCCGCCACGAAGCGGAACATGAAGTGCTCGGCCGTGAGGTAGAGCACCTTCCAGCCCGGCTGGGCGAGCCGCGCGGCACGCGTGGTCGCCTGCAGGATGTGCGTCTTGCCGCGGCCGACGCCGGAATGGATGTAGAGCGGGTTGAACTGGGCCGGTTTGCCCGGTGCGGCCTCGACCACCGATTTGGCGGCGGCAAAGGCGAGGCGATTGGCTGCCCCCTCGCAGAAGGTGTCGAAGGTGTAGCGCGGCTCGACCGGCGAGCCGGCAAGGATGTTGTCGCCGGCGGCAGCGCGGCGCGGTGCGGCTGCAACAGGCGCGGCAGCAACGGGCGCGGCGGGAGCCGGAGCCGGCCGGACCTCGGCCGGTGTTTCGCGGGTCTCCGTCTTGACCTGGACCTTGGGCCGCGCAGCGCTGCGCACAAGGATCTCGACACGCGCCACGCTTGGGCATTCGGCCTGCCACAAGGCGAGCAGGCGGTCTTCATAATGCGAGGTGATCCATGCCTTGAGGAAGCGCGTCGGCAACGACAGGTAGACGGTGCTGGCGTCGGCCTCTTCGAACGTCGCCCGGGCGAACCAGCTGTTGAAGATGTCCTCCCCCAGTTCGGCCCGCAGGCGCTGCTTGACACGCGACCACTGTTCGACGTTCGGCAGCGGCGTGGCCATGCGTGTCCCCTCCTGATTGCGGCCTGCCGCCTGCGGCTGGCCGGATTCTCCCATCACCGTCGGATGACCGGCAGCGCCTGCAGCAGTGTCCGCCGCCTGAACCCATTCCGTGCTCACGATTGCACCCACGGTAGACCCTCCGCTTTCCAGCTTCCGGACGTGGCGCGGTGTCGGTTCGCGTCGAGCGCCCCCTCGAAGCCCTGTTCGATATTGTAGGCACGCCGGTAGCCGACGGCCGTGGCGATAATTGCCGCGCTGCGGCTGCGGGCTCCCGAACGGCACAGGAAATAAAGCGGCGCGTCGGGGCCGATCTCGGCCTCCGCCAGTGCTGCCCTCAGCCGCCCGGCGAAATCCGGAACCCGTGCACCGGAGGGAAACTCGTCCCAGGCAACGAGCAGCGGCGCCTTGCCGATCGCGGTCAGCGTCGGCAGGCCGACAAAGGCCCATTCCGCCGCCGTGCGCACGTCGATCAGTGTCGCGTCCGCCGTTGTCTGGAGATCGCGCCAGGCGTCCACAGCGCTGACGTCCCCCCCATAGCTCTCGGTTTCAGACATACGCCATCCCTCACGCGCGCCTTGGACCCACGGCGCGTCGTTGTTTAGCTAAATTGTGAGGTTACAAGCGCAGCGCCTCAGATAGAAGTGCCGCTACAATTACTCAAATAACGCTTACTTGGAAAAGCAGACTACAAGTCCAGACACTGGACAGCCGTCTACGTTTTTTGAGCGATTATTTCTAATCATTTATTCAGCCCCGCCGCATGCTAATTCTACACTCGGAAACACTGCCCATGTGTCCCGATTGCTTCAGGAACCTATAGCACCCTGATCGGCGACCGCAATCGAAAAACCGGCCTTCCCGGCCGGCTTGGCGCTGCCGACCCTCACCAGGGACTCCGCCCCCAGCCATAAGCCGTTGATTCAATTTTTCGAGTCCGCGGCCTGCGGCGAAGCATAGCAGCCTCATGTTTTTTTCGCCGAGGTCGCCAGCCCGCCGGCGATTCCGCCAAGGGCACCGGGCGATTGCCGCTACTTGCCGGCATGGTGTTGAATCCGAAGGGAAATGGCTAACAAACCGCAAACGCCGATATTGCCTGCGACAAACCTTCCCGTGACACTTCAACGCATTAGCCACCGAATGAAAAGCCCGGCACATGGCCGGGCTCGGATATGCGTCGAGAGAGGGCGCCGGATCAGCCAGCCAGCGCCTTCACCTTCTTCACCAGACGCGCGACCTTGCGCGAGGCCGTGTGCCGGTGGAGAACGCCCTTGGAGGCAGCGCGCATCAGCTCGGGCTCGGCAGCCTTGAGCGCAGCGGCAGCGGCGGTCTTGTCGCCGGCGGCAACTGCCTCGTCCACCTTGCGGACGAAGGTGCGCACGCGGCTGATCCGCGCCGTGTTGATTTCCGTGCGCCGGACGATCTTGCGGGTGGCCTTCTTGGCCGACCTTGTATTGGCCATCTGCTAGAGCCTTGTCGAAAACGAAAAGCGGCGGCGGGGAGCCCGCCGCACGTGGGTTGGCGTGGCTTATAGTCGGCGGTTCCCGGCCGGTCAATGGCCCAAGAAACGCTCGGACATCAGCGGTTCCTGAACTGGGGCGAGCGCTTCTCGACGAAGGCGGCCATGCCCTCCTTCTGGTCCTCGGTGGCGAACATGGCGTGGAAGGTGCGCCGTTCGAACAGCAGCCCTTCCGACAGCGGCGCCTCGAAGGCGCGGGAAACCGCCTCCTTGGCCATCATGACGATCGGCTGGGAATAGTCGGCGATCTTGCGGGCGACGGCCAGCGCCTCCTGCATCAGGTCGCCGGCCTTGACCAGCCGCGCCACCAGGCCGGCGCGCTCGGCCTCGGCCGCATCCATCATGCGCCCGGTGAGGATGAGGTCCATCGCCTTGGCCTTGCCGATCGCCCGCGGCAGGCGCTGGGTACCGCCCATGCCGGGCATGATGCCGAGCGAGATCTCGGGCTGACCGAATTTGGCGGTGTCGGCGGCAATCACGATGTCGCACATCAAGGCGAGCTCGCAGCCGCCGCCGAGGCAATAGCCGGCAACCGCGGCGATGACCGGCTTGCGGCAGCGCGCCACCCGCTCGAGGGCGGCCGCGTGGTTCTTCAGATAGGCCTCGATATGGGTGAGTTCGGCCATTTCCTTGATGTCGGCGCCGGCGGCAAAGGCCTTTTCCGAGCCGGTGATGATGATGGCGCCGACCTTGGCATCGACCTCGAAGGCGTCGAGCGCCCGGCCGAGCTCGGCAATCAGTTGCGCATTGAGCGCGTTCAGCGCCTGCGGCCGGTCGAGCCGGATGACGGCGGCACCGTCGTGCGTCTCGGTGGTGATGCATTGATAGGCCATGGTTGCCCCCTCAGCGCTGGCAGACCGGACAATAGAATGTCGACCGGCCGGAATGGATCTTCCGGCGGATGATGCCCTTGCCCCGCGGGCAGGGCTCGCCTTCGCGATCATAGACCGCGAAGGCGTGCTGGAACTCGCCGAGTTCGCCGGTGGCGCGGATATGATCGCGCAGCGACGAGCCGCCGGCTTCGATCGCGTCGTTCAGCACATCACGGATGGCGGTCGCCAGCCGTTCGGCTGCCGCCGTCGGCCTGCCGCTCTTCGTCGCCAGCGTTCCGGCCTTGCGGTCCGGCGACAGGCGCGCCCGCCACAGCGCCTCGCAGACATAGATATTGCCGAGGCCGGCGATCAGGCGCTGATCCATGAGCGCCGCCTTGAGCGGTGCGCTCCGTCCGGCCATGAGCCGGGCGAGCGCGGCACCGGAGAGCGCGTTGCCGAGCGGCTCGATGCCGACCGCCCTGAAATGCTTCGACTGGTCGAGCCCGGCGCGCGGCACCAGGTCCATGAGACCGAAGCGGCGCGGATCGTTGAAGACCACGCGCACGCCGGACGACATATGAAAGACGACATGGTCATGGGCGCCGCGCTTGGCAGTCGCACGATAATACGCGCCCTGGGTGGCGGACGTGCCGTCGGCCTCGATGCGGAAGGAGCCGGACATGCCGAGATGCATGACCACCACCATGCCGTCGTCGAGATCGGCCAGCAGGTATTTCGCGCGCCGGCCGAGGGCGACGACCCGCCGGCCGGTGAGCCGCTGGGCGAAGCGGGCGGGAAAGGGAATGCGCAGATCCGGCCGGCGCTGCTCCACCTTGAGAAAGCTGGCGCCCTCCATGACGGGAGCCAAGCCGCGGCGGACCGTCTCGACTTCGGGCAGTTCGGGCATCAGTCGGCCGCGTCGGCGGGGCCGGCCTGCCCGGTCGGCTCCGAGAAGACGATGCGGTTGCTGAACGGATCGATCACCGTCAACTCGGTCGAGCCCCAGTCGCGCACCTCGAGACCCGGCCGGTTGTGGCGGTACTTCTTGTCGTTCAGTTCGCGATGGAGGGCGCGGACGCCGGCGGTGGCGACGAAGACGACCGATCCCGGCGTGCCATCGCCATGATGCTCGCTGAGCCGCAGCGTGAGCCCGTCGCGCGAGACCTGCATGTAGACCGGCGCACCCGGCTCGAAGCGGTGCTCCCAGTCGACGCTGAAGCCGAGGAAACCGACGTAGAATTCCAACGCCTTGTCGAGCGCATAGATGCGCAAGACGGGTATTGTCCGCTCGAACGCGGTTTTCATGGCAAGGCCCTTTGCGGCGCGACCGCACTCGGTTAACCCATGCGGGCGCACCTTTGTAGCGGCGTACGGCCGGGCGCGCTATCGTCCGCGCCGATCGGAGAACAGACCATGCAGGAGCATCCCGGCGCGGCAGCGCCCAAAGGGCAGGAAGACCGGACTTCCTTCGGTTTCCGCGAGGTCAAGACCGCCGACAAGCAGAAGCTGGTCGACGACGTCTTTGATGCGGTCGCCGGCCGCTACGACCTGATGAACGACCTGATGTCGGGCGGCGTCCACCGCCTGTGGAAGGACGCCTTCGTCACCTGGCTCGCCCCGCCGCGCCGCTCGTCAGTGCCCTTCCGCGTGCTCGACATGGCCGGCGGCACCGGCGACATCGCCTTCCGCATCGCCGGCCGCTCGGAATCGGCGCTGGTGACGGTCTCCGACATCAATACCGAGATGCTGGCGGTGGGGAAGAAGCGCGCCGAGGGGCGCCGCTATGCCGACCGGCTGAGCTTCGTCGCGGCGAATGCGGAGGAACTGACGCCCTTCGATGACGGCAGCTACGACGCGGTCACCATCGCCTTCGGCATCCGCAACGTGCCGCGCATCGCCAAGGCCCTGGAACAGGCCTTCCGCGTGCTGAAACCCGGCGGCCGCTTCATGTGCCTGGAATTTTCGGCTGTCGACGTGGCCGGGCTCGACCGGCTCTACGACCTGTTCTCCTTCAAGGTCATCCCGGTGATCGGCGATGTCATCGTCGGCGACGGCGAGCCTTATCGCTATCTGGTCGAATCGATCCGGCGCTTCCCCAATCAGGCGCGTTTTGCCGCCATGATCGAGGATGCCGGCTTTGCCCGCGTGAGCGTGCGCAACCTGTCGGGCGGGATCGCCGCCATGCATTCCGGCTGGAAGATCTGAGAGCCGATGTCCGGGACCCTCGCCGCGCTCTTCAAGCTGGCCGGCGCCGGCTTCGTCCTGGCGCGCGAGGGCGCGTTCGGCCTGGTCGATCCGGCCGAGCTGCCGGCAGGGGCGCGGGCGGCGATCCGCATCGCCCGCCTCGTCGAACGGCGCGGCATCTCCGCCGTGGACCGGGGCGAGAGGCTGACAGCGGCGCTGAACCGGCTCGGACCCTCCTATGTGAAGCTCGGCCAGTTTCTCGCCACCCGCCCCGACCTGATCGGGCAGGAGGGCGCCGAGGCACTGGGCAAGCTGCGCGATGAAATCGCGCCGTTCTCGGAAGACGAGGCCCGGGCCAGCGTCGCGCGCGCCCTGGGCAAACCGGTGGAGGACCTGTTCGGCTCCTTCTCGCCACCAATTGCCGCCGCCTCGATCGCCCAGGTCCACAAGGCGGAACTGGCGACAGAGGAAGGCAAGAGCCGCACGGTGGCGGTCAAGGTGCTGCGCCCCGGCATCCGCCGCCGCTTCCACGACGACCTCAGCACCTTCTATGTGGCAGCGCGGCTGATCGAAAAGCTCGACCCGCGCTCGCGGCGCTTGCGCCCGGTGGCGGTGGTCGACACGCTCGCCCGCTCGGTGACGGTGGAGATGGACCTGCGCCTGGAGGCGGCGGCGCTTTCCGAGATGGCCGAGCTGACCGCCGGCGACCAGGGCTTTCGCGTGCCGACGGTGGAATGGCACCTGACGGCCCGCGACGTACTGACGCTGGACTGGGTGGAGGGCATCAAGCTTTCCGACACAGCGGCGCTTGTCGCAGCCGGCCACGACCTGGCGCTCATCGCCCGGCGGCTGATGCAGGCCTTCCTGCGCCAGGCGCTGCGCGACGGCTTCTTCCATGCCGACATGCACCAGGGCAACTTTTTCGTCGACGAAGCCGGCGACATCGTCGCCATCGACTTCGGCATCATGGGGCGGCTCGGTAAACCGGAGCGGCGCTATCTCGCCGAGATCCTCTACGGCTTCATCCGCCGCGACTACGCCCGCATCGCGCAAGTGCATTTCACCGCCGGCTATGTGCCGGACACCCATGCGGTGGAGGATTTCGCCCAGGCGCTGAGGGCCGTCGGCGAGCCGATCCACGGCCAGAGCGCCGCCGATATCTCCATGGCGCGGCTGCTGGCGCTGCTCTTCGAAGTGACCGAGATCTTCGACATGCAGACACGGCCGGAGCTGCTCATGGTGCAGAAGACCATGGTGGTGGTGGAGGGCGTCTGCCGCACGCTCGACCCCGGCTTCGACATGTGGTCCACCGCCGAGCCGGTGGTCGCCGACTGGATCGAGCGGTTTCTCGGACCGACCGGCCAGATGGAGCTGGCGGCCGAGGGGATCGGGGCGCTGGGGCGGCTGGCCGCCGAACTGCCGCGTCTGGCCGAGCGGGCCGAGCGGCTTTCGGCCGAAATGGACCGCATGGCCGCGAGCGGAATTCGTCTCGACCCCGAAACGATCTCGGAAATCGGCCAATCTGAGGCACGTGGCGGGCGCTGGGGCCGGATCGCGCTGGTGGTCATCGCAGTGATGGCGGTGGCGGTGGGGCTGAAGCTTCTTTTCTGAGAAGTGTCAAGCACTGACTTGACACATCTGCCCGATAGCGCCAAGCTATTTGGGTGTTTCGGGGTGGCCATGATCGCGTCGTTCCGCAGCAAGGCGCTGCGTCAGTTCTGGGAAGAGGGAAATCGCCGTGGCCTTCGTCCCGACCTTGTCCTGCGAATCTCGGACCTTCTGGACATCCTCGACCAGGCTGGAGCCCCCGAGGACACAAATGTCGCGGGATCGAAGTTTCATAGTCTGCGCGGAGTGCCTCGGCGCTTTGCGCTCGCCGTCAACAAGAACTGGCGGATCACGTTCGGCTGGCGCGATGGCCGGGCGGTCGATGTCGACCTCGAGGACTATCATTGAGGTCATCCACGAGGGATTGAGGATTTGTCATGAGTGAACGTCCGGTGCGCCGCGATCCCAACCGTCCCCCGACCCATCCGGGAGGCATCCTCCGCCGGATCGTCCTGCCCGACCTCGACCGGCCGATGACCGAGATCGCCCGCTCGCTCGGCATCTCGCGCCAGCTTCTCTATTCGATCGTCAACGAGAAGGCGCCGGTGACGCCGGAAGTGGCGGTGCGGCTCGGCAAGCTGTGCGGCAATGGCCCGCGGCTGTGGGTCAACATGCAGGCCGCCTACGACCTGTGGCACGCCGAGCGCAAGGTGGACGTCTCCAAGATCCCGACGCTCAGCTCCCGCGACGCCGCCTGACGGACCGCCTTGACGACGGGCCGGGACGGCGGGACGCTTCGCGCCATGAGCCGAGCCTTCGTCAAGGAAGATGCCGGCGGCGACGAGGTCTTGCCCGACCGGCCGGTCTCGCCCCATCCGAACTATGTGACGCCGGAGGGCCTGGCGCATATCGACGCCGAGCTTGCCCGCCTGCAGGAAGCCGCGATCGCGGCGGCCGACGATCGTGTGGTGCGGGCGTCCATCGAGCGCGATCTGCGCTACTGGCGTGCGCGCCGCGCAACCGCGCAAGTGATTGCGCCGCCCGGCGATTGCTCCGTCGTCCGCTTCGGTGCGACCGTGACCATCGAACGGGAGGACGGCCGGAGCCAGGTCTGGCGCATCGTCGGCGAGGACGAGGCCGATCCGAAGCAAGGCACGCTCTCCCATGTCGCGCCGCTGGCGCAGGCCCTCATCGGCAAGAGCGTGGGCGACACGGTGCAGATCGCCGACGGCGAGGCGGAGATCGTCGCGATTGCTTGAGGCGATCTGACAGCATTGCCGTCAATGCAGTCGCGCGGTAGACTACAGATATGGCAAAAGGCGTCCCAACTCTGACCATCCGCGGCCTTGATGAGGCGACACGCCAGCGCTTGCGTCTGGCGGCGGCCGAACACAACGTCTCCATGGAAGAGGAGATGCGCGCCATCCTGCGCGGCGCGCTCACCGGCGGCGGATCCCTGCCCGCTCCGCCGCAAACGACTGCATCGCCAGCAAAGCGACAGGCCGACCTGCCTGCCGCTGCCGCACCCATTCTGCTCATCATCAGCGGCGGGATTGCCGCCTACAAGGCACTCGACCTGATCCGCCGCCTCCAGGAACGCGGCCACGCGGTGCGCGCGGTGATGACCAGGGCAGCACAGGAATTCGTGACGCCGCTCTCGGTCGGCGCGCTCACCGGCGGGCGCGTCTTCACCGAGATGTTCGGCCGTACCGCCGAGCAGGATATCGGCCATATCCGGCTTGCCCGCGAGGCGTCGCTGATCGTGGTGGCGCCGGCGACCGCCGACCTGATGGCCAAGATGGCCACCGGCCAGGCGGATGATCTTGCCAGCGCCGTTCTTCTGGCGGCGCGGGTGCCGGTTCTGCTGGCGCCGGCCATGAACCCGGCCATGTGGGGCAATGCCGCCACCCGGCGCAACGTGGCGGCGCTGAAACGCGACGGAATCCATTTCGTCGGACCGTCATCCGGGGAGATGGCCGAGAAGGGCGAAGCCGGCACCGGCCGCATGGCCGAGCCGCTGGAGATCGTGGCGGCGGCCGAAATGATCCTGGCGCCAGTGGCGCCTATCCTTGCCGGCCGGCATGTGCTCATCACCTCCGGTCCGACCCACGAGCCGATCGACCCGGTGCGCTATCTCGCCAACCGCTCCTCCGGCCGCCAGGGCCACGCCATCGCCGAGGCGGCGGCGGCAGCCGGCGCGCGGGTGACGCTGGTCTCGGGACCGGTCAGCCTTGCCGACCCGGCAGGCGTCACCACCGTCCATGTGGAGACGGCGCGACAGATGCTGGAGGCGGTGGAAGCGGCGCTGCCGGCCGATGTCGCGGTCATGGCGGCGGCGGTCGCCGACTGGCGGGTGGCGGCCGAATCCGGCCGCAAGATCAAGAAGGACGGGTCGGGCAAGGTGCCGGCGCTGGCTTTGACCGAGAACCCGGACATTCTGGCGACCATCGGCCGCCACCACACGCTAAGGCCCGCGCTGGTCGTCGGTTTCGCTGCCGAAACCGACGACCTCACCGCCAATGCACGCAAGAAGCTTGCCGCCAAGGGCGCCGACTGGATCCTCGCCAATGACGTGTCGCCGGCCTCGGGCATCATGGGCGGCGCGGAGAACGCCGTGGAGCTCATCAGCAGCGCCGGAACCGAGGACTGGCCGCGCATGACCAAGCGCGAAGTCGCCCGCAAGCTGATCGAACGCATCGCCACGCAACTCGCCGGACGCTGACGATTTCCACAGACTTGTTGGCGCGGCAGCTTGCGGGCGCGGGCGCCGCACGAAACGATGGGCGCCGTCTCGACAGGATCGCCATGCCCGCCGCCGACCAACCCCTCCGCGTGACCGTCCTCCGCCTGGCCCACGGCGCCGACCTGCCGATCCCCGGCGCGCAGAGTTCCGGCGCCGCCGGCATCGACCTCTCCGCTGCCGTCGACGTGCCGCTGATCATTCCGCCCGGCGGCCACGCGCTGGTGCCGACCGGCTTCGCCATCGCGCTGCCGCCCGGCCACGAGGGGCAGGTGCGCCCGCGCTCGGGGCTCGCGGTCAAGCATGGCGTGACCGTGCTCAACGCGCCCGGCACCATCGACGCCGACTATCGCGGCGAGGTGAAGGTGGCCCTGATCAATCACGGCAACGAGCCGTTTGCCGTCACGCGCGGCATGCGCATCGCCCAGCTGGTCGTGGCGCCGGTGACGGCGGTGGCCCTTGTCGAAGCCGCCGAACTCGACGAGACGAAACGCGGCAGCGGCGGCTTCGGTTCCACCGGCTTTTCGGGATAGACTGGCCAGAGGGAAGGAGACCTCTGCCATGGCACATGACGAGACCCGCCGCGGGCGCGGCAAGATCTACGAATCGATTACCGACACCATCGGCGACACGCCGCTGGTGCGCCTCGACCGCATCGCGGCGATGAAGGATGTGCCGGCACATCTCGTCGCCAAGCTCGAATTCTTCAACCCGATCGCCAGCGTCAAGGACCGCATCGGCGTCGCCATGGTCGATGCGCTGGAGGAGAAAGGGCGCATCAAGCCCGGCGTCAACACGCTGATCGAGCCGACCTCGGGCAATACCGGCATTGCGCTCGCCTTCGTGGCGGCGGCGCGCGGCTATCGCCTGATCCTCACCATGCCCGAGACCATGTCGGTGGAACGGCGCAAGATGCTGAGGCTGCTGGGCGCCGAGCTGGTGCTGACCGAAGGCGCCAAGGGCATGCGCGGGGCCGTGCAGCGGGCCGAGGAGCTCATCAAGGAGATTCCCGACGCGGTGATTCCGCAGCAATTCGAGAATCCGGCCAATCCGGAAATCCACCGGCGCACGACGGCGGAGGAAATCTGGAACGACACCGACGGCGAGGTCGACGCCTTCGTCGCCGGCGTCGGCACCGGCGGCACCATCACCGGCGTCGGCCAGGTGCTCAAGCAGAAGAAGCCGGGTCTCAAGGTCATCGCGGTCGAGCCGGCGGAAAGCCCGGTGCTCTCCGGCGGCAAATCCGGGCCGCACAAGATCCAGGGCATCGGCGCCGGATTCATTCCGGGCGTGCTCGACACCAAGATCTACGACGAGGTGGTGACCGTCACCAGCGAAGAGGCGCTGGCCATGGCGCGGCTGTGCGCGCGCGTCGAGGGGATTCCGGTCGGCATTTCGTCGGGCGCCGCGATCGCCGCGGCGGTTTCCGTCGGCCAGCGACCGGAGATGAAGGGCAAGACCATCGTGCTCATCGTCCCCTCCTTCGCCGAGCGCTATCTTTCGACCGCGCTGTTCGACGGGCTCGACTAGGACGCGGCGATGGCCTTCACCGACGAGGAAATCGAACGCTACGCCCGCCACCTGGTGCTGAGCGAGGTCGGCGGACCGGGGCAGCAGAAGCTCAAACGCGCGCGCGTGCTGGTCATCGGCGCCGGCGGGCTGGGGGCGCCGGTCATCCAGTATCTCGCCGCCGCCGGCGTCGGCACGATCGGCGTGGTCGACGACGACGTGGTGAGCCTGTCGAACCTGCAGCGCCAGGTCATCCACGACACCGCCGCCGTCGGCCGGCCGAAAGTCGAGAGCGCCCACGCATTCGTCGCCCGCGTCAATCCGCATGTCGCCGTGGAGATGCACCCGCTGCGCCTGACGGCGGAGAATGCACGTGAGCTGGTCGGCGCCTATGACATCGTCGCCGACGGCTCCGACAATTTCGATACCCGCTACGCGGTGTCCGATGCCTGCTTCCATGTCGGGAAGACGCTGGTGACGGCGGCGGTCGGCCGCTTCGACGGTTCGCTGACGACGCTGAAGCCGCATGAGCGCGACGCTGAGGGCAATCCCAATCCGACCTATCGCTGCCTGTTTCCCGAGCCGCCGCCGGCCGGCCTGCTGCCCACCTGCTCGGAGGCCGGCGTGCTGGGGGCGCTGACCGGCGTGGTCGGCTGCATGCAGGCGCTCGAGGTGATCCGCGAGATCGTCGGCATGGAGGGTGGGCTTACCGGCAAGCTGCTGCTCTACGATGCCGGCGCGCCGCGCTTCGACACCCTCATCTATCACTGGAATCCGGCCAATCCCCTGAACGGGACCGCCGCGACGGACGCGGCCAAAGGCGTGGCGTGACCGAAACCGTTTCCGGCTATTCCTTCCAGCCTGCCGATCTCAAGGCCGACCAGCGGCGGCCGGGCATTTCCGCCTTCATGCGCATTCGCAACGGCGCCGACTTCCTCGAGCGCACCATTGTCAGCCACATCGCCTTCTTCGACGAGATCGTCGCCGTGCATAACCAGTGCACGGATGCGACGCCGGAAATCCTGGCGCGCCTGCAACAGGCCCACGGCGCCAAGCTGCGCGTGTTTCACTATGCCGACCGGGTCTTCCCGCCGGGCAGCGAGGGTCATGCCGCAACGCCACCCTCTTCGCCGTCGAGCATGGTCACCTATTCGAACTTCGCGCTGGCCATGACGACGATGCGCACCGTCACCAAGCTCGACGACGATCATCTGGCTATTGGCGATGCGGTCGGCAGGGTGGTGACGGAGCTGCGCGAAAAAGGCGGCGCCGGCGACGACATGCTGAGCTTCTCGGGGATCAACCTGATCGCGGATGGCAAGGGGGGGCTCGCCATTCCCAGACAGGATCCGCTTTCGGGCAGCGGCGATATCGGCTTCTTCGACGTCACCGACACCACGGTCTTCACCCATGACCGGCGCTTCGAGAGCGTGCCGCGCCCGGCGGGCACGCGTCGCTTCCGCGGCTTCCTCTACTGGCATCTCAAATATCTGAAGACGGGACTGGGCTTCGCCAATTACGAGCTGGAGGCAAACCGCGACGGCCGCTTCGCCCGCCGCAAGCAACGGCTGGAAACGCGGCGCGAGGTGCTGAGCCTGCCCGAGCTCCGCCGTGTGGTGCAGCCGGGCCTCGCGGCACAGGCCAAGGCGCTGCTCGGCGAGAAGAAACGCATCGCCCTCGACCGCGCGCGGGCGCTTGCCGCCGAATTTCCCGACGACAGCCTGGAGGCGGCGCTGAAGCGCACGGTCGCGCCCGAATTTCTGGCGGGGATCGTCTAGATGCGCGTGCTGGTCATCAATCTCGACCGCTCGCCGGAACGGCTGAGCGCGTTCCGGGCCGAGGCGGCGCGCTGCGGCCTCGATTTCGAGCGCTTGCCGGCGGTCGACGGCAGGGCGCTCAGCGATGCGGAATTCGCAGCGCTCATCGATCCGGACTTCCACCTCCAGCCGCTGGGGCGCGGCGAGGTCGGCGTCTTCCTCAGCCATCGCGAAGCGTGGCGCATCGCGGCGGCAGGGCCCGACCGCTGGACGGCGGTGATGGAAGACGACGTGCGGCTGGCGGACGATGTCCCCGCGCTGCTGGCGGCGATCGAGGAAATCGACCCGGACGACGGCATCATCCGGCTGGAGACGACGCTGCGCAGGGTGGTGCTCGACAATGCGGCGATCGCGCTGACGCCGGACCGGGCGCTGCACCGCATGCGCTCATGGCACGGCGGCACGGCCGCCTATGCCATTCACCATAACGCGGCCGCGGATCTGCTCGCCCGCTCCGAACGGCTCTCCGACCCGCTCGACCAGTGGCTGTTCAATCCGCTGTCGCCGGTGTTCGCCGGGCTGCACATCGGCCAGGTCGTTCCTGGCGCCGCGGCGCAGGCGCAGCTGCTCGATGCGCCAAACGCCAGCGCCGCAGCAGCCTCGACCAGCGGCCGCAAGGCGCCGGGCGAGGGCTCCCGCCTGCGGGCCCGGCATGGTCTGGCAATCGATGCCCGTCGCCTGGCGATGAAGCTCGTCGAGCGGGCGAAGGGGCTTGCCGACCGCTGCCGACGCGGCCGCGGTTACCGCTTCATCCCCTTCGTGCGGTCGGTCAGCGGACGCTGACCCGCCGGGCGCTCAGCTGTGCGCCCAGTTGCCCAGGGCGTCCACGGTTTCCTGGGCAGCCTGGACCACCACACCGGTGTTCTTGATATTTGACCACGGGTCGCTGAGGCTGCCGGAAGCGTTGATCTGCCCGGATATGCGATGGATGCGGGCGCCGCTCTGGTCGAATATGTCGACGACATAGATCATCAGCGTGCCGCTGTAGTCGCCGACCGCCGACAGATAGGCCTTGAGCCGGTAGTTCACGGTCGCATCGCCGGCGGCGACAATCTTGAGCTGGCGCGTCGGCGCGGCCGCCTTCAGCTCGTCCTCGAAGGCGTAGATCATGTCTCCCGGCGCATTGGTGATCGGGTCGAGGGAGAACGTCACCTCGGCGCTGGTGGGCGTCGGTGTGCTGAGCGTCTTGAGCGTCTTCGGGGAGAGCACCGGCGGACCGCTGCCGAGTCTCGGCCCTTCGACCGGTGCGCAGGCGGCGATGAGCCCCGCCAGAGCGCACAGAACAGCCAGCCGCAGGATTGCCCCGATCCGACCTGCCATATTTCGATAAATCCTCTTGCCGCCGCTGGTTGTCTCTAGCCGCAAAGCCGTCCGGCGTCCACAAACGGCGCATTCGCGCGATCGGCAGGCTGCCGATGCGACAAGTGTGGCGCCCCATCAGGCAGATTTCGTGGCGGCGATTTCGGTCCGATAGAATTCATAGGCGCCCGCCAGCCCCGCCTTCAGCGGCGTCACCGCAGTCCACCCCCAGGCGGTCGCGCGGCTGACATCCATCAGCTTGCGCATCATGCCGACCGGCTTCGACAGATCGTGGACGAAGCGGCCAGTGAAACCGACGACCTCGGCGGCAACCTCGTAATACTCGTTGACCGTATGATCGACGCCGGCGCCGACATTCATGACCGGCGGCAGGCTGTCGAAGCGCTCGACGGCAGTGAGGATCGCATCGGCGAGATCGCCAGCATAGAGGAACTCGCGGCGGGCGCTGCCATCGCCCCAGATATCGACCGTGTCGCGGCCCTCGACCTTCGCCTGGTGCAGCTTGTGAATGACGGCGGCAGCGAGGTGGGAGCGCTTCGGATCGAAAGCGTCGTAGCGGCCGTAAAGGTTGCAGGGGATCAGCGTCTTGTACTGGAACTGCGGAGTCTCGCCGCCGATATAGGCGCACAGCCGCTGCACCGCGCTCTTGGCGACGGCATAGGCCTCGTTGGTCGGCTCCAGCGTCCCCGACAGGATGTCGTCCTCGCGCAGCGTCCGCGGGCTGTCCTTCGGGTACATGCAGGAGGAGCCGAGATTGATCAGGCGCGGGATGCCGGCCGCGCGGGCACCAAGGACAACGTTCTTCCCCATGTCCCAGTTTTCGGTGAGGAAGCGAACCGGCTCGCGCATGTTCGCCTCGATGCCGCCGACGCGTCCGGCGGCATGGACGACGATGGCCGGCTTGACCTTGCGCAGCATCGCCAGCACGGCGTCGCCATCGAGCAGGTCGAGTTCGCGATGGCGCGGCGCGACCACATCGAGGCCACGCTCGGCGGCGAGGTCGCACACATTGTGCCCGACCATGCCGGTTGCGCCGGTGACGAAGATCGGTGCCGGCATGGCGATCAGCCTCCTTCCAGATCCGGCCGATAGATCTTCAGGCCACGGCCGAGCGATGCCTTCTCGCGGCGGGCAAGCACCAGGTCCGCCCGGATCATCTCCTCGACCAGCTCGCCAAAGCTGACTTTGGGTTGCCAGCCGAGCTGCTGGCGGGCGCGGGTGGCGTCGCCGAGCAGCGTCTCCACCTCGGCCGGGCGGAAATAGACCGGGTCGACCCGCACGATCACGTCGCCGACATGAAGCGGGCTCTCCGCAGCGCGCTGATCGAGGCTGGCGACGGTGCCGATTTCCTCAACCCCCTCACCCGACCATTCGATGCCGATGCCGACGCTCTCGGCGGCCAGCGCGACGAACTCGCGCACGCTGTGCTGCTCGCCGCTGGCGATGACGTAGTCACGCGGTTCCTGCTGCTGGAGGATCAGCCACTGCGCCTCGACATAGTCGCGGCTGTGACCCCAGTCGCGCTTGGCGTTGAGGTTGCCGAGAAAGAGGCAGGCCTGGGTGCCGAGAACGATATGGGCAAGCGCGCGGGTGATCTTGCGGGTGACGAAGGTTTCGCCGCGGATCGGGCTCTCGTGGTTGAACAGGATGCCGTTGCAGGCAAAGAAGCCGTAAGCCTCGCGGTAGTTGACCGTGATCCAATGGGCGTAGAGCTTGGCGACCGCATAGGGCGAGCGCGGGTGGAACGGCGTGGTCTCGGACTGGGGGGTCTCGACGACCTTGCCGTAAAGCTCCGAGGTCGACGCCTGATAGAAGCGCGTCTTCTCGCCGAGGCCGAGAATGCGGATCGCCTCGAGCAGACGGAGCGTGCCGATGGCGTCGGCATTGGCGGTGTATTCCGGCTCCTCGAAGGAGACCTGGACATGGCTCTGGGCGGCGAGATTGTAGACCTCGTCGGGACGCACCTCGCCAACGACGCGCAGCAGGCTCGACGAATCGGTCATGTCGCCGTGATGCAGCGTGAAGGGCAGGCCGATCTCGTGCGCCTCGTGGAACAGGTGGTCGACGCGGTCGGTGTTGAACAGCGACGTGCGCCGCTTGATGCCGTGGACCTGGTAGCCCTTGCCGATCAGGAACTCGGCGAGATAGGCGCCATCCTGGCCGGTGATGCCGGTGATCAATGCGGTCTTTGCCATGCCTCTCCTGCCCAAAGCCGCCGGGGAAGCCGGCTGCGGCCAGCTATTTAGCAGAGATGGCCGGAATTGCACGCAGGGGGTCCCGGCCGGGCGGTGCCCGGGCCTTGCGAACCGCCACCTGCCGGCGCTGCGCGGCGGTTGCAGGAAGCGCCGGGGCGGTCCAATCTGCCGGTCCCGATGCCGGACCTGCCGGCGATTGCTCCCCACCTTCCGCCTGCGGGCGCCGACGATTTACCGGTTGCGATGTCCCCTTCAGACAGCAAAGCACTCCATCAGCCCGCCGCGATCTCCTGGCCGCGTTATCGGCAATGGACGCGCGAGAACCTGCCCCTGTGGGTCCTGACCATCGTCTTCACGGTCGCGCTGCTGATCGTCGCACGATCCGACGTCCTCGATACGGTCTATCTCGCTTTCGTGCTCTTCCCGGCCGTCGCGATTGCCGGGGTCGGCGAGACAAAAGCGGTGCTCGGCGCCTGGACGGTGCGCGCCTGCCTCGCCTTCCTCGCCTTCATGTGGCTGACGCCGCTGTGGACCGGCGGTATCGGCGACGCGCCCTGGGTGGACACGACGCTGGCCATGGCCGCCGTTGCCGGTTTCGTGATGATCATCGCCCATCTCGTGGCGAGCGACCCGGCATACCAGGACCGGCTGATCAAGGTCCTCGCCGTCGCGGTGCTGGTGACGGCGCTCTATTCGGCGGTCACCGAGTACCAGGCGCACTGGTTCACCGATCGGCTGGTCATCGTGCCGTGGCCGAACCCGAATACCGGCGCGGCGGTTCTCGGCACATTGCTGGTCGGCATTGCCGCCGGCCCCGGCATGAATTCCGAGGAATGGCCCGGCGTGCGGATGATCTACTGGGCGATCGCCGTCCTGCTCGCTCTCCTGCTGTTCATGACGCAGACGCGCGCCGCCCTGGTCGGCGTGGTTGCCGCGGCGCTCGCCGCGGTGCTGGTGCGGCCGCCGAAATTGCGCAACCTGGCCGTCTGGGGCGCCGTCTTCGTGGTCGCCGTCGGCCTCGTCGTGTTCGTGCTCCGCCACCAGCTGCTGCGCGGCGACGCCGGACGGACCGAGCTTCTGGTCGACTTCTGGCGTCTGGTGCAGGACCGCGTCCTGCTCGGCTTCGGCGTCCAGACCCAGGGCGACATCCTGGTCTGGTACAACGGCCTCTATCTCGAGGCACCGCACAACATGCTGATGACGGCCCTGGTCTATGGCGGGGTGATCGCCGCGGCGCTGCTGGCCGCTCTCTACGTCACGATGATCGTGATCGGCATCAGGAACGCCCGGCGCGGCCTGTCGCTGGCGCCGCTGGCGATGGCCGTCTACGTGGCGGCGCACGGGTTGTTCGAGACGATCTACGTCACGACGCCGGGCTGGCAGTGGCTCTATCTGTGGCTGCCGGTGGGGATCGTCGCCGGCGCCGAACTCCGCGGCCGCGCTCCGGCGGCCTGAGGCGCGCGCTACCGCTCACGGCCCCCATGCGGCCAGCACCTTCTGGAATACGGCATTGCCGCTGGACCCCTTTTCGAAGGTGATGGTGGCGCTCTGGCCCGAGGCGTAGGTGACCGGCAGGCCAAAGAACGGACTGGCCGCCAGCAGACGGAGATTGAAACTGCGGTCCACGGCAAGCTGGGAGAAGGCGATCCAGAACCGCGTCCGGTTCACGTCGACGACGTTGGCGGCAAGCGGCGTACCTTCTGCATCCGGCGTCGGCTTGCCGACGAGATTGCCGATCTTGGCGACCGGCCCGGCACGGGAGGCGGGCAGTTCCGACAGGGCGACCTCGATCAGGTGGCTCGCCGGCAGGCTTGGGTCGGTGTTCTTGCTGAAGGTGAGCACGATGTGCGTGCCTTCGATGGGGATGGTGAGATCGCCGACGATCGACATGCCGTGATCGCCGGTAACGGCGCGCCAGACGACCGTGCCGTTGATTTCCAGGCTGCCGCGCACATTGGCCGGTTCGGTGGTGAGCAGCGCCCGCTGTTCGTACGGCGCGCCGGAATGCGCCGACCAGTACTGGAAGCCGAAATACGCGCCGACACCGATCAGTGCCGGCGGAATCGTGGCAAGGATCGCCATCATCACTCTTGAACCGAGCGGCGCCGGAGCCATCCGCATGCTCTCATCTCCTGCCACGGGCCGAGCCGCGCTTGCCGGCGGAATTGGTAACAAGACGCAATAGGGGCTGCAACTTGCCGGCGGACACCCTAAAACCGCCTCCTGACCGCAAGAAACGCCCTCCCGCGGGCGTTCCTGTCAAACGATTTCCCCGGAGCGAAGCGTGACGGTTCCGCCAGTATCACCCATCGATGCGCAGTTGCGGCGGCTCGACCGAGAGAGCCGCACCCTGACGGACCTCGCCAGGGCGCTCGCCCCCGCCTCGCCCGGCATGGCACGCCAGAACCCGGACCCGACCCTGATGGCGGTTGCCGAGTCGCTGCGCGCGATCGCCGCAGACGGCAAGGCGACCGACGATCCGGCGCATCTGATATCCAGCCTGACCGCCGCCGGCTGGCTGCTTGCCGGCTGGCGCGACCAGCGCTTCGGCACCGGCGCGGCGCTGCTCAAGCCGGACCGGACCCGCGAGCGGCTCGATGCGGCGCTCGACACGCTCGCCGCGATCCATGAGGCGATCCTTGTCGATTGCGTGCCGGCAGCGCTGCGCACGCCGCCTGCCGATGTCGCCTTCGGCCCGGCGCACCGGCCGGACGGGACGGTGACGGTCGTCGTGCCGGTCACCGCGGCGGCGCGGTTCGCGATCGCCGGCATCGCGTCAATCAGCCGCGCCCGGAACGAGACGGCGCCCAACATCCTGGCGGTGAGCGACGGCACGGCCCCGGACGAGACCGTCGCACGCCTCAGAAGAGAAGCCGAAGCCGGCCGCTGCACGCTGATCGAAAGCGCCGATCTGAAGGGGGTGACGGCCGCGATCGATCGCGGCCTGGCGGAGGCCGCCGGCGACTGCGTCATCCTCGCCAGCGCCGATGTGACGGTGGCCGACGGCTGGATCGACGGGCTCGCCGCCGCCGCCAGCGCTGCGGACATAGCCGGCGTGGCACCGCTGTCCAATGCGGGGACCGGGACGGCCTGGCCCTTCGCCGGACATGACAATCCGCTCGCCGTCCGCGATCTCGCCGCCCTGGCGGCTGCCGCCAAGCGGGCCAACGGGGCCGCCGCCGTCGTGCTTCCGGTTGCCGACAATTCCTGCCTCTATCTGACCAGAGACGCGCTCGCCGCGGTCGGCGGGTTCGATGCCGAGACCTTTCCGGAAGCGACGAGTGCCCTTGCCGACTGGTCCCTGCGCGCCTCTGCCGCCGGCCGGCGCGTGCTCGCAGCGCCCGGCGTCTTCGTCTTCATCCTCGGCCAGGCGGGCTTCGCCGCCCGCCACAGGCAGCGCCTCAGGCGCGGCCACGAGCAGCTCAGCCGGCGCCATCGCGGCCATGCCGGCCTCAAGGCCGAGGGGAAGAGCGCCGATCCGCTGGCATCCGCCCGCCGGGCGCTCGACGGCATCCTCCTCGGCGAGGCGCGTGGCGGCGTATCCCGGCCCGTGGTCCATCTGATTCACGCCTGGGGCGGCGGCGCCGCGGTCCATGCGGCCGACCTCGCCCGCCGGCAGGCGGCGCTCGGCGCGGCCGTCGCGATCGTTGAGATCAGCGGGCCGTCGACGGTGCGGCTGATCGAGCCGGCAGGCTATCCGAACCTTGTCTTCGACCTCGCCGAGGCGGAGGACGCCGCCGCCTTCCGCCAGATCGTCGCCGCCGACGGCGCCGGGCTGCTGCACGTCCACTCCGTCATCGGCATGGACGTCACCCATCTGAAGACGCTGGCGGCGTGCTTCGCCGGATATTATCTGACGCTGCACGACTTCTATCTTCTGTGTCCGCAGATCACGCTTTCCGATCGCAACGACCGGCCCTGCGACGTGGCGCCGGACGCCACGTGCGAACAATGCGTCGCGGCCAAGAAACCGTTCGGCCCGTTCATCGCACCGGTCGCGGCGCACCGCGACGCGTACAGGGCGATCGCCGCGGGGGCGAAGGCGATCTACACGCCGAGCGCGGCGGCGCGGACACTGCTCGAGCGGGGCCTGGGCGATATCCCGATCACGGTTGCCCCACATGACGAGAAGCGCACGCCGATCCTTGCCCCGCGGCCGGTGCCGGCAGGCAAGACCCGGACGATCGTCACCATCGGCTCGTTCAGCAAGGACAAGGGCACGCCGGTGCTGGAAGGGGTGATCCGCGCGGCCATTACCCGGCACCTGCCGCTCAAGTTCGCCATTGCCGGGCCGGCGACCTGGCACAATCCGCCGCCGAACGTCACCGTGCTCGGCCCCTATGACGGGGCCACGGTCGACGATCTGCTCAAGCGCGTCGGCGGACAGATCGCCTTCCTGCCGAGCGTGGTCGCCGAGACCTACATGTTCTCGCTCAGCGAATGCGTGCGCGCGGGCTGCTATCCGGTCGTCTTCGATCTCGGCGCCCAGGCGGAACGCCTGCGGGCGCTGGGCTGGGGCACCATCCTGCCCCTCGGTACGGAGCCGGAAGCGATTGCCGATCTGCTCACCAAGGTCGACATTCCGCCGCTCGCACCCGAGCGCGTCGCAGAGTGGCTGGCGGAGGGCCGCCTTGGCGCGCTCGACTACTACGCCGAGAGCCGCGCGAGCCTGACGACGGCGAAGGCCTGATGACCGCCGGGTCCGCGATTCCGTCTTGCCAAAGTGCGAACAAACCGCTTTGCCTAGCGGTCGGGAGAACCAAGCAGAGGAAAGGGGCGAGCTGATGGCCAAGAGCGCCAAGAAGAAAAAGGCCGGCAAGGTCCGCTGGGGGATCATATCGACGGCCAGCATCGGCACCGAGAAGGTCATTCCCGGCATGCTGAAAAGCCGCAAGTTCGAGGTGCGCGCGATCGCCTCGCGCGAGCTGCCGACGGCGAAGAAATGGGCGAAGAAGCTCGGCATCCCGGTCGCCTACGGTTCCTACGAGGAACTGCTCGACGATCCCGAGATCGATGCGGTCTACAACCCGCTACCCAATCACCTGCACGTACCGTTGACGCTGAAAGCGGCCAAGAAGGGCAAACACGTGCTTGTGCGAGAAGCCGATCGCGCTGACCGCGGCCGAAGCCGAGAAGCTCAAATCGGCGCCCAAGGGGGTGTTCATCGCCGAGGCCTTCATGGTCCGCCACCACCCACAATGGATCAAGGCGCGGGAGATCGTGCGCAAGGGCAAGCTCGGCACGCTCAGGGCCGTGCAGGTCTTCTTCAGCTACTACAACGACGACCCCGACAATGTGCGCAACATCGCCGACATCGGCGGCGGCGCCGCCTACGACATCGGCTGCTACGCGATCATCTCCGGGCGCTATCTCTTCGACGCCGAGCCGACGGCGGTGGTCTCGCTGATCGACCGCGATCCGGTGTTCCACACCGACCGCACGACCAGCGCCCTGGTCGACTTCGGCGAAGGCCGCCACCTGACCTTCACCGTCGGCACCCAGATCGTTCCCTACCAGCGGGTCAACGTGTTCGGCACCAAGGGGCGCCTGGAAATCGCCATCCCCTTCAACGCGCCGCAGGGCGGCGCCATGCGCATCTATCTCGACAACGGCAAGGAGCTGGGCGACGCCAGCGCCAAGACGATCAAGCTCGCCAAGGCCGACCAGTACCAGCTCCAGGCCGAGGCGTTCTCGCGCGTGGTGCAGGGCAAGGAGGCGCTGGAATTCGGCCTCGACGACGCCATCCGGCAGATGCGGGTGATCGACGCGGTGTTCGGCTCGGAGAAATCGGGCGGCTGGGAGAAGGTGTAGCGCCTGAAAGGGCGCAAGCAGCAATGCCTCTCGATCCGTCATCCTCCGCGCAAGCCGGAGGATCGCGGGGTAGGCAGAGCAGGCGATTATCCGCATTCCGCTGCGCGCCATGCGGCTACTGCGACGAATCCACCGCTGGCAGGCTGGCGACATAGGTGGCGATCGCGTTGCGATCGGCAGCCGACAGCTTCGCCGTATTGCGCACGACGGCGGCCATGGTGCTGCCGACGGAATTGAAATTCGGCTTGAAGCCGGTCGTCAGCAGGGTGTCGATATCGTCCGCGGACCAGTCGGCGAGCCCGGTGGCATCCGTCGTGATGTTGGGGATCTTGCCCTTGCCGTCCGGTGCCGGGCCGCCGCCATAGGCCCGGGCGAGGATCGGCCCGCCGATCCAGTTGCGTGGCGTATGGCATTCGCCGCAATGGGCCGGCCCCTCGACCAGATAGGCGCCGCGGTTCTCTTCTGCGCTCTTCGCCGGATCGGGCTGGAAGGTCTTTCCGTCGACATAGAGCAGCTGCCACAGGCCGATGCCGCGCCGGATATTGAACGGGAAGGCGAGTTCGTGCGGCAGGGAGGGCTTGGCCACCGGCGGCAGCGTGTCGAGAAAGGCCTTGAGGTCGATGAGGTCCTCGATGCGCATGTGCTGGTAGGAGGTATAGGGGAAGGCCGGATAGAGATGGCGGCCGCCCGGCGCGATGCCGAATTTCATGGCGTTGACGAAATCGAGGTCCGACCATTTGCCGATGCCGTATTGCGGATCGGGCGAGATGTTGGGCGCGTGGAAGGTGCCGAATTCCGTCTTCAGCGCCTGGCCGCCGCCGAGCTTCAACTGGTCGGCAGCGGTCGCGCCTTCGGCCGCATGGCAGGATTCGCAGCCCCCCGCCCAGAACATCTCCTCGCCATTGGCGAGGTCGGGCTTGTGCGCCGGCAGATCGGCAGGCGAAAGCGTGCGCGGGAGCGTCAGGAACCAGAAGGCGCCGCCGCCGGCCCCTGCCAGGACCAGTGCCAGAACGAGAAACTTGCGCAACATCAAAGCTTTCCCCGTGAAATGCGGGTAACTGGTGTCTTGCGCAAGGATGGCAAGGCCGCCGCGAGCGGGCAAGCCGCGGCGACGCTTGAACCGCTATAAGGCCGTGACCATATTGCGGGCAGGCTGGATGCCTGCATCGGGGTCCGGCTCAAGGGTCGCTTGTGGAAAGGACCATCGCATGACGCGAATCGCCGCGCTCTCCAGCCCCCTGCTCCTCGGTTTCGAGGAGATCGAGCGCGCCCTGGACAGGCTGTCCAAGGCGACCGGGGACGGATATCCGCCCTACAACATCGAACGGTTGCCAGGCACGCCCGAGCGGGCGGAAACGCTGCGCATCACGCTGGCGGTCGCCGGTTTCTCGCGCGACGAACTGGAAGTCGGCATCGAGGAGAACGAGCTGGTGATCCGCGGCAGGCAAGGGGACGAGCCGGCGCGCGAGTTCATCTATCGCGGCATCGCGGCGCGGCAGTTCCAGCGGACCTTCGTGCTTGCCGAGGGGATCGAAGTGGTCAGCGCCGATCTCAAGGACGGGCTCCTGTCTGTCGACCTTGTCCGCCCGCGGGCGGAACGGGTCGTGCGGCGGATCGAAATCAAGGGGCGCGGCTGAGCGCCGGCCCTTCAGGAGGTATATGCGTCATGACGAATGAACCCACGACGGCTGCCCCCAAGCAGGTGATGTCCGCCGAATCCTTCGCCCAGCTCGGCGGCGGGCGGATCGCCTATGTGCGCGCGCTCCACCCCGAAGAAGCCAAGGATCTCTTCCCGCAGATGCCGTCTGTGGTGCCGGATCTGGAACTGTGGGCGCTGCTCGGCGCCGACGGCACGCCGATCATGCTCGCCGACAGCCGCGAGGCGGTCGAGCTGAATGCACAGGAAAACGACCTGGAAACGGTGAGCCTGCATTAAGGGCGGAGCCAGCATACACGCCAGCGCGCCATCTCGTATCGCCTTCAAAGAGACCAAACATGGCCCTCGTCTTGGCCCGTCATCCTCCGGCTTGACCGGAGGATCGGCCGCGACGAGCACGATACCGGCTGTTTCGCTGAGAGCGATCCCCCGGTCTCGGCTCTGCCTCGCCGGGGGATGACGGAGGAGATCAACGTCGAGCGGCGGCCTACGCCGCGTCCGGCGTCGCACCTTCGGTCAGCACCGAATAGAGCGCCGACTTGTCGGTCGAGGCGCGCAGCTTGCCCGCCATGCCGGATTCGCGGAACAGGCGGGCGACGCGGGCCAGCGCCTTGAGGTGGTCGGCACCGGCGCCTTCCGGCGCCAGCAGCAGGAAGATGAGATCGACCGGCTGATCGTCGACCGCCTCGAAATCGATCGGCTTCGACAGGCGCGCGAACAGACCGAAGATGCGATCGAGCCCGGCGAGCTTGCCGTGTGGAATGGCGATGCCGCCGCCCACCCCGGTCGAGCCCAGCTTCTCCCGCTGAACCAGCGTCTCGAAGACCTCACGCTCTTCCAAACCTGTGATCTGGGCCGCCTTTTCGGCGAGCGCCTGAATAGCCTGTTTCTTGCTGTTCGCCTTCAGCGAAGGCACGACGGCATCGGGCTTGATGAGGTCGCTCAGATCCATCTTGTTCAGTCCAGATCGTCCCAGCGGCGCGCGGGATGCCAAGTGCCCGCCCGCATCGTCCCATTGCCGTCAGCGATCGACGGCGTCACCCTTTACAGTCCCCGACGGATCGATCCAGCCGATGTTCCCGTCGCTGCGCCGATAGACCACGTTGATGCCGCCGTGGACGGCGTGGCGGAAGACCATGACCGGTGCGTCGGCGAGGTCCATGGCCATCACCGCGTGGCCGACTGACATGGTGGCGAGGCTGGTCGCCTCTTCGGCGATCACCACCGGCTTGTCGTCGACGGCGACCTCAGCCTCCTCGTCGGGAGCGGCTATGACATAGGCCGCTGCGGCAATGGTTTCGCCGCGCGGCCCGCCCTTGTGATCCTTCAGCTTGCGCTTGTAGCGGCGCAGGCGCTTCTCGATGTGCTCGGCAGCGTCATCGAAGCTCTGATAGGCGTCCTGGCCCCTGCCCTCGCCCCTGAGCACGATGCCGGTGTCGAGATGGACCTTGGCGTCGCTGCGGAAGCCCGAGCCTTCGCGCTCTACGGTGACATTGGCGTCGAAGCCACCATCGACATATTTGCCAATGGCCTGGGCAATGCGCTCTTCAACGCGTCCCCGCAGACTGTCACCAATATCGATGTTCTTGCCTGAAATGCGCAGGCCCATGGAGGGTCGAACCTTTCAACGCGGCGGTCGGATGCGCCAGCCTCGATGCGCCCCTCGCGGGCACGGTCAATCGCAAGGCGACACGCCGGACCGGAACCTTGACCGGGGGGGAACGTCATGTCGCCACCTCGCCGGCCCGTGCTGCGCGCCCTTCTAGGGAGGGCGGCGGAACAAGTCAACCGAGGCCGGGATGCGCCCGGTAAGCCTCTGAATCGCTTCGCTCTTCGGCACTGCCCGGGCTCTTGCCGAACTTCGCCAGCTTCTCCCGCCGACGTTGCACCGAAGAGGGGATGCGCATCGCCTCGCGGTATTTGGCGACCGTGCGCCGGGCGATGTCGACGCCCGAATCGCGCAGCATCCTGACGATCGTATCGTCGGAGAGGATCGCTTCCGGCGCCTCCTCGTCGATGATCTGGCGGATGCGAAACCGCACGGCCTCGGCCGAATGCGCCTCGCCGCCCTCGGCCGAGGCGATGGCCGCGGTGAAAAAGTATTTCAACTCGAAGATCCCGCGCGGCGTCGCCATGTACTTGTTGGAGGTGACGCGCGACACGGTCGATTCGTGCATGCCGATCGCCTCGGCGACCGTCTTCAGATTGAGCGGACGCAGGTGGCGGACGCCATGGGCGAGAAAGGCATCCTGCTGGCGCACGATCTCGGTGGCGACCTTGAGGATGGTGCGGGCGCGCTGATCGAGGCTCTTCACCAGCCAGTTGGCGGTCTGCAAGCAATCGGCGAGATAGATCTTGTCGGTGTCGTTGCGACGGCGGCCGAGGACGGTCGCGTAATAGGCCTGGTTGACGAGCACGCGCGGCAGCGTGCCGGTGTTGAGTTCGACGTGCCAGCCGCCATCGGGTCCCGGCCGCACCATGACATCGGGGACGATCGGCTGGACCGGGATATCGCCGAAGGCACTGCCGGGCTTCGGGTTGAGCGCGCGCAGCTCGGCGACCATGTCGGCGAGATCTTCCCCGTTGACGGCGCACAGCTTGCACAGGGTGGAATAATCACGCCGGGCGACCAGATCGAGATGCTCGACCAGCATGGCCATGCAGGGATCGAAACGGTCGCGCTCGCGCAGCTGGATGGCGAGACATTCGGCGAGGTCGCGGGCGCCGATGCCCGGCGGGTCGAAGGTCTGCACGACGGCCAGGGTGCGCTCGACCAGCTCGAGCGGCGCATCGAGACGCTCGGCGATGTCGGCAATGTCGGCACGCAGATAGCCGGCTTCGTCGATCTCGTTGATCAGCACGCGGCCGACCAGCCGCATGGCGGGATCGGAGGTCGCCAGCCCGAGCTGATCGCCGAGGTGGTCGGCGAGCGACTTCTGCTCGGCGACGAAGGCCTCGAGATTGTAGTCCTCGGTGCTGATCGGCTGGCGCGAAGGGGCCGAGGTCCAGCTCTCGGCGGGCAGCGCCGGCGGGGTCTCGCCGGCCGGTCTGCCGTGATCGTCGGGGAAGACGTTGGCGAGGTCGGAATCGAGCCGGTCGGCGATCGCCTCCGGATCGATCTCCATGCGCGTCTCCATCCAGTCGGGCGGATTGTCGCCGAAATCGGTGCCGGTATCGCCGGAGCGCGCTTCCGCATCGGCTTCCGCCCTGGCGGCGTTGGCATCATCGGCAGCGCTCTCGCCGCCCTCCTCGCCCTCGATCCGCTCAAGCAGCGGATTGCGCTCGAGCTCGGAATCGACATAGGCGACCAGATCGAGATTGGAGAGCTGGAGCAGCTTGATCGCCTGCATCAGTTGCGGCGTCATCACCAGAGACTGGCTCTGGCGAAGCTCGAGCTTGTGCGAAAGTGCCATTACGCGCGCTACCCCACCCGGCAAGTTGGTCCGGGAATTGCTTGTCTTTCTTTGGTAGCGTAACGGGCGGCCGGATTAAAGGCTAAACTGCTCGCCAAGGTAAAGGCGGCGGACTTCCGGGCTGCGCACGATCTCGCCCGGACGGCCCTCGAACAGCACCTCGCCGGAATGGATGATGTAGGCGCGGTCGATGAGGCCGAGGGTCTCGCGCACATTGTGGTCGGTGATGAGCACGCCGATGCCGAGGCTGGTCAGGTGACGCACCAGCGCCTGGATGTCGCCGACGGCGATCGGGTCGACGCCGGTGAACGGCTCGTCGAGCAGCATGAAGGCCGGCCGGCTGGCCAAGGCGCGGGCGATCTCGCAGCGGCGACGCTCGCCGCCCGACAGCGACATGGCCGGCGCATTGCGCAGATGGGTGATGCGGAACTCGTCGAGCAGCGCCTCGAGATGGTCCTCGCGCGCGGCCTTGTCCGGCTCGACCACCTCGAGGACGGCGCGGATGTTGCCCTCCACGGTCAGCCCGCGGAAGATCGACGTCTCCTGCGGCAAATAGCCGATGCCGAGCCGCGCCCGCCGGTACATGGGCAGGTCGGTGACGTCGTTGCCGTCGATCTCGATGGTGCCGTGGTTCGCCCGGATGAGGCCGGTGATCATGTAGAAGATGGTGGTCTTGCCGGCACCGTTGGGCCCGAGAAGGCCGACCGCCTCGCCGCGCGCCACGGCCAGGCTCGCGTTCCGCACCACCAGCCGCTTGCGGTAGGACTTGGCGAGCCCGAGGGCGACAAGCCAGCCGCGCCCCCCGGCATCGGGGACAAGCCGGGACGGCGGCGTTTCAGCGTAATAGGCCTCCTCGCGCTGCTGCTGCTGCTGCCTGGCGGCGCGGCGTGCGGTCCTTTCGCCTCCGCGACCGAAATGGCTCGATGTGGCCACGCCTTGTGAACCTCGCGATTGAACGGCCGGGGATTAAGCCGCCGACCGGCGGCTGTCGAGGGGGTTATTGCCCGGCGGTCTTGCCGCCGGCGACATCGGGAGTGAAAATTCCGCGGATTTGCTTGCCGGCTTCCTGTTCGACACGGGCCTGGCCGGTGGCCAGGTTGACCACGAGCTGGCTGCCGGTGATGACGTTGCCGCCCTGGCTGAGGACCACGCCGCCGGATACCGTGATGGTGCGCGTCTTCATGTTGACCACGGCGGTCTTGCCGGTGACGGTCTGCTCGCCGGAGCTGACGAAGACACCGCCGCTCGCCTCGATGCGGGTGAAGCCGTCGGAGGTGGTCGCCTTGAGGTCCGAATAGAGCTTGATCGTGTCGGCCTTGAGCACGGTCTTGCCGCGGCGCACGACGACATTGCCCTTGAAGGTGGAAATGCGCTGCTGGCCCTGTTCGCTGACATCGAGGACGTCGGCATTGACCTCGACAGGATCCTTCGACTTGGCCTGGAAGCCGTTGAAGAGGTCGGCGGTGGCCGCATTGGCCGGGCCCGGAAATGCGGCGGCGGCAAGGACTGCCGCGATCAGGCCGCCGAGCAGCGACAGGCGCAGGCGGAGGGGCAAGCTCATTCGGCCTCCGGAGGCGTCGCCAGCTTGTCGGGCGGCATGAAGGAGACCGCGACACCACCACGGAAGACGACGTGCTTGCCGCGGTCGGTGACTTCTATGCTGTCGGCGCGCAGGGTGCCCTCCTTGGCGTGGATCTCGACCGGCTGGGAAGAGTGAAGACTGCCTTTGGCGAGGTCAATGGCGGCCTGCTCTATGGTCGCCGCATAGCCGCTGGTGGTCTTGACGGTCACGCCGTTCTTGAGCTCGAGCGTGTTGTTGTTGCCGTTATAGATCCCGGTGCCGGCATCGACGGTGGCCGTGCCGGCATTGTCGAGGCCGATATGGGCGTTGATCTTCTCGAAGGTCAGCACCTTGGGATCGTTGAGGCTCTGGATGGCGCGATCCGCCTTCACCTCATAGGCGCGCTTGGTGCCCTCGAAGCCGGAAATATGCGGCGTGTTCATGGTGACGCTGTTCGACTTCAGATCGATGCCGGCGCTCGAGATGAGGCCGGCCAGATCGCTCGGAATGAAGTGGGCCGAGGCCCAGAACAGCAGAATGCCGGCCACCGCCACCGTCGGGAGCACGATCTTCAGCGCGCGGACCAGCCGGCTGTGGCGCCGGGCGGCGCGATAGGCTTCCTCTCCGCCGCGCCGGGTCGGGTCGTAGCGGATGCGGTGCCGTACCGGCGTGTCCTCGGTGTAATCGGTCATTCGTTCCGCCTGGCGGCCGTGCGGCGCATTGTGGGCAGTTAGGCACTGATCCGCAATCGGCAAGGAAAATCACGATAATGAGCCAATCCCATGGCAGCCCTTGGCAGCCCTGGGGCAGCCCAACGCCCGGCTAATGCGCAAAAATGTCCTCTTCGCCCCAGCCGGCGAGATCGAGCCGGGCGCGGGTCGGCAGGAAGGCGAAACAGGCCTCGGCCAGCCGGCGACGGGCTTCGCGCTCGAGCCGCTCTTCCAGGCGCTGACGCAGGGCGTGCAGGTAGAGCACGTCCGACGCGGCATAGGCGAGCTGGGCGTCGCTCAGCGTTTCGGCCGCCCAGTCCGAGCTCTGCTGCTGCTTCGACAGGTCGATGTCGAGGAATTCCTTGACCAGCTCCTTCAGCCCGTGGCGGTCGGTATAGGTGCGCGTGAGCTTGGAGGCGATCTTGGTGCAGAAGAGCGGCTCGGCCATGACCCCGAAGGCGTGCTCGAGAACCGCGATATCGAAGCGGGCGTAGTGGAAGATCTTGGTGATGGAGCGGTCGGCGAGCACCCGGGTGAGATTGGGCGCGGCGGTCTGGCCGGCGGCGATCTGGACGATGTCGGCACTGCCGTCACCGGCGGAGAGCTGCACCAGGCACAGGCGGTCGCGCAGCGGGTTCAGCCCCTGCGTCTCGGTATCGATGGCAACCGCACCGGAAAAGCGTGCAACGTCCGGCAGGTCGCCCTTGTGAAGCCGAATGGTCATGCCGCGAGCCATAGCCGGTAACCGTTAAAATTTCGAGCTTTTTCCATGCCGGTCAAGGCATTGGCGCGACCGTGAAATCGGCCGGCGGGGCGCCGCTGAGGTGACGCGCGATCATGCCTGCAAAGCCGGCTTCGAGCAGGCGCGTCTGGCGGCTTGTGTCGAAGAGCGGGCAGGTCCGCCGCCTGGCGGCAAGGCTGGCCTTGATGCCGGCCAGCTCGGCGGGCCGGGTGGCCAGCTCCAGGGCACGCGCGGCATAGGCCTTGCGCGAGGCGGTCACCAGCTCGGGCAGGCCCACGGCATTGAGCAGGCTGGTGGCCACCCGGCCGGCAAAGGTCGTGCCCGTGCAGGTCAGCACCGGCACCCCCATCCACAGGGCGTCGCAGGCGGTGGTGTGGGCGTTGTAATGAAAGGTGTCGAGGAAGAGGTCGGCATGGCGGTGACGCGCGAAATGCGCTTCGATGCTGGTGCGCGGCGCGAAGACCAGCCGCGACGAGGCCACGCCGCGCGCCTCGGCCTCGCGGCGGAGATTGGCCGAAAAGGCGGGGTTGCTCTCGAGCAGCCAGAGAACGCTGCCCTCGACAGCGCGCAACAGACGCATCCACACGTCGAAGACGTCGGCGGTGACCTTGTAGGCGTTGTTGAAGCAGCAGAACACGAAGCCTTCCTCCGGCAATCCGTGATCCTCCCGGCTGGTCGTTGTCGCCGGCGCCGGTCCGGCGTCGTCGGTGATGAAATAGGTCTCCGGCAGATAAGCGATCTTCTCGGCGTAGTGCGGCCGATCGGACTCGGGAAGCACGATCCGGTCGGCGATCAGATAGTCGATGACGTCGGCGCCGGAGGTTCCCGGATAGACGAGGCAGCTCACCTGGATCGGCGCCGGACGCATGGCGAAGACGCCGCCGCGCGCATGGATGATGTTGGTGTTGAGGTCGACGGCGATGTCGACTTCGAGATCGCGCAGGAGCGCGGCGATCTCATAGTCGGCCTGGTCACCGGCCTCGATGAAGCGCTCGAAGGCCCCTTCCAGCCGTGCGCGGATGGCGCTGCCGTCCGAGGGGCGGGTGGCCACGGCGATCGTCTCGAAGCGGGCGCGGTCGTGCTGCTCGAACAGGCCGGCCATGAGCTGGGAGGTCGGGTGCGTGCCGAAATCGGCGCACACATAGGCCAGCCGGATGCGATCGTGGGCATAGCGTTCGCCGCGCCAGAGCGGCGCGCGCGCCGGGTACTCGCGGGCCGCGAACGCGCGGGCGCAGGCTAGCTGATCGGCCGGTGTCGACGGGATCGACAGGACATGAAACGGCCGCGCTGCGGGCTTGCCCTGGCGCACATCGGCGATGAGCGCCGCCCAGTCGGCCTCCAGCCCAGCCCAGTCGCCGGCATGCATGCGCGCATGAACGAGATCGCCGCGGCAATAGTCGAGGTCGGGCAGCACGGCCAGCGCCCGGCGATAGGCGGGCAGCGCCTCGTCATAGCGCTTCATCTGGGTGAAGACGGTGGCGAGCGCCGCCCAGCCATCGGCATCGTCCGGCGCGTCGGCAACGATGCGCTCAAGAACCTCGGCCGATTCGGCGAAGCGCCCCTGGAGCGCCAGGCTGTTGCCGACGATGAGCATGGCCTCGGGATTGCCGGGGGCCTGCGCCAGCGCCTGCTGCGCGAAGACAAGCGCCTCGCCGACCTTGTTCTGGCTGAACAGGCTCGCCGCCAGATTGGTGAGGATCGAGGGGCGGTCAGGAACCAAGGCCAGGGCGGCGCGGAAGCGCTCCTCGGCACCAACGAAATCGCGCGCATCGGCGTGCTCCAGCGCCTCATAAAAGAGGGTCCTGGCTTGGTCGGCGGCGGACGGCGGCGGCGTGGAAATGGCGGGATTCCAGCGATCACCAATCGGAATGGGCCGCCCGCGGCGGCCCGGCTCTACGCCACCACCTAACGCAAAAAGATGGTGCCCGGAAAGGACTGGCGCGGCGAAGAGCCATGATCGTTGATTTCACAGCGCAATTGCGCGCGCCTTGGCGGACCGGCGCAGCACGCGCGCCGGCGCGGCATCGCGCTTGACCTGTCGCGTATTTCGCCAGCACAGCGGCCGCTTTCGACGGTGTGGCGAAAAGAAATTTCCCGTCGGCTGTTGCATCAACGCAATCGAGAGACTGTAATGACCTCAGCCAGTATCCCCATATGCAATTCATCTGACCTGGAGTCGGGCGCGTGGCACCAGGGGATGACTGGAGTTGTTGCACCGTCACGCCGCTTGACGCTGAAGCACGGGAGGCAACAGGCCATGAACTTGCGTTCGGTTGGCAGATATCTCTCGATCATCGTCGCCCTTACTGTGGCCGGTGCCACCTCGACTGTGCGGGCCGACGAGCGTTCCGATGTCGAAGCGCTGGTGCCGCAGATCGAGGCGCAACTCGATCCGGCATTCCTGTCGGCGGCGAAGCAGCATCTGGCGGCCGAGCCGGACAAGGGCGTCGCGCCGACAATGGGCGTGGTCATGATGCTGCAGGCCAAGCCGCTGCCGGCGGCCTGGTTCTTCGCGCAGGATGTCCTGAGCCACCCGGAGAACGCGGCGGCCGCCAACAATCTCGGTATGGCACTGCAGGCCGCGGCGGGCGACCCGGCCGCCGCGGCGCATCCGCAATGGGTCGACGCCGGCTATTCGCTTCTGCGTGCGGCGCGGCAGGCGGAGCCGGACAATGCGATCGTCGGCGCCAACTATGGTCAGGCGCTGCTCGATCAGTGGCGTCAGGGGTCGAACACGGACGGTCTGGAGAATGCGGCTGCCGCCCTTCGCCATGCGATCGATCTGGACCCCGATAATCCCTTCGCCCGGGCGCATCTGGCCGAGGTGCTCCTGGCGATGGACGACACGGCGGCGGCGCGTCAGGCGTTCAACGAGGCCCAGCGCCGCTGGTCGACGCATCCGGCGGTGATCGCCGCGGCCCTGCGCAGTCCCGGCATCACGGGTGCCGGCAATTCATCGCCCATGCCGCAGTGCGACAACCTCGACGTCGTCAAGATGTGCAAGGAGACCTGCACCTGCAATTCGATCATCGGCTGCCTGAACTTCGTCACCTGCGCGATGTCCAATTCCGATTACATCGATGCCTGCCGGGCAGGCCGGCCCTTTCCCACCGCCTATAATTGCGAGGCCGACTTCCCCGAGTTCGGCATCCAGATTCCGCTCCTGCAAAGCGGGTTCAGCATCTTTGCCCCGGGGATCTCCATCCAGGTCGGCCCGGACGGCAAGGGCGGCTACAAGTGGGAGGTCAAGGCCGGCCCGAATGTCTATGTGAAGGTCGGCGGCACGCTCGATCCGAAGACCGGGGCGGTCCACGTCGTCAATGTCGCCGCCGGCGTCGGCATCACAATGGTCCCCGGCGGGGGACAGCTGGGCGAGATCCTGGGCAAATACGGCATCAATCCCGGCACCATCTCTGTCGAGACGGATCCGAAGAAGCCGATCAAGGTCGGCGCATGGGAGGATGCCAAGGGCTTCTTCGTCCAGATGTGAGGGCCGGGCGGCCCGGCGGCCTCCGGCTCACGTGCCGCGCTTTGCGGCTTACCGCCGGCATGGTCCAGCGAGCCGGGGCGGCTGCCGGGCAGCCGGTCGCCCGCCTCCCCGTGCGGACGCTCAGGGCGGCAGATCGTCCCTGATCTTGCGAATCTGCTCCTGGACGAGGTGATTGTTGTCGAGGAGCCACTCGGCCGCCGGCACAACGCTTCGGCCGTTCTCCAGCTCCGCGGCGCTCGCGCGATAGGCTGCAAGCAGGACCGCCGCATTGTCGTTGAAGCGTTTGTGGAGAGAGGGGACATCTGGTGGTGTCGGTGTCACCGGCTGTGCCGCGGCGAGGCTCTCCGCGTGGCACTCGAGCCGTTCGAATCCGAAAGGTTCTTCCCTTACCGGCGCAGTGCCGTTCCACGGCGGCGTGCCAGTCGCGGTGGAGATGACGTCGTTCCAGGCGGAATCGTGCCCGCCGGGCCGAAGACAAGGCCATCCCGGGGACGGTGGTTGGCCAGTTTGAACAAGGCGGGCCGATTTCAGCGCTGGCGCTCCAGTCCGACGCGCCTCATATTGCCAGCATGGCGCTAGGTCCCTCGCGAGCGAATTTTAAGGCCCGTCCGGTCAAGGTCGGTGACGGCTGGTACGTAAGGGTAACCTGGGACAATGGCCGCACTGCGGACGTGCCCAATTTTGCGAACGAAGCCGATGCCGAGCATTGGATCAAGCATGAAGCTGATGCCTGGCTGGAAAAGCGTCACACAGGAAGCCATGACGAATAGGCGCACAGGCGCCCCCGCGACCTGAACCGGTGCGCCAGGCGCATGGTCGATCTGGCGCCTGGCGAGGCCGACGACCGCAAGCCGACCCCCGGGGGCCGGCCAGCTCCCCGGGGGACGGTCTTTCCTTGCCTTTGCGAGAGTGGCGGGACCTGGAGGTCCATGCCGCCACCGAAGTCGGGCTTGCCCGACTTCGGCAGGGAACAGGATGGGCGCGCGGACTAGAAGTCCATGCCGCCCATGCCGCCGCCGGCCGGCATCGGCATTGAAGGTTCGTTCTTCGGATGCTCGGCGACCATCGCCTCGGTGGTCACCAGCAGGCCGGCGACCGAAGCGGCGTCCTGCAGCGCGGTGCGCACGACCTTGGTCGGGTCGATGATGCCGGCGACGACCATATCGACGTAGCGCTCGGTCTGGGCATCAAAGCCATATGTCTCCGACTTCGACTCCATCACCTTGCTGACGACGATCGAGCCCTCCACACCAGCATTATCGACGATCTGACGGATGGGCGATTCGAGGGCGCGCAGCACGATGTTGATGCCCGCCTGAATGTCCGCGCTGTCCGACTTCAGCTTGTCGACGGCCTTCTTGGCGCGGAGCAGGGCGACGCCGCCGCCCGGAACGATGCCTTCCTCGACCGCTGCGCGGGTGGCGTGAAGCGCGTCGTCGACACGATCCTTCCGCTCCTTGACCTCGATCTCGGTTGCACCGCCGACGCGAATGATGGCGACGCCGCCGGCGAGCTTGGCCAGCCGCTCCTGCAGTTTCTCCTTGTCGTAGTCGGATGTGGTGTCCGCGATCTGCGCCTTGATCTGGCCGATGCGGCCCTCGATCTCCTTCTTCTTGCCGGCGCCGTCGACGATCGTGGTGTTCTCCTTGGAGATCGTCACCTTCTTGGCGTGCCCGAGCATCGCCAGGGTCACATTCTCAAGCTTGATGCCGAGGTCTTCGGAGACGACCTGGCCGCCGGTGAGGATGGCGATGTCCTCGAGCATGGCCTTGCGGCGATCGCCGAAGCCCGGCGCCTTCACCGCCGCGACCTTGAGGCCGCCGCGCAGCTTGTTGACGACCAACGTGGCCAGTGCCTCGCCCTCGACGTCCTCGGCCACGATCAGCAGCGGCCGCGCTGACTGAACCACGGCTTCCAGGAGCGGCAAGAGGGCCTGAAGGTTGGAGAGCTTCTTCTCGTGGAGCAGGATGTAGGGATCGTCGAGATCCGCCATCATCTTCTCGGCATTGGTGATGAAGTATGGCGACAGGTAGCCGCGGTCGAACTGCATGCCCTCGACCGTTTCGAGTTCGAACTCGAGGGCCTTCGATTCCTCGACGGTGATGACGCCCTCGTTGCCGACCTTCTGCATCGCCTCGGCAATCTTGTCGCCGATCATCTTCTCGCCGTTGGCGGCGATTGCACCAACCTGAGCGATCTCCTCGGAAGTCTTGATCTTCTTCGAGCGGCGCTTGAGGTCGCTCACCGCCTCGGCGACCGCCAGGTCGATGCCGCGCTTGAGGTCCATCGGGTTCATGCCGGCGGCGACGAGTTTGGCGCCTTCGCGGATAATGGATTGGGCAAGCACCGTCGCCGTGGTGGTGCCATCGCCGGCGATGTCGCTGGTCTTCGAGGCAACCTCGCGCACCATCTGGGCGCCCATGTTCTCGAACTTGTCCTCAAGTTCGATCTCCTTGGCGACAGAGACGCCGTCCTTGGTGATGCGGGGAGCGCCATAGCTCTTGTCGAGAATGACATTGCGGCCCTTCGGACCGAGCGTCACCTTGACGGCATTGGCGAGGATGTCGACGCCGCGCAGCATCTTGTCGCGCGCGTCGGTGGAGAATCTTACGTCTTTGGCGGCCATGGCCGTTGTTCCTTGAATTCGGAAAGGGGGACTTGAGGCGCGCTGGCGCCGTCAGGCGGCCTTGCGGCCCGCGGCCTTGCCTTCGATGACGCCCATGACGTCGGACTCCTTCATGATGAGGAGATCCTCGCCGTCGATCTTCACTTCGGTGCCGGACCACTTGCCGAAGAGGATGCGGTCGCCGACCTTGACGTCGAGCGCAACCAGCTTGCCGGCCTCGTCGCGGGCGCCCGGGCCCACGGCGATGATCTCGCCCTCCTGGGGTTTCTCCTTGGCGGTGTCGGGAATGATGATGCCACCGGCAGACTTGGCTTCGGCGTCGATTCGGCGAACCACGACACGGTCGTGGAGAGGTCGGAACTTCATCGGTGTCTTCCTTCTTGGGGGCGCGCCCGCGTCAGCATTTATCCAGGGGAGGCCGGTTGGCACTCTACGGATGAGAGTGCCAATTTGGCTTTGATTTATGTTTTCTGCGCGGGGCTGTCAAGCCAATTGTAAAATATTGTTTTGTATAATCTATATAAAGCCGACCTAAAATTCGCGATTCCCGAAATATTTATCTCCGGCTTGTAACTATAAACTCTGCCATTACATAAGAAAAGTGTTGCCGGCGGGCAAGATCCAGCAGAAAAAAAGCCGACGCGCCGGCAGAAGCGTAGGCCTTGCAGCACTTTCACGGGGCGGACCGCGTTTTTCTTGGGCCCCAACAGGACGTCGAAAATGAGCCTCAACTTTCCGAATCCAAGCCGCAGCTACGATCCCGTTTCGCGCCGCATCCGTTTCTGGGGGCATGACAGCGCGATGGAGGTGCGTTTCTTCCTGGAGGAGAATGCGATCTTCATCCTCTATCCAAAGACGCGGAATACCGAGGAGGCGATCCTGGCGGCTTTCGACGCGGCGCGGGAACGCATCTTCGCCGTTGCGGTCAAGGTCTACGCGCCCGGCCAGCATCGCAGCTTCTACACGCTGGCCAGCGATCAATTTGCGCGGGTCGCAACGGCATGACGACCCGGGCAATGGTCAAGACCGTGCGGTTCACGCAACCGTTCCGCCTCGGCGGGATCAGCGGTGTCCTGCAGCCCGGTGACTATGACGTCACCACCGACGAAGAGCAGATCGGCGGCATGAACGTGCAAGGATGGCGACGGCTTGCCACCACGATCCAGATCTATCGCGGCAGCGTCACGCAGAGCTACACCATCGACCCGATCGACCTCGAGGCAAGCCTGATGCGCGACGCCGGTCTGACCGTGGGGCCCGCTGCGGAAGTCTGAGGTGACAGGGCCGGCCGCCCCTGTGTCTGCGCGCCACCAGGGTCCACGCCGCGACATTCTCGGTAAAGCAGCCGTTGGCCTGCGGCGGAAGCCGCCGTTCTTCGCCGGCCCGGTTCGACGGCATGACGCCAGGAAGGAATGACATGGACAGGCAACTCTACGCGATCGGACAGATCGTCAGTGTCGCGCTTCGTTCGCTGTCCGGACCTCGGACGAAGGATCAATTCCGGATCGTTCGTCGCTACCTGATGAGGAACCGGGCTGCCCTGTACCATGTCCGCAGCGTCGTCGATCGCAGCCAAAGACTGGTGCCGGAGGACGAGCTTGGCAATCGTCATGCCGAACTTCTTCGATCGTTCGAACCACCCCAGCAACGTCTTGCAGCTCTTTCCCCAGGTCGTGCGCTTCGATCGCACGGTGAGGCCGTGACGACGCGGGCAACCGTCCGGCGGGTGACCTTCACCCGGCGCTTGAAACTGCCCAACATGGATCGGCCTTTTCCGCCGGGCATCTGGTCAAATCGAGATTGACCGGGAGGCGAGGCCCCCAGATTTCACTGGCTGCTGGCGAACAGCCGTGAACAAGTCGGCGTCAGGAATCTCAGAATTGCTGGAGTTTCTCGACCGTTCGCGGGTGGGGGCGAACGAAAAAATGGTGCCCAGGAAAGGATTGGCCTTTCAGCACCAAAAGCCGTTGATATCATTAAGCTTTTCGTCGCTGGTCCTTTGAGCTGTGTAACATACGTGTGTTACTAGTCTCTCAAGCCCATTTAGTGGGGCTGCAATTCGGCTTCCTAGCGACCATCAAGAAACGACAATTGGTGATGCCGAAACAATCACACCGGCCACGTTTTGATTGCGATTTTTGCGAGTTTTCTCTGGCGGTCGGCAATTTCCGCCGGAGTCCAATCCGATGCCTCGCCCAACTGTTTCGTCAGGGCGTACGGCGAGCTTGCGAAGTATGGCTTCTTCGCGTCGAACACCGCGCTTTTTGCGGTTGAGTTATCGCTCGCCTTCATCAGGCAGAGGTTTCCGATGCGCCGGTAGTACAGCTTGACCTCATCCTCACTGAACTGCGGCCAGTTACCGCCGGCTTCTCGGGCAGCACATGCTCTAGGTTTATGCTGCTCCGATCATCGTTTGGGATGTGCCAAGGTTCGGGGTCGTCAGCGGCCGAGAGTTCCATTGACCGAAGATAATATCGAGCAAGCTTCTGATTGGAGACGGTGGCACTTTCAAACGCTGCCGTGAACCTCCCGTCCGATGGTGTTAGGGGCTTCAGGTCGGCCTTCAGTTCCGAAACCGTCGTTAGTTCGCCGGCAAACATGTTATGAGCCGCATTGGCTAACCCTTCTTCCACGCTGCCCGTCCGGGTGCTGCTTGCGATCATCAATCGCACGGACAACGAAACGCAAAACCGGAAAGCTTCTTCGGCGTCCCTTCCAGAAAGCCGATTACCAATCGCCAACATCAAAGGACGAAGTGGCTTTATGCTGAAGAGATTAAGAACCTCTACTGCACGGCGCGTAGCCATTGAGTAGTCATTCCATTTGGCATGTTCGGGATTTTGTGTGGCCACGTATCCGTACAACAATGACTCAAGTTGTGACGTGAAAGTGATACGGCTGCGGGGCCTTTGCCAGTTTTTGGACGGCTTATAGATTGCCTCTCGGACGAACCCACTGATTAGCGTAAGGGCGTGCCTTAGGAATGTAATCGTGGTGTCATCGTCTTCTACAGTCTCAAGCGCTCCGCGCATAAACGCCCATTTTTCCTGCACTTCACCAAGGCGCTCTTTAGATCGACCAAATAGGTAGTTCTTCACTAGGTCAGATTGCGAGGTCCGAAGTCCTCTGTCGTTAAGCGTTTCAAACATGCGGTAGGCATCTGCGTCATTGGGAACACGCAGGAGAACAGCAAGAGCCCGCAACTTCATGAATGTGATCCACCGATTTAGAATGTCTCCATGGTCCTTTTCATCAAAGCCCGACACGACATTGGCTACTTGCTTTGCCGCCTCGCCAAAAGCATCGTCAATCAATTGATGAGACGGTTTGGAAACGGTGGGCAGAGGTTGAAGGCCGGTTAATCGTGCCCGAAAGTAATCGTTGTCCGCCAAGTTGAGGCTCAAGCGCGGAACTCTTGCGCGACTTGCTCGATCAATAACTGTCAGGAACTCGGGAGTTGGATAGATACTTAGCTATGAGTGGTTCCTTGGCGCGAAGGTAGTCGCGGATCGCAGACAACATAATAGCCGTTGTTGCGAGACGCTGCTGACCGTCCACCACCTCTAGCACGCCGCCGGAGCGTGGGATGGTGACGATGGTCCCGAGGAAATATGTCGTGTCCCCTCCAGAAATCGCCTTGGCTAAATCCTGAAGGAGCGTCCGGACCTCTTTTGTCGTCCACGAGAACTCGCGTTGATTAGGGGGAACTGCCAGTTGGTTTTGCCTCAGAATGCTTGCTAAGCCGAGCTGAGCAAAGCCGATTTCGCTTTCAGCCATTTTTGCCCCTTTTGCGGACCTGCGCCGCTGGATGCGCGGCAGTTTCCAACGCTGCAACCGTAGTTCGAATGCCACGTGAGAACAACGCGCCCTCCTTGTGGTCTGACTGCGATTAACAGGGGCTCGCATATCGATCCTCCGCTGCTGTCGTGTGTCTTTCAGCGCCGGCAATGCCCGCCGAGGCTCTTTTGGTGTTCCGAAAACCCCTGCTCGACGTGGTTCGCCGAAGGCGCTGTTTTCGGCCCCCTGCAACTCGCGCAAACGGTGTTCCGTAACCATTAGTATGTTGAACATCAACGCCTGACGCCCTACACTCTCACCATCACAAAAGCACATGATGGGAGAAACCGATGGGCAGCAGCGCCAAGCGGAAAGCGAAACGAGTCGCCCTGTACGTCCGCGTCAGCACGGCAGAGCAGAACACTAAGAACCAGCGCACGGAGCTTCGCGAGGTAGCCGAGCGTCACGGCTGGGAAGTGGTGAAGGTGTTCGAGGACGCCGGCATATCAGGTGGGAAGGGCAGGGAGGAACGTCCCGGCCTAGATGCCCTCCTGAAGGCCGTCACGCGCCGCGAGGTGGACCTTGTGGCCGCATGGGCGGTGGACCGGCTCGGAAGGTCACTAACGGACCTACTAGGGCTTCTCACAGAGCTACACGCCAAGGGCGTCGATCTGTACCTCCATCAGCAGGGTCTCGATACCTCCACGCCCTCCGGCCGGGCAATGTTCCAAATGATGGGAGTATTCGCCGAGTTTGAGCGTTCGATGATCCGGGAGAGGGTCATGGCGGGTCTCGCACGGGCACGGGAGGAAGGCATCAAGCTTGGCCGCCGGCCGCTGGAGGAAGCGGACGCCAAGAAGGCCGCTGCGGTCAGGGCAATGTTGGCGGAAGGGACCGGCATCAGGAGGATCGCGAGGGAGCTTGGCGTGGGCGTGGGGACAGTGATCCGAGTCCGTGATGCCAGGGGCGTGCCCACCTAGCCGCGCGGCGAAACCAATTCCGCCATCATGAGCATACGGGTGGGGTATGGGGGGAAATCCGAGTTCACTCGCCGGGGTATACGCACACAAATCTGGCGCCGGATTTTGAGTTCGATCCGGCCGTTCGGTTCAGCAGGCCGGAGGCGCTAGGTCTGAACCTCAAACAGCCTCTTGACGGTGGAGGTTCTTGTCACGAGCGGCTTTGAATGGGCTCTTGGTACGATCCCACCTACCATGACTAAACGCCTGTCTTCTCGGTTGATCACAGGAATGGTGCCTCCTAGGTGAACTTGCGAGGCGGGGTCGCAGTCCGAAGAATTTCGGTTGACACCTCCAAATGCGGGAAATACGAGCGGCAAACTCAGACGGGATGGGGAAGGTGCGGTCAATGCCTAACTCAGCAATGTCACTGCGCATCGCTCACTGGCGGGACATCTTCGCATTCTGGCTTGGTTGATGGTGATCGCATTTATAGGCGTTTTGGCGGTCATGGCCTCCCGGCAGCCTGTCGCCGGTTTCGCCAAGAAGATATTCATTGTCTTCCGAGAAGCTTGGTTGCTTCTAGCGTCGGATAGCATCTGTCGCGCGGCGGGCGGTACCGACGCAATCCTTCATGACCGCGCGCCCGGTTCCAGTTTGTCGGTTGGTGCTTGACGGTCTGCCTATGGGCTTACTGACAGCAACACGCCTCGGCCGCTATGTCTTATGGAACCGGCCAACAAATTCAGATCATCGCCGCTTTCCGGGCGTTCCTTTGCAACCATCGGCGACGCCGTTCGAATTCGAACCGGCGGAGAGGCCCGCAGAGTTCGGTGCGATCACCATACGGCACCGACAGGGGTCAACGTCGGCTCCACTAGAGGCCCTGCTAGACCAGACGGGCACGACCGGGCTCGTCATCATCGCCAGGGGCAAGCTCGTTTACGAGCATTATGCCAATGGTGGCTCTCGCGACGCGGTCCATCGTTGCTTCTCGGTGACCAAGTCCTTCGCGTCCGCGCTGGTGGGCATTGCCATCGGAGAAGGACGGTTGTCCGGTATCGACCAGCCGATTTCCGAGCATCTGCCGGAATTCGCGGGCCGCCCGACGGGCGAACTGACGCTTCGCCATCTCCTCGAAATGCGCTCGGGGATCCGGTTCGTCTCGGGGCCGCAACCCTGGTCGGACGACGCCATCTGCTACTTCTCGCCCGACTGCCGTGCCGCAACCCGCCGCGTGCCAATCACCGATCCGGTAGGAAGCTTCTTCCACTACAACGACTACCATCCATTCCTTGTCGGCATGATCCTGGAACGGGTCATGGGCGAGCCGGTCGGCCAGACCTTTGAGCAAAGGCTCTGGCAGCGCATTGGCGTGCGTCATCTGGCAAGCTTGACGATCGACAGCACACGCAGCGGCTTCGTTCATCTTGAGAGCGGCCTCAACGCGACCGCCGTGGATCTTGCGAAATTCGGCCTCCTCTACCTCAACCGAGGACGGTGGGAGGATCAACAAATCGTACCGTCCGAATGGGTGCGCTCAAGCACTGGGCCTGAGGGCGCTCGGCGGGATCGCGAGTGGTTCCGATATTACGACCGCCTGCCTTGGGGCCGGGTCTTCGCGTCGGGCAAATACTTCTACAAGCACTTCTGGTGGGGACATGAGGTTGGCCCGGACGAGCATGACTTCTTCGCCATGGGCGCTCTCGGCCAGCACATTTACGTTTCGCCAAGGCACGAGGTGGTCATCGTACGCCTCAGCGAACGCTTCCCGAAGGGCATGTGGTGGCCACCCGTGTTTCGACAGCTCATCGAGCAGCGTTTGCAAGGGTGACCGGAGGTTACCTGACAAGGCGAACCGTACCAGGTGAGGTTTCCCTTCTGGCCGGGAGGAAGGCGTCAAGCTTGGCCGCCGGCCGCTGGAGGAAGCTGACGCCAAGAAGGCCGCTGCGGTCAGGGCTATGTTGGCGGAAGGGACAGGCATCCGGCGGATAGCAAGGGAGCTTGGCGTTGGCGTGGGGACCATGATCCGGGTTCGTGACGCTGACCATGCCAGCCGGCCAGATGAGGACGTAACAATGCGCCCTGAGACTGGCGTTTAATTCTCCCGGTACGATTTGACCTAGAAGGGTCTCGAAGCCGCTCCTGAGCGGGAGGGATACCTTCTGGGGCCTATCAGAGGAGCTTGCGTGGACGCCGGAATGGCGATCCGCGTCGGTGATGCTGATCGGCGCGTCAGCTAGGAGCGTTCCTCCCCCTTGGAAGGGCACCCGGGGGCACGGGGGGAAATCCGCGTTCGCTCGCCGGGATATTTCCCCACACAAGTCTGACGCTGATTTTCAGATTGATCCGGTCGGCAGATGATGGGGTTGACTCATAATATATGACATGTCATTGCATGACACGTCACGTTAATGAGCAAATCGAGATGAGGAGATCAACCAATGGCTTTTCCAACCATCATCGCCATTCCGTGCCTTTCCGGCGCCCCGTGGGACCTCAAGCAGTTCGGCCCACTCAAGGACTATCCCATGGAGACTCTGCGCCTATCGGAGGTCCACAAGGACATCGAGGCTCACGCTACGGACGTGCTGATACAGGCAGAGCGCCATAAGTCATTCATCCTCGTGGGCGACTCGTTTGGCGCCCAAGTTGCCATTGCTGCCGCAGCCCGCCGGCCGAAGGGGCTAGTAGGGCTTGTCATCTCTGGTGGCTTCGCCGCCATGCCGGTGGACAACATCGTCACGCGCCTCAAGATCGAAGGGGCACGGTTCCTGCCGGGTGTCCTGTATCAGAAGCTCGTAATCCCGATGCACGGTGCGGCACTGGCTTCACGCTTCGATAGCGAGGGTGACACCGGATGGACGGAGAAGCATTCGATGAAGCTATTCCGGGAGAACACGACGTGGCAGGGCTACGTGCGGCGCACTCAGGCGGCCCTTCATGCCGACTATACGGCCAAGCTCAAGGATATTGCCGTGCCGACCCTCATCCTCACACCTGAGGACGATACGCTGATCGGCCCAGAGGAGGCTCATGTGCTGCGGGAAGGCATTCCCGATGCGACTGAGGTCGTTCTGGAGCAGACTGGTCATATGTTCCGGCTCAGCCATCCCAAGCGGTATGCTGAGGCGATCCGCGACTTCTTCGCGGTCGAGGAGCGTATGGCCGCATGAGCCCAGAAGAGGAACTCCGCTTTCTGATCCTAGGAGCGCAGCGGGAAGGGAACTGTATCTTCGCGGCCCTTCTCGCCCCGCTCGGGCTCACGCCGTCTCAGGCAGAGGCGCTTCGTGTTCTGCAAGATGCTGGCTCCCTGTCTCTGATTGGATTGGGAAGCCGGCTCGTCTGTGAGGGTGGAAGCCCAAGTCGCTTGGTATCGACTGTCGTTGACAAGGGCTGGGTAGAACGCAAAGAGGACCCCAAAGACCGCCGATTGGTCACCTTGAGGCTAACCAAGAGCGGCACTCACCTGGCTCGTCAGGTTCGTAAGGTCGAAGACCAACTTCATGGCTGGATTGGCCAAAAACTCGGACCGCAGGAAGTAGGCACCGCAGCAAGGGCTCTGCGTTCCCTGCTCGCCGATACGAGCGCCGGAAAGGCGGTGGCCGAGAGGCTGGCTGGTGATCTTTAGCAGTGCGACAACCGTCTATTGCGGCCGGCGGGGGCGGGCGCGGCGCTACTTGCACTCCTTGGTGATCGCCTTTAGCGCGGCAGTGACGCCAGAGAGCGAATAGCGGTCGGTGACGGCGGTACCGCGCCTAGAGGTGCTGCTGACACTCATCTTCAAGCCCTTCTTCATGGCCGCGACGAACATCGGCTCAGTGTCCGGGACCGACCACGCGGTTTCGCCCTTGGCATCGTTGAAGAACATCTTGTACGTCGTGCCATCGACATCGGCGGACACGTTGCTGCCGACTTTGAAGGGAAAGCCAATGATCGTGCTTACCTGGTTCTTGATGCCTTTCGAGGGAACAGTGGTGATCATGAAGAAGGTACCGCCACGACCAAGGATCGGCTGCGAGTATTTCGAGTTCTGCGGTTCCGCTGCTGCGAAGCAGTTCTTTCCGTTCGCATTGGTAGCCACATAGGCGCCCCACGCTTTGAAGGTGCCGATCGATGTCGGCGCCGCTTGTGGTGCAGCGATCCCGCTTATCGACGCGATGAAAGCGCCGGTCAGGAGCAAAATGGGTGACTTCATCATCCTTTCAGGGAGGACGCCGGTACGGTCAACCTCCGCCATCAGCTTCTTGGGGGTTCGATAACGTTTATTAAGATCCCCTAACCAAGGTTATCATTTCGTTAAGCCTGCCATCCAAAATCCAGCATCCACGACCCTCCGCCCCCAGAGTTGCGCGACGCCTCTTGTTAATGATCTGTTAAGGATCGGGAGCTGTAATCACGGCACGAGCGGCTGAACATCGCGCACTCCTTTGGGCGAACTTGCTGCCACGCCCTAGCCTTGCAAACGATAGCCAATGCTGCGTGTTCAGCCGCTCGACCAACTCCTCACCATTGAACCGTGCGTGGGCCGCTCTGAAGGTTTGAGCAGTGGCACTCACCTCGTTTCTTTTTTCAGCAATCGTCCGCCCAGCGCGTACACCGCCGCGTGATGAACGATGGAGATGATCGCCAACGCCAATGCCCACAGTAGTTGGCCGGCGACGTATAATGCTAGGGCAGCCAATCCTGAGATGATCAGTTCTTGAGCTAGACGGAGCGGCTCACCCAACGTTCCCGTTCGGTGAAAATCGACCAATCCCCAGAAGCCGAAACCCAATACCGGCACGGTGACGGCGAGAACAATAGCCATCACCCCCGAAGCCGCGCGGTAGCCCCAGACGGCGAACGCCACCACGATGCCCGCCTCCATGATGCCCCTGAGGGCAACATTGAGCCACTTCAGCGTCGATTTCATTTTGGCTTTCCGCCACGATTGCCGGTATCCGCCGACGGCCGCGTCTGCTCGTCAGGGAACAGAACCGGTGGATCCCAATCTATGCGTCCGCACGATGGGCACGTGAAGACGCGATGAAAGCCCATTACGGCCGCTCCCACCGTGGCCTGCAATACAGACTCCGCTCCGCAGTTCGTGCAGTTGAATGGTGCCATCGGTTCCCCTCCCAAGGCTAACTCCGATGGAGTTGGCAGAGTTGAAACCTCACGAGATTTTGAAATCGCAGGTGTGCGGACAGTAATCCCGCTCGCAACGGTGCAATCAACGTCTGCGGTATGTCGGTGAGTCAGCGTCGGCACGGCCTAGGAATACGGACATTCACGGGCAAGCGGCTTGCGCGAGGGACTGGGTCTATAGGGTATGGGTTATGGATGTCTCACGCCCTCCCACACACCCAACCCCATCGAAAGGTTCAATGTAAGGTGACACGAGTAGTCCACCTCTAGTGCCCCTTACGTGTACACTAAGGGTATATCTTGATGGGGGCGGAGGGGATCGGGGCATACTTCCAGTTACGCAAAGAAAATACCCTGTCAATATTGCGGATTGGCCAACTTCAATTCGCTCCCCTACACGGCCTTTTCCATTATCCGGTGCGATTGAACCTGACGAGCCCTTGAAACCGCTCTTGAGCGGGAGGACACCATTCTAGGGGCCATTTGTGAAGCCCAGTCGCGGCGGAACTTAACCCGCTTCAGCCCGCGCTTGCTGTCTTCGATCACAGTCCAGTCAGCAGCCTTCACGAGGTCGCGGTAGATCATGCTCGGGGAGCCGTCCTCGTGGAATGTCTTCATGGTTCCGGTCAGTCCCCGATCACGAAGGACGCGGGCAGCCTCGTGAGAGGCGTCGCGGCAGAGCGGGGTGATCTGCTGGCCCTCGTAGTGGGCACTGAAGCGCCCCTTCCGGTTCCCCTTTAGGGTGACGACATGTGTCTGCATTCGATCTCCTTTGCGTTTGTGTCTGGCAGTTATGCAAAAGAAATCGCGGCCCCGGAGAATGAGGGACGGGGGATATGCCGTCAGAAGGGGTCCGTAGGGGTACTCCTCGCTGTCAGGTGCGCCCTTGAACGTGGCTCGGGTCCAATAATATCGCCGGAAGAAACATCACCGAAGGCTGCACCGATCTAGCCCGTCAGCGAGTCTTCGCTGCCGACCTCATAGCGAGGCAGCTTGTTGATCGCATCGGCCATGGCCTTAAGCGTGACCTCGCCGTAGGTGTCGCCAACGTTGCGTGGTGCGTGGCCGACGATGGCGTCAATCACTCGCTCCCCCGCACCGGCATCGATTGCCACCGTCTTGAAGCGGTGACGCCAACCATGGTTCGGCTTGACTCGCATGTCGTCAACCACCTCTCGCACGAACTCCGAAAGCCGGTTGGTGAGACCTTGGCGGGGCCCCGCCACGTCACCGTCGCCTGAGGGTCTTAGGAAGAGGTACCCTGGCCCTCGTCCGGCTACAAAATCCGGGAAGCCCATCTCCACCAATTGGGGATGCAGCGGAAATTCTCTGTACTTGCCTCCCTTAACGCTGCCGGCGTCTGGGGTGATCGTCACGACCCACAGCCCATCACGCAACGCCACATCCTGCTTTCGTAATTGCGCCATCTCTCGGCGCTCGTCCTCGCTACCTATGAACAGACGCGCCCTCCCGTACTGCCCAGCGTTGGCGGCTATGTCGGCATACAGGACCTCAAGCCAGCGATCCGGTGACCCCGGATTGTCCTCAAAGACAGTGGCGAAATCCCCATAGAGTTCCCCAGCCAGCGCCACGGTATTCTTCTGGCTGAGCTTCTGGGGCTTGTCCCTGAGGCCCTCGAAAACCACCTCAAGTAGGCTAGGGCCTTGGTCTGCCGGCGCTTCGCTTCTCTGGGGTCGCTCGTCCGCAGTGACGCAACGATCTCTCTCGTGCGCTGAGTAAGCACCTTGTGGGCATAGCCGCCCTCCCCGATAGGGATGCTGAGCTGCACTCCGTCAATTCGGTCCAGCACATCAACAGGAATGCGCTTGCGGAATTGTTCGTTGTTCGTCCCCTTGCGCCGCATGGGACGTGCCATCCTGAGAGCCATGTGGGTCACCCTTGTGTAACAGGTGGGCGACGAAAAGCTCAACAGGGCCAGTTACTTCTGGCCTATCAACGACTTAGGGAAAAATGGTGCCCAGGAAAGGACTCGAACCTTCACGGCTTGCACCACACGGACCTGAACCGTGCGCGTCTACCAATTCCGCCACCTGGGCACGGGGCGGATCAGTAAGGGCGGTCACAAGCCTTGTCAACGCTGCCTTGACCGCCCGCCAACCGCCTGTACAGCCGGCGGCCAAGCCGATATGAGACGGACAAACCTCTGGGGCACATGCGCAGGAGCAGGCCGATGGCGCTCACCACCACATCGAAGGGTCTGGTCACGGTTTTCGGCGGGTCGGGCTTCCTCGGCCGCCATGTGGTGCGGGCGCTGTTGAAGCGCGGCTGGCGCGTGCGCGCCGCGGTGCGCCGGCCGGACCTTGCCGGCCACCTGCAGCCGCTCGGCATGGTCGGCTGGGTGCAGCCGATGCAGGCGAATCTGCGCTATCGCTGGTCGGTGGATCGCGCCGTGGAAGGCGCCGATGCGGTGATCAATCTGGTCGCCATCTTGAACGAGACCGGCCGCCAGCGCTTCGACGCGGTCAACAGCTTCGGTGCGCGTGCCGTGGCCGAGGCCGCCCGCGGGGCGGGGCTCAAGCGCGTGATCCACATCTCGGCGATCGGCGCCGATCCGGACTCGCCCTCGGTCCAGGCCCGCACGAAGGCAGCCGGCGAAGCCGCCGTCTTCGAGACGCTGCCCGACTCGGTGGTCTTCCGCCCGTCGATCGCATTCGGACAGGAGGACCATTTCTTCAACCGTTTCGCCGCCCTGTCGCGGGTGACGCCGGCGCTGCCGCTGTTCGGCGGCGGCCATACGCGCTTCCAGCCGGTCTTCGTCGGCGACATTGCCCGGGCCGTTGCCGACGCCGTCGATGGCAAGGCGAAGCCGGGCACGACCTACGAACTCGGCGGACCGGAGGTGAAGACCTTCCGCGAATGCCTGGAGACGACGCTTGCCGCGATCGATCGCCGGCGGCTGCTCGTCCCAGTGCCGTGGTGGTTGGCCTCCGCCAAGGCTTCAGTTCTGCAGCTGTGGCCGTGGCACCCGCTGCTCACCGTCGACGAGGTGCGGCAGCTCGAAGATCGACAACGTCGTCTCCGAGGCGGCCACGGCCGAGGGCCGCACCTTCGCCGCCTTCGGCATCACGCCGGACAGCCTGGCGGCGATCCTGCCCTCCTATCTCTACCGCTTCCGACCGCGCGGCGAGTTCGAGCGCCACCGCACGGCCTGAGATGTGGCCCCCCTTCTCCTCCCCCTGAAAGGGGGAGGTGGCTTTGCGCAGCAAAGCCGGAGGGGGTCTTTTTCGCAGCGCTTGCCGTGACCCCCCCGGTCGCTATGCGACCGGCCCTCCCCTTTCAGACCCTAGGGGAGGGAGAACAATCAATCAGCCGCTGGAGGCTCAGCCGAGGCTGGCGCCGAAGACGATCGCCACCGCCAGGCCGATGGCGCCGACGACGATGCGCCACCAGGCGAACACGGCGAAGCCGTGGCGCGAGACGAAGCCCAGAAAGCCGCGCACCACGATCAGCGCCGCCAGGAAGGCGACGACGAAGCCGAGGGCGATGATCAGCCCGGCGCTCATGTCGATCTGATTGAGGTTCTTGTAGAGGTCGTAGGCGAAGGCGCCGGCCATGGTGGGCATGGCCAGGAAGAAGGAATATTCCGCCGCCGAGCGCTTGTCGGTGCCGAGCAGCAGGGCGCCGACGATGGTGGCGCCGGAGCGCGACACGCCGGGAATCAGCGCCAGGCACTGGAACAGGCCGATGCCCAGGCACAGGCCGAGCGGATAATCCATGACGTCGTGCTGGCGGGGCTTCAGCGGCAGGCGGTCGACCAGCAGCAGGATGACGCCGCCGATCAGGAGCGCCAGCGAGATCAGGATCAGCGAGTGAAAGAAGACGCCGGTGATGATGCTGTGCAGGAGGACGCCGAAAAAGGCGGCCGGCAGGAAGGCGATGAGGACGCCGAGGACGAAGCGCTGGGTGCGCCGGTCGCGCGGCAGTTCGGTGATGATCTGCCAGAGGCGGGCGGCATAGACGCCGAGCAGGGCGAGGATGGCGCCGAGCTGGATGAGCACGGTAAAACCGCCGACGCTCTTGAAGCCAAGCACATCCTCGGCGAGCAACAGATGCGCCGTGGATGAGACCGGCAGGAACTCGGTGAAGCCTTCCAGCACGCCGAGAACGATGGCATCGATGATCGTCTTGAGGTCCATGGGGCCCCGTCTCCTTCCCCAAATCAGGCCGAATCGCCTTTTTGTCGCCGGCAGCGGGTTCTATACCCCCGGCGGTCGCCGGCCTAGATTGGTTGGCCGATTCGCGAAGCAATGCAGGCCTTGTTTGGGTCTTCTCGGGGTGCTTTCCGCCTGATGCCGATTCTCCATCACCACCCGCTTTCGGCCGGTTCGCGCTTTGTACGCCTGCTCCTGGCGGAATTCGGCGAGACGCCGACGCTCGTCGAGGAGCACCCGTGGGAGCGTAGCGAAGCGCTGCTCAAGCTCAACCCGGCCGGCACCGTGCCGGTGCTGATCGACGACGACGAGACCGCGGTCTCCGGCGCCGTGGTGATCGGCGAATATCTGAACGAGACGCGCGGGGCGCGGCTGGGCGAGATCACGCCGCTGATGCCGGCCGCACCCGCCGAGCGCGCCGAGGCCCGCCGTCTGGTCGACTGGTACCTGACCAAGATGGAAGCCGAGGTCACCAGCTATCTGGTGACCGAGAAGGTCTACAAGCGGCGGATGGCGGTGACCGACGGCGGCGGCCCGCCCGACGCCGCGGCGATCCGCGCGGCGCGCGCCAATATCCGCTACCACCTCGGCTATATCGCCTATCTGACGGCGCGGCGGAACTGCCTCGCCGGGCGCGACATCACCTTCGCCGACATGGCCGCGGGAGCGGCCTTCTCCGTGGTCGACTATCTCGGCGAAGTGCCGTGGGAGGAGGAGGCCGGGGCGAAAGCCTGGTATGCGCGGGTCAAATCGCGGCCCTCGTTCCGCGCCATCCTCGCCGACCAGGTGCGCGGCATGCCGGCCGCCGCGCATTACGCCGACCTGGATTTCTAGAGGCCACAATCTGCGCTCACGATTTCACTGTCGCGGCGGCCGAAAGGCTGCCGGTCGCGCGCCAATGGTCGAGGCTCCACGGGCCGGCGCCGGCTGTGACGAAATAGAGGTAGATGAAGCAGAACAGGATCGATCGTGTTGCCATGGTTGATGACCGGGAAGAAGGATTGCGGGGCGGAGAACATGAAATAGGCAACGGCCATCTCGCCGGCGAAGATGAAGGCTACCGGCCGTGTGAACAGCCCGATGACGAGCAGTACGCCGCCGACGACTTCCATCACGCCGGCCACGCCGAAGAGCGAGAACAGCGACGGGTGGAAATGGGACGGCGGGAAACCGAACAGCTTCATCGTGCCTTCCTCGAGGTAGAGTAGCGCCGTCATGATGCGCAGCATCGACAGCGCATAGGGCCGCCAGGGCGAGAAGAACGCCTCGAAGTTCATGCAGGGATTTCCTGAATTCGGTGGTGTCGCGGCGATGCCGCATGGGACGCGGGCGATAAATAGATGCCCCGGCGCGAGCCGTCGTTCACGCAGCGATGACAATGCCGTGAGGTGGACGGCCTAGCCGGAATAAAAGGCGGTCATGCGGGCGGCAATTTCCGCCGGATCGGTGCCGACGCTGTTCCAGCGCGAATAGTCCTCGTGGAGCTGGGCGAGTTGGGCGTGGCGGTCCCTGACCATGTCGGCGAACTGCCGGCAGAGGTGCGGCGCTTTGGCGAGGATCGGCTGCAGCGCCGCCTTGGGCGTCTCCAGCGCCACCACCTTGCCGCGTGCCGTGACCGTTGCCGTGCGCGGCTCGCCGGTGAGCAGCGACATCTCGCCGACGTAATCGTCGGGACCGAGCTCGGCCACCTTCTGTTCGCCGCCGGGCTCATGCACCGAGACGACGACCTTGCCCGAGACGATGGTGAACATGGAGGTGCCCGACTCGCCCTGGCGCATCAACACGGCGCCGCGCGGAAAGACCACCCGCCGCGAGGCCGCGTGGAGAGCATCGATGGCGGCCGCATCGAGAACCGCATTGAAGAAGTTCGTTCCGCCCAGTTCGCCGTCGTCGCTCATCGTCGTTCCTCCTTACCCGCCGCACTGTGTTGGGCGGTAGGCTCCGGGTCAAGCGGGCACTGCTCCAGAGGGCCGGCAGCGCCATCGGGCGAGCGTCACATGCGCTGTCGAATCAAGGACTTCCGTCTCGTCCGCAAGCAGACCATGGGCGGCCAGCACGGCTTCGGCGGGGCGGCCGTCGGCAAGGCTGGAGAAGATCGGAATGCCGCCCGGAATGCGCACGGTTTCGGCGCGCGCCAGATGGAATTCGTCGAATCCAAGGGCAAGGAACAGGTCGAAGACGCGCCTTCCGCCGGGCACGGCGACGATGCCGCCGCCGGGCGCGGCGCGGTGCAAGGCGTCCTCCAGCGGCGCATCCGCCGGGTTCCACCACCAGGCATCGGCGCGGCGCTCGACGCCACTGGGCCGACGAGGAGAGAACGAGGCGGTTGCGGCCCCTGGCATTGGGATTGGCCTCATGGCCGAGGCGGCCAAGAACCGTGACCGCCGCTTCGTCCAGCGCAGCTTGAAAGCGCAGCCAGTCGGCCTGGTTGCGCAGCGACTGCGGCGTCAGGCCGTCAGGGCCGGCGATCATGTCGTCGGCCGAGACGATGGCGTGACCGTGGACGCGCCAGGGGCCGATCACCGGGTTCGCTCCTTCGCCTCGAAAATGCCGTGCGGCCAACCTATCTGATGTGCGTCACGGCGATATCGACGATCTCTCATGACCTGACCCCGTTCCTCTCTCCGACCCGACCGGCGCCACAGGCGAGGTGCGTCCCGCATCCGCCCGGGCGCCGCGAGCGACAAGGAGAGAGCGATGGCGGACACGCCTGACCAATCCGCATATGACGAAGACAAGCGGCGGCGACGCCGGCCGCTGGACCCGCAAGGCCCGCTTCGCCAGGGCGATGGCACGGGCCGAACTCGGCCGCGCCTATTGGGGCGAAGGGGCGGAAGAGGACTTCCGCGAAGCGAAAATGCGGAAGCCGCCAAGACCCAACGGCAAGAAAGGCTGAAAGCGTCGAGGGGCCGGCGACGGCCCCTCCCCTTCGTCACTTGCGCAGTTCGCCGCCGGTCGCCTTGGTGACTTCGGCGACGATCCTGGTCGACACCGCCTCGATGTCCTGGTCGGTCAGCGTGCGATCGCTCGGCTGCAGGATCACCTCGATGGCAATCGACTTCTTCCCCTCGCCGAGTGCCGCGCCTTCGAACAGGTCGAAGACCGAGACGCCGGAAATCAGCTTGCGGTCGGCGCCTTGCGCGGCGCGCACGATCTTGGCCGCGGTCACCGCATGGTCGACGACGAAGGCGAAGTCGCGCCTGACCGGCTGGAAGTCGGACAGCTTGAGCACCGGCTTGGTCCTGGTCGGCTTGTGGCGCGGCGCCGGCAGTGCCTCGAGGATCAGCTCGAAGCCGGCCAACGGCCCTTCCGCGTCGAGCAGCTCGAGCACCTTCGGGTGGAACTCGCCGAAGTTGCCGATGACGGTCTTCGGTCCCTGGCGGATCGTGCCGGAGCGGCCCGGGTGATACCAGGCCGGCGCTTCCGCCGTGATCTGCACCTTGTCGGCGGTGAGGCCAAGCGCATCGAGCAGGGCCAGAGCATCGGCCTTGGCATCGAAGACGGAGACCGGCACGGCCTTGGCCGACCAGTGACGGCCGCTGCCGGCGACGCCGGCGGTACCGCGCCTGATGCCGGCAGCGCCGGTGAACTGATCCTCCGGCCGGTCGCCGCGATAGGTCTGGCCGACCTCGAAGAGCGCGAGATCGGCGGAGCCGCGATCGGCATTGCGCTGCGCCGCAGCGACGAGGCCGGGGAGAAGGCTCGGCCGCATGTCCGACATGTCGGGGGAGATCGGATTGGCGAGTACCAGAGCGTCGTCGCCGCCGCCGAAGGCAAGCGCGCGGTCGTGGGCGATAAAGGACCAGGTGACCGCCTCGACCAGGCCGCGCGCGGCCAGTGCCCGCTTGGCCCGGCGGGTGCGGGTCTGGATGAGGGTCAAGAGCGGCTGCAGGGCGCCGGGGTCGCGGGAGAGCGGCGCCGGCGGCACGCGGTCGACACCGATGATGCGCACCACCTCCTCGACCAGGTCGGCCTTGATGGTGGTCGCCGGGCGCCAGCTCGGCACGGTGACGGAGAGCGTGCCCTCGGTCTTGTGAGGCTTCACCATGAAGCCGAGCGCGGTCAGGATGTCGTTCACCTCGGCCATGGACGGATCGATGCCGCCGAGGCGCTTGACCTCGCCGATCGGGAACTCGATGACATTGACCGGCTGGGGAATTTCGCCGGCAAGGGTGACCTCGCTGGGCGTGCCGCCGCACAGATCCATGACCATCCGGGTGGCGAGTTCGAGGCCGGGCATGTTGAAGGCCGGGTCGATGCCGCGCTCGTTGCGGTAGCGGGCGTCGGTGTTGATGCCGAGCTTGCGGCCGGTCTGGGCGATGTTGAGCGGCTCCCACAGGGCCGCCTCGATGAGCACGTCGGTGGTCGTCTCCGAGCAGCCGGAGATCTCGCCGCCGATGACGCCGGCAAGCGATTCGACGCCGTTGTCGTCGGCGATCACGCACATGGTCGAATCGAGCGCATAGGTGCGGCCATCGAGGGCCAGCAGCTCTTCGCCCTCGTGGCCGCGGCGGACGACGAGATCGCCCTTGACCTTGGCCGCGTCGAAGACGTGCAGCGGGCGATTGCGGTCGTAGGTGATGAAATTGGTGATATCGACCAGGGCGTTGATGGGGCGCAGGCCGATGGCGCGCAGACGTTTCTGCAGCCAGGCCGGCGACGGCCCGTTCTTCACCCCGCGAACGAGACGCAAGCCGAAGGCGAGGCCGAGCGGCGGCGTGTCGCCGAAATCGAACGTCACCTTGACCGGGCAGGGCCCATCGCCCTTCACCGGCACCACCGGCCGCTCGATGAGGTAGCCGATGCCGGCGGCGGACAGATCGCGGGCGATGCCGCCGACCCCCAGCGCATCCGGCCGGTTGGGCGAGACGGCAACGTCGATCACCGGATCGTCGAGGCCGGCATAGACGGCATAGGGCTGGCCGACAGGCGCATCCTCGGGCAGGTCGACGATGCCTTCGTGATCGTCGGAGACGCCCAGCTCGCGCTCCGACAAGAGCATGCCGTTCGATTCGACGCCGCGGATGACGCCCTTCTCAAGCTGCACGCCGGTGCCGGGAATATAGGTGCCGGCCGGCGCGAAGACGCCGGTCATGCCGGCGCGGGCATTGGGAGCGCCGCAGACCACCTGGATCTTCGAACCGTCGCCGGGATCGACGACGCAGACGCGCAGGCGATCGGCATTGGGATGCTTCTCGGCGGAGAGCACCCTGGCCAGGTGGAAAGCCGCGTACTGGTCGGCCGGGTCGTGGACCGACTCGACCTCGAGCCCGATCATGGTGAGCTTGTCGACGATGCCGGGAAGCGTCACCGCCGTATCGAGATGCTCCTTGAGCCAGGAGAGGGTGAACTTCATGACGACAGCCCTCCGGCCAGCGACGGCAGGTCGAGCGGACGGAAGCCGTAATGGTTCAGCCAGCGCACGTCGGCGTCGAAGAAGGCGCGCAGATCCGGCATGCCGTATTTGAGCATGGCGATGCGGTCGATCCCCATGCCCCAGGCGAAGCCCTGATACTTGTCGGGATCGTGGCCGCCGGCGCGCAGGACGTTGGGGTGGACCATGCCGCAGCCGAGGATCTCCAGCCAGTCGTCGCCCTCGCCGAAGCGGATCTCGTTGCCCTCGCGGCGGCAGCGGATATCCACCTCCATGGAGGGGCTGGTGAAGGGGAAGAAGCTCGGACGGAAGCGCATCTGGACCTGCTTCACCTCGAAGAAGGCGCGGCAGAACTCCTCCAGCACCCATTTCAGGTGGCCGATGTGGCTTTCCTCGTCGATGACCAGACCCTCGATCTGATGGAACATCGGCGTGTGGGTCTGGTCTGAATCGAATCGGTAGGTGCGCCCCGGCGCGACCACGCGGATCGGCGGCTGCATCACCTCCATGGCACGGATCTGCACCGGCGAGGTATGGGTCCTGAGCACCATGCGCTCGCCGTCGGGCTTCTCATGCAGGAAGAAGGTGTCGTGCATCTCGCGGGCGGGATGGCCTTCGGGGAAATTGAGCGCGGTGAAATTGTAGTAGTCGGTCTCGATATCGGGCCCCTCGGCGATGATGAAGCCGAGATCGGCGAAGATGGCGGTGATCTCGTCGATGACCTGGCTGACCGGATGGATGCGGCCCGCTTCCAGCGCCTGGACGCGCACGGGAAGCGTCACATCGACCGCCTCTGCGGCCAGCCGGCGGACGAGGTCCTGTTCCTTGAGGACGACGCGACGGGCGGCCAGCGCCTCGCCGACCCGGTCCTTGAGGCCGTTCAGCGCCGGCCCCATGACCTTGCGCTCGTCCGGCGACATGGCGCCGAGGCCCTTCATCAGTTCGGAAACGCGGCCCTTCTTGCCAAGTGCGGCGACGCGCTCGGCCTCCAGCGCCGCTTCATCGCCGGCTTTGGCAATGCGCACGGCAATGTCGCGCTCGAGCGCGACGATATCGGCTTCGGTTGTGGTCATTTCGGCATCCGCCCAGACCCTTGCTCGGGTCACGCTTTCAACAAAAAACCGGGCAGAGGACAAGCCGCCCAGCGGACAGTCGGCCGCCGGGGAAGAACCGGCGACCGGACTGGCAAGACGCCGTTCGGGGAGAGATCGTCAGGCGGCCAGAGCGCCTGCCGCCTTGTCCACCAGCGTCTTGAACGAGGCCGGCTCGCTCACGGCAAGCTCGGCCAGGACCTTGCGGTCGATCTCGACCCCGGCCTTGCCGAGGCCGTCGATAAATCGACCATAGGTGAGCCCGTGCTCGCGGACGGCGGCGTTGATGCGCTGGATCCACAGGGCGCGGAAGGAGCGCTTGCGATTCTTGCGATCGCGATAGGCGTACTGCCCGGCCTTGTCGACGGCGGCCTTGGCGGTGCGGATGGTGTTCTTGCGGCGGCCGTAGAAGCCTTTGGCTCGGCTCAGGACCTTCTTGTGCTTGGCGTGCGATGTGACGCCGCGCTTTACTCGCGACATGGGGGTAGCTCCTTGACGGGTCTCAGGGCTTAAGCGTTGGGGAGAAAGTACTTTTTGACGTTCTCGCCGTCGGTCTTGAACATGACGCGGGTGCCGCGCAGGTTTCTGATCTGCTTGTTGGTCCGCTTGATCATGCCGTGACGCTTGCCCATCTGGCCGTGGATTACCTTGCCGGTCGCAGAGAGCTTGAAGCGCTTCTTGGCGCCGCTCTTGGTCTTCAGTTTGGGCATTTTGCTTCCTTCGATACTGGAGGACTGCTCTTCACTGGGGAGCATTCGGCGCCGCCACGGCATGCCCTTTCAGGCCGGGCGGCGCGAAACCGCGGGGTTATAGCGGTGCGGGGTGCGGTGCACAAGGGCATCGCACACCCTGCCGGGATCGCTGTTTTGCTGAGCTCACGGTCCCCGCCGCGGCGAGGATCTGCGGCGCGCTTCACGCGGCGCGCGGGCGCGGCATCAGCGCGGCGCCAGCACCATCATCATCTGGCGACCTTCCAGCCGCGGCTCGGCCTCGACCTTGGCGAAATCGGCAGTCTCCTCGCGCACGCGGGCGAGCAGACGGGCGCCAATATCCTGGTGGGCCATTTCGCGGCCACGGAAACGCAGCGTCACCTTGACCTTGTCGCCTTCCTCGAAGAAGCGCTTGATCGCCCGCATCTTCACCTCGTAATCGTGGGTGTCGATGTTGGGACGCATCTTGATCTCCTTGATCTCGATGGTCTTCTGGCGCTTGCGCGCCTCGGCGGCTTTCTTCTGGGCCTGGAACTTGTACCGTCCGTAGTCGAGGATCTTGGCGACGGGCGGCGCGGAATTGGGGGCGATCTCGACGAGGTCCATCCCGGCTTCCTGAGCCATCTCCAGCGCCCGCTGGATGGGGACGACGCCGTGGTTCTCGCCTTCGTTGTCGATCAGCTGGACCTCGGGGACGCGGATTTCGTCGTTGGTCCGGGGACCGTCCTTGGTCGGCGCGGGGGCTTTGAAAGGTCGGCGAATGACAGCAGTCTCCTCTGTTGATGCAATAGATCGGCGGTGCGCGGGAGGCTGTCAGAGACCGTCCCGAACGAAACAGGAATCGGACAAGCGGCCGGGGAAGTCAACGGGCTGGCGGCGCGGAGAAGGACAATGAACGAAACGGCGCTTGAAATGGTGCTTATCGGCAACGACGACAAGGCCGGCGGAGGAGCTCGCGAGATCGCCGTGCGCCACCGCCCCGGCGGAGCGCCGGGCCTGTTCTGGCTGGGCGGTTTCCGCTCCGACATGGAGGGCAGCAAGGCGAGCGCCGTGGACGGCTTTGCGGCGCGGCGCGGGCTCGCCTGCACCCGCTTCGACTATTCCGGCCACGGCCGCTCCGGCGGGCGCTTCGAGGACGGCACGATCTCGCGCTGGCTGGCGGAGGCGGAAGGCGTGTTCCGGCGGTTCGCGCGAAGCCCGGCGATCGTCATCGGCTCGTCGATGGGCGGCTGGATCGCACTCCTGCTGGCCGCGCGATTAGCCGGCTCAGGAAACCTGGCCGGGCTGGTGCTGATCGCGCCGGCGGTCGACATGACTGCCAAGCTGATATGGGACAAGATGGACGCGGCGGCACGGCAGGAACTGGAAACCGCCGGTGTCTTCCAGGTGCCCAGCGACTATTCCGACGAGCCCTATCCGATCATGCGCGGGCTGATCGAGGACGGCAGGGCGCATCTTTTCGGCGACGGGCTGATCGAGACCGGCTGTCCGGTCCACATCCTGCAGGGCACGGAGGATACCGACGTGCCGTGGACGACCGCCACCGATCTGGTGACCCATTTCGCCTCCGACGACGCGGTGCTCACTCTGGTCAAGGGCGCCGACCACCGCATGTCGCGGCCGCAAGACCTCGCCCGGCTGGAATCGGCGATCGACGGACTGATCGCGGAAACCGGAGGCGCCCGCGATACGAAGCCTTAACCAAAGCGGCGGTGGCGCGTTGCAGGCCGGCCTGTGCCGTCCCGATATCAGCCGGGCGACACGACGTCCGAGGGCACGAACGGTGACCCATCAACAGAAGCTACGAAAAGCCGCTGCAGCGAAACAAGACTACTGCTGCTTCTATTGCGGTTTTCCGATTTGGGAGGCCGGCGAAGGGGAAGTCTTTGCCGAGGTGCTGTCGATTTCGAGCCGCCTTGCCGCCATGCTCCGATGCACGGCCGAACATCTGACCGCGAAGGCCGATGGTGGCGGGACCACCGCGGGAAACATCGTCGCGGCCTGCCGGACATGCAATGTGCGCCGCCACCAGCGCAAGACGGACAAACAGCCGCAAGCCTTCAGGATGCTGGTTCAGCGGCGGCTCGCCAAAGGCGCCTGGCATCACCGCGGCCTGCACGCCGCAATCGATTCCGCCGTGGCGGCGCAATGCCGAGGATCGCCGCAGCGAGGCCGATCTAGGGTTGCGGCGGTGCCTCGCCGGCGAACAGGCGGCGATGCCTGGGGAGAAGCGCTGCCAGGCGGTCGATGACGCCGCGCACGGCGGGCTCGTGGCGCGCCTGTTCGTTGAGCACCAGCCACTGCTCCTCGCGCAATTCCTCGATGGTGCCGCCGGCACGCTCGAGCCCGGGCTCCTCGTCGCCGACGAAACAGGGGAGCACCGCCTGACCGGTGCCGGCAAGAACGCAATCGAGAACCGCGCGGGGATCGCTGCAGGTGATGTGCGCCAGTGTGGCGTAGTTGCGGGCGACCCATTGCGCGGTCGGCGTGATCGAAGCTTCGCCAATGACGGCAACCCAGGGCAGGTCGCCCGACGTCCCAAGCGCCCGGTAGGGGGCGTAGGCAACGTCATTCATGCGCCGTCCGGCAAGATGGGGCTCCTGCGGCGCGCGGTTGCGTATGCCGATATCAGCCTGACGCCGCTGGATGTCGACGCGCTGATGGGCGGTGGAGAGCTCGATGGCCAGCCCTGCGTCGCCCGCCCAGAGCGCGTCCATGTGGCGGGCGAGGAAGCGGCTGGTCCACGACCCGGCCGAGATGCGCACCAGCCGGCGGGGCGTCGCGTCGCGCCAGCGCTCGATGCCATGCGCCGCCGCCTCCATCTCCTGGGCGTACTGATAGAGCGCCCGGCCGGCGTCGGTCAGCTCATAGCCGGCCTGGCTGCGGGCGAAGAGCTGGCGGTCGAGGCGCCGCTCGAGCGCGTTCATGCGGCGGCCGAGCGTCGGGGCGCTGGCGCCGGACCGGCGGGCGGCGGCATTGAGGCCGGCACTGCGCGCGACCGCCAGGAAAAGGCGCAGTTCCTCCCAGTCGATTGCCTGTTTCATTACTGAAATGGCCTTTCCGATAATGATGCTGGCGCAGAGCCCTCTGCTGGTCAATATCCTTTCTGAACAATAGAAATGGGACGCGAAAAGGGCATTTCATGTTTGATATGTATGGGCTCGCGGATGTCTATCTGAAGCCAGCGAAGACGATGAGCTGGGACGAGTTGGCGGCGCTCTGCGACCGACCCGCGCGGTTGCGGCGGGCGCTCGGCGCCCTGGTGGCACTGGTCAGCCGTGGCGCCAGCTTGCGTCGCGCCAGAGCGTGTCCAGACCCTCGCGATAGGTCGGAAAGCGCAGCGACAAGCCGAGTTCCCGCTTGATGCGCTCATTGGTGACGCGCTTGTTGTCGCCATAAAAGGAGCGCGCCATGGGCGACAGGGCCGCCTCGTCGAAGGCAATCTCCGGCGGCGGATCGACACCCATCAGGGCCGCGGCATAAGCGACCACATCCTGCGGCGGGGCCGGTTCGTCGTCGGCGACGTTGAAGAGCCCGGCCGCCTTGCGCGCCACGGCCGCGGCGAGCACCTGGACGATGTCGTCGACATGGATGCGGTTGAAGACCTGGTTGGGCTTGACGATGCGGTGCGCCCTGCCTTCCGCCAGATTCACCAAGGCGTTGCGGCCCGGTCCATAGATGCCGGCAAGGCGGAAGACGGCAAGCGGCACGCCGCGTTCGGCGGCAAGGGTGGTCCAGGCCTTTTCGGCGGCGAGGCGGTGGAGCGCGCGGGCCGATTTCGGATGGGGCGTCGTCGCTTCACTGACCCAGGCACCGGCGTAATCGCCATAGACGCCGACGGTGGAGAGATAGCCGATCCATGTGAGCGCCGGAGCGTTGCGGATCGCATCGCCGTAATCGGCCAGCACGGGATCGGACTCGCCGGGGGGGACCGAGACGAGCAGGTGCGAGGCGCCGGCGAGCGCCTGGCTCACTGCGGCAGCCGGCGCGGTGCCGTCCCATGGAATGGTGGCGATCCCCTGCCCCAGCGCCCTGTCGGCGGAACGGACCGTGCCGCCGACCCAGGCCGCCCGCGTCGCCATCGCCCGGGCAAAGGCGCCGGCGCTGTAGCCGAGGCCGAAGACGAGGAGACGCATGGCGTCGCTCATTCGCCCGGCCTTCTCAACGGCTTGATCTTGCGGCCGGCGGCAGAGTCGGCGATCAGGGTCGCCAGCCGCCGCTCCCGGGTCGCCGCCTGTCTGGCGCTCATCACCCACCAGACGGCCGGTTGCCGATAGGAGTGCGGCATGGCCTCAAACCACGCCCAGGCTTCCTTTTCAGCGCGGAAGCGCTTCTCGTAATCCGGGGAGAGCGCCGCATCGCGTCTCTCGTAGGAGTATGCCCCGCGATTCTCCGGATTGCGGCTCTGATAGGCGGCAAGACCTGCGGGCGTGACCCGCCGTTCGGCGATCAGTTCCTCGATGCGCGCCATGTTGACCGCACTCCACACGCTGTCCGGCCGGCGCGGTGTGAAGCGGATCGACCAGGCGGCATGGCCGCCACGGCGGAGGCCATCGATCCAGCCGAAACAAAGCGCCTCGTCGAGCGCCTCGCGATAGGTGATGCCGGCCTTTTCCGACCAGGTCTTGTGAAAACCGACCCACTGCTCGTCGGCGATGGCGTGGTTCTTCTCCAGCCAGGCGTGCCAGTCCTCCCGGCTCATGAAGAAGATCGCCTCGCTCATGCCGCGGTCCATTCCTCGCCGACATCGGCGTCGGTCTCCCCCGGCAGGTGCATTGTGCGCAGCATGGCGAACTGGTCAGCCGGCAAAAGCTGCCGCGAGGCCCAGACGGCGGCACCGCGGACCAGCGGCGCGGGATCGGCAAGATGCGCCTGGGCTTCTCCCGCGAAGTCCGCCGAGCCGGAATTGCCAATGGCGATCAACACGTTGCGCAGGAAACGAGCGCGGCCGATGCGCTTGATCGGCGAGCCGGAGAAGTGCGCGCGGAAGGCTGCCTCGTCGAGCGTGGCCAGTTCCTTGAGCGGCGGGGCGGCGAGATCGTCGCGGGCCTTGAGCCTGACCTCGTTGGTCGTCTGCGCGAACTTGTTCCACGGACAGACGGCGAGACAGTCGTCGCAGCCATAGATGCGGTTGCCGATTGCCACACGGAATTCGCGCGGGATCGGCCCGGCATGCTCGATGGTGAGATAGGAGATGCAGCGGCGGGCATCGAGCCGATAGGGGGCCGGGAAGGCGTTTGTCGGGCAGATGTCGAGGCAGGCCTTGCAGGAACCGCAATGGTCGGCCTCGGCATCGTCGGCTGGCAACGCGACTTCGGTGAGGATGGCGCCGAGGAAGAGCCAGGAGCCGAAGGTGCGGCTGACGAGATTGGTGTGCTTGCCCTGCCAGCCGAGGCCGGCGGCTTCGGCCAGCGGCTTCTCCATCAGCGGCGCGGTATCGACGAAGACCTTGACGTCCGACTGCGCATGAGCGGCGAAGCGGCCGGCGATGCGCTTGAGCCTGCCCTTGATGAGGTCGTGATAATCGCGGTGGCGGGCATAGACCGAGATGGTGGCGCGATCGCGTGTCGCCAGCGTCTTGAGCGGGTCCGTAGTCCGGGCCGTAGTTCAGGCCGAGCATGACCACCGCGCCGACCTCCGGCCACAAAGCGCGCGGACTTTCGCGGCGCTCGGCCTTGGCTTCCAGCCAACCCATGCTGCCGTGCAGCCCTTCGGCAATGAATTGCTTCAGGCGCGGTGCGGCTTCGGGGATCGCGTCCGGCCGTGTGACGCCGATGCAGTCGAAGCCCTCGGCGCGGGCGTCGGCGACCAGCCGGCGCTTGAGCGCGGCCAGGTCGGGCGCGCGGGGTTTCTCCAATGTGTTGGCTTGGCTGGCCTTCATGGTCGCGAAGTGAAGCACCATGGACGCAAGGGGGAAAGGGGCGGGTGTGCTGGCTTCATGTTTCCCCTTTCTCGTCATCCTCCGCGAAAGCGGAGGATCGGTCCGCGACAAGCACCGACGTCGCTCATGCGGAGAATGATCCCCCGGCCTCGGCTCACGCCTCGCCGGAGGATGACGGAGGAAGGGACCACAGCACTCCAGCAACCAGTATCGTGCTCGGCTCCGACCGAGCAGACGCAATGGCGCGCGGTGATTCCTGCCTGGGCTCCCGGATGCAGGAGCGAACGAAGACCGTCCCTAATGCGCGGCGTCCCAGTTGGCGGCGGCGCGGGCATCGACCTGGAGCGGCACGGAGAGCTGAACCGCCGGCTCGGCGGCGGCTTCCATGATGCGGGTGACGACGGGAATGGTTCTCTCCACCTCGCTCTCCGGCACCTCGAAGATCAGCTCGTCATGCACCTGAAGCAGCATGGCGGCCGACAGCTTCGCCTCAGCCAAAGCGGGCTCCATGCGGATCATGGCGCGGCGGATGATGTCCGCGGCAGAGCCCTGGATGGGTGCGTTGATGGCGGCGCGGTCGATGAAGGCGCGCTCGGCGGGATTGCGCGCGTTGGCCGCGGCGAAGTGGATCTTGCGGCCGAACAGGGTCGAGACATAGCCGTCGGCGCGCACTTGTCTGCGCATCGCCTCCATGTAGTCGCTGATGCCGGGGAAGCGCTCGAAATATCTGGCGATGTATTCGCCGGCCTCCTGGCGCGCAATGCCGAGCTGGTTGGCGAGCCCAAAGGCGGAAATGCCGTAGATGATGCCGAAATTGATCGCCTTGGCGCGGCGGCGGACTTCGCTCGGCATGCCTTCGACCGGAACGCCGAACATTTCCGAAGCCGTCATGGCGTGGATGTCCAAGCCGTCGGCGAAGGCCTGCTTCAACTGGCCGATATCGGCAACATGGGCGACGACGCGAAGCTCGATCTGGCTGTAATCGGCCGAGACCAGCCTGGTGCCGGGCCTGGCGATGAAGGCGGTGCGGATGCGCCGTCCCTCCTCGGTGCGCACGGGGATGTTCTGGAGATTCGGATCGGAGGAGGAGAGGCGGCCGGTGGTGGTCGAGGCCAGCGCATAGGAAGTATGGACGCGGCCGGTCTCGGGATGGATGAAGCCCGGAAGCAGGTCGGTATAGGTCGATTTCAGCTTGGATAGCTGGCGCCAGTCGAGAATGCGGGCGGCGAGCGTGTTGCCGTTGCCGCCAGCTCGTCGAGGATATCGGCGCCGGTCGACCAGGCGCCGGTCTTGGTCTTCTTGCCGCCGGGCAGAGAGAACTTGCCGAAGAGGATGTCGCCCAATTGCTTGGGCGAGCCGATGTTGAACTCTTCGCCGGCCAGTTCGTAGATCTCGCTCTCCAGGCTCCCAAGCTTCTGGGCGAACTCGCCGGAGAGCCGCGACAGGATCTGGCGGTCGACCGTGATGCCGCGCGCCTCCATGCGCGCCAGCACCGGCACCAGCGGCCGCTCGAGCGTCTCGTAGACGGTCGCCATGTGCTCGGCAGCCAGACGCGGCTTCAGCGCCAGCCATAGACGCAGCGCGATGTCGGTGCCCTCGGCGGCGAAGCCGGTGGCGCGCTCGAGGTCGACGCGATCGAAGGTGAGCTGCGCCTTGCCGCTGCCGACGAGTTCCTTGATCGCCTGGGGCACATGGCCGAGGCGCTTCTCGGCAAGCGCATCGCTGTCGTAGCCCCCGAGGCCGCCATCGAGCGCATAGGCGATCAGCATGGTGTCGTCATAGGGCGCCACGGCGAGCCCCAAGCGGGCGAGGAGGACGGTGTCGAATTTCAGGTTCTGGGCGATTTTCAGGACCGCGGCGTCTTCCAAAAGCGGCTTCAGCCGGGCGAGTGCGTCGGCGGCCGGGATCTGGCCGGGGGCGACATTGTCTCCGAGGAGATCGGCCTCGCCCGACTTGTGGGCGAGCGGCACGTAACAGGCGCGACCGGGGGCGAGCGCCATGGCGATGCCGCAGAGCCCGGCCTGCATGGGGTCGGAGCCGGTGGCGGCGCTGTCGATGGCGACGTGGCCCTGCTGAGTGGCCTCGGCGATCCAGGCGTCGAGGCGGTCGAGCGTGGTGACGGTCTCGTATTGCGCGCGGTCGAAGGGGACGGCGGTGGCTGCGATGGCACCAGCCGCGACGGCAGCGGAAGGATGGGCGTGGCCGTTGGCCAATTCAGTGCCTGCACGCCCCTCCCCGCCGGCTTCGCCGGCGGACTTGCCCGCCAAGGGGCGAGCGGGGCGCTCGAAGCCGGCGCTTCGGCGTGCCCCATGGGCGTTGTCGTCGTGCGGCACCATCCGGGCGGCGAAGGTGGCGTCGTGGTGCTTGGCGGAGCGGATTTCCGGGTCGGCCTCGACCGCATTGGGATCGACGCCGGTCGCCTCGGCGACGCGCTTGGTCAGCGTCGACAGCTCGATCGCCTTGAGGAAGGCGATGAGCTTCCCCGCATCCAGCTCGCGCATCTTGGTGGCGGCGAGCGGCGTGCCAGCATCGACGTCGTCGTGAAGCGTCACCAGCGTGCGCGACATGCGCGCCTGATCGGCAAAATCGATGAGGAGCTGGCGCCGCTTGGGCTGCTTGATCGATTCGGCATTGGCCAGCAGCGTGTCGAGGTCGCCATATTCGCCGATCAGCGCCGAGGCCGTCTTGATGCCGATGCCGGGCACGCCGGGGACGTTGTCGGAGGTGTCGCCGACCAGCGCCTGGACGTCGATGACCTTTTCCGGCGGCACGCCGAAATAATCGATGACGCCCTGACGGTCGATGCGCCGCTCGGGCCGGTAGCCGGGCTTGCCGCGCGTGCCCGATTCGAAATCGTAGAACTCGACGTGATCGCCGACGAGCTGCATCAGGTCCTTGTCGGAGGAGATGATCAGCACCTCGGCGCCGGCAGCGCGCGCCTCTTTGGCATAGGTGGCGATGATGTCGTCGGCCTCGTAGCCTTCCTTCTCCACCGGCTCCAGCCCGAAGGCCTTCACCGCCTCGCGCATCAGGGGAAACTGCGGCTTCAGGTCGTCGGGCATCTCGCGGCGGGTGCCCTTGTAGTCTGGGTAGATCTCCTTGCGGAAGGTCTCCTCCGACTTGTCGAAGACGATGGCCAGATGCGTCGGCATGATGCCGACCGCGCCCTCGCGCACGAACTGGTAGAGCTTGGCGCAGAACAGGCGCAGCGCCCCGGTGGGCAGCCCGTCCGAGCGATAGTTGTATTTGGCGTCCTGGTTGATCGACTGGAAAAAGGCGCGATAGACGAAGGACGAGCCATCGACCAGGAAGACGTGGTCGCCGGGGCCGAGCGGGGCAAGAGCGGAATCGGTTTGCGGCATGGCGGGACTATGGGCGGCCGGGCGGGATTTTGAAAAGGGAAAAGGCGCGGTTCCGGCCGGTCGTCACTGGAAATTCCGGTATGACTTTGCCATACTGGGGGAAGGAGACTGCCGATGTCCAGTATCGCCAAACGTACCTTCAGCCTGCCCGCCGAACACGCGGCCTTCATCGATGCCAAGGTGGAGTCGGGGGCCTACGCCTCGGGAAGCGAGGTGGTGCGGGCGGGGCTCCGCGCGCTGCAGGAACGCGATGCCGCCGTCGAGCGCTGGCTGCGTGAGGACGTGGCGCCCGCCTATGACGCAATGAAAGCCGATCCGGCGCGCGGGATTCCCGCGGCTGATGCCTTTGCCGCGGTCAAAGCTCGGCATGGTGCCCGGCGCAAGACGGGCAAGTGAAGACGCGCGCGGTCGTCTTCGCACCGGAAGCGCAGGACGATCTGTTTCGGCTCTACGACTGGATTGCGGAGGCCGCTGGCGCGGACACCGCCCTGTCGTATGTCGAGCGGCTGGAAGCCTATGCCTTTCTTTCGATCTTGCCTCCGAGCGCGGCCATTTGCGCGAGGATGTGCGTCCCGGCCTGCGCATCGTCGGGTTCGCGCGGCGGGTGACGATCGCGTTCGTCGTGGACGAGGCGACCGTCACGATCCTGAGGCTATTCTATGGCGGCCGGAACTGGCAAGACGCGCTGGCGTGAGCGTCGGAGGGTGGGTTCGCCGAAGGCGCAACCCAGCGGGGCCGACGCCAAAGCGGCGGTTCGGTTGCTAGACGGCTGCTATACGGGCCGCCCCCTTTGCGGGCAAACGCTTTCAAATCAATGACTTGGCGTAACGCAGCATTAACCGCCCCTTAAATCGCCGCATTTAGCTTGCTCTTCAGGAACCGGGGCGTTGCAGGGCTTTTGTCCCAGCCGCATCGGATCGCTCGCGTTGACTGAGTTCGAGGACACCGACCCCGTGGCAGCCGCGAAGAAAGCCAGAGCCACGAAGGGCCGCAAAGCCCCGGGCGGGACCCGGGGCAAGGGCAAACGGCGGCGCAAGAACGGCGCCGACGGGCCGCTGATCGGCTTTCTCGGCCGCTCCTTCCGGACCTTCGCCTACTGGACGGCGGTGATCGGGGTGGTCGGCATCGGGCTGGTCGGCTCGGTGGTCGCCTATTATGCCTCGAAGCTGCCGCCGATGGCCGACTGGACGGTGCCGCCGCGCGCCGCCAACGTGCGCATTCTCGCCGCCGACGGCCAGCTCATCTCCAATCACGGCGATTCGGCCGGCGAGGCGCTGACGCTCGCCCAGATGCCGCCTTTTCTGCCCGAGGCGGTGATCTCCATCGAGGACCGGCGCTTCTACTGGAATTTCGGTATCGATCCGATCGGCCTGGTGCGCGCGGCCATCGTCAACCTGCGCGCCGGCCACATCGTCGAGGGCGGCTCGACGCTGACCCAGCAGCTGGCCAAGAACCTGTTCCTCAAGCCGGAGCGCACCTTCGAGCGCAAGATCCAGGAAATGATCATGGCGGTGTGGCTGCAGCTGCACCTGTCGAAGAGCCAGATCCTGACGCTCTATCTCAACCGGGTCTATCTCGGCGCCGGCGCCTATGGCGTCGACGCGGCGGCGCACCGCTATTTCGGCAAATCGGCGCGCAACATCACGCTGGCCGAAGCCGCAACGCTGGCCGGCATGCTGAAGGCGCCAGCCAACTACTCCCCGGCGACCCACCCGGCGGCATCGGAAGCGCGCATGCAGACCGTGCTCGCCGCCATGCAGAACGCCGGCTACATCACCGGCCGGCAGGCGAGCCTGGCGATGTCGGTGCCGGTCAAGGCGGTGCACGACGTGGCCAGCGGCAGCGGCCGCTACGTCGCCGACTGGATCATGGACCGGCTGCCGCAATATGTCGGCGGGCAGATCGACCAGGACATCATCGTCGACACCACCATCGACCTCGCCATGCAGAGCGCGGCGGCCAAGGCGGTCTCCGACACGCTCGCCGAGGGCGGCAGGAAATACGGCGTCGGCGAGGCGGCGCTGGTCGCCATCGCCCCCACCGGCGCGGTCAAGGCGATGGTCGGCGGGCGCGACTACAAGACCAGCCCGTTCAACCGGGCGGTGGACGCGCACCGCCAGCCGGGCTCGGCGTTCAAGCCGTTCGTCTATCTGACGGCGCTGGAAGACGGGATGATCCCCGAATCGGTGGTGGTCGACCAGCCGGTGTCGATCGACGGCTGGAAGCCGGCGAACTACACCCGCCGCTACAAGGGACCGGTGACGCTGAGAACGGCGCTGGCCGATTCGCTGAACTCGGTCTCGGCGCAGCTGACGCAGATGGTGACACCCCAGGCGGTGGCGGCCACCGCCCGCCGGCTCGGCATCGTCTCGCCGCTGATGGCGACGCCGTCGATCGCACTGGGCACGTCGGAAGTGACGCCGCTGGAGCTGACGGCGGCCTATGTGCCCTTCTCCAACGGCGGGCGCGGCATCATCCCCTACGCGATCAAGCGGATCACCACGGCCGGGGGCAAGGTGCTCTATGAGCGCAGCGGCTCCGGGCCGGGGCAGGTGGTCGATCCCACCTATGTCGGCATGATGAATTCCATGCTGTCGGAGACCGTGATCAGCGGTACCGGCACGCGCGCACGGATTCAGGGCTGGCCGGTTGCCGGCAAGACCGGCACGAGCCAGGACTTTCGCGACGCCTGGTTCATCGGCTACACCGGCGCGCTGACCGCCGGCGTGTGGTTCGGCAACGACGACAACGCGCCGACCAAGCACGCCACCGGCGGAAGCCTGCCGGCGGAAGCCTGGCAGCGCTTCATGAGCACGGCGCTCAACGGTCAGGCGGTGGCCGACCTGCCGGGCAATTATCACTTCGGCGATCCGGCCAATGCCCGCTATGCCGGGCGGCCGATCTACCCCTCGGACATGGCCGCTGCACAGGCGCAGGGCGCGCCGATGGCGTTGACGCCGGGCGCGGTCGCCGCCGGCCCCGACATGCCGCAGGGTGGCTGGATCGACCAGCCATCGGGCGGGCCGGTGCCGCCGGGCACGATCGGCCAGCGGCGGCGCGAGGGGCCGATCACCAGTTTCCTGCAGAAGCTGTTCGGCGGATAGGGCGGGCTGCTCGCCGGACCGTCGGGGCACCATCCCCCTCCCCTGAAAGGGGAGGGTGGCCGACGCAGTCGGCCGGGAGGGGTCCATCAGGAACAGGACTCCCACCCGGTTGGCTCCGTCAACCGACCTCCCCCTTTCAGGGGGAGGAGAAGGACTCCCTGCCAATTCCGACCTCCGCCCAAGACAAAGTGGCGGGCTGTGTCGGCGCCGCCGTCTTCCTTGTCCCGGTGGCCGCTGTCCCACGCTGCTCGCGACAGAGCCGCCCGGGACTGTGTATGCTCCCGGCCGGGCGGCGGCATGGGGGAAGGACATGGACCGGTACGACCTCATCGTCATCGGCAGCGGCCCGGCCGGGCGGCGCGCCGCCATCCAGGCGGCCAAGCTCGACAAGAGCGTGCTGGTCATCGAGAACCGCCTCAGGCTCGGCGGCGTGTCGGTGCATACCGGCACGATCCCCTCGAAAACGCTGCGCGAGACGGTGCTCAATCTCTCCGGCTGGCGCGAGCGCGGCTTCTATGGCCTCGCCTACCGGGTGAAGAAGGACATCGAGGGCAAGGATCTCGGCGTGCGCCTGCGCATGACGCTGGACCACGAGATCGAGGTGCTGGAGCATCAGTTCGCCCGCAACGGCGTGAAGACCTTCGGCGGGGTGGCGCACTTCGTCGATCCGCATTGCCTGGCGGTGAGGAACCATCTCGAGGAGCACGGCTTCGAGGGCGAGAAGATCGTGATCGCGGTGGGCACCGCGCCCTTCCACCCGCCGGGAATCCCGTTCAACGACCGCAACGTCTTCGACAGCGACGCCATCGCCCGCGATCCGCGTGTGCCGAAGAGCCTGACGGTGGTCGGCGCCGGGGTGATCGGCATCGAATACGCCACCATCTTCTCGGCGCTCGACGTGCCGGTGACGGTGATCGAGCCGCGCTCTGATTTCCTTGAATTCATCGATCGCGAGATCATCGAGGAGTTCGTGCACGATTTGCGCGAGCGCGGCATCCAGTTCCGCCTCGGCGCCCATGTCGAGCGCGTCGAGCTGGACCAAGAGGGCTATGCGGTGAGCTTCCTCTCCGACGGGCGCAAGGTGCGCAGCGAGATGCTGCTCTATGCCGCCGGCCGCCAGGGCGCGACCAAGGATCTGGGGCTGGAGAATTGCGGGCTCGAGGCCGACAAGCGCGGGCGGCTGACGGTCGACCCGGTGACCTTCCAGACCAGCGTGCCGCACATCTACGCCGCCGGCGACGTGATCGGCTTTCCGAGCCTTGCCTCGACCTCGATGGAGCAGGGGCGGATCGCCGCCTGCCACGCCTTCGACGCGCCGACGCCGGTGGCGCCGGAACATTTTCCTTACGGCATCTATGCGGTGCCGGAGATTTCCACGGTGGGGCTGACCGAGGCGCAGGTGCGCGAAAAGGGCATTGCCTATGAGGTCGGCATTGCGCGGCTGCGCGAGGTCTCGCGCGGGCACATCATGGGGCTGGAGAACGGCATGATGAAGCTCCTGTTCGCGCTCGACGACCGCAGGCTGCTCGGCGCCCATATCGTCGGCGAGGGCGCCACGGAGCTCATCCATATCGGCCAGGCGGTGCTCAATCTCGGCGGCGGCATCGACTATTTCGTCGAAAACGCCTTCAACTATCCGACGCTCGCCGAAGGCTACAAGGTCGCCGCGCTCGACGCCTATAACCGCATGGGACCGCGCCCGGGCTGACAGATATTCCGTTCAGGAGCGTCTTAGAGTTCGCCACCTCCCCCCTTGCGGGGGAGGTCGGATTTCCCCGGTTTGCGTCAGCAAACCGGCCTTGGAAATCCGGGAGAGGGGTGAACCCGTGCGGGAAGGCAGTGCGGTTATGGAGCCGGCTGCGCCGGCGCGGGCACAAGGCCGAGTTTTCGCGGACGCAGCCCGGCCCGCTGCCCTCCCTCGTCGGTTCACCCCTCTCCCCGTTTCTCTAAGCTCGCTTCACTCGCCAAGAGAAACGGCCCTCCCCCACAAGGGGGGAGGGGGAGTGGAGGAAAGCCCGACGCGGACTGAACACCGATTGCCTGAGGTGGACTGCGCCGAACGCCCCGTCACGCCGCCTTGAGCGTCGCGGTCTCGTCGGCGCCGATGGCATGCAGCGCCGGACCCTGGCTCGACAGCCAGGCGCGGGCGGTGTCGGTCTCCGGCGCCAGCGACTTGCACAGGGTCCAGAAGCGGCGCGAGTGGTTCATCTCGGCCAAATGCGCCACCTCGTGGGCGGCGAGATAATCGAGCACCAGCGGCGGCGCCATGATGAGGCGCCAGGAGAAGGACAGATGGCCTTCCGCCGTGCACGAGCCCCAGCGGGTGATCTGGTCGCGCGTGCGGATCGCCTTGGGCCTGACGCCGAGCCGCTCGGCATGGCGGGCAACCGCCGCCTCGATGTCGCGGCGCGCCTCGCGCTTGAGGAAATCGAGAACGCGGCGGCGGAGATGGGCCGCTTCGCCGGAAACGTAGAGCGCCGGGCCGTTGTCGTCCTCGCCCACCGTCACCGTGCCGCGGCGGCCGGGCGCGTGGTGGACGGTGTGGAGCACGCCGCGCAAGGGCACCGGCCAGCCATCGGCGATCGGGATCGCCGGCGGCAGGCGTGTCGATCTGGCGCCTCAGCCAGCCGGCATGGCGCTCGAGGAAGCGGTGCGCCTCGGCCAGAGACCCGCGCGCCGGCATGGTGAGGATGGGCGGCTTGCCGGGGCCGGCGACGCGCAGCGTATAGCTCCGCGCCCGCGGGTGGCGGCGGATGTCGACGGGCACATAGCCGCTCTCGGTGGCGATCTCGAAGCGGCTGGCGGCGATGGTGCGGACCGGAATCGGCATGGAGGCGCAGGGATTTCCAAGCGAATCAAGGCTGTGGCTGAATCATGCCACAGACGGGTTACCGATGTGATTCACTTTTTGTTCGCGGAGCGGACGCCGGTCGCAAGCGCTGCACTTGCCGCAATCGGGGCTGTGGCGAGCTTCTGGTTCACGACGCACTCCCGGTTGTCAGAGGGGCGACACTACCACTGATACGAGGCGCTTCTGGATTCCGGCCTTCGCCGGAATGACAAGGGCGCGTAGGGCACGCCCTTCAACCACACCCCGTCATCCCCCGGCTTGACCGGGGGATCGGCCGGCGGCAAAGGCGGCGTCTGAAGTCTGCGGAGAGCGATCCCCCGGTCTCGGCTTCGCCTCGCCGGGGGATGACGGAGCGGGGGCGTGTCCACGGCAGATGAGGCGGTAGAGTGTCCGCAGGAGGATCGTGGCGGGAGATGTTCTACGTCTACATCATGACCAACCGTGACCACGGCACGCTCTATGTCGGCGTCACCAACGACATGGCGCGTCGCGCCTGGGAGCACCGCGAAGGCATCGTCCAAGGCTTCACCAAGAAATACGGGCTCAAGTACCTCGTCCATGTCGAGCGTTCGAAACGGCGATCGAGGCGATCCACCGCGAGAAGCGCCTGAAGCACTGGAACCGCGCGTGGAAGGTGGCGCTGATCGAGGAGTCGAACCCGAACTGGGACGACCTCTATCCGCTGCTCGCGCAGGGAACGTAAGGCGTCGGCCGGCTTCCGCAGCCTCACCACCCCGTCATCCCCCGGCTTGACCGGGATCATCTCCTGCGCGCAGCGCCACTTTCTGCTGAGGCGACGCCGCCTTCGCAATCCCGTCGCACATGCCCATCCAGACCGCATCCCGGCGACGACGGAGCAGGACGGCGGCGTCTGAAGTCTGCGGAGAGCGATCCCCCGGTCTCGGCTTCGCCTCGCCGGGGATGACGGGGAGAGGAGCGCCGCGCCGGAGGATGACGGAAGGGGATGGGTCGCGGGCCAGGAGATGCCACACAGGAAAACGGCGGGGCCGTTTCCGGTCCCGCCGCAGGGGATCATGAGGACCTCCCAGATCTTTTCCTGGTCGCAATGCCGGGCGGAAAAGTGCTTCACACTTTTCCTGGCATTGCTCAGAGATCGATCTGGTCGGCCCGGCGCTGGGGGCGCTCGCGCGTGAAGCGATCGAACTCCTCCTGGTCGCGGGCGCGGCGCAGGTTCTGCACGAATTCCTCGAACTCGCGCCGCTCCTCATCGAGCTTGCGGCGCTCTTCGTCGAGGCGATGCAGCTCGCGCTCGCGGTAGGCGTCGAACGCGGCGTTGCCGCTCTGATAGCCGCTGGTGCCGCTTCGCCGGCCGCATCCGCCGTGGAACTCGCGCTTCATCTCTCCGAAGTGCCGCCGGACCTCGGGAATACGGTCGCCCCAGATGATGTAGGCGAGCATCGCCAGGCCGAGCGGCCAGAAGGTCATGAAGCCGATGACCATCAGCAGGATCGTCAGGGGCGTCCATGCCGGACGCAGGGCATTCTGATTGACCATGTCCCGTCCTCTATATCGTACGTCAGTCGTACGTCTATCTTACGTAACGATTGGAAAGGTGGGAAGGGTCTTTGTGCGATTCAAGAAAAATCGGACAGGGGCCGTCCGATTTTCGCGCCGTCGTTGCACGGCGGCCCGTCTGCGGACCGCACGGCCTCCCCGGCCCGCATCGCTGGGTTGTACGCCGTGGCGCGGCCGGCGGAGCGACGAGCGGCCGGGCGCGCCGCCATGCTGCGGCGCGACAAGAGACGGCGCTGGACGACGGACGGGGTCATCAGGCGCGGCCGCCGCCACAGGCTTCCGCCCTGCCGCCCCCATGGAATCTCCGTACTTCTGACGGGGTGTCCCCGCGCGTTTCAGCGCCCGATTCTTATGCAGGGAACGGATTTGAGGCCGCTGCGCCGGCGCGAAACAGCCGTTTGTCGACAGGCGGCGATACGCGGCGCGCGCGACCGGCGGATCGGGGGCTTCAACTCCTGATTCCGGCGCTTCAAGACGTTTACGATTTATTAACCTTGGATTTCCGCGCTTTCCGCGCGCCGGATGCAACCTTTCCGAGTCCCCGATTGGTGGCGAATCGCCTTGTTGCAGCGAGTTCGGCGGAGCGCCCGGATTTGCCGGCGCGGCCATCGGCCGGTTTCGGACGGCCGGCGCCGTCGTGGGTGCCGATAAATTCGGCAATGAGCGGAGCGATCTCGGCGCGGAAGCGCGAGCCGTTGAACACGCCGTAATGGCCGACGCCCTTCTGCAGGTGATGCGCGCGCTTGGCGGCGGGCAGATTGACCGTGAGATCGTGGGCGGCCCTGGTCTGGCCGACGCCGGAGATGTCGTCGTGCTCGCCCTCTATCGTGAGCATGGCGACATGGGTGATGGCCGCCGGCTCTATCCTGTGGTTGCGATGCCTCATTTCGCCGAGCGGCAAGGCGTGGCGCAGGAACACCGTCTCGACGGTCTGCAGATAGAACTCGGCGGAGAGGTCCATCACCGCCAGATACTCGTCATAGAAGGCACGGTGCTTCTCCGCCGAGTCGCCGTCCCCCCTGATCAGGTGATGGTAGAAATCACGATGGGCGTCGAGGTGGCGGTCGAAGTTCATCGACAGGAAGCCGGAGATCTGCAGGAAGCCGGGATAGACGTCGCGCAGGAAGCCCGGATGCGGGAACGGCACCTTCATGATGACGTTGTGCCGGAACCAGTCGAGATCGTGATTGTTGGCGAGCGTGTTGACGGCGGTCGGATTGACGCGGGTGTCGATCGGCCCGCCCATCAGGGTGATGGATGCCGGCAGGTGGGGATCGCCGGCCGCCTCCATGAGCGCGACCGCGGCCAGCACCGGTACCGACGGCTGGCACACGGCCATGACATGCACGCTCGCACCGAGATGGTGATGGATGGCGATCAGATAGTCGATGTAGTCGTCGAGATCGAAGGACCCGTCGGCCACCGGCACCATGCGCGCGTCCACCCAGTCGGTGATGAAGACGTCGTGCCCGGGAAGCATGGCGGCCACGGTGCCGCGCAAGAGCGTGGCGTAGTGGCCGGACATCGGCGCGACGATGACCAGCTTCGGCTGCGCGGGCGTGCCGGGCGGCAGCGGCTTGTCGAAATGGAGGAGCCGGCAGAAGGGCCGCTCCCAGACGACCTCCTCGCTGACCGGTACATTGACGCCGGCCACACGTGTATGGGCGATGCCGAATTCCGGCTTGCCATAGCGGCGCGTGGAACGCTCGAACAGCTCCGCCGCCGCCGCAACGTTGCGCCCGAAGGGCGTGTTTGCGAACGGATTCAGCGGATTCTTGAAATACAGCCGGGTCGCATCGGCAATCGCCCGGAACGGCCCCATGGCGGCATGGTTCAGTTCATAGAGCTGGTAATAGGACAAGCCCCAGATCCTTTTCTTCCCCTGCCGCCCGGCCGGCGCGTCTTGCTGCGCCGCAGCAAGACTATGCTGCGCGAGCACCACCGGCGCAACCCCCGCCCCAGCTCGTGGCGCGGGTGACCAAGTCCCTGATATTTCTCACGAGATCACACCAGACCGGGCGCCCCGCGGATGCGGAATTGGGGCTCGGCCGAATCCGGCACCGTCTCCGACATTGCTGCAGCGCCAAGACGGGTGCGCCAGCGCAAGCCGCGGTGCCTATTAGCCACTTGCTTACCAAGAAAGCGAAAATCCGCGTCCCGAAAACGCCGAAAAAATAACTATGGCGGACAATCGCAGACAGCGCGGTCGAAGCAGGCATTGCCTTGGATTTCTCAGAGAGAACGGCACAGTGAACGCTTCCTGGCAACAGCTTCTTCAGAACCTCGCAATTCTCGCCATCCTAGTCTCCGTCTGGACTCACGGGCTCGACAGGATCGACGGCAAGGCGCGATGGTATCGCGAAGCGTTCGGTATCGGCCTCTCTGCCGCCGGCGTCATCCTGCTCATGCAGGTACCGCTCGAAATCCGGCCGGGCGTCTTCGTCAACCTGCGCGGCGCGCTGATTGCGCTCGCCGCGTTCTTTGGCAGTCCGCTGATCGGCATTGCCGCCGGATTGACCGCGGCGGCCTATCGGATCGATCTCGGCGGTGCCGGCACCGCTGGCGGCGTTGTTTCGATCGTGGCGTGTGCCGCTGTCGGCATCGGCGGATACCTTGTTCGGCGCGGACGGGCGGCGACGATGCGGGACGTCCTCGGCTTTGCGGTCGCAACGTCGCTCGCCGTCCCGATTGGCTTCCTTGTGCTGCCGGCCGCAATCAGGCTGCCGACGCTGGTCGAGGGCGGGCCCGTCATCGCCGTCATGACATTCATGGCAACCATGGTCGCCGGCCTGGCATTGGCGGATGCCGATCGCCGCCGCGAGACCGCGCGTGCCAATCGCTTCTACCGCAGTATCATCGATGCGCTGCCCGAACCGCTCAATGCCAAGGATCTGGACGGGCGTTTCCTGGCCGCCAATCCGGCAACGGCCGACCAGCTGAAAGCGCCGGACGTGGCGGCATTGATCGGGAAGACTGATTTCGACTTCCACCCGGAAGAAGTAGCCCGTCAATTTCGTGCCGACGAGGAACGGGTGCTGGCGCGGGGCGAATCCGAGGCAATCGAACAGACGCTCATCCGCGACGACGGTTCGCACGTCTGGCTGTCGACCCTGAAATCGCCATTGCGCGATTCCACCGGCGCCGTCATCGGCCTGCTGACGCACAACCGCGACTTCACCGAACGCAAGCGGTTGCAGGACGAGATCGCGGAAAGTCGTCGGCAACTCTCGGACGCCATGGAACATATGGCGGACGGTCTTGTGATGTTCGACAAGGAGGCACGCATCGTTCTGTGCAACGACCAGTATCGCAGGATGTTTCCGGCGTCGGCCGAGTTGCGCGTTCCCGGCGCGCGCCTCGCGGATATCCTGCGCGCGTCCGTCGAGCGCGGCGACCAGACGGGCGTTCCACGCAACGAGATCGACGCGTGGATCCAACACACGGTCGAAACGTTCCGGCAGCCGGGCGAAACCGACATTCGTATGACGGACGGACGCTGGCTGTGCGCACGCGTGCGCCCGACAGCCAATGGCGGCTCTCTGACGGTGATGACCGATGTCACCCAGACGAAGCATGCAGAGGCCATTCTGACCGACCTCAACCGGCGCCTGGCCAATCTTGCCAGCGAAGACGGCCTTACCGGACTGACAAACCGGCGCGTCTACGACGAGGCGCTCGACCGTGCCTTCGCGCAGAGCCGGCGGGGCGGCACGCCACTCAGCCTGATGATCGTCGATGTCGACCACTTCAAGGCCTACAACGACACGTGCGGACATACTGACGGCGACAATTGCCTGCGCACGATCGGCAACCTGCTGAAGCGCACCCTGCAGCGGCCGGGCGACATTGCGGCGCGCTATGGCGGCGATGAATTCGCCGCGATCCTCCCTGACACGCCGGAACAGGGCGCCCTTCTGCTCGCCGAGAGGCTGCGCAAGAGGGTTCACGATCTCGGCATGCAGCACACCGGCAACAGGAACGGCATCGTCACGGTCAGCATCGGCGTGGCGACGATGGCGGCCGGCGGCGCCATCCACCGGCAGGAGGATCTGACGCGCGAAGCCGACGCCGCGCTCTACGCCGCCAAGGCCGGCGGCCGCGACCGCGTGATGGTCGCAGAGCCGCGATCGCCGCTGGCGGCGGCCGGTTAGCCGGCAAGGACAACTCCGGGCCCGAACCCGGAGGCTTGCGGAGGCGCACGATGCCGGACTTCGCCGAGTACCTGCGCAATCTCGGGAACCTTCACGACTGCGCCGTGACGCGAATGGCGGTGGATGCCGACGCCATGACGCTGAGCTTCGACATCGAAGACATCCACCGGAACTTCGAGGGCCTTGCCGAATACCGCGGCCCCCTGCCCGGGCGGATCGTTCTGGCGGGGGTGGACAATCTGCGGGTCGTGCTGAATGCGGACGACGGCAAGATCAGATTGTTCATTTCCGAGTTCGTGGCTGCACCGCTGACCGAAGGCTTCGCCATCACCGTCTATTTCCAGGGAGCAGGCGAGATCGCGGCGAGCTGCGCCCGCGCCACGTTTCCAGACATTCCAGCGGACTGACGACCGGCCCGCCGCGCAAGCAAAACGGCCGGCGCTGGAAGGCGCCGGCCGCTTGGCATTGCGATCCTGCAGGTGAAACGCCTTACGAGGCGGCTTCGGCCTTCTCGCCCTCTTCCTGCTTGATCTCCTGGCCGGTCTCCTGGTCGACGACCTTCATCGACAGGCGGACCTTGCCGCGCTCGTCGAAGCCCATGAGCTTGACCCAGACCTTGTCGCCTTCCTTGATCACGTCGGTGGTCTTGGCGACGCGGTTGGGGGCGAGTTGGGAGATGTGGACGAGGCCGTCCTTGGCACCGAAGAAATTGACGAAGGCGCCGAAATCGACGGTCTTGACCACCGTGCCCTGGTAGATGACGCCGACCTCGGGCTCGGAGACGATCGACTTGATCCAGTTGAGCGCGGCGGTGATCGCTTTGCCGTCGGCCGACGACACCTTGACCGTGCCGTCGTCTTCGACATTGATCTTGGCGCCGGTCTTCTCGACGATTTCGCGGATGACCTTGCCGCCGGTGCCGATGACTTCGCGGATCTTGTCGGTCGGGATCTGGATGACCTCGATGCGCGGCGCGTATTCGCCAAGCTCGGCGCGGGCTTGCGGCAGCGCCTTGGCCATTTCACCCAGGATGTGCAGGCGGCCGTCCTTGGCCTGCGCCAAAGCGACCTTCATGATCTCCTCGGTGATGCCCTGGATCTTGATGTCCATCTGCAGCGAGGTGACGCCTTCCGACGTGCCAGCGACCTTGAAGTCCATATCGCCGAGATGATCCTCGTCGCCGAGGATGTCGGACAGAACGGCGAAGCGCTCGTCCTCTTTGATCAGGCCCATGGCGATGCCGGCCACCGGCCGCTTGAGCGGCACGCCGGCATCCATCAGCGACAGCGAGGTGCCGCAGACGGTGGCCATCGACGAGGAGCCGTTCGATTCGGTGATCTCGGAAACGACGCGGATGGTGTAGGGGAACTCGTGATGGGCGGGCAGGATCGGCCGGATCGCGCGCCAGGCGAGCTTGCCGTGGCCGATCTCGCGGCGGCCGGGCGAGCCCATGCGGCCGGTCTCGCCGACCGAATAGGGCGGGAAGTTGTAGTGCAGCATGAACGTCTCTTTGTACGTTCCCTGCAGGGCATCGACGAACTGCTCGTCGTCGCCGGTGCCGAGCGTGGCCACGGCCAGCGCCTGGGTCTCGCCGCGAGTGAACAGCGCCGAACCATGGGTGCGCGGCAGCAGGCCGACCTCGGCGACGATCGGGCGCACGGTCTTCAGATCGCGGCCGTCGATGCGCGTGCCCTTGTCGAGAATGTCGTTGCGGACGATCGCCTTCTCGAGCTTCTTGAACATGTCGGCGAGCAGCGTCGACGACGGCGCGTCCTCGGCACCTTCCGGCGTCAGCTCGGCCGCGACCCTGGCCTTGACCGCCTCGATGGCGTCGTGGCGTTCGGTCTTGGCCGTGAGCGCATAGGCATCACGCAGGCCGGCCTCCGCGGCCGCCTTGACCTTCCCGTAAAGCGCGGAATTGTCCGGCAGGTTGATCGCACGCGGCTCCTTGGCGGCACGCTCGGCGAGCTGGATGATCAGGTCGATGACCGGCTGGAAGCCCTTGTGGCCGAACATGACGGCGCCGAGCATGTCGTCCTCGGAAAGCTCGCTGGCCTCCGATTCGACCATGAGCACAGCGTCATGGGTGCCGGCGACGACCAGATCGAGCTTGGATTCGATCATCTCGTCGATCTGCGGGTTGAGGACGAAGGCGCCGTTGATGAGGCCGACGCGGGCGCCACCGATCGGGCCCATGAAGGGCGCGCCGGAAAGGGTGAGCGCCGCAGAGGCAGCGACCATGGCGACGATATCGGGGTCGTTCTCGAGATCGTGCGACAGAACGGTGGCGACGACCTGGGTCTCGCAGCGGAAGCCCGGCGCGAAGAGCGGGCGAATGGGACGATCGATCAGGCGCGAGGTCAGCGTCTCCTTCTCGGAGGGACGGCCTTCGCGCTTGAAGAAGCCGCCGGGAATCTTGCCGGCGGCGAACGTCTTTTCCTGATAGTTGACGGTGAGCGGGAAGAAATCGATGCCGGGCCGCTCTTCCCTGGCAGCGACGACCGTGGCGAGCACGGCGGTGTCGCCATATGTGGCCAATACCGCGCCATCGGCCTGACGGGCGATTTTGCCGGTCTCAAGAACGAGTTTGCGTCCAGCCCACTCGGTCTCGACACGATGCATGTCGAACATAGCTTTTCCTTTCGTACGTCGGACATGCGCGGCGAGCCATGAGCAAGACGGCCAGACGCTTTCTCAGGAGGCGCAAGAGAAAGCGGCTGGCGATCCTGCCATGGCTCAGTTTGCCTGTCCGGTTCGGTCCGCGGCGACCCCATGCCGCCGCGCGTTCAGCCGGCCTGTTTCATCGGCGAATAGACAAGCGCTGCGAGGCCAAAGCGCCCCGCCGCCGCCTTTTTCGCGTCAGCGCCTCAGGCCGAGGCGTTCGATGAGCGTCTGATAACGTTTCTCGTCGGTCTTCCGCAGGTAATCGAGAAGACTGCGACGGGTGCTCACCATCTTGAGCAGGCCGCGGCGGGAGTGATTGTCCTTGCCGTGACCCTTGAAATGCTCGGTGAGATTGGCGATCCGCTCGGAAAGGATCGCGACCTGGACCTCCGGCGAGCCGGTATCGTTGGCGACCGTGGCGTATTCCTTGATGAGCTCTTGCTTGCGCTCAGGCGTAATCGACATCGGGTTCCTTTTTCGGTTCGGGTTTGGATCAAGCCGATTGCCTGCGGCCAGGGCCGGGATGTCGTCCAGCGCGGTCGGGAATCGGAATAGCCTGCCGGCAGGGCCACCCCGCCAGCGAAGCGGGCGGACTATGGCCGAAAGGGCAGCGGATTGCCAGCGAAAAGGCGAAAGTCACAGAGCTTTGATTTATCAGCAGTTTGCGCCTCAGCCCGGGCGGAAGACGCGGGTCGGGTGGAACTGGCCCTCGGAAATTTCACCAAGGGCGATGGCGCGGCCGGCATGGCTGGCATAGGCCGCCGGTGCCGCCAGCGGCGCCCTGGCGCCGCGCAGGAGAACCGCCTGGCCGCGGCCGATGCGGGCGGCATCGTTCGGCCCCAACGCGATTTCGGGCAGATCGGAAAGTGCCACGGCGACCGGCATGAGGAACCGGTCGAGCCCGGCGGCATCGCCGGCTTCGCGGGCGGCGATCAGCTCGTCCAGCGTGACGGCATGGTCGGCGTCGAAGGGGCCGACGACCAAGCGGCGGAGCGCCACAACATGGCCGAGGCAGCCGAGCATGCGGCCGAGATCGCGGGCGAGCGAGCGGACATAGGTGCCCTTGCCGCACTCGGTCTCGAAGACCGCATGGTCGCGATCCGGCGTTTCGACCAGCGCCAGGCGGTGGATCACCACCGGCCGCTCCTCCAGCACGACCGCCTCGCCCTCGCGAGCCAGGTCATAGGCACGCTGGCCGGCGACCTTGATGGCGGAATAAGCCGGCGGGCGCTGCATGATCTCGCCGGTGAAACCGGGCAACAGTTCGCGGACCGCCACCGCTTCGGGGCGCAGATCGCTGCTCCCGGTCACCGTGCCGTCGGCATCGTCGGTGTCGGTTTCGACGCCCCAGCGCACGGTGAAGCGATAGACCTTGCGGCCATCCTGGACGAAGGGGACGGTGCGGGTGGCATCGCCGAGCGCGATCGGCAGGACGCCGGAGGCGAGCGGGTCGAGGGTGCCGGCATGGCCGACCTTGGCGGCGCCGAACAGGCGCTTGATCGAGCCGACGGCGCCGGTCGAGGTGAGGCCGACGGCCTTGTCGAGACAGAGCCAGCCGGAGACTTCGCGGCCCTTGTGTTTGCGCCCCAATGCTATTCCCCTTCCAGATCGCGCTTCACCTCAGGGGAGCGCAGCAGTGAATCGATGCGCTCGCCCTCTTCGAAGGATTCGTCGAGGCGGAAGCGGAGGTCGGGCGCATAGCGCAGGTCGACGCGATGGCCAACCTCGCCGCGCAGGTATTTGTGGTGACGCGCAAGGGCGGCCAACGCCTTGTCGGCGTCCCGGCCGCCGAGCGGCATGACGAAGACGGTGGCGAGGCGCAGGTCCGGCGTCATGCGCACTTCGGGCACGGTGACCACCAGCCCGTCGAGATCCGGGTCGTGGACCTCGCCGCGCTGGAGGATCTCGGCAATCGCGTGGCGGATCAGCTCGCCGACGCGCAGCTGGCGCTGGGTCGGGGCGCGGCCGGCGCCGTGAGACGAGCGGTTGCGGCTCATCGGACGCCCTCCGGCGTGGCGGCGGGTGCGGCCTCTTCGTGCGCGCGCTCGAGGCGCACGTGCTCCTCGGCGGCAAAGGCGAAGGCGTTCATCGCGGCGCCATCGGCGAAGGCACGGCGGGGCAACACCAGCCGCCGCCGGCCGGTCACGACAAGAAAGACATGGCCGCGGCCGAGCGTGGCGGACAGCACCTCGCGCCACGGATGGATGTCGGTGCGACCGCCGTCGGCGATGCTGACGAAGTCGTCATAGGCGGCGAATTCGACCGGGCCGGCCGCGGCCGCCGCGCGGGCCGCGCGGAGACGGCGGAAGAGTCGGCGGAGAGCGAGCACCGCCGCGTGACCGGCGACGATGAAGACGAGGAGGAGGGCGATCAGGGAATATTTCGACCAGGTGAGGATCGTCCGGATCAAGGGGATGTTGTCTCCCGCCCAGCCGACCAGTACGCCAATCGCGAAGAACCCCACGAAGGAGGCGGCCGGTTGCCAGACCGGCGTGCGCGCGGTTGCGTAAAGCGCCTCGAAATCCGCCCTGTCGGGTGTGAACGACAGATGCAGCGGCAGGGCGGCGGCGTCAGCCGACGGGCGGTCCACCTCAGCGGCCGGCTTCGCCGGCGGCGTGGCCGGCGCCTTGTCCGCCTCGTGCTCGTTGACGTCCGGCACGTGCATCATGGCGACGCCTCCGGGCGCGCACCGGCCACGCGGCACTCGCCGGGAAGGCCGAGCAGCACGCGGCGGCGGGCTGCCTGCACCGAGCGGACATCGTGCCAGACGTGGAAGTCCGTGCGGCCGGCGCCGTGAGACGAGCGGTTGCGGCTCATCGGACGCCCTCCGGCGTGGCGGCGGGCGCCAACCCCATATCCTCGCGCCCGCCCTCGGCATGGACGCGTCCTTCGGCGGCACGGGCAAAGGCCTGCATGGCCGCATCGTCGGCGAAGGCGCGGCGCGGCAGGGCGACATGGCGACCGCCGGGCAGGGTGAGGAACACATGGTCACGGCCGAGCCAGGCGGCGCGCACGCTGCTCCAGGGATGGGCAGCCATGCTGCCGGCCTCGGCGAAGGCGATCAAATCGCCATCGGCGGAGACGGTGACCGGCGTCGCTTTGGCGGCGGCGCGGGCGGCGCGAATCTCACGCGACAGGCGGCGGAGCCCCATCAGCATGGTGTAGAGGACGACGACCATGACGAAGAGCGTGGCGATCTGACCCCAGGGCGGCGACCAGTCGCTGAGCGCGGCAAACAGGGCGCTGTGGTCGTTCAGCCAGCCGAGCGCGCTCGACATGGCAATGACGCAGGCGAAGAAGACCATGCGCACGGCCGCCGGCGTGCGCCCGAGCGCATAGAGCGCGGCAAAATCCCCCCGATCGGGCGTGTAGGTCAGCTGGATGGGCTGCATCGGAACATCCAACGGTCGCGACAAGGCGCGCGCTCCATCCTCTCACCCGGCGGCGGCGAGGAACGGCGCGCGCAGCTCGCTAGAGCGTGCGCGCGATCTCCTCGACGCGATAGCACTCGATGACGTCGCCGACGCGCATGTCCTCGTATTTCTCGAAGGCCATGCCGCACTCCTGGCCGGCCGGCACCTCGCGCACCTCGTCCTTGAAGCGCTTGAGAGTGGCCAGCTTGCCCTCGTGGATGACGACGTTGTCGCGGATCAGGCGGACGCCGGCACCGCGTTCCACCGTGCCGTCGGTGACCCGGCAGCCGGCGATCTTGCCGACCTTGGAGATGTCGAAGATCTCCAGGATCTCGGCATTGCCGAGCATGGTCTCGCGCCGCTCCGGCGAGAGCAGACCGGACATCGCCGCCTTCACGTCATCCACCAGATTGTAGATGATGTTGTAGTAGCGGATCTCGGTGCCGTCGCGCTCGGCCACCTCGCGCGCCTGCTTGTTGGCGCGCACGTTGAAGCCGATGATCGCGGCCTCCGAAGACGTGGCCAGAGTCACGTCGGATTCGGTGATGCCGCCGACGCCGGAGTGCAGGATGCGCACGGCGACCTCGTCGGTACCGAGCGCCTCCAGGGCCTGGGCGATGGCCTCGACCGAGCCCTGCACGTCGCCCTTGATGACCAACGGGAAGATCTTCTGCCCGGCGGTCTGGAGCTGGCTCATCATCTGCTCGAGCGAGCCGCGCGCCGCAGTCGAGCGGGCGAGCGCCTTCTCGCGCTTCTGACGCAGCCGATAGTCGGCGACCTCGCGGGCGCGGGCTTCCAATTCGACCACCGCCAGGCGGTCGCCGGCCTCGGGCGCGTCCTGGAAGCCGAGAACCTCGACCGGAGTCGACGGACCGGCTTCCTTGAGCTGCGCCCCACGTTCGTTGACCAGCGCGCGCACGCGGCCCCAGGCGGCGCCGGCAACCACGATGTCGCCGATATGAAGCGTGCCGGACTGAACCAGGATGGTCGCCACCGGACCGCGGCCCTTGTCGAGCTTGGCCTCGATGACGGTGCCCTCGCCGGCGCGGTTGGGGCTCGCCTTCAGCTCGAGCACTTCGGCCTGGAGCAGGATGGTCTCGATCAGCTTTTCGAGATTGGTGCCCTTGACGGCGGAGACCTCGACATCGAGGACGTCGCCGCCCATCAATTCTACAAAGACCTCATGCTGGAGCAGCTCGGTGCGCACGCGCTGCGGATCGGAGCCCGGCTTGTCGATCTTGTTGATGGCAACAATGATCGGAACCTTGGCCGCCTTGGCGTGATTGATGGCCTCGATGGTCTGCGGCATGACGCCGTCATCGGCGGCCACCACCAGAACCACGATATCGGTGACCGAAGCGCCGCGCGACCGCATGGCGGTGAAGGCGGCGTGGCCGGGCGTGTCGATGAAGGTGATCTTCTGGTTGTTGTGGTCGATCTGGTAGGCGCCGATGTGCTGGGTGATGCCGCCCGCCTCGCCGGCCACCACATTGGCGTGGCGGATGGCGTCGAGCAGCGAGGTCTTGCCGTGGTCGACGTGGCCCATGATGGTGACCACCGGCCAGCGCGGTTCGAGCTCCGACTCCTCGGCCGGGGCGGCGAACAGGCCCTCGATGACGTCTGCTTCGGCGACGCGTCGCACGGTGTGACCCATGTCCTCGGCAATGAGCTGGGCGGTGTCGGCGTCGATGACGTCGGTGACCTTGACCAGCTGGCCCTGCTTCATGAGCAGCTTGATGACATCCACGGCGCGCTCGGCCATGCGGTTGGCGAGCTCCTGGATGCTGATGGTCTCCGGAATCGTCACCTCGCGCGAAATCTTCTCGCGCGGGCCGGACTCATGGGTGCGGGCGCGTTCGCGCTCGCGGCGGCGGCGGATGGAGGCAAGCGAGCGGGCGCGCTCGGTATCGTCGAGCGCGTTGGAGACCGTCAGCTTGCCGCGGCGGCGATCATCGCCAAGCCGCTTGGCGGGCTTGGGCTCGGGGGCACGCGGGGTCTTGAGGCGGCCGCGCAGCGCCGACGGACGGTCGCCTTCCTCGGTCGCAGCGGCTTCACGCTGGCCCTTGGCCGGGGCCGGACGGGCCGTCGCCGTCTCGGGCGCCTTGGCGGCCACGGCACTTTTCTGCTCTTCCTCGCCGAAGCGGCGGCGGGCGGTCTCCTCGGCGCGGGCGCGGACGGCTTCTTCCGCCTGGTGGCGGGCGTCCTCTTCGGCCTGGCGACGGGCAGCCTCGGCCTCTTCCTTGGCTACGCGCTCGGCTTCCGCCTGGCGGCGGGTGGCAGCATCGATGGCCGCCTGACGTTCCTCGGCCTCGTGCGCCTTGGCATCGGCCAAGGCACGGGCGCGGGCGTCGATCTCCTCGGAGGAAAGCTGGCGCAGCACCAGCCCGCCGCGGTCGTCGGTCCGTTCGCGCTCGGGCGCCGGAGACGGCCGCGAGGCGGCGCCGCGACGCTGCGGCGCCTTCTGCGGCCGCGTCGGAGCGGCCGGCGGGGCCGGAGCGGCTTCCGCCTTCTGTTCGCCCGGCATGACGACCCGGCGCTTCTTGCGCTCGACCTGCACCGTATTGGTGCGGCCGTGCGAGAAGCTCTGTCGGACGGTATCCCGTTCGACGCCACGCTTCAGGCCGAGCGTGCGCTTGGTGGCGCTGATCGTCTTGTCGTCAGTCGTTTCGCTCATACGTTCCTATCGTCCTGCACGCAGGGTACTGGTGTCTTCAAGGGCGTCGATTTGCCGGCCGCCGGCGCCATTCGGGGCCCGGTTACCACGAAACCGGTCGAGATCGCGAATCCGTGCCAGCAGATTGGTGCTCGCCGGGCCGGCAAGCAGCGCAGCATGTATCACATTTGTTCGGCCAAAAGCCAAATCCAAATCTTCGCCCGTCAGCAGACGGATGATGGGCAGACCGCCTTCGCCGAAGCGCCGGCGGGCGGCTGAATCGAGCTTTGCCGTGCCATCGGCGCCGGCTTCGGCAGCGTGAATGAGGCCGACCACGGGATCACGCGCCAGCGCCGCCTCGACCTTGGCGGTGCCGGCGACGAGGCTTCCGGCCTTGCGCGCCAGCGCCAGGGCGCCAATCGCCGCGGCGAGGAGCAGGCGGTCGACGCGCTCCACCAGGCCCGGCTCGACGTGGGAGGGACCTTCAAAAGCGCGGGTCAACAGGCCCTTGCGCTCGGCCCTGGCGACGTGGTCGGCGTCAGCGGTGACCCATACGCCGCGGCCGGGAAGGCGACGGCGCAGGTCGGGGACGACGGTGCCGTCGGGCGCAACGACGAAGCGAATCAGCGCGTCAACCGGCAGGGTCTGCCGGGTGACGACGCAGGTCCGTTCGGTTGGCGCGTTGCGGCCGGGCACCCTCGGTCTCCCATCACCTACGGCTCAGCCGACCGGCGCGCCGGGCTCGACCGGCGCGTCGGCTGCATCTGCTTCACTGGTCTCGGCTGCTTCGCCGGCCTCGCCTTCCACGGCGGGGTGCAGATCCTCTTCACTGATCCAGCCGACCTTGACGCGGGCGGCCATGATCATTGCCTCGGCGTCGGCGCGCGACAGGCCGAAGCCTTCCAGCGCACCGGGGATGCGCTTGGCCTCGCCGTCCTTGCGCTCGACATAACCGGTGAGATCGTCCGGCACCGAGCCGGCAAAATCCTCGACCGTCTTGATATCGTCCTTGCCGAGGGCGACCAGCATGGCGGTGGTGATGCCGGGGACCTCCTTGAGGGCGTCCTCGACGCCGAGTTCCTTGCGCTCGGCATCCTGCTCGGCTTCGAGCTTCTCGAGATATTCATGGGCGCGCGCCTGCAATTCGGTGGCGGTCTCTTCGTCGAAGCCCTCGATCGAGGCCAGTTCGTCCTGATCGACGAAGGCAATCTCCTCGACGCTGGCAAAGCCTTCGGAGGCGAGCAGCTGGCCGACCACCTCGTCGAGATCGAGGGCAACGATGAACAGCTGCGAGCGCTCCTGGAACTCCTTCTGGCGGCGCTCCAACTCTTCCTGCTCGGTGAGGATGTCGATGTCCCAGCCGGTGAGCTGGGAGGCCAGGCGCACGTTCTGGCCGCGGCGGCCGATGGCGAGCGAAAGCTGCTCGTCGGGGACCACCACCTCGATGCGCTCGGCATCCTCGTCGAGGACGACCTTGGCGACCTCGGCCGGCTGCAGTGCGTTGACGATGAAGGTCGCGGCGTCCGGGTTCCACGGGATGATGTCGATCTTCTCGCCCTGCAGCTCGTTGACCACCGCCTGGACGCGGCTGCCGCGCATGCCGACGCAGGCGCCGACCGGGTCGATGGAGGAATCGCGCGAGATGACGGCGATCTTGGCGCGGCTGCCGGGATCGCGGGCAACCGAGCGCACTTCGATGATGCCGTCGTAGATCTCGGGCACTTCCTGGGCGAAGAGCTTGGACATGAACTGCGGGTGGGTGCGCGACAGGAAGATCTGCGGCCCACGCTGCTCGCGGCGCACGTCGTAGATATAGGCGCGAATGCGGTCGCCGTAGCGGAAGGTCTCGCGCGGGATCAGCTCGTCGCGGCGGACGATACCCTCGCCGCGGCCGAGATCGACGATGACGTTGCCGTATTCGACGCGCTTGACCTGGCCGGAGACGATCTCGCCGATGCGGTTGCGAAACTCGTCGTATTGGCGGTCGCGCTCGGCCTCGCGCACCTTTTGGACGATGACCTGCTTGGCCGACTGGGCGGCGATGCGGCCGAAATCCATGGGCGGAAGCTGCTCGGCGATGAAATCGCCGACCTGGGCGGCGGGATTGCGCTGCCTGGCGTTCTCGATGGTGATGTCGGTGGCCGGGTTCTCGATGGCGTCGACCACCTTGAGGAGCCGCTGCAGCTTGATCTCGCCGGTCTTCGGATTGATCTCGGCGCGGATGTCGGTCTCCGAGCCGTAGCGCGAGCGCGCCGCCTTCTGGATGGCGTCTTCCATCGCGGTGACCACGATCATGCGATCGATCGCCTTTTCGCGGGCGACCGCATCGGCGATCTGCAAGAGCTCGAGCCGGTTCGCACTGACGGCCATGTTTAAAGTCTCCGTTCTCTAACTCAGGGGTCTCGACGCCTCCGCCGCTTCCTCCTCGGCGGGGCCATGAACAGGATGCTTGTGTCGCGACAGCGACGCGCGGATGAGATCGTCGGTAAGCACCAGGCGCGCCTCGGCAAGATCGGCAAGCGGCAGGGCCACGCGCTCAGGCGCGGCGCCGCGGGTCATTTCGAGCAAGACGTCATCGCCCTCGACGCCGATGAGATGCCCACGAAAGCGCTTGCGCCCGTCAAGCAGGCGAGCAAGCTCGATCTTGGCCTCATGGCCGGCCCAGCGCTCGAAATCGGAGCGGCGGACGAGCGGCCGGTCGATGCCCGGCGAGGAGACTTCGAGATTGTAGGCGCGCTCGATCGGGTCCTCGACATCGAGGGCCGGCGACAGGTCGCGCGACAGGATCTCGCAATCCTCGACCGTCATCGAGCCATCCGGCTTCTCGGCCATGATCTGCAACGTGGCGCCGTTCATGGCCGACAGTTTCACGCGGACGAGACGATAGCCGAGCCCCGCGATGACGGGCTCGACGATATGGGCGATGCGGGCTTCGAGGCCCGTCTCGGCAATGATCCGCGGTTCGTTGTCGGTATCCGACAAGGATATCCCTCCGCCGACCGGCTTTGGGTATTAAAAAAGAGCGGGTCCGGCGGGGCCCACTCTCCAACGAAAACCGATCGTTTGAGATTAGAAGTCGCCGATATAGGCGCGGCGACCCGTCAATGCAAGACAAATCGCGATCAGCCGGGACCGGGAACCTCGAACAACCACCAGCGACGGGGCAGAACCGCCAGCGGCGCGCCGCGAGCGACGCGCGGCTCTCCGACGGCGAGATCGACTTCGATGTGGGGGCCGCCGGGAAGGGCGATCTCGGCGCGGCGGAAGGCGCCGCGGCGACGCTCCGCACAGAGCGTACCGACAAGTGCGCCGGGGCGCGCGGGATCGACGATGGCGGCGTGGTGCGGCCGGAAGACGAGGGTGCGCGGACCGTCGGCGCCGGCTGCGGCAAGATCGATGGGCACGCCGGCGAAGCAGATGCGGCCGTCGGTGAGCGTCACGGCAAGCGCATTGCTCTCGCCGATGAAGCCAGCGACGAAGGGCGAGGCAGGTGAATCGTAGACCATGTCGGGCGTGCCGATCTGCTCGATGCGCCCCTCGTTCAAGACGACGATGCGGTCGGCCAGCTCGACCGCCTCTTCCTGGTCGTGGGTGACGAAGACCGTGGTGTGGCCGGTCTCGTCATGAATCTCGCGCAGCCAGCGGCGCAGCTCGCGGCGCACCTTGGCGTCGAGGGCGCCGAAAGGCTCGTCGAGGAGCAGCAGGCGCGGCTCTATGGCCAAGGCGCGGGCGAGCGCCACGCGCTGGCGCTGACCGCCGGACAGTTCGGCGGGAAAGCGGCGCTCCAGCCCGTCGAGCCTGACCAGATGGAGGAGATCGAGAACGCGGGCGCGGATCGCGGCCTTGCCCGGCCGGCGGGAGGGTGGCCGCGCGGCGAGGCCGAAGGCGATGTTGTCGAAGACGCGCATGTGGCGGAAGAGCGCGTAGTTCTGGAAGACGAAGCCAACATGGCGCTCGCGGACGGTGAGACCGAGCGCATCCTCGCCGCCGAAGAGAACGCGGCCGGCGGTGGGAAAATCGAGGCCGGCGAGAATGCGCAAGAGCGTTGTCTTACCGGAACCGGAAGGCCCGAGCAGGGCGACCAGCTCGCCGGCGGCAATCTCGAGGGAGACGCCGTGGAGCGCCGGGGTCACGCCGAACAGGCGCTCGACATTTTCGACCGACACGGTGGTACGGGTCATCGCCGGGCGGCCTGGCATTGTGAGCGGGGTCAGGGGTCATTAGTCCCTCCTCCCGGCATCTCAGCGGCGCCCGAGTGCGGCAATCTCGCCGGCGAAGCGCCATTCGAGCAGCGTCTTCACCGCAAGCGTCACCAGAGCCAGAAGTGCGAGCAGCGAGGCGACGGCGAAGGCCGCGCCATAGGCATATTCGTTGTAGAGGATCTCCACCTGCAGCGGCATGGTGTTGGTGTGGCCGCGGACATGGCCGGAGACCACCGAGACGGCGCCGAACTCGCCCATAGCGCGGGCATTGCAAAGCAGCACGCCATAAAGCAGCGCCCATTTCACATTGGGCAGCGTCACCCGCCAGACGGTCTGCAATCCGGAAACGCCGAGCGAGACGGCGGCTTCCTCCTCCTCGGTGCCCTGCTGCTGCATGAGCGGAATGAGCTCGCGGGCAACGAAAGGAAAGGTGACGAAGATCGTCGCCAGCACCATGCCGGGCACGGCGAAGATGATGCGGACGCCGTGTTCGGCGAGAAACGGACCGAACCAGCCCTGAGCGCCGAAGAGCAGGACGTAGATCAGCCCGGAGGTGACCGGCGACACCGAGAAGGGCAGGTCGATGAGCGTGATGAGCAGGCTCTTCCCTTTAAATTCGAACTTGGCGATGCCCCAGGCGGCGGCGACGCCGAAGACGAGGTTGGCCGGCACCGAGATCAAGGCAACGGTGAGCGTCAGGCGGATGGCGGAAAGCGCATCCTTTTCGGTGAGTGCGGCGAGATAGGCGGGCAGCCCGGCGCGCAGCGCCTCGACGAAGACGGCCAGCAAAGGCAGCAGCAGGAACAGGGCGAGAAAGAGAAAGGCGATCGCGATGAGGGCGCGGCGCGTGCCGGCCGGCTCGGTGGTGGCGGCGATTCTCTTGCGGCACCGCTCAGCCATGGCCGAATCTCCGCCGCGTCCCGGCCTGCAGCAGGTTGATGGCGAGCAGCAGGAGAAAGGCGATCGCCAGCATCACCGTGGCGATCGCGGTCGCCCCGGCATAGTCGTATTCCTGCAGGCGGATGACGATCAGGAGCGGCGCGATCTCCGAGACATAAGGGATGTTGCCGGCGATGAAGATGATCGAGCCGTACTCGCCGACCGCCCGCGCCAGCGCCAGGGCGAAGCCGATGAGCAGCGAAGGCAGGAGCATCGGCATGACGACGGTGAGAACGGTGCGCAGCCGTCCGGCGCCGAGCGTGGCGGCGGCTTCCTCGGCGTCGCGGTCGAGATCCTGCAGCACCGGCTGGACGGTGCGCACGATGAAGGGCAGGCCGACGAAGACCAGCGCCACGAGGATGCCCAACGGCGTATAGGCGATCTTCAACCCGAGCGGCGCAACAAGCGCCCCAATCCAGCCATTGGGCGCATAGATGGCGGCGAGCGAAATGCCGGCCACCGCGGTCGGCAGGGCAAAGGGCAGGTCGATGAAGGCATCGAGCAGCCGCCGCCCGGGAAAATCGTAACGCACCAGCACCCAGGCGACGATGAGCCCGAAGAGCGAATTGATAGCGGCGGCAATGAGCGACAGGCCGAAGGAAATGCGCAGCGCGGCAAGGGTGCGCGGGCCGGTGGCGATGGCGAGGAAATCGGCCCAGCCGAGGCTCGCGGTCTTGAGCACCAGACCGGCGAGCGGGATCAGAACGACGAGGCCGAGATAGGTCACGGCGAAGCCGAGCGCCAGGCCGAAGCCGGGAATGACGCTCGGCTTCTTGAGCGACAGAGAGGCGGTGGTGGCGCTCATGCCGGCACCTCACCGACGCTGGAAGATCTGGTCGAAGGTGCCATCGTCGCCGAAATGCTTTGCCTGCGCGTTCGCCCAGCCACCGAAGAGCGGATCGTCGATGTCGACGAGTTTCAGCGCCGGGAAGCGGGCGATGTCCGCCGGGTCGGCGGCCTGCGGGTTTGCCGGACGATAGAAATTGGCCGCGATCAGCTTCTGTGCGCCATCGCTGTAGAGAAAGCGCAGGTACTCCTCGGCGACATCGCGGGTGCCGTGCGCATCGACATTGGCATCGACCACGGCGACCGGCGGGACGGCCCTGATCGACAGCGACGGCACGACAATGTCGAACTTGTCCGCGCCGAGCTCCTTGAGCGCCAGATAGGCCTCGTTCTCCCAGGAGAGCAGCACATCGCCGATGCCGCGCTGGGCGAAGGTGGTGGTCGAGCCGCGGGCACCGGAATCGAGCACGGGAACATTGCGGAAGAGCGCGGCGACGAAATCCATGTTCTTGTCGACGTCGTGGCCGAATTTTTCGTCGGCATAGGCCCAGGCGGCGAGATAGTTCCAGCGGGCGCCGCCGGAGGTCTTCGGATTGGGCGTGATCACCGCGACGCCCGGCCTGGCGAGATCATCCCAATCTCTGATGCCCAGCGGGTTACCCTTGCGCACCAGGAAGACGATGGTCGAGGTGTAGGGTGCGGACGCATCGGGCAGCCGCATCTGCCAGTCGGGGGCGATCCTGCCGGTACGGGCGATGGCATCGATGTCGGCGGCCAGCGCCAGAGTGACCACATCGGCCGGCTGGCCTTCGATGACGGCGCGGGCCTGCGCCCCGGAGCCGCCGTGCGATTGCTCGACCGTGATGATCTCGCCGTCGTGGCCTTCGGCCCAGTGGCGGGCGAAGAGCGCATCATAGGCGCGGTAGAGCTCGCGCGTCGGATCGTAGGAGACGTTGAGAATGGTCCGGTCGGCCGAGGCCGCGGTGACGCCGGAAACCGCCAGCAGCGCGGCAAGGGCGAGGCTCTGCAAACGACTGACAGGCTTCATGGGAAACCTCCGGTGTCGTGCTGAACCCGACTATCTCGACATATTTAGTCGTCTATTTCAACGAAAACCACAGCGGCGAATTGCCTCATCCATCGGCAGATTATTCTAATTCTTTTGTGATTTCCGGGACGATTTTGCGATTTCGCCGCGTATCCGGCTGGATGGCCTCGGCCAGCGTGGTGGCATCCCAAAGCAGCAGCATGGCGGAATAGGTGTCGGCGAAGAGGCGGCGGACCGAGCAGGTCTTCTCGTCCAGGCAATCGGGGCAGCGACGATAGGCGGTGCGCGAAATGCACGGCAGCGGGGCGATGGGGCCGTCGATGGCTCTGAGCACGCCGCCGATGGTCATTTCATGCGGCCGCTTGATCAGCATGTAGCCACCGGTACGACCGCGGCGGCTGGCGACCAGCCCCTTGCGCTTCAGGTCGAGCAGAATGTGCTCGAGGAACTTCTGCGGGATGGCGTCGGCCCTGGCGATTTCCTCGATCGAGACCGCCTCGCCATCTTCGGCCTCGGCGAGGCGAAACAGCGCCTTGAATGCATATTTGGCCTTCTGGGAGATCATTGCGACCGCCATAGTCGACTCATGGAGTCGAGTATATGCCCCGCCCTCCGGTTGTGAAGGGCAGTGCCTATCTGCGGGCGAAGGAAAGGTAGGTGGGCCGACGGCCGGCGGCAATCGCCTTGGCCTCGTAGCGCGTGCCCGGCCAGGCCGGAAAGGGCAGGCGCCAGTCGTCGGCGCGCTCCGCGGTCCAGGCGAAAGCCGGATGGCGGAGCGTGTGAAAAAGCGTCCACTCGACATAGGAGGGGATGTCGCTGGCGAAGCGAAAGACGCCGCAGGCTTTGAGCACGCGGGCGAGGCGGTCGAGATTGTCGGGTGAGACGAAGCGGCGCTTCCAGTGGCGCTTCTTCGGCCAGGGATCGGGATAGAGCAGGTCGACGGCGTCAAGCGAGGCGGCGGGCAGCCAGTCTAGCAGGCGCGCCGCTTCGCCGTCGAACAGGCGGATATTGGCGAGCTTGGCGTCATCAATGGCGGCGACGGCGCTGGCCATGCCGTTGAGATAGGGTTCGACGCCGATGAAGCCGGCCTGGCTGTCGGCGGCGGCCGCCGCGACCAGGTGCTCGCCGCCGCCGAAGCCGATCTCCAGCGACACATGCGCGGGCGCTGCCGGGAACAGCGTGGCGAGATCGGGCGGCGCCGGTCGATCGATGTCGACGGCGCGCTCACGAAAGAGCGTCGCCATGAGATGCAGGCGGCGCGGCGACAGGGGCTTGCCCTTGCGCCGGCCATAGAGGCTATCGCGCCGCTCGCTCATCGTCTGCCCGACCCGCGAATTGTTCGGGCCGGACGTCCCTCCGCTATCAGTCGAGCGCCTCGTGGATGGCGTCGCCGAGATCGGTGCGCTCCCACGAGAAGCCGCCATCGGCTTCAGGCGCACGGCCGAAATGACCGTAGGCGGCGGTGCGCGCATAGATCGGCCGGTTGAGGCCGAGATGCTGGCGGATGCCGCGCGGCGAGAGGTCCATGATGCGGCTCAGCGCCTTCTCCAGCTTCTCTTCCTTGATGCGGCCGGTGTCGTGGAGATCGACATAGACCGACAGCGGCTGGGAGACGCCGATGGCATAGGAGAGCTGGATGGTGCAGCGGTCGGCGAAACCGGCCGCGACGACGTTCTTGGCGAGATAGCGCGAGGCATAGGCGGCCGAACGATCGACCTTGGTCGGGTCCTTGCCCGAGAAGGCGCCGCCGCCATGCGGCGCAGCCCCGCCATAGGTGTCGACGATGATCTTGCGGCCGGTCAGCCCGGCGTCGCCGTCGGGACCGCCGATGACGAACTTGCCGGTCGGATTGATGTGCCAGACGGTCTTGTCGTCGATCCAGTTGTCGGGCAGCGCCTCGCGCACATAGGGCTCGACGATCGAGCGGACGTCATGGGAGGAGAGATCGACATCGAGGTGCTGGGTGGAGACGACGATCGAGGTGACGCCGACTGGCTTGCCGTTCTCGTAGCGCACGGTGACCTGGCTCTTGGCGTCGGGGCCGAGCATGTGGGACTCGCCCGAATGGCGCGCTTCGGCCATGCGATGGAGGATCTTGTGGGCGTAGTAGATCGGCGCCGGCATGAGCTCCGGCGTCTCGCGACAGGCATAGCCGAACATGATGCCCTGGTCGCCGGCGCCCTCGTCCTTGTTGCCGGCGGCATCGACGCCCTGCGCAATATCCGACGACTGGGCGTGGAGAAGCACCTCGACCTTGCAGTTCTGCCAGTGGAAGCCATCCTGCTCGTAGCCGATGTCGCGGATGGCGGCGCGAGCGAGATCCTCGACCTGGCCGAGGATCGCATCGGGCCCGCGCACTTCGCCGGCAATCACGACGCGATTGGTCGTCGCCAGCGTCTCGCAGGCGACCCGTGCCTCCGGCAGGGCCGTCAGATAGGCATCGACGATGGTATCGGAGATGCGATCACAGACCTTGTCGGGATGGCCCTCAGAAACCGACTCGCTGGTGAAAAGGTAGTTGGTGCGCGACACGAAACGCTGCTCCCCAGTCCAGAATCCCCTGCCAAACGGCCTATCCGCCCGGCTCGCCGGGCGGTGTTGTGACAGTGAACGCGACGGGGGTCAATCGTCGCCCACGGGCCGACGGGCAGCGCGAGCGACGGCGCCACGCCCGAATGCGGGCATGGGCACCGATGCGCGAAAGCCGGTTGAGCGGCGTCTATTCGGGCTCGTCGTCACCCGCCATGGCGCGGACCAGATCGATGACCCGGCGACGCTGATGCGCATCCTTGATGCGCACAAACGCCTTGTTGAGCTGAATCCCCTCAGAGCTGGAGAGGAAATCGACGACATAGTTCGTCGACGACGGTTCTGCCACGCCTGTCGTGTCGCCGGTCGGCGTTGCCGGGGCATCCTCGAAGAAGAAGGAGATCGGCACGGACAGAACACGGGCAATGTGCTGGAGGCGGCTGGCGCCGATCCGGTTGGTGCCCTTCTCATATTTCTGGATCTGCTGGAAAGTGATGCCGAGCTGCTCGCCCAGCTTCTCCTGGCTCATGCTAAGCATCATGCGCCGCAGTCGCACCCGACTCCCGACGTGGATGTCGATCGGGTTAGGCTGTTTCTTGTTGGCCATTTTCGGCTTTCTTCCTTATCGCCGCTCACAAAAGCGGTCCATCATGGGCCGGGGTTGTGCTTGCGCCACGTCATATCATAGCAACCATGGCACGCGCACAGCACCAGCAATGCGGTGACTTCCCGTCACCACACCCCCGTGCGTCGCCCGAAGCGACGGGGGATATTGGCCGGCAACAGCAATTTGTGTCAATTGTCCGTCAAATCAGCCGTTAACCTTGGTTAACGCGGACATACCGGCAAAGAGCGCCAGCAGGGCCGCGAAAATGAAGTCTCCAAATCGGGCATAGGGCGTCGGCGGCAGGGCGGCCGGCAAATCCCCGTCGACCACACCGGTGCGGCCGAGCCCCAGACTGGCGATGACCCGCCCATGGCCGTCGACGATGGCCGAAATGCCGGAATTTGCGTCGCGGACCAGCGGCAGGCCTTCCTCGACGGCGCGCACGCGCGCCTCAAGAAAATGCTGGTGCGGGCCGGGCGTGTCGCCAAACCACGAATCATCGGTGACGTTGAGCAGCCATCCCGGGCGGGGACCGGGCGGCAGTACCGCGCCGGGGAAGATGATCTCGTAGCAGATGAGCGGCGCGGCCGCCGGTGCGCCGGGGACGGCAAGTGCGCGCCGCTGGGTGCCTGCCGTGAAGCCGCCGGGCAGTTGGATCAATTGCCGCAACCCCAACCAGCCCAGCACGCCGGAAAAGGGGATGTATTCGCCGAAAGGCACCAGATGCACCTTGTCGTAGGCACCGACGATCTCGCCGCTATCGTCGATGACGTAAATCGAGTTGAAGACGGGCGGCGCCCCCCCTGTGGTAGACGCTCGGCACGGGCAGCACCAGTGACGAGGGTCACACCTGGCGGCAGCAGGCCGGCGATGGCGGCCAGTGCGCTCGGCCGTTCGGTGAGCAGGAAGGGGAAGGCCGATTCGGGCCAGATGAGATGGGTGATGCCGGACAGCCCGGCGGCGCCCTTGCCGCCGCCGGACAGGCTGACATAGCGCTGCATGATCTCGTCGGCCTTCTCGATGCCCCAGCGCTCGCCCTGCGGGACATTGGGCTGCAGGATACGCAGGTGGACGCCGGGAACCGTTGCATCCGGACCGCCGGCAAGGCGGGCGGCACCGAAACCGAGATGCGCGAGGAACAGGACGCCGGCGGCGGCGAAGGCAATGCGGCCCGCCCTGCGGCCCGGCCCCGCCTCGGCGACCAGCAGGACCGGCGCGGCAAAGATGAAGCAGGCGGCGAGCGTCAGCCCCCAGATGCCGACAAGCGCGGCCGATTGCATCATCAGCGGGAAGGGGGTGAGGGCGTAGCCGAGCACGTTCCACGGGAAACCGGTCAAGAGATGGCCGCGCAGCCATTCGGCAATCGACAGCGCCACGGCAAAGGTGAGCACGCGCGACCAGGTCTCGGACCAGAAGAGGCGGGCAAGCGCCGCGCCGAAGGCCCAGAAGAGCGCCAGATAGGCCGGCAGGCCGGCGACGGCAAAGGGCATGAGCCAGCCGAAGATCTCGGCATCGACCAGGAAAGCCGCACCGATCCACCACAGGCCGGCGACGAAGAAGCCGAAGCCGAAGCTCCAGCCGACGAGCGCCGCCGGCAGCAGCCGACGCAGGAAGCCGGCACCTTCTTCCGGCGTGGCGCCGTCGATCAGCCAGACGAAGACGGGAAAGGTCAGCCAGAGGATCGGAAAGAAGTCAAAGGGTGGGAAGGCCAGCGCCGAAAGCGCGCCGGCGGCAAACGCGACGGCGAAGCGGCGCCAGCCCCACAGAACGATGATGGCGTTGGCGAAGGATTGCACCCTCGTCGCGCTCCACGCTTGCGTCGCCTCGAATCAGCCACCGAGGGTCGGGGCGCAGGGCGCCGCGGTCAAGCGAGCGGGCGCGGAATCTTGCCGCAGTGCCGGCGGTTCAGCCGGCGGCCGGGCCGGTTTCGGGCGACGAACGATGGCGGCGGCGCGGCTCGCGCGGACCGGCCGGGCGCTTGCTGATCCTGAGCCGCTTGATACGGCGCGGATCGGCGTCGAGGATCTCGAACTCATAGCCGCCCGGCGCGGAAACCAGTTCGCCGCGCACGGGGATGCGGCCGACCAGCGCGAACACCAGGCCGCCGATGGTATCGACGTCCTCGCCGTCCTTGCCGGCGGCCAGATCGGTGCCGAGGACCTCGGCGACCTCCTCGAGATCGGCACGGGCATCGGCGAGGAAGCCACCGTCCTTGTCGGGCACGATCATCGGACCGTTGTCGTCGTCGTGCTCGTCCTCGATGTCGCCGACGACCATTTCGAGCGCGTCCTCCAGCGAGACGAGGCCGTCGGTACCGCCATATTCGTCGATGACAAGCGCCATCTGCATGTGCGCCGCCTGCATGTTGGCGAGCAGTGTCGCCACCGGCATGGAGGGCGGCACGAAGAGGATGTTGCGCACGAGGCCGGCACTGGCCAGCGTCTTGCCGAGGTCGACGCAGGCGAGATCGAGCTTGGCGGCTTCCTCTTCCACACTGTCGCCCGACCTGGCAGGGCTGTCTGCGCTCTTGGCCGTCTGCGGGCCGGCCGTGCCGGCGATGTGGGCCATCAGATCCTTGATGTGGACGAGGCCGACGGGATCGTCGAGGGTCTCGCGGAAGACCGGCATGCGCGAGTGACCGGATTTCAGAAAAGTGACCAGCAATTCGCCGAGACCGGCGTCGATCTCGACCGCCTCGATATCGGCGCGCGGCACCATGACGTCGTCGACGCGCATGTCGCGCAGCCGCAGGATGTTGGCGAGCATCGCCCGCTCCTCCGGCGTGAAGCCGGCGGCATCATCCTCCGGGGCGGCAAGGGCGGCGGCGAGATCCTGACGCAGGGTGCCGGTGCCCTTGAAGCCGACCGCGGCACGCAGGCGGTCAAACCAGGTCTCGTGGTTGCGCGTACTGTCCGGTTCGCTGTCTTGGGCGGAGCCGGTGCTCGGGTCGCTCAGGGCCTGTTTGGGGGCGTCGTTCATCTCTCGAGGTGCGGTTCAGCCCGTCAATCGGCCGATTCGGCATAGGGGTCGGCGATGCCGAGCCGGGCCAATATAGCGGTTTCGAGCCGTTCCATCACGGCCGCCTCGCCGTCGGTCTCGTGGTCGTAGCCGACAAGATGCAAGAATCCATGAATAATCAGATGGGTGAGATGGTCGGCAAAGTCCAACCCCTGGGTTGCGGATTCGGCAACAATGGTTTCCCGGGCCATGACGATATCGCCGAGCAGCGGCCCGAGACGGCCGGAATAGAGCGGTGCGGCGGGGAACGACAGGACATTGGTTGGCTTGTCCTTTCCGCGATACTGGCGATTCAGAACCCGGACGCGGGCGTCGTCGGTGAAGACCAGGGAGACCTCGGCATCGGCTGCCAGGGGCGGAAGCTCCGCCGCATGGCAGGCGCCAAGGGCGCGATCGACCAAGGCGTGAAGCGCCGCCTCGGCGGGCCAGCCATCGGCCTCGACCAGAATATCGGCTTGGATCGCTGCACTGCCGGCGTCGGACGACAGGGTCAGATCCCCTCCCCGGGTGTCCGCTCGGGCCGGTCATAGGCCTCGACGATGCGCGCGACCAGCGGATGGCGGACGACATCGGCGGCGGTGAAGCGCACCTGGGCGACACCGGCGACGTCACGCAGGAGATCGACCGCCTCGACCAGGCCGGAGACGGTGCCGCGCGGCAGGTCGATCTGGCTCGGATCGCCGGTGACGATCATGCGCGAATTCTCGCCGAGACGAGTGAGGAACATCTTCATCTGCATGGACGACGTGTTTTGCGCCTCGTCGAGGATGACGACGGAATTGGCGAGAGTGCGGCCGCGCATGAAGGCGAGCGGCGCCACCTCGATGGAGCCCGACTGGAAGCCGCGCTCGACCTTGTCGAAGGGCATCATGTCGTAAAGCGCGTCGTAGAGCGGGCGCAGATAGGGATCGACCTTCTCGCGCATGTCGCCGGGCAGGAAGCCGAGGCGCTCGCCGGCCTCGACCGCCGGGCGCGACAGGATGATGCGATCGACGGTACCGCGCTCGAGCATGGCGGCGGCATAGGCGACCGCCAGATAGGTCTTGCCGGTGCCGGCGGGGCCGATGCCGAAGGTCAGCTCGGCGCGGTCGAAGGCGCGCATATAGGCGTCCTGCATGGGCGTGCGCGCCATGACGGTGCGCCGGCGGGTAGCGATCTGCGCCATGGCGAGGCGGCCTTTGGGCTGTTCCAGCGTCGGCAGGCTGAGCTGGGCTTCCGCCGCCGTCGCCATGCGGATGGCGCCGTCGACGTCGCCCTGGGTCAGCGTGTGGCCCTCCTGCAGGCGGCCATAAAGCATGTCGAGCGCCAGCCTGGCGCGGGTGAGCGCCTCGGTGTTGCCCCTCAGCGTCACCTGATTGCCGCGCGCCACCGCATCGATGCCGAGGCGCTGCTCGAGAAGCGCTAGGTTCTGGTCGAACTCGCCGAAAAGCTCGGGAATCAGGCGATTGTCGTCGAAGGCGACGACGATGTGGCCGTGATCCGGGGGTGCGGGAACGGGAGCCGCCGGAATCGCCGGGCGCGCGGTCACGACGCCGCCTCCATGAGCGGGGCATCGACGGGCGTGGCGGCATCCTCCAGCGTGCCGAACAGGCTGTTGGCGGAACTCGACTCGATGCGGACGCGGCGGATCGTGCCGATCAGCTCGGCTCCGCCGGCGACATGGATTGGCTGGAGCCAGGGCGAGCGGCCGACGATCTGGCCGGGATGGCGGCCGGGATGCTCGAAGAGGATGTCGGCGGTGATGCCAACACGCGAGGCGAGGAAGGCGGCCTGGCGGGCAACGATCGCCGCCTGCAGGCGCTGCAGCCGCTCGTTCTTGACCGCCTCCGGCACCTGATCTTCGGCCCCGGCTGCCGGTGTGCCGGGGCGCGGGCTGTATTTGAACGAATAGGCGGCGACGTGGCCGGCGTCTGCGAGAATCGAAAGCGTCGCGGCGAAATCGTCCTCGGTCTCGCCGGGGAAGCCGACGATATAGTCGCTGGCCAGCGCGATGTCAGGTCTGGCGGCGCGGATCCGCGCGACAAGGCGGAGATAGTCGGCGGCGGTGTGGCGCCGGTTCATGGCCGCCAGGATGCGGTCGGAGCCGGCCTGAACCGGCAGGTGCAGATAGGGCATCAGTTCGCCGAGATCGCGATGGGCGGCGATGAGATCGTCGGCCATGTCGCGTGGATGGCTGGTGGTGTAGCGCAGGCGGTCGATGCCGGGGATTTCGGCCAGGCGGAAGAGCAGCCGGCCGAGCCCCCAATCGCGCCCGTCGGGGCCTTGCCCATGCCATGCATTGACGTTCTGGCCGAGCAAAGTGAGCTCGCGCACACCGGAATCCGCCAGACGCATGGCCTCGGCGACGATCTTCTCCACCGGCCGCGACACCTCGGCACCGCGCGTATAGGGCACGACGCAGAAGGTGCAGAACTTGTCGCAGCCTTCCTGAACGGTGAGGAAGGCGGAGACGCGGGCAGGGCTTGCCCCCTCACCCGGTGCGCTCCGCGCACCACCCTCTCCCGCGAGGGGAGAGGGTCGGGATTCGCGGCGCCGCCACGGCGAACCCTCTCCCCCTGTGGGAGAGGGTGGCGAGGCCACGGGCCGAGCCGGGTGAGGGGTGTCCATGACACGATCCAGCGTGGCGAACTTGTCGGCGACGTCGAACTCGGTCTCGACCACCCGACGGCCGGCACGGGCCTCGGCGATCAGCTCTGGCAGGCGCTGATAGGATTGCGGGCCGACGACGAGATCGACGACCGGTGCTCGGGAGACGATCTCGGCGCCCTCGGCCTGCGCGACGCAGCCGGCGACGCCGACCAGCACCTCGCGCCCCGCCTCGCGGCCGGCAGCCTTCAGCGCGCGGAAGCGGCCAAGCTCGGAATAGACCTTCTCGGCGGCCTTTTCGCGGATATGGCAGGTGTTGAGCAGGATGAGATCGGCCGCTTCGGGGGCGTCCACCGGCCGGTAGCCGGACCCGCCCAGAACGTCCGCCATCCTTTCGGAATCGTAGACGTTCATCTGGCAGCCATAGGTCTTGATGAAAACGGTCTTCAGGTCCGCGTCCGATCTCTTTGTGAATTCCGATGGTTAACCGTTATCCCGGCCCCTCGCCCGGCCCGGGAGTTCATCTGTTCCTTTAGCGTTTTTCGGCGGCCAAGAGAATAGGCAGGTCGGATGGCCGGAGGATGACGATCCGCTCGCTTCGCGCGAAGGAAACGGCGCCGCAGCTCAGCCCTTGTCCTTGTTCGGCTTGTCGAGCGGCACGCCGTAGAGTTCCAGGCGGTGATCGACGAGGCGGAAGCCGAGGCGCTCGGCAATCGCCTGCTGCAGCTTCTCGATCTCGTCGTCGCGGAATTCGACCACCTTGCCGGTGCGCAGGTCGATCAGGTGATCGTGGTGCTCCTCGGGGATGGTCTCGTAGCGCGAGCGGCCGGCGCCAAAATCGTGGCGGGCGATGACGCCGGCATCCTCGAACAGCTTGACCGTGCGATAGACGGTGGCAATCGAGATCTTCGGGTCCATGGCGGAGGCGCGGCGATAGAGTTCCTCGACGTCGGGATGGTCGGTGGCCGATTCCAGCACACGCGCGATCGTGCGGCGCTGCTCGGTCATGCGCATGCCCTTGTCGACGCAGAGTTCCTCGAGAAGTTCTTGGTTTCTTCGCTCACGGTCGGCTGCTTCCGAACATTTTCGGGCTTCCTCGCGCTTAGCGAAGTTGCACCCGCATGACAAGCGCGGTGCCGTCGTCGGACGAGCCCGACTGGTAATAGTTGCGGCGCTCGCCGGTAACCTGGAAGCCGAGGGAGCGGTAGAGCGCCAGTGCCGCCGCGTTGCCGCGGTCGACCTCGAGGAAGCAATGGGACGCGCCGGCACGGTGGAGGCGGCGCAGCGCCTCGTCCATCAGCATGCGGCCGTAGCCACGGCGGCGGTAGACCGGGCGGACGGCGATGGTGAGGATTTCAGCCTCGTCGGCGGCGACGCGGACGAGCACGAAAGCGACCAGGCGGGGCCCGGAAACCACCGTCTGGCGGCGCAGACCGACGGCGAAGACGCCGCGGTCGGCGAGCAGGGCGGCAAAATCTTCCCCACTCCAGGTGTGGGCGAAGGCGACAGAATGGATCTCGGACAGCGTCTCGGCCTCACTGCGCGCGACCGTGACCAGGGCCGTGCGCACGGTCCAGGGCCAGGCGATCATCGGCGGGCGATCCGGCCGGCGGTCTGCGGCTTGGCGTCCGGCGGCCTGAGATAGAGCGGACGCGGGGCTTCGCCGGTGAGCGGTGCCGCGCGCGCCAGCCGGCAGAGCGCGGCGATATCGGGGGCGGAGCGCTCGTGGACGGTGCGGGCGCGGGCCTCGTCGCCCAAGATTTCGGCAAGGGCCGCGGAGCCGGAGCCTGCAATCAGCGTGTTGGCGGCAATCCGGCGGGCGAAGGTTTCCGCCGGGGCGGCCTCGGGCGGGCCTTGCGGCGCGCCATCGGCGGCGAAGCTCTGGCCGTAGAGCTCGCCGCGCCCGGCGGAAAGCACGGCCAGCACCGGCGCGGCGCCGATCTCGGCGCGGGCGGCCTCGGCATGGACGGCGAGCGTGCCGATGCCGACCGCCGGGGCACCGGTGACCAGCGCCAGGCCGCGGGCGGCGGCGATGCCGACGCGCAGGCCCGTGAAAGAGCCGGGACCGACGGTGACGGCGATGCGCTCGAGATCGCCGAAGCCAAGGCCGGCTTCGGCCATGGCGGCTTCGACCATGGCCATCAGCCGTTCGGCATGGCCGCGGCCAATCACCTCGCTCTTCAGCACCTGGCGGGCGCCGTCGACCACGCCGACGGAGCAGGCTTCCTGTGCGGTGTCGATGGCCAGCAGGCGCATGTCGCGGGATTAGCCGGCAAGGACGGCCAAGTCGAGAGGAACCGTGTCCCGGGCGCAGCGCAGCACGAAGTGATGCGCTGCTGAACCGGGACCGAAACGATGCATGGACCCCGGATCTGCAGTGCACCGCTCCGCGCTGCACTGCGTCCGGGGAACGGGGGCTGGTGTCGGCTTCAGGCCTCGACCTGCTCGATGCCCTGGACTTCGGGGACGAAGTGGCGGAGCAGGTTCTCGATGCCGTGCTTGAGGGTGGCGGTCGAGGACGGGCAGCCGGCACAGGCACCGCGCATGTTGAGATAGACGACGCCGTCGCGATAGCCGTGGAAGGTGATGTCACCGCCGTCCTGGGCCACCGCGGGACGCACGCGCGTCTCGAGCAGCTCCTTGATGATCCCGACGGTCTCGGCATCGTCCTCGGAATAATCGTCGCCGTCGGAGGCCGCCTGGGCGCGGTTCATGACCGGCATGCCGGACATGAAGTGCTCCATGATGGCGCCGAGGATGACCGGCTTGAGGTGCGGCCAGTCGCCTTCGGTCTTGGTGACGGTGATGAAATCGGCACCGAGAAAGACGCCGCCGACATTGGGCAGCGCGAAGAGCCGCTCGGCGAGCGGCGAATCGCCGGCTTCCGCGGCGCTGCGAAACTCGGCGGTACCGGTGCCGAGGACATCGCGGCCGGGCAGGAATTTCAGGCTCGCCGGATTGGGCGTGGGTTCGGTCTGGATGAACATGGTCGAGCGCCTTTCAAGGGGGCGTGGCCAGAACTGAGCTTACGACGGTGATTTAGGCCGCCAGCGGGACAACATCAAGCCGCGGCGGCTCACCAGACATGCGGGATGAGGCGCGCCCGGGTCTTTTGCCGATATTCGGCATAGCCGGCCAAGCCGGCGGTAAGCACCCTCCTCTCGAGAAGGCGGACGACGATCAGCCCGGCCAGCGAAGAGAAGCGCCCAGGACGAGCGCCCGAAATTGAGCCCCTAATGTCGACACACCCTGCGATCCCCCGCTTCTCGCCGCCTTACTTTTTCCGAACCCAAGCCCCCCACCCCCGCCCCCCGCCCCCCCCCTGCGCTGGCTCACCTCGGTCTCGGCGGCGGGGCCGGCGTTCATCCGCCGCTCGATCAGCGCCGGATCGCGCTCGAGGAAATAGAGCGTGATGGCGAGGACCGCGGCGGTGAAGACGGCGAGGAAGAGCCAAGCCTGCCACCAGAGAAGCGTCCATGCCGGCAGGAAGATGAGCACCGCCATGGCGGCGATGAACAGGGCCAGGCCGCGAAAAGCGCGGGCGCGGAGGGAGGCGGTGTCCTTCATTGGCGGAGGATAGGCCGGAGGCCGCGGCAGAACGATGGCGCCCGGCTCAGGTTCAGCCGGTCGCGCCGTTCGGTTGCGACAGGTCCTTGACAAGCCAGAGAACCAGGCCGTCGTCCATGCGAACCATCTCACCGGGCGTCACGGCGACAGCTTCATACGTGGCGCCGGTGCCGTCAGGCCCGTAGCCGAGCTTGAAATAGAGGCGCTGGGCGGGGCCGTAGTCGCCATAGAGGCCGACACCGATCCCGATTGTCCGGTGTCCTCTCTCGTGGGCCAAGCGCTCGCACCTTGCGATGAGCGCCGTGGCGATCCCGCGACGCTGCATGCGGGGGGCAACGCGAAGATCGCCGATCTCCGGGATGTCGGCATCTGCAAACGGCCGATACGTCGACCGCCATTTCAGGAAGGCATAGCCGACGGCGCCGGAGGACTCCCGCGCGACAAGGATGAGCCTGTCATCCACCGGCTCTTCAAGGAGTGTGCGCCAGAAGGACTCCATACCGTGCTCGCCGTCGCCGCCAACCGTGACGATTGAGGCGATATCGCCCTCTTCCAGACGGCTGATTTCGATCATGGCGGGCGGCACGCTCAGGCGACCGCGGCGATCGCCTCGTCGTCGAGATTGCCGGGTACGATGGTGATGGGAATCGGGAAGGTCGCCGCCGCCTTGCCGGCAAGCGCCGTGACCAGCGGACCCGGCCCCTCCTTGTCGGTACCGGCGGCGAGAACCAGAATGGCGATGTCCTCGTCGGCCTCGATCAGGTTCATGACCTCCTCGGTGCGGCTGCCCTCGCGGATGACCAGCTGCGGCTCGACCGTGCCGTAGGAGCGCGCCAGGTCGGCGAAGCGGCCGAGCGTGTTCTCGGCCTGCTCCATGGCCTCGGCGCGCATGATGTTCTCAACCCCCAGCCAATGCTGGAAGTCGGCCGGGGCGATGACATAGAGCAGCACCAGCGCGCCGCCGGAGTGCTCGGCACGGCGGGCGGCGTAGAGCAGGGCGCGGGAACATTCCGGCGTGTCGTCGATGATCACCAGGAATTTGCGCCGGTGGCCTTCCTCGGTGCTTTTGCGTCTCAGTGCCATGACGGCGATGTTCGCATTTCGCCTGAGGAGCCGGCAAGCGGCGCGTCAGACTTTGCGAACAGTTCCAGAAAGCCGGCGCTGCGCTTTCCGCGCGCCCGCCAATCGCGACAGACGTCAGCGCGGCTGGACGAAGCCGACGACATCGCGCACGCCGCGCATGACCGGCTCGGTTATGGCGCGGGCGCGCTCGGCGCCGTCGTTGAGGATGGCATCGATGGCGCCGGGATCGGCGAGCAGGCGGCGCATCTCGGCGGCGATCGGTGCCAGCTTTTCGACCGCCAGTTCGGCGAGCGCCGGCTTGAAGGCGGAGAACTGCGCCCCACCGTGATCGCGCAGCACCGCTTCGGGCGACATGCCGGCAAGCGCGGCATAGATGCCGACCAGGTTCTCGGCCTCGGGGCGGACCTTCAGGCCGCCAATGTCGGAGGGCAGCGGCTCGGGGTCGGTCTTGGCCTTCTTCACCTTCTGGGCGATGGTATCGGCATCGTCGGTGAGATTGATGCGCGAATAGTCGGAGGGGTCCGACTTCGACATCTTCTTGGTGCCGTCACGCAAGCTCATGACACGCGTCGCCGGCCCGGTGATCACCGGCTCGGTGATGGGGAAGAACTGGTCGCCGAAGCCTTGTGCGGCGATCGATTCGGCAAAGTCGTTATTGAACTTGGCGGCGATGTCGCGGGTGAGTTCCAGATGCTGCTTCTGGTCCTCGCCGACCGGCACGTGGGTGGCGCGATAGGCAAGGATGTCGGCGGCCATCAGCACGGGATAGTCGAACAGGCCGATGGAGGCGTTCTCGCGGTCCTTGCCGGCCTTCTCCTTGAACTGGGTCATGCGGTTGAGCCAGCCGAGGCGGGCGACGCAGTTGAGGATCCAGGCGAGCTCGGCGTGGGCGAAGACCTGGCTCTGGTTGAAGACGATGTGCTTCTTGGCATCAATGCCGGCGGCGATGAAGGCGGCGGTGACCTGGCGGGTGGCGGCGGCCAGCTCCTTGGGGCCTCCCCAGACGGCGATCGGCACGGTGATGGCGTGCAAGTCGACGACGCAATAGATGCAGTCGAAATCGCGCTGCAGAGCGACGAAATTCTTGATGGCGCCGAGATAGTTGCCGAGGTGGAGGTTTCCGGTCGGCTGAACGCCCGAAAAGACGCGGGGAGTGAAGTCGGTCATGTGCGGTGAGTTCCTGCGGGCGGCCTGAAGCTCAGTGGCCAATTTGGGGGCGGACATAGCGGCGCTTGGCGTCCTGCGCAAGCGCCTCAGACGCGGCGGATGAGTTTGCGGAAATCGACCACGCCGGTGAGCTGACAGAAGACGGCGAAAACGGCCGTGCCGCCGACCACCAGCGCCAGGACGGCGGTGCCGCGAACCAGCAGGCGGCCGGCGAGCGGCCCGGCCAGGAGATTGATGGCGACGGCGAGGCAGGCCCCCATGAAGATGGCGGCCAGCGCCAACAGCAAGACGCGGCGCGCGAGCAGGTCGTCGAGGCGGAAATGGCCGCGGCGATAGAGCGTGACGGCGAGCAGCGTCGCATTGACCCAGCCCGAGAGCGAGGTGGCGATGGCGATGCCAACATGGGCGAGCCAGGGGAACAGAGCCAGCGAGACGGCGACATTGACCGCGACGGTGATGCCGGCGAACCACATCGGCGTGCGCGTGTCCTCGCGGGCGAAGAAGCCGGGCGAGAACACCTTGACCAGGACGAAGGCGGGCAGGCCGGCGGCGAAGGCGACGAGCGCGCCGGAAGTGGCGGCAGTATCGGCGGCACCGAAGCTGCCGCGCTGAAAGAGCAGCGCGATGATCGGATGGGCCATGACGATCAGAGCCACCGACGCCGGCAGGGTGAGGGCCATGGCGAATTCCAGCGCGCGGTTCTGGGTGAAATCGACAAGGTCGTGGCGGCCGGCGCGCAGATGTCGCGACAGGTCGGGCAAGAGCACGATGCCGATGGCGATGCCGACGATGCCGAGCGGCAGCTGGTAGAGGCGATCGGCGTAATAGAGGTACGACACCGCGCCCGGCGCCAGCGAGGCGATCATGGTGCCGATGACGATGTTGATCTGGGTGATGCCGCCGGCGAGCACGCCGGGCAGGGCAAGTGCCGTCAGGCGCCTCAGCCGTGCCGTCATCTGCGGCCAGATGAGACGCAGCACCATGCCGTCATGGGCGCTCGCCCAGACGAGCGTGGCGAGTTGGGCGATGCCGCCGATGGTGGTGCCCCAGGTGAGCCAGACGCCGGCAGCGGGCGTGTCGGCAAGGCCGAGCCAGAAGACCGCGACCAGGGCGGTGATGAGCACGACGTTGAGGAGCGCCGGCGCGAAGGCGGCGGCGGCGAAGCGGCCACGGGCGTTGAGCACGCCGCTGTAGAGCGCCACCAGGGAGACGAAGGTGAGATAGGGGAAGGCGATGCGGGTGAGCAGCACCGTCAGATCGAATTTTTCGGGATCGGCCGAGAAGCCGGGCGCGAGCACGAACATGAAGAGCGGCATGAAGATTTCGATGACCGCGGTGACGGCGAGCAGCGCCGTCAGCAGGCCGCTCAGCGCCTCCTCGGCGAAGCGGCGCGCCTCCTTTTCGCCGTCGCCTTCCAGCGACTTGGCGAAGAGCGGCACGAAGGCCGAATTGAAGGCGCCTTCGGCGAACAGGCGGCGGAACAGGTTGGGAAAGCGGAAAGCGACGAAGAAGGCGTCGGCGACCGGCCCGGTGCCGAGCGCGGCGGCGATGAACATGTCGCGCACGAAACCGAGGACGCGGCTCGATGCGGTGGCGCCGCCGACGGTGACGAAGTTCTTGAGGAGCGACATGGGCTGGGAGCCTAAGCCGGCTCGCGCTTCCTCGGGCGCGACGGCGGCTCGCCGTTGGCAGGCTCGCCGTCGAAGGCGGCGCGCAGACGCCGGCGGATCGCCGCCTCGCGGTTGCCGTTGGTAATCTTGGCGCCGAGGAGATCGGTCACATAGAAGACGTCGACGGCGCGCTCGCCGAAGGTGGCGATGTGGGCCGTGTTGATGTTGAGGTTGAGGTCGGAGAGCACCCGCGTCAGGTCGTAGAGCAGGCCGGGACGATCGAGCCCGGAGATCTCGACCACGGTGAAGCGGTTCGACAACGAATTGTTGATGTGGATCGCGGTCTCCAGCGAGAAGGCGCCGATGCGCGGCCGGCGCTGCACCTTGCGCGCGATGACCTCGGGCAGCCGCACGACGCCGGACAGCGCCTGCTCGATCAGATCACCGACGCGGCGGGCGCGGCGGTGCTCGTCGGCCTCGTCGGTGAACTCGCGGTGGATCGAGATCGAATCGAGCGCGCGGCCGTCGGTGGTGGTGAAGATCTGCGCGTCGACGATGTCGGCGCCGGCGGCCGTGCAGGCGCCGGCGATGATCGAAAGCAGACGCGGGTGATCGGGCGCCAGAACCGTGATCTCGGTGATGCCGGCATCGGCCTGCGAGGTGACGGTGGTGGCGAGCGTGCGGTGGGCCTTGTCGGCCTCGCGGATGAACGCCGCGTGGGCGAGCTTGCGGGGAAGATCGACGCGCAGCCAGTAGGCCGGATAGTGGCGCTTGATATAGGCGGAGCGCTCGCGCGCCGGCCAGTCGGCGAGGCTCTCGGCGAGCTCGGCCTGGGCGGCGGCGACGCGCTTGTCGCGGCTGATCTGGCTGTGGCCGCCGGTGATGACAGGCTCGGTCTCGAAATAGAGGGTGCGCAGCAACTGGCTCTTCCAACCGTTCCACACGCCGGGGCCGACCGCCTGGATATCGGCGACGGTGAGGATGTGCAGCATCTTGAGCCGCTCCAGCGACTGCACGATCGCCGCGAAATCCAGGATCGTCTTGCGGTCGTTGAGATCGCGCGACTGGGCGACCTTGCTCATGGTGAGGTGCTGCTCGACCAGCCAGACGACGGTGTCGGTCTGCACCTTGTCGAGCCCGAGGCGCGGGCACAGGCGCCGGGCGACGCGGGCGCCGGCAATCGAATGATCCTCGGGACGGCCCTTGGCGATGTCGTGAAGGAGGATGGCGACGTAGAGGACCGTGCGGTCCTGGATATTCTCCATGAGCTCGTTGGCGAGCGAATGCGCCTCGTCGCCGTCGCCGCGCTCGATGCCGGCGAGCATGCCGACCGCCTGAATGAGGTGCTCGTCGACGGTGTAGTGGTGATACATGTTGAACTGCATCATCGCGACGATCCTGCCGAACTCGGTGATGAACTTGCCGAGCACGCCGGTCTCGTTCATGCGGCGGAGCACCGCTTCCGGATTGCGGCGCGAGGAGAGAATCTCGACGAAGAGGCGATTGGCTTCGGCGTCTTCGCGCAGCTTCGCATCGATCAGGCGTAGCGAGCGCGAGGTCAGCTGCATCGCATCCGGGTGGAAGGCGAGGTCGTAGCGGTCCGCCAGGTGAAACAGGCGGATGAGGTTGACCGGATCGCGGACAAAGACCTCATCGTCGGCGACGTTGATGCGGTCGTTGTCGACGATGAAATCGGTGGAGCCCGGGATCTTGCGATGGCGGCGTGCGGGCAGGCCGAAGAGGCGGTTGAGCACCGGCGCCGACTTGCCGTGATGCTCCTCGAGCGCGGCGCAGAAGATGCGCGTCAGATCGCCGACGTCCTTGGCGACCAGGAAATAGTGCTTCATGAAACGCTCGACGTCCTCCAGCCCGGGATGGGCGGTGTAGCCGAGACGGCGAGCCATCTCGCGCTGGACGTCGAATGACAGGCGCTCCTCCTCGCGGCCGGTGAGGAAATGGAGGTGGCAGCGCACCGCCCAGAGGAAATCCTCGGCCTTGCGGAACAGCCGCATTTCGGCGCGCGAGAAGACGCCGGCCTTGACCAGATCGTCGCGGGCGCGCACGCGGTAGAAATACTTGGCGATCCAGAACAGGGTCTGGAGGTCCCGCAGGCCCCCTTTGCCTTCCTTGACGTTGGGCTCGACCAGGTAGCGGGTGGCACCTTGCTGACGGTGGCGCTGGTCGCGCTCGGCGAGCTTGGAAGCGATGAATTCGGGGCCGGTGTTCTTGGCCACCTGACTGTCGAAGCGGGTGACCAGCGTATCGTAGAGGCCGCGCTCGCCGGTGAGATAGCGCGCCTCGAGCACTGCCGTGCGGATGGTCATGTCGGAGCGCGCCAGGCGGACGCATTCGTCGACGCTGCGCGTGGCGTGGCCGACGGTGAGGCCGAGATCCCAGAGCAGATAGAGGATGAACTCGACGACGCTCTCGCCCCAGGGCGTCTGCTTGTAGGGGAGCAGAAAGAGCAGATCGACATCGGAGCCCGGGGCCAGCGTGCCGCGGCCGTAACCGCCGACGGCGACCACTGCCATGTGCTCGGCGGCGCTGCGGGGTCCGGACAGATAGACATGACCGGTCGCCAGACCGTAGAGCGCCTGGATGACCGAGTCCTGCAGGGCGGAGAGATAGGCGGCGCAGGTGGAGCCCTTGCCGTTGGCCTTGAGCCGCTCTTCGGCGGTGGCGCGGCCCTCGGTCATGACCCGCTTGACGTGGGCCAGGACGTCGGCGCGTTCCTCAGGAGTCAATCCGCCCGCCTTGCCGGCGCGTGCGATCAACTCGGCCTCAAGGGTCTCGCCGTCAATCGGGGCTTCGGAAGCGGGAAGCGCCTTGGTCATGGTGCCCGTGGATCAGTGAGTTTCGCCGGCGCGGACCCTAGCCGGAAACGGTAAACAGCGCCATCCACGGCTCCCGGCCGCTCAGGCGGCGGGCGCCCTGCGGTTTTTGGCGATGATGTCGCGATAGGTGTGGAAGCTCTGCTTGGGCGTGCGCTTCTGACTGGCAAAATCGACATGGACCATGCCAAAGCGCGCGTCGTAGCCGCGCCACCATTCGAAATTGTCGAAGGGGCACCACTCCATATAGCCGATGACCCTGGCGCCCTCGGCGCGGGCCTGCAGCACCGCCTGGATGTGCCGGCTTATATAATCGGCCCTGAGCGGATCCCTGACCACGCCGTCGGCCATGACCTCGTCGCGGTCGCCGAAGCCGGCGCCGTTCTCGGTGATCATGATGGGCGGATCGCCGTAATTGTCGCGGATGGAGATGAGCAGATCGTGCAGGGCTTCAGGCCGCACCGGGCCGTTATGCGCCTTGACCGCGTCCGGATTGTTGCCGGTTTGGGCGTTCAGGGCGCGCTCCGGATTATGGCTGATGTAGTTCGGCGCATAGAAATTGACGCCGATGAAATCGACGGTGCCGGCCTTCAAAACGGCGCGGTCGGCATCGGAGACCGCGAAGGCGGGATCGAGCTTGTTGAGCGTCGCCATGACATCGGGCGCATAGATGCCCTTGATGGCCACGTCGAGCGGCCAGCGATTGAGGAAACGCTCCCAGTCGGCGGCAGCCGCCACATCGGCGGGATTGGCGGGATCGAAGGCGCTGGCCGGCGACAGCGGCGCGGCCAGACCGACCATGCCGCCAAGGTTCTGCCGGCGGTATTCGGCGGTCGCGGCAGCCGCAGCGACGAAGAGATTGTGGAGGGCCGGAATCTGGCGGCCGTACTGCGCGGCGGTGATGCGTTCGGGCGGCAAGCGCCCGGCGCGGGCGTTCTCGGCGATCAGGTCCATCATCATGATGTCGATGAAGGGCTCGTTCATGGTGATGAAGGTGTCGACGCGATTGCCCAGCGCGCGGAACATGACCGCGGCATATTCGGTGAACCAGCCGACGACGTCGCGATTGTGGAAACCGCCCTTCTCGTGCAGCACCCAGGGGAAGTCCCAATGGTAGAGGGTGACGACGGGCTTGATGCCGGCGGCGAGCAGGTCATCGACCAGGCGGGAATAGTAGTCGAGGCCGGGCCGGTTGACGGCGCCGATGCCGGCCGGCAGGACGCGCGGCCACGATACGGAGAAGCGATAGGCGTTGACGCCAAGCTCCTTCAGAAGCGCGATGTCTTTCAGAGACTGGGCGCGGTCATAGGCGTTGATGGCGACATTGCCGGTCTCGACCTTGCCGGTCGTCGGCTCGGTGATGTGCCAATCATTGGTATAGACGTCCCACTTGGACAGGCCGCGGCCGTCCTTGTCCCAGCCGCCTTCGACCTGGTAGGCGGCGCTGGCCGCACCCCAGAGAAATTCACCCGCCTGCGGCGCCATTCTTGATCGCTCCCCGGAAAAATCGCGGCCTCTATCGGCTTCGCCCGGGCAGCGGTCAAGTCTTCTGGCCGCGGCGTGTTGCCTTGAGCTTGTAGAGCGCGTCAAGCGCCTCGCGCGGGGTGAGCTCGTCGGGTGCGAGCGCATCGAGAAGGGCCGCTACCGGGTCTTCCTCGGCGGGTTCCGGCGTCCGGGCAGCGGAGAAAAGCGGCAGATCGTCGATGAGGGCGTGGGCCGGAGAAGTGCGGTCGGTGGCTTCGAGCTGCTTCAACACCTCGCGGGCGCGGGCAACCACGGCGGCAGGCAGGCCGGCGAGGCGGGCGACCTGGATGCCGTAGGAGCGGTCGGCGGCACCGGACGCGATCTCGTGCAGGAAAATGACTTCGCCCTTCCACTCCTTGACCCGCACGGTGACGTTATCGAGGCGCGGCAGACGGTGCGAGAGCGCGGTCAGCTCGTGATAGTGGGTGGCGAACAGGGCTCGGCAGCGGTTGACCTCGTGCAGGTGCTCAACCGCCGCCCAGGCGATTGACAGGCCGTCGAAGGTGGCGGTGCCGCGCCCGATCTCATCGAGGATGACCAGGGCATGGGGACCGGCCTGGTTGAGGATGGCGGCGGTCTCGATCATCTCGACCATGAAGGTGGAGCGGCCGCGGGCGAGATCGTCGGCGGCGCCGACACGGCTGAACAGGCGATCGACGACGCCGATACGGGCGGCCTTGGCCGGCACATAGGATCCCATCTGGGCGAGCACGGCGATGAGCGCGTTCTGGCGCAGGAAGGTCGACTTGCCGGCCATGTTGGGGCCCGTCACCAGCCAGATGTGCCCCGGGCCGTCGGCATCGCGGGCGCCGAGATCGCAATCATTGGCGACGAAGGGCCCCTCCCCGCCCGACTGCAGCGCCTGCTCGACCACCGCGTGACGGCCACCATCGACATGAAAGGCGAGCGAGCGGTCGACCGTCGGGCGGCAGTAATCCTCGGCCTCGGCAAGCACGGCGAGGCCTGCGGAGACATCGAGCACGGCCAGGCCGTCGGCGATCGCCTGAAGCGCCGCAGCTTCCGCCACGACCGCGGCGGTGAGCGCGTCGAAGACTTCCAGCTCGATGGCGAGCGCCCGGTCGGCGGCGCCGGCGATCTTCGCCTCGAGGTCGGCGAGATCGGTGGTGGTGAAGCGCACGGCGCTCGCCAGCGTCTGGCGATGGATGAAGCGGGCGTTGAGCGGCGGGCTCATCATGCGCTCGGCATTGTTGGCGCCGACCTCGATGAAATAGCCGAGCACATTGTTGTGCTTGATGCGCAGCGTGCGGATGTCGGTCTCGGCGGCATAGCCGCTCTGCAGCGAGGCGATGACACGGCGGCTCTCGTCGCGCAGCCGGCGGGCCTCGTCCAGTTCCGTGCGGAAGCCGGGCCGGACGAAGCCGCCGTCGCGCTTCAGATGCGGCAGTTCGTCGGCAAGCGCCGCGGCGAGTTGATCCTCAAGCGCCGCCGGCCGCTGCACCAGCGTCGCGGCGACACGCCCAAGCCCGGCCGGCAGGGCGTCCCCCTCCCCTAGCCCGGCAAGGACACGCGCCGCCGCGGCAAGCGCATCGCCGATCGCGGCGAGATCGCGCGGGCCCCCGCGGTCGAGCTTGAGGCGCGACAGCGAGCGAGACAGGTCGGGCGCGGCAGCGAGCGCCTCGCGGATCGTCTGGCGACGGCTGCCATCGGCAAGCATCCAGGCGACGCAATCGAGCCGGCCGGAAATGACCTCGGGATCGGTGGAGGGACCGGCAAGCCGGCGGGAGAGCAGGCGGGCGCCGCCGCCGGTGACCGTGCGGTCGATGGCCGCGATGAGGCTGCCGCGGCGCTCGCCGGAAAGGGTTGCGACAAGCTCGAGATTGGTGCGGGTAGCCGCGTCGATGAGCATGATGTCGCTAGTGGACTCGCGCACCGGGGGTAAGAGCGGCGGGCGGGCGCCGAGCTGGGTCTTCTCGACATAGGCAAGAGCCGCGGCCGCGGCCGCGATCTCCACCCGCGAGAAGCTGCCGAAACCATCGAGGCTGGCGACGCCGAAATAGCCGGTGAGGCGGTCGGCGGCGGTGGCACTGTCGAAGAAGGCGGCCGAGAGCGGCGTGACCGCAGCCGTGGCGGAGCGCCAGACAGGCGCCAACCCTTCGTCGGCAAGAAGCGCATCGGCGACCAGCACCTCGCTGGGGTCGATGCGGGCGAGGTCGGCGGACAAGCCGGGCGCGGTCGCTCGAGGCAACGCGGAACTCGCCGGTGGAGATGTCGATCCAGGCGAGCGCGAAGGCGTCCGCCTGGGTCTCGCCGCCACGCTGGCGGGCGACGGACGCCAGATAATTGTTGCGGGTGGCGGAAAGCAGCGCCTCCTCAGTCAGCGTGCCGGGCGTGACCAAGCGGATGACGTTGCGGCGCACCACCGCCTTGGAGCCGCGCTTCTTCGCCTCCGCCGGGTCTTCGACCTGCTCGCAGACGGCGACGCGATGGCCGAGCGCAATGAGCTTCTGCAGATACTGGTCGGCGGCATGAATGGGCACTCCACACATGGGGATGTCGGCGCCGAGGTGCTTGCCGCGTTTGGTGAGCGCGATGCCGAGCGCACGCGAAGCGACCTCGGCATCGGCGAAGAACATCTCGTAGAAATCGCCCATGCGGTAGAAAAGCAGGCAATCGGGATTGGCCGTCTTGATCTCCAGATACTGCGCCATCATCGGCGTGGCGCCGGAGAAGTCGGCGGCTGGCGCGGCGGTCGCGGGGGCGGCGGGGCGGGAATCCATGGGGCGGAAGCTAGCAGATGCCACCCCGGCATTCGATGGCGGACGTCGTCAGCCCACAGGCCAGCGCCAGCCTGTGTGCAGCAGCCGGATCCGCCAGGGAGCCCGCGCCTTGTCGACCTCGTTTGCCATACGACCCAGGTCAGACGGACCCATCCGCCAGCGGGCTCACGACTTCTTCGCCTGGTTCGCCTCGCTCTTCGGGGGGGCCTTCAACGCATCGATCTGCTGATTGACCCAGGTGATCCAGCCCTTCTGTTCCGGGCTCAGCCGCCCCTGGGAGTCGAGCTTGTCAAGAATGTCGAGGCACTCGCGATAGAGCGGCTCGGCGTTGTCGGAGACGCTTGCGACACGGGAGAGCGATACGACGAGATCGGTTTGCGCCTGGGCATTGCCGGGATCGCTCTCGGCCAGGTGGCGGGCGATATCGAGGCTGTCGTTGTAGGTCTTGCGCGCCGCTTCGCGGTCATTGGAGTCGAGCTGCATGTCGCCGACCTTGTTGAGGCTGACGGATACGTCGCGCTGGGCCTGGGCGTTGCCCGAATCCATCAGGGCCAGCCGGCGGGCAAGCGCCAGGCTCTGCTGATACGCGGCAAGGGCGCCTTCGGAATCCTTCTTCTTCAGCTTGACATCGCCGAGGCGGGTGAGGCTGACCGAGACGTCGCGCAGCATCTGGACGTTGGCGGGATGTGCGTCAGAAAGCTTGCGACGCATGTCGAGGGCTTCCTGATAGACCTTGAGCGCGGCGTCGAAATCGCCGGTCACTATCTTCACGTCGCCGACCTTGGTCAGGCTGACGCTCACGTCGCGATGCGCCTCGGCATTGTCCGGCTGGTCCCGGGCAAGATCGCGGGCGATATCGAGGCCCTCATTGTAGGCGGCGAGCGCTCCATTCTGATCGCCGGCGCGCAGGCGGACATCGCCGAGCTTGTTGAGGCTCACCGACAGGTCGCGCTTGGCCTGCAGGCTGTTCGGGTCCTTGGTCAGCAGGCTGCGGGCGAAGGCCAGGCGCTCCTGATAGGCCTTGAGCGCACCCTGGGTGTCGCCGGCCTGGATCTCGACGTCGCCCAGCCGCTCCAGGCTGATGGAAACATCGCGTTCGGCGCCGGTATCATCCTGAGCGGCGGCGTAGAGCTTGCGCGAAATGTTCAGGCTCTCCTGCGCGGCATGGAGTGCATCGTTGGCGTCGCCGGCGGCGAGATAGGTATCGACGAACATGTTGAACATGGCCGAGCGGCTGCGCTGCAGCTCGGTATCGTCGGGTGCCGACTGGGCGAGCTCGTCGATGGTCTTGCTGACCGTGTCGAGGATGGTGCGGATGGTTTCGACGCGCATGCCGGCGACGACGCCGAGATCGCCGGCGACGTCGAAGATTAGCTTGTCGATGGCGACCTTGGCGGCGGAGAAGCTGCGCTCGGCGCGCGCCTTCTGTGCCTTCGCGTCGGCGGTGGCGGCCTCGGCGGTGCGCTTCTGCTGCTCGGCCTCTTTCTGGCGCTGGACGGCAATGGTGCGCTGCTGCTCGGCCACCACGCGCTGCTGCTCGGCGGCGCTGCGCTGACGGTTGGCGTCGAACAGCTCGAACAGCGAGAAGCCGGCGAGGCCGGTGACGATCACCAGCGCTGCCACCGCTACCTGGAGCATGCGCCGGCGCAGGCGCTCCCGTTGTTCGCGCTCGCGTTCGCGCTCTTCGCGTTCATGGACCTCGCGCTCGATGCTCTTCTCGATGAAGGCGCGGTCGGCCGTGGGCAGGTCCTCCGCCCGGCGCGCCAGCCATTGCTGCGCCTCGCCGAGCGCCAGCCCCATGAGCAGCGCGTCGTTGCAGGCATGCGCCGGCGCCGCCTCCCATGCCCGGCGGGCGCCCTCCAGCCGCGTCCGCCAGCTCAGGAACTCGCGCTCCCCGGCGATCCATTCGCGCAGCTTGCCCCAACGCTTGAAGATCGCCTCATGGGCGACCTCGGCATAGGTCTCGCCGCCTTCCGGCGTGGCGATGATCAGCAGGCGATGGGGGTGGTCGGCAAGTTCGGAGACCAGGCGCCATTCGTCCTCGCCGAACTCCGAACGCAAGGCGCGGCGGCGGGTCGGCTCGCCATCCTCGCGCACGGTGGCGAGCTTAAGGGTGAGCAGGCGACGGAGCGGCACCTCGGCTTCCGGGTGGCGGGCGAGGAAGGCGTCGGCGCGTTCGGCCAGCACGCCGCCGAGCTCCATGGCCTGGGGTGGCAGGCGCAAGGTCCCGTCGCCGCGGCGGACCATGTCGGTCCACATGTCGTCGAGGAGATAGGAGAGCAGCGGCAGGGCGCCGGCGTCGCGCGCCGATTCTTCGGCCGTACGGCGGGCGAGATCGCCGGACAGCTGCTCGCTCTCGAAGCGGGCGGAAAGAAGCGCCGCCGGCTTGCTGACCACCTCGAGCAGCTCGGCCTCGCGCAGCGGCGGTACGTTGATCTGGCGGTGGACGGAAAACAGCGCCTGATCGTTCTGCAGGGCGCCGAAGAAATCGGAGCGCAGGCTCATCAGGATGTAGAGGCGTGGATCGGTAATCGCATTGGCGAGCAGATGCGAGAAGCTGGTGCGCTGCGCCTCTTCGGAGCGCACGTAGAGCTCCTCGCCCTGGTCGACATAGAGGAAGAAGGCCGGGGGCTTGGGCTGTCCCAGCTCCTCATAGCGGCGCTCGGTGGCATCGAGCAGACCGGAGAGCGTCGCCTTGCCGGCGGTGAGCGCGCCGATCCAGTCGGTGAGACGCTCCTCCCACTTGGGATCGGTCGAATCCATCTGCCAGGTCTTGAGGAAGGGCTCGACCAGCGCCTTGATGGGGTCGGTGCCGGGCTGCATCTTGAGGAAGCACCAGCGGCGGCTGTCGTGAAAGGCCGCCGGCCACGGCGCTGCCTGACCGATCGCTTCCGGCCAGGCCTGACGCTTCAGCGCGCCGAGGATGCCGGCCTGGGCGAGCGACGATTTGCCGACGCCGGAATTGCCGATGAGCACAGCCAGGTGCTCGTTGGCATCGGCGATGGCGCCGAGAACGTCGACGGTCTGCTGTTCGCGCCCGAAGAAGAAGTCGCTGTCCGCCTCGGTCATCGAGGCGAGACCGCGATAGGGGGCGGTGTAACGCCACAATTCGCCGGGCCGTGCACCGCCGCCGCTGGTGGCGTCCTTCAGCTTGCCGATGGTATCGGCGGAAGCGGGATCGGCGGTGACGATCCAATGGAGCTGGCGCAGGAAGGGCAGGCCTGGCGCCTGGCGCCCGTCGAGCAGAACCAGGACGATGGGGAAGTCGGGCTGCTTCACCCGCTTGTCGAGCGCCTCGTAATATTCGATCACCTGCCACGGGCCGAGACCATTCTCGCCGACATAGAGAATGAAGGCGCCGGCATCGGCGATGGCTTCGGCCAGCTTCGGCAGCCAATATCCGCCGGCGCGCAGCGTCTTGGGCGCGAAGAATATCTCGGTGTCGGGGATCTGGCTGCGAAGGAGGCCGTCGAGTTGCTCGACGACCGGCAGGTCAATCGAGTTGTAGCTCAGAAACCAGCGCCGCATGGGCCGTAAACCGCCTGCGTCTTGCGGAAGGCATGATGCCTTCACACTTGTGGTCACCGCAATGACTGACGACTATAGCTGCCAATTGTGGCCGGTAAAGCAAGGCGCATCCCATCAATTGCGGCATTTGTTCGATTGCCATCGGCACGGCCGGCAACCGGAATCCGGCACGCGGCGGTCGATCGACCGGTCGATTATCCGGTTGTTAACCGGGACCCATCAATCTCTTTGGTTGTATTTGCACGCTTCGCGCGGAGCCGAACGAATGCGCCGCTGTCTGGCCTTAGCCTTCGTCCTCCTGTTCCCTCAATCGGGGCAGGCAGCCGATGCCGGCGTCTACATAACCCAGGTCGCGGCCGGCACGGCGATCGTTGCACGGAGCGGGCCCGCAGCCGGCCCGACGACGCAGCCGGCCGACCATTCCCGCGACGGGATATTTATCGCAGCCGCTGCCAACGGAACTTTCGAGCGCACGTTTCGCGGCGAGGCGGGAAATGTCGTCCACTGGACTGTCGATGGCCAAGCCCGATTGCAGGTGATTCAACGGGGCCGCGGCAACACGGTAACCGCCAGCCAGCAGGGCACGGGCCAGCGCATCTCGGTCTGGCAGAGCGGCAACGGCAACACGGTGGTGGCGACGCAGTCGGGCGCCGGAAATGTCGCGATCATTGTGCAGCGCTAGCCTGGTCTAGCCGCCGCTACGCGCTTTCTGCGTCAGCGGCGCGAGCCGGCTTTGGTGACCGAAGGCGCGGCGGCCATGACCGGCGATTCGTGCTGTGCGGTCCGATCCTGGTAGCGCATGATTACCGTCTTCTCGAAGGCATGGTTCTGGAAATGCCAGAGGCCCTGTTCGGCACCTTCAACAATCAGGGAATACACGGCCAGTTCGATGGCCTCGCGAACGGCGAGTTGCGTCGGCTCGTTGTGCGTGAACCCGGCCTCTGCCTGGAGGAGCTTGTCGACGGCAACGAACTTGTTGACGCTGGCAGTCACCCCCACCGAGTAGATCGTCTTGGTCGTGGTCACACTCGCCAGAACTTCGCCGCTCTGCACGGAGACGAGGCGCATGCCGACGGTGACCACGTCGCGCCGATATTTGACGTCGCCGCCGATGCCGAGATAGTTGGCGCCGATGCCGCCGGTCGTGGTGTTGGCGTCGTAGCCGATGATGGCGCCGGCGAGGATGACGCCGGCGAAATGGATCGGCGGCAGCGGCTGTGCCTTGTCGCCTTCGGTCTCGGTGCGGGTGGCGCGGATGAGCTGACGTTCCTGGAGGAGATCCTTCAGTGAGCTGCGTTCGACGACGTCGAACCACGCCCCGTCGCCGGTATTGCGTAGCGCGTCGATGACGAAGGCGACCGCCCCCTGGGTGACGGCGCGCGAATAGACCGCAAGGGTGTCATTCGGCTCGTTCTTGCCGGTCAGGTCGGGAAATTCGTAGACGGCGACATCGACCTTGCGCTCCGGCGGCGGCAGGTTGGCCAGGCTCGCCCCGGGACCGGTCATCGGCTGCACGATCGCGGCCTGGTGCAGCACGGACGGTCTCGTGCCGCATGCGGCCAGGGGTGCCAGAAGCGCCAGCGCGCCAACAAGACCGAGCGCCCCCCCCACAGATATCCGTCGACGCATGCTACCCCCGAATTCTGCCGCAAGGAACGCTATCGCATCTGCACAACAAATGCGTGCGTCAAGCAGCGATTGCTTCTTTTTGTTGCAACCGGGCCACGGTCAGAGCGCCGGCAGGGCGATCGTCGTCGTCGTCGTGCCGTCGTTGATCGTCAGCTCGATGTTGCCGCCGACGGTCTGCCAGCTGATCGTCGTTCCCTCGAACGTGAAGGGTCCCCCGGTCGGCTGCGGGGTCTCCCCGAAAATGGCGGTTGTAATCTTGTCGGCCAGGGCAGACAGAAGGCGGCTCTGAATGGTCGAGGCAAACTGTTGCGCCGGCGTCTGCGTGGCACCGGCGAGCGCCGAGGCCAGCGCTGAAGAAACGCTGCTGCTGTAGGCATTCTGCGCCTGGGCCTGGGAAAGCAGGGTCGGGCCGTTGCCGGTATAGCCACCGAAGAGCGGGTTTACCGGCTGATAGACCAGGGGGCCGGCGCTGGCGGCGGACGCAAATGCGAACGCCGTTGCAGCGAACAAGACGATACGAGACATCGCGACATCCTCAATGATTACGCGTCTGTTTGATGATGACGAGGCCGCTCGGCAGTTGACCGAGCTGGGACAAGTCGAAGTGAAGTCCGTTGCCGACCTGGGTCTGGATCAGAATCGTATGATTGCCGGTCAAAGCGAGATCGGCGCTGTTGTAGCTGCCGAGCTGCGCCTGGAGCAGGACGTTGCCGCTTCCGCTCGTCGACAGATTCGACGTGTTGCCGTTGCCGACCTGCACAGCAGCGATGCTGTTGCCGCTGCCGCCGGCATCGATCGATGTGGTGTTGTCGGCGCCGTGCTGCTCGGCCCAGGCGGCATTGCCGCTGTGGACGTCGAGGTTGGCCGTGTTGTTGTTGCCGTACTGGTGGCCGACGACGACACTGCCGACGGCCGGCGCATGCAGAGGAAGCGACAGATTGCTGGACGGTGCGTGGCCGCCAATGCCGGGCAGCCCGTCGAAGGCCGCGCCGATGACGTTTCCGATCACCTGATCGATGTAGACGGAATTGCCGGCCTCAGCGGCAAGCGGCCAGCAGACGGCGGCCGCCAGAACAAGAAGCATCGAAAAGAGACTACGCATCGCATTAGTCCTCCCGGCCGGCGGTGACCGGCCCGTCATAGGTGACCCGGCATTTCTCCTTGCCGTCGACGGTGACGACGAGGCCGAGCGCATAGGTGCTGCCCGCCTGGTCGTTGGTGCCGAACAGGCCTACCGACACCGCTTCGCCGGCGCCGGCGGAGAACTCCCCCCCTTGGTGCACGTTGGAGGTGCCGCTCTGTGATGTCTTGTGGACGGTGAACTGGTAGGCACCGGTCAAAGCCGGCCGCGCGGAAATCTCGCCCGACAGGCGTAGCGCGCCGCCGGAACCGGACTGGACGAGAGCACAGCGCAGGTCCGCCTCATGCACTTCGGCAAGGATGCGATGGGCGCCGTCTGCACTGGAACCATTCGCCATTGCGCCCAACATCAACAGGGCCGCGCCCGGCATGACGCCGGGCGCGTATGACAGCACTGCTGCGACAGAATGGGCCATGCACTTCAAGCCCTCTGCAGAAGAGCCTCCCCGAGACGAGGTCAGTGCTGCGAGATGTTGATGGCGTTGCCGGAGCCGTACTGGATGGCATAGGCCGATATTCATGAGGCCATCTTGAGTGCCGACAATCGACTGATAGGGGCCTTCCTGTTTGGCACGGAAGTAATTTCCGGTTCCTCCCTGGTAGAGGTCAACCAGAGAATACCGAGTGCCTTGGCCAACGCCGGCATCGACCTGATTGCCGTGACCCTTCTGATAGAGCAGGACGGTGTTGGGCGAGCAATTCGTCGTGCAGTCTTGCCGACCCTGATAGTGAGCGAGCCAACCGTCATTCACCTTGTTGTTGGTGCCGAGCTGGATGGCCTCAAACATGTCGCCACCTGCAATTGTCCAATTGACAACGTTGCCGCTGCCGGCGCTGCCAACACCACTTTCGCCGCTTTGGCTCACCATGAAGACGGCATCATTCACACCGCTCCGGCTGTTGAGCGCTACGACGTTGCCGCTGCCCTTTTGGTAGCCGTAGATGTAGTTGTTGTTGCCAGCCAGCGGGTTGAGCGTCCTGCAGCTGTGCTTACATCGTGGCCGTTCGCGCCCGCCAGGAACTTGTTGCGCGTGGGTCGCTGCCACGTCCGGTATGCGCTGTCTGCGCTGAACTGGGTGAGATTGAAGCGGTTGTTGTTTCCCTGGAACCCCAGCATGGCGAGATTGTAGCTGCCGGTCTGATCGAGATTGGCGAGCGCGTTCAGCAGAACGCCGTCCACCCAAAGGCCGCCGATGACAAAGGGCGTGTGCGCGTGCGGCGGCGATGGGTTGACCTCGTCCACGCTGTGCGAGGCCGCCAAGTTGGCGATGTAGAAGGGAACCGTGACCCCCGCTCCGCCGTTGTCGTTGCCGATCTGGGTGACCACGGCGACGTTGTGGCCGCCGGCGCTGCCACCGTTCTGCGTGAGGCTCTCCACCTGGTTGCGGTCGCCAGTCTGCGCCAGTGTGGCGTCGTTTCCAGCTCCCGTCTGATTGAATATGCCGAGGCGGTTGTAGCCGTTGTCTCCGACACCACTCCAGCACCCGATCCCTGCTGATAGACCGCAACGATGTTGCCATTGCCATACTGGCCAAATGTTCCCGGGTACACCGAAGGTTCCGGGCTGCCGTTGGCTTGACGGCCGATCATGTTGTGCATTGCCATGCTGGAACAGATCGGCGGTGTTGTTGTGCCCTCCAGCCTGTTGGAAATAGTATACAACAGATGTCGAACTAGTTGGGTAGGGCGCGCCAATAATATTGTTGTTCCCGATCTGGGTCGTTGTAATGGTGCTGTCCCCGCTGCCAGAGAATTGCGTAACGTAAACTTTGTTGCCATCGCCCGCGAAGGCCTGCGTCGCAAGAACCATCGCAGAAAAGCTTGCCGAAGCGGCAAGGATCAATTTTAATCTGCTCGTCTTCATTTTACGCGCTCCCTGTTTTCGCCTGAAGTGAGCTAAACCTGCTTGAACCCGCCGCTTAACGATTTGTTAATAAACGATCGCATAGGTTGTTGCAATTGGGTTGTGCTCGCCGTTTTTATTCGTCCTTAACGTGATGTATGAAAGCCACGCGTTGCAGACTTGTGGCCATCTACATGTATGACGTGCATCGCTTGATGGGGCCCGCGCCCAATCCGCGGGCACGGCAAGGCATCCGGCGACGGCGCAGCCGGCTTGACGGGCATGGCGGTCCCGGCGGAGAAAGACGGTCGAGCCGGTGATGCGTGCCGTCCCGAGGGAAAGACGGCAGCCGCCATCCCGTGGGAGGTTTCCCGCGAACGATTTCTCCCGGTGGTTGGACAGAGAGATGTTGCGGTGGTTGCGCAACTCGCGATCGCGCTCCCTGCTGCCGCGGCGTGGCGGCAAGGCCTTGTCCGTCCTGACGCTCGGTCCGGCCTTGGTGGTGTTCTGCGGCCTTGGCGGCGGTGCTCTCGCGGCGGAAGCGGAGGCCGGCGCTTCCCCGCCCGGGCCGGCCGTCGCCTGTCATGGAAAGGTGTCCGATCCCGGATGTCCGTCGGCTGTGGACATCGATGCCCTTATCGACGCGGCAGCACGCAGCAACGGCCTGCCGCAGACTTTCCTCCACAAGCTGATCCGGCAGGAGAGCGGTTTCGACCTCAGCGCGATCAGCCCTGCCGGCGCGCAGGGGATAGCCCAGTTCATGCCCGAAACCGCCGCGACGCGCGGGCTGGACGATCCATTCGACCCGAAAAAGGCTATCCCCGAGGCAGCGCATTACCTGAGTGAATTGCGCAAGCAGTTCGGGAACCTCGGGCTGGCGGCCGCCGCCTACAATGCCGGTCCCGAGCGTCTGCAGCGGTGGCTGACCGGGCTCGGCTCGCTTCCCGCCGAAACCAACGACTACGTTCTGGCGATAACCGGCCGCGGGCCGGTGGCGTGGGTCGACCCGGCTCAGCGGGACCAGCTCGGGCGCATCGCGACATCCGACAAGCCGAAGCGCCGCTCGGGCCCGCCGCGCGTGACCGAGGCGTCGATCTGCGCGGCCATGGACGGCTGCATGGTTCTCGACGCCTATTAGCGGGGAAACCGGCACGAGGACCGACTTTCGCCCTCGGTTTTGATTGTCAAGCGCGAAGCCGGTGCTATGGTCCCGCGCCCGACCACGAAGCGCCGATAGAAGCGCTCGCCCCCGGAAACACCATCGATGGCAGAACGCGACAAGCCGACCAAGGCAGGCCCCTCTTTCACCGATCAGGAAGCCTTGCACTTCCACGCCGACGGACGGCCGGGGAAGCTCGAGATCACGCCGACCAAACCCATGGCGACCCAGCGCGACCTGTCGCTGGCCTATTCGCCGGGCGTGGCCGTGCCGGTCAAGGCGATCGCCGAAGATCCGGCAAGCGTCTTCGACTACACCGCCCGCGGCAACCTGGTAGCGGTGATCACCAACGGCACGGCAATCCTGGGCTTGGGCAATCTCGGCCCGCTGGCCGCCAAGCCGGTGATGGAAGGCAAGGCGGTGCTGTTCAAGCGCTTCGCCGACATCGATTCCATCGACCTTGAGCTGTCGACCGAGGACGTCGACGAATTCGTCAACTGCGTGCGCTACCTCGGCCCGACCTTCGGCGGCATCAACCTCGAGGACATCAAGGCGCCGGAATGCTTCATCATCGAGTCGCGGCTGCGCGAGCTGATGGACATTCCGGTGTTCCACGACGACCAGCACGGCACCGCCATCATCGCGGCGGCCGGGCTGATCAACGCGCTGCACCTGACCGGGCGCGACATCGCCGACACAAAGCTTGTGTGCAACGGTGCCGGCTCGGCCGGCATCGCCTGCATCGAACTGGCGCACTCGCTCGGCATGAAGCACGAGAACATCACGCTGTGCGACACCAAGGGGGTCATCTACCAGGGTCGCACCGAGGGCATGAACCAGTGGAAGGCGGCGCATGCGGTGAAGACCGACGCGCGCACGCTGGCCGACGCCATGAACGGCGCCGACGTGGTGTTCGGCCTGTCGGCGAAGGGGGCCTTCACCGCCGACATGATCCGCTCGATGGCCAACCAGCCGATCATCTTCGCCATGGCCAATCCCGATCCGGAGATCACCCCGGAGGAGGTCGCCGCCATCCGCGACGACGCCATCGTCGCCACCGGGCGGTCCGACTATCCCAACCAGGTCAACAACGTCCTCGGCTTCCCCTACATCTTCCGCGGCGCGCTCGACGTGCACGCGACGACCATCAACGAAGACATGAAGGTGGCGGCGGCGCAGGCGCTGGCCCTGCTGGCGCGCGAGGACGTGCCCGACGAGGTGGCAGCCGCCTATCAGGGCGTGCGCCCGAAATACGGGTCGCATTACATCATCCCGGTGCCCTTCGATTCGCGGCTCCTGTCGGAAATACCGGCGGCGGTGGCCAAGGCGGCGATGGATTCGGGCGTGGCGCGCCGGCCGATCGGCGACATGACGCAATACAAGGTGCAGCTGTCGGCGCGGCGCGATCCGATCGTCGGCACGCTGCAACGCATCTTCCAGCGGGTGAGACGGACGCCGAAACGCGTCGTCTTCGCCGAGGGCGAGGAAGAACAGATGATCCGCGCGGCGGCGAGCTTCGTCTCCCACAAGCTCGGCACCGCCGTCCTCATCGGCCGCGAGGAGACGGTGCGCGCATCCGCCGAACGGGCCGGAATCGACCTGCGCGAGGGCGTCGAAATCAACAATGCGCGGCTATCGACGCGCAACGCCGAATATATCGACTACCTCTATGCCCGCCTGCAGCGGAAGGGATACCTGCAGCGCGACGTGCAGCGCCTGATCAATTCGGACCGCAACCACTTCGGCGCCTGCATGGTGGCGCTCGGCGACGCCGACGCCATGGTCTCGGGCGTGACCCGCAACTATTCGACGGTGCTGGAGGACGTGCGCCGGGTGATCGACCCGAAACCCGGGCACAAGGTGATCGGCATCTCGCTGGTGCTGGCGCGCGGCCGCCTGGTGCTGGTCGCCGACACGGCGGTCTACGACATGCCGACGCCGGAGGAGATGGCCGACATCGCCGAGGAAGCGGCCGGCGTGGCGAGCCGCATGGGTTATACTCCGCGGGTGGCGCTGCTCGCCTATTCGACCTTCGGCCAGCCGGAGGGCGAACGGGCGGCACGCGTGCGGCGGGCAGTGGAAATCCTCGACGAGCGCCGCGTCACCTTCGAGTATGACGGCGAGATGGCGGCGGACGTGGCGCTCAATCCCAAGCTGTTGGCCTCCTACCCGTTCTGCCGGCTGTCGGGCCCGGCCAACGTGCTGGTAATGCCGGCCTATCACTCGGCATCGATCTCTACCAAGATGGTGCAGGAGCTGGGCGGCTCGACGGTGATCGGCCCGCTGCTGGTCGGCCTCGACAAGCCGGTGCAGATCGTCTCGCTGGCTTCGAAGGATTCCGACATCGTCAACATGGCGGCGCTGGCCGCCTTCGGCCTCGGCGGCTAGGCGGGCCCGAGCGCGCCGGTCAGTCGAGGTCGGTCAGGTAGCGCCGCGGGGCGCAGGTGAGCCCCGGCTGCCTTTGGCATTCGTGCAGCGAATAGAGGATCAGGCGCGAGCGGCCGATGAGGTTTTCGACCGGCACGAAGCCGAGCTCGTCGAAGCGGCTGTCGGCGGAATTGTCGCGGTTGTCGCCCATCATGAAGAGGTGCTCGGGCGGCACGACGTAAACGCCGGTGTTCTCCTGCGGCGCCTCGTCGGAGCGCATGATGATCGGATGGACGCGGCCGCCGGGGAGCGTCTCCTCATATTCGGTGACGGTGACCGGCGGGCCGTCATATTGCTTGTAGGCATAGGTGCGCACTTCGCGGCGCGGCATCAGCCTGCCGTCGATATAGAGGCGGCCGCGGGTGATCTGGATGCGGTCGCCGGGCAGGCCGATGACGCGCTTGATCAGCGTCTCGCCGGTGACCGGATGGCGGAAGAGCACGATGTCGCCGCGCGCCGGCAGGCTGCCGAACAGGCGGCCGTCCTTCGACGGAAAGGCCGGCAGCGAGATCAGCGGCGCCGAATAGGGCCCGTAGCCGTAGTCGAACTTGGTGGCGATCAGCCGGTCGCCGACTTCCAGCGTCGGCACCATGCTTTCCGACGGGATGTAGTAGGTGGCGAAGGCCACCGCCTTGAGGATGAAGGTCAGCAAGGCGGCGCCGGCAAGCGCCCGGACCCACTCGAAAACCCGATGCTTCATCGCTATCTCTGCCGGTCTCCCTGCCGTTGGTCGAGCACATTTCGATCAGATCTTGGCGGCGGGATTGGGGCAGCGGGCGCCGACGCGTCGGTCAGAACCGCGCAGGCACTGTCGCCGGGATCGTCACAGGGCGCATAGCGATGGGCCTTGCTCGCCTCCCCGTCGCTGAAGACAACCTGCACCATGACCTGCCGGGCGCTGCCCCGACTGAGCGTCACATAAGGCGGGTTCTTGACCGGATCGATGGCGTTCGGCCGCTGCCTGTCACAGGCAGGCAGCGGAAACCGCTTGTCGAGGGCGTCGGAATCGATCGAATAGCGGATTTCCGACAGGCCGCAATGGTAGGTGACCAGCGTGGTGAAATAGATCCACTGCTTGCCGTTGTAGTCGCGGAAGGCGACCCAGCTGTCGCTGATCATCGGCAGGATCTGCTTCTCCTGGCCGAGAAGCCCCTGGGCGGGGGCGGCGGCAAGGCCGACGAGCAGGGCAACGGCGGCAAGCAGCAGACGCATGGCGAAGCCTCACGGGGGACGGTCCTGTCGGGCAGCGTGAGACTAGAGCCTTTGCCGGCCGGATAGAACCGTTGCGACAGAGCGGGCCTGCCACGGCCGGATAGGTCCGCGCCTATTCCACCACGGCCGGCGCGCGCGGCTGCCAAGACCGGAGGGCGCGCAGGATCGGCGTCTTCTTGACCTGGTGCTCACCCATGCGGCGCAGGAGCCGGTCGAGCACGCCGACGGCGGCGGCAACATTGGGCCCCTTGTTCAACAGAACGCATTCGGCCCTCGCCGCCATCGCGGCATCGGTCATCTCGCCGCGCGAGGGCAGGCCCTTCTTGACCAGCTCCTCGAGCACCTGGGTCGCCCAGATGAGCGGCACGTGCGCCGCCTCGGAGAGCCACATGATCTCTTCCTGCATCTCGGCAACGCGCTCGAAGCCCATCTCCACTGCCAGGTCGCCACGGGCAATCATCACCGCGAAGGGCTGGCGGCCGGCAGCCTGGACGATGATCTCGGGCAGGTTGGCGACGGCGGTCGGCGTCTCGATCTTGCCGACCAGCACGAGCTTGCGCCAATCGTCCCGGCGGCGCGCCAGTTCCGCCTGCAGCGAAGCGACGTGCTCGGCGGTCTGCACGAAGGAATGGCCGATCATGTCGGCGTGGCCGACGATGAAATCGAGGTCGCCGGCGGTCCTTGTCGGTGAGCGGATCGAGGCCGAGGTCGGTATCGGGGAAGTTCAGCCCCTTCTCCGCCCTGAACCGGGCGCCGGCGAGCTTGCCGCGGTCGATGCGCAGCAGGAAGCCGCCGTGGGCCTCGCCGATGATGGTGCCGACCAGCTCGCCATTATCGATCGAGACCTGGTCGTTGACGGCAATGCGGTCGAGGACCTGCGGCAGGGTGCAGGTGGCCTGAAACGGCAGCTCGGTGATCGCCGGCTGGAGGGTCGCGGGCGAGCAGGACGAAATCGCCGATATGCAGATGGTCGCGATCGGGCGGGGTGAGGACGCGGCCGGTCCTCACCTTCGGACCGCCGATATCCATGAGCAGCGGCAGGCGGCGGCCGGTCGCCGCTTCCGCGGCGCGGATATTGGCAACCATGCGCGTCCACTTCGCTTCGCTGTCATGGGCGCAGTTGATGCGCACGGTGTCGGCACCGGCCAAGGCGAGATCGCGGACGATGGCCGGGTCGTCGGCGGCGTCGGTGGCGAGCGTCACCATGATGCGCCCGATGCGGCCGCGATGGCGCGGGCCAAAGCATTCGCGGGCGTTGGCGGCCAGGCGCGTCTCGCCGCGGAAGAACTGGCGTTCGGTGGGCGGCCGCGGCGCCGGCTCGCCGGCGAGAGCGGCAAGCGCCACGGTTGCCGCGTCGAGCAGAGCCAGGACGCGGCCTTCGAGGATGCCGAGCGAGGAGACGCCGAGCACCATCAGGCGCCTCTGCAGCGGGCGCAGGTCGCGCTGACGGACCGCCAGATAATGGGCGAAATTGAGGGCGCTTGGCGCAAAACCGCAGCGCGTGATGGAGCCGCGCCAGCCACGGAAGCGGGCGCGGCCTTCCGCTGCCACCGCGGCGCGCAGCGCGGTGACCTCGTCGAGAAGACCTTTGGCGCGGGTGCGGATGCCGTTGTCTGCCGTCATGTCAGGACCGTTCGAGGGTCCCCGATAAGGCTGGCCGATGAGGGTCTGTCATCGCCGGAGAGCACCGGCGAATCTAGGTTGGGGGACGGGCGAATGCCTTGATCCGTCGCAAGATTAGCCGGCTAAGCGAGCCGGTGGGCTTACCCGGCGCAATGTCAGGTTGACCCGGCCGCCCTCGGGGAACCAATCGGCGAGCAGCCGCGAGGTTCCCGGATAGAGGCGGTCGACGCCGTGGAAGGCAAGGCGCGAGGGCCCGCCGAAGACGAGGACGTCGCCGGAGGAAAGCCGGAGCGAGCGCGTCGGCCCGCCGCGCGTCGTTCCGCCGATGCGGAATCGGCAGGCGTCGCCGAGCGAGATGGAGACCACGGGAGCGGCGAAATCCTCTTCGTCGCGGTCCTGATGCAGGCCCATGCGGGCGCCCGGCGCGTAATAGTTGACGAGGCAGGCCTCGGGATCGTGCGGATAGCCGGACAGCGCCCGCCAGACGGCGCGTACGGAATCGGGGATCGGCGGCCAGGGCCGGCCGGTCTCCGGGTGGGTCGCCTGGTAGCGGTAGCCGCCGTCCTTGTCGGACACCCAGCCGAGCGGACCGAGATTGGTCATGCGCACCGAGAAGGGCTTGCCGGTCCTGGGCATCACCGGGGTGAAAAAGGGCGCTTCGGCCGCCGCGGCGCGAAGCGCGGCGACAAGCGCCGCCTGGGCGGCGGTCGATAAAAGCGCCGGCCACAGGTCAGCGCCCGGCAACAGGCCAACCGCCACGGCCTTCGACGTCATCTCATCGCTGCGCGGCACACCCGGTCCCGATCCTCAGAACCCCACCGGCCGCTTGCCGGCATAGAGGAACAGTTCGGGACGATATTCGAAATGCATGGTGTCGTAGTGATACCACTTGCCGCCCCAGACGAAGCCGTAGCGCTCGAAGATGTCGACGATCTCGAACGGCACCCGGTTGCGGTAGGGGTAGCGCCCGGCGACCTGCTTGTTCCAGCGCCAATAGTCGGCGGTGGCGGTGCCGATGTCGATGGCCGCGGCATAGGCGTGCATCGACATGCGGTCGGTACCGGCAATGTAGCGGCAGCTATAGGTGCCGCCGGAGGGCGCGAGGTATTTACGAAAGCGCTCCGGCAGCCTGGCGAGATCGGCGGCGACCTGCTCAAGTCTGTCGGCGAGGCCATTGACAGTGCTGACCGACAACCGCCTGCCGTCCACCCAGCGCACGCTTTTCAGCCGTTTATTCACCGCGCCAGAGTGGCAGTTTCCATAGAGCTTGGTGAAGAAGGCGGCGTTGCGGAAGCGTCCCGGGTCGTCATTCAGGGACGGTTGTGCGGCCGGCCGGCCGGGGCTGTAGGGAAGAGCAAACATGTCGCCGAGGTCGGCGGTGTCGAGAAGGGCGTCGAAGTCCTTGTTCGCAACACCGTCGGAAAGCGGCATGCGTGTGCCGTCTGGCCAAATGAGCGCATCGCCGTCATGGCGGAGGCCCTGGTCCGGATACGCGGCGACCAGCGCATCAAGCGGCGTCATGCCGGCCAGAGCCGGCGCCAGGGGTGGCGCCACGGCAAGCAGGGCAACGGCGGCGGCCCGTGTGAAACACATCATCGTCTGTGTTCCTCGGCCTGGATCAGGCTGAGGTTATAGCTCGCGAACCGGTCGAGCGACACGGCCCCGGAGCGGGCGCCGCGCCGCTGGGCGCAGGTGCGGACTACCGCCGACATCTCTTCGCCGGCGGTAACAGGTGGTTTGCCCGAATCCCGGTGGTTTTGCGGATAAGCCGCAGGCGCCCGGATATTGCAGCCTTGCGGCCCTTTTGACCCCTTCTTATATACGGCCAGAACCCGCGCACGCCTCTCGGAATTGCTCGACAGGGGCTGCGAATCACGTCAGGGGATCGGATTTCAAAAGCCGGGGACCGGCCAGGGGCCTTACGGGACCTGCCCGGTCTGCCGCAAGGAGAGAACGAACATGGCGAAAGTTATTGGTATCGACCTCGGCACGACCAACTCATGCGTCGCGGTCATGGATGGCAAGAACGCAAAAGTCATCGAGAATTCCGAGGGCGGGCGCACCACGCCCTCGATCGTCGCCTTCACCGACGACGGCGAGCGGCTGATCGGCCAGCCGGCCAAACGTCAGGCGGTCACCAATCCCGAGAACACCTTCTTCGCGGTCAAGCGCCTGATCGGCCGGCGCTACGACGACCCCATGGTCGCCAAGGACAAGGAGCTCGTCCCCTACAAGATCGTCAAGGGCGCCAACGGCGACGCCTGGCTCGAGGCGGACGGCCAGAAGTATTCGCCCTCGCAGGTTTCCGCCTTCATCCTGCAGAAGATGAAGGAAACCGCCGAATCCTATCTCGGCGCCAAGGTCGAGCAGGCGGTGATCACGGTTCCCGCCTACTTCAACGACGCCCAGCGCCAGGCCACCAAGGACGCCGGCAAGATCGCCGGGCTGGAAGTGCTGCGCATCATCAACGAGCCGACGGCGGCGGCGCTCGCCTACGGCCTCGACAAGAAGGACGGCAAGACCATCGCGGTCTACGACCTCGGTGGCGGCACCTTCGACATTTCCATCCTCGAGATCGGCGACGGCGTGTTCGAGGTGAAGTCGACCAACGGCGACACCTTCCTCGGCGGCGAGGACTTCGACATGCGGCTGGTCAACTACCTGGCCGACGAGTTCAAGAAGGACCAGGGCATCGACCTGCGCGGCGACAAGCTGGCCCTGCAGCGCCTCAAGGAGGCGGCCGAAAAGGCCAAGATCGAGCTGTCGAGCGCGACGCAGACCGAGATCAACCTGCCGTTCATCACCGCCGACGCCTCCGGGCCGAAGCACCTGACCATGAAGCTCACCCGCGCCAAGTTCGAGGAGCTGGTCGAAGAGCTGGTGCAGCGCACCGTCGGCCCGTGCCGGGCGGCGCTGAAGGATGCGGGCCTTTCTGCCGGCGAGATCGACGAAGTGATCCTGGTCGGCGGCATGACCCGCATGCCCAAGGTGCAGGAGGTGGTGAAGCAGTTCTTCGGCAAGGAGCCGCACAAGGGCGTCAATCCGGACGAGGTGGTCGCCGTCGGCGCCGCCATCCAGGCCGGCGTGCTGCAGGGCGACGTCAAGGACGTGCTGCTGCTCGACGTGACGCCGCTGTCGCTCGGCATCGAGACGCTGGGCGGCGTGTTCACGCGCCTGATCGACCGCAACACCACCATCCCGACCAAGAAGAGCCAGGTGTTCTCGACCGCCGAGGACGGCCAGAACGCGGTGACCATCCGCGTCTTCCAGGGCGAGCGCGAGATGGCGGCGGACAACAAGCTGCTCGGCCAGTTCGACCTTGTCGGCATCCCGCCGGCGCCGCGCGGCGTGCCGCAGATCGAGGTCACCTTCGACATCGACGCCAACGGCATCGTCAACGTCTCGGCCAAGGACAAGGGCACCGGCAAGGAGCAGCAGATCCGCATCCAGGCCTCCGGCGGCCTCTCCGACGCCGACATCGACAAGATGGTCAAGGACGCCGAGGCGCATGCCGAGGAAGACAAGAAGAAGAAGGCGCTCGTCGAGGCCAAGAACCAGGGCGAGGCGCTGGTCCACTCCACCGAGAAGTCGCTGACCGATTTCGGCGACAAGGTCTCGGACGCCGACAAGTCGGCGATCGAGGCGGCGGTGGCCGAGCTGAAGAGCGTCATGGAGGGCGAGGACGTCGAGGCGATCAAGGCCAAGACGCAGGCGCTTTCCCAGGCTTCGATGAAGCTCGGCGAGGCGATGTATGCGGCCAGCCAGGCCGGCGCCGAAGGTAGCGAAGGCGCCACGGCCGAGGGCGGCGCGAACAAGAACGAGGATGTGGTCGACGCCGACTTCGAGGAAGTCGACGACGACAAGAAGAAGTCGGCATAAGCGGCCGTCAACCACCGGGCTGGCCCCATGGACATCACCCTTCGGCCGGCGCGTCCGGCAGATGCGGACGAGATGACGCGATGGTTCGTGGACCTCACGGACCTGGCGACATGGGGCGGACCGGAGGTCCGCTTTCCGCTGACGGTCGAGCAGATGGCGGCGTGGATCGCCGAAGGGGCGAATCCGACGCCGCGTCTCTGCTTCACCGCCGTCGATACGGCCGACCTGCCGATCGGCCATGTGGAATTCCTCCACGACCCGGCGAAACGATGGGCGCGGCTCGGCCGCTTTGCCGTGGCGCCGGCGCTGCGCGGCCGCGGCTTCGGGCGGGCGCTGTTCGACCACGCGGTCGGCTATGCTTTCCGGGAGCTCGATGTCGAGCACCTGGTGCTGGCGGTGGTGCCCGAAAACAAGCGGGCGCAGCGGCTCTATCGCGCCGCCGGGTTTCGTGACGAGGGCGTCATGCCCGGCCAGTGGACGGTTGGCGGCAAACCGTATGTGATGAAGCTGATGGGCTTGATTCGGAGCGACTGGCGCGGCCGCACGACAAGCCCGGCGGACGCAATGAAGGTGGCGTGAGGTGGCAACAGCCAAGGCCGACTTTTACGAGGTGCTCGGCGTCTCCCGCACGGCGGACGACAAGACGCTGAAGACCGCCTTCCGCAGACTCGCCATGCAGTATCACCCCGACCGCAATCCGGGCGACGACACGGCCGAGATCAAGTTCAAGGAAGTCAACGCCGCCTATGAGTGCCTGAAGGACCCGCAGAAGCGGGCGGCCTATGACCGCTTCGGCCACGCCGCCTTCGAGAACGGCAGCGGCGGGCCGGCCGGCTTCAACGGCGACTTCGCCGCCTCGATGTCGGACATCTTCGACAACATCTTCGGCTTCGGCGACATGATGGGCGGCGGCCGGCGCGGACAGGGCCGCGGCGGACGCGAGGCCGGCGCCGATCTCCGTTACAACATGGAGATCACGCTGGAAGAGGCCTATGCCGGCAAGACCGCAGAGATCGAGGTGCCGACCAAGGTCACCTGCAAGACCTGCACGGGATCCGGCGCCAAGCCGGGCTCCAGCCCGAAGACCTGCCCGACCTGCGACGGCCACGGTCGGGTACGCGCGGCGCAGGGCTTCTTCTCCATCGAACGCACCTGCCCGACCTGCCAGGGCCGCGGCTCGGTGATCTCCGATCCGTGCCTGGAATGCCGCGGCGCCGGCCGGGTGACCGAGGAACGCAAGCTGTCGGTCAACATTCCCTCGGGCATCGAGGACGGCACCCGCATCCGGCTTGCCGGCGAGGGCGAAGCAGGCTTGCGCGGCGGGCCGCCGGGCGACCTCTACATCTTCCTGTCGATCAAGCCGCACGCCTTCTTCCAGCGCGACGGCGCCGACATATTCTGCCGGGTGCCGGTGTCGGTGACGACCGCGGCGCTGGGCGGCGACTTCGAGGTACCGACCATCGATGGCGGCAGGACGAAGGTGAAAGTGCCGGAGGGTACGCAGACCGGGAAACAGTTCCGCCTCAAGGGCAAGGGCATGCCGGTGCTGCGCTCCGGCCGCGTGGGCGACATGTATATCCAGGTCGCCGTCGAGACCCCGCGCAACCTGACGCGCCGGCAGCGCGAGCTGCTGAAGGAGTTCGAGGACGTCTCCTCGGCCGACAACAATCCCGAATCGACCGGCTTCTTCGCCCGCGTGCGCGATTTCCTCGAAGGCCTCGGCGGGTGACGCCCGCCATGCGGAACCGCCATGGCTGACGGCCTGCACTTCTTCCGCACCTGGCTCCAGAAACCGGTTCTCACCGGCGCCATCAGCCCGTCGGGCAAGGCACTGGCGCGCGCCATGGCGCGCCCGGTCGACACCGACAGCGGCTGGCCGGTGCTGGAACTGGGCCCCGGAACCGGGCCGGTGACGGCGGCGCTGATCGAAAAAGGCGTAGCGGCCGAGCGTATCGTGGCGTTGGAATACAATCCCGATTTCTGTGCGCTTCTGGTCGGGCGTTTCCGCGGCCTCAACGTGGTGGAAGGCGACGCCTTCGACCTCACCGGCAGCCTGCCGCCGGGGCTCGCCGGCCCCTATGCGGCGGTGGTCTCCAGCCTGCCGCTGCTCAACAGTCCGCCCGAGGCGCGCGAGCGGCTCATTTCCGATGCCCTCGGCCGGGTGCTGCCCGGCGGCGGCTTCATCCAGTTCTCCTACGGTCTGGCGCCGCCGGTGCCGGCGGTGGAGGGCCGCTTCACGGTCGAGCGGATCGCGCTGGTGCTTGCCAACCTGCCGCCGGCCCGCGTGTGGCTCTATCGCGCCGCGTGAAGCGGGCCATATCCGCGAAATTGTGAAAAGTCATACATATTTAGCTTGCGGTTGCACTGCCTCTGCCGCTAGCTGCTCAGCGGACTCGCTGCCTTCGCGCGAACCAGGCTGGTTACGCCGGACCCCCTCCAGCCGGCGTGCATTGCGGCTCGCGGCGTGGCGATGTCCATGGGACTGTCAGTGCACGGGGCTTTCGAGGGGAAATTGCCGACCGCCTACTATTTCACGCATACGCAGATTCGGGTCGATCCGGCCATAGCGGTCAGGGACTGGCACCTGTCTGACGAGGGGCGCGCACGCGTCCTGCGTGTGGTCAATGCGCCGTGGGTGTCGCGGGTGTCGCGCGTGATTGCGTCGACCGAATACCGGGTGATCGAGACGGCGCACATCTTCGCCGGCCGACGCGATCTGCCGGTCGAGATTCATCCGCGTTTCGACGACGGCGCGCGGCCCTTCTTCGATTTCCTGTCGATCGTGGAGCTCGACCGGACGGTGGACGCGTTCTTCGCGCAGCCGCATGCGAGCGCGCGGCCCGGCTGGGAGACCGCCGCGGATGCGCAGCGGCGCGTCGCCGCCGGCATCGCGGCGCTGCTCGACGCCAAGACCGACGACGGCGACCTGCTGATCATCGGCCACGGGCGGATCGGAACGCTGCTGCTGTGCCACCTGGCTGGGCTTCCCATCTCGCGCGAGCATTTTCAACCGACGCCGGGCGGCAACCTGTTCGCCTTCGACTGCGACAGCCGCAAGGTGCTCTTCCGCTGGCGGACGGTCGCATCGTCGTCATAAGCGGCCGGCGATTGCTCTTTCGCTGGCGACCGGCAGCGCCGCCCCTATAAAGGGTCATGAGACCCAACATGGGGGAGACATTCATCCATGGCGCCGACCAGGATTCTCGTTTTCGCCGGTTCGATCCGCTCGGGCGCACTGTCGGCCAAGCTGGCGGCGCTCGCCGCCAAGGAGCTGGCGCTCGCCGACGCCGAGGTGCGGCATATCTCGCTCGCCGACTATCCGCTGCCGGTCTTTGACGGCGACCTCGAACAGGACCGCGGCATCCCCGAAAACGCCGGCAAGCTCGTCCAGTTGATCGCCGCGACGCAAGGCGTGTTCATCGCCACGCCGGAATACAATCATTCGCTGCCGCCGCTGCTCAAGAACGCCATCGACTGGGTCAGCCGCCACCGGCACACCGCGGCGCTTCCCTACCGCCGACGGATCTACGCCGTCGGGAGCACCTCGGACGGCGCCATCGGCGGGGCGCGGGCGCTTGCCGATCTGCGCAAGGTTCTGCTGGCCGGGCTGGGCGCGATCGTGCTGCCGGACAAGATCGAGATCCCGCGCGCCCAGGACGCCTTCGACGAGGCGGGAGAACTGATCGACGAGCAGCGGGCGAAACTCATGAAGACCGTCTGCCGCAATCTGGTGGATTTCGCCGGCCGGCTGACCGACTGACAGTCTCTTGCCGGAACCGTCTGCCGGCGGGCCGGAGCCATTCCATCCGGCCGGGAAAGGCTTTAGCGTGGTCGGCACGACAACAGGGGACAGGGAAACTACATGCCCAAGGGGTACTGGATCATGCGTGTCAACGTGCACGATCAGGCGAAATACGACGCCTATCGCGCCGAAAACATGGAGGCCATCCGCAAGCATGGCGGCCGCTTCCTGGTGCGTGGCGGCACCTTCGAGAATCCGGAAGGCCGGTCGAAGCCGCGCAATGTGGTGATCGAGTTCCCGGACTACCAGGCGGCGGTCGACTGCTACCATTCGCACGAACACAACCGCGCCGTGGCCAAGCGCATCGGCGGTGCCGATGTCGATTTCATCGTCATCGAAGGCTATGACGGCCCGCAGCCCTAGGGAGCTGATTGACATGGACGACATGAAGCTGATCGTCGTGGGCGCCAGCGGGCGGATGGGGCGTACGCTGACGCGCATCGTCACCGAAAGCGAGGGCGTGACGGTGGTCGGCGCGGTCGACCGCGAGGGCATCGCGGAGATCGGCCAGGATGCCGGCGTGCTCGCCGGCGTTGGCGAGCTCGGCGTGCCGGTTACGGCCGACCCGCTGCCGCTCTTCGCCAAGGCCGAGGGCGTGCTCGATTTCACCGTGCCTGCGGCGACCCTTGGCTTCGCCGAGATCGCCGCGCAGGCGCGCATCGCCCATATCATCGGCACCACCGGCCTCTCGGCCGAGGATGACGAAAGAATTGCGGCGGCGGCGCGCCATGCCGCGATCGTCAAGTCCGGCAATATGAGCCTCGGCGTCAATCTGCTCGCCGTTCTGGTCCGTCAGGCGGCAAGGGCGCTCGACCCGGATTTCGATATCGAGGTCTTGGAGATGCACCACCGCGCCAAGGTGGACGCGCCTTCGGGCACGGCCCTGATGCTCGGCCGCGCCGCCGCGGCGGGGCGCGAAATCGCACTGGAGGAGCATTCGGTGCGCGCCCGTGACGGTATTACCGGGCCGCGCAAGCGCAGCGATATCGGTTTTGCGACGCTCAGGGGCGGCTCGGTGATCGGCGAGCACAGCGTCATCTTCGCCGGCAATGCGGAGACCCTGACGCTTTCGCACAGGGCCACCGACCGGGCGCTATTTGCGCGCGGCGCGGTCAAGGCGGCGCTGTGGGCCCGCGACCGAAAGCCCGGGCTTTACTCCATGGCCGACGTGCTGGGCTTGGAGTAGTATCAGGTCCCGCTTTTCCCCCCGGTGGCCGGTCACCTCCCTGATCGCCGCCAGACATGAAACAATCGAAGGACAGACAGATGGACCGCTTGCTGGTGCTCGTCCGCCACGGACAGAGCGAATGGAACCTGAAGAATCTTTTCACCGGCTGGCATGACGCGGACCTCAGCGAGCAGGGCGTCACCGAGGCGAAAAGCGCAGGACAGAAACTCAAGGCGCAGGGCCTGACCTTCGACCTCTGCTTCACCTCGGCGCTGATCCGCGCCCAGCGCACGCTCGACCTGATGCTCAACGAGATCGGCCAGACGGGCCTGTCGATCACCCGCGACCAGGCGCTCAACGAGCGCGACTACGGCGATCTCGTCGGCCTCAACAAGGACGATGCGCGCAAGAAATGGGGCGAGGAGCAGGTCCATGTCTGGCGGCGCTCCTATGCGGTGGCACCGCCCAACGGTGAATCGCTGCGCGACACCGGCGCGCGGGTCTGGCCCTATTACATCAATCGCATCCAGCCGCATGTGCTGCGCGGCGAGAAGGTGCTGATCGCCGCGCACGGCAATTCCCTGCGCGCGCTGATCATGGCGCTCGACGGGCTGACGCCGGACGAGGTGGTGAAGCTGGAACTGGCGACCGGCGTGCCGGTGATCTATCGGCTGAACGCAGACTCGACCATCGCCAGCAAGGAAATCCTCTCCGGCTGACGGCTTCGGATTGGCGTGAGTTTGTCGCGCCACAACGTTGGCCGGCCGCAAGACAGGCATGGTGACGTTTGTCTTTCACGTGTTCGAGACAGGCGTTGCCATGAAACCTTCCCCCAGGGGAATCGGCGCGATTCCCCTCTTCAGCCACGGCTTCCGCCCCTTCTTCCTTGCCGGCGCTGTGTGGGCGGTGCTGGCCATGGTGCTGTGGATCGGCGCCGTCACCGGCCAGTGGACCATCGCGTCGGACTACGGTCCGGTTGCCTGGCACGCCCATGAACTGCTCTTCGGCTATGTCAGCGCGGCGATGACGGGCTTCCTGCTGACGGCGATCCCCAACTGGACCGGCCGGCTGCCGGTGCGTGGCGGGCCGCTGCTTGCCTTGTCTCTCCTGTGGCTGGCCGGGCGGGCGGCAATGATCGCTTCCGACGAGATCGGGACCGTGACGGCGGCAGCCATGGACTCCCTGTTCCTGGTCGCCGTCGCGCTTGTCGTCGTGCGCGAGATCGTTGCCGGGCAGAACTGGCGGAACCTGAAGACGGTGGGCCTCGTCTCGGCGCTGGCGCTCGCCAATATCGGCTTCCATGCCGAAACCATCCTGGCCGGCGCGCCGGACTATGCACTGCGCGCCGCCGTTGCACTCGTCACCGGCCTGATCATGCTGATCGGCGGCCGCATCGTGCCGAGCTTCACCCGCAACTGGTTGGCCCAGCAGGGCGCAAAGCGCCTCCCCGTCCCCTTCGGTCCGACCGACATGCGCCTGATCGCCGGTGCGGCAGTCGCCCTCGTCGCCTGGGTGATCGCCCCGGAAACGCGCGTGACCGGTATGCTGCTGCTGATTGCCGCGGCGGCGCAGGCCTTCCGCCTGTCGCGCTGGGCGGGCTACCTGACCTGGCGCCAGCCGCTTGTCTTCGTGTTGCATGGCGCCTACGCCTTCGTGCCCCTCGGCTTCCTGCTGGTCGGCCTCTCCGCCCTGTGGCCGGACGCGATACCGCCAGTGGACGCGCTGCATGCCTGGACGGCCGGGGCGATAGCGCTGATGACGCTCTCGGTGATGACGCGCGCGAGCCTCGGCCACACCGGGCGGGCGCTCACCGCCGGGGCCGGTACGACGGCGATCTATCTCGCCGCCGCGCTGGCGGCGCTGGCGCGTCTGGCGGTTCCACTTCTGCCGAATTTCACTATGCCGCTGCTCGACATCGCTGCGCTCGCCTGGATCGCAGCCTTTGCCGGATTTGCCTTGCTCTACGGTCCGATGCTGACCGGGCCGCAGCAAGGCTAAAGCGTCAGCTCCCAGGTCTGGCCGACGAGATCCTTGCCGAAGCTCCTGTGGCGGCCCTGCGAGACCAGGCGAAAGCCTGCCGCCTCGTAGATGCGACGGGCGGAGGCGAGGATGTCGTTGGTCCACAGCGTCAGTGTGCGGTAGCCCTTGCCGCGGGCAAAGGCGACCACCTCGTCGACCAGACGCCGCCCGAGCCCCAGGCCGCGCGCCGCCGGCTCGACATAGAGCAGGCGCAGCTTGGCGACTGCGTCGTCCTGGCGGACGAGGAAGACCGAACCGACGATTTCGCCGTCCATCTCGGCGATCCAGGCGCGCTCGCGTCTGGGGTCAAAGTTCTTGACGAAGGCAGCGAGGATTTCCGCCACCAGAGCCTCGTAAGTCTCGTCCCAACCGTATTCCTCGGCATAGAGGCGGCCCTGGCGGTGGATGATCCAGCCGATATCGCCGGGCTGCTGGCGGCGGAGCACAAGCGCTGGCTTGTCCTGCGGGGCGTCGGAGAGGAGCCCCTCGACGCGCGCGAGCGCGGTGACGAGCCGCGTGCGGTCATGGGGGCCGAGAGGCGCCAGCATGGCGGCGATGGCTTCGTTCGACTGCTCTTCGAGGGGCGCCTGAGCGGCGCGACCGGCGGCGGTGAGGGCGATGCGGCTGCGGCGGCCATCGTCGGCATCCGCGACGCGGGCGATCAGCCCGGCCTTCTCGAAATTCCTCAGGGTGCGGCTGAGATAGCCGGAATCGAGGCCGAGATCGTGAGCGAGTTCCGCCGCCGACGGGCCATCGCGATGGGCGAGTTCGTAGAGAAGGCGCGCCTCGGCCAGCGAGAACGGGCTTTTCAGCAGATGCTCGTCAAGCACGCCGATGCGGCGTGTGTAGAAACGATTGAAGCGGCGGACGGCATCCACCGCTTCAGGTGCGACGGGTTCCATAAGTTGCCATTGTCAACTATTTCGTTGACTTTGGCAATTGACCTAGTCCGCGCCCTTGCCGGAAACGCCCGCCTCCCAGCCGAGAATCGCCTGCTTGCGGGTAAGCCCCCAGTGATAGCCGTGGAGGCTGCCGTCCTTGCCGAGCACGCGGTGACAGGGCACGACGAAGGAGATCGGGTTTCGGCCGACCGCCGTGCCGACGGCGCGGGCGGCAGTGGGCCGGCCGATATGGGCGGCAATGTCGGAATAGGTGGTGGCGGTGCCGAGCGGCAGCTTGAGCAGGGTCTCCCACACGCTCAGCTCGAAATCCGAGCCGATCATGACGATCCTGAGCGGCCGGTCCGGCCGCCAGGTCGCCCGATCGAAGATCCGCCGGGCCGTCGGTTCGGTCGCTTGCGTATCCTCGACGTAGGTTGCGTGCGGCCAGCGCGCCTGCATGTCGGCAAGCGCCGCCGCCTGTTTGCCCGGATCGGCGAAGGCGAGACCGGCCAGCCCGCGATCGGTGATCATGATGAGCGCGGTGCCGAAGGGCGAGGCGTGGAAGCCGTAGCGCATGGTGAGGCCCTCGCCGCGCGCCTTGTAGGCGCCCGGCGTCATCGCCTCGTGGGTGATGAAGAGATCGTGCAGGCGGCCGGGGCCGGACAGGCCGACCTCATAGGCGGCGTCGAGCACGGAGGCCGAATTGGTCAAGAGGGTGCGGGCGTGATCGAGCGTCAGCGCCTGGACGAAGCCCTTGGGCGACAAGCCGGCCCAGCGGGTAAACAGGCGCTGCAGGGCCAGCGGCTTCAGCCCGACATGGTCGGCAATGCGCTCCAGCGAAGGCTGCTCGCGCCAGCGCCGGGAGATGAAGCGAATGGCGCGGCAGACGATCTCGTAATCCGGCACATCGGCGTTGGCGGGCGGGGTATATCGGCCGGCGGTCGCGGGTGTGGTCATGATCGCAAGGTCCATCGCGGTCTCTCCTGTCGCAGGATAGACCCGATGTAGGCGCCCGCGGCAGGCGCCGCCCACCCGATTCTTGCAGACGGCCGAAAGCGTCAGCCGGCGCGCACCTTCGCCAGCGCCGCCGACAGAGCCTTGGCGAAGCTTTCGCGCTCGACCGGCGGCAGAAATGCGCCGATGGCGAGACGGACGCCGTGGGAGGCGATGCTGAGCGCAGTCACCCCGATCTCCGGCCGGCGCTCCACCTCGAGCCGCGCCCAATAGGGATTGAAGCCGGTCTCCCGCACCACGCCGCGCGGTGATATCTGGGAGACCGAGAGGCGCTCATAGGTGAGGTGGACTTCTTCAAAGGCGCGCGCATCGCGGAAATTGAGACGGAAGGCGAGCTGGATGAGCAGGACGTCGAGGCCGCAGAAGCCGACCACCGGCCAGGCGCCCATCAGCCAGAAAGCGAAGCCGATGAAGAACGAACAGAGCGCAATCGCCGCCATCAGCAGGCCGAAGCCGCGCGGGCTGAGCGAGCGGTATGGCCGCAGTACCGCCGAAAAGACGACGGTCTCCGGAACATGGGACGCCTGGGACGGCGGATTGGCGGTGTCCATGAGCTTTGATTATTTTGATTCCAAAGAAGAGCTAGCTGCCTCTATGGCATTGGCAAGGGGCAGGCGTCCAGCACGACGGGGGCGGAATTGAGCGACACTGAACCGGAGGAGCAGAACATCGACGCGGTCTTCCGCAATGGCAGCGTCACGGTTGTCGGCGTGATCGCCGGCTTCTCGCTGACCTTCCTGACCGCCTGGGCGGCAAACCCCCTGCCCTGGCAGCTGCACGACCTCGTCGGTATCGTGCCGCTGGCCGGCGGCAGCATCTTCCAGCTCGTTGCGCTTGCCGCCCTGCTCCATCCGAACTCGCTGAAGCGAGACCGTTACGACCGCGCCATCCGCATCTTCCTGATTGGGCTCGTTCTGGCCAGCTGCGGCGTGGCCGCGGTGATCGGGATCGACGCTATCCTGGTTGCCAAGCGGAGCTGACACATGGCAAAGGCGGCAGCCAGGCCAAAGGCCAAGGCGAGCAAGACAACACCGGCGGGCCTGTCGGCGGCCACAATTGCCGAGATCTTCCGCCGCTTTGCAGAGGCCGAGCCGGAGCCGAAGAGCGAGCTTCGCTATTCCAGCCCCTATACGTTGCTCGTCGCCGTGGTGCTCTCGGCACAGGCGACCGACGCCGGGGTCAACAAGGCGACGCCGGCGCTGTTCGCGCTCGCCGACACGCCCGAGAAGATGGTGGCACTCGGCGTCGACACGGTGACCGAACTCATCCGCACCATCGGGCTCTTCCGCACCAAGGCGAAGAACCTGATCGCCCTGTCGGAAAAGCTGATCGCCGATTACGGAGGCCAGGTGCCGGAGACGCGCGCGGCGCTTGAGACGCTGCCCGGCGTCGGCCGCAAGACCGCCAATGTGGTGCTCAACGTTGCCTTCGGCCAGCCGACCATGGCGGTCGACACCCACATCTTCCGCGTCGCCAACCGTACGGCAATCGCGCCCGGCCGCGATCCGCTTGCCGTGGAGCTGGCGTTGGATAAGCGCGTGCCCGAGCCCTATCGGCAGCACGCCCATCACTGGCTGATCCTGCATGGGCGCTACGTCTGCAAGGCGCGCAGGCCGGACTGCGGCGCCTGCCTGATCGCCGATCTGTGCGCCTATCCGGCCAAGATTCTGTGACGCCGCTTCGGCGGTTGCGTACCCCTTGGCCGCCGCTATAGTCGCGCCCGCTTCCTTCCCGTTTTCCCTGACAGACCAGAGGTTTCATGGCCCAGGCAGACTTCGACGTGCTCGGCATCGGCAATGCGATTGTCGACATACTGGCGAGCACCGAGGACGACTTCCTCGTGCGCGAGGGCCTCTCCAAGAGCTCCATGCATCTGATCGACGCCGAGCGGGCCGATGCGCTCTATGCCCATATGGGGCCGGCGATCGAGGCTTCGGGCGGATCGGCGGGCAACACCACGGCCGGCGTTGCCTCGCTCGGCGGACAAGCCGCCTTCATCGGCAAGGTCGCCGACGACGCCTTCGGCGCCATCTACCGCCATGACATGCGGGCGACGGGCGTGCATTTCGGCACCGCGCCGCTCGTCGACGGCGCCCCGACGGCGCGCTCGATGATCCTGATCACGCCGGACGGCGAGCGGACGATGAACACCTATCTCGGCGCCTGCCAGGCGCTGGGCCCCGGCGACATCGATGCCGACGTGGTCGGCCGCTCGGCGATCACCTATCTGGAGGGCTATCTGTGGGACCCGCCGGAGGCCAAGAAGGCCTTCGTCCGCGCCGCGGAAATCGCCCATGCCGCCGGCCGCAAGGTGTCCCTGTCGTTGTCGGATGCCTTCTGCGTCGATCGTTTCCGGGCGGAATTCCTCGACCTGATCCGCTCGCGCACGGTCGACATCCTGCTGGCCAACGATTTGGAAGTGCGTTCGCTCTACGAGACCGCCGACGTCGCCACGGCGGTCAGGGCACTGCAGGCCGATTGTGCGCTGGCCGCGGTCACCGTCGGTGGCGACGGCGCCCTGGTGGTGACGCCGGAGGCGACGAGCGAAGTGCCGGCGACGCCGGTCGAATCCGTGGTCGACCTGACCGGAGCGGGCGACCTGTTCGCAGCCGGCTTCCTGTTCGGATTGGCACGCGGCCTGGCGCTTAGCGACGCCGGACGGCTGGGAACGCTCGCCGCATCCGAGGTGATCGGCCATATCGGCCCGCGGCCGGCGGCGCCGTTGATCGACGTGGCGCGCGCGGCCGGTTTCGCGATCTAGGGGCTTCCCGCCGCCCGGAGGCGGGTGGAAACCGCCGTCAGCCGCTCAATTTGTCGAAGCCGGAGGCCCCCCGCCGGCGGCCGGCGCACCGCCGGTGCCCTGGTCGACCATGCGCTGCCGGTAGAGCGACACGAAATCGATCGGATCGAGCAGCAGCGGCGGAAAACCGCCGTCCTGGCTGGCATCGGCAATGATCTTGCGGGCGAAGGGGAAGAGCAGGCGCGGGCACTCGATCAGCATGACCGGGTTGACCGTTTCCTGGGTGACATTGGCGAGGCGGAAGACGCCGGCATAGACCAGCTCGATGGCGAAAAGGGTGGTATCGCCATCGACGGCGCGCGCCTCAAGGCGCAGCTCGACCTCAATATCGTTATCGGAAACCGGGCGCGGCTGGACGCCCACCGAGACGCTGATATTGGGCGAAGCACCCTGCGGCCTGAGCGTTGCCGGCGCGCCCGGGTTCTCAAAGGACAGGTCCTTCACATATTGTGCGATGACGCTGATGCTCGGCTGGCTGACCGCCGCGCCTTCCTGTCCGTTGCTGCCGTCCTCGGCCATTGACTACCCCCGTGGAAACTCCGTGCCTTGAAGGCGCGGCTGGGCTAACACGCAAGGAAGCCGGTTACAAGCCGGCGACCGACTCGCAACGCCGCTCGCGCGTGCCTACATTGTAATAATCGCTTTCAACCCCGATTTCGGGCAAAGTGGCTCCGTCCAGCGCCGGGACACCGCCGAGACATGAACAGCTTCATGGACATAACAACCGTCATCTTCCTGGCCATCGCGGTCGTCGTCTTCCTGCGGCTGCGCAACGTGCTGGGCCGGCGAACCGGGAGCGAAAGGCCGCCGTTCGATCCCTATTCGCGCCGCGAAAACCCGGCAGCCAAGGCCAGCGACAAGGTGATCGACCTGCCGGCACGGCGGGCGCCGCCGCGCGAAGCCGCCGGCCCCGAGGCCACGGCCGATGTCGACGAGCGCATCAAGACCGCCGCACCCGCCGGCTCGAGCCTGCACGATGCGCTGAAGTCGGTCGCCATCGCCGACCGGTCCTTCGACCCAGACGGGTTCCTCGCCGGCGCCAAGAGCGCCTATGAGATGGTCGTGACGGCCTTCGCCGAGGGCGACCGCAAGACGCTCAAACAGCTCCTCAGTCGCGATGTCTATGACGGTTTCGTCAATGCCATCAGCGAGCGCGAGGCACGCAGCGAGACCATCGAGTTCAAGTTCGTCGGCATCGACAAGGCCGAGATCACCGGGGCCGGGGTCAAGGGCTCCACCGTCCAGGTGACCGTGCGCTTCCTCTCCAAGCTGGTGTCGGCAACCCACAACAAGGACGGCGCCGTGGTCGACGGCGACCCGACCCATGTCGGCGACGTGACCGACATCTGGACGTTCGAGCGCGAGGCCACCGCGCGCGATCCCAACTGGAAGCTGGTGGCGACAGAATCGGTCGACTGAATCGACGGACGACAGGCGGCGGCAGAGGCGGCAATGGGCGACACCGGAGACGCCGCTGGCGCTACTGACCTGATTTCTCTCACATTTTCCGATATTCCCGGCTGGCAGGGCGACGACCATGCAGCGGCCTTTGCCGCCTTTCGCCGCGGCGCTTCGGTGCTTGACCGGCATCCGCCGAAACCGCGGGCGCTGGGCATCGATGCGGCAGCCCTGGGCCACGTCCTTGCCCGGGCCGCGGCCCTGCCGGAAAGCCTGCCAGCCGAAGCGGCGCGGGCCTTCTTCGAGACGTCCTTCCGGCCGCGCGCGGTGATGCCGCCAGCCGGGCATGGCTTCTTCACCGGCTATTACGAACCGGAAGTGACGGGATCGCGGACGCGGACGCCGGAATTCACGGTGCCGCTGCTCGCCCAGCCAGAGGATCTGGTGGAGTTCGACCCGGCCAGGCCGCCGCCGGGCCTCGACCCGGCACTGCGTTTTGCCCGCAAGACCGCGGACGGCTACGCCGAATATGCCGACCGCGCGGCAATCATGGCCGGCGCACTCGACGGGCAGGGGCTCGAACTGGCGTGGCTCGCCGACCCGGTCGACGCCTTCTTCATCCATATCCAGGGGGCGGCACGCATAAGGCTCGCCGACGGGCAGACCATGCGCGTCACCTATGCCGCCAAGACCGGCCATCCCTATACGCCCATCGGGCGCCTGCTGGTCGAACGCGGCGCCCTGCGGCCGGGGACCGCCACCATGCCGGCAATCCGCGCCTGGCTCGCCGCAAATCCGCACGAGGCCGCGGCGGTGATGGCCGAGAACCGCTCCTACATCTTCTTCCGCGAGGCGCCGGTCACCGACGCGGCGCTGGGGCCGGTGGCCGCGGCCAAGGTAGCGCTGACACCCGGACGGAGCCTGGCGGTCGACCGCCTCCTGCACAGCTTCCATGTGCCGGTGTGGGTGGACACGGTGCTGCCCGGCGCGGAGGTCTTTAGCCGGCTCATGATTGCCCAGGACACCGGCTCGGCGATCGTCGGCGCGGCGCGCGGCGACATCTTTTTCGGCTCGGGCGACGCAGCCGGGCGGATCGCCGGCGCCATGAGTGCGCGCGGGCGCTTCATCCTGTTCGAGCCGGTGGGGGACGGACCATGAGCCGCCGCCGGCCGCCGGCCTCGGACGAGGACATGGCGCTGTGGAGCCAGGTCACGCGCTCGGTCGCGCCGCTCAGGCGCAAGCCGCCCGCCACGGCCGAACCCGGCGAAGACGAGGCGCCTCAGCCGAGGAAGCCCCAGAAGCCGGCTCCAGCCCCGCGCGCGACCGCGCCGCCGCCGCCCAAGGCCAAGCCGCCGGCGCTGGCGCCGCTCGACCGACGGACGCTCAGCCGCGTCAACCGCGGGGCGCTGTCCATCGATGCGCGCATCGACCTGCACGGCATGACCCAGGCGGCAGCGCATAACCGGCTGATCGATTTCCTGCGCGGGGCCCAGGCCTCGGGCGCGAAACTGGTGCTGGTGATTACCGGCAAGGGCAACAACGGCGGCGGCGAGGGGACGCGCGGGATCCTGCGCCGTCTGGTGCCGATCTGGCTGGCCTCCCACGAATTGCGCAGCGTCGTGGTCGGCTTCGACGAGGCCGGACGCGCCCATGGCGGCGCCGGGGCGCTTCTGGTGCGGCTGCGGCGGGCGCCGCGGTCCGGCTGACGCCGGCAGGCGGCTAGAGAAGCTTGCGCAATTCGTCGAGGCGGGCGTTCACCAGCCAGCCGTAATAGTTTTCCTGCGGATAGGCGATGGCGAGGCCCTTGGCGCGGCGCGCGGCGTTTTGCGCGGCGAGCGCCCGGGCGCGGTCGGGCGCACCGCCGAGATTGTAGAGCGTCGCGGTGAGGCCCGGGTTCTTCGAGATGTCGAAGCCGGCGATCTGCCGGTAGGCCTCGATGTCCTTGGCGATGATCGCCGCCATGTAGTCGAGCGACATGTCGGGGTCCATCACCGCGTGATAGACCTCGTTGGGATAGCTGAGGCTGAGCTCCGGCAGGCCGCTTCTGGCGGCGACGAAATCGGACACCGAGAGCGCGGTGAGCGGGCTGAGCTGACCGAGACCGAAGGTTTGTCCGGCGAAGAAGGGCTGGAAGAAGACCCGCTGGAAACGGTCGTCGGGGAAGGCCTTGCCGTCGACGGTCTTGCCGCGGAACTTCGTCTTCCAGACATCCTCGCGGCAGGTCCACAGGGTGTAATCGTCGGTGGCCTTGTTGCAGACGGCGAATTGCGGCCGCTTGACGAAATCGCGCACGTCCTCGCCGTCATAGGCGAAGCTCATCTTGGCGCCGAGATAGGCCAGCGCTTTGACATAGTAGCCCTGCAACGTGTCCATCGTATCGACGTTGTAGGTGTGCTCGCCGATGATGGCGCCGATCAGGTGGATCGGATCGATGCCGTAGACGGCAGCCGCCTTCTCGATCTTCTGGATGAGCTGCCGGTCGGCGGCAAGCTGGTTGTAGATGGCCCGGTATTTCGCGTTGAAGGTGCCCTTGGTTTCGGCCGTGCGGATGATGGAACTGGCGGAAATCGGCGGCTGGGTGGCGTTGCGGTTGCCCGGCGGCACGACGATGACGCCAGCCCGCGCCACGCCCGGGACGGCGGCGAAAGACAGAAGGACAGGCAGGAGCAGGGCGAGGCGGAGGAACAGTCGGAATCGGCGCATCAAGCGGTCATCTCTCGAAAGGCACGGCCGCTTTCCGGCCTTGATCGGCGCGGGATCATAATGGCACCGGCGGCGGAGTTGAAGCCGCCGCCGGCCGTCGATTCCCGGCGCGCACCCTAGAGGATGAATCGCGACAAATCTGTGTTGCGGGCGAGATCGCCGATGTGATCCTCGACATATCCGGCGTCGATCGTGACGCTGTCGCCGTCGCGATCTGAGGCGGCGAAGCTGATCTCGTCGAGCACCCGCTCCATCACCGTCTGCAGGCGCCGCGCGCCGATGTTCTCGACGCTGGCATTGACCGCCACCGCGATCGAGGCGATCGAATCGATGGCGTCGTCGGTGAAATCGAGGGTGACGCCCTCGGTCTCCATCAGGGCCACATACTGCTTGATGAGGCTGGCCTCGGTCTCGGTGAGGATGCGGCGGAAGTCCTCCTTGGAGAGCGCCGACAATTCGACCCGGATGGGCAGGCGGCCCTGCAGCTCGGGCAGCAGGTCCGACGGCTTGGAGACGTGGAAGGCGCCCGAGGCGATGAACAGGATGTGGTCGGTCTTCACCGGCCCGTACTTGGTCGCCACCGTGGTGCCCTCGATCAGCGGCAGAAGGTCGCGCTGGACACCCTCGCGGCTGACATCGCCGCCGTAGCGGCCCTCGCGCGCGCAGATCTTGTCGATCTCGTCGAGGAAGACGATGCCGTCGTTCTCCGCCGCGGTGATCGCCTCCTGGGTCACCTCGTCGTTGTCGAGCAGCTTGTCCGATTCCTCGTTGACCAGCAGATCGTGCGAATCGCGCACGAGAACGCGCCGCGTCTTGGTGCGGTTGCCGAAAGCCTTGCCGAGCATGTCGCCGATGTTCATGACGCCGACGGACGCGCCGGGCATGCCGGGAATCTCGAACTGGGGCATGCCGGAGCCGGCATCGCGCACCTCGATCTCGATCTCCTTGTCGTCGAGCTCGCCCTCGCGCAGGCGCTTGCGGAAGGATTCGCGCGTCGCCGGGCTCGCCGCCGGGCCGACGAGGGCGGTGAGCACGCGCTCTTCGGCGGCGAGCTCCGCCTTGGCCGAAACCTCCTGGCGGCGACGCTCGCGCACCAGCCCGATGCCGACCTCGACGAGATCGCGGACGATCTGCTCGACGTCGCGGCCGACATAGCCGACCTCGGTGAACTTGGTCGCCTCGACCTTGACGAAGGGCGCCCCGGCGAGCCGCGCCAGACGGCGCGATATCTCGGTCTTGCCGACGCCGGTGGGGCCGATCATGAGGATGTTCTTGGGCAGCACCTCCTCGCGCATGGCGCCGGTCAGCTGCTGGCGGCGCCAGCGGTTCCTGAGCGCTATGGCAACGGCGCGCTTGGCGTCCGACTGGCCGATGATGAAGCGATCGAGCTCGGAGACGATTTCCCGGGGAGAGAATGTGGACATCGGCGCCTCGCTAGACTTCGGAATCGAGGGTTTCGAGCGTGACGCTCGTATTGGTGTAGACGCAGATGTCGGCGGCGATCGCCATCGCCTTGCGGGCGATCTGTTCGGCCGTCTGGTCGCTGTCCATGAGCGCGCGGGCGGCGGCGAGCGCATAATTGCCGCCCGAACCGATGCCGGCGACGCCACCATCCGGCTCGAGCACGTCGCCGGTGCCGGTGAGCACCAGGCTCACGGACTTGTCGGCGACCAGCATCATGGCCTCCAGGCGGCGCAGGTAGCGGTCGGTGCGCCAGTCCTTGGCAAGCTCGACGCAGGCGCGGGTCAGTTGCCCGGGATACTGCTCGAGCTTGGCCTCGAGCCGCTCGAACAGGGTGAAGGCATCGGCGGTGGCGCCGGCGAAGCCGGCGATGACGCCGCCCTTGCCGAGCGGGCGGACCTTCTTGGCGTTGTGCTTGATGACCGTCTGGCCGACGGAAACCTGGCCGTCACCGGCAATGACGACCTTGCCGCCCTTGCGCACGGTGATGATGGTCGTGCCGTGCCAGGGTTCGGAATTCGGGTGATCACTCAATACGGCTATCCTTATCCAGCGGGCCGCGGCGGTCTCGAACAAAGCCCCGCGGCGGCCCCTCACGCCAGCCGCAAAGCGCGCGGCCGGCGGAGGCATATGTAAGGACGGTTGCCAAGGAATCAAACTTGGCCGGGATCGCAGGCCGTTCACTCGCGCGCGCCGAACTGGGCCTGCATGTCATAGGGATAGGGCAGCGGGCGGGCGGTGGCCTCGTCCAGCCGCTTGACCTCTTCCCGGGTCAGCGCCCAGCCGGCGGCGCCGAGGTTGCTCTCGAGCTGGGCGAAGGTGCGCGCGCCGATGATCGGCGCGGTGACGCCCGGCTGGCGCAGCAGCCAGTTGAGCGCCACCTGGGCCGGTTCCTTGCCGCGCTCGTCGGCGATGGCGGCAAGGGTGTCGATGACCTTCCAGGTGAACTCGTTGGCATAGCGCTCCCAGGTCTCGCTCCAGCCATGCTTGCCGGCGATCTCGATGCGGGTGCCGGCCATCGGTGCGGTGATGCCGCGATGGTACTTGCCCGACAGCCAGCCGCCGCGCAGAGGGCTCCACGGCAGCACGCCAAGGCCCTCCTTGCGGGCGATCGGCAGAAGCTCCCATTCAAGCTCGCGGTCGAGCAGGTTGTAGAGCGCCTGCAGGCAGGTGAAGGGCTCCCAGCCGTTCGCCCGGGACATGTCGATCGCCCTTTGCAGCTGCCCGCCGGAATAGTTGCTGGCGCCGATGTAGCGGACCTTGCCGGCGCGCACGAGGTCGTTGAGCGCCGAGAGCGTCTCCTCGAGCGGCGTGCCCGGGTCCCACATGTGGACCTGGTAGAGGTCGATATGGTCGGTGTGCAGGCGTTTGAGGCTGGCCTCGACCTCGGCCATGATGTGCTTGCGCGACAGGCCGGAGCGGTTCGGCCGCCGGTTGGCCGCATCGTCGGTGCCGAAGCGGACCTTGGTGGCCAGCACGATATCGTCGCGGTCCCTGGTCTTGAGCCAGGCGCCGACGATCTCCTCCGACCGGCCGCGGCTGTAAACGTCTGCGGTATCGATGAAATTGCCGCCGACCTCGACGAAACGGTCGAGCAGCCGATGGCTCAGGCCTTCGTCGCATTCGCGGCCGAAGGTCATGGCGCCCAGACAAAGCTCGCTGACTGCGAGCCCGGTCCTGCCCAGATGTCGGTATTCCATTCCTGGCCTCCCATGTGGCACAGCGCTGTCCCGGACGCTTGTCGCGGGCATGGCGGGCGGCGCCGGTGGTGATCTTGGCGTTGGAGCGAGGATGCCCGCGCGCGGCACGGGATGGGGTCAGCCTATCACGTTCCGGCGGTCCAGCGCAGCCCGCCGCCGCCCGCGCGAATATGGCAATCGCCTCAAGGGCCTGATACAAGGCCGTCGCCAAGGAGACCCGCCCATGCGCCGCGCCACGATCACGCGCAAGACCAAGGAAACCGACATCTCGGTCGCCGTCGATCTCGACGGCGCCGGCAAGGGGCGAATCGAGACCGGCGTCGGCTTCTTCGACCACATGCTGGAACAGATCGCCCGCCACAGTCTGATCGACGTGACGGTCACGGCCAAGGGCGACCTGCACGTCGACCAGCACCACACCGTGGAGGACGTCGGGATTGCGCTTGGGGCAGCGGTCCGCCAGGCGCTCGGCGACATGAAAGGCATCACCCGCTATGCCGACGTCCACCTGCCGATGGACGAGGCGATGACCCGCTGCGCCATAGACATTTCCGGACGGCCCTATCTCGTCTGGAAGGTGACCTTCACGCGCGGCAAGATCGGCGAGATGGACAGCGAGCTGTTCCGCGAGTTCTTCCAGGCCTTCGCCCAGAACGCCGGGATCACGCTGCACCTCGAGAACCTCTATGGCCGCAACAACCACCACATTGCCGAGACCTGCTTCAAGGCGCTGGCCCGCGCGCTTGCGCACCGCGGTCGCCATCGATCCGCGGCAGCCGAAGGCGGTGCCGTCGACCAAGGGCAGCCTGACCGGCTAAAGGTGCCAAGCAGAAGATGCCGCTCTACACCGTCTTCGCACCGCCCGTGAAGCCCGGCGAGACCGCGCCGGACCCGGTGCGCTTCGTCTTCGTCAAGGACGGCTTCTGCTGGCCGGCGCTGTTCATCCCGGAACTGTGGCTGCTCGCCCGGCGCATGTGGCTGGTCTTCCTGCTCTATCTGGCGGCAAGCCTCGCGATCAGCGTCATCGGCACCAAAGTCGGCGGCCCGCTGCCCTGGGTGACGCTCATCCTGATGCACCTGCTCTTCGCGCTGGAGGGCAACGCGCTGAGGCGCTGGAAGCTCTCCTCCGCCGGCTATGATTTCGTCGGCGTCGCCGAGGGGCGGCGGGATGACGCGGAACTGCGCTTCTTCGGCCAGTGGCAGCCGCCTGCTCCGGCCGCCGCTGCGGTGACGCACGCGCCGCCGTCCGGCGCGGACGGCGCGGGAGCCTACCCATGGGCGCAGCCGAGCAAGGCGGCCGAAGCGGAGAAGGAACCGGCCAGGGACGCGGCCGAGACCGGCGGCGTGGTCGGCCTGTTCCCGGCGCCGGGAGGCACGAGATGAGCGTCGCCATCATCGATTACGGCGCCGGCAATCTGCGCTCGGCCGAGAAGGCCTTCCAGCACGCCATCGCCGAGCGGGGCGTCAACGAAGAGGTGATCATCACCGCCGACCCGGAGATCGTCGCCCGCGCCGACCGCGTGGTGCTGCCGGGCGACGGGGCGTTTGCCGACTGCAAGCGCAATCTCGACGCCATCCCCGGCATGATCGAGGCAATCGACGAGACGATCGACATGCGCGGCCGGCCGTTTCTCGGCATCTGCGTCGGCATGCAGCTGCTCGCCACGCGCGGCGTCGAACATGCGGTGACGCCCGGGCTCGACCGCATTCCCGGCGAGGTCACCGCCATCGTGCCGGACGATCCGGCGCTGAAGGTGCCGCATATGGGCTGGAACACCATGACGGCGATGACCCGGCACGCTCTGTTCGACGGCATCGCGTTCGGGCCGGAGGGCTGGCACGCCTATTTCCTGCACGGCTTCCATCTGGTGGCGACACGCGCCGACGACGTGGCGGCGGTGGCCGACTATGGCGGGCCGGTGACGGCAATCGTGGCGCGCGGCACCATCGCCGGCACCCAGTTTCATCCGGAGAAGAGCCAGAAGCTCGGCCTGAAACTGATCGCGAATTTCCTGGGGTGGACGCCGTGATCCTGTTTCCCGCCATCGACCTGAAGGACGGCGCCTGCGTACGCCTGGTGCAGGGCGACATGCACCAAGCGACCACCTTCAACCGCGATCCGGGCGCCCAGGCGCGCGCTTTCGCCGAAGCCGGATTCCGGCAACTGCACGTGGTCGACCTCAACGGCGCCTTCGCAGGCCGCTCGGTCAATGGTGCGGCGGTGGACGCGATCCTGGCGGCGACCCACGTGCCGGTGCAGCTCGGCGGCGGCATCCGCGACATGGCGGCGATCGAGGGCTGGCTTGCCAAGGGCATCGCCCGCGTCATCCTCGGCACGGTGGCGGTCAACGACCCGGAACTGGTGAAGACCGCGGCGCGCGCCTTTCCGGCCCAAGTCGCCGTCGGCATCGACGCACGCGACGGACGGGTGGCGGTCAAGGGCTGGGCGGAGACGACCGAGATGGACGCCACCCAGCTCGCCCACCGCTTCGAGGATGCCGGCGTGGCAGCGATCATCTATACCGACATCGCGCGCGACGGGCTGCTCAAGGGTTTGAACATCACGGCGACGCTGAAGCTTGCCAATGCGGTGTCGATCCCGGTGATCGCCTCGGGCGGGCTCGCTTCGCTCGCCGACATCAAGCGTCTGCTCGAGCCCGACTGCGCGATCCTCGAAGGGGCGATCGCCGGCCGCGCGCTCTATGACGGGCGGCTCGACGCAGAGGCGGCGCTCAAGCTCATCCGCGAACGGGAGGCGGCGTGACTACCCACAAGACGTGGATGGTTCGGGCGGGGCGGAACGGGCTCTTCTTTGAAGACTTCCGTGATCGCTCGATTGTGGCTATTGGCTGGGCTGACGTCGGAGACCTCTCGGACTTGCGATCAAGAGAGGCAATTGCGAACGTCGTCCGGCGCGCCTTTCCTGATTACTCCGAGCAATCCGTCGGCATCGCATCGGGTCAGCTCTTCCGCTTCTCGATGGAGTTTGCGGAGAATGATCGTGTCGTTACATATGATCCCCGGTCCCGTCGGTACCTCTGCGGGGCGATTGCTGGTCCATATATTTACGCCGCTGACGAAGAGAATCCCGAGCTGATCAATCAGCGGAGCGTTTCCTGGGACCACGAGATATCGAGAGATGAGATCTCCGACAGCGGTAAGAATTCACTCGGTTCAATCATCACGATTTTCAAAATCTCTGCCACCCTGTCCGCGGAGCTTTGGGGCGAAGGCGGAATACACACTGGCATGGATTTCCTCCGATGAGGAGGAGGTATCGGCCACTCCAAGCCTCACTGAAGAGCAAGTGTCTTCACTGGCCAACGAGGCTATCAAAGATAGAATCGCTCGCCTGAACTGGCAGCAGATGCAGGAGCTTGTGGGCGGTCTGCTTCGCGCCATGGGGTACAAGACAATCATCTCCCCACCAGGTTCAGATCGCGGGAAGGACATCGTCGCTTCACCGGACGGTTTCGGCTTTCAGGAACCGCGCATCGTCGTCGAAGTGAAGCATCGTCGGACAGAACGGATGGGTTCTGCCGAGATTCGGAGTTTCCTGGGCGGTCGCCACGCCAATGACAAGGGCCTGTACGTTAGCACTGGCGGCTTTACCAAGGAGGCTTACTACGAAGCCGAAAGAGCGGGCATTCCTATCACTCTTCTCGACTTCGAGGCGCTAGTCGATGCCATACTTGAGCACTATCCCGCTTTTGATGAAGAGACCAAGCAGTTGGTTTCACTTAGGCGTCTCTACTGGCCGATCGACAAATGACCGGTGAGATGCAAACCACCAAGGCGGCGCTCGACCTGATCGCCGTGAGGACGGGGCGCCATGCAGACGAAATGGATCGTGATGTGGATCGTGCTGGCGGTGATCCTGATCGTGACGGTGGCGCCGCTGGTCTCGGCGCTGACCGCTGGCTGGATTGCCAGCGCCAACGGCTGCGCGCTGGACGAGGGCTCCGTGCATCCCTGCCTGGTGAACGGCACGGACATCGGCGAAACGCTCTATACCTTCGGCGTGTTGGGCTGGCTGATGCTGGCGACGATTCCGCTGGGCGCGCTCGGCGTCCTGGTCTGGGTGATTGTCGCGGTCATCATGCTCGCTTCCGGCAAGCGCAAGGCCGCGCAGCCGCCGGCGGGGTCGTGAGGACGCCATGCTGAAGACCCGCCTCATCCCCTGCCTCACCGCCCGCTCGCAGCGCTTGCGCGAGGACGGGCAGGCAGGCGAATCGTCGAGGCCATCGCGCCATGCTGAAGACCCGCGTCATCCCCTGCCTCGACGTCAAGGACGGCCGCGTCGTCAAGGGCGTGCGCTTCGTCGACCTGACCGACGCCGGCGACCCGGTGGAGGCGGCGCGCGCCTATGACGCGGCCGGTGCCGACGAGCTGTGCTTTCTCGACATCACCGCCAGCCACGAGGAGCGCGCCATCCTGCTCGACGTGGTGGCGCGCACCGCCGAACAGTGCTTCATGCCGGTGACGGTGGGCGGCGGCGTGCGCACGGTTGAGGATGTGCGCGCGCTGATGCTGGCCGGCGCCGACAAGGTGTCGATCAACACCGCGGCGGTCTACGACCGCCGCGTCGTGGCCGAGGCCAGCGAAAAGTTCGGGGCGCAGGCGATCGTCGTGGCGATCGACGCCAAACGGGTGAGCCGGCCGGGCGACCAGCCGCGCTTCGAGGTGTTCACCCATGGCGGGCGCAATGCGACCGGCATCGACGCGGTCGCCTATGCCGAGGAGGTGGCCAGGCTCGGCGCGGGAGAAATCCTGCTGACCTCGATGGACCGCGACGGCACCAAGGACGGCTTCGACCTGGCGCTGACCCGCACGATCGCCGATGCGGTGGGCGTGCCGGTGGTCGCCTCGGGCGGGGTGGGCACGCTCGACCATCTGGTCGAGGGCGTGACGGAAGGACACGCGTCAGCGGTGCTGGCGGCCTCCATATTCCATTTCGGCACCTTCACCATCCACCAGGCGAAGGCACACATGGCCGCTTTCGGCGTGCCGGTGCGCCTCGACGGCTGAGGGAGATGCGATGAGCGATTTCACGCTGGCCGATCTTGAGGAAATCATCGCCGAGCGCGCCCGCGCGGCCGATCCGGAATCGTCCTATACGGCCAAGCTGCTTGCCAGGGGCGTCCAGCAGACGGCCAAGAAGTTCGGCGAGGAGGCGGTCGAGGCGGCGCTCGCCGCGGTCGGCGGCGACCCCCACGCGCTGACGGCGGAGGCGGCCGACGTGCTCTACCACCTGCTGGTGATGCTGCAGGCGGGCGGCGTCGAACTGCGGGACGTCATGGCGGAACTCGAAAGGCGCACCGGCCAGAGCGGGCTTGCCGAAAAGGCGGCACGCGGGAAGAAGCAGGTGTGATGGACGTGGCCGCCACACCGGACCTTTCGCCACACCGCATCTTCACCCGGGCGGAATGGGCGAAGCTGCGCGCCGACACGCCGATGACGCTGACCGCCGACGACCTGACCCGCCTGCGCAGCCTGAACGACCCGATCTCGCTCAACGACGTGGTCGAAATCTATCTGCCGCTGTCGCGCCTGCTCAGCCTCTATGTCGGTGCCGCGCAGGGGCTGCACCAGGCGACCCGCACCTTTCTCGGCACCAATGACGGGGTGACGCCGTTCATCATCGCCATCGCCGGATCGGTGGCGGTGGGCAAATCGACGACGGCGCGCGTGCTGAAAACCCTGCTCACCCGCTGGCCGAACACGCCCAAGGTCGATCTGGTCACCACCGACGGCTTCCTGCTACCCAATGCGGTGCTGATGCGCGAAGGGCTGATGGAGCGCAAGGGCTTCCCGGAGAGCTACGACCTGGCGGCGCTGCTCGCCTTCATGCGCGACATCAAGGCCGGCAAGGGGCACGTCACGGCGCCGGTCTATTCACACCTCACCTACGACATCGTGCCGGGCGAGATGATCAGCATCGACCGGCCGGATATCCTCATCCTCGAGGGGCTGAACGTGCTGCAGACCTCGCGCCTGCCGCGCGACGGGCGGGTGGTGCCGTTCGTCTCCGACTTCTTCGATTTCTCGGTCTATCTCGACGCCGACGAGGCGGAAGTGCGGCACTGGTATGTGGAGCGCTTCCTCAGCCTGCGCGGGACGGCCTTCCGCGACCCGAAATCCTATTTCCACCGCTATGCGGCGCTCTCCGACGCGGAAGCCGAGGAGATCGCGCTCGGCCTGTGGACGCGAATCAACCTGGTCAACCTGTTCGACAACATCCTGCCGACGCGGCCGCGGGCCGACCTGATCCTGACCAAGGGCCCCAACCACGCCATAGAAGAGGTCGCGCTCAGGCGCATCTAGAACCCTTCATTGGGGCCGCGCGCGGCTTGCCGCTTGATTTTTGCGGCGCGGCACATGACATACGGGGCCGAACCCCGAACCGACGATTCATTGGAACGGATGATGGCCGACGAAACCCCGACCGCGCCCGAAAAGCAGCCGGACGAGCCGTCCGCCGAGGCACCGGCGGCAACCAACGATGTGGGCCCCGCCGAGCCTGCGGCTGACGTCCCGACGGCACTTCAGGCCGAGGTGGCGGACATGAAGGACAAGCTGCTGCGCACGCTTGCCGAAATGGAAAACCTGCGCAAGCGCACCGAGCGCGAAGTCACCGACGCACGCCAATACGCCGTCGCCTCCTTCGCCCGCGACATGCTGACGGTGGGCGACAATCTGCGCCGCGCCATCGAGGCGGTGCCGAAGGAACAGCGCGGCAGCGGCGATCAGGCGCTGGACGCGCTGATCGAGGGCGTCGAGATGACCGAGCGCGGGCTGGAGCAATCGCTCGCCAAGTTCGGCGTCAAGCGGGTCGAGGCCAAGGGGCTGAAATTCGATCCCTCCTTCCATCAGGCGATGTTCGAGGTGGAGGTGCCCGACGGCCAGCCGGGGACGGTGGCCGAGGAGATCCAGGTCGGCTACGCCATCGGCGAGCGCGTGTTGCGGCCGGCGCTGGTTTCGGTGGTCAAGAAGCCCAAGCCGGCGGCGGCGCCGGAGGCACAGGCGGCACCCCAGGCAGCCGAAACTGCCGGCAACGGCAGCAGCGGCGAGTAGCCGGGCCGGTCAGGCGGCGCTGCGGGCGGTGACTTCGGCCAGGGCCTGGCGAAGCGCATCCGGGGTCATCGGTTTTTCCACAACGGCATCGATGCCGGCGGCGCCTGCCTCGGCGCGCGTCTCGGCCAGAACGTCTGCGGTCACAGCGAGGATCGCGGCGGGCGGCATGCCGTGCTCGCGCTCGTGGCCGCGGATGGCGCGGACCGCGGCGAGCCCATCGAGACCCGGCATGTGGAGGTCCATGAGGATGGCGTCGAAGCCCCCTGCCCGGCCGGTTGCCGCCGCCACGGCGGCAACGCCGTCGCGCACTTCGGTGACCTCGTGACCGAGCCCTTCGAGAACGGCGCGTGCCAGCAGCGCGTTGATCTCGTTGTCTTCGGCGAGCAGCACGCTGAGCGTGGTACCCGCCCGGCGTGAGGGCGGCGTCTGGCGCGGCCTGGCATCGCTCGGGTCGACGCGGAAGCCGCCATCGCCGCTGATGATCTCGCCGACCACACGCGTCAACGAGGCGCGCCGAACCGGGCGGACGAGATAGGCGTCGAAGCCGGCCTGGCGCAGCGAATCGATATCGCCACGGCGGCCGGGCTCGATGAGGACCACGGCCGGAACCCGGCGGCCGGCGGCTTCGCGAATGCGGGACAGGGCCGCGGCGGCTGCGGGCATCACGCGGGCATCGACGAGGACCGCGTCGTGCGGCTGGCCGGCGGCGGTGGCCGCGCCGATGACGCCGGCCGCTTCGTTGGCCGTGTTCACGAGGCGCACTTCCACCCCGCCCTCGGCGAGATGACGGGCGAGCACCGGCGGCTCGGCGCCGGCGGGCGCCACGATGAGGACCGCACGTCCGGCAAGCACCGGACCGTCCGGCGCCGCGCGTCCGGCACCGGCAGCGATGTCGAGATGGAGCGTGAAGCGGAACAGCGAGCCGCCACCTGCCGCCGGGCCGACGGTGAGATCGCCGCCCATCTGGCGCACGATGCGCCGCGAGATGGCGAGACCCAGCCCGGCGCCGCCGTGGCGGCGGGTAAGCGCCGAATCGCTCTGCTCGAATTCGCCAAACAGCCGCTCGGCTTCGTCGGGGGCGATTCCGGGGCCGGTATCGGCGACGCTGAAGGCGAGCGCGATGCGGCTTTCGACCGGCCGCGAGACAAGCTCGGCGGCGAGCGTGACACCGCCGGTCTCGGTGAACTTGACGCCGTTGCCGGCAAGATTGATCAGCACCTGGCGCAGGCGGGCGGCATCGACCATCACCGCCGCCGGCAAGGCAGCGTCGACGTCGCTGGCGATGTCGATGCCCTTGGCGTGGGCGCGGCCGGCGAGAAGCTCGGCGATCTCCTGAAGCAGGGATTCGATGTCGGTCGGCGACGGGCGCAGTTCGAGGCGGCCGGCCTCGATGCGCGAGAAATCAAGCATGTCGTCGACCAGCGCCAGCAGCGCCTCGCCGGAAGAATGCACGGCGCGGGCATAGGTCTCCTGGTCCGGCGTCAGCGGCGTCTCCATGAGAAGGCCGGCAAGGCCGAGGATGCCGTTCAATGGCGTGCGGAATTCATGGCTGACGGTGGCCAGAACGCGGGATTTCGCCTGGTTGGCGGCTTCCGCCCGCTGGCGCGCCTCGGTGAGGGTGCGATAGCGCTCGTCGCTCTCATGCAGCTCCCAGGCGACGTCCGACAGTTGCTCGACCTGTTCGGCCAGCCGGCGGTTCTCGCGCGCAAGATACGCGACGCCGGAGGCCAGCCGCTCGCTGTCGGCACGGTTGGCGCCCCACAGAGCAACGGCGCCGATCAGCACCACGGCCGGCGCGATGAAGGGCGCCAGATCGGGCGAGGTCCAGGCGACGGCGGAAGCGAAGAGAACACCAAGGCCGGCAGCGGCAGCAAAGAAGCCGGCCGCAACGCGATGCGGCCTGGGAACCGACGTCGTCACCAGATCGGCGGCCTTGAGCCGTTTGGGCGGGCCGGGGTCGGTACTGTCGGTCTTCGCTTGCACCATTGTCGGCACTCGAAATGGCGCGCCGGCGAGGAGGCCGGCACGGGACTTGCGCCAGAGTGAACGTTCAAGCTTTCGAAATGTTTGACGGCGGTGCGTCGGGCTGCGGCCAGCGCGCGCCTAAGCCGCGGCGGCGAGCCGCTCGCCGACGGCGCGATAGGACAGCGCCTCGGCGAGATGGATGCGGCCGACGGCGTCAGCCCCGTCGAGATCGGCGAGCGTGCGGGCGACCTTGAGCACCCGGTGATAGCCGCGGGCCGACAGGCGCATGGCCTCGGCCGCCTGACGCAGCAGCGCCGAGGCAGCGGCGTCGGGCGCCGCCACCTGCTCGATCAGGGACGGGGCGCATTGCGCATTGGTGCGGACGTGATCGAGACCGAGGGCAGCGAAGCGCGCACGCTGGACGGCACGTGCCTGCGCGACGCGCTCGGCCACAAGGGAAGAGGATTCGGCCGGCGCCGGCATGATGAGGTCCGCCGCGGAGACCGCCGGAACGTCGATCCTGAGATCGATGCGGTCGAGCAGCGGCCCGGAGATGCGCGCCTGATAGTCCTCGGCGCAGCGCGCGCCCCGCCGGCAGACATGGCCGGGCTCGCCGGCCATGCCGCAGCGGCACGGATTCATGGCGGCAACCAGCTGGATCACCGCCGGGAAGCTGACGCGGTAATTGGCCCGGGCAATGACGCTCTCGCCGCTCTCCAGCGGCTGGCGCAGCGAATCGAGCACCTGCGGCGCGAATTCGGGAAACTCGTCAAGAAAGAGCACGCCGTGATGGGCGAGCGAGACCTCGCCCGGCCGGGCGCGCATGCCGCCACCGACCATGGCGGCCATGGAGGCGGAATGGTGGGGGGCGCGGAAGGGCCGGCGGCGGGTCAACCGGCCATTGGCGATTTCGCCGGCGACCGAGGCGATCATGGAGACTTCGAGGAGTTCCGACGGCGAGAGCGGCGGCAGGATGGACGGCAGGCGGCTGGCCAGCATCGACTTGCCGGCGCCGGGCGGGCCGACCATCAGCAGGTTGTGACCGCCGGCAGCGGCGACCTCCAGGGCGCGCTTGGCGGTCTCCTGGCCCTTGATGTCGGCAAGGTCGGGCAATGTGTCGCCGGCTTCGGCAATGCCGGCCTCGGGCCGCGAGAGGACCTGGGTGCCGCGAAAATGGTTGGCGATGGCAATCAGGCTCCGCGGCGCCAGGATGGCCATCTCGCCACTCGCCCAGGCGGCCTCGGGGCCGGCGGCAGCGGGACAGATGAGCCCGCGGCCTTCAGAATTGGCGGTAATCGCCGCCGGCAGCACGCCGGCAACGGCCGAGATGGTGCCGTCGAGCGACAATTCGCCGAGCGCCACGAAATCGCCAAGCTGGTCGGCCGGGACGGCGCCGATCGCCGCCATCAAGGCGAGCGCGATGGGCAGGTCGTAATGGCTGCCCTCCTTGGGGAGATCGGCGGGCGCCAGATTGACGATGATGCGCCTGGGCGGCAGGGACAGGCCGGAGGCGTGCAAGGCGCTCCTCACCCGTTCGCGGCTCTCGGCCACCGCCTTGTCGGGCAGGCCGACGACGACGAAGGCCGGCAGGCCGGGCACGACCTGGACCTGGACATCGACGGGAACCGCCTCGATGCCCTGAAACGCAACCGTGGTGACGTGAGAAACCATGCGTTGCCCCGCCTGCTCCAAGGCGAACCTTAGCGGAGGCTGCAACCGGCCGTCAAGAACATTACGTGAACGAGGTGCAAGCTTACTGACTTCGCGCCCGTTTCCGCGAGAATTGCCAAACAAGCGGGAGCGGGTCATTAGTTTTGGAATAAGTCCTGCGTTCTTGATCCGCGCGCGAGTTGACGCCTGAAATGGCGGCCATGTGCGAGTTCGGCACTGGACAAGCAAATCCTCGCTGATCGGGACGAAGCCGATGGCTAAGATGGCCTTAATAAGGATCATTGGATGGACAAGGATCGTTCGACGCGCTGATGCAGCTGGCGAATTTTCGTCGCGAGATACGGCAATCACGAGTAACTACGTATTGGTATGTTACGTTAGGTATTTGGGCCGCAATTGCTGCCACAGCAACGGCTCTTCATGGTATTTCATATTTGATTCTCATCCCTGCTGGCCTTCTATTAGTTGGCGTCCACATTTACTGGATATATTGGAACTACGTTGCGTCTGAACGTACCGCAGCATGGATGTATTATTTCTATGAGAGCGCCGAGCACGCAATATCGCCAAAAGATTTAGCCAACCAGAATTGCCGGTCGAAATTTCACCATTGCATGCTGATGCCAACCCCGGACGATTCGATTTTATGGAACATCCGCCGTCGTATTTGCAGCAATAGTAACAGTGGTTTTGGTAGGAATCGCTATTCTGCTGATCGGAAGCTAGACTAGAGATTCTACTAGCTAGGACACCGGATCTCCAAAGCAGGACGGGCACGCAGATACCCCTGCAAGAATCGTTCGGGAAGAAATGGTGTGAACGCCTCACCCGATCTCGTCAATCAGCGCCGCCAGCTCGCCGAGATGGTCGAGCCGCCGGTAGCGTGGCGAGTCTACCGGCTCCTCGGCGTGCTCCAGCACCCAGTTGAGGTCGTGGGGGATGTAGACGCCCCAGCTGCCCGCGGCGATGGCCGGAACGATGTCGGATTTCAGCGAGTTGCCGACCATCATGGCGCGTGTCGGCCCGTCGCCGTGCTGGCGGAAGATGCGCTCATAGGTGCCGACATCCTTGTCGGAAACGATCTCGACGGCCTCGAAGAGGTCGCCCAAGCCCGATTCGGCAAGCTTGCGCTCCTGGTCGAAGAGATCGCCCTTGGTGATCATCACCAGGCGATAGGTGCCGGCGAGCATTTCCAGCGTCTCCTGCACATGGGGCAGGGTTTCGACCGGGTGGGAGAGCATGTCGCGGCCGGCCTGCAGAATCTCGGCGATGACCGAAGCCGGCACGGTGCCGCCGGTCACCGTGATGGCGGTCTCGATCATCGACAGGGTGAAGCCCTTGATGCCGAAGCCGTAGCGGCCGAGGTTGCGGCGCTCGGTCTCGAGCAGCTCGGCCGAGAGCGCGTCCGGCTCGGCATAGGCGGCGAGCACCGTCTCGAAGCGCGACTTGGTTGCCCCGTAGAACTGCTCGTTCTGCCAGAGCGTATCGTCGGCGTCGAAGCCGATGGTGGTCAGCCCTGCGGCCATCAGCCCTGCCGCTTCTTCTCGATGGCGTCCCAGATGAGCACGGCGATATCGGCGCCGCCGAAGCGCTTGACCTCGCGGATGCCGGTCGGCGAGGTGACGTTGATCTCGGTGAGGTAGTCGCCGATGACGTCGATGCCGACGAAGGTGAGGCCGAGCTCGCGCAGGCGCGGGCCGATCGCCGCGCAGATTTCGTGGTCGCGTTCGTTCATCTCCGCGGCTTCCGCGCGGCCGCCGACATGCATGTTGGAGCGCGCCTCGCCGACCGCCGGCACCCGGTTGATGATGCCGACCGGCTCGCCCTCGACCAGGATGATGCGCTTGTCGCCCTGGCGCACCTCGGGGAGATAGCGCTGGAGGACGAAGGGCTCACGGAAGGCGCCCTCGAACATTTCCAGGAGCGCCAGCAGGTTCTCGTCGCCGCCGGAGATGCGGAAGACGCCGGCGCCGCCGGCGCCGTAGAGCGGCTTGATGATGATGTCGCCGTGCTCCTCGCGGAAGGCGGCGATGCGGGCACGGTCGCGGGTGATGAGGGTCGGCGGGTTGAGTTCGGGGAACTCGGTGACCAGCAGCTTCTCCGGCGCGTTGCGCACGCTCACCGGATCGTTGACCACCAGCGTCTTGGGATGGATGCGCTCGAGCATATGGGTGGTGGTGATATAGGCGAGGTCGAAGGGCGGGTCCTGGCGCAGAAGGACGACGTCGAATGTGGACAGATCGACGAAATCGGAAGGGCCGAGGGTGAAGTGGTCGCCTTCGACCTCGCGCACCGAGACCGGCTCGACCGTCGCGCCGACACGTCCGTCGCGCATGGCCAGCCGCTCCGGCGTGTAGTGATAGAGCAGATGGCCGCGCTTCTGGGCCTCCAGCATCAGCGCGAAGGTCGAAATCGCCGCGGATGACGATCCGCGCGATGTGGTCCATCTGGACGGCTACTTTGAGGGGCATCGGTCAGTTTCCGGCTTGAGGGCGGCTGCGTTTATCACGCGGCGCCGTCTGCGTCGAACGCGTGGGGGATATGGCGCGGCAGACGGCCGGGGACGCAAATGACCACGTCGAAGCGAAGGTCAAGGGCGGATGCTGCCGGATGGCCGGCGAGCCACAGGGAGGCGGCACGGGCGATGCGCCGACGGCCGGCCGCGGTCACCGCTTGCACCGCCTCGGCTTCGCTCGGACGCTGCTTGACCTCGACGAAGGCGACAAGCCGCCCGCGGCGGGCGATGATGTCGATCTCGCCGACCGGCGTGCGGGTGCGCCGGGCGAGGATGCGGTAGCCCTTGAGCCGCAGGAGCCAGGCGGCCAAAGTCTCGGCGCGGCGGCCGCGGCGCTCGGCCGAACGCCGGGCAGCGCCCTCAGGCGGTGTCATCCCCGTCCTTCAGGGCGAGCGCCCGTTGGTAGAGGTCGCGGCGCTTGAGGCCGGTAAGATTCGCCGCCTCGGCGACGGCCCGGCTGAGCGGCCTGTCCTTGAGCAGTTCGGCAAGCAGGCGGTCGGCGTCCGCGGCCGAGGGCGCCTGCGCCAGCGGCGGGCCGACGAGCACGACGATCTCGCCCTTCGGCGGGTCCAGTGCTGCGAAACGGCCGGCCAGTTCGGCGAGCGTGCCGCCGACCACGGTCTCGAAGGTCTTGGTCAGCTCGCGGGCGACCGCTGCGGCGCGGTCGCCCGACAGAACCGCCGCCATGTCGGCCAGGGACGGCGGCCAGGCGCGGGCCGGTCTCATAGAAGACGAGCGTTGCCGGCACCGCCGCCAGTTCCTTGAGGCGCGTCTGGCGCGCGGCGGATTTCGGCGGCAGGAAGCCGGCGAAGAGGAAGGCATCGGTGGGCAGGCCGGAGGCGACGAGGCCGGCGAGCAGGGCCGAGGCGCCGGGCAGCGGAACCACGGCATGACCGGCATCGCGGGCTTCCTTTACCAGCTTGTAGCCGGGATCGGAGATGAGCGGCGTGCCGGCATCGCTGACCAGAGCGACGCGCCTGCCCTCGGCGAGGGCGGCAAGCAGTTTCGGTCGTTGGTGCGCCGCATTGTGGTCGTGATAGGCGATGAGCGGCGTCTCGATGCCATAGTGTCGCAGGAGCACGACCGTGACCCGCGTATCCTCGCAGGCGATCACATCGGCGGCGGCCAGCGTCTCAAGGGCCCGCAGCGAAATATCGCCGAGATTGCCGATCGGGGTGGCAACCACATGCAGGCCGGGTTCCAGCGGACGGGCCGCCAGGCGGTGGCCGCCGATGGTGAAGAACCGCTCGCCGGCACGCTCCGTCATACCCCCGCCGCTTTTTCTGGCCGTCATCGCGCACCGTTCGGTCCACAGGCCGAGGTCATGATATTTTGACAGAATCCGGTTTAGGCCTATGATTTGCCGGCTTTTACCGGCTCTGGGGCGAGCAGGGGAGAATTTATTGTCCCGCGGGAATTTTGTGCGTTCTGGCCTCAGGACGGCCGGCAAGGCCGCCGTCCTGGTCTCGGTCATGTTTCTTGCTGCCTGTACCGGTGTCGGAATGGGCGGCGGGGGTGGCTTTGGCTTCGGCGGGGGCGGCAATCAGCCGGTCACCGGCGAGGTGCTGGGCAGCGGCTCGGTCAAGGTCGGCCTGCTGCTGCCGCTGTCGGCAAACGGCAATGCCGGCCAGATCGGCAAGGACCTCAGGAATGCCGCCGATCTCGCCATCCGCGATTTCAAGACGGCCGGCATCCAGGTGCTCGTCAAGGACGATCGCGGCACCATCGACGGCGCGCGCGCTGCGGCCAGCGCGGCCATCTCGCAAGGCGCCGAGCTGATCATCGGCCCGCTGTTCTCGCAGTCGGTGACGGCGGTGGCGCAGGTGGCCAAGGCCTCGCGCGTGCCGGTGGTCGCCTTCTCGACCGACACCAGCAAAGCCTCGGCCGGCGTCTATCTGTTGAGCTTCCTGCCGCAGGGCGATGTCGACCAAATCATCGGCTACGCCGCCTCCAAGGGCCGGCGCTCCTTTGCGGCGCTGCTGCCCGACAGCGCCTATGGCACGATCGTGGAAGCGGCCCTGCAGCGGGCCGTCGCCAATGCCCGCGGACGGGTGATGTCGGTGGAGCGCTACGCCCTCGACAAGACGCAGATGCAGACCAAGGCGACGGCGATCGCCGGTCTGGTCAAGTCCGGGACGGTCGATGCGGTGTTCATGCCCGGCGGCGCGCAAGAGGCGCCGTTCCTCGCCCAGGTCATGGCCGCGGCCGGCGTCGATTCGAACAAGATCACCTATCTCGGCAGTGGCCAGTGGGACGACCCGGCGGTTGCCCGCGAATCGACGCTCAACGGTGCCCTCTATCCGGCACCCGACAGCACCGGCTTCGCCTCTTTCGCCCAGCGCTATCAGGCGACCTTCGGCGCCGCGCCGAGCCGCACCTCGACGCTCGCCTATGATGCGGTGAGCCTCGCCGCCGGGCTGACCGCCCGCTTCGGCGACCGGCGCTTCGCGCAGGAGACGCTGACCAATCCGAGCGGCTATATCGGGCTGGACGGCGCCTTCCGCTTCCTGCCCAACGGGCTGAACCAGCGCAGCCTCGCCGTCTATCAGATCAGCAACGGCAAGGCGGTGCTCGTCTCTCCCGCCCCGAAGACCTTCGCCAGGCCCCCGGGAACCTGAGGTCAGGAACGGCGGCGTGACGCGTCACGCCGCCAGATCGGCGACCACGGCATCCAGAACGTAGAAACCGGCGCGGGTGGCGCGGAGATAGCCGCTGCCCGTGCGCTCGACCATGCCGTTGGCCAGCAGGTCGTCGAGGCGCGCCGGATCGAGCGCGCGGCCGGCCAGGCGGCAATAGCGGTCGAGATCGATGCCCTCCGCCAGGCGGAGACCCATGAGCAGCATCTCGTCGCCCTCCTCCTCGGCGGTGAGCAGGTCGTCGACCACGAGACCGTCGCCCCACGCCTCCACCTTCTCCAGCCACACCTCCGGCGCCCGTTCGGCGGCCAGCGCATGGCGCCCGTCGGCCTGGCGCAGGCGACCGTGGGCACCGGGGCCGACGCCGGCATATTCGCCGTAGCGCCAGTAGACGAGATTGTGCCGGCACTCGGCGCCGGGCACGGCATGGTTGGAGATCTCATAGGCCGGCAGGCCGGCGGCTTCGCACACAGCCTGCGTGACGCCGTAGAGGTCAGCGGCGGCATCGGAATCGGGAACGCTCAGCTTGCCCGCCTGGTGGAGGGCGAAGAAGGGCGTGCCCTCCTCGATGGTGAGCTGGTAGAGCGACAGATGGTCGGCGGCAAGCCGCAGGGCCCGGGTGAGTTCGGCCTGCCAGGCAGACGCGGTCTGGCCGGGCCGGGCATAGATGAGATCGAAGGACAGACGCGGGAAGGTCGCCCGCGCGATCTCGATGGCGGCAAGCGCCTGGGCGACATCGTGCAGGCGGCCGAGGAATTTCAGATCGGAATCGTCGAGCGCCTGCACGCCGAGTGACAGCCGGTTGACGCCGGCGGCGCGATAGCCGCGGAAGCGCTCCGCCTCGACGGAAGACGGGTTCGCCTCCATCGTCACCTCGACATCGGACGCCACCGGCCAGTGCCCGGCCACCGCGTCGAGGATCGCGCCGACCGTCGCCGGCTCCATCAGCGAGGGCGTGCCGCCGCCGATGAAGATGCTGTTGACGGTGCGGCCGGGGGCGCGGGTGGCCAGCGCCGAAATCTCGCGGGCAAAGGCGGCGGCGAAGCGCGCCTGGTCGGGCGGCTGGTGGCGGACGTGGCTGTTGAAGTCGCAATAAGGGCACTTGGCCGCGCAGAACGGCCAGTGGACATAGACGCCGAAGCCCGGCTCGCGGGCCGCCGGCAGGGTGGCGTTCATCTGCGCGGTATCCTGGCGCGGGCAAAGGCGGCAAAGGCCTTGGCCCGGTGGGACATGCCCTTCTTCTCTTCGGTCGTCATCTCGGCATAGGTCTGCTCGTAGCCGTCCGGGACGAACATCGGGTCGTAGCCGAAGCCGTTGTCGCCGCGCGGCGGCCACACCATGTGGCCCCTGACCTCGCCGCGGAAGGTGGAGGTCGCCCCGGTCGGCCAGGCGAGACAGAGAACGGCGACGAACTGCGCCGTGCGGGTCTCGGGCGTCACGGCGCCGGCGGCCTGGAGGCCGTCCTCGACGCGCTGCATGGCGGCGGAGAAATCCTTGTCCGGCCCGGCCCAGCGGGCCGAATAGACGCCGGGCTCGCCGTTCAGTGCATCGACGCAGACGCCCGAATCGTCGGCCAATGCCGGATGGCCCGAAGCGATGGCCGCGGCGATGGCCTTGAGCGTGGCGTTCTCGGCGAAGGTGCGGCCGGACTCCTCCGGCTCGGGCAGGCCAAGGGAGCCGGCGGTGACCACCGTCAGGCCGGCGGGCTCGACCAGAGCCTCGATCTCTCTGCAGCTTGCCGGGATTATGGGTGGCGACGACCAGCGTGTCGCCCGGCTTCAGCAGCCCTCCCGCGACCGGCGCTCTCAAAGGATCGCCAGCTTCTGCAGCTCGACGAGATGGGCGATGCCGTCGCGGGCGAGGCTTTTCAGCGCCTCGAACTCCTCGTCGCTGAACGGTGCGCCCTCGGCGGTCGACTGGATCTCGACGAAACTGCCGGCGCCGGTCATGACGAAATTGGCGTCGGTCTCCGCCTCGCTGTCCTCGGCATAATCGAGGTCGAGCACGGGCGCGCCGCGGAAGATGCCGACCGAGACGGCGGCGACATGATCGGCAAGCACCGGCTTCGACACCATGTCGCGGGCGCGCATCCACTCGATGCAGTCCCTGAGCGCCACCCAGGCACCGGTGATGGAAGCCGTGCGCGTGCCGCCATCGGCCTGGAGCACGTCGCAATCGACCAGGATCTGGCGTTCGCCGAGCGCCGGCAGGTCGACCACGGCGCGCAGCGAGCGGCCGATCAGACGCTGGATCTCCAGCGTGCGGCCGGACTGCTTGCCGGCCGAGGCCTCGCGCCGCGTGCGCTCGTGGGTGGAGCGCGGCAGCATGCCGTATTCGGCCGTCACCCAGCCCTTGCCGGCGCCGCGCAGCCAGCCCGGGACCTTCTCGTCGAGGCTGGCGGTGCACAGCACATGGGTATCGCCGAACTTGACCAGGCAGGAGCCTTCGGCGTGGCGGGAATAGCCGCGCTCAAGGCTGATCGGGCGCATTTCGGTGGCGGCACGGCGCGACGGGCGGGTGACCGGCGAGGTTTGACTATCCATGCCGTTTCATAGGCACGGGCCCATGCGCCGTAAAGCCCTGCTTGAATATGCGGTAAAAACCGACACTTAATGGGTATCGGACGAGTCCCATGAGCAGACACGAACCCCAGGCGAACCGCATCATCGCATCCGGCGAATCACGCAATTCGGCGCTGCAGAGCCTCGATCGGCGTTCGCGCGAGATATTCCGCCAGATCGTCGACACCTATCTGGAGACCGGCGAGCCGGTCGGCTCGCGCAATATCAGCCGCGCTCTGTCGGTATCGCTGTCGCCGGCCTCGGTGCGCAATGTGATGGCCGATCTCGAACAGCTCGGCCTGATCCACGCGCCGCATACCTCGGCCGGACGGCTGCCGACGGAATTCGGCCTGCGCTTCTTCGTCGATGCGCTGCTCGAGGTCGGCGACCTTTCGGCCGACGAGCGCCGCCAGATCGAGGCGCAGGTGAAGGCGCAGACGCCGGGCCGCTCGGTCGAGAACGTGCTCAACGAAGCCAGCCAGGCGCTCTCCGGCCTGTCGCGCGGCGCCGGCGTGGTGCTCGCCGGCAAGGCCGACCTCCGCCTCAAGCACATCGAGTTCATCCGGCTGGAGCCGACACGGGCGCTGGTGGTGCTGGTCGGCGAGAGCGGTTCGGTGGAGAACCGCCTGATCGAGCTTGCCCCCGGAACGACGCCGTCGAGCCTCCTGGAAGCGGCGAACTATCTCAATGCGCACTTGCGCGGCCGCTCGCTCTCCGAGGCGCGGGCGGAGCTGGAGAAATACGAGAAGGACGCCCAGGCCGAGCTCGACAAGCTGACCCAGGCGCTGGTCACGGCGGGCCTTGCCTCATGGGCGGAGGCGGGCGACGGGCACCCGGACACGCTGATCGTGCGCGGCCGCGCCAACCTCCTGGAAGACGTGACCGCTTCGGCCGACCTGGAACGCATCCGCCTGCTCTTCGACGACCTCGAAACCCAGCGCGAGCTGATCCGCCTGCTCGGCAGCGCCGAGACGGGCGAGGGCGTGCGCATCTTCATCGGCTCGGAGAACCGGCTGTTCTCGCTTTCCGGCTCGTCGCTGGTGGTCTCGCCCTATCGCGACAGCGAGCAGCGGGTGGTCGGCGTGCTCGGCGTCATCGGCCCGACGCGGCTCAACTACGCCCGCATCGTGCCGATGGTGGACTATACGGCCAAGGTGGTGGGGCGGCTGCTGGGGTAAGGGCGCCGGACGGCCGGGATCACCGCTCTTCTGCAGAAAACACGGCACGTCTATCATGGACCTGGAACAGTCGTTCCGGACGTGGAGGAGCGTGTGGGCACGGCAAGCAAGAGTGCGGCGCCGGGAAGTACGGCCGGCAGCGACGATTTCAACCAGCCGCCTCTTCGACCTGCGCCTGGAGCGCAGCCGCGCCGACCTGTTCGGCATGCTGGAGCGGCTCTATGGCAAGCGGCCGGACTACGAGCGCTTCTGCAAGGCGCTGACCAGGCTGATGGCCAACTCCTGGGCGGCGCGGCCGGACGAGCTGAAATGGCTCGACATGAAGCGCGACCTGGAGCCCGACTGGTTCCAGCGCACCGACATGGCCGGCTACGTCTTCTATATCGACCGCTTCGCCGGCGACCTCAAACACATCGCCGAACGGCTCGATTATCTGGAAGCGCTCGGCATCACCTATGTCCACCTGATGCCGTGCCTGAAGCCCAGGCCCGGGGACAGCGACGGCGGCTATTCGGTGATGGACTATCGCGCCGTCGATCCGGCCTACGGCACGATGGACGAGCTGGCGGCGCTGGCCGGCCTGCTGCGCGAACGCGGCATCAGCCTGTGCATCGACCTGGTGCTCAACCACACCGCCAAGGAGCACGACTGGGCGAAGAAGGCGCAGAAGGGCCTCGCCAAATATCAGGACTACTACCTGATGTTCGACGATGACACGTGCCCCAAGGAATACGAGAAGACGCTGGTCGAGGTCTTTCCCGACAACGCGCCGGGCAGCTTCACCTTCTATCCGGACATTGGCCCGCACGGAAAATGGGTGTGGACCACCTTCAACGAGCACCAGTGGGACCTCAACTGGGCGAACCCGCAGGTCTTTCTCGAAATGGCGGGGGTGATGCTGTTCCTCGCCAATCAGGGCATGGACGTGCTGCGCATCGACGCGCCCGCCTTCCTGTGGAAGCGCATGGGCACGCGCTGCCAGTCGGAACCGGAAACCCACATGATTCTGCATGCGCTGCGCGCGGTGAGCCGCATCGCTGCGCCGGCGGTGATCCATCTCGAGGAAGCCATCGTCTCGCCGGCGGAGATGATCCCCTATCTCGGGCAGGGCGAGCATCAGGCGCGGGAAGGCAACCTCGCCTACCACAATTCGCTGATGGTGCAGTTCTGGTCGGCTCTGGCGGCGCGCGACACGCGGCTGATGACCCATGTGCTGAGAACCCATTTTCCGCCGCAGCTGCCCAACGCCACCTACGCCACCTATGTCCGCTGCCACGACGATATCGGCTGGGCGGTGACCGACGAGGACGCCCGCGCGGTCGACTTCAACGGCTACCTGCACCGCGCCTTCCTCTCCGATTTCTACGAGGGGGTCTTTCCCGGCTCGTTTGCGCGCGGGCTGATCTTCCAGTTCAATCCGGCGACCGGCGACAAGCGCATCAGCGGCACCTGCGCCTCGCTGGCGGGCCTGGAACGGGCCGTGGCCGAGGACGACAAGGCCGCGATCGACCGCGCGGTCGACCGTATCCTGCTCGGCCATGCGCTGATCGCGAGTTTCGGCGGAATCCCGCTGATCTACATGGGCGATGAGATCGCGCTCGTGAACGACTACGGCTATCTCGACGATCGCGAGCATGCCCATGACAGCCGCTGGGTCCACCGGCCGCGCATGGACTGGGAGCAGGTCGGGCAGGCGATGGCCGAGGACAGCCAGACGCCGGCGGCGCGCGTCTGGCGGGGGGTGCGCCATATCCTCGCGCGGCGGCGCGCCATGCCGGAATTTCACGGGGCAAATCCGACGCTGATCGCCAATTCCGGCCAGAACAACCTGTTCGCCTTCGTCCGCAGGGCGCCGACCAATGCGGTCGTGTGCATCTACAATTTCACCGAATACTGGACGACGCTCAGCGCCGACTGGGCAGCGGCCGAGGGCGCGACGCAGTTCACCGACGGGCTGTCGGACAATCCGGTCGGCCTCCACGACGGCCGCATCCTGCTGCCGCCCTATGCGCGGCTGTGGCTGCGCTGAAGCGCGCCCGTCACAGCGCGGTCATGACCTCGGCGACGATCTCGAAGGAGCGCAGCCGCGCCGCGTGATCGTGGACCTGGCCGGCAATCATCACCTCGTCGGCCGCCGTCAGTTCGATGAACGCCTTCAGGCCGTCACGCACGGCTTCGGGCGTGCCGACCAGCGCATAGGCAAGCATGTGCGAGGTGCGCTGCTTCTCGGCCGGCGACCAGTAGGCTTCGATATCGTCGATGGGCGCGGGCAATGGCCCGCGGGCGTTGCGCTGCATGTTGGTGAAGGCCTGCTGGGTGGAGGTGAACAGGCGTCGCGCCTCGCTCTGGCTGTCGGCGGCAACCACCTGCAGGGCCGGCATGGCGTAGGGTCCCTCGGCCCGGCCCGATGGCCGGAAGCGCTCGCGATAGAGACCGAGCGCCGGGAGAAGCGCATCCGGCGCGAAATGGGAGGCAAACGAATAAGGCAGGCCGAGTTCGGCGGCGAGCTCGGCGCCGTAGAGGCTGGAGCCGAGAATCCACAGGGGCACATTGGTGCCGGCACCGGGGACGGCATGGATGTACTGACCGGGTTGGGGGGGCCCGAGCAGGGTCTGCAGCTCGATCACGTCGTCGGGAAAGTGCTGGGCGGCGGCATTGACGTCGCGCCTGAGCGCGCGGGCGGTGATCTGGTCCGTGCCCGGCGCCCGGCCGAGGCCGAGATCGATGCGGCCAGGATGAAGGCTGTCGAGCGTGCCGAACTGCTCGGCGATGACGAGCGGCGAATGGTTGGGCAGCATGATACCGCCGGCGCCGACGCGCATCGTCGAAGTGGCGGCGGCGACGGCGCCGATGACCACGGCCGTGGCGGAACTGGCGATGCCCGGCATGTTGTGGTGCTCGGCGAGCCAGTAGCGCCGATAGCCCCAGCCCTCGGCGTGACGGGCGAGATCGAGCGTGCAGGCAAGCGACTGGGCGGCAGAGCCGCCGGCGACGATCGGTGACAGGTCGAGAAGGGAATAGGGGATCACGGGACGGCAGGCTCCACCGGCGGAGGGCAGGCCCGGCAACATAGTGCGCCACCGGGCTGACGTCAGGCCGCTTCTGCGTCGCCGAGATAATCCTGCCAGATGGCCTTGTCGCCGAGATGCTTCAGCGCGGCGCGGTGGGCGGCCTGCTCCTCCGGGCTCAGGGTGAAGCTGCGTGGCGCCGGCCGCTCGCCGACGGCAACGGCGTGATGGGCAACCGCGATGGTCGGCGCTTCCGGCTCTTCACCGAGGACGAGCGCCGCCTGACGGCCGCCGATCAGCTCGATATAGACCTCGGCGAGAAGCTCCGCGTCGAGCAGGGCACCGTGCAGTGTGCGCCGCGAAGCGTCGATCTGGTAGCGCGAGAGCAGCGCGTCGAGCGAGGCGGGACTGCCCGGGTGCTTGCGGCGGGCGAGCGCCAGGGTGTCGATGACCCGTTCGTCGGAGATCGGCGGACGGCCGATGCGTGCCAGCTCGGCATTGATGAAGCCCATGTCGAAGCTGGCATTGTGGGCGATCAGATTGCCCTCTTCCATGAAGGCGACGAATTCCTCGGCAATCTCGGCGAAGCGCGGCTTGTCCCTGAGAAAGGCGTCATCGAGGCCATGCACGCGGGCGGCATCGGCCGACATCGGCCGCTCCGGGTTGAGATAGGCATGGAAGTGCCTGCCCGTCGGGATGTGATTGACGAGCTCGATGGCGCCGATCTCGACGATGCGGTCGCCGGTGAGCGGGTCGAGCCCGGTGGTTTCGGTGTCGAAGACGATTTCGCGCATGATTCGTGGCCCAAATCGTGACCGTTCGGGCCGCGCGGCGCAAGGGCGCGAAGTGTGCTGCGCCCTATTCCTTGGTGGTCTTGGTGGTCTTGGCGCGCGGGCCCAGCAGCTTTTCGATTTCGGCGATGGTCTGCTTGTGCAGGTCCTCGGCCTTGTCGATGTTGAGGTGGTTGAGGTCCGACCGGGTGACATTGGTGATGGTGCCGGAGAAATGGGCGCCGCCGGTGACGGTGACGTTGATGCCGGTGGCGGACGATGAGCGGAAGTTCAGGACGTGGTCGACATTCGACGGCACCCTGCCGGGATCGGTCAGGTCGTAGAACACCAGGAGGGCGACGCGGACGTTCTGATCCCGGAGTCGGTAGGCCATCAGCAGGGCCGTGTCGGCACCATAGGAGTGGCCGATGATGATGACCGGATAGGGATGTTCCTTGTACGCCGCGACCACCTTGGCCATCTGGGTGCGCCAGTCCTCGAAGGTGTCGGAGATGGCGGGATAACCCTTGGCGGTCAACTCCTTGGCCAGCACATCCATGCCGGTCGAGAAGATGTTGAGACCGCCGCGCATGATGTAGATGGGCGGCACGTCGCTGGTCTTCGCCTTGGCCTTGGCCTCCGCGGCTCCTGCCGGAACGATCGCCAGGGCGATCATGAGGGCGGCGGTCAACGCCGACGCTATCTGACCGAGTCGCAGCATGGCTCCATTCCCCCCGCTTTGTCGGACCCCGTGGGAGCAGACCGGCCAATCGCTGCTTCGGGCCGGTCCCAGTGGCCTATTCTTTCCCTGAATTGCGGCAAATCTCAATGCACCAATCGGAGGGGTTTGCGGCAGCCGTCGCAAAGACCGCATATATTGGCCCGATAAGGGGAGAAGCATGCAGCGAAGACAATTCGGCCTGACCGGCATCGACGTGCCGGCAATCGGCCAGGGGACATGGTATTTCGAGCTGGCTCCGCGGTCGCAGGCCGTCGCGGCGCTGAGGCGCGGTCTCGACCTCGGCCTCTGCCATATCGACACGGCGGAACTCTACGGCTCCGGCGCTGCCGAGGAAATCGTCGGCGAGGCGATCGCCGGCCGGCGCGACGAGGTCTTCCTGGTCTCCAAGGTGATGCCCCAGAACGCATCGCGAGAGGGCGCGATCGCTGCCTGCGAGGCCTCGCTCAAACGCCTGAAGACCGACCGGCTCGACTGCTACCTGCTGCATTGGCGCGGCCGCCATCCCCTGGGGGACACCATCGCCGCCTTCGAGAGCCTCAAGGCGGACGGCAAGATCCTGTCCTGGGGCCTCAGCAATTTCGACGAGACGCATCTGGAAGCGGCGTGGCGGATCGCCGGGCCGGGACACATCGCCTGCAACCAGGTGCTCTACCATCTGGAAGAGCGCGGCATCGAGCACGCGGTGATCCCCTGGTGTGTGGCGCACGATGTGGCGGTGGTCGGCTACAGCCCCTTCGGCAGCGGGGATTTTCCCGGGCCGCGAACGGAGGGCGGGGCGCTGCTGGCGCGCATAGCCGGCTCCCGCGGAGCGACGCCGCGGCAGGTCGCGCTGGCTTTCCTGATGCGGACGCGAGCGCTGTTCACCATTCCCAAGGCCGCTTCCATACCCCATGTCGAGGACAATGCCGGCGCCGACGCGCTGACGTTGACCGACGCCGAGATCGCGGATATCGACCGGGCCTTCCCGCTCGGCCGGTATACGGGCCTTGCCATGCTGTAGGAGACCGAGAAATGGCCACCGATCAGTCCGTGCTCGACCATATCAAGGCGCTCACCGACGAGGAGCATTTTCTCTATCAGAAGGGGGAGCTGTCCGAGGCGGAGCGCCAGCGGCTGATCGCCATCAACGTGGCGCTCGACCAGTATTGGGACCTGCTGCGCCAAAGGCGGGCGAAACGCGAATTCGGCGAGGATCCCGACGACGCCGAGCTGCGCCCGCCGGGGATCGTCAGGGGCTATCGGGGCTAGAGTCCCGCGGCCATGCCGGCGACCGCGCGCAGCAATTCGGTGATCTGCCGTTCGGCATCGGCGTGGGTGCCGCCGGTATCGATGATGAAATGGGCGCGGGCGCGCTTCTCGGCATCCGGCATCTGGCGCGCGAGCAACGCGGCGAAGCGCTGCTCGGTCATCCCCGGCCGCATGAGCACGCGCTGACGCTGGCGCTCGAAGGTGGTGGAGACCACCACCACCGCATCGGCGCGGGTGTCGAGACCGATCTCGAACAGCAGCGGCATGTCGAGCAACGCGATGTGGTAGCCCTTCGCCGGCGGCATCGGCCCGGAAGGCATCCGCCGCGTCGCGCACGAGCGGATGGACGATGGCTTCCAGCCGCGCGAAGGCAACTGAATCGCCAACGACGCGCTGGCCGAGGCGCACCCGGTCGATGGCCCCGTCAACGGTGACGCCGGGAAATGCCGCTTCGACGGCGGCCACGGCGGCCCCGCCCGGCGCGTAGACCGCGTGAACAAAATGATCGGCGTCGAAGACGGGAATGCCGGCACGGGCGAACATCGCCGCCGCCGTCGACTTGCCCATGCCGAGCGAACCGGTAAGGCCGAGGACGAGCATCACCCGGCCTCGATCGACTTGCGAACCGCGGCGGCGAGCGCCGGCGTCACCTCGGGGCGCTTGCCGAACCAGTGCATGAAACCCGGCACCGCCTGGTGGAGCAGCATGCCGAGGCCACCAACGGCGCGCAGGCCGGAAAGGCGCGCACTGGTGACCAGCGGTGTCTCCAGCGGAACGTAGATAAGGTCGTTGACCACCGCATCGCGCGGCAGACGCGCGACGTCGACCTCGAGCAGCGGCTGGCCGTGCATGCCGAGCGTCGTGGTGTTGACCAGCACGCGCGCGCTGGCGAGACGACGCGGCAGCTGCTCCCAGCCGGCGACCGTCACGCGCGATCCGAAACGGACGGCCAATGCCTTGGCCCGCTCGCGGGTGCGGTTGACCACGGTGACCGGCGCGAAGCCGCGCTGCAGCAGCGCCCAGACCACGGCACGCGCCGCGCCGCCAGCGCCGAGCACCACCGCCGGGCCGGCATCGGCATCCCAGCCCGGCGCTTCGGCGTCGAGATTGGCGAGGAAGCCGATGGCATCCGTGTTGGTGCCGACGAGCCTGCCGTCTTCGATCCAGACGGTGTTGAGCGCACCGGTCTCCTCCGCTGCCGCCTCGCGGCGATCAACCGCGGCAAAGGCCGCCTCCTTGTGCGGCACGGTGACGTTGCAGCCGACGAAACCGCTGCCGGCAAAGCCGGCGAAGAAGTGGACGATACGCTCCGGCTCGACCGGCTGGATGATGTAGTCGCCGTCGAGCCCCAGCTGGTTCAGCCAGAAGCGGTGAATGACCGGCGAGCGCGAATGCTTGACCGGCCAGCCGATGACGCAGGCAACAGGCTTCACCATGACGGGGCCGGGCGGTTCATTCGATCGCTCCTTCACCTCTCAGATACGCCAGAAGCGGCAGGAGCGGCAGGCCGAGGATGGTGAAATAGTTACCTTCGATCCGCTCGAACAGGCGGATTCCTTCGCCTTCGAGCTGATAGACACCGACGCTGTTCAGCACATCTTCGCCAACCCGGGCGAGATAGGTGTCGATCTCGGCGGGCGTCAGCGAGCGCATCGTGAGCGTCGCGCTATCGAGATGGCGCCAGCGCACGGCCCCGTCGCGCGCCACCGCAACGGCCGAATGGAGACGGTGGGCGCGGCCGGCTAGGCGCTGCAACTGGGCGCGTGCCTCGCCGATCGTTTCAGACTTGGTGCCGCGATGACCGTCGCAATCGAGCGTCTGGTCGGCGCCGATCACCAGCGCACCGGGCCGGCGGCGGCTGACCGCGGCGGCTTTGGCCTCGGCAAGGGCGGCGGCGATGTCTGCCGGCGCGGCTCCCCGGGCAACCAGCGGTGCCTCTATCGCGCGCTCGTCGAGCGCCGCCGGTTCAAGGTCGAAGACGAGGCCGGCATTGGCGAGCAGCGTGCGCCGCGCCGGACTGCCCGAGGCAAGCACGATGACTGTCACTGGCTATGCCCGGAATCCCGTGCCGAGCGGTGCTCACGATGCAGCGCCAGGATCGCCGCCGCAGTCTCCTCGATGGAGCGGCGGGTGACGTCGATCACCGCCCAGCGATGCTTGGCGCAGAGCTTGCGCGTATAGGCGATCTCGTCGGCAACCGACGCCTTGTCGGTGTAGGCAAGGTTGGGCTGGTTGGCATTGAGACTGAGGATGCGGTTCTCGCGCAGCGCAATGATGCGTTCGGGGCTGGCGACAAGACCGACCACCAGCGGCTTCTTGATGTTCTCGACGTCGGGCGGCAACGGAATGCCCGGCACGAGGGGAACGTTGGCGGTGCGCACGCCGCGATTGGCGAGGTAGATCGAGGTCGGCGTCTTGGAGGTACGGCTTACGCCGACCAGCACGACGTCGGCTTCTTCCAGGCGGCCGGCAAGCTGGCCGTCATCATGCATCATGGTGAAGTTGAGCGCGTCGATGCGGTGGAAATAGTCGGCATCGAGCGAGTGCTGGGCACCGACACGGCGATCGCTGGCGGCACCGAGATAGGACTGCATGACCTGGTAGATCGGCTCCAGCACGGAGACACAGGGGATGCCGAGGACGTGGCAATGGGCCTCGAGCTTTTCGGTGATGGCGTGGTCGACCAGCGTGTAGAGGACGATGCCGGGCTCGGCCTCGATCTCGGTCAGCACGCGGGCAAGCTGTTTTTCCGAGCGCACGAGAGCATGGACGTGCTCGATGGCGCGGGTCTGGGCGAACTGCGCTGCCGAGGCCCGGCCGACCGTCATCAGGGTCTCGCCGGTGGCATCGGAGATCAGGTGGAGGTGGAAGAAGTTCTCTCGGTTTTGCACGCGCTTATCCCCTGCCCTGTGCACGAATGGCGGCGATCAGGGCAATCGAGCCGGAAGTCGTCCGCACTCTCCCGAAAGCGCCGGATTCAATCAACAGGCATGCGCCTGTGAGATGCGATCTGCGGCAATTCGGCAAATACGGGTGAATCGGCTGAATTCCCGGGATTTCCACAGCTTTTCCCCAATACGTTCGATGCTCGCGTCCGCCATATTTATGGTTAACGCAATGTTAACACGAGGCAATTGCGCTATCCTTGTCGTCCGCGATGAGGATTGCGGTTCCCTCTCCCGTTCATCAGCCGCTATAGCCGGATGGTTCCGTTCCTGAGGATCAATCTGTCTGACGACAATCCACGGTCAATATGAAACAAAAAGAAGAATTTAAAGTCTTATCTGAGATGGGTGACAGCAGTGGCTTTGCCCAGTCCCATGGTACGGTGAGTGCGGTCCTTCACGGAGAATATCTGGCACCACCACCGATCTGGCTGATGCGGCAGGCGGGACGCTATCTGCCGGAGTACCGGGAGCTGAGAGCAAAGGCCGGCTCGTTTCTGGATCTCTGTTTCGATCCGGCGCTGGCAAGCACGGTGACGCTGCAGCCGATCGAGCGCTTCGATTTCGATGCGGCGATCCTGTTTTCGGACATCCTGGTGGTGCCCTTGGCGCTGGGGCAGCGCGTATGGTTCGTCGAGGGTGAGGGTCCACGACTCGATCCGCTCGATGAAGCCGGGATGCGAGCGCTGGATGACAGCAGGGCGGTGAAGACGCTGGCGCCGGTGCTGGAGACGGTGCGGCGGGTGCGGGAGGGGCTGGCCAGGGGGAAGACGCTGATCGGCTTCTGCGGGGCGCCGTGGACGGTGGCGACCTATATGATTGCGGGACGGGGAACCACGGATCAGGCGCCGGCGCGCGGTTTCGCTCTGGAGAGGCCAGCCGCCTTCAAGGATCTGATCGAACGTCTGGTGGCGCTGTCGGCGAGCTATCTGGTGGAACAGGTGAAGGCGGGCGCCGACGTGGTGCAGATCTTCGACACCTGGGCCGGGGTTCTGGATGAAGATGGTTTCGAGCGGTGGTGCATCGAGCCGACCGCCGAGATCGTGCGACGGGTGAAAGCGGCGCAGCCGGGCGTCAAGATGATCGGGTTTCCGCGCGGCGCAGGGGCGAAGCTGGAGCGCTATGTCGAAGCCACCGGGGTCGACGGGGTATCGATCGACTGGAGCGTGCCGGTGGACTATGCGCGGGAGCGGCTGCAGCCTCATGTGGCTGTTCAGGGGAATCTCGATCCGATGGTGTTGATGACTGGTGGTGAGGCATTGGAGCGTGCGGTGCGGCGAATACGCGCAGGGCTGGGCGGCGGGCGGTTTATCTTCAATCTGGGGCACGGCATCCTGCCGGGGACGCCGGTCGACCATGTGAAGCGGCTGGTCGAGCTGGTGCGGGCGCCATGATGAAAGCGCCGGGGATGCTGATGCTGCGGGCGGCAGTCATCGCGCTGGCGGTGGCGGCGGTGATGATCTGGTTGATCCCGGGCGGCGGCTATCTGTGGATGAAGGCGCTGCACGTCATTTCGATCATCGCGTGGATGGCGGGGCTGCTCTATCTGCCGCGGCTGTTCGTCTATCACTGCGAGGCGGAAGCCGGATCGCAGCAGTCGGAAACCTTCAAGGTAATGGAGCGGCGCCTGCTCAGGGCGATCATGGTGCCGGCGATGATTGCGAGCTGGGCGGCGGGACTATGGCTCGCCTGGGACCAGAAGCTGTTCGGCGAGGGCTGGTTCCATGCGAAGCTTGCGCTGGTGCTGGTTCTCACCTGGGTGCACTGGTTCTATGCCAATGCGGTGCGGGAATTCGCCGAGGATCGCAACCAGCGGCCACAGCGCTTCTATCGGTTCATGAACGAAGTGCCGACCCTGCTGATGATCGGAATCGTCATCCTGGTGATCGTCAGGCCGTTCTGAAGGGGTCCGGCAAACGCGCGCTTTCGGTCTTGCCGTTGCGGGTGTGAGCCACTATCTTCCAGGCAACCGCGCAAGCAGACAGGCGCCAGCGGCCCAGCAGGGCTGAAAGGGCGCTCCGGCATCCAAAGCCGGTCAGAAGTTCTGCGATCTTCCTCACAGTCGGTTCTTTTCCCAAGAGATACGAGATTCGCGTTCCATGCGAGAAATGAAACTAAAGGACCTGAAGGCGAAATCGCCTGTGGAGCTTCTGGCTTTTGCCGAGGAGCTCGGGGTCGAGAATGCGAGCACGCTGCGCAAGCAGGAACTGATGTTCGCCATCCTGAAACAATTGGCCGCCCAGGAGACCGACATCATCGGCGAGGGCGTCGTCGAGTGCCTGCTCGACGGCTTCGGCTTCCTGCGTTCGCCGGATGCGAACTACCTGGCCGGCCCGGACGATATCTATGTGTCGCCGTCGCAGATCCGCCGGTTCTCGCTGAGGACCGGCGATACGGTCGAAGGCCAGATCCGCGGCCCCAAGGAAGGCGAGCGCTATTTCGCGCTGCTCAAGGTCAACTCGATCAATTTCGAGGACCCTGACAAGGCGCGCCACAAGATCCATTTCGACAATCTGACGCCGCTCTATCCCGACAAGCGCTTCAACATGGAGGTCGACAACCCGACCTCGAAGGACATGACGGCGCGGGTGATCGATCTGGTGGCGCCGCTCGGCAAGGGCCAGCGTGCGCTGATCACGGCGCAGCCGCGGACCGGCAAGACGGTGATCCTGCAGAACATCGCCCACTCGATCACCGCCAACCATCCCGAATGCTATCTGATCGTGCTGCTGATCGACGAGCGGCCGGAGGAAGTGACCGACATGCAGCGCTCGGTGAAGGGCGAGGTGATTTCCTCGACCTTCGACGAGCCGGCCTCGCGCCACGTGCAGGTCGCCGAGATGGTGATCGAGAAGGCCAAGCGGCTGGTCGAGCATGGGCGGGATGTTGTGATCCTGCTCGATTCGATCACGCGCCTTGGCCGGGCCTACAACACGGTGGTGCCGTCGTCGGGCAAGGTGCTGACCGGCGGTGTCGATGCCAACGCGCTGCAGCGGCCCAAGCGCTTCTTCGGCGCGGCGCGCAATATCGAGGAAGGCGGGTCGCTGACCATCATCTCGACGGCGCTGATCGATACCGGCAGCCGCATGGACGAGGTGATCTTCGAAGAGTTCAAGGGCACCGGCAACGCCGAGATCATTCTCGACCGCAAGGTGGCCGACAAGCGCGTCTTCCCGGCGATCGACATCACGCGCTCGGGCACGCGCAAGGAAGAACTGCTGGTGGCGCCCGACCAGCTCAAGAAGATGTATGTGCTGCGCCGCATCCTGATGCCGATGGGCACGGTCGATGCGATCGAGTTCCTGCTCGACAAGCTCAAGCAGACGAAGAACAACGGCGACTTCTTCGAGCAGATGAACACCTGACCGGCCGGGTCCGGCGGCCGGCAATGGTGCCGCCTGGCGGGCGGGCAATCGGGCATGATGGTGTCATGAGCGAAACGTGGGGCCGCGGTTGATCGGTACCGTGGGCGGTGAGGCTGTCGGTGCGCGGGCGCACCCGGACATTGGCCGGCGTTTGACGCGGGTGGCGGTCGGGTGGGCCGTATCGGGGTACGGTGCGATGGCCTATCGCGCGAACTTCTTCATCATCAGTGGTGGTCCCGGCGCCGGCAAGACGACGCTGATCGACACGCTGGACCGGCGCGGTTTTGCCACCGTGGCCGAGGCCGGGCGAGCGATCTTGCGCGAGCAGGCGGCGATCGGCGGGGACGCCGTGCACGGCAAGGACATGGCCGCCTATTGTGCGGCGATGCTGAAGCGCGGCATTGCTGATTTCGAAGGCGAGGCGACACGGGACGAACCGGTTTTCTTCGACCGTGGGATTGCCGACCTGATCGGCTATTGCCGGCTGGTCGGACTGGCGGTGCCGGAAAGCGTGCGCGAGGCGACGGCGATCCATCGCTGCAACACGGTGGTGCTGATGGCGCCGCCGTGGCGAGAGATCTACCGGCAGGATAACGAGCGCAGCCAGGACTGGGACGAGGCGGTGCGGACCTATGAACTGGTGCGCGAAGCCTATGAGGAAGCCGGTTACGCGACGGTGGAGATCCCGCGCGACACGGTTGGACGGCGGGTCGCCTTCATCCTCGCCGAGGTCGATGCGGCATTGAAAGACTAGCGGCACGACGGGGTCAAGTTGGCGGCGGGTTGATGAGCACCTGGAGCTGATCAGGGTCGGTGACCGGCAGGGAGCAGGTCTCGCCGCGGCAGACATAGGCTGTGGCCTTGCCATCGACTGTGGTCTTGCCGGCGGCGGGATGCGACTGCGGCAAGGGCTGCGCGGCGTCATGCAAGGCGATGATGGTGTTGGGCGTAGAGCTGTTGCGGGCGGCGGCGAGCAAAAGATTAGCCGGCGAAGTACTTGAATGGAGGATGACGACGTCGGTGGCGGCGAGGCGGAGGTCAAGCGCGCTCAACAGGCCGGTGGCGGCGAAGAGGTTGGCGGCGATGGCCGGCGCGGCGGCCGCGAGAATGGCGTCGGCATCGGCGCGATAGGTGTCCTTGCCGGTGAGGCGCCAGAGGCGGATGAGATTGGCGGCCATCAGAGAGGCGGCGGCGGGTGTGGCATCGTCGGCATCGGAGCGCGGGCGGATGATGAGCGCCTCGGCGTCGTCGGCGGATAGAAAGTAGCCGGGGCGATCGGGGTCCCAATGATGGCGGCGGAGCGTGGCGGCGAGGGCCTCGGCGTGGTCGAGCCATGCACGGTCGAAGGTCGCGGCATGGAGGGCGAGCGCGGCCTTGATCATGGCGGCATAGTCGGTGGCGAGGCCGGGGAAGACGGCCTTGCCGGCACGCCAGGAATGGGCCAGTCGGCCGGCGGCGGTCATGGTGCCGGTGACGAAACGGAAAGCGTCGCTGGCTAGGACGATCCAGTCTGGGCGATCGAGGGTCGTGCCGGCGTCGGCGAGAGCGGCGATGGCAAGACCGTTCCAGTCGGCGAGGATCTTGTCATCGGTCGGCGGGCGGATGCGGTGGGCGCGATGGCGGAGGAGGATTGCCCGCGCCTCGGCAAGGCGACGCTCTTCGGTGTCGGCCAGGAGTCCGGGCGTGCGGAGGCGGTTGGGGATGGAAACGCCCTCCCAGTTGCCGCGCTCCGAGATGTCGTAGATGTCGGCAAAATAGGTCCCCTCCCCTTCCCCGAGGACGGCGATGACCTCGGCGCGGGTCCAGACGGTGAAGCGCCCCTCATGACCGTCCGAATCGGCGTCGATGCTGGCGGCGAAGGCGCCGCCGGAACAAAGCATCTCGCGCTGGAGCCAGGCGACGGTTTCCTCGATTCGGTTGCGAAACAGTGATGCGGCGGTGGCGCGCCAGGCAGTGGCGAGGAGCGCAATAAGCTGGGCGTTGTCGTAGAGCATCTTCTCGAAATGCGGAACGAGCCAGCGGGCGTCGGTGGAATAGCGGGCGAAGCCGCCGGCGAGATGGTCGTAGATGCCGCCCTGGCAGATGTTGGTGAGGGTGGTGAGGACGATGTCGCGGTAGGTATCGTCGCCAGTGCGCCAGGCGGCGCGCCAGAGGAAATCGAGGAGGCTGGTCTGGGGGAACTTCGGTGCGCCGTTCATGCCGCCATGGACCGGGTCCATGAATTGCTGGAGGCGGTCGGCGGCCTGATCGAGGAGCGAGCGGTCGAGGGTGAAACCGGGGCCGGTGCGGGGGGCGGAGAGATGCGCCATGAGCGCCGACGCATTGGCAGCGACGGCCTCGGGCTTGGTGCGATAGATGTTGGCGACTTGACGAAGGATATCGGCAAAGGCCGGCCGGCCATAGCGTGCGGTCTTGGGAAAATAGGTGCCGCCGAAGATCGGGCGGCCGTCGGGGGTGAGAAACATTGTGAGGGGCCAGCCGCCCTGCTCGCCGGTGGCGTGCAGCGCCGCCATGTAGATCTGGTCGATGTCGGGACGCTCCTCGCGGTCGACCTTGATGTTCACGAAAAGCTCGTTCATGACCGCGGCGGTCGCGGGATCTTCGAAGCTTTCATGGGCCATGACATGGCACCAGTGGCAGGCGGCGTAGCCGACGGAAAGAAGGATGGGCTTGTCGGCGGCCTGGGCCTCGGCCAGCGCTGCTGCGCCCCAGGGACGCCAGTGGACGGGATTGTCCTTGTGCTGGAGGAGGTAGGGGCTGGCTTCGTGGCGGAGAAGGTTTTCGCTCATCGGTGGGATGTAGGGTGTTGAATAAGACCGGCGACACGATCTTTGCATTGTCGAGCGGGCCGCCGCCAGCCGGCGTGGCGATGATCCGGATGAGCGGGCCGGGCGTTCGATTCGGACTCGAAACGCTGATCGGTGCGGTGCCGGAACCACGTAAGGCGAGCCTGCGTTCGATCCGTTCGGCCGCAGGCGAGCTGCTGGATCAGGGATCTGGTGCTGTTCTTTTCGGCGCCGGCGAGTTTCACCGGAGAAGACGTGGCGGAGCTGCACGTCCATGGCGGGCGGGCGGTGGTGGCGGCGGTGCTCGAGGTGCTGGGCGAGATGGAGGGCTTCCGGCCGGCGGAAGCCGGAGAGTTCACGCGGCGGGCGTTCGGCAATGCGCGGCTCGACCTGACCCAGGTCGAGGGGCTGGCGGACCTGGTTGCGGCTGAAACCGAAGCGCAGCGGCGGCAGGCGTTGCGACAGAGCGACGGGACGATCGGGCGGCTCTACGAGAATTGGAGGGAGCGGCTGGTGCGGGCGCGGGCCCTGATCGAGGCGGAGCTCGATTTTGCCGATGAAGAGGATATTCCGGAATTGGCGAGTGGCCAGGCCTGGGAGATCGCCGGAACGGTGCGGCAAGAAATGGTTAACCATATGGAGGACCGGCGTGGCGAGCGGGTGCGGGACGGTGTCGAGATCGTCGTTTTGGGAGCGCCGAACGCCGGGAAGTCGAGCCTGGTGAATGCGATCGCGCGGCGGGATGTGGCGATCGTGACGGCAGAACCGGGAACGACGCGGGACTTGATCGAGGTGCGGGTGGATCTCGGCGGCTATGCGGCGACGCTGGTGGACACCGCGGGATTGCGCGAAGCGGAAGGCGTGGTGGAGCGCGAAGGCGTGCGACGGGCCGAGGCGCGGGGGGCGACAGCGGACGTGGTGTTGTGGCTGCGTGATGTGCGCGACAGTTCGGGGTGAGCCCCCTGCCCTACCAGGGAACGTGGTGCGGGTCGGCACGAAGATCGATCTGGTCGATTCGGATGCAGAACGAGCGCGCGTTGCTGCGGATTACGACTATGTCGTTTCGTCGCTGAGCGGCGAAGGCGTGGCGGGACTGCTGGCCGGGCTCGGGCAAAGACTCGCGGAAGAGTTGGGCGGCGGCGAATCCGTGGTGGCAACGCGGGCACGGCATAGGGCGGCATTGCGGGCCTGTGCGGAAGCGATAGAGGCGGCGTTGCGCGATGACGGCCGAGGCCTGGAGTTGAGGGCCGAAGACTTGCGCCGGGCGGGCGATGCCCTAGGAAGAGTGACGGGACGGATCGGCGTTGAGGAAATGCTCGACGTGGTGTTCAGGGATTTCTGCATCGGCAAGTGAAGAACTGTTTCACGTGAAACAGGATCGGGATGGATGGCGGATGGCATGAGCAAATCATGACGGATACGAACCGATCCTTTGACGTGATCGTTGTCGGCGGCGGCCATGCGGGCACGGAAGCGGCCGCAGCAGCAGCGCGCGCCGGGGCGCGGACGGCGCTGGTCACCCAGTCCTTCGCGACGATCGGGGCGATGTCGTGCAATCCGGCGATCGGCGGCCTCGGCAAGGGCCATCTGGTGCGCGAGATCGATGCGCTGGATGGGATCATGGGGGTCGCGGCCGACCGCGCCGGGATCCAGTTCCGGGTGCTCAATCGGCGCAAGGGGCCGGCCGTGCGGGGTCCGCGGGCGCAAGCCGACCGCAAGCTCTATGCGAGCGCGGTGCAAGGGCTGTTGCGGGAACAGGACGGGCTCGAAATCGTTGAGCAGGAAGTGGTCGATCTCATCGTGGCGGACGGCCGGACAGCGGGTGTTGTGCTCGGCGATGGGCGGGCGCTGGGCGCTGGCGCGGTGGTGATCACGACCGGGACGTTTCTGCGCGGGCTTATCCATATCGGCGAGGTGAAGATCGCAGCGGGCCGTGTCGGCGAGGCACCGTCGGTGGGCCTGGCGCGGACGTTGGAAGCGGCTGGCTTTCGCCTGGGCCGGCTCAAGACCGGAACGCCGCCGCGGCTGGATGGGCGGACGATCGACTGGTCGGGCCTCGACCGCCAGCAGGGCGACGATCCGCCGGAACCGTTCTCGGCGCTGACCGGCGAAATCAAGACGCCGCAGGTTGATTGCCACATCACCAGGACGACGGGCGCGGTGCACGACGTGATCCGGGAAAACATCAAGCGCTCACCGATGTATTCGGGCGAGATCAACAGCCGCGGCCCGCGCTACTGCCCGAGTATCGAAGACAAGATCATGCGCTTCGGCGACCGCGACGGGCACCAGATCTTCCTCGAGCCGGAAGGGCTGGACGTCGACACCGTCTATCCGAACGGGATCTCGACGGCGCTGCCGGAAGCGGTGCAGGAAAAGGTCGTGCGGGCAATTCCGGGGCTCGAAAGGGTACGGATCACGCGGCCGGGCTATGCCATCGAATACGATCACGTCGACCCGCGCGAGCTCAAGCCGACGCTCGAGACGAAGCGGATCGGCGGGCTGTTCCTGGCCGGACAGATCAACGGCACGACGGGGTATGAGGAGGCCGGGGCCCAGGGTCTCGTGGCAGGGTTGAATGCGGCGCGGATCGCCGGCGGCGCGGACGGGGTGACGGTGAGCCGGTCCGAGGCCTATCTCGGCGTGATGATCGACGATCTGCTGACGGCGGGGGTGACCGAGCCGTACCGGATGTTCACCTCGCGGGCGGAGTATCGCCTGTCGCTGCGGGCAGACAATGCGGACCAGCGGCTGACGCCGCTGGGAATCAGGCTCGGCGTTGTCGGGCGGGCGCGTGCCGCGGCCTATGCGGCCAAGGCCGAAGCGCTCGATGCGCTGCGGGCGCTGACCCAGTCGCTGACGGTGACGCCGAACCAGGCCGAAGGCCACGGCATCCGCATCAACCGGGACGGCACCCGGCGGTCGGCCTTCGACCTGCTGGCTTATCCGGGGATGAATATGACGGCGCTGGCGCGGGTGTGGCCGGAACTGGGTTCGGTGGATCAATTCGTATCCGAACAGATCGAGACCGACGCGAAATACGCCGTCTATCTCGAGCGCCAGCAGTCCGACATCGCCCAGCTGCGCGCGGACGAGGCGGTCGCCATTCCCGACGATCTCGACTTCGATGCCCTGTCCGGACTGTCCGAGGAGCTGCGCGGGAAGCTTGAGGCCGTAAGGCCGACCACGCTCGGTCAGGCGGCACGGATCGAAGGCATGACGCCGGCGGCCCTGGCGCTGCTGCTCGGCGGGATCAAGCGCCGGCATGGGCGCAAGGTGGCGTGAGGCAGCGTGACCGACGGCCCCGAGGCGCTGAGCGACATCATCGCGGTTTCACGTGAAACAGAGGAGCGGCTGGGCGCCTATGTCGCGCTGCTGAGGAAATGGCAGCGGGCGGAGAACCTGATCGCGCCGAGCACGCTGCCGGCAATCTGGCGCCGACACGTGGCGGACAGCGCCCAGCTGGCGAGCCTGTTTCCGGAGGCACGACGATGGCTGGATCTGGGCAGCGGTGCCGGCCTGCCGGGGGTGATCGTTGCCGTCCTCGGCGCGGCGCGCGGCGACACGGTCGTCCATCTGGTCGAGAGCAACCGCAAGAAATGCGCCTTCCTGCGCCAGGCGATCCGCGCGACCGGGGCGCCGGCGATCGTCCATGAAGGACGCATTGAAGAGCTGCTGGCATCCTGGTCCGAACCGGTCGACCAAATCAGCGCGCGGGCGCTGGCGCCGCTCGCCGAACTGCTGTCGCTGGCAGCGCCGCTGATGGAGCGGGGGGTTCCGGCCGCCTTCCACAAGGGACAAGATTTTGTGCGGGAAATCGCGCAAGCTACTCAATCTTGGGGCTTCGATCTGGTAAAACACGATAGTCGAGTCGGCGACGGCGGTGCGATCCTCGATATCAGCCATCTCAGCCGTATGCCGGGACCCCATGGTTAATGATCGGTGAACGACCGATGACCCTACCGAAGACACCGCGCGTGCTGGCCCTCGCCAATCAGAAGGGGGGCGTGGGCAAGACGACGACCGCGATCAATCTGGGCACGGCCCTTGCGGCCATTGGCGAGGAGGTGCTGATCGTCGACCTCGATCCGCAAGGCAACGCATCAACCGGACTCGGCATCGACCGGAAGAACCGGGCAGTGTCGACCTATGACCTGCTGCTCGGCGAAGCGTCAGTGAGCGAAGCGGCGGTGCAGACGGCCGTGCCGCGCGTATCGGTGACGCCGTCGACCCTCGATCTGCTCGGCGTCGAACTGGAGATCGCCGGGCGACCAGACCGGAACTTCCGGCTCCGCCACGCGCTGTTCGGACGTGACGGGGATGATTCGAGTCGGCCCCGAAACTATTCCTATATCCTGGTCGACTGCCCACCCTCGCTCAACCTGCTGACCATCAACGCGCTGACTGCCTCGCATTCGGTTCTGGTGCCGTTACAATGCGAGTTCTTTGCCCTGGAAGGGCTGAGCCAGCTTCTCCAGACGGTGGAACAGGTGAAGCAGGCGCTCAACCCCGAGTTGAGCATTCATGGTATCGTCCTGACAATGTTTGACAGCCGAAACAATCTCTCGGGGCAGGTGGTTGCCGACGTGCGGGCGCATATGGGCGACGCGGTCTACGACACCATCATCCCGCGCAATGTGCGCGTATCGGAAGCGCCCTCTTTCGGCAAGCCGGTGCTGCTCTATGATTTCAAGAGCACGGGCAGTCAGGCCTATCTCAAGCTTGCGGCGGAGATCATTCAGCGCGAGCGCCATTTGCGTGCGGCGTAACGATTTTCGATTCGGTAGTGAAACGGGCCAGGCATTCAGGGGATAAGTGAATGGCGGACAGTGCGACGCGGAACAGACTGGGGCGTGGGCTGGCGGCGTTGATCGGCGACGTCGAGCCCGCCGCCGTCGAACCCGCCGGCGATCATGCACGCGGCCAGCGCCGGCTGCCGATCGCTTTCCTGCGTGCCAATCCGCATAACCCGCGCAAGGCCTTCGCCGCCGCCGATCTCGACGAGCTGACGGCATCGGTGCGCGAGAAGGGGGTGGTGCAGCCGATCCTGGTTCGCCCGGTGGAGGGCGCCACAGACAGCTATGAGATCGTCGCCGGCGAGCGTCGCTGGCGGGCCGCACAGAAGGCCGGGCTGCACGATGTGCCGGTGGTGGTGCGCGAGCTCACCGACAAGGAGGCGCTCGAGCTTGCCATTGTCGAGAACGTGCAGCGCCAGGATCTCAACGCGCTGGAAGAGGCGATCGGCTATCAACAGCTCATCGCCGGCTATGGCTACAGCCAGAACGAACTGGCCGAGGTGATCGGCAAGAGCCGCCCGCACATCGCCAATACGCTGCGGCTGCTCAAGCTGCCGGAAGAAGTGCAGACCTATCTGCGCGAGGGCAAGCTGACCGCCGGCCATGCCCGCGCGCTGGTGACGCTGGAAGATCCGGTGGCGGCTGCACGGCGCATCGTCGAGGCCGGTCTCAATGTGCGCGACGTTGAGAAACTCGGCGAAAGTGCGGGGCGCAGGAAATCGACCGGTGGCAGGAAGCCGACCAAGGATGCCGATACGCGCGCGCTGGAAAAGAGCCTCACCGACCGGATCGGCCTGGCGGTGACGATCGATCACAAGGGCAATGGCGGGCAGGTGACCGTCAGCTACAAGACGCTCGAACAGCTCGACGACATCGTCCGGCGCCTGCGCGGATAGGACCGCCTCACGCTCGCAAGGTCAACGCCGCGCGCTCCCGGCGGCAGTGTAGGCGATTGCCTGCAGGGCCTGGGCGACGACCTCATCGGCAATGGCGCCGTGCAGGCGGCTGTCGAGCAGCGCCGAATCGAGGCGGGTGAGGGCGGCGTCGATCGCCGCTGACGACCACAGGGCGATCGCGCGGGTCACCGTGGCACGGCGCTGAAAAAAGATCGGCGGGCTGGCGCGCGCCACCACTGCTTCGGGCGCGGCGCCGGCATCGCAGGCAGCGCGGGCCTTCTGCAGAAAATTGAAATGGCGCTGGGCGGCGCCGACGACAACTGCGCCGGGAATGCCGGCGGCGCGCAGGCGGCGATAACCGCGATCGAGCCCGGCGGCATCACCCAGCGCGGCAGCGTCGATCACCGCATCCATGGCCGCGGCGGCGGCATCGCCGATGATGGCGTGGACGTCGTCGACGGTAATGGTGCCGGCATCGGCGGCATAGAGGCAGAGCTTGGCGACCTCAGAGCGGCTGGCCATGCGGTCGGCGCCGATCATGCTCTTGAGGACGGCACGCGCTTCCGCCGTGATGGTGAGGCCGCCGGCCCGCGTCTCCTCGTCGATCAGGCGGTCGAGATCGCGATCGGAATCGGCATAGCAGGCGATCGCCGCGGCATGCGCATGCGTCTCGCACAGCTTGCGCAGGCCCGAGCCCTTGCGCTGGTCGCCGGCGGCGATGACCACCCAGGAATCGACGGGCGGTGCGGCGAGCACGGCTTCGACCGCCGGCTGAATGGAGCGCGCGCCGGAAAGTTGGACGGTGATCACCCGCTGTCCGCCGAACAGCGGAACGGCGTTGGCCTCGTCGGCGAGGCGACCGGGATCGTCGGCGATCGTCGCCGCGTCGAGCCGCACATGGGCGAACGGATCGTCGCTCTTGCCGAGAGCGGCGGAGGCGAAACGCTCGGCGCGCTCGGCGACCAGCCCGTCGTCATTGCCGTAGATCAGAATGACGCGAACAGCCGGATCGGGCCGCACCAGAAAGCGGTCGGCGTCAGCTGCCTTGACCTGAACCACGCGCCTGCCGGGCCTCTTGCGGGCGGACCGCTAGATCGTTCCCTTGGCGGCCGCCGATGCGAGACGGATACGAATGTCGTTGGCAACCAAGCCAGCGGCGCGGTTCTCCGCGTCGAGCCTGGCGCGCGTATTGGCGTAGACCTGATTGACGCGATCGTAGGATGCCGACTGCCGGCTGGTGCTCCGGTAGACGATCTTGTCGTCGGCAACCGAGCGTACCTCATAGGTGGCGGCGACGGTGATGGAATAGGCCGGGGCCGTCTCGATCGGCGTCACGCCGAGGGCATTCTCGCTCGCTGAGACCACCAGCTTCATGCGGTACCTGGCGTCGGCCGGCTGGCCCTTGCCGCCGTTGAGCTGGAAGATGAGCTGGTTGCGCAGCTCCTGGCCGATACGGGTGTCGACCGGGTCGATGTAGATGGTGCCGAGCGCTGCGACGGCCGAGGTGCCGGCGGCGGTGGGTGCGTAGAGCGGCTGCACGGTGCAGGCGGCCAGTGCCGCCGCGGCGACCGCGGCAAGAAGGATCAGGCGGCCGGCCTTTCGGCCTCCCCCGGATCGGCTGTGGTCAAATGACGACATTCACGATCCTCTTCGGTACGACGACGATTTTCCGCGGTTTTTGCCCGTCAAGCGCCCTCTGCACCGCGTCCAGCGCGAGGGTCGCCGTCTCGACCTCAACTTGTGACGCGTCGGTGGCGATTGTCAATTCGCCACGCTTGCGACCATTGATCTGAACCGGCAGGGTGATGGTGTCCTCGACCAGCAGATCGCGGTCGAGGACGGGCCAGGGGCGGGTCGCCACGAGGTCGGAGTGACCAAGTGCGGCCCAGCATTCTTCGGCCAGGTGGGGCATCATCGGCGCCACCATCTCGACTATCATTTCCAGGGCTTCGCGCAGCGCGGCGCCGAGGGCGTGATCCGCGGCATCCGGCCGTTGCTGCGGCAGAATGGCCAGCGCCGCGGCGATGGCGTTGGCGAGCTCGTAGATCTTGGCGACCGCGACGTTGAAGCGGAGGCCGGCGATGCTGTCCTCGACCGCGGCGAGCGTGCGGTGGGCCACCTTGCGCAGCGCAATCGAATCGGCGCTGGTCTCGGCGAGCGGGGGGCTGCCTGCCGGCGGCACGATCGGCGCCAGGCCGATGGCCTCGCCGACCAGGCGCCAGACACGCTGAAGGAAGCGTGCCGCACCGGCGACGCTCTCCTCGGTCCAGATGACGTCGCGATCGGGCGGCGAGTCGGACAGCATGAACCAGCGGGCGGTATCGGCGCCGTAGCTGGCCATGATGTCGGAGGGGTCGATGGTGTTGCGCTTCGACTTCGACATCTTCTCGATGCCGCCGATCTCGACCGCTTCGCCGGTGGCGATCTCGAAAGCCTTGCGGTCGTCGCCATCGCCCTCGATGCGCACTTCGCCCGGCGCCAGCCACAGGCTCCTGCCGTCCACCTCCTTGCGATAGGTCTCGTGGACGACCATGCCTTGCGTGAACAGGCCGGCGAAGGGCTCGTCGATGCCGATGTGGCCGGTGGCGCTCATGGCGCGCATGAAGAAGCGCGAATAGAGCAGGTGCAGGATGGCGTGCTCGATGCCGCCGATATACTGGTCGACCGGCATCCAGGCGTCGGCGATGGAGCGGTCGGTCGGGGTCGCAGCGCGCGGCGCGGTGAAGCGGACGAAGTACCAGGACGAATCGACGAAGGTGTCCATGGTGTCGGTCTCGCGCACGGACGGCTTGCCGCAGACCGGGCAGGCGACATGCTTCCAGGTCGGATGGCGGTCGAGCGGATTGCCGGGCTTGTCGAGCTGGATGTCGTCGGGCAGCAGCACCGGCAGGTCGGCGGTTGGCACGGCGACGGCGCCATGGTCTTGGCAATGGATCACCGGGATCGGACAGCCCCAATAGCGCTGGCGCGAGATGCCCCAGTCGCGCAAGCGGTAATTGACCTGGCGCTGGCCCTGGGGAACGCCTGAAAGCATCGTTTTTTCAAGGCGTTGGGAGACAGTCTCCTTGGCGTCGGCGACGCTCATGCCGTCGAGGAACTCGGAATTGATGATTTGGCCGTCGTCGAGATAGGCCTCGTTGCCGCTGGCGAACTGCTCGATCCACGCCACCAGATCGCCCTCGTCATCGAACACGTCGAGCGGCGCCACCACCGGGATGATGGGCAGGTTGTACTTGCTGGCGAAATCGTAGTCGCGCTGGTCGTGGGCCGGGCAGCCGAAGATGGCGCCGGTGCCGTAGTCCATCAGCACGAAGTTGGCGACATAGACCGGCAGGGTGTGGCCTGCGCGGAAGGGGTGCTTCACCGACAGGCCGGTGGCGTAACCCATCTTCTCGGCCGTCTCGATGGCCGCCGCACTGGTGCCGTGGCGATGACACTCGTCGATGAAGGCGGCGAGGCGATCGTCCTTGCCGGCGAGCTCGGTGGCCAGCGGATGGTCGGGCGACAGCGCCATGAAGCTCGCACCGAACAGCGTGTCCGGCCGGGTGGTGAAGACCTCTATGGCATCGAAGCCGGCCGGCGCCGCGCCGGCAACGGCGAAGCGGACGCGCAGGCCTTCCGACTTGCCGATCCAGTTGCGCTGCATCAGGCGCACCTTGTCCGGCCAGCGGTCGAGCCGGTCGAGGGCGGCGAGCAGGTCGTCGCTATAGGCGGAGATGCGGAAGCACCATTGCTCCAGCTCGCGCTGCTCGATGACGGCGCCGGAGCGCCAGCCGCGACCGTCGATCACCTGCTCGTTGGCGAGCACGGTCTGGTCGACCGGGTCCCAGTTGACCTTGGACTTGCGGCGATAGGCCAGGCCCTTGGCGAGCATGTCGACGAAGAGCTTCTGCTGCTGGGCGTAATATTCCGGGTCGCAGGTGGCGAACTCGCGCGACCAGTCGAGCGACAGGCCCATCATCTTGAGCTGGCCGCGCATGGTGGCGATGTTGTCGTAGGTCCAGGTGCGCGGATTGATGCGGTTCTGCATCGCCGCATTCTCGGCCGGCAGGCCGAAGGCGTCCCAGCCCATGGGATGCAGAACGTTGTGGCCCTTGGCACGCATGAAACGGGCGACCACGTCGCCCATGGTGTAGTTGCGCACGTGGCCCATATGGATGCGCCCCGACGGGTAGGGGAACATCTCGAGCACGTAGTATTTCGGCCGCGGATCGTCGTTCTTCGTCTCGAAGATGCGGTCCTCGGCCCAGCGGGCCTGCCAGCGGGGTTCTGCGTCGCGGGGATTGTATCGTTCGGTCGCCATGGTCTTCATGTGAGCGCGGCGGCGCGCCCTGGAGGAAAAGAGGCGCTTGAGCCGGTCGCGGCGGACCATCACCAGAATCAGGCCCGCGGTCAATCGGAAAGGCTTAGAAAAGGCGGCCGATTGCCTTGTCGACCCGGTTCTGCGGGGCTAATCAGGCCACGACCCCGGTCGGGGGTCCACGGCACGCGCCGGCGTGCCGAAAATCGGGGAACGGGCGGTCAAGTGCAGGCAGAGGCGCTCAGCGAAGTTCGCAGCCGCATCGCGGCGGCGGAGATTGCCGCCGGACGGTCGCCGGGCTCCGTGCACCTGATCGCCGTCTCCAAGACCTTCGATGCCGCCGCCATCCGGCCGGTGATCGCCGCCGGCCAGCGTGTCTTCGGCGAAAACCGGGTGCAGGAGGCGGCCGGCAAGTGGCCAGCGCTGAGGCTGGAGACGCCGGGAATCGATCTGCACCTGATCGGCCCGCTGCAATCCAACAAGGCACGGGAGGCTGTGGCACTGTTCGACGCCATCCACACGGTCGACCGCGACAAGATCGCCGGGGCGATCGCCGAGGAGATGGCCAAGCAGGGCCGGACGCCGCGCCTGCTGGTGCAGGTCAATACCGGCGCCGAGCCGCAGAAGGCTGGCGTTTTGCCGGAGGAGACGGACGCCTTCGTCGAGCGCTGCCGAACCGTGCACGGGCTGGCCATCGACGGGCTGATGTGCATTCCGCCCTTCGATGAGGTGGCGGCGCCGCATTTCGCGCTGCTGGCCAAGATCGCCCGGCGGCTCGGACTGAAATCGCTGTCGATGGGCATGAGCGCCGATTTCGAAACGGCGATCGCCATGGGGGCCACCGATGTCCGCGTCGGCTCGGCGATCTTCGGGGTGCGCATCTGAGGGCTGGTATTGGGCGCGCATGGCGCGGTAGGGCCCATCGGGCCGCATGCGCATTACTTGGCCTGAAAGGCAGAGGCGACGAGAATCGTCAATGTACGGCCAAGTATTTCAAGTCTTCTCTTTCGTTTTACGGTAACCTCCCGGAGGACAGCCCCTGAGCCTGTCAGTTTTCCACAATGAAGGATAGACGATGAATACCGGCATCAAGGGCGGCGTGGCCACAATGAAAGAAGAGCGGCTGGAATCGAGGGGTGGCGTCGGGGTCTTCGTCCGATCATGGCAACCCGCGGGACAAGTCCGTGGTGTCGTGGTCATTGTGCCCGGTTTCAACGCACATGGTGGCTATTATCTGTGGGTGGCAGACCGCCTGACGGCGCTGGGCCTGGCCGTCTATGCGGTCGACCTGCGCGGACGCGGTAAGTCGGACGGCGAGCGCTTCTATGTGCAGTCGATCGCCGACTATGTCGCCGACGTGGCGGCGACCGTCGACACGGCAAGGGCGCGCACTCCCGGCCTGCCGGTCTTCCTGCTCGGCCATAGCGCCGGCGGCGTGGTTGCGTGCCTCTATGCGCTCGACCACCAGGCGGAGCTTGCCGGGCTCGTCTGCGAGAGCTTCGCCTTCCAGGTGCCGGCGCCGGAGTTTGCGCTGGCCGTGTTCAAGGGCCTCGCCCATGTCTGGCCGCACGCCCACGTACTGCATCTCAACAACGCGTTCTTCTCGCGCGATCCGGCGGTTGTGGCGGCAATGGACGCCGATCCGCTGATCGCCCACGAGACCGCAGCCGACGCAGACGCTGGCCGAACTGGTGCGCGCCGACGAGCGGCTGAAGGCGTCGTTCCCGGCAATGACGCTGCCGCTCTTCATCCTGCACGGCACCGCCGACAAGGCCACCAGGCCGAGCGGCAGCCAGCTCTTCTTCGATACGGCCGGCGCCGCGGACAAGACGCTGAAGCTCTACGAGGGCGGTTTCCACGATCTCCTCAACGATACCGACAAGGAGACAGTGATGGCCGACATCGCCGGCTGGCTCGAAAAACACCTCTGAGGGCGACCGTCTCCTCGCCGTGACGCGATTGCGGCCGGAGGAGTGGTATCCACTTCTCCGGCAACCGCTCAGCCGATGTCGATGCCCGTGCGGCCGTCCATGCGGGCGAGCAGCCGGCGCATGGCGCCGGGCCCGACGGCGATGCAGCCCTGGGTCGGCGCGAAATCCGGGCGAGCGATATGCAGGAAGATGGCGCTGCCGGCACCACGCTTTGGTTGTATCAGGTTGTAATCGAGCACGACGATCACGTCATAGAGGCGGTCGGCACGCCACAGCCTCTCGTGGCTGGCCGTGAACGGCAGGCGCACGGGACGGTTGTAGTGGCGGTCGGCGGGGTCGTCACACCAGCCGTCGCGGGGGTCCAGCGGCCGCATGGGCAGCGCGGTTGCCGGGCGGACGAGCCGGTCGGCGCGCCAGTAAACGGCGACCGGATGCCAGAACCCCAGCGGCGTGGCGCCGTCGCCCTCGCGCTTGCTGCCGCGGATTCCTGAGCGGCCGAGCGCGCAGGGAACCGTCAGGCCGCCGGCGACGAGCAGGCCGCGATGACGGACGGGTCCGCTGGCGGCGACTGTGACGCGGGATAGACGGCTCACGAATGCCTCCGGCGTGGCGCGGGCGAGCCCGGACAGGGCCCGGAAACCGGGCTTTCGGCGGACCACGCCGCGGGTGGGCCCGCCCGCCGGGTAACTTGCGCGGCCGGGCCGTTGCGGTCTACACCGTATGGGATGCCGAATCCAAAGGGTTTCCGCCAATTGCCGGCTCCGGTGCCGGTCGCGCAAGCAACGAAAGTCCGTCATGCCCGTCCGCAAGATTCTCGTCGTCGACGATGATGACATGCTCCGCGAGAGCCTGGTCGAGCAGCTTTCGCTTTACGAGGAGTTCGAGATCGTGCCGGCCGAATCGGCCGCCAAGGGCGTCCAGTGCGCCCGCCACGAGCCGATCGATCTGGTGATCATGGATGTCGGCCTGCCCGACATGGACGGGCGCGAGGCGGTGAAGCTTCTGCGCAAGAGCGGCTTCCGGGCACCGGTCATCATGCTCACCGGCCAGGATTCGGAATCGGACACCATCCTCGGCCTGGAGGCGGGCGCCAACGATTACGTCACCAAGCCGTTCCGCTTCGCCGTGCTGCTGGCGCGCATCCGTGCGCAACTTCGCCAGCACGACCAGAGCGAGGACGCCATCTTCTCGATCGGCCGCTACACCTTCCGGCCGAGCGCCAAGATGCTGGTCGACGACAGGAACCAGAAAGTGCGGCTGACCGAAAAGGAGACCGCGATCCTGAAATACCTCTACCGCGCGGGGGAGAAGGTGATTACCCGCGATGTGCTGCTGCATGAGGTATGGGGCTACAATTCGGGCGTCACCACACACACGCTCGAGACGCACATCTATCGCCTGCGCCAGAAGATCGAGCGCGACCCATCCAAGGCGGAGCTGCTGGTGACCGAAGCCGGCGGCTACAAGCTGGTGCCGTAGCGGCATGATGGCGCGGGGCGGCCGGGCAATACCATGAGCCTCGACAGCGACATCGCGCTTCTCAAGCGCGTTCCGCTGTTCAGCGACCTGCCGACCGAGCAGATTCGCCTGCTCGCGTTCAGCGCGGTGCGGCTTGAACTAGCGACCGATCAGGTGCTCTTCCGCGAAGGCGCGCGAGCGAACTCCGGCTTCGTCGTCATGAACGGCGGTATCCGGCTGTCCGTCGGGCCGCGGCGCAAGATGGTCGCCGACTGCGAGGCGGGCGCTCTGATCGGCGAACTCGCTTTGCTCATCGAGACCAAGCGGCCGGCGACGGCGACCGCCATGGTGGCCAGCCAGGTGCTGGAACTCGACCGCAAGCTGATCCTCAGGATGCTCAGCGAGTACCCGCAGGTGGCGGTCAAGTGGCGCGAGACCATGTCGGAGCGGCTGCTGGCCACGGTCACCGATCTCGGCCGCGTGCGTGCCGTGCTCAAGGGAATCAAGTCGCTGCCGGCGGGTCGCTAGCCAGACGCAGAGGCGCTCAGGCCGGGGCGAAGCGGGCGATCACGGGAACGGCTCTCGCGGCAGCCGCCTCACGGCGTTTCTCCCCCAAGGGGGCCTGGGCCCGCGGCCTCCGACGCCTGGAGCCGCTCTCCCCAATCGCGCATGCTCAGGAGAACCGGCGCGAGCGACTGGCCGAGCTCGGTGAGTTCATATTCCACTTTTGGAGGAATTTCCGGAAACACCGTTCTCTTGACGATCCCGTCCGCTTCAAGTTCGCGCACTGCAGGGTGATCATTCGCGGCGTGGCCGACGGTATGAGGCGGCAAAGGGCGTTGAAGCGCAGCTTGCCGTTCAGCAGGTGAAAGAGCAGGACCGGCTTCCAGACGCCGCCGATCACCGAGAGGGTCGCCTCGACCGCGCAGCCGGTGCGGCCGGCCTTGCGTCGATTCGAGCGGCGGGTGGCACTATCATCCATGACACTACATGTCCTGTTTGTGCGTACTGCCCATCGGCATAGTAGGCCTCTATCTTCCGAGCCGGAAGACGGCGTCGCGGCGATGGTGCCGACGACCGTGGTACGAGGAGACCCGCCATGGACATCGTCGAATACCTGGGCCTGGTGGCCAGCACGCTGGCGACGCTGTCGTTCCTGCCGCAGGTCGTGAAGACCTGGCGCAGCCGCAGCGCGCGCGATTTCAGCCTGGCCACGCTGGTCATGCTGGAGACGGGCACCGCCATCTGGATCTCCTATGGCGTCTTGCGAGACGCCCCCGCCATCTGGCTCGGCAATAGCATTACGTTCGCCCTTGCCGGTTTCATTCTGTCGGTGAAGCTGAGAAGCGGCCGGGTTGCGGAGACGCCCCGGAAGACCCAGGAGATGACGGTCGCCCTGGCGGACGACTGTCGACTCTGAAAGCCGGTCAGCTGGCCGGGGCGAAGCGGGCGATCACCGGAACGTGATCGGACGGCCGCGGCCAGCCGCGCGCGTGGCGGAGGATCTCGGTGCCGGTGAGGCGGTGGGCGAGATGCGGCGTGACCCAGATGTGGTCGAGCCGCCGACCACGGTCGCCGGCCTGCCAGTCGGCGGCACGATAGCTCCACCACGTGTAGACCTTCTCCTCCATGGGCACGAAGCGGCGGATGGCATCGACCCAGCCGCCGATCCGGCGGACCTCCTCGAGCCCCTCGGTCTCGACCGGCGTGTGGCTGACGATCTTCAGCAGCTGGCGGTGCGACCACACGTCGTTCTCGTAAGGCGCGATGTTGAGGTCGCCGACCAGGATCGACCGGCGGTCGGTTTCGGCGCCGGTGAGCCAGGCCTTCATCTCGGCGAGAAAGGCGAGTTTGTGGGCGAATTTCTCGTTGATGGCCGGGTCCGGCTCGTCACCGCCGGCGGGCACATAGAAGTTGTGGACGACGATCGTCTGGTCGCCGTCGGCGATGGTGGCGGCAGCGTGGCGGGCATCGTCCTTGCCGCAGAAGGCGCGCTTGTCGGATTCCAGGAACGGCCGGCGCGAGACGATGGCGACGCCGTGATAGCCCTTCTGGCCGTTGACCAAACGGTAAGGATAACCGTGCTCGGCGAAGGCCGCGTGGGGAAAGCGGTCGTCAGCGCACTTGATTTCCTGCAGGCAGAGAATGTCGGGCTTGTGGGCGTCGAGGAACTCACCGACCAGGCCGATGCGCAGGCGAACGGAATTGATGTTCCAGGTGGCAATCGTGAGGGGCATGAAAGGCGACAGGCGGCAGGAGAAGCGAACACACTATCCGCTTCTGCCGGTTTCGCACAAGAAAGCGCCCAGCCCCGGGGGAGGCTGGGCGCTCCGCGCTATTCGCAGCGCAACACCGGCGAAACCCGGTGCCAGCGGACCGCTCTCGGCGAGACGGGGGGCGCTACCGATGATGAGCACCCCGCCATGAACTCAAGATGGGGTGCTCCCCCGGTGTTTCAAGAGCCGATCGGACGGGCCAAACGGGCGGTGCGGTGGTCGCGCCCAAGTGAAATTCAGAAGGTGGGACCGGGGGTTATCCGGAACAGGTTCGGATTCTGCGGCTTTCCGGTGGCCGTGTCGTAGATGGCGACGGACGTGTTCAGGCCCTGGGCGTCGGTCACCACCCACTGGCGCAGCTCATAGGTCTTGCGGTCGAAGATCAGGGTCAGGCTGCCCGGCACCCTGGCCTTGCGGTCCATGATGGTCAGCGAGACCAGGTCCGGCTCCTCGCGGATCGACTGGACGATATTGCTCGAGGTGAGGTCGACGTGATCGGCGAGCAGGTAACGCAGCGGCGTCGCCGACAGCGGATAGAGTTCCTGCTGGCGCGTGCGGCCGTCGCGAATGGCGACCGAGCTGCCGTCGGAGACGACGTCGAGCTTCGACGGCGGGTAGTAGTGGAAGCGGATGCGCCCGGCCGGGTCATGAAGAAGACGCCCTCCGACTGCTCACCACTGGGGCCGAACTGGATGAAGCGGCCCTCCATGATGCGGAAGCTGTTGAAGTAGGCGTTGATGTTGGCGAGCATGCGCTGCTGCGCGACCGTGAACGGAGAGTTCGGGTCGGCCCGGAAGGGCTGCTGGGCGATCGGCCGTGTTGGCGGGATTGGCGCGGGCAACCAGGCCGCTATAGGCCGGGCGCAGGCGGGGCATCGGGATCTGGTTGCTTGCCGCCGCCGTATCGGCCAGCCCGGCGAAGAGCGAACACGCAGACCAGCGCCGCAGCGAAACCGCGCGCCGAAACCCTGCGGCTTGTCCGTCGGTTCGCCCCGGTGGTGCCGGTCAATCGGATCTCCATAAAGAGGGAACCGCGCCGCCAATTCGCCGGCGCCGACCGATCGTCCGCAACAAGGCCCGGGCGATAGCGGTTGCGTGTGGCGAATTCACGGCGCGCCGGCTGCCGCCGACGTCTTCATCTGTAGTGCGCTTCCTCGCCTTCGGGAACCAGGATCTCGCGTTTTCCCGCATGGTTGGCGCGGCTGATGACGCCTTCCTGCTCCATGCGCTCGATGAGCGAGGCAGCGCGGTTGTAGCCGATCGACAGGCGGCGCTGGATATAGCTGGTCGAGGCCTTGCGATCGCGCAGCACGATGGCCACGGCGCGGGTCGTAGAGATCGTTGGAATTCGTCGTCGCCGGAAGCGCCGCCAGTGCCCGAGCCGCCGTCGTCGTCCTCGTCGACGGTGACGGCATGGAGATATTCGGGCTCGCCCTGCGATTTGAGATGGGTGACCACCTGCTCGACCTCCGGGTCGCCGACGAAGGGGCCGTGGACGCGCTGGATGCGGCCGCCGCCGGCCATGTAGAGCATGTCGCCCGGCCGAGGAGCTGCTCGGCGCCCTGTTCGTCGAGGATGGTGCGGGAATCGATCTTGGAGGTCACCTGGAAGGAGATGCGGGTCGGGAAATTGGCCTTGATGGTGCCGGTGATGACGTCGACCGAGGGGCGCTGGGTCGCCATGATGACGTGGATGCCGGCGGCGCGCGCCATCTGGGCGAGACGCTGGACGGCGCCTTCGATGTCCTTGCCGGCGACCATCATCAGGTCGGCCATCTCGTCGATGACGACGACGATGAACG
>CAVUOD010000019.1:0-5353 GCA_963743015.1 uncultured Alphaproteobacteria bacterium
CCATTCATGTCGGTGACCTGGCTGTCGAGCGCCAGCAGGTCCGCCGGTATGGGACCATCGACAGCGCGGCAGCGCACGTAGAGGTTGACCGCCGTCTTGGTCCACACGGACCATTGCCCGAGCAGCCCGCCGACGATGCGGACAACGACCGCTTCCCCGCCACGGTTCACGACGAACGGGGTGAGCAGGTCGCCGACGATGTGGTCGTCGTTGCCGGTATAGAGGGCAACCCGCTTTTCGGCCCGCGCCTCCACGACGCCGCGCACCACGGCCAGCGTGCCGTACCGGTTGAACGGAGCGATCTTGATGGCGACGACCGCATCGATCTCGGCAAAGCGCCGCCAGAAATCGGCGGACAGAACGCGTCCGCCAACGGCCGGCTGGAGGTAGAAGCCGACCAGGGGGATGACCTCCGCGAGCGCCCGACAGTGCGCCAGCAGGTCCGCTTCGCTGGCGTCGCGGAAAGGCGCCGGGCTGACCAAGGCGGCATGATAGCCAAGCGCAACGGCAATCCCAGCCTCGCGCAGCGCCTGTTCGGTGCGCCCTGCCACACCGGCAATCATGGCCACCGGCCGGCCGGCCCACGCGCGCGCCGTCTCCGCCGCCAGGCGCAGCACCGGTTCGTAGAGGCCGCAGTCGCGGATCGCGAACTGGGTCGTGTGCACGCCGACGGCGAGGCCGCCTGAACCGGCATCGAGATAATAGCGGGTGAGAGCGCGCTGGCGCCGCTCGTCGAGCTTGCGCGAGCGGTCAAGCGCAAGCGGATGGGCCGGAATTGCCAGGCCGGCGGCAATTCCGTCGCGAATTGCGGCGGGCAGGTCGGCGACGCTGAGCCGGCTCATGCCGATCGTCCCGCACTATTGGGAAACATCAATATTGTCCGTCGCGCGTTTCGTAGTGGGTTGGCTTGCCGAGGCTCCGCCCGCCACGCAGGAGCCAATCGGCGGTCCAGTCGATCAGTTCGCGGAGAGTCACCTGCGGCGGGCCGAACAGACGCCGTGCCTCCGACGCATCGTTGAGCCAGGCCGTCGGCGCCTCCTGCCCGACGATGATCGCTTTTCTGCCGAAGCGCTCGCCGAAGGCCTGCGCCAGGTCGCGAATGGCCACCCTCTCCGGGCCGGTCACGTTGAGCGGGCTCGTCGGCATGGTGACATGGGCGAGAGCGCCCAGCGCCTCAGCGTTGGCGTCGCCTTGCCAGATCACGTTGACGTGCCCCATGGTGACGTCCACCGGTGCGCCGGCGAGCACCTTACTGGCGACGTCGTGGAGGACACCGTAGCGCATGTCGATCGCGTAGTTCAGGCGGATCAGGCGGCCGGGTGTGCCGTAGCGTTCGCTGGCATGTTCGAAGGCGCGCTCGCGGGCGACACACGACCAGGCGTAGTCACCGGCCGGCGGCACTGGCGGGACGGACTCGGTCGGCCCGCTGTTGCTGGCGACCGGCCAGAACGGATAGACGCACCCGGTGGAGAAAGCGACGATGCGCGCATTGCGGTAGCGCTCGGCGATGAGCGCCGGCACAGTCGCGTTCATCGCCCAGGTCAGGTGCTCGGCACCCTCAGACCCGAACTTGCGGCCGGCCATGAAGACGACATTATCGGCGTCGGGCAGGGCAACGACTGCATCGCGATCGAGCAGGTCGGCCTTGTGGGTCTCGATGCCATCAGCTTCAAGCGAACTGCGCAAGCCTGGCTCGGAGAAGCGCGCAACAGCGATGACGCGCTTTTGCGGCGCGGCCCTCAGTGCCATGCGGGCGAGGCTCGGGCCCATCTTGCCGCCGACGCCGAGTACCACGATTTCTCCGGGCACCTTTGCCAGATCCGCTACCAGCCCCTTGCTCGGCCGCGCCAACGCCTCGTCAAGAGCGGTTTCGTCCGAAAACGGCCCAACGGCGCTTGCTGCTGTTTCCTCGTCCTTCATTCCAACTCCGGTCTGGGGGCCTCGTTGTGATGTGTCTTGCCCGACCAACGGCGGTGCCCCCGGCGAATTAACCGGTTGGAGCCGACATTGGCAATGTGCTGCTCAGCCCACGAGTTTCTGCCCCGCAGAACATCAATCGACGCCCGCTTTGGGGTCAGAAGCAGACCTTGGGCAATGCCGTCAGGACGTCCGCTTCTCCCTCAAGAGCGGAAATCGGCAGTGCTGCGCCACTGACGCAAGTTGAATGTGCAAGATTTCTGGTTTGGAGAGGTTGCTCTCCCAAGGCGGACACCAACTGGCGGCAATAACCGGCCCAACAGAACGTCGGCTTTCCGCCATTTCAAAGCTTGGGTAGGAATTGGACTATTCCCGAGCTTTGGAGAAAGGCGCGGGGAGAGAAGGCTCAATGGGCGTGCGCTTGGCGGCTGGGCGCGGTGTAGGCGGTACCAAAACCCCGCGAATCCGCGCCATTTTGGCGGTGGTATTGGCGCCCGGCGTCGGGTTGCTGAATTCGGGATTGGTGCCGCATGCCGGACTCGAACCAGCGACCCACGCATTACGAATGCGTTGCTCTACCAACTGAGCTAATGCGGCAACTTGAGCGTTTCGAGCTGCGGCACTGATACGCGCGGAAAGGGGCCGGTTCAAGTGCGGATCGGGGGCGGCGATGCTCGTCCAGCCGCTGCCGGCCGTGTCCGCCGTGCCGGCCCGGAACGGCCGACCGGGCGGCGCGCGCGACGCGTTGCGGGCAGGGTCCGCGCGGCACAGGCCTTGGCTTTTGACGCGCCGCCGCTCAGGCGCTAGAAACGATCCGGCATTTCCAGCCGCTTCCCTCGGACCCCACGGCATGTCGAACACCGGCATCAAGGCGAACCGACCGCTTTCGCCGCACCTGCAGATTTATCGCTGGCCGATCACCATGACCATGTCGATCGCCCACCGCGTCACCGGCGTCGGGCTCTATTTCGGCACCGTGCTGCTGGTCTGGTGGCTGGTGGCGGCGGCAGCGGGCCCGCGCGCCTTCGACTTCGCCAATGCCGTGCTCGGCTCGTGGATCGGGCTGATCGTGCTGTTCGGCTACACCTGGGCGCTGATCCACCACATGCTCGGCGGCATCCGCCACTTCATCTGGGATTTCGGCGTCGGCCTCGACAAGCCGGCGCGCGACAATATCGCATGGGCGACGATCGTCGGCTCGGTCGTGCTGACCGTGGTCGTGTGGGCCATCGGGCTGGTGCTGAGATGAGCATGCAGACGCCGCTGCGCCGGGTGCTTCATTTCGGCGCCTCCCATGACGGCACCGAGCATTTCTGGCGCCAGCGCCTGACCGGCGCCGCCGCCACCATCCTGGTCATCTTCTTCATCGGCATCCTGGTCGCCACCGTCGGCCAGCCGCACGATCATGCGATCGCGGTGCTGCGCATGCCGCTGGTCGGCGCGGCGCTGGCGCTGCTCATCGTGGTCTCCGCCGTGCACATGAAGATCGGCCTGCAGGTGGTCATCGAGGACTACATCCAGGGCAGTGCGCTGAAGGTGATGTGCCTGATCGCCAACACCTTCTTCTCCTATGCCATCGCCGCGGTCGGGCTGACCGCCATCGTCATGCTCGTTCTTGGAGGTCCGCCGCCCCATGGCTGACGGCAGCAACGGTGCGCCGGCCGCGAACGGCAAGGCCTATCCGATCACCGACCACACCTATGACGTGGTGGTCGTCGGCGCCGGCGGCGCCGGCCTGCGCGCCACGCTCGGCGCCAGCGAGGCCGGCCTGAAGACCGCCAACATCACCAAGGTCTTCCCCACCCGCTCGCATACCGTCGCCGCCCAGGGCGGCATCGCCGCCTCGCTCGGCAACATGGGCGAGGACGACTGGCGCTGGCACATGTACGACACCGTCAAGGGGTCGGACTGGCTCGGCGATCAGGACGCCATCGAATATCTCTGCCGCGAGGCGCCGAACGCGGTCTACGAGCTCGACCATTACGGCCTGCCGTTCTCGCGCACCGAGGACGGCAGCATCTACCAGCGCCCCTTCGGCGGCATGACCACCCATTTCGGCGAAGGCACCGCGCAGCGCACCTGCGCGGCGGCGGACCGCACCGGCCACGCCATGCTGCACACGCTCTACGGGCAGTCGCTCAGGCATTCGGCCGAGTTCTTCATCGAGTATTTCGCCCTCGACCTGATCATGGAGGACGGCGCCTGCCGCGGCGTGATCGCGCTCTCACTGGACGACGGCACGCTGCATCGCTTCCGCGCCCACAAGACGATCCTGGCCACCGGCGGCTATGGCCGCATCTATGCCACCTGCACCGGCGCCCATACCCAGACCGGCGACGGCAACGGCATGGTGCTGAGGGCCGGGCTGGCGCTGCAGGACATGGAGTTCGTGCAGTTCCACCCGACCGGCGTGCTACGGCGCCGGCGTGCTGATCACCGAGGGCGTGCGCGGCGAGGGCGGCTATCTGACCAATTCGGAAGGCGAGCGCTTCATGGAGCGCTACGCGCCGCACGCCAAGGACCTCGCCTCGCGCGACGTGGTCTCGCGCGCCATGACCATCGAGATCCGCGAAGGGCGCGGCGTCGGGCCGGAGAAGGACCACATCTTCCTGCACCTGTCGCATCTCGACCCGAAGGTGATCGCCGAGCGGCTGCCGGGCATCTCCGAATTGGCGCGCATCTTCGCCAATGTCGATGTCACCCGCGAGCCGATCCCGGTGCTGCCGACCGTGCACTACAACATGGGCGGCGTGCCGACGAACTATCACGGCGAGGTGCTGACCAAGGTCAACGGCGACCCGGATACGGTGGTGCCCGGCCTGATGGCGGTCGGCGAGGCGGCCTGCGTGTCGGTGCACGGCGCCAACCGGCTGGGCTCCAACTCGCTGATCGATCTGGTCGTCTTCGGCCGCGCCGCGGCGCACCGTTGCGTCGAGACGGTCGAACCCAATACGCGCCACCGCGACCTGCCCAAGGATGCGGGCGAGGCGTCGGTCGCCCGTCTCGACCGGCTGCGCAATGCCAAGGGCGGCACGCCGACGGCGGAGCTGCGCCGCCGCATGCAGAAGGTGATGCAGGAGAACTGCGCCGTCTTCCGCACCGGCGAGGTGCTGGCCGAGGGCCACCGGCGCATCCACGAGGTGTGGTCGGGCAGCGAGGACGTCGCCATCAGCGACCGCTCGCTCATCTGGAACTCGGACCTGATCGAGACGCTGGAATACGACAACCTCATCGTGCAGGCGGTGGTCACCATGGATTCGGCCGAGAACCGCACCGAATTCGCGCGGGGCGCACGCGCGCGAGGACTATCCCGAAGCGCGACGACAAGAACTGGATGAAGCACACCCTGTCGTTCATCGACCCGGACAAGAAGAGCGTCCGCCTCGACGACCGGCCGGTGCACGCCTTCACGATGACCAACGACATCCAGTACATC
>CAVUOD010000020.1:0-157620 GCA_963743015.1 uncultured Alphaproteobacteria bacterium
TGGGTGACGCCCAATGCCTTCAGCCTGTCCTCGAGATCGGTGTTGGCGAAGGCGCCCCAGCTCCGCTTGGTGATCGCGATGTCCTCCGGCTGCTGACCGAGTTCGGGCAGGATGTCGGCAAAGTCGGGCGGAAACGCCATCCCGCCCGGCCGCGATTGCTCGGTACGGCCCGGCGCCACGCCGGCGACGTTGACGACAACCACCGGCAGACCGTGCCGGCGGCAGGCCTCGGCCAGTTGGCGGGAGCGCGCGACGACGTCGGCGACCGGATGGATTGCCGGCAGGGCCGCCACCCCCTTCTGCAGGTCGACGATGATGAGGGCGGTCTTCGGATCGAGGGTGGTCAACGCCATGGGAGCGACCTTTCATGATGCGCGTGAAAACAATCCGGCAACGCCGCCGGAAGGAAGGAAGAATGTCCGGAGCCTCGGTCGAGGGCGTCAGGGATCGACGAGACGCTTGAGCAGATGGACCGCCCGCTCGAGTTCCTGTTGTTCGCCGGCGCTGAGGCGCGCTTCGATCATGCGGCTCAACCAGTCGTGGCGGGCAGCACGTCCTTCCGCAATCCGTCGTCGGCAGGTTTCCGTCAGTGAAATGATCGTCCGTCGCCCGTCGTCGGGGTCGGGCACGCCCCTCACAAGTCCGGCCCCTTGCAGGGCGGCGACGGTGGCGCCCATCGACTGGGAGCGCACGCCTTCCGCGCGCGAAAGGGCGGAAATGGTCGTTGGCCCATCCTTTTCGAGCCGCAGAAGGACGGCCGTCTGGCTCGGGGTCAGATCGCCAGTATCCGCCTGCTCGCGCAGGCGTCGCTTCAACTGAGACGCTAATGCCCTCAGCTCCGTCGCTATTGCGCCGACGCGTGCGCGCGGCAGGGAGCCTGTCTTCTTCGCCATGGCACGAAAGTAGGGATATGAAGCAAGACTGTCAAGTTTACCTTCGTATTTTCTTTCGCCGCCGTACCGTCTGAACCGCCTGTCTTTCTCCGCCGCCGGTCAGTCTTGCTGGTGTCGCCGCGGGGCTTCGGCGCACGGGGTTTCCTTTATCCGTTTCGCCCTATATGTGCCTGCACCATGCAGATCGATCTCACGGGCAAGCGCGTACTGGTGACCGGCGGCAATTCCGGCCTGGGGGCGGCGATGGTGCGGGCTTTCGGCGCAGCGAACGCGAAAGTTGCCGTCAACTACGTCGCCCACCCCGAGGAAGCCGAGGCGCTGGCCGCCGAACTCAAGAAGAACGGTGGCGAGGCAATCGCCGTCGAAGCCGACGTCAGCGATGCGGCCGCCGTCGGAGAGATGTTCGCCACGCTCGACAAGGCCTGGGGCGGCATCGACGTGCTGGTCAACAATGCCGGCATCGACGGTCCGCGGGCGCTGGCCTGGGAAGCCGACATCGACCACTGGAAGAAGGTCCTCGACATCAACCTCGGCGGCGCCTTCCTGTGCGCCCGCGAGGCGTTGAAACGCATGGTTGCGCAGAAATCGGGCGTCATCCTCAACACGTCCAGCGTTCATCAGATCATCGCCTGGAGCGGCTACAGCGCCTATGCGGCGTCGAAGTCGGGGCTGATCATGATGGCCAAGACGATGGCCCAGGAAGCGGCGCCCTATGGCGTGCGCGTGCTGTGCATCGCGCCGGGCGCAATTGCCACCCGCATCAATGCCGAGGTCTGGCAGGACCCGCAGGGCCTCAAGGACCTGCTCACCAAGATCCCCATGGGCCGCATCGGTCGGCCCGAGGATGTCGCCAACATGGCGGTGGTGCTTGCCTCCGACGTCGCCAGCTACATGACCGCCACCACCGTCTTCATCGACGGCGGCATGACCGACTATCCCGGCTTCATGCACGGCGGCTAGACTTGGGTGAACCGGTGTCCGAGCCATGTTCCAGCCGCCGCCCCCCTGCTCGCCGAAACGGACTTTCGGCCAGAAGGTGCTTGCCCCCGGCGGCCACTTTGATTACCCACTCCGAAACAGCGGCCACCGGCCGCGGCAATCATGCGGGCACCGACAGCAGATGACAGGCGTCCTGTTCATGAATTTGGCCATTATTGGGGACGAAACCGGCCGGCGTCCCCATATCAACAACCCAGCGGCTCCGCGGCCATATGTAACTCCTGGTTTTCGGCGATACTGCTGGCCTCCTGGGGCTGTAGCAATTACCGTAACGTGGGTGTCATAATTGGTTGATTCCGGCGTCACACTACATTGGCACTGTCCGCCGCAATGATTCTCATCACTGTGATTTTCGCTGCCGTGGGAGTTGCCGCTCTGGTCCATTTTGGCGGCATTGCGGCGCTATTTGTCCGAACGCGCGACAGGGCGGCGGAAAGCACGCCGCATGGGCGTCCGCCGATCACCATCCTGCGGCCCGCCTGCGGCATCGAGAATTTCGTCGAGGAGACGCTGACCTCGGCCTTTGCACTCGACTATCCGGATTATGAGATCGTCTTCTGCGTGGCCGACGAGCGCGATCCGGTGATCCCGCTGATCAAGCGCCTGATGGCCGACCATCCCGAAGTTCCCTCGCGACTGCTCGTCGGCGACGACCGCATCAGCGTCAATCCCAAGCTCAACAATCTGGTCAAAGGCTGGCACGCCGCCGCGCATGACTGGATCGTCATGACCGACAGCAATGTGCTGATGCCGCCGGACTATCTCGACCGGGTGATCGAGCGCTGGCAGCCGGACACCGGGCTGGTCTGCTCGCCGCCGGTGGGCACGCGGCCGGAGGGCGTCGGCGCCGATCTCGAATGCGCCTTCCTCAATACCTATCAGGCGCGCTGGCAGCTCATTGCCGATACGCTCGGCACGGCCTACGCGCAGGGCAAGACCATGTTCTGGCGGCGCAACTATCTCGACGAGGCCGGCAGCATCGAGGCGCTGGCCGCCGAGCCGGCGGAGGACGCCGCCTCGACCAAGCTGATCCGCGCCGCCGGGCGCAAGGTGCGGCTGGTCGTCCGCCCCTTCCCGCAGCCGCTGGGCCACCGCGCCATCGCCGATGTGTGGAGCCGGCAGTTGCGCTGGGCGCGCTTGCGCCGCTCCTCCTTCCCCGTGGTCTACGCGCCCGAGGCGATATCCGGCGGGTTCTTCCCGCTGCTCGGCGCCGCCGCGCTGGTTGCCATGGGCGCGCTGCCGATCGGCTGGTTCATTGGTCTGGCTGTTGCATGGTATGCGGCCGAAGTGCTGCTCGCCCGGCGCTACGACTGGCCGACATCGCTGCGCATCCTCGCTCTGATGATCGTGCGCGACCTGTTGCTGTTCCCGCTGTGGGTGGCGGGATGGACAGGAAACACGTTTGTCTGGCGTGGCAACGCGATGGACATCAAGGACGAGGGGACGCCGCTGCGACGGCTTGTCGAGCGGTGGAGCAGCTCCCGCGTGATACGGTCCGCCGTCGCGCTTGCGACGGGCAGGCGCGGACTTGCGAACATGGAGCGGGGCAATGGCGCGCCGCCGGGCGGTTAATGGGGAGTTTTGAATGACTGCGATCGCGGCGCCACAGCGGTTTCGAACGCTGTTCCTATCGGATTTCCATCTCGGCACCCGTGGCTGCCAGGTTCGTCCGCTGCTCAACTTTCTCCAGAGCCACGATGCCGAGACGATCTTTCTGGTCGGCGACATCATCGACGGCTGGCGCCTGCAGGCCCGCTGGTACTGGCCCGATTCGCACAATGACGTGCTGCGCTGCCTGATGAACAAGGCGCGCCGCGGCACCCGTCTGGTCTATGTTCCCGGCAACCACGACGAATTCGCCCGCGCCTATTGCGGCGGCGAATCCTCGGGCGATCTCGAATTCGCCGACGAGATCATTCACGAGGCGGCCGACGGCAAGAAATACCTCGTGCTGCACGGCGATATCTTCGATCCGGTCCAGAGCAAGGCGCGCTGGCTGGCCTTCCTCGGCGACAACGCCTATGTCGCCGCGCTCGGCATCAACATTGTCCTCAACCGCGTCGGCCGTGCCCTCGGCCTGCCCTACTGGTCGTTCTCCAACTGGGCAAAGATGCGCGTCAAGAGCGCCGTCAATTTCATCGGTCATTACGAGCAGGCGGTCGCCAATGCCGCCCGCGAGCACGAAGTCGAAGGCGTCGTCTGCGGCCATATCCACCGCGCCGCCCTGCATGAGGATTTCGGCATCGTTTACGTGAACTGCGGCGACTGGGTGGAAAGCTGCACGGCGATCGCCGAGCATTTCGACGGTCGCTTCGAGCTCTTGAACTCGGTCGATGTCAGCGAGCCCGCCGCCCTCGAGCCGCTCTTCGAAGGCGAGCCCGACGGCCTCGGCGAGGACGAGGGCGAGAGCGCCGTCGCCTGATTCTTCCGCGGCTTAACTGAGGATTGGCGTTCTTCTTGCAAGACAGTCTAGGATAGTCCCGACAGGGATGTCCTTGAGTGGATTTGCATGACCGAACGCCCCATGGCGGTTGCCTTCAACGAGATGTTCGTGCGCGATGGCGAATGCCGTCGCGGCTATGAGTTCCTCCAGCAGTGGCTCCAGTCGACGCCGCCCGATGTGCTCGCCCATCGCCGGGCCGAAGCGGAACTCCTCTTCCGGCGCATCGGCATCACCTTCTCGGTCTACGGCGAGGCCGAGGCGGAAGAGCGCATCATCCCCTTCGACATCATTCCGCGGGTCCTCACCAAGCCGGAATGGGAGCGCCTTGCCCGCGGCCTCGAACAGCGCGTTCATGCGCTCAACCTGTTCCTCGCCGACATCTACGGCGAGGGCGAAATCCTCAAGGCCGGGCTGATCCCGCCCGAGCTGGTCTACTGCAACCCCTATTTCCGGCCCGAGATGGCCGGCGTGAAGCTGCCCCACGGCATCTATGTGCAGATCGCCGGCATCGACATCGTGCGTGTCGACGACAACGACTTCTACGTTCTGGAGGACAATGCCCGCACGCCATCGGGCGTCTCCTACATGCTCGAGAACCGCGAAGTGATGATGCGGCTCTTCCCCGACCTCTTCGCCTTCAACCGCATCGCCCCGGTCGAGAACTACCCGGAAGAGCTGCTGGCGACGCTGAAATCGGTGGCCCCGCTCTCTGCGCCGGAAGAGCCGACGGTCGCCCTGCTGACGCCCGGAGCGTTCAACAGCGCCTACTACGAACACTCGTTTCTCGCCGACAAGCTCGGCATCGAGCTGGTCGAGGGCCGCGATCTGCTGGTGCGCGACAATGTCGTCTACATGCGCACCACCGAAGGGCCGAAGCGCGTCGACGTGATCTATCGCCGCCTCGACGACGACTTTCTCGATCCCCTCACCTTCCGCCCCGATTCCGCCCTCGGCGTTCCCGGGCTGATGTACGCCTATCGCGCCGGCAACATCACGCTGGCCAACGCGGTCGGCACCGGGGTTGCCGACGACAAGGCGGTCTATTCCTACATGCCCGAGATCGTCCGCTTCTATCTCGGCGAGGAGCAGATCCTCAAGAACGTGCCGACCTGGCGCTGCCGCGAACCGGAAGCCCTAGCCTATGTGCTCGACCACATGGCCGAACTGGTGGTCAAGGAGGTCGCCGGCTCGGGCGGCTACGGCATGCTGGTCGGCCCCGCCGCCGACAAGGCGACGGTCGCCGCCTTTGCCGAAAAGGTGAAGGCCGACCCCGACAATTTCATCGCCCAGCCGACGCTGGCGCTGTCGACCTCGCCGACCTTCGTGCAGTCCGGCGTCGCGCCGCGCCATGTCGACCTGCGCCCCTTCGTGCTGTCGGGCGCCGACCGCATCCGCATCGTGCCGGGCGGGCTCACCCGTGTCGCCCTCAAGCAGGGTTCGCTGGTCGTCAATTCGAGCCAGGGCGGCGGCACCAAGGACACCTGGGTGCTCGACGCATGATGCTGAGCCGCGCCGCCGACAGCCTCTTCTGGCTGGCACGCTACGTCGAGCGCGCCGACGACACCGCGCGCATCATCGACGCCACCAGCCGCCTCGCCGCCACGCCGATCACCTATATCGGCGAGGCCAACGAGTGGGAATCGGCACTCGCCGCCGCCGGTGCCCTGCACGCCTACAAGGCCCTGCACGAAACCACGGACCGTGACTCGGTCATCGATTTCCTCGCCTTCTCGGCCGACAACCCGTCGAGCATCAAGAGCTGCATCGCGGTGGCCCGCCACAACGCCCGCGCCGAGCGCACGGCGCTGACCATGGAAATGTGGGAGGCGATCAACAGCGCCTGGCTGGACCTCAAGCGCTTCGACGGCACCCGCATGGACCGCGACACGCTGAACGAATTCCTGACCAGCGTGAAGGAGGCATGCCTGCGCTTCGACGGCGCCGCCTATCGCGCCATGCTGAGGAGCGACGCCTATTTCTTCCTGCGCCTCGGCGTCTATCTCGAGCGCGCCGATTCCACCGCCCGCATCCTCGACGTGAAGTACCACCTGCTGCTGCCCGAAGGGGCGCGGGTCGGCGGCGGCCTCGACTATTTCCAGTGGGCCTCGATCCTGCGCTCGGTCTCTTCGCTCACCGCCTATCGCTGGGTCTATCACGAGAGCCTCAAGCCGTGGCTGATCGCCGACCTGCTGGTGCTCAATCAGAAGATGCCGCGCTCGCTGGCGAGTTGCTACAACAACCTCACCAGCTTTCTCGACGAACTGTCGCTGGCCTATGGCCGCCAGGGGCCGGCGCAGCGTACCGCGCGCTCGATCCGCACACGCCTGCAGAACGCCGAGATCGGCGAGATCTTCAGCCGGCCCGGCCTGCACGAGTTCCTCTCCGAGTTCATCGCCGACAACGCCCGCCTCGGCAACGCCATCACCGAGCAGTACCTGACCTGACCCCATGCGCCTCAACATCCGTCACGAAACGATCTACCGCTACGCCACGCCGGCGACCCGGGCGATCGAGGTGCTGCGCATGCTGCCGCGCGGCCACAACGGGCAATACATCGCCGCCTGGCGCATCGACATGGACTGCGACTGCCGCCTCGACCAGATCACCGATGCCTTCGGCAACCTGATGCACGAATTCACGCTCGACGGGCCGATCGAGGAACTGTCCATCATTGCCGAGGGCAGCGTCGAGACCGTCGACACCGCCGGCGTGCTCAGCGGCCAGGTCGAGCGCTTTCCGCCGGTCCTCTATCTGCGCGACACGGGGCTGACCGCGTCCGATCCGATGATTCGCGATTTCGCCCGCGAGGTCGCGGGACAGGCCGGCAGCGACCGGCTCGGCCTGATGCACGCCCTGATGGAGGCCATGGGCGAGCGCATGACCTTCGAGGTCGACGCCACCAATACCGGCACCAGCGCCATCGAGGCCTTCGCGCTCGGCCACGGTGTCTGCCAGGACTTCGCCCACGTCTTCATCGCCGCCTGCCGCGCCCTCGGCATCCCTGCCCGCTACGCCAGCGGCTACATGCTGAATACCGAAAATCCCGGCAAGCAGACGGCCGGCCACGCCTGGGCGGAGGTGCTGATCGAAGACCTCGGCTGGGTCGGCTTCGATCCGGCCAACGGCCAGTGCCCGACCGACGCCTATGTGCGGCTGGCCATCGGCCTCGACTATCTCGGCGCGGCACCAATTCGCGGCTTCGTCTTCGGCGGCAGCGGCGAAAGCCTGTCCGTCCGGGTCGACATCCACCCCGATGCGCGCTCGCCCGGACGGTGAGACAATGGCGCGGTTTCGCCGTTTACGACCCGGTGACAATCGCCTGAGATTCGTAGCATAGTCGGCCGCCACACCCGGGAACCCCAGAGGCTGGAAATGACCTACTGCGTGGGCATCCTTGTCCGCGAAGGTCTGGTGATGATCGCCGACACGCGCACCAATGCGGGCATCGACAACATCGCCACATTTCGCAAGCTGCATCTTTTCGAGAAGCCGGGCGAGGCGGTGATGGCGATCGCCACCGCCGGCAACCTGGCGGTCAGCCAGTCGGTGCTGTCGCTGGTCAGCGAGGGCATGGAGGACCCCGACACCCACGAAATGCGCGTCATCACGGACATGCCCAGCATGTTCAAGGCGGCGCAATTCGTCGGCCGCGCCATCCGCGAGGTCCACCGCACCGTCGGCCAGCAGCTCGAACAGGCGGTGCCCGGCTCGTTCGACGTGTCGATGCTGCTTGGCGGTCAGGTCAAGGACGGGCGGCTCAGGCTGTTCATGATCTACGCCGCCGGCAATTTCATCGAGGCGACGGCCGACACGCCCTATCTGCAGATCGGCGAGCACAAATACGGCAAGCCCATCCTCGACCGCTCGGTCACCGATGCGACCACCCTCGACGAAGCGCTCAAGCTCGGCCTGATCTCGATGGATTCGACCATCCGCTCCAATCTCGGCGTCGGCCTGCCGATCGACCTCGTGGTCGTCAGGCGCGACGCACAGAAGGCCGACCTCGCCTACCGCATCGACGAGACGGAGCCCTATTTCCACGATCTGCGCGAACGCTGGTCGGAGGCGCTGCGCGCCGCCCACAAGGCGATCCCGCTGCCGCCGTACAAGTAGGGCGGTTGGCAGTATCCGTTCCCCGGACGCGCTGCGAGCCGTGAAACGGTGCAGCGCAGATCCGGGTCCAGGCGGCGTGTCGATCCCGGTCTGCAGCGCGGCACTGCGCACCGCGCTGCGCCCGGGATACGCGCCGCGTAAGGCGGCGCTAGTTCAGCCGGAACTCGGCGGTGATGGTGCGCACCTCGCGCGCCGCGATCAGCCGCCGGTGGGCGACCCGCACCGAATGCAGCGGCCCCTCCAGCTCGCGCTTCCAGAAATCGAGGAACTTGCGCAGTTCCGGAAATAGCGGCGCCAGATCGTAGGCCTGCCAGACATAGGTCTGCAGCACCGCGGGATGATCCGGCATTCGATAGAGGATATCGGCAGTGGTCAGGCCGAAACCCATGAGCTGCTTGCGGAACTCGCCAGTGTTCATCGCATCTCTCCGCTGCCGTCTCCCGTCCTGCGGGATGAGACAAGGTTCACGCGACAGGCCCTGATTGGCAAGCCGAAAACTTCATTGAATCAATAGATTAGCAGCAAGGTTGGAAGGCTGCTAACAGCCTATTTTTGCGGCTCCGGACAGCCTAATCCTGAAGCTCCGTGCCCGAATGGGCGGCAGCGATGTTCGAGCGGTTGAGCTTTTCGCGGAGGCTGCGCTCGACCGCCAGTTCGATGGCGTCCTGCAACTGGACATGGTTGTCGAGCAGGCGATAGAGCCGCTTCGCCTCGAAGGCGAGATAGCGCACCGGCGTGGCACAGATCGCCGTTGCGGTCGCCGGCTCGCCGGTGGAGATGCCGACCTCGCCGATCAGCGCACCGGGGCCGCATTCGGCGACGCGCTTGGCGTCAACGACGATGTCGACCTGGCCGCGCGTGACGAAGCACAGCTCGCTCACCGGCTGCCCGCCGCGGGTCAGCGTCGTGCCCGCCACCACGTCGCGCCAGCGGCCGACGGCGAGCAGCTGCCGCACCTGACTGGCGCTCAGGCCCGGGACCACCTTGTCGTGGAAGAGCTGCTCCTCGGCGTTGAGGTGGCCGCCGAAACCGCGCCCGCGCGAGACCACCATGCGCATCACGATGACGATGGCCAGCGCCGACCACCAGAACATCCCGACCGGGTCGCCGGCATAGGTGGCCGAGACGGCGATCCCGACGACCGCGGCGATCAGCGCGACGATGCGCACCAGCGCGATGGTCGGCATGGCCAGGGCAACGACGATGCCGAACAGCCCGAGCTGCCAGGCCACCACCTGCGGCGAAAAGAAGAACTGGTACAGCCACATCGACATCAGTATGGGTCTCGCATCTACCGCCACCCCCGGCAGCCAGGGCAGAGAATAGGCATTTCCGCCGCCGTCGGCGACCTCGAAGGTGAGGCCGTTTCAGACGAGGATTCCGCCGGCTTCCGCCAACGCTTCGATCGTGTCGACATCGCGGGTGACTGCCGCGCTGCCGGCGATCTCGACCACCAATTCGCGATTTTCCCCGATCAGCCGCCGCCCCCCGGCGTCGCCCGCGACCGCCGCCAGCCGGTCGAAGAAGCGCGCCCCCCACAATACCGGGTTGCCGCGCCTGCCCTGCCAGACCGGCACCACGATCTCGGCTCCGCTCTCCGGGCGAAAGGCCGCGATCAGCCGGTCGACGATCGCCGGGCCGATCCCCGGCATGTCGGCAAGCATGACCACGACGCCGTCGCGACCGCCGGGAAGTGCCCTGAGGCCGGCTCTGAGCGAGGTCGACAGCCCCTCGGCGTAGTCCGGATTGCGTGTGAAGGTGACGGCAAGCCCGTCGAGCGCCGCTTCGACGGACGCCGCATCGTGGCCGGTGACGACGATGACCGGGGCAGCACGGCTCGCCAACGCCGCTTCCGCCGCAATGCGCACCAGCGGCTTGCCGTCGATGGTGGCCAGCAGCTTGTTGAGCCCGCCCATGCGCCGGGATTCGCCGGCGGCGAGAATCAGTGCGGCAACCGCAGGCTGTCCCGCCTCGCCGGGCGTCACGCAGCCGCCTCTCGGTCACCGATGCCGCGATGGCGCAGCGCCGCAATCACCTCCGCCAGGATGGAGACGGCGATCTCGGCCGGCGACTGGGCGCCGATGGCAAGGCCGATCGGCGCATGGATGCGGTCGAGCGCGGCATTGTCGAAGCCGAGCGCGGCCAGGCGCTCGAGGCGTTTGGCATGGGTCTTCCGGCTGCCCAGGGCGCCGACATAGAAGCAGCCGGCCTTCAGCGCCGCGGCAAGGGCGTAATCGTCGATCCTGGGATCGTGGGTCACCGCCGCCAAGGCGGTGAAGGCGTCGAGAGCGAGCCTCGGAATGGCGACCTCCGGCCATTCCGCGACCATGGCGACATGGGGAAAGCGTTCCGGCGTGGCGAAGGCCTGACGCGGATCGACGATCACCATGTCGAAGCCGGCAATCCGCGCCATCGGCGCCAGTGCCTGGCTGATATGGACCGCGCCGATGACGACGAGGCGCGGCGGCGGCAGATGCACGGTGAGGAACACCGGTGACCCGTCGGCCATGAGCACCGTGCCGGAGGCGCCCGAGCGAAAGCGCTTGTCCAACTCGGCCGCCAGCGGATCGCCGCCATAGCCGTCCGTCTCGACGACCAGCCGCACATCCCCGCTCGCCATATCGGTGACCAGGATCGCCGCCTCGCGCGCGGCACGGGCCGTGTTCAGCCTCTCAAGCAGCGCCAGGTCCATCAGAAGAGCTTTTCGACATAGACACGGATGCGCCCGCCACAGGACAGGCCCACCCGCCACGCCGTCTCGTCGGCGACGCCGAATTCCAGCGTTTTCGCAACACCGTCGCCGATCACGTCGATCGCCTCGCTGACCACCGCCCCCTCGACGCAGCCGCCCGACACCGAGCCCTCGAAGTTGCCGTCGCCATCGACGACCAGATGACTGCCCACCGGGCGCGGTGCCGAGCCCCAGGTTTCGACAACCGTGGCGATGGCGACCGCGCGGCCGGCCTTGCGCCAGGCTTCGGCGACGGCGAGAACGTCGTTTTCGGGATGGGACATTGCGCTTCGCCCCGCTTCGCTTGCGATATGTGCCGCCGAATATATCGTGCCGGCGGCCGCGACCCAACCTGCGGCCGGGCAGCCGCCTACGCCGATGCAACCTTGACCGCTTCGCTGGCGATCAGGCGCCGGCGATGGTCCGAAAACTTCTCTCCGTCCTTCCGTTCGGTGCGGTAGCCGTTGACCTTCCACGGCTTGCACATGAGGCAGCCGCATCGCCGGTTCTTCGTCCTCCCGCGCTTGTGATGGGCCATGGCGCGTCCTTCCTTGCCGTCTCTCGGCAACCGTCCCTGCCTCGGTTTTGCGGCGGCGATATGTCGGCGATTCGGAGCACCATCGGCCGGATGCCTATGACGGCGCGCCCGCATAGGCGATGCGCCAGATGGTGCCGCTGCCGTCCTCGCTGACCAGCAGCGAGCCGTCCTTGGCGACCACCACGCCGACCGGGCGGCCCCAGACCTGATCGGCGGAGATGCCGAAGCCGGTCACGAAATCCTCATAGGAGCCGCTGGGCAGGCCGTTGTCGAATTTCAGGCGGACGACCTTGTAGCCGGTGCGGCGGCCGCGGTTCCACGAGCCATGCATGGTGACGAAGGCATCGCCCTTGTATTCGGCGGGAAACTGGCTGCCCTGATAGAAGGCGATGTTGAGCGGCGCCGAGTGGGCCTGGAGCAACACATCCGGCACGGTCACCTGATCGGCGAGATCCGGCCACCGCCCCTTGAGCGGCATCCGCGGATCCTGGTTGGCGCCGATATAGTACCAGGGCCAGCCGTAGAAATTGCCGTCGCGCACGCTGGTGGCGTAGTCGAACGGCGCATTGTCGCCGAGACCGTCGCGCTCGTTGACGACACACCACAGATCGCCGGTGATGGGCTCGACGTCGAGGCCCGAGCAATTGCGCAAACCGGTGGCGAAGACGTGCCGGTTCGAACCGTCGGGGCTGAACGAAATCACCGCGGCGCGGCCCTCTTCCGCCCCCCACATCTCACCGAGCGCATGGTCGTCGGACCACTGCGCGATGCCGCCGGGCGGCAATCCCTTCACTTCTCCGCCGATGTTCGAGGCGGACCCGACGGCGACATAGAGCTTCGAATCGTCCTGCGAGAAGGCGATGTCGCGCGTCCAGTGACCGCCCGACGGGATATTGCCGACCACCGTCTCGGCCGGCCCCGACGCCTTCAGGTCGCCGTCGTGATAGGGAAAGCGGACGATGCTGCCGGTATTGCCGACATAGACCCATTGCGGATGAACGTGCGGATAGAAGGCGATGCCATAGGGCTGGTCGAGGCCGTTGCTGGCAAACACCGATTGCGCCGTGGGCTTCGCCTGCCCGTCCGCCATGCGCAGCACGACGATCTGGTCGGCGGCGCTGTCGACAACGAAGATGTCGCCGTTCGGCGCCAGCGCCATCTTGCGCGGTCCGTTCAAGCCGGAGGCGACCAGTTCCGCCTTGAAGCCGGGCGGCACCTGCGGCACCGCATCCGCCGGCCGCTGCGCCATGCCCGGCGCGTTGCTGGCCGACTTGGTGGCATAGGGCTGCGGCAGGTCGCCCGCCCCGATCTTGCGCCAGACGCCGGGCTTGTTGTCCTGCCAGGAGCCGAAGGCATCCTGGCCGATGAGCATGTTGGCCATGCCGGTGTCGGGTCCGCCGCCGGCCGCAAGGGTTGCCGCCGGCAGGCCGGTGAGGGCCACCAGCGTCAGAGCGATCGTCGTATAGCGTTTCATCATCATGGCCTTCCGCTGCACTCGGCGCCCCCCCCGCGCGTTCCATAACCCTGCCGGTCGTGCCGGGACAACCGGGGGGAAAATAGGATAGCGTCCGCATTTCCCGGCACGCCCGACACAAGCGCTTAACTAGACAATGCCCGCCGACCGACAAGCCGCCGCCGCCCTAATCGCCTGGTATGCCGAGATGGGAGTCGACGTCGCCCTCGAGGAGACGCCGGTCGACCGGCTCGCTGCACCGGTGGCGCCAGCCGGCGGAGCCGCCGCCGCCCCGTTCGCTTGCCGATACGCTGCCGTTTTCCGAGCCGCGCCGCCCGGCGCCACCGCCGGCGCCGCGCACCACCATCGCCGCCGCCCATGCCGCTGCGCCCGACGACACCGCCCGGGCCGCCCGCGAGACCGCCAAGGCCGCAAGCAATCTCGACGAACTGCGCGCGGCGCTGGACCGCTTCGACGGCTGCAAGCTGAAACAGACGGCAACCCAGCTCGTCTTTGCCGACGGCAAGCCCGGCGCCCGCGTCATGCTCGTCGGCGAGGCGCCGGGACGCGAGGAGGACCGCCAGGGCGTTCCCTTCGTCGGCCGCTCCGGCCACCTGCTCGACCGCATGCTGGCGGCCATCGGCCTCGACCGCAACGCCGTCTATATCGCCAATGTCGTGCCCTGGCGCCCGCCCGGAAACCGTACGCCGACGCCGCAGGAGACCGCCACCTGCCGACCCTTCATCGAGCGCCAGATCGAATTGTGCGACCCGGATTTCCTGATCTGCATGGGCGCCCCGGCGGCGGCCGAGCTGATGGGCAACCGCGAGGGCATCCTCAAGTTTCGCGGGCGCTGGCACGCCTTCGACACCGGCAGCCGCCAGATCCGCGCCATGGCAACGCTGCACCCGGCCTATCTCTTGCGCCAGCCGCTGCAGAAGCGCCTTGCCTGGCGCGATTTCCTCACCCTCAAGGAAGCGCTCGACGAGAGCCCGGCCGAAGCGACCACGCCATGACCGACAGCGAACTCTTCGCCATCATCCGCGACCGCCTGTTCACCGCCGTCATCGGCGACGTGATGGACAAGGCCGGCCTGCGCCAGCAGTTCCTGCCGCCCGAGGTCCGGCCGATCACCCCGGACACCGTATTGGTCGGCCGGGCGATGCCGGTTCAGGTCGCCGACGTCGACTTCCGCGCAGTCGAAGCCGACCCGTTCGGCCTGATGTTCCGCGCCCTCGACGAGCTGAAGCCGGGTGAGGTCTACATCGCCGCCGGCGCCTCGCCGACCTACGCCCTGTGGGGCGGGCTGATGAGCACGCGGGCCAGGGCGCTCGGCAGCGCCGGTGGCGTGTTCGACGGCTTTCATCGCGACACGCGCGAGATCCTGCGTCTCGGCTTCCCCGTCTTCTCGCGCGGCGGCTATGCCCAGGACCAGCGCGGCCGCGGGCGCGTCGCCGATTTCCGCGCGCCCCTCACCATGAGCAACGGCGTGCGCGTCGCACCGGGCGACATCGTCGCCGGCGATATCGACGGCGTGCTGATCATTCCCTCAGCCGATGCCAGCGACATCGTCCAGGCCGCACTCGCCAAGGTTGCGGGAGAAAAAGACGTCCGCGCCATGATCGAAGCCGGCCAGACCACCGAAGCGGTCTTCGCCCGGACCGGGATCATGTAGGGGCACAACCGGACGGCAGCCTTGAAATCGCCGGCGCGCCGGCCGACAAGGTGAACTTCGATTCCTCGCCGCCGCCGGTCAAATGGCTCCTCAGCTCGTCGCCGTCACCTCACTTCTCCTCGGTTCGGCCTTCCTCGTGCTTGCCGGCTCCATGCACGGGCTGCTGCTCGCCGTGCGCGGCACCATGGAGGGCTTCTCCACCACCGAACTCGGCCTGCTCGGCACCGGCTGGGCGACCGGCTTCGTCGCCGGCTGCATCCTGATCCCCCGCGTCGTGCGCCGCGTCGGCCATATCCGCGCCTATGGCGCGCTCGCCTCGGTTGCGGCGGTCACCATCCTGCTCAATCTGCTGATCATCACGCCGCTTGCCTGGATCCTGCTGCGCGCCGTTTCCGGCTTCACCTTTGCCGGTGCCTCGATGATCGTCGAGAGCTGGCTCAACGAGCGCGCCTCGCGCGAGAACCGCGGCACCATCTTCTCCGTCTACCAGATGGTGAGCTTCGCCGCCTCGACGGCGGGCCAGCTGATGCTCGCCATCAGCCCGCCCAGCGACTTCTTCTATTTCGTCCTCGGCGCGATCTTCTACTGCCTCGCCATCCTGCCGACCGCGCTGTCCACCGCCGCCACGCCGCAACCGCTGAAGACGACGCGCTTCGACATCGCCCGCCTCTATGCCCTGTCGCCGGTGTCGGTGGTCGTCTGCTTCCTGATCGGCCTCACCAACGGCGCCTTCGGCACGCTCGGTCCGGTCTACGCCCGGCAAATCGGCCTACCCGTCCGCGAGGTGGCCATCCTCACCGCCGGTGCGCTGCTCGGCGGCTCGCTCATCCAGTTTCCGCTGGGCTGGCTCTCCGACCGCATGGACCGCCGCCGCGTGCTCGTCGCCGTCGGCATCGGGGCGGTGGCGGTCGGCGTCGCCATCGTGTCGCTGCGCCCGCGTGACGCCATGCTGATCACCGGCCTCGTCGCCGTCTACGGCGCCATGGCCTATCCGATGTATGCGCTCTCCGTCGCCCACGCCAACGACTTCGCCGGCGCCGACGATTTCGTGAAGATCGCCAGCGGTCTCCTGCTGCTCTACGGCTTCGGCACCATGATCGGCCCGGCGGCGGCCGCCTATGCCATGCAGCACTGGATCCCGGAGGCGCTGTTCGCCTTCACCGCCACCGTCCATGCGGCGGTCGTCGCCTACGCCCTGTTCCGCATGACCAAGCGCGCGCCACCCAACATCGCCGCGCGCGAGACCTTCCAGGGCCTGCCCTTGCCCAAGACGGTGACGCCGGAAAGCGCCGTTCTCGATCCGCGCGCCAGCGAACCGGGGCCCCTGGCCGACCCGCCACCCGAGGCGCCGGCCGGAAGCTAGAGATCTTGCCGGCAGGACGGACGGGAGCGTTTCAGCTCCACGGCGGTCATGGCCGACCGGACGCGCCAGCCGGCTTGATCCTGCGCAAGATCGCGCCGTCGCAATCGGTCTATCAGAATGGACAAGGCCCGGGGGCGCGGGCACGACCGCGCAGTTGTCATGCCGGCGCCGCCTTGCTAAGCCAAGCCAAGAGGGCAACGGGGAGTTCAGGCCCAGCGTATGTCAGAGGCGCCACCAGATATTGGGCTGGCGACAGTGGGCGCAGACATGGCATCCGATGTGCTCATCGAAGCCGTGGCCGTCACCAAGTCGTTTGGCGGCGTACAGGCGGTGACCGGCTGTTCGCTGAGCGTCGCCCGTGGATCGGTGACCGGCCTTATCGGCCCCAACGGCGCCGGCAAGACGACGCTGTTCGACACCATCGCCGGCACGCTCGTGCCCGATAGCGGACGCATCATCTTCGACGGCGAGGACGTGGCCGGCATGCCGCCGCACGATCTGTTTCACCGCGGCCTGCTGCGCACCTTCCAGATCGCCCGCGAATTCTCCAACCTGACGACCACCGAGAACCTGATGATGGTCCCCACCGGACAGCCGGGTGAGACCCTGCTCGATGTCTGGCTCAAGCCGGGCGCCGTGCGCCGGGTGGAGACGGAAGTGCGCCAGAAGGCCAGCGAGGTGATCGATTTCCTCGGACTCAACGCGGTGCGCAACGAACTTGCCGGCAACCTGTCCGGCGGCCAGAAGAAGCTGCTCGAACTCGGCCGCACGATGATGGTCGACGCCAAGGCGGTGCTGCTCGACGAGGTTGCCGCCGGCGTCAACCGGACGCTCCTCAAGGATCTCGCCGGCAACATCCAGCGCATGAACCGGGAGCTCGGCTACACCTTCTTCGTCATCGAACACGACATGGACCTGATCAGTCAGCTCTGCGATCCGGTCATCGTCATGGCCGAGGGCAAGGTGATCGCCGAAGGGCCGATGGAAGAGATCCGGGCAATGCCGGAGATCATCGACGCCTATTTCGGCTCGCCGGTGGAGATTTCAGGATGAACGTCATCGAGATCAGCGGACTGGAAGCCGGCTATGGCGGCGCGCCGATCCTCAACGGCGTCGACATCGCCATCGAGCAGAGCGACATCGCGGTGATCGTCGGCCCCAACGGTGCCGGCAAGTCGACCATCCTCAAGGCGATCTTCGGCCTGGTGCGCTCCAGCAAGGGCACCATCGTCTTCCAGGGCAACACCATCACCAACGCCGAGCCCGACCGGCTGGTACCCATGGGCCTCGGTTTCGTGCCGCAGGAGTTCAACGTCTTCACCTCGATGAGCGTCGAGGAAAACCTGGAGATGGGGGCCTATATCCGGCGCGACGACTACAGTTCGACCATGCAGTCGATCTACGCCATGTTCCCGGCGCTGAAGGAAAAGCGGCGCCAGCGGGCGGGCGAGCTGTCCGGCGGCCAGCGCCAGATGGTGGCGATGGGCCGGGCCCTGATGAGCCAGCCGAAGCTGCTGCTGCTCGACGAGCCCTCGGCGGGGCTCAGCCCGATCCACACAATCCAGGTCTTCGAGCACGTCCAGAAGGTCAATGCCAACGGCGTCGCGATTCTGATGGTCGAGCAGAACGCGCGTCACGCACTCGCCTTCGCCACCAAGGGCTTCGTCATCGCCAACGGGCGCAACCGTTTCACCGGCACCGGCCAGGAGCTGATCGACGATCCCGATGTGGCGCGGAGCTTTCTCGGCGGATGAAGGGACGGCGGTGAACGAATTCATCTTCTTTGCCAACAAGGTGCTGGTGAACGGCACGGTGCTCGGCAGCGTCTATGCGCTGGGCGCTATCGGCGTGACGCTGATCTACGGCATCCTGCGCTTCGCCCATTTCGCCCATGGCGACATGATGACCATGGGCGCCTTCGTCGCCTACGCGCTTGCGGCGATGATCGCCGCGATGGGCTTCCACACCTTCTGGCCGCTCGGCTTCATCGTGCTGCCGCTCGCCATGCCGATCACCGCCATCATCGCGCTCGGCATCGACCGGGTGTTCTATCATCCGCTGAGGCAACGCGGCGCCAAGCCGGTAACCCTGCTCATCGCGTCGATCGGCGTGACCCTGATGCTGCAGGGCCTGATCCGCCTGTTCTTCGGCGTCGAGAACCGCACCTTCTTCATCGGCGAGGCCAAGCACATGCTGCGCTTCGATGTCGGGATCGGCGGCGCCACCCGGCCGATCGTGGTGTCCGAGCCGCAGGTCCTGCTGATCGCGGTGACCGTCGTTGTGGTGATCGCCCTGCACCTGTTCCTGACCCGCTCGCGGCTCGGCAAGGGCATGCGCGCCATGGCCGACAATCCCAATCTCGCCCAGGTCAGCGGCATCAATACGCGCGAGGTCATCCGCGCCACCTGGATCATCGCCGGCGGGCTCGCCTGCCTTGCCGGCACCATGCTGGCGCTGGATGTCAGCCTCAAGCCCGACCTCGCCTTCAACATCATCCTGCCGATCTTCGCCGCCTCCGTCGTCGGCGGTCTCGGACAGCCCTATGGCGCCATCGCCGGCGGCTTCCTGGTCGGCTTCGCCGAGACGCTGGCCGTCTTCAACTGGAGCACCGTGCTGCGTCCCTTCCAGGGCCTGCTGCCGCCCGGATGGACGCTGCCCGCCGACCTGTCGCTGGTCTCCACGGACTACAAGCTGACCGTGGCCTTCGGCATCCTCGTCGTCGTCCTGCTGGTCCGCCCGACCGGCATCTTCCGGGGAGCGGGAACGTGAAACTTTCGGCCAATCTGCGCGACGGGCTGCTCCTCGCCGGCCTCGGCCTCGTCATCCTGGCGGTCTTCCTCTATCAGGGGCCTGCCACCACCCTTCAGCTTCTGGTCAGCGCGGTCACCTATGCGCTGGTCGCCCTCGGCCTCAACATCCATTGGGGTTATGGCGGCCAGTTCAATTTCGCCGTCATGGGCTTCCTCATGCTCGGCGGCTATGCCGTCGTGGCGACCTCCTATCCGCTCAACATGGACTTCTGGAATTCGGATGGCCCTGCCCTGCTCGGCCGCGCCGCCCTCGCCGCCGTCATCGGCGCCGCCATCGTCGTCGCCGCGCACAAGGCGCACCGCTTCGGCATCACCGGCAAGCTCAAGTCGGCCCTGGTGATCCTCGCCTGGCTGATCGCCTATATCGGCTACCGCACGCAGATCGACCCGGCGGCCACCTATATCGAGGACAAGGCGGGGTTCATTGGCGGACTTGGTCTGCCGATCGAGCTGTCCTGGCTGGTCGGCGGCCTTTTCGCCGGCGTCATCGCCTGGCTGATCGGCAAGGTGTGCCTCGGTTTGAAGACCGACTACCTGGCCATCGCCACCATCGGCATCTCCGAGATCATCCGCGCCTTCCTCAAGAACATGGACTGGCTGACGCGCGGCACGCTGACCGTGTCGCCGCTGCCCTGGCCGGTCCCCACCGCGCTCGAGACCGGTGTCAGCGACAAGACCCTCGCCTTGATCACCTCGCGCTCGCTGTTCCTGGCGGTGGTCATCGCCGTCACCGCCATCATCTTCTTCCTGCTGCAGCGCGCCTATGGCGGCGCCTGGGGCCGCATGATGCGTGCCATCCGCGACAGCGACGTCGCCGCCGAGGCGATGGGCAAGAACGTCAAGTCCCGCCAGATCGAACTGTTCGTGTTCGGCGCCGTGCTGATCGGCATCGGCGGCGCCCTGATGACGACCTATGTGCAGATCTACGATCCCGGCGGCTACCAGCCCATCAACCACACCTTCATCGTCTGGGTGATGGTCATCGTCGGCGGCGCCGGCAACAATCTCGGTGCCCTGTTCGGTGGCGTGCTGATCATCATCGCGTGGAACATGTCGGCGCCGATTTCCCTGCTCGTCTTCCGCTGGCTCGACGCCGGCATCCAGGCGCTCGGCTTCTCCGGCATCCCCGATCTCGACTCGCGCGCCCTGCAGATGCGCGTGTTCATCCTCGGGCTCGTCATCGTTCTGGCGCTGCGCTATGCGCCGCGCGGCCTGATCCCCGAGCGCATTCGCAAGCACGAAACGTCGTAGGCAAGACCATACGAAGAAGGGGCCCGGGATCGCTCCCGGGCCCCACTGTTTCTCGTCTTGCGCGTGCCGGCTCTTACTTCGCCGGGCCCACTTCGACCCAATGGCCGTCCTTGACGACTTCTTCAAGGATGTAGCCGGCAACGTCGCCAGCCTTGTCGAAATCGACAGGACCGGTGGCGCCTTCGTAGTTCACGTCGCCGCCGGCATCGATGATGTCCTTGGCCTTCTTCCACTCGCCGGGCAGGATCACTTCGCCCGGGGGCGTTGCCACTTCGCGCAGGGCCTTGGACAGACCGTCGCGCTTGGCGCCGTTCTTCTCGATGGCAAGCCCCAGCAGGAAGGCAGCGTCATAGGCTTCCGGCCCGTAGATCTTGGTCGGATCGAGGCCGGCCTTCGTCGCCAGGTCCTTGAACACCTTGGCGCCGGGGACGTCCGCCGTGCCCGGCTTGGTGCCGATCATGCCGTCAAGCGCCTTGGCATCCATGCCCTTGAACAGGTCGTCGGAGATCATGCCGTCGGCACCGACGAAGGTGGTGAAATCGCCACTCTCGAGCGCCTGGCGGAGCATGGTCTGGCCCGAACCCTGGGCATAGGCGAGCAGGACCAGGGTCTGGGCGCCGGACGACGCCAGGGTCCCGAGCTCGGCGCGATAGTCGGCCTTGCCTTCTTCATGGGGCGCCACCGCCGCCACCGTGCCGCCGTCGGCCTTGAAGGCCGCGGTGAACGTGTCCGCCAGTCCCTTGCCATAGTCGTTGTTGACGTAGGCGACGGCGACGTCCTTGATACCCTTGGACATCAGCAGACGCGCCAGCACTTCGCCCTGATAGGCATCCGACGGAGCCGTGCGGAAGACCAGGTCGTGGTCGTCCAGCGTGGTCAGTGCCGGTGCCGTCGACGAAGGCGAAATCATCACGGTATTGGTCGGAATCGCCGCGGTGTTGGCTGCCGAAATCGTCGCACCACTGCACATCGCCCCCATGATGGCGAGCACGTGCTTGCTGTTGATCAGCCGGTCGGCCGCGTTGGCCGCAGCCGTTGCGTCGGCGCAGGTGCTGTCGTCACGCACCGCCACCAGTTTGCCGTCCTTCGTGCCGCCCTGTTCATCGATGTTCTGGATGGCCAGTTCAGCACCAGCCGCGATCGGCGGCGCCAGGGCCTCGAGCGGCCCGCTGAAGCCGAGCAGCACCCCGATATTGATATCGTCGGCGGACGCCGACGCAGTTCCCAGCGCGGCCACGGCCACGGCCGAGGCCAGCGCAATGCTGAGTTTACGCATAGTCACCTCCTATCCGGTTTCCCGGTCGCCTCGGCCCTGCCCGAAGATCGAAGGAATACCCGGCACTTTTCGGAACGCCTGAGCAGCGCCCGTCGCCATGACATTACTGATTTTGCGGCGGAGTTACAGCCCGGCCGCAAGCAGCGACCGAGCGTCGCTGGTGTGCAAACGATAGGCAACCGGTGCGCCAGCCGGATCACAAGCGCCGTCGCCAACCGGCGTAACGGCAAGGCTGCGTCATATTGTCGGCCGATCTCGGCCTGGTTGTATCGAACGGGCGAAACGGCGCGAATCCTGCAAGGTTACGGACCGCGATCCAGGCCTGTTGTCTTGGCAAGACAGCTAAGCCAAGATGATAATTGGTCAAGAGAAGCCGGCACGACCTCCTGGTCGCAGCCGAAGGGGACCCAGGGGCCATATGGAGTATTTTGTCCAGCAGCTGATCAACGGGCTGACGCTCGGCTCGATCTACGGCCTGATCGCCATCGGTTACACGATGGTCTACGGCATCATCGGAATGATCAACTTCGCCCACGGCGACATCTTCATGGTCGGGGCGTTCATCGCATTGATCACCCTCATTATCCTCGGCGCCACCGCCGGAATGCCGGTGCTGGTGCTGCTGGCGGCGCTGATCGTCGTCCTCGCCGTGGCCATGGCGCTGACCGCCGTGTGGGGCTGGGCGGTCGAGCGCGTCGCCTATCGGCCGTTGCGCGGATCGTTCCGGCTGGCGCCGCTGATCACCGCCATCGGCATGTCGATCGTCCTGGAGAACTACATCCAGGTCGTCCAGGGTGCCCGGGTGAAACCGCTGCCGCCCCTCATCACCGGCGGCTACGCGATCATGAAGACAGGCGACTTCGTCGTCCAGCTCTCCAACATCCAGATCATCATCATCGTCACCACGGTGATCCTGATGGCGGTCTTCTCTCTGTTGATTGCACGCACCGCGCTCGGTCGCGCCCAGCGCGCCTGCGAACAGGACGCCCGGATGGCAGCGCTGCTCGGCGTCAACGTCGACCGCACCATCTCGATCACCTTCGTCCTCGGCGCGGCGCTGGCCGCCGTCGCCGGCATGATGTTCCTCCTCTATTACGGGGTGATCGACTTCTACATCGGCTTCAACGCCGGCATCAAAGCCTTCACCGCCGCCGTTCTCGGCGGCATCGGCTCGCTGCCCGGCGCCATGCTCGGCGGCCTGCTCATCGGTCTCATCGAGACCTTCTGGTCGGCCTATTTCTCGGTCGAATACAAGGACGTCGCGGCCTTCTCGATCCTCGCCATCACGCTCATCTTCCTGCCTTCAGGATTGATGGGCCGGCCGGAAGTGGAGAAGGTTTGACATGGTGGCCAGCCCATCCCGCGAGCCGACCTCCGACATCACCCCCGAGGGTGCAGAAATCCAGGAAGAGGCGCGCCGGCAGGCCTATCAAGGCGAGCCGCCGGCTGCCGAAACGCCGAGGCGAAATCACCTCGTGGCAAGGTCGCTGAAGGATTCCTTCCTTGCAGCGCTCATCACCTTTGCTCTCGCCGCCCCGACGGTCGGCCTGCGCACCGAAGCAGTCGGCGCCAGCAGCAACCTCGGCCTCTCCCAGCACTGGACGACGGTCGCCGTTCTCGTCGGCATCGTCTTCTTCGGCCGCCTGCTGCTCAACCTGTTCGTCTGGAAGGCGGAGCATCCCCTCTTCCAGGGCCTGGGCTCGAGCCTTGCCTCTGCGGTGCCGTCCATCCCCAATGTCGGCGTCATCTCGGCGGGGCTGTTCCTGTTCGCCGCCGTCGCCATTCCGATCTTCACGATCGTCTACTACCCGGGTCAGGCCCGCTACATCCTCGACCTCGGCACGCTGATCCTGACCTATGTCATGCTCGGCTGGGGTCTCAACATCGTCGTCGGCCTTGCCGGCCTGCTCGACCTCGGCTACGTCGCCTTCTATGCGGTGGGCGCCTATTCCTACGCGCTGCTTGCCGAACATTTCGGCTGGTCGTTCTGGATCTGCCTGCCGCTGGCCGGCATTCTCGCCGCCTGCTGGGGCCTGATCCTCGGCTTCCCGGTGCTGAGGCTGCGCGGCGACTATCTCGCCATCGTAACGCTCGCCTTCGGCGAGATCATCCGCCTGGTCCTGATCAACTGGTACTCCTTCACCCACGGTCCGGATGGTATCAACCACGTCCCGCGACCGAGCTTTTTCGGGCTCACCTTCACCCGCGGCGACAACGGCTTCGCCGCATTCTTCGGGCTTCACTACTCGCCCACCCACAGGATCATTTTCCTCTATTATCTGATCCTGGTACTCGCCCTGATAACCAATTTCGTGACGTTGAGGATACGCCGGCTGCCGGTCGGCCGCGCCTGGGAGGCGCTGCGTGAGGACGAGATCGCCTGCCGTTCGCTGGGCATCAACACCACCAACACCAAGCTCACCGCCTTCGCCATGGGCGCGATGTTCGGCGGCTTCGCCGGTTCGTTCTTCGCCACCCGTCAGGGCTTCATCTCGCCGGAGAGCTTCAACTTCATGGAGTTGGCGACCATCCTGGCGATCGTCGTCCTCGGTGGCCTCGGCAGCCAGATCGGCGTCGCGGTGGCCGCGGTGGTGATGATCGGCGGCATCGAGATGCTGCGCAACCTCACCTTCCTGAAAGCGGTCTTCGGCCCCGATTTCGATCCCAGCCAGTACCGCTTGCTGATCTTCGGCGTGCTCATGGTGGCGATCATGGTCTGGCGACCGCGCGGCCTGGTCTCGACTCGAAAACCGACGGTCTTCCTCAAGACAAGCAAGGCGGTGTCGGGCGCATTGGTGGGAGAAGGTCACGGATGAGCCGCTGGCAGACTGATCCCATCCTGACGGTCGAGCATCTGATGATGCGCTTCGGCGGCCTCGTCGCGGTGAACGACCTGTCCTTCTCCGTCGGCCGCGCCGATATCACGGCCCTGATCGGTCCCAACGGGGCCGGCAAGACGACCGTCTTCAATTGCATCACCGGCTTCTACAAGCCGACCGAGGGCCGCATCGCTCTGGCCCACACTCCCGGCACGTTCGCCGGCGTCACCGCGGCAACCGAACACGGGACGTGGTCCGGCGGCGCCAAGGGCCTCTACCTGCTCGAGCGCATGCCCGAGAACGAGATCGCCAAGCATGCGCGCGTCGCCCGCACCTTCCAGAACATCCGCCTGTTTGGCGGCATGACGGTTCTGGAGAACCTCATGGTGGCCCAGCACAACAAGCTGATGCTCGCCTCGGGCTACTCGATCGCCGGCATTCTCGGGCTGTCGTCCTATCGCACCGGCCATCGCGAGGCGATTGAAAAGGCCACCTACTGGCTGGAGCAGGTCAATCTCATTGAGCGCGCCGACGACCCGGCCGCCAGCCTGCCCTATGGCGCCCAGCGCCGGCTGGAGATCGTCCGCGCCATGTGCACCGATCCGCTGCTCCTCTGTCTCGACGAGCCCGCAGCCGGCCTCAACCCGCGCGAGTCCGCCGAACTCAACCAGCTCCTGCGCTTCATCCGCGACAAGCACGACATCTCCATCCTGCTCATCGAGCACGACATGGGCGTCGTCATGGAGATCTCGGACCACATCATCGTGCTCGACTACGGGGTCAAGATTTCCGACGGCAGCGCCGATTTCGTCCGCAACGATCCCAAGGTCATCGCCGCCTATCTCGGCGTCGAGGACGAAGAAATCGACCTGGTCGAGGCGGAGGTCTCGCTATGAGCGAGCCTCTGCTCTCGGTTCGCGGCGTGACCACCTATTATGGCAACATCGTTGCGCTGCGCGGTGTCGACGTCGCGGTCAACGAAGGCGAGATCGTCACGCTGATCGGAGCCAACGGCGCCGGCAAATCGACGCTGATGATGACCATCTGCGGCAGTCCGCGGGCGCGCTCGGGCGAGATCGTCTTCGACGGCATCGACATCACCGAGCGGCCGACCCATGAGATCATGCGCATGGCCATCGCGCAGGCACCCGAGGGGCGCCACATCTTTCCGCGAATGACCGTGTTTGAAAACCTGCAGATGGGCGCCGTCGCCACCGGCCTCGAGCATTTCGACGAGGACCTGGCGCGCGTCTACGAGATCTTTCCGGTGCTCGAGCAGCGCGCCGGCCAGCGCGGTGGCACGCTGTCGGGCGGCGAACAGCAGATGCTGGCGATCGCCCGGGCGCTGATGAGCCGGCCACGCCTGCTGCTCCTCGACGAGCCGTCGCTCGGCCTGGCGCCGATGATCGTGCGCCAGATCTTCGGCGTGCTGAAAGATCTCAACGAGCGCGACGGGCTGACCGTCTTCCTCGTCGAGCAGAACGCCTATCACGCACTGCGCCTGGCCCATCGCGGCTACGTCATGGTCAACGGCGAGATTTCGCTGACCGGCACGGGCAAGGAACTGCTGGCCCGCGAGGAAGTGCGCCGGGCCTATCTCGAAGGCGGCCACCACTAGCGCCGGGGAAACCAGTATGGGCATCATCTACCAGACCAACATCATCGATTTTCTGCTGGTCACCGTATTTCTCGGCGGCGGCGCCGCCTATCTCGTCGGCCGCGCCACTGCTTTCATTTGGGCGCCCTTGTCGTCCCTGATCGTCTATACGTTTCTTCTGACGGCCGCGGTGCGCTTCATCCACTATGCGCTGTTCCACGGCACACTTCTGTCTCTTCACTACTTCCTCGTCGATGTGGTTATTCTTGGCGTATTGGCGGTACTCGGCCACCGCATCACGCGCGTCGGCCAGATGATCAGCCAGTACAGCTGGCTGTACCGGCGGGCCGGGCCCCTTGCCTGGCGCCGCCAGTCTCCTTCCGGAGATGGCGCGGCGGAGGGTGTGTGACGCAAAAAGCCCTTGAAATCCGCGCCGTTTCGGCGGTGGCGGGATAGTTTGAACTAGGATAATTTGGATTTAGTGGGGAGTGACCCCGCTAAAGGCACGGTGCTTTTTTTGGGCACCAAGTACAGAGGGGACCAAAGTATGAGGAAATTGTTGAAGGCTGGAATTGCCCTGTCATTCACCTTGGCAATGGCCGGTGTTGCTCGCGCCGACATCACCATCGCAACCGTCGGGCCGATCACCGGCCAGTACGCCACGTTCGGTGCGCAGCTCAAGGCCGGCGCCGAACAGGCCGTCGCGGACCTGAACAAGGCGGGCGGCATTCTCGGCCAGAAGGTCGCTCTCGAAGTGGGCGACGATGCTTGCGATCCGAAGCAGGCGGTGGCCGTCGCCAACCAGCTCGTCGCCAAGGGCGTGCTCTTCGTTGCCGGGCACTTCTGCTCCGGCTCGTCGATCCCGGCCTCGTCGGTCTATTCGGACGGCAATGTCGTCCAGATCTCGCCGGCATCGACCAACCCGGCTTATACCGACCAGCGTCCCGGCCCCGGCACGTTCCGCGTCTGCGGCCGTGACGACCAGCAGGGCCTGGTCGCCGGCCAGTTCCTTGCTTCGCACTTCAAGGACAAGAACATCGCGATCATCGACGACAAGAGCACCTACGGTAAGGGCCTTGCCGACCAGACCCGCAAGTTCATGAACGAGGCGGGCAAGAAGGAGGTCCTCGACGAGTCCTACAATGCCGGTGAAAAGGACTACAGTGCTCTGGTCTCGAAGCTGAAGGCCAACAACATCGATGTGCTCTATGTTGGCGGCTACCACACCGAGGCCGGCCTGATTAAGCGCCAGATGGTGCAGCAGGGCATGAAGACCGTCCTGGTCTCCGGCGACGCGCTGGTGACCGACGAGTACTGGCAGATCACCGGCGACGCCGGCAACGGCACCTACATGACCTTCTCGCCGGATCCGCGCAAGAACCCGGAAGCCAAGCCGATCGTCGACGAGCTGCAGGCTGCCGGCCGCACGGCCGAGGGCTATTCGCTCTACACCTATGCCGCCGTGATGATCTGGGCCGACGCGGTCAAGGCCGCCGGCACGACCGACTTCGACAAGGTCACCGCCGAGATGTACAAGACGACCTTCAACACGGTCCTTGGCAAGCTCAACTTCGACAAGAAGGGTGACGTCACGCTGCCCGGCTACGTCGTCTACGAGTGGAAGGACGGCAAGTACGACTACCTGCAAATGTAGTCTTTCGCATTCACCGCCGTCTTGTGCGGTGCGAAAACCCCGGCGGCAACGCCGGGGTTTTTGTTTGCCTTCCGGATGTTGCGGTTGCAGTTTGGCGGGCACCGATCTGCCCCGTGGAGCCGCTGACCGTGTCCGCTCGTGCCCGCTTTGCCGCCTGCCTGATCGCCGCCGCCGGTCTTGCTGCCGCCGGCGCCGCCCAGGCCGACACCATCATCGGCGTCGCCGGCCCGATGGCGGGCAGTTTCGCCGTCTTCGGCGACGAGATGCGTGACGGCGCCGCCCAGGCCGTCGCCGACATCAACGCCGCCGGCGGCGTCAACGGCACACCGCTGGCGCTGCAGGCGATGGACGACAAGTGCGATCCCAAGACTGCCGATGCCGTCGCCAACCAGCTCGCCGGCAAGGGCGCCGTCATGGTCGTCGGCCATCTCTGCCTGGGCGCATCGCTGGCCGCGGCCTCGGTCTATGTGGCCAACCATATCGTCGAGATTTCGCCGGGCACCACCTGGCCGGACTACACCGACAAGCGCCCCGGCGCCGGCATCTACCGGCTGGCCGGCCGTGACGACCAGCAGGGCCTTGTCGCCGGCCAGGCAATCGCCCGGCGCTTCCCCGACAAGGCGGTCGCCCTCGTCGACGACAAGAGCCCCTACGGCAAGGGGCTGGCCGACGCCACCCGGCGCGCCATGAACGCCGCCGGAAAGCGCGAAACCTTCACCGAGGAATACGACCCCGGCCAGCGCGACTTCACCAGCCTGGCGGAGCACGTCGGAGCAGCCAATATCGGCGTGCTCTACATCGGCGGCTCCGCCGCCGAGGCGGGGCTGATCGCGCGCCAGGTCCGCGCCATGGGGCTCGATACGCTGATCGTCGGCCCCGATGCCCTGGTGACCAAAGAATACCGCGACGCCGCCGGCGATGCAGCGGACGGCACCCTGGTCACCTTCACGCCCGACGCCCGCCAGAATCCCGCCGCCGCAAATGTCGTGGCGGCGTTTCGCGCCCGCGGAATAGAACCGGAAGGCTATGTCCTGCCGAGCTATGCCGCCGTGCAGGTCTGGGCCGCCGCCGCGAAGACGGCCGGCACGGACGCGTTCGGCGCCGTCGTCAAGGCGATGGACAGCAATCGCTTCACCACCGTGATCGGCGATCTCACTTTCGACGCCAAGGGCGACATGTCGCTGCCCGGCTTCGTCCTCTACGAGTGGCGCAACGGCCGCCTCGGCGCCGCCGGCAGCTGACCCCCGGGGACACCCGTGAAGAACCTCCTCACCGATGTTCGCGGTCTCCGTGTCGGCAATGCCGACGACGCCCGCCTCAAGTCGGGTGTCACGGTGGTGCTCTGCGATGAACCGGCGATCGCCTCTGGGCATGTCATGGGTGGCGCGCCGGGCACGCGCGACACCGATCTCCTCGCCCCCGAGCAGACGATCGCCACCGTCGATGCCGTGGTGCTCTCCGGCGGTTCCGCCTTCGGCCTGGAATCGGCCAGCGGCGTCATGAGCGGCCTCGCCGAGGCCGGTCGCGGCGTCGCCATCGGCCCGGCCCGGGTGCCCATCGTTCCGGCCGCCATCCTCTTCGATCTTCTCAACGGCGGCGACAAGGATTGGGGTGCCGTCTCGCCCTACCCGGCGCTCGGCCGCGCGGCGCTCGCCGCGGCGTCGCAGGACTTCGCTCTCGGCAGCGTCGGCGCTGGCACCGGGGCGACCACGGTCAACCTCAAGGGCGGCCTCGGCTCGGCCTCCATGCGCCTCGACAACGGCGTCACGGTTGCCGCGCTGGTGGCGGTCAATGCGCTCGGCCAGACGACCGTCGGCGACACCGCGCATTTCTGGGCAGCACCCTTCGAGCAGGGCGGCGAGTTCGGCGGCCTCGGCCCTGCCCCGGCCTTCCCGGCCGAGGCCACCGCGCTGCGTTACAAGGGTCAGAGCGAACCGGCGAGCACGACGATAGCCGTCGTCGCCACCGACGCACGGCTGACCAAGGCGGAGGCCAAGCGGCTCGCCGTCATGACCCATGACGGTTTCGCCCGTGCGCTGTGGCCGTCGCACACGCCGATGGACGGCGACATCGTCTTTGCCCTGGCGACCGGACGGGCGAGCGCAACTGCCGACATGATCCCGATCGGCGCCGCCGGCGCGGCGTGCATGGCCCGCGCCATCGCCCGGGCAATCTACGAGGCGACACCGGCGCCGGGCGACCTGCTGCCCACCTGGCATACGACGTTCGGCTGAACGCCGCACAGGCATCGCTTGAAATAGTCCCGAACACTACTTGAAGTAGAAATTGCGGCTATACTGGCGCGCAAAACAATACCGCCCCGGCCATTATGGGCCGGGGCGGTGAAACCAGTGCGGTACGCAGTACCTATCCGCGAGGATGACTATGACCGCACATGGTTAGCGGACGATTAATGCGATCGCGAAAATTCTCACATCACCCCGAACACGGCAAGGAACAGCACCGCCTGGGCGAGAAAGCCGACCGCAAACGCGAGCGTGCGCACGACCGGCATGCCCATCGTGTAGACCACGAGGTGGACGAGCCGCGCCCAGAAATAGATTGCCGCCGCCGCCACCGTTGCCGCGGTCGAGATGTTGAGCGCATGCAGCATCAGGATCAGCGGCGCGAACACCACCAGGTTCTCGACGGCGTTGTAATGCGCGGCTTTCATGCGTTCGGCCCAATCCGACTGCTGCGGCAATTTGGGGCTGGGATTGGCGAAGGCACCCATCAGCCCGCGTGTGGCGACGCGATCGAGGATGTACGGCACCCAGGCGAGCCCGGTCAGCGCAACCGTCAGCGCCAGCCAGAAGAATTCCTGACTCATGGTGTTTCTCCCGTTTGCGGCGGCGCTTGCAATTCCCCGACTGCCGACATCCGTCCCGCCGGGCGCGGTCCGCATCCAGTCGTTGCAGGGGACTCCGCCGCCCATGTGATTGCGCCCGGCCGGCTTGCATGATACCGCCGATCCCATGGATCGCCGAGTTCTGATCGCGCCTTCGATATTGTCGGCTGATTTCGCCAGCCTCGGCGAGGAAGTCGTCGCGGTCGACGCGGCCGGCGCCGACTGGATTCATGTCGACGTGATGGACGGCCACTTCGTCCCCAACCTCACCATCGGGCCGGGCGTGGTGAAGGCGATCCGGCCGCACACGCCAAAACCGCTCGACGTCCACCTGATGATCGCGCCGGCCGATCCCTACCTCGCCGCCTTCGCCGAGGCCGGCGCCGACCGCATGACCGTCCATGTCGAGGCCGGAGCGCATATCCATCGCTCGCTGCAGACCATCCGCGCGCTCGGCAAGAAGCCCGGCGTGACGCTCAACCCGGGCACGCCGGCAAGCGCGCTCGCCTATGTCCTCGATCTCGTCGACCTCGTTCTGGTGATGAGCGTCAATCCCGGTTTCGGCGGCCAGTCCTTCATCCCGGAATCGCTCGCCAAGATCGCCGAGATCCGCGCCATGATCGGCGGCCGCGACATCGCCATCGAAGTCGACGGCGGCGTCACCCCGGCCAATGCGCGCGCCATCGCCGAGGCCGGCGCCGACGTTCTGGTCGCCGGCTCGGCGATCTTCGAAGGTGGCGCCGGCGCCTACGCGGGTAACATCGCAGCGCTGAGGCGCGCCGCCGAAAGCATCGCGGTGTAGCCATGCACGCAGCAGGCTCCCTCGCCGGCGCCCTTGTCGCAACCGCGCTGACCTGCGGCGCAGCTCTGGCCGGCGACTATGCCGACCGCGAAATCCTCGGCTTCTCCCCCGACGGGGGCACCTTCGCCTTCGAGGAATACGGCGTGCAGGACGGCTCCGGCTTCCCCTATTCCAGCATCTACGTGATCGACACCAGCGACGACAGCTGGGTGGCCGGCACGCCGATCCACGTTCTCACCCGCACCGAACTGGCGCCCCTCGACAAGACGCGCGCCGCGGCGCGCAGCAAGGCACGGCCGATCCTCAAGGCCCGCCGGGTCGGCGTCCCCGGCAATCTGGTGGCCAGCAATCCGCCGACCGAGCTCTCCGCCGATTCGCATCGGGTCACCTTCCTGCCGCGCATCATCATGCCGCTGGGGGGCGACGCCTACGATCTGCTGCTCACCGAGTTCGCCCTGCCGGCTGACAACTGCCCCGACATGGGCCAGCCGTTCCACGGCTTCCGCCTGACGCTCGCCACTGCCGCGGGCGGCACGCATACGCTCGCCGAGGACACCCAGATCCCGCCGAGCCGTCATTGCCCGCTGAGCTATGCCATTTCCGACGTGCTCACCTATTATCCCGACGGCGGCGAGCCGGTGCTTGCCGTCATCCTTGACATGTACACGGTCGGTTTCGAGGGGCCCGATCGCCGCTTTCTCGCAGTCACCGCGCCGTTGCCGCAGTAGCCGGCGCGCCGCTCGATTGTGAAGCGTGCCGCCCTCTGCTAGACCGCGCCATAACCCCGACAACGGCAGGCCCTGGCTGATGATTCCGCGCTATTCGCGCCCCGCCATGACGGCGATCTGGTCGCCCGAAACCAAGTTCCGCATCTGGTTCGAGATCGAGGCCCACGCCCTCGACGCCATGGCCGAGATCGGCGTGGTGCCGAAGACGGCGGCCGAGACCGTATGGAACAAGGGGCGCGACGCCACCTTCGACATCGCCCGCATCGACGCCATCGAGGCCGAGACCAAGCACGACGTCATCGCCTTCCTCACGCATCTGGCCGAAATCGTCGGCCCGGAGGCGCGCTTCATCCACCAGGGGCTGACCTCGTCGGACATCCTCGACACCTGCTTCAACGTGCAGCTCATGCGCGCTGCCGACCTGCTGCTCGCCGATATCGACCAGCTTCTCACGGCGCTGCGCCGCCGCGCCTTCGAGCACAGGAACACCGTCACCATCGGCCGCAGCCACGGCATCCACGCCGAGCCGACGACATTCGGCGTCAAGCTCGCCACCTTCTATGCCGAGTTCGCCCGCGCCCGCCGCCGCCTCTCCGCCGCCCGCGAGGAGGTCGCCACCGCGGCGCTGTCGGGCGCCGTCGGCACCTTCGCCAATGTCGACCCGCGCGTCGAGGATTACGTCGCCCACGCCATGGGCATGCGCCCCGAACCGGTCTCCACCCAGGTGATCCCGCGCGACCGCCACGCCATGTATTTCGCCACGCTGGCCGTGGTCGCCTCCTCCGTGGAGCATCTGGCGATCGAGATCCGCCACCTGCAGCGCAGCGAATTGCGCGAGGCGGAGGAGTTCTTCTCGCCGGGCCAGAAGGGCTCCTCGGCGATGCCGCACAAGCGCAACCCGGTGCTGACCGAAAACCTGACCGGACTGGCCCGCCTGGTCCGCTCCATGGCGCTGCCGGCGATGGAAGACGTGGCGCTCTGGCATGAGCGCGACATCTCGCACTCCTCGGTCGAGCGCATGATCGGCCCCGACGCGACGGTGACGCTTGATTTCGCCCTTCACCGCCTGGCCGGCGTGGTCGACAAGCTGGTCGTCTACCCGGAGCGCATGAAGGCCAATCTCGACAGCCTCGGCGGCCTCGTCCATTCGCAGCGCGTCATGCTGGCACTGACCCAGAAGGGCGTCAGTCGCGAGGATGCCTACGCCATGGTCCAGCGCAACGCCATGCGGGCCTGGCAGGAGGGCAGCGACTTCCTCGCCTTGTTGAAGAAAGACCCGGAAGTCGCTCAGGCAATTCCGCAATCGGAGCTCGAGGCGCTGTTCGACCTCGGCTACCACCTCAAGCACGTCGACACGATCTTCCACCGCGTCTTCGGCGAAGCCGCGGCCTAGAACGCGTCACCATCGATGCCGCAGCTCGTCAGGGCTCGCGCGCGGCGCGGAGCAGTTCGGCAGCGCCGTAGGTCAGATAGGACTGGTCGGCGGTGATGGCGATGAAGCGATAGCCGAAATCGCGGAAGGTGCGCGCCCGCTCCGCCGTCGGCGCATAGATGCCGGCAACCTTGCCGGCCGCCGCGGCACGCTCGGCGATGTGCTTGATCGGGGCGTCGACGGAAATGTCGGCCGGGTCGGCCAGCCGCCCGGCGGACAGCGAGACCGAGAGATCGAACGGACCGACAAAGACGCCGTCGATGCCGTCCACCGCCAGGATCGCGTCCAGCGCGTCGAGCGCGCGCACCGTCTCGATCATGGCAAAGGTGATGCTGGTACGGTTGGCGCTCTCCAGATATTGCAGCGGCTGCTCGATGCCTTCCAGGGTCATTGCCCGCATCGGCCCCCAGCTGCGCTCACCGACCGGAGGATATTTGGTGGCCGCAGCCAGCGCGCGCGCTTCCTCGACCGAATTGACCATCGGCGCAATGATCGCCTCGGCCCCCATGTCGAGCACCCGGCTGGCGGTGGCGTCATCGCCCAGCGCGATGCGCACGACCGCCGGTTTGCCGGCCAGCGCGATCGCGCCGATGCCGGTCATCACCGAGCCGGTGTCGAGCAGGCCGTGCTGCATGTCGAGCACGACGCAATCGAACCCCGAGCGCGCGACGGTTTCCGCAACCAGCGGCTCGGGCATCGTCACCCAGCCGCAATAAAGCGTCTCGCCGTTGCGCAGTCGCCCGGCGAGGGCAGGCATCGACATGTTGGATTGTCCCCGTTTCTAGATCTTTTCGGTGCGCACCTGCTCCATCGCCTGCGCCAGCAGTTCGTCCATGGTGCGGCGGATCTGATGGTCGGATTGGACCACGCCGGCCTCGTCGAAATCCTCGCGGATCTTGCGGAACACGTCCTCATGGCCCGCATGTTCGAGATCGGCGGCGACCACCAGTTGCGCGTAATCCATGGCGTCGTCGCCCGACTTGCCGAGCAGTGCCGCGGCCCAAAGTCCGAGCAGCTTGTTGCGTCGGGCATATGCCTTGAACTGAAGCTCGGCGTCGTGCGCGAACTTGCTCTCGAAGGCATCCTCACGCTTGTCGAAAGTCGTCATTTTGCGGCTCCGGCTACCGGTAAGGGCGGACTTGCATATCGTCTGGCATAGCCTAAATCAACGCCGTCGGCGACCCAATCCCGCCGCGGCAATCCTGCGCATCCGGATCGCTCATTGTGGATTCAGGGCCGATCGCATAAGGTCCGCCTCGTGGCATCGTTCGGCCGCTTGAGTCGGGCGCAGGCTGTTGTGGCAAAACACTTTTTTCGCCTGGGACCCCCGTCTGATGGATTTTCACAAACCGCGGTACGTACCCATGAACCGGCGTCGGCGCATCTACGAAGGCAAGAGCAAGATTTTGTTCGAGGGCCCCGAGCCCGGCACCCTGGTGCAGTTCTTCAAGGACGACGCCACCGCGTTCAACAAGAAGAAGCACGAGATCGTCGACGGCAAGGGCGTGCTCAACAACCGGATCTCCGAGCACATCTTCACCCACCTCAACCGCATGGGCATCCCGACGCACTTCGTGCGCCGCCTGAACATGCGCGAGCAGCTCATCCGCGAGGTCGAGGTCATCCCGCTCGAGGTAGTCGTCCGCAACGTCGCCGCCGGCTCGCTGTCAAAGCGCCTCGGCATCGAGGAAGGCACCGTGCTGCCGCGCTCGATTATCGAGTTCTATTACAAGAACGACGAACTCGACGATCCGATGGTCTCCGAGGAGCACATCACCGCGTTCGGCTGGGCAAGCCCGCAGGAGATCGACGACATGATGGCGCTTGCCATCCGCGTCAATGATTTCCTCTCCGGCCTCTTCCTCGGCGCCGGCATCCAGCTCGTCGATTTCAAGATCGAGTGCGGCCGCCTGTGGGAAAACGAGATGATGCGGATCGTCGTCGCCGACGAGATTTCGCCCGAACTCGTGCCGCCTGTGGGACGTGCAGACCAAGGACAAGCTCGACAAGGACCGCTTCCGCCGCGACATGGGCGGGCTGGTCGAGGCCTACCAGGAGGTAGCCCGTCGCCTCGGCATCCTGATCGAGCAGGACCGGCCGAAGGGCAGCGGCCCGGTGCTGGTGCAATAGGCGGGCGTTCCCCGTGAAGGCCCGTCTCACCGTCACGCTCAAGACCGGCGTCCTCGACCCGCAGGGCAAGGCGATCGAGGGGGCTCTGGCCGCGCTTGGCTTTTCCGGCGTCAACGGCGTGCGTCAGGGCAAGGTCTTTGACATCGACCTCGCCGAGACCGACCCGGCCAAGGCCGAAGCGACGCTTCAGGCGATGGGCGAGAAGCTCCTCGCCAATACGGTGATCGAGGACTACCGCGTAGAGCTGGTCTGAGAGCCATTCCCGCCCCGGCTTTCGCCGCATTTGCCCGCCAGAACCCCGGGGCAACTGCAACGAATCCAAGGACGATGCGCCCCTTCGCCTTTTTCATCGCCTTCCTGCTCCTGGCCCCCGCCGCTCACGCCAAACCACCCCGCGTGAACGGCCTTGCCTGGATCGGCGGCCTGGAACTCCACTTCGACGCCAATCGTTGGGAGGTCAATGGTGCCAACAGCGCCTACGACATCTATTGCAAGACATACGACTGCTTCAACATGACCATTGCCGTCACCATCGCCGACGAAGCGGCCGTCGCCTGCACGCCGGAGGCACTGAAATTCGACGAAGCGGAGCGGGCGCGCCAGGGACGCACGGACAGGTTCAGGCAAGCCGGCCTGACCTTTCTCGTCGCCGAGGGCGATTTCGGCTGCCGCAACCTCGCCGGCGGCCCGGTAAGCGCCTGCACCACCTATGCCGGCAAGACCTACATGTTCGATGCGCCGGGCCAGCACTGTCACACCAAGTGGCACGCCGCCGAGCGCGTGAATGAGATTCTGCGGGGCTTGAGGCCACGGTGAAGGCACCAGCGCCACCGCGCCCATGCCGCTGTTCGCGGCGTGCGGCCGGTGGAAGACGGGGCGAAAGTGCCGTCCGCGACGGCCTGCCCCTTCCCATCCGTGCCGAATCGTCTATGCGTCTTGTCACAGGTGCTGTGCAGCGCGGCACCCGGATTTCGGAAGGGCTCCAGTGAAATCCGCTCTTGTCATCTTTCCCGGCTCCAACCGCGACCGCGACATGATCGCGGCGCTGGAGAAGGTCACCGGCAGCCGGCCGGCGATCGCCTGGCATGCCGACAGCGACATGCCGCCGGTCGACCTGATCGTGCTCCCCGGCGGCTTCTCCTACGGCGATTATCTCCGCTCCGGCGCCATCGCCGCACGCGCCCCGGTCATGCGCACCGTGGCCGAGCGGGCCGAAGCCGGCGTGCCGGTGCTCGGCATCTGCAACGGCTTCCAGATCCTTTGCGAAGCCGGGCTCCTGCCCGGCGTGCTGATGCGCAATGCCAGCCTGCGCTTCATCTGCCGCGAGGTGCATCTCAGCGTCGAGACCACCGAGGCGCTGTTCACCGGCCGCTACCGCAAGGGCCAGGTATTGCGCTGCCCGGTCGCCCATGGCGACGGCAACTACCGCTGCGACGACGACACGCTGGCGCGCCTCAATGGCGAGGACCGGGTCGCCTTCCGCTATGTCGACGCCACCGGCGCGCGCACCGCCGCCGGCAACCCGAACGGGTCCGTCGACGACATCGCCGGCATTCTGAACGCGCGCCGCAACGTGCTCGGCATGATGCCTCACCCCGAAGACCTGATCGAAGAGGCACAGGGCGGCAGCGATGGCCGCGGCCTGTTCGAAAGCCTCGTCGACGCGCTAGCGAGAGCCGCATGACCAAGCACCGCCCCCTCCTCGCCGGTCTCGCCCTTGTCGCGCTGACCGCCCTCTCCGGCTGCCAGACGGGCGGCGGCAGCGCCGGCACCGCCGATTTCTCCAACGAGGCCTACAATCTGTCGGTCAAGCTTGCCGACACCATCGGCCGCTGCTGGTTCGCGCCCGGCGAGACCATGCTTTCGGGCTACGTCTACACGCCCGAGCGCAACGCCGCCGTATCGCGCATCCTGATTGTCAGGAAGGACAATCCCACCGGCCTGCCGGGGCTGGTGGTGCAGCCGGTGAACGGCTCCAGCGCCACGGTCTATGGTCCGCTGGCCGAGGGGCCGAACGGCCCCCGCATCCGCGCCGACGTCGCGCGCTGGGCCAAGGGCGCAACGGGGTGCACATGAACGCACCCGTCCACATCACCCCGGACCTCGTTGCCGCCCACGGGCTGAAGCCTGACGAATACGAGCGCATCCTGGCACTCATCGGCCGCGAACCGAGCCTGACCGAGCTCGGCATCTTCTCGGCCATGTGGAACGAGCACTGCTCGTACAAGTCCTCGAAGACCTGGCTGCGCCTCCTGCCGACCAGCGGGGAGCGGGTCATCTGCGGCCCCGGCGAGAATGCCGGCGTCGTCGATATCGGCGACGGCGACGCCGTCATCTTCAAGATGGAGAGCCACAACCACCCCTCCTATATCGAGCCCTATCAGGGTGCCGCGACCGGGGTCGGCGGCATTCTGCGCGACGTCTTCACCATGGGCGCCCGCCCGATCGCCTCGATGAACGCGCTGCGCTTCGGCGCCCCGGAGCATCCCAAGACCCGCCATCTGGTCGCCGGTGTCGTCTCCGGTGTCGGCGGCTACGGCAATTCCTTCGGCGTGCCCACCGTCGGCGGCGAGGTGAATTTCCACAGCGGCTACAACGGCAACATCCTGGTCAACGCCTTTGCTGCCGGCATCGCCAGGACCGACGCCATCTTCTATTCGCGCGCCTCCGGCGTCGGCCTGCCCGTCGTCTATCTCGGCTCCAAGACCGGCCGCGACGGCATCCACGGCGCCTCCATGGCCTCCGCCGTCTTCGACGACGACAGCCATGAGAAGCGCCCGACCGTGCAGGTCGGCGATCCCTTCTCGGAAAAGCTTCTGCTCGAAGCCTGCCTCGAACTGATGGCCTCCGGCGCCGTCGTGGCGATCCAGGACATGGGCGCCGCCGGGCTTACCTCATCGGCCGTCGAAATGGGCGCCAAGGGCGATCTCGGCATCGAGCTGGACCTCGATCACGTGCCCTGCCGCGAGACCGGCATGACCGCCTACGAGATGATGCTGTCGGAGAGCCAGGAGCGCATGCTGATGGTGCTCCGGCCCGAGAAGGAGCCGCAGGCCGAGGCGATCTTCCGCAAATGGGGCCTTGACTTCGCCATCGTCGGCAAGACCACGGACGACCTGCGCTTCCGCGTCCTCCACAAGGGCCAGGTGGAGGCCGACCTGCCGATCAAGGAGCTGGGCGACCAGGCGCCGCGCTATGACCGGCCGCATGTGACGCCGTCTACGCCGGCCCCGCTTGATCCGGAATCGATTCCCGAATCAAGCGATTGCGGTGAAGACCTGATTCGGATTCTGAACACGCCGGACATGAGCTCGCGGCGCTGGGTATGGGAGCAGTACGACACGCTCATCGGCGGCGACACGCTTGAGCGCCCCGGCGGCGACGCCGGCGTCGTGCGCGTCGGCGATCGTGGCAAGGGCCTCGCCTTCTCCCTCGACGTGACGCCGCGCTATTGCGCCGCCGACCCTTTCGAGGGCGGCAAGCAGGCGGTCGCCGAATGCTGGCGCAACCTGACGGCCGTCGGCGCCGAGCCATTGGCGATTACCGACAACCTCAACTTCGGCAATCCCGAGAAGCCGGAGATCATGGGCGAGCTGGTCGCCGCCATCAAGGGCATCGCCAAGGCCTGCAAGGCGCTGGCCTTCCCGGTCGTCTCCGGCAACGTGTCGCTCTACAACGAGACCAACGCGGTGGCGATCCCGCCGACGCCGTGCATCGGCGGTGTCGGCCTGATACCGGACGTCACCCGCATCGCCCGCATCGGTTTTGCCCGCGAGGGCGAGGCGATCCTGTTGATCGGCGCGTCGGCCACCTGGGGCAGCCATCTCGGCCAGTCGGTCTGGCTGCGCGACATCGCCGGCCGCGCGGACGGCCCACCGCCGCCTGTCGATCTCGACCACGAGAAGCAGGTCGGCGACCTCGTGCGCGGCCTCATCCGCGATGGCATCGCCACAGCCGTTCACGACTGTTCCGACGGCGGTCTGGCCGTGGCACTCGCCGAGATGGCCATGGCCTCGGGCATTGGCGCCACCGTCAACCAGCTCAACGACGTATCGCCGGTCGAGACCTTTTTCGGCGAGGACCAGGGACGCTATGTCGTCACCGTGCGGGCGGACGATCTGGAGCGGGTGTGGGAGCGCACCGGCAAGGCGATCTTCGCCCCGTGGATCGGCAATACCGCCGGCAGCGAACTGAAGCTCGGCGACGCGACCGCGATCCCACTTGCAAAGCTCACCCAAGCCTATGAGACTTGGTTCCCGGACTACATGGCCGGCGGCGCCCTTTGACACCGGCGGCGGCCGGCAAGGAGGCCGACCATGGCGATGAACGCCAGTGACATCGAGGCCCTGATCAAGGCCGCCTTGCCGGATGCACGGGTCGTCATCCGCGACCTCGCCGGCGATGGCGATCACTATGCCGCCGAGGTTGTCTCTGAGGCATTTCGGGGAAAAAGCCGCGTGCAGCAGCACCAGCTTGTTTATGACGCGCTGAAGGGGAAAATGGGCGGCGTGCTGCACGCGCTGGCGCTGCAGACCAGTGCCCCTGACTAGTCGGTGTCCATTGCCATGGATGCACCCGCAACCGGCATCCGCATCATCCCGCCCCTGCTCTTTCTGGCGATGTTCCTGCTTGCCTGGGGCGTCCACTGGCTGTCACCCCTCAGCCTGGGTCTGCCGTTCTGGCCGCGCGTGATCGTCGGCCTTCTGGTGACGCTGGCGGCGCTCGCCGCCTTCCTCCACCTGCTGTTCGCTTTCCGGCGCGTCGGCGCTTCCTATGAAACGATCAGCCTGCCGAAGACGCTGGTCACCAGCGGGCTCTACCGCTGGTCGCGCAATCCCGGCTACGTCGACCTCGTCGTGCTCGGCATCGGCATAGCCATCGGCTTCGACAACATGTGGATCATCTTCCTCATGATCCCGGCGATCATCATCGTGCGGCAGGAGGCGGTCCTCAAGGAGGAGGCCCTCCTGGAGGAGGCATTCGGCGAGGAATACCGCCAATACAAGGCCCGGGTCCGGCGCTGGCTGTGAAGCGCGGTTATCGGCTCACCGGACCACCGGCAGAGCAAGGAATTCCCGTTCCGGCCATTTCCCGGCAACGGCCTTCTCCTGTGCTGCATTGCAAAATCCTGCGCGCTCCCTATCCTTGTTCCAAACACGGCCATTGGTGGCCGTCGGCAAACCGGAGAATTCGGCATGAGCGACGTCAAGGCCTGGATCGACAACGAGGTGAAAGCCAACGATGTCGTCCTGTTCATGAAGGGGACGCCCACCTTCCCGCAATGCGGCTTTTCCAGCCAGGTGGTGCAGATCCTCGACTATCTCGGTGTCGACTACAAAGGCGTCAACGTGCTGGAGAACGCCGACATCCGCCAGGGCATCAAGGACTATTCCAACTGGCCGACGATCCCCCAGCTCTACGTCAAGGGCGAGTTCGTCGGCGGCTGCGACATCGTCCGCGAGATGTTCCAGGAAGGCGAGCTACAGCCGCTCTTGAGCGGGAAGGGCATCGCCGTCGCCCCGCCGCAGGACCAGACCGCCTGAGCCGACAGCGGCCGACCGTGGTCGCCGTCCTCGCCATTGCCACGCTGATCGACTTGGCGCTCGCCGCGCTGCTCGTCGGCGTGTCCGGCTTCATCCTCGAAGGCGTCAACAACACCGGGCCCGACATGCCGGCGGCGGCACTGCTGGTCGGTTTCGTTCTGCTGTGCGTCGCGGCGCCCGTCGCGGCGTGGTGGGGGCGCAGCCGAACTTGGCGCCCCGCATCACTTGTCGGCCTGGCCTACGCGCCACCCGCGATTGCCGCCCTGGTCCTGCTTGCCGAGCCCTATTTCGCCTGATCCCTAGAAGCCGACCGTCACGCGCCCCAGCACAGCGTGATCCTGGAGGCCGCTGCCGATCGCCCCGGAATAGCTGAGCCGGCCAACGGCCCGCGGCCCGAGCGCCGCATCGAGGCCAAGGTCGAGCTTGAGCACGTCCGCCGCCCGCGGCGTGCCGGCAACGGTGAACGGCGTGCCACCCGCGAAAGCGAGGTCCGAGGTCGGCGCGAGCCCGCCGAAGGCATGTTGCCAGGCAATGGCGCCGGTGAGCCGCGCCGAAGTACCGCCGAGGCCGATCGGCTTGTCGAAACGCAACCCGAGCGTCGTCAGGGTCGTTGACGCGCGGCTGGCGGCGGAACTCAGCGCCGCTGCCCCGCCCTGCTCGCTGAAGCCGTCGACGTCGACGCCCACCCAGGCCGCCCCCGCATAAGGGTTCGAGCACCGTGTCGCCGAGGCGAACGGGCCTTGCGACCTCGCCAAAGACCTGGGCCGTGCGTGCGCCATAGTCCGCCGTCAGCGTGTCGGTGAATCCCGGGAAGGCAACATTGCGCCGGGTTGCGACCTCTTGCCAGGCGACAGCCGCGCCGGCACGGGCCTTGACCACGCCGCCGTCAAAGCCACCGTAGACGGCAAGGTGGTAGCCACCGACCGAAGCGGTCGACGCGCGCGCCGGCTCGGCCAGCGATGTGACATCGACGCCGGTCGCGGCACCAAGACGCCACCCGTTTTCGCCGGTCCAGTCGCCGCCGGCAAAGAACCCGCCAAGCTGACGGTCGAGGCCGGCCGCATTGCCGTCGCCGGAGAGCGTGGCGTTGCTGCCGAAGACCTGCGCCCAGGCCGAAAAGCCGCCGCCGTCCGGCGTACCGGGCCACGGCGGGCGCACCGTCGAGCGATCCCGTTCGGCATAGGCGAGCGGCGTCGGCTGGAACAGCGCCGGATCGAGCCGTGTCGCCCAGCCGGCCGAGCGTCGCCTCGCGCAAGAAGCGCGACTGGTCGAGCAGCGCGCCCTTTAGCGTGGCGTGGATCTCGCCGGAGAGCAGGTCGAAGGCGGCGCGCGCCGTCGGCGCATCCAGCGCCACGACGGCGTCATAGACCCCGTTGCCGGGCCCGAGCGCCTGCACACCGCCGGCGGCGGCCTTCTGGTTCGGCGTCTCGGCGACCGAGGCGAAATCGGCGACCGTCGTGACATCGAGCAAGACTTGCTTCGCCGATGCCGTAGTCGAGGGCGAAATCGAGGAAGGCCGAATTGTCGATGATGCCGGCGAACGTGTCGGTGATCGGCGCCCCGGCGACAAGGATCTGGTAGGGTCCCGCGCCGGTGTAATCCCCAGCCGCGGGCAGCACCTTCACCTGGGCGGTCGAGTTGATGGTGACCGGCCCGGTCGCGTGGACGAGGTCGGACGTCGTCGGGTTGATCTCGACCTCGTAGATCGATCCGGCATCGAAAGCGGCGGTGCCGACATGAAGCGTGTCGATGGAGTTGCCGGGCGCGATGGTGCCGCTCGTCGTAAACGACTTGATCGTGCCGCCGCCGCCAAGCGTGGCCCCCGCCTCGACGACGAAGTCGGTGCTTGTCATCGACCCGTTGACGGAAAGCTTGCCGTCCTGGACGTCGAAGGTGCCGTCGATGCCAGTGCCGGCTGTCCCTTCGAGTATCCATGTGCCGGCGCCCTTCTTCACGCCGGCCTCGAAGTTGGTGACCGTGTTGGCGTCGAAGTCGAAGACGCCGCTGGTATTGGCCGCGCCGTCCAGGGCGAACGTGTCGGTCTCAGGATTGCCGCCGGCGTCCGTGCCACCGTCGATCCCACCCGTGATCGAATACGTCGGAAACAGCGTGATCGTATCGGCGCCGTCATTCAGATCGATGGCGGTCCCGGCGTTGCCGCGCGTGACCGTGCCCTTGATGACGAGGTCGTCGATGACCTCGGGATAGCCGCAGCAGCCGTCGTCCTGGCTGTAGCCAAGGCATTGCTCTGGGCGGACAGAGAGCCGCCTTCCTCCACGGTCACGTGGGCGTGCAGCGGCGTGACCGGGCCGCCGCCGGGGGTGCCGTGATGAAGATCGCGCGGCCGCTGCCAAGGTTCTCCACCCGGCCAGCAATGTCGATGGTGAATTGGTCGTTGCCGGTGGACGTATGGGGTCTGGCGGAAATGGTGGACGTAGCCGGGCCGGCGTGAACGGTAATCTTGCCAGTCGCGCCGACTGTTATGTTGTCGCCGGTGCCGGCGAGTATTCCGGCCCGCCTTGAACGCGTCGATCAGCCCGTCGACCACGATGGTCGCGTTGGAAAGGCCGGTCGTCGTGTAGGTCGTCGATGCCAGGGCCGCCTGCGGCGGAGACTTCCGCCGGGAAGATTGTTGCCGGTGAGGATTTGGCCGCCCTGCTTCAGCCAGACAAAGGCGTTCGCGCCGACCGAGACGCCGCTCCATGATGACGCCGTTGCCACCCGCGCCGGTCGAGTTGATCGGTGCCGGCGACCTCGACATGGGCGTCGTCGCCAAGATGGATCGCGCCGAATGGCCGAGGCCGTTGACGGTGACGGTACTGCCAGCATCCATGGTGACGTTAACGCCGGTCGCGAAAGATCCGTCGATCGCCGCGCCGTATCTGCTGCATCGGTGGTGATCGCCCCGGTCGCGCCGAGGGTAAGGTTGTCGTAGTCGCCAACCCATACGCCTTCGCCGCTTGATCCGGTGGCGTGGATCGTGCCATCGATCTGGTACGTGTTCCCGCCTTCATCGCCCGTCGAGGCCGCGGTTATTGGTGCTGCCGCTGGTGGTGATCAGGCCGGCGCTGCTGATCGTGATGAGTGCATTGGAGAAACCTGTCGAACCGGCACCCGAGTCGGTCCGGTGATGGCGCCTTGGCTCGAGATCGACCGTCGAGGGTGACGATCGAACTGTCGCCCATGAGGATGGCATAGTTGTTGGCGATCGCGGCATTGCCGGTGGTCGTACCGCCCTGAAGCCGGATGTCGGCATCGGCGCCGAGCGAGATCGACGGCCCCGCCGCCGGCGTAATCGAGCCTCCGGTCAAAAGGTTGAGCGTGACGTTCGTGCTGGCGGCGGCGATGACCCCGCTGGTGTTGGCGCCATCGCAGTCGTCGGTCGCATTGCTGGCAGGAGCGCTCGTGCATGCGGCTTCCGCCGTCTGCGGGCTGCCCGCGAGCAGGGCGATCAGAGCGCCGATCGCAGCGATGGGCATCAAGGACGGGAGGAAGCGCCACGCCCCCGCGAGAGCCCGCGAAGCAACTCGCACGATGAACGCAACCGCAACCTCAGCTACGCACGTTAACGGTCCGAACTCGTACGCCACGCCCCACCCCCCTTAACCCACCTAACGCGACCGTATCGGCGGGGTGACGGGGCCGCACCTATCCGATCAGATAGGCGGGCGGCGGGATGGTGAGCCGGTCAGATGACGCCGTGGAGCGTGAGGATTGCCACGGCCTGCACGCGGGAACGGACCTTCAGCTTCTTCTTCACCTGCTCGATGTGGAAATGGGCCGTGGCCTCGGTGATCCCAAGAAGCTGGCCGATCTCCCAATCGGTCTTGCCGGCCGCCGCCCACTGGGCGCACTCGATTTCTCGCGCGCTCAGTGCGGGCACGGCAGACGGCTCGGCGCCGAAGCCGACGGCAAGCCGGCAACGCTCGTGCAGGCTCCGTCCAATCATCTCCAGCACGGCGCGATCGGCCGGCTCAAGTTCGATGCGTTGCTTGGCCGCAAGGCTGACGATCCCCTCGAAGCCGCCCGGGCCGCGGATCGGGGTTACGAACCCGTCGATCCAGCCATGCGCGCGGGTCGCTTCGAAGAACTCATTGGCCGTAGGAAGCGAGAAGATCGCCGGGTCCAACTCGTTCCACAGGAACGGCCGCATACGCTGACGCGACTCGGCGACAATGAAGTCGCGCGGGAAATAGTCGTGCGCCGTATAAAAGGCGCGCCAGTCGGCCGGCCAGTTGTTGAAGAAGAAGCGGTACCGCCGCTCCTTGCCGACGCCCGCCCAGCAGCCGCCGGCGCAGCAATCGAAGCCGAATACGCGAATGAGGGCCTGGAACTCATCGATAAGGCCGGTGATCTCCGCATCGCTGGCGCAGCGCGCGACAAACTCCATCCCGACAGCGGATCGTGGCTGTGGCATTCGGAAGTACCGATCTCTTTGGACAGGACGCCGAAACGAAAGAGCGTGAAGCGACAATACGAGCGCTTGACAGTATTCTCAAGGATACCGGGCGCGGGAGGTTCTGTCGTGGTTGCCATTCTCATTGTCGCCACGCTGACCGACTGGGCGCTCGCTGCCCTGCTCGTCAGCGTGTCCGGCTTCATCCTCGAAGGCGTCAACAATACCGGGCCCGAGATGCCGGCCACCGTGCTTCTGGTCGGCTTCGTCGTCCTCGCACTTGCCGCGCCGGTGGCGGCCTGGGTGATGCGTCACCGCGGCAGCCCCGCCGGCCTGTTCCTTTCCTTCGCCTGTGCGCCGATCGTCATTGCCGGAGCGACCCTGTTGCTCGAACCGCTCTTCGCACCGCCCTAGCACCAACGAAAAAGGCCGCCCGAGAGGCGGCCTTTTGAATTCCAGGGAGGCGTCGACGCGGCTCAGCGCGAGTAGAACTCGACCACCAGGTGCGGCTCCATGTGCACCGGATAGGGCACCTCGGACAGCGACGGCAAGCGCACGAAGGTCGCCGTCATCTTGTTGTGGTCGGCGTCGACATATTCCGGCACGTCGCGCTCGGGCAGCTGGGTGGCTTCCAGAACCAAAGCGAGCTGCTTGGAGGCGTCCTTCACCTCGATCACGTCGCCCGGCTTGCAGCGATAGCTCGGAATGTTGACGCGCGCGCCGTTCACCTTGATGTGGCCGTGGTTGATGAACTGGCGGGCGGCGAACACGGTCGGCACGAACTTGGCGCGATAGACGATCGCGTCGAGCCGGCTCTCGAGCAGGCCGACCAGATGCTCCGAGGTGTCGCCGGTGCGGCGGATGGCCTCGTAATAGGTGTTCTTGAACTGCTTCTCGGAAATGTTGCCGTAATAGCCCTTGAGCTTCTGCTTGGCGCGCAGCTGGGTGCCGAAGTCGGACACCTTGCCCTTGCGCCGCTGGCCATGCTGGCCGGGGCCATATTCGCGGCGGTTCACCGGGCTCTTGGTCCGGCCCCAGATGTTCTCGCCGTGGCGGCGGTCGATCTTGTATTTCGCCGAAGCGCGCTTTGTCATCGCATAATCCCTTCACGAACGGGGTTAGGCGCCCTCCTCTGCCGGCCCTCCTAAGGGCCCGCCGACAGGGGCAAAGGGGGTAAGCGTCCCTTTGACCCCACGGGTCGCATGCAAAATGCCGCGTCCGGCCGACGGCCGGGGACGCGGGCGGCTGGGTCTTACCGGGCCGCCCGGCTCCTGTCAAACCGGGACGAGGCCGATATCGGCAAGCAGCGGCACCAGGGCGGCCGGCCAGGCCTTGCCCGAGGTCAGCCAAGCCTGCCCGCCGCCCGGCCCCTCATGGGCGGTGGCGCCGAGCACGACCGCCGCCCGGCGCGCGATCGCCGGGGCCGGGTCGATCCAGGTGACCGGCCACGGCGCCAGCCGCTGGAAGGCATCGGCGAGAAACGGGTAATGGGTGCAGGCAAGCACGACGACGTCGGTGCGCGCGCCCGACCGCTCAACGAAGGCCGGTGCGATTTCGGCCGCAATCGCCGCATCGTCCACCGGCTCGCCGCGCATATGGGCCTCCGCCAGAAGCGCCAGCCTGGCCGAGCCGACCAGTTGCACGTCGCAGTGGTCCGCGAACGTGCGGATGAGGTCACGGGTATAGTCGCGTTGGATGGTGCCGGCCGTGGCGAGCACACTGACGCAGCCGGAGCGCGTCTCGCCCGCGGCCGGCTTGATCGCCGGCACCGTGCCGACGATCGGCAGGCTGTGACGGGCGCGCAACGGCGGCAGCACCAGCGTCGAGGCGGTATTGCAGGCGATCACCACGGCGTCGGGTGCGTGGCGCGCGATGCGCTCGCCAATCAGAGCGACGACATGGTCGGTGAGAGCCGCCTCCTGCCAGTCGCCATAGGGAAAACCGGCATCGTCGGCGACATAGTCGATTGCTGCGCCGGGCAGCACGCGCCGGATCTCGCGGGCAACCGACAGGCCGCCAATGCCGGAATCGAAGACCAGCAGCTTCACGCGCCGCCCTCGTCGTCTGCCGTGCGCTCGGTGCTGACCGTGCCGTCGGCGAGCACATGCGGCCGAACCGGCCGCCGGTCGAGCGCCGCGATCATGCCGCGCAGCGTGCGCACCTCCTGCTCGGAGAGGCCCGCCCGCTGCAGCATGGCGCGCAGCGCCAGCACCATGTGGCCGCGCTTCTCCGGCGGGCGGAAGAAAGCGGCCCGGTCGAGCGCCCCTTCCAGATGCTCGAACATGCGCACCAGATCCGCCTTGGCGGCCGGCGGCGCCACCTCGCCGGCGAACGGCACGCTCGCCGCCTCGTCGGCAAAGCCCGACACGCGCCACTCATAGGCGACCACGATCACCGCCTGGGCAATGTTGAGCGAGGAGAAGGTCGGATCGACCGGCAGAGTGAGGATGGCGTCGGCCAAGGCCACCTCCTCATTGGTGAGCCCGCTGCGCTCGCGTCCGAAGAGGACGCCGGCTCGCGTGCCCGCGGCGATCTGAGCCCGCATCGCGGCGGCTGCTGCGCGCGGCCCGACCACCGCCTTGGCCACCTCGCGCGAGCGGGCGGTCGTGGCCAGCAGATAGCCGAGGTCGGCGACCGCCTCCTCCACCGTCTCGAAGACGCGGGCGGTGTCGACGACCGGCGCGCGGCTCGACGCCGCGATCGCCTTCTCGTTCGGCCAGCCCTCGCGTGGATTGACGATGCGGAGGTCGGTCAGGCCGAAATTGGCCATGGCACGGGCCGCCGTGCCGATATTCTCGCCGAGCTGCGGCGCGACCAGCACGATTGCCGGCCCGGTCGATTCCGGCGGATTCTGGGGATGGTCCTGCATGACGGCCGTTCCCTAGCGCATTCTGCGCGTGAGCGGAATTGCGCGCCTCGCCATCCGCAGCGTCCCCGCCGCCGCTTCGGTGTAGACTGGCGGCCGCACACGTTGCGGCAGAGGAGGCCAATCATGACCAACACGTCCATGACATTGCCTGCCATCACCCAGGTGCGCGAGCATTGGGGCTGGTTCCTTGCGCTCGGTATCGTCTTCATCCTCGGCGGCGTCTTCGCCTTCGCCATGCCGCTGATCGCCAGCGTGACGGTCGCCATCTTCATCGGCTGGGCGTTCATCGTCGTCGGCGCCGTGCAGACCTTTCAGGCGTGGAGCATGCGCTCCTGGGGCGGCTTCATCTGGCAACTGATCATCGGCCTGGTCGTGCTGGTGGGCGGCATCGCCATGCTGATCAACCCGATCGTCGCCGCCGTCACCCTCACCCTGCTCATCGGCGCCATGTTCCTCGTCAAGGGCATCATGCAGGTCGGCTTTGCCCTGCGCTACCGGCCGCATACCGGCTGGGGCTGGATCCTGGCGGCCGGCATTCTCGCCATCGTCGTCGCGCTGATGATCATCTTCTCCTGGCCCTTCTCCGGCCTGTGGGTACCGGGCACGCTCGCCGGCATCTCGCTGATCTTCAGCGGCTGGAGCTATGTGATGATCGCCATGGCCGGCCGGCGGCTGGCGCGCAGCTGAACGTTCCGGTCTCCGGCGGATTGCCGGCCGCCGCAAGGCTCTCTTGCGGCGGCCGCGGAAATTCTGGCGGCGCCACAGGCTGTTAGCGCGATTTCTTCATGGAGGCAGCCCTGCGCAGCCGACCCAAGCTGCGAAGCTGCTGCGCATGCGCCCTCCCCGTCTTGGCGGGCGCGGCGACGGCTGATATGAGACGCCCACTTTTTCCCGCACCTCCCAGTCAAGATCGAAGGTTCCTCGCCCATGGCCAAAATCAAGGTTGCCAACCCCGTCGTCGAAATGGACGGCGATGAGATGACCCGCATCATCTGGCAGCTGATCAAGGACAAGCTGATCCGCCCCTATCTCGATATCGACCTGCTCCGCTACGACCTCTCGATCGAGAACCGCGACGCGACCGACGATCAGGTGACCATCGACGCGGCCGAGGCGACCAAGAAGCACGGCGTCGGCATCAAATGCGCCACCATCACCCCCGACGAGGCGCGGGTGAAGGAATTCAACCTCAAGAAGATGTGGAAGTCGCCGAACGGCACCATCCGCAACATCCTCGGCGGCGTCATCTTCCGCGAGCCGATCATCTGCAAGAACGTGCCGCGCCTGGTGCCCGGCTGGACCCAGCCCATCGTCGTCGGCCGTCATGCCTTCGGCGACCAGTACCGCGCCACCGATTTCCGCTATCCCGGCAAGGGCAAGCTGACCATCAAGTTCACCGGCGACGACGGCACGGTGATCGAGCACGAGGTCTTCGACGCGCCCGGCTCGGGCGTCGCCATGGCCATGTACAATCTCGACGACTCGATCCGCGATTTTGCCCGCGCCTCGATGAACTACGCCCTGGTGCGCAAGTACCCGCTCTACCTGTCGACCAAGAACACCATCCTCAAGGCCTATGACGGCCGCTTCAAGGACCTCTTCCAGGAGGTGTTCGAGGCCGAATTCGCCGACAAATTCAAAGCCGCCGGCATCACCTACGAGCACCGTCTGATCGACGACATGGTCGCCGCCTCGCTGAAATGGTCCGGTGGCTATATCTGGGCCTGCAAGAACTACGACGGCGACGTCCAGTCCGACACGGTTGCCCAGGGCTTCGGCTCGCTCGGCCTGATGACCTCGGTGCTGGCCACGCCCGACGGCAGGACGGTGGAGGCGGAAGCTGCCCACGGCACCGTCACCCGCCACTATCGCGAGCACCAGAAGGGCCACGAGACCTCGACCAACTCGATCGCCTCGATCTTCGCCTGGACCCGCGGGCTCGCCCATCGCGCCAAGCTCGATGACAATGCGGCGCTGGCCAAGTTCGCCGACACGCTGGAGAAGGTCTGCGTCGCCACCGTCGAATCGGGCTTCATGACCAAGGACCTGGCGCTGCTCGTCGGCCCCGACCAGAAGTGGCTGACCACCGAAGGTTTCCTCGACAAGGTCGACGAGAACCTGAAGAAAGCCATGGCCTGACACTAACGGCCGGCTGGCGCTTTCCCGAAACGGGGGCGCCAGACGGCCAGCGCCATCATGGCGAGCGTCAGCAGCACATTGATGCCGCCCACAGCACTCTCGAGCCGATAGCCTGCCGCGACTGCCGCCGTGTCGCCACCGCCGGCGGCAACCGCGAGCGCGCCGTCCAGGATTGCGCTCACTGTCGGCATGACGATCGTCAGCGCCAGAACCAGGACGACCACAGCAAGCCCGCCATGGACCAACATCCATGTCGGCCGCCGCTGCGTCCGGATCGCCATGATGAGACCGGTCACCACCGCAAGGCCGAGCCCCGGCATGGTCACCACCTGGCTGGCGAACAGGATCTGCCGGCGCGCCGCAATGAATTCGGCGCTGCCGCCCGGCGCGCCACCGAGCACGCTTGCCGCCACATGGCAGAGGATCGAGCCGAGAAACAGCGCCAGCCCGACGAGATGCAGCAGTTTCAGAAAGCCTGCCATCGCCCACACGCCCTGCCCTGTCCGCCTTGCTTTTTAGCAGATGCCGGTCGCGCGTGGTCTGCGGCATGCAGGCCCGTGCTTTGCGCGCGCCGTTCCCTTGTCATGGCGTCGGCGCATACTATGTGAAGCGGAGGAGCCTCCATTTAATCCCCACGCACCTTCCCTTTCTCAAGACGGACATTTTCCATGCGCTACCAGCCTCTCGGCCGCACGGGCCTTCTCGTATCGGAAATCTGCCTCGGCACCATGACCTTCGGCGGTCGTGGCGGCATCTGGACCCATATCGGCGACGTCGATCAGGCCGCCGCCGACCGCATCGTCGCCCGCGCCGCCGATGCCGGCGTCAACTTCATCGACACGGCCGACGTCTATTCGGAAGGCTGGTCGGAGGAGATCACCGGCCGGGCAATGGTCAATTCCGGCCGGCCGCGCACCGATTTCGTCCTCGCCACCAAGGTCCACGGTGCGACCGGCAAGGGGCCCAACGACCGTGGCTCCTCGCGCGGCCACATCATGGACGCGGTCAAGGCGAGCCTGAAGCGGCTCGGCACCGACTATATCGACCTCTACCAGATCCACGGCCAGGACCTGCTGGCGCCGGTCGAGGAGACCGTTCGCGCCCTCGACGACCTCGTCCGCCAGGGACACGTGCGCTACGTCGGCTGCTCCAACTGGGCGGCCTGGAGGATCATGCAGGCGCTGGGCATCGCCGACAGCCACGGCTGGGCGCGCTTCGCCTCGCTGCAGGCCTACTACACCATCGGCGGGCGCGACCTGGAGCGCGAGATCGCGCCCCTGCTCCAGAACCAGGGCGTCGGCCTGATGGTGTGGAGCCCGCTTGCCGGTGGCCTGCTGTCTGGCAAGTTCGACCGCGACGGCAAGGGGCCGGACGGCTCGCGCCGCGTCACCTTCGACTTTCCCCCGGTCGACAAGGACCGCGCCTTCGCCTGCATCGACGCCATGCGCCCGATGGCCGAGGCGCGCGGCGTCTCCGTCGCCCGCATCGCCATTGCCTGGCTGCTGCACCAGCCCTTCGTCACCACGGTGATCATCGGCGCCCGCAACACCGACCAGCTCGACGACAACATCGCCGCCAGCGAGATCACGCTCTCGCCGGAAGAACTGGCGACGCTCGACACGGTGAGCGCCCTGCCGCCGGAATATCCCGGCTGGATGATCACGCGCCAGAACGAAGGCCGGCGGCCGGGCTGAGGCGGGAGGCGCGGCCGGCTGGGCCGCGCCGCTTCTCCATGAGGCGCCGGAAACGGACGGCTCAGAAGGCGAGGCTGACGCCGGCCTCGGCGGCAAGGACGTTGCTGTCGTCGGAATAGTGCGTGAACTCGCCCGACAGAGAGACCGTCGTGCGGCCCATGTGAAGTGCCAGGCCGGCGCCGGCATAGCCGCCCCACACGGTCTTCGCACCCGGCGTCGCAAACGAGATCGCCTGGCTGAGCAGGGTCGCGCTGACCGTGCTGCCGCCGACCCGCTGGGAACCGAGCACGCCGCCATGGACCTCGGTGGTCAGCACCTTGCCCGACGCCAGGGCATGCGTCATCGTCGCCTTGAGCTGCGCGCGCTCCTCGAAATCGTCGAGCGCGCGGGCGCCGACCGTCAGGTTCGCCGTCGAGCCGCTCTCCGTGTAGCCGTCGAAGTTGGCGTGGAGATAGCGCAGCCGCACGCTCGGCGTGAGCGTGAACGAGCCGTCCGTGGTCGGCATCTCAAAGGCATGGCCGAGCGTCACCTCGGGCGCGATAAACCAGCCGCCGAAGCTCGCCTTGGCCGTCTCGATGCCGTTCGGAGCGAGGTTGTTGTTGATCGTGCGGGCCTCGTCGTTCCACGAGTGGCCGGCCTGAACCGCCAGCGCCAGGAAGCTGGCGCCGAAGTCCTTGCGCGCGAACAGACCGCCGAAGGCGATGGTGCTCGTGTCGTGGTCCATGCCCAGGTTGACCTGCGTGTCGATGCTGCCGCCGCCGAGGAAAGCGCCGACGCGCAGCGACGGCGAGACCCGCCCGTCGCCGCCGACGAGGCCGCCGTAATAATCGGTCGTCGCGCCGAGCAGCACGCCGCTTGCCGGCTGGCTGCGGTGGCCGCCGAAGCCGCGGCCCCACAGCGTCATGCCGTTGGAATAGGCCACGGCCGCATCCCTGACCGGCATCGGGTCGGCATAGGCAAGCGCGGCAGCGGCGCCCGCGCTCTGCGTGCCGGCCTTGCTGCCGGACGCATAGGCCAGGGGCTGGTCCGAAAACAGACTGGCCGTGGCATCGCCCGCGCCGCTCCCCATCGCCTGGAAGCGGTTGTCGAGGATGGAGGAAACGTTGCCGGTGAAGTCCATCAGGGTGCGGTCGGAGAGCGAAAACGGCGTCGGGTCGACGGTGGCGACCTGGAGCGATGATGTGCTCACAGCGTAGGGAATCCCGCCAAGGAAATTGACGGTGTCACCGGCAAGCGTGGAGTTCGAAGGTGAGGTTCTGGTTGCCGGTCTGGAAATTGACCGTGTCGCCACTGCTGCCGAGATGGATCGCGCCAATCAGCACCGAGCCCGGCAGGAGCGTCAGCGTGTCGTCGGCATCGAAATAGAGCGCATAGGTGCTGCCGGAGATCGTGCCGGAATTGATGACGTTGGCGGTGTTGCCCGGATTGCCATAGAAGCCATAGCCGCTGCCGCTCGTGCTGGTGCCGGAGATTGTGCCGGTGTTGGTCACAGTGGTCATGGCACCAATACCAGCGCCGACGATGCCATAGGCGAAGCTGCTTGAACTCGTGCCGGAGATCGTGCCCGCGTTGGTCACAGTGACGGTGCCGCCGGTGCCGATACCTCTAGCGATGCCGCTCGTGCTGGTGCCCGAGATCGTGCCCGTGTTGGTTATGGTGCCGAAAGTGGTGACGATGCCCTCGGCTGAGTCGGTCGTGGTTACGGCGGAGATCGTGCCCGTATTGATCACATTGGCGGTGTCGGCGAAGATGCCTTTCGCGGGGCCAGTTCCCCCGTTGGCGGCGATGGCGCCGGAATTGATTACAGTCGCCGTAGCACCGGCAGCATGGATGCCGATGCCTCCGCGTCTGCCCGGTCCCGGAGATTGTGCCCGTATTGGTCACGGTGGTGGCGGTGCTGGCAAAGATGCCCTGACCCGAATTCTCCCGCCCCGGCGCCGATGCCGGAGATGGTACCCGCATTGGTCACCGTGGAGGTGGGGGCGTAGACACCGGTACCAGTAAGGCTTCCAGTGCCCGTGATGGTGCCGGTAGCGGTATTGGTAAGCGTCAGGGTGCCGGTATCCGTCGATGCCATTAGCACCGCCGGAAATGGCCACCGAATTGGTGCAGGTCTGATTTGTGCCGGTGGATTGAACAAGCCGCGACGCCCTCGCCCGGCGCCAGCAGCGCCAGCATGACCGCGAAGAGCAGCGACCGGCACCAACCGGCCAGAAACGCCAAACTGGACCGCTCCGGCCAGCCCCAACAAAAGCCGCACCGCGTCCATCGATCGTCGCAGTCATACGCCCCCACTCCCCAGCACACATCGCCCCGCAGCGGAGGCCGCGCAAAATCGACTGGGCAGCATCGGCTGAGGTTCATCCAATACGTGTATTGTGCGGCAAGCAATGCGAACAACCAGAAGTTTTTAGCCGACGTGTCTCATCTGCCACACCGATCATTCCGGCCGCTGGCGCGGCTGGAGCGCGGCTGACGCCCGGTCCTATCCGACCGGTCCGGCAGGCCTCGGCGGCGGCGGCGGGTCGACCAGCCGCCGGATCTCGGCATCACGCTGCACCATCAGATAGGTGTCGATGGCGTCGTCCGGCAGGCCGAGCCCCGCCAGCACCCGGCCGCCGAGCTGCAGGCTGCCTTCCAGCGCCTCCGGTACCACGCTGCTCGCCCCGGCCTGCATGAGCTGTTGCGCGTGGTCGGCATCGAGCGCCCGGGCATAGATGGCGGCATTCGGCCAGGCCAGGCGGATGGCGCGCACCATGCGCTCCGCCGCAACCGGCCTGTCCGGCGTCACCACGAAGGCCCGCGCCGCGCGCGCCGCCGACCTGGCGCAGGATCTCGTAGCGGCTGGCATCGCCGTAGAAGACCGGCCTGCCGCGCGCCCGCGCCATGGCCACCCGCTCGGTATTGAGATCGAGCGCCACATAGGCGATTCCCGTGGCGTCGAGCAGACGGGCGACTGCCCGACCGACCCGGCCGAATCCACCGATGACGACATGGCCGGTGAGTTCCGCGCTGGCCGGCCCGGCGCCATGACGGACGCTGTCCTGGCGGGCCGCGAGCCGCGCACCGATCCGCCGGCCGACCGCCGCCATGGCCGGCGTCGCCAGCATCGACAGCGCCGCCACCGAGAGCAGGAACTGGTAGAAAGCCGGCGTCAGCACGTCCGCCCGCCGGGCCAGCGTGAACACCACGAAGGCGAATTCGCCCGCCCCGGCCAGCAGGAAGGCGGCCTCCGCCGCCACCGCCGGCTCGACCCGGAACAGGCGCGTGGCGCCGTAGATCGTGATCCCCTTGAAGACGAGCAGCGCGACGACCGCCGCGATCAGCGGCAGCAGGTTCGATTGCAGGCTGGCCAGGTTGAAGCTCATGCCGACGGTCATGAAGAACAGGCCGAGCAGCAGACCCTTGAAGGGCTCGATCTCGACCTCGATCTGGTGGCGGAACTCGCCGTCGCCGAGCAGCATGCCGGAGAGGAAGGCGCCGAGCGCCGCCGACAGGCCGACCATCTCGGTCAAGAGCCCCGTGCCGATCGCCAGGAACAGGGCGATGGCGATCACCAGCTCGCGGCTGCCGGTCGCCGCGGCCAGACGCATCAACGGCGTGACGACGAAACGCCCGACCGTGAGGATCACCGCCACGGCGGCGATCGCCAGGCCGATCGCACGCATCAGCGCCGTCGGCACGGCTACGCCCTCACTGCCGCCGAGAAGGCCGACGATGATGACGATCGGCACGACCATGAGGTCCTGGAACAGCAGCACGCCGATGCACAGGCGGCCGACCGGGGCGGCGAAGCGGCGCTGCTCGATCATCACCTGCGAGGCGATGGCCGTCGACGACAGGGCCAGCGCCATGGCGACGACCACCGGCCCCGCCACCCCGCCGACGATCCAGGCAGCCGTGACGCCGATCAGCAGCATCGACAGGAAGACCTGCGTCGAGCCGATGCCGAGCACCGTCCGCCGCATCGCCCACAGCCGGTCGAGCGAGAATTCGAGCCCGATGAGGAAGAGCAGGAAGATGACGCCCATCTCGGCGAACGGCCGCACATGTTCGGAATCGGCGAAGGTGATCAGGCCCAGCCAGGGGAAGGTCGCGCTCAGATGGCCGAGGCCGCCGGGCCCCAGAATCACGCCGGCGATCAGGAAGCCGAGCACCGGACCGAAGCGCAGCCGGCCGAACAGCGGCACGACCACGCCGGCCGTCGCCAGAACGATCATCAGCTCGCGAATCCACTCGCCTTCGCTCATGACCGGACGATAGCCGACTTCCGTCTTGCCGGTGAGCCCCGCTCAGGCTTCGTCTTCGCTCGAGTTCTTCGCTGACGATGTCGCCATGCGGCGTGACCACGTCCTCGCCGAGGCGATCGCGCGCAACCTCGCGCACGCGCTCGGCGAAACGCTTGTCGCGATCCATCAGCGCATGCAGATCGGCGCTGTCCAGCACCAGCAGCCGGGTGCGCGTCGTCGCGGTGACGGTGGCCGAGCGGCGGGCGCGGCGCAGCACCGCGATCTCCCCGAAGAAATGGCCGACGCCGAGCCGCACCTTCTCCTGCGGCAGGTCGATCTCGACCTCGCCGGCAGCGATGAAATACATCGCACGCGCCGTGCTCCCCTTGCGCACGATGACCCCGCCCGGCTCGACCGATTGAGCCGAGAGCTGGCCGGCGATATCGGCGATCTCGCTGGCGGTCAGCCCGGCGAACAGCGGCACGCGCGCCACCATGCCCCAGGTGACGACGAAATCGCGCCGGTGGATCTCGTTGGCGAACGCCGTCGCCACGATGCCGACCGGCAGGGCCAGCATGAGGATGCCCATGAGCACGGTCAGCCCGCCGACCATGCGGCCGAGCGGCGTGATCGGCACCACGTCGCCGTAGCCGGTGGTGGTCAGCGTCACGATCGCCCACCACATGGCGTCCGGCACCGTACCGAACTTGTCCGGCTGCGCCTGGCCCTCGATGACATGCATGATCGAAGCAGCCACCACGGTGGCACCGAGCAGGATGATGACGCAGCCGAAGAGCGCCCGGCGTTCCGCATAAAGCGCGTCGAGCAGCGAGCGCATGGCCGGCGAATAGCGCGCCAGCTTGAGGAAGCGGACGATGCGGAAGACGAGCAGGACGCGGAGATCCGCGGCGAAGAACAAGGCGGCCCAGAAGGGCACCACGGCCAGGAGATCGATCAACCCGGGGCCGCTCACCATGTAACCCAGCCACGGCGGCAGGTAGCGCCGCGGACGCAGCGGCTGGTCGATCGCCGCCCAGATGCGGGCCGCGTATTCGACCGTGAAGACGACCAGCGAGACGATCTCGATGACGTAGAAGACGAGGTGATATTCGGCCGACAGCGACGGCACCAATTCCAGAACGACCGCCGCCAGATTGAGGGTGATCAGAACGATCAGCGACGTATTGACGACCCGGCTGAGCGGATCGTCGCGCGGCGCTTCCTCAAGGATCTCGAACAGACGCTGGCGCAACCGCGCCACGGCAACGCCGACCGGCCCGGCCTTGGGAATACGGGAGCGCAGGCGCCTCACAGCCGTTCCGCGGCGCGCCGCCGCGCCGCTCCGGCTTTGTCGGCTCCGCGCCATCCGTTTACCCGCCCGCGAGCACCTCCGAGATTGCATCAAGCGCCTTGTCGGCCTTGCCGCCGTCCGGGCCGCCGGCCTGAGCCAGGTCCGGCCGGCCGCCTCCGCCCTTGCCGCCGAGGGCCACGGCCCCCTTGCGCACCAGATCAATCGCATTGAAGCGATTCGTCAAATCCCCCGTGACGCCGACAACCAGGCTGCCCTTGCCTTCCGACGTGGTGCTGACAATGGCGACCACGCCCGAGCCGACCTTGGCCTTGCCCTCGTCGGCGAGCGCCTTCATGTCGTTCATGCCGACATCCGATACCGCCAGGCGGAAGAACTTGATGCCGCCGACATCGACGATCTGGGTGCCGTCGGCGCCGCCGCCGGCGCCGCCGCCCATGGCCAGCTTCTTGCGCGCATCGGCCAGATCGCGCTCGAGCTTGCGGCGCTCGTCGACCAGCACCTGGACGCGCTCGGCCGCTTCCTCCGGCCGCGACTTCAGCGCCGAGAGCGACGGCCTTGAGCCGCTTCTCCTGCTCGGCCAGGTGCTTGCGCGCCGCCTGACCGGTCAGCGCCTCGATGCGCCGCACGCCGGCCGCCACCGCGCCCTCGTTGACCAGCGCGATCAGGCCGATCTCGCCGGTGCGCCCGACATGGGTGCCGCCGCACAGCTCCACCGAATAGGTCTTGCCGGCCGGGTCCTCCGGCATGGTGCCCATCGACACGACGCGCACCTCGTCGCCGTATTTCTCGCCGAACAGCGCCATGGCGCCCGACTTGATCGCCTCCTCGCGATCCATCAGCCGGGTGGTGACCGGCGCGTCCTCGAGCACGACCGCATTGGCCAGATCCTCGACCGCATCGATCTCCTGCGCCTCCATCGGCTTCTGATGCGAGAAATCGAAACGCAGCCGGTCGGGCGCCACCAGCGAGCCCTTCTGCGCCACATGGGTGCCGAGCACGTTGCGCAACGCCGCATGCAGCAGATGGGTGGCCGAATGATTGGCGCGGATCATGGTGCGCCGCGACCGGTCGACCGTGAGCCGCACGGCGTCGCCGACCGCGACCTTGCCCGTTTCGACCTTGCCGATGTGCACGAACAGACCGTCAGCGCGCTTCTGCACGCTGTCGACACGGACGCGCCCGCCCTCGGCATTCTCGATCGTGCCGGTATCGGCGACCTGACCGCCGGATTCGGCATAGAACGGCGTCTGGTTGAGGACGACCGCGACCTCCTCGCCGGCCTTCGCTTCGGGCACCGCCGCAGCCGAGCGCACCAGCGCCAGGATCTCGCCCTCCGCCACCTCGGTCTCGTAGCCGAGGAACTCGGTGGCGCCGAGCGATTCGCGCAGGCGGAACCAGATCGGCTCGGTCTGTGCCTCGCCGGAGCCCGCCCAGGAGGCGCGCGCTTCCGCCTTCTGCTTCTCCATCGCCGTTGCGAAGCCGGGAAGATCGACCGCAATGCCGCGCGCCTTCAGCGCGTCCTGCGTGAGGTCGAGCGGGAAGCCGAAGGTGTCGTAAAGGCGGAAGGCGACGTCGCCGGCCAGCGTCGCGCCGCCGTCCAGCCCCTGCGTCGCCTCGTCGAGCAGCGTGAGGCCGCGCGTCAGCGTGCGACCGAAGCGCGTCTCCTCCAGCCTCAGCGTCTCGGCGATCAGCGCTTCGGCGCGCAGCAGCTCCGGATAGGCGCGGCCCATCTCGGCGACCAGCACCGGCACCAGCCGGTACATCACCGGCTCGCTCGCGCCGAGCAGATGGGCGTGGCGCATGGCCCGCCGCATGATACGCCGAAGCACATAGCCGCGGCCCTCGTTGGAGGGCAGAACGCCATCGGCGATGAGGAAGCTCGAGGCGCGCAGATGGTCGGCGATGACCCGGTGGCTGGCGCGGTTCTTGCCCGCCGCCGGCACGCCGATGAGATCGACCGAGGCGTCGATCAGCGTGCGGAACAGATCGATGTCGTAATTGTCGTGGACGCCCTGCAGCACCGCCGCGATGCGCTCCAGCCCCATGCCGGTGTCGATCGACGGCCGCGGCAGGTCGACGCGTGCTCCCCCCGGGGAGCTGCTCGTATTGCATGAAGACGAGGTTCCACACCTCGACGAAACGGTCGCCGTCCTCGTCGGGTGAGCCGGGCGGGCCGCCCGCAATGCCCTCGCCGTGGTCGTAGAAGATCTCCGAGCACGGGCCGCACGGGCCGGTATCGCCCATCTGCCAGAAATTGTCGGAGCCGGCGATGCGCACGATACGCGATTCCGGCAGGCCGGAAATCTTCCGCCACAGGTCGAAGGCCTGGTCGTCGTCGATATAGACGGTCGCCGTCAGCTTCTCCGCCGGCAGCCCGAACTCGCGGGTGACCAGGTCCCAGGCGAGCTCGATCGCCTGTTCCTTGAAATAGTCGCCGAAGGAGAAGTTGCCGAGCATCTCGAAGAAGGTGTGATGCCGGGCGGTGTAGCCGACATTGTCGAGATCGTTGTGCTTGCCGCCGGCGCGCACGCATTTCTGCGAGGTCGTCGCCCTTGGGAACGGCGCCTTGGCGCGGCCGGTGAAATAGTCCTTGAACGGCACCATGCCGGCATTGGTGAACATCAACGTCGGATCGTTGCGCGGCACCAGCGGGCCCGAGGCGACCGGGGTGTGGCCGTTCTTCTCGAAAAAACCAAGAAAGTGAGAACGGATGTCGTTGACGCTACTCATGGCCGTCCGGGGTTCTTGAAAAAGGCGGCACCGCCGCAACCGCCGGGTTCTACAGCCCCGGCGGCGGCCATGTCCATAATTGTGACGAATCTTAGGGTGGAAGGCTGACCCGGCCCATCGCGTCAAGCGACCAGCCCGGATTCCAGGCGACTTCCCAGGCATGGCCGTCGGGATCGGCGAAATAGCCGGAATAGCCGCCCCAGAACACCTCTTCCGCCGGCTTGAGGACGCTGGCCCCGGCTGCCTCGGCCTCAGCCAGCACCGCATCGACCTCCTCTTTGGAGCGGGCATTGTAGGCCAGCGTGATCCCGCCGAAGGATGCGCCGGTGTCGGTCACACGCGCATCCTCGGCCAGCAACCGACGCGACCACAAGGCGAAGACGGCGCCGGGAATCTGGAAGAAGACGACGCTTTCGTCCTTGTTGCCGCGCCGCCAGCCGAGCGCCTCGTAGAAGCGGCGCGAGCGGTCGAGATCGGCAACGCCGAGGGTGATGAGGCTGACCCGCTGCTCCATGACCGGTGCCTCAAGGCTCAGACTTCGCCGGTATCCTCGCCGGCCTCGTCGTCGGGACCGCCCTTCTCCAGGAACTTCTCTGCGATCAATCCCGCATTGGCGCGGATCGCTTTTTCGATCTGACCGGAGATCTCGGGATTGTCGCGCAGGAACTGCTTGGCATTCTCGCGCCCCTGACCGAGGCGCTGGCTGTCATAGGAGAACCACGCCCCCGACTTCTCGACGATTCCGGCCTTGACGCCGAGATCGACCAGTTCACCGGTCTTGGAGATGCCCTCGCCATACATGATGTCGAACTCGACCTGCTTGAACGGCGGCGCCAGCTTGTTCTTGACCACCTTGACGCGGGTCTGGTTGCCGATCACCTCGTCGCGGTCCTTGATCGAGCCGATGCGGCGGATATCGAGGCGGACCGAAGCATAGAACTTCAGCGCATTGCCACCGGTGGTGGTCTCCGGATTGCCGAACATGACGCCGATCTTCATGCGGATCTGGTTGATGAAGATGACGGTGGTGTTGGAGCGCGAAATGGAGCCGGTGAGCTTCCTGAGCGCCTGGCTCATCAGACGCGCCTGCAGGCCGGGGAGCTGGTCGCCCATCTCGCCCTCGATTTCAGCGCGCGGCGTGAGCGCGGCCACCGAATCGACCACCAGCACGTCGACGGCGCCGGAACGCACCAGCGTGTCGGTGATCTCCAGCGCCTGTTCGCCGGTATCGGGCTGGGAAATGAGCAGGTCGTCGAGCTTGACGCCGAGCTTGCGGGCATAGCCGGCGTCGAGCGCGTGTTCGGCATCGACGAAGCCGCAGATGCCGCCGGTCTTCTGCGCCTCGGCAATGATATGCAAAGCGAGCGTCGTCTTGCCCGACAATTCCGGACCGTAAATCTCGACCACGCGGCCGCGCGGCACGCCGCCGATGCCGAGCGCGATGTCGAGGCCGAGCGAGCCGGTGGGCACGGTGGCTATGTCGACGGTCGCCTCGTTCTGACCCAGCCGCATGATCGAGCCCTTGCCGAAGGCCCGCTCGATCTGGCTCAGCGCCGCATCGAGCGCTTTCGACTTGTCCATGCCATTTCCCTCGATCACACGCAGCGGCGTTGCGGCCATTGTAGATGCTCCTTGTTCCACAGGCACCGGGGGTGATGGAATGGCATGCGAAAAAGATTCGCCGCCCCGGTAGCGTGAGACCAGTTGTACACGTTTTGTTCTCATTCCGCAAGGGGGCCTCGCGCGGGGTAGTGTCTCAGTTTGAATTGTGCCCGTCTGAGCAGAACTGCATTGCGATATTTAGGTCTTTAGGGTTCTCGCCCTTCGGATCGAACTTAGGCAGTAAGTCGGTAGCGGCTTGCGATTTGGCCAGTTGGCAGAACGTTTCATTGGCCATCGGAACTTGGACGGCCACTGGTGTGGCCACCACCCCAAACGGCGACGATCACCAAAACCCGAGCTCATTTAATTGCCGCCTTCTAGTAGGGTCCGACACCGACCCGGCTTCGCGGTTGCGGGCATCGACAAGACCCGCAGCGCAAAATCGCCATCGACTACAGGTGATCGGTGACGCTAGCAGCCATTGCGGGCGAGAGCTTATGCGCCTTATGCGTGCGCGCAAAGCTGTACCAGACGAAGTAGAGCGACAGCGCGTGAATGTGGTTGTCGATCTTCTTCGAGAACGCATTGGTCAGGCGGGTAACCCGCCGCATGCTAACTGAACACTACCCTCCCCGCTCACCACCGGGGCCAGAGCAGCCAGATCAACAGCGCCGCCACAACGATCCACACGGCGACGACGGCAACGGCACCGCCGCGGCTCGCCGGCCGCACGCGACCGCGCGCTTCGCGCCGGAATTCCTCCATCAGCTCGGGTGGGATCAGGCGGATCGCCAGGAGGATGCCAAGCGGCACGATCACAAGATCGTCGAGGTAACCGAGGATCGGAATGAAATCGGGGATGAGGTCGATCGGCGACAGCGCATAGGCCGCCACCGCAGCCGCCACCGCCTTCGCAAGCCACGGCGTGCGCCGGTCGCGCGCCGCCAGCCACAGCGCCAGACAATCGACCTTGATGGCGCCGGCCCAGGATCTGAGGCGCCGCACGAGGGAAGAACGCGACATCGACGTCCCCTTCGTCACGCCGGCGGGCCCGCTCACCCGCCCTCCGCCAGTTCCCGGCGGGCGGCCGCAATGATGCGCCAGGCCGACTGCAGGAAGAGGCCGGCGATGGCCGCCGCCACGACCAGGTCCGGCCACGGCGTTCCCGTCGCCGCCACCAGCACGGCCGCCACGACAATCGCCGCATTGCCGAGCGCGTCGTTGCGGCTGAACAGCCACACGGCCTGAACATTGGCGTCGCCCTCGCGATGCTTGAGCAGGATGACGGCGCAGACGACGTTGACGACCAGTGCGACGACGCCGAAGGCGCCCATCAGCTCGGCCTGCGGCAGGTGGACGACGAAGATGCGCCAGATCGTGGCGGCCAGAACGCCGAGCCCCATGACCGCAAGGAAGATGCCCTGCAGGAGCGCCGAGCGCGCCCGCCACACCGGCCCCCAGCTTATGGCGATGAGCCCCAGAAGCGTGATCGTGCCGTCGCCGAGAAAGTCGAGCGCATCGGCCTTCAAGCCCTGCGAGCCGGCGAGGAAGCCGCCGCCAGCCTCGATCAGGCCGTAGCCGATATTGAGGATGGTGACGATCCACAGCGCCCGCTTGTAGGCCGGCGCGGCGTGGGTCAGGTCGCCAAGGTCGTCATCGTCGTCCATGCTGTGCTCAAGACGCGCGGGGCAGATTCGCGCCGAACGATGACTCGCGACGCTGCGCGCCGAGCCTACCCGACAAACCGGCTCAGTGCATTTGTCTCATCAGTTCGCCCATGGCGTCGCGGGCGGTGATCATCTCGGTGATCTCGGCCTCCGAGTAATAGGGACGCCAGGCGGCGAAGACCTTGTCGAAGGCGGCGCGATCGGCAGCCTCCCAGATGCTGAAACCGACGGCGGGATCGGACTTGATGCAATAGGTGTCGGTGCGGATCGCGCTGCGGTCAAGCGCGTTCCCTTGCAGCTTCTGCCCGAACTCCCCCATCCTTGCGAGATCGACCCTCACCTTGACCTGAAAGAACACGGCCGCCCTCCCTGGACGAATTGGCCTGACTGCGTCGCTATGTTCTACTTTTGTTCTAACGTCATCATAATGCGGCGCGAGGCCGCATGACATTCCGGCCACCCCTGTTTGCCTGATGTCGCGAAGCAGCAGCGCGTTGCGTCACAGGATCGAGCGCATCAGCCCGCCATCGACGCGGATGTTCTGCCCGGTGATGTAGCCGGCGCCGTCGGAAGCCAGGAAGGCGACGGTTGCCGCGATCTCCTCTGCCGAGCCGTAGCGCTTCATGGGCACGGACTGGCGGCGCTCCTCGGTCGCCGGCAGGCTGTCGATCCAGCCCGGCAGCACGTTGTTCATGCGCACATTGTCGGCGGCGTAGGTGTCGGCGAAGATCTTGGTATAGGCGGCCAGCCCGGCGCGGGCCACCGCCGAGGTCGGGAACTGTGCGCTCGGCTCGAAGGCCCAGGCGGTGGAGATGTTGATGATCGCGCCGCCCTTCTGGCGGACCATGATCGGCGCCACCAGCCGGGCCGCACGGATCACGTTCATCAGATAGGTATCGAGGCCGGCGTGCCATTGCTCGTCGGTGATCTCGAGCAGCGGCGCCCGCGGCCCATGGCCGGCACCATTCACCAGCACATCGACCCGCCCCCAGCGCTCGGTGGTGGCGTCAACCAGCCGGCCGATGTCCTCCGGCGACTGGTTGGTGCCCGTGATCCCGATCCCGCCCAGCTCTCTTGCCAGGGCCTCGCCCTTGCCCGAGGAGGAGAGGATCGCGACGGCGAAACCTTCCCGCGCCAGCCGCCGGGCGCTCGCCGCGCCCATGCCGCTGCCGCCGGCAACGACCATCGCCACCTTCTCGGCCATCGCCGCTCCCTCCGCCTAAAGCTCGAATTCCTGGTTCATCGCCGGCATCACTGCCTCGGTGTCCTCCAGCATCGGCGCGAAGGTCTTCATCACGCGCTCGTCGCCGTGAACCAGATAGGTGCGTTCCGCTCGCGAGGACCTGTGCCAGGCCAGCAGCTCCTGCTGGCCGGCATGGGCCGAGAAGCCGTTGATCGTGTAGACCTTGGCCTTGACGGGGATCTCCTCGCCGAAGATGCGCACGCTTTTCGCCCCGTCGATGATGATGCGCGCCAGCGTGCCTTGCGCCGCGAAGCCGACGAAGATGACGCCGGCATCGGAGCGCCAGAGATTGTGCTTGAGATGATGGCGCACGCGCCCGCCGGTCGCCATGCCCGAGCCGGCCATGATGACGGCGCCGCCGCTGATCTTGTTGATGTGCATGGAATCGGAGGTTTCGCGGGTCAGATGCAGGCCCGGCAGAGACAGCGGATCGCGCCCTTCGGCGAAGAGGTCGGCGACCTCGTCCGACAGGTCGTCCCGGTGGCGGCGGAAGATCTCGGTTGCGGTGATCGCCATCGGTGAATCGAGGAAGACCTGGATCGACTTCGGCAGCCTGCCGCGGTCCATGGCATCGTGCAGCGCGTAGAGCAGTTCCTGCGCGCGCTCGAGCGCGAAGGTCGGGATCACCACATTGCCGCCGCGGGCGAAGGTCTCCTCGATCGCGGCATAGAATTCCTCGACCGACGGTTCGAATTCCTTGTGGTTGCGGTCGCCATAGGTGGTCTCCATGACCACTGCGTCGCATTGCGGCGGCTGCTTGGGCGGGTTCAAGAGCGGGCGTCCCGCGTTTCCTATGTCGCCCGACATGACCAGACGCCGGCGGATGCCCTTCTCCTCCAGCTCCAGCAGGATACTGGCCGAGCCGAGGATATGGCCGGCATCGAAGAAGGTGGCGCGGATGCCGGGCGCCACGTCGACCGGCTGGTCGTAGCGCGCCGTGCGGCCGAAAAATTCGAGCACGTTCATGGCGTCGAGCACGGTGTAGAGCGGCGCGTCGTCGTTGCCGTCGCCGCCGCGATGGCGCGTGTGCCGGCGGCGGTCGCGCTCGGCCTCTTCTTCCTGCAGGCGGGCCGAATCGAGCATCACCAGCCGGGCCAGTTCGCGTGTCGCGCCGGTGGCGATGATCTCGCCGCTGAAGCCGCGCTTGGTGAGCAGCGGCAGCCGTCCGCAATGGTCGAGATGGGCGTGGGTGAGGAGCACCACGTCGATCGCCCTGGCGTCGAAGCCGAACGGTTCGCCATTGTCCTCGGACAGCTCGCGGCTGCCCTGGAACATGCCGCAATCGACCAGGATGCGTTTGCCCGCACATTCGATCAGGTGGCATGAGCCGGTGACCGTGCGGTCGGCGCCGTGGAAGGAGATCTTCAAGCGCTTGTTCCTCCGATAAGCCAGGGCAGCGGATCAATCCGCCGGCTTCAGCGGTTCGCCGTTGGCGGCGTGCCAGGCGAGGATACCTTCCCAGATCTCCTCGGCCGAATCAGCGAACCAGAACAGATCTCGGTCCTCGCCGTCGATGACGCCCTCGTCGGCCAGATAATCGAAATCGATCGCGCCGCGCCAGTATTCCTCGCCGACCAGCACCACCGGCATCGGCTTGATGGTGCGCGTCTGCATCAGGGTGAGCAGTTCGAACAGCTCGTCGAAGGTGCCGAAACCGCCGGGAAAGGCGACCAGCGCCTTGGCGCGCAACAGGAAATGCAGTTTGCGCAGCGCGAAATAATGGAAGCGGAAGCAGAGTTCCGGCGTGACGTAAGGGTTGGGGAACTGCTCGCGCGGCAGCGTGATGTTGAGGCCGATGGTGTCGGCCCCGGCATCGAAGGCGCCGCGATTGGCCGCCTCCATGATGCCCGGCCCCCCGCCGGTGGTCACCACCAGGGGATGGCCGCGGAAACGCAGATCGCTCGCGGCAACCAGCCGGCCGAAGGCGCGGGCCACCTCGTAGTAGCGGCTCTTGGCGAGGATGCGGCGGGCGACGGCAAGCCGGTGGGCAAGCCCGGCATCGTGCGGCGCCGCCGCCGCGGCGTCGGCCAGCTCATCGACCCGTTTCTTGGCAGCCGCCGGCTCGGCGATACGCGTCGAGCCGAAGATGACCACCGTATGATGGATGCCCTTTTCCTCGAGCAGCTTCTCCGCCTTCAGATAGTCGAGCTGCAGGCGGACGCCGCGCACTTCGCCGCGGGCGAGAAATTCGGGATCGTCGTCGGGCGCGCGATAGGTCGGGCTGGCGAGGATTGCCGCCACCCGCTCCGGCGCGCCTGGGTCTTCCTCGGCCGGTTTCGGCTGGAAATCCGGCAGCGGCGTCTGGCGCAGGCTCGGGTCGGGCGGCGCCGGCACGCGCGCCGGACGGGCAACCGACGGTTCTCTTGAGTTCGTCATGGGGATGGCACATCCGCTTGTCGCGCCGGCGGGCAGGACCCGCCAGATTAACCTTTAAGTCGTCCTATCCCCATCCTATCCCCCAGTCGGCGCCGCGGGAAAACACCAGCACGCTTGCCTTGATGCAACGGGCGGCCGATATGATTCGGCACCGTCAGCGCCGTGCTGGCCAGGCGGGCCGAGGAGCGACGATCATGGACGAACCACTACGCCATTTCGATCGCGTGACGGTTTTCGGCGGCGCCACCATCGACCGCATTGCACAAAGCTTCGGGCAGCCGGTGATGGGGGCCTCCAACCCGGGCCATGCGCGCCGCCAGTCGGGTGGCGTCGGCTTCAACGTTGCCGTCGTTCTCGCCCGCCTCGGCATCACGGTACGGTTCGTCAGCCGCATCGGCGCCGATCCGGATGGCGATCTGATCACCGCAGCGTGCGTCAGCGCCGGCGTCGATACCTCGGAGGTCAGCACCTCGACGGACAGGCCGACGGCCGGCTACCACGCCGCTTTCGACAACAAGGGTGAGCTGATCATCGGCATTGCGGACATGGAAATCTGCTCCGAGCTGACCCCGGCTGTGGTCGGTCCCGCTGCGGCGGAACCGAGCGCTGACGATTTCTGGGTGGTCGACGCCAACCTGCCGGAAGAGACGCTGGCTTTCCTGGTCGAACAGGCGGCCGCGACCGGAACGCCGGTGGCGGCCCTATCGGTTTCGCCGGTGAAGGCAATGCGCCTGGCCTCCCTTCTCGACCAACTGGCCGTCCTGTTCACCAACCGGCGGGAAGCAGCCGCCCTGCTCGGCATGAACCCGAACCTCGCCGGCAGCACCGTGGCGCTGGCCGAAGAACTCTCGCGCAGTCGCCGCACGCGCGTCGTTGTCACCGCCGGCGGCGAGCCGATGATTGCGGCCAGCGGTGGCGAGACGCGCTCCTATCTGCCACTCAAGACAAGCGTCAGTGCGGTCAACGGCGCCGGCAATTCCTTTGCGGCCGGCACAATCGCTGCCATGAACGAAGGACGCTCGCTCAACGATGCCATCCGCTTCGGCCTCGCCGCCGCGGCACTCACCATCGAGCACGGCAGCGTCGCCGCGGCCCCGTTCGCCCCGGGCGTGCTGACCACCCGCATCGCGACCGGGCCGGGAAACAGGTAGTCGCATGAACCCGCACGTCGTGCTCTCCCCGGACGTTGCCGCCGCGCTCGCCGCCGCCCAGCCGATGGTGGCGCTGGAGACCACCATCGTCAGTCATGGCATGCCCTGGCCCGACAATCTCGACACCGCGCTCGCCGTCGAAGCGGTCGTGCGCGATGCCGGTGCGGTGCCGGCAGCGATTGCTGTGATCGATGGCAAGATCCGCGTCGGCCTGACCCGCGCCGAACTGGAGCACCTCGCGCAAGGCGAAGGACGTGCTCAAGCTCTCCTCCGCCGATATCGCCCACGGCGTCATCTCCGGCCGCATGGGTGCCACCACCGTCGCCGCCACCATGATCGCCGCGCATCTTGCTGGCATTCGCGTCTTCGCCACCGGCGGCGTCGGTGGCGTCCATCGCGGCGCAGAAGCGAGCTTCGACATCTCCGCCGACCTCACCGAGCTGTCGCGCACACCGGTCACCGTGGTCTCGGCCGGCGCCAAGGCGCTGCTCGACCTCCCCAAGACGCTGGAGGTGCTGGAGACGCTGGGCGTGCCGGTGGTCGCCTATCGCAGCAGCGTCTTTCCTGCCTTCTGGTCGCGCGACAGCGGCCTTGCCGCACCGATCCGCCTCGACGATGCCGCAGCCATCGCCGGCTTCATGCGCGCCCGCATCGATCTCGGCCAGACGGGCGGCATGCTGGTCGCCAATCCGGTGCCGGAGGCCGACGAAATCCCCGCCGCCGACATGGCGCCGGTGATTGCCGCCGCGGTCGCCGACGCCGCCGCCAAAGAGGTGACCGGCAAGGCCGTGACGCCCTTCCTGCTCGACGCCATCTTCCATCTGACCGGCGGGCGCAGCCTTATCACCAATATCGCTCTGGTGAAGAACAATGCCCGGCTCGCCGCGGAAATCGCGGTGGAACTGGCAAGGCGATAACCGCGGCGGGACCGGAGACCGGCGGCTACGCAGCCGCACCAACCGGTGCCGCGCCTGGCGTCGCGTCGCCGCCCTCGCGGCTGGCGGTCAATGCCTTCACCGCCCTTCTGAGCAGGATGCTGTTGACCAGCAGGGCGATGAGCCAGCCTGTCAGGAAGATGTAGGAGCTTGCCGTCACCCCGGACATGATCTCGGGAGGCAGCAGCGACGTAGAGAGAACCACGACCGTGAAGCCGGTGACCTGGACGGCGATATACAGGTACATGGGCACGAGGCTGGCGGTGGTCATCGCTATCCGCCGCTTCAGGCAGCGCAGGAACAGGGGCGAGTTGGAATAGGGCTTGAGCTTGCGCAATATGCGCAGGAGCCTCGCCATGTTCGCCCGCACGAATGTCAGGAACACGGCCGCCAGGACGATCCACAGGGAGAAGGACAGCGTGATCCCGAGGCTCGTGTTGCTTTTCCCCTCGCTCGCGCTGTCGATGATCAGAACCATGAGGAGGCTGATCACGATTGCCGCCACGCCCCATCCGGCAAACCGCCGACGCCACGCCGACAGGCGTATGAAGCCGCCGAGTTCCGGCGCCAGCTCGGACCCGAAACGACGCCTGAGCGACGTCGCCTCGCTCAGCGAGCGGCCCTTGGGCACCAGCGTCGAGGGATGCGCGCCACTCGCCACCCAACGGCCGAACTGGGTCCTGACGTCGCCGAGGATGCGGTAGAAATCGAGGTTCTCGCGCACCGCATGGCGGGCGCGGCCCCAGCTCTCGACGATCCTCTGATGCGCCAGACGGACGGTGCCGCCGAGACCGTCATTGGCCATCACCAGCATGCGCGCATCGGCCAGCGCCCGCACCAGCTTGCCCATCGCCGGGTCCTGTTCGATTTCGGCAAGCGGCGCCGAGCGCAGAATCATGTCGCGCGATCCGACGCCAAATCCGCTGTCGCTGCCCTGGCGGACCAGCAGGCGCATCAGCTTCGGCAGTGCCTTCTTTTCCGCTTCGCTCAGCCCAGCGATCGCCTGCTCGCCGGCACGGTCGATGGCGCCGTCGATCCCGCCGAAGGATTCGTAGGCGGCGAAGGTCAGCCGCGTCTCGCCATCGACCGTCGCCCGGTGCTGGTAGAGCTGGTCGAGGACGAACTGCAGCAGCGGCAGCATGTCCGGCCGGTCGGCATCGCCGAGCAGCCGCCGGTCGAGCGATTCACCGGTTTCGGACGCGCTCTCATAGACCAGGCCGGCAGCCGCTGCCGGCCCGCGCACGATATCGACCAGTTCGGTGGCGCTCGGCGGCGACACATCGTAGGAGCGGCCGCGCGTCTTCAGGTCGAGCAACGCCGGCTGCCTGAGGAAACGTTCGTAGAGATCGGCCCTGAGCGTCGCCACGACCCAGACCCGCCCCGTCGCCACCAGCGCCGAGAGGAGCCCGGCAAAGGCCGCCACCTCGCTTTCCTGCGCATCGCCGCTGAACAGCTCGTCGAGCTGATCGACCACCACCAGCAGGTCGGCTCTGACCGGCCGCTCATAGCCGGAGGCTTCGCGTTCGGCTTCGCCGATGCGATCGAGCGCGCCGACGATCGGCCGGGTTGCCGCATCGTCGGCATGGGCGAGCAGGCGGGCGAGCGCCTCTGGCGTACCGTAGTCGCCGCCCTTCAGTTCGGGCAGCGCGAACGGCCGGCCCTCGTCGTCCGGCTCGAGGCAGTCGGCGCCGTCGAGCAGGCGTGCCGCCAGCGCCGCGTTCGGCCCCTCCCCGATCTCGCGCGGCCGCATGACCGCCACCCGCCACACATCCACCGATGGGACGACACCGGGCGTGGTCAGGCGCGGCACCAGCCCGGCGCGCGCCAGCGACGACTTGCCGGAGCCGCTGGGGCCGACCATGAGCAGGAACGGCGCCCCGTCCGCTGCCGCGTCCTTCAGCGCATCCACCGCCCGATTGATCTCGCGCCCGCGCCCGAAGAACACCGAGGCATGCTTGGCCCCGAAGGCGGCAAGGCCGCGGAACGGCGACCCCTTGGTCTCCACCGGCCAGGCGACCGAGTGGCCCTTGAGCGCCCGCTCTTCCAGCCATTTGCGCAACAGCGTCTCGAACTGGATCTCGAACGCGTCGGTGGTGGAGAATTCGTGATAGGCCGCCTTGAACTCGCCCTCGCTGGAGCGGAACCAGCGGGCGCAGAACGCCTCCAGCCACTCCCATTGCTGCTTGATGACGATGTTCTCCGGATCGTCGTCCTTGACGGTGACGGTGGGCAGGTCCGGACAGCGGAAGATGTAGACATCCGGGCGACCGCGCGACCGCGCCGCGTCGATCGCCGACAGGATCTCGTAGGCGGTGCCGCTCGGATAGGGCGCGCCGTCGGCCATGTGCGGGAAATCGGTGGGCAGCGCCGTGCCGAGGCGGTGGCGCAGGATGCCGACGACGATTTCGCAGCTCGACGCTTCCGGAATCTGCGTCTGGAAGGTCTCGTGCGCCTTGTAGAATTCGCGCTCCCAGCGCACCGCGACCAGCCGGGCGACATTGGCGAACTCGCCGTTCAGCCGCTCGACGACGCGGTCGACCCGCATGCGTTCGAAGCGGGTGTCCCCCGGCGAGGACACGAATATGCGGACGACCTCGCCCCCCTCGGCAGTCATGCTCCCTGGAATCCCCCCCAGAACGACTTGCGCAGCGATTCGCCGATTATTGGTGGGGCCCGGCAACAAAAGCAACCGAGGCGGTGGCGGCATTCATTAGCCGCTTGTTGAGATTGGCCGGCGATCATCGGCCTCGCCCGTGAAACCGGAGCCCCCGCCCCGATGCCGTCCACTCCGTCGATCCTGATGGCACTGCCGCCGACGCGCTTCAGCGGCGTCGGGCGCCCGGCCGCGCTCGCCATCCTGCTGGCGACGCTGGCGGCGATCGGCGTGCTGCTGATCGTCGCTGCGCACTACCGGCCACCGACGGCGGCGGCATCGCGCGCCACGGGCGACCTGGCCATGTATGGCCGCGTGGTCGAGCGCATGCGCGCCGGCGAAGGCTATTACCCGGCCGCCCATGCCGAACTCTCCGCCGGCAAATACGGCACGCGCTCGGTCTTCAACTGGCGCATGCCGGCGCTGCCCTTTCTCGCCAGCCTCGCACCATCGGCCGGGTGGGCCGACGCGGTGCTCCGCCTCATCGCCATCGCGGCGGGCCTGGCGGCGGCAGCGGCGGTCGCCACACAGGCGGGACGCGCGGCGGGCGCCATCGCCCTGGTGGCGCTTGCCGTCAATCTCGCCAGCGCGGCGACGCCGGGGGGCGCCGTCTTCACCGACATCGTTGCCGGCGTTCTGATCCTTGCCGCGGTCGCCGCCTATGGCCTCAGCCAACCGCTGGCCGGCCTGGCGATCGCGCTCGCGGCGCTGTTCATGCGCGAACTGGCGGCCCCGGCAATCCTCGTCTTCGTCTTTCTCGCCTGGCGCGAGCGGCGCCCATGGGAACTCACCGTCTGGGCGCTCGGCCTTGCCGCCTTCGCCATTTATTTTGCGGGACACGCGCTGGCCGTGCAGGCCCAGCTCGGCCCCGCCGACACCGCCTATGCCAGCGGCTGGGTGGCGTTTGGCGGCTTGAACTTCCTGCTTGCCACCGCCGCCTTCAACGGGCTCTTCATCGCCGAGCCCCTGTGGCAGACGGCGATCCTGCTGCCGCTTGCCGCTCTCGGGCTTGCCGCCTGGCGGGGCGCGATGGGAAGCCGCGCGGCGCTGACGGTGGCGGTCTATCTCCTTCTCTTCGCGGTGGTCGGCAAACCCTTCGACGACTATTGGGGCGCGCTCTACACGCCGCTGATGATGCTCGGCCTCGCGCTTCTGCCGGCGGCGCTGCGCGACCTCGTCCTGGGGCTGAGGCAGCGCACCACTTGAACCTCCCCCAAGAGGGGAAGGTCAGGGAGCGTGGCGCATGGCTCTGCCAGATGCTCCGTTCTTCGCGGGAACGGGCGGTGTGGGTGTGACTCCTCGTTCCCGCGGGCCGTCAGCTCCGGGGCATGAGGATTTCAAAGAACGTTCCCCTGCCCTTGAGGCACGAGGGGGTGGCGGGCGCTCGATGAGTGCCTGTCATAATTTTGTGGGGCGCTCAGCCGAACGCCCGCCGCGGTGGTTTGTGCTCCGGCCCGCCTGGGACCAAAGGCGAAGGCGAGGCGGCTCGCTGGCCTGCCTCTAGACCACCACGGTCCCGGTGACGGCTTTCGCCGACCGGCCCAACCGTGGCTGACCCTCGCCTGCCTTTAGCGCTGCCTTTTGGGGGCATCAGCGCGGCGGAGTTCTCTCTCCGCTGGCGGGCTCCCGGAGCCTCGGCCGCCCTGCCTGCGTGGACAGAACGGCGGACACCGCACCCCGCCCCACGCTGCAAGACGCCTCATGAGCGCGCCCCTTCGCGGGCGGGGATGAGGCCAATATGGGGGCGATTTGGGATGGGGGGATAAGTTGTTGATGTATCCTCGACTCTAGTGAGTTCTTCAGCGAACCTCCTACTTTTCTGTCCGAGATTGTTGGTTGGGAGTTTATTGGTGATCGACGGCGGACTTTTCACGCGCGACTTTCTTCTTGAGGGAATTCGCGAAACTAAGCACTGGACGGCGCTCGGTAACGCAGAAATCGAGTTCCATTCGCTCCTTTGCGAAATCGGCCCTCGATTCACTTGCCAATCGAAAGGCTGTCCGTCGTCAGAGTTTTTGGGACAGCGAGCGGCTTCAATTAGGGGAGGCTCTGGCTCGTCTGGTTGATGATGCTATGCGGCTTGCTGACGATGCAGCAAGCGTCGGTTTGCGATGGTCTGTCGTTTGATCCTTTCCCGTTCGATGAGGATGGTCTGGCCGCGTCCGAAGTAGACGTCGGCCGGCGTCAGATTGCCCAGGCTCTCGTGGTAGCGCCGGTGATTGTAGTCGGCGACGAAGGCGCCGATCTCAGCCTCGAGGTCGCCGGGCAGGTAGTAGTTCTCAAGCAAGATGCGGTTCTTCAGCGTCTGGTGCCAGCGCTCGATCTTGCCCTGGGTCATCGGGTGATAGGGTGCGCCGCGAACGTGATCCATGTCCTCGCGGTCGAGCCATTTGGCGAGGTCAGCCGAGACGTAACTCGAACCGTTGTCCGACAGGAGCCGGGGTCGGTGAACGACCGTGACCCGGTCCAATCCGGACGCTTTCAGCGCCAAGTCGAGCGTGGCGGTGACGTCTTCGGCCTTCATCGTCGGTGCACAGCTTCCAGGCGATGATGAAGCGCGAGAAGTCGTCGAGGATGGTCGACAGATAGTACCAGCCCCAGCCGATGACCTTGAGATAGGTGAAGTCGGTCTGCCACATCTGGTTGGGCTTTGTGGTCTTGTCCTTGAACTCGTTCGCCGCCTTCACGACGATGAAGGCCGGGCTGGCGATCAGATCGAGCGCCTTCAGCAGTCGGTAGACCGAAGCTTCTGACACAAAGTAGCTTTCAGCATCGGTGAAGCGCACCGCCAGCTCGCGGGGCGACAGCGCCGACTCCTCCAGCGCCAAATTCTTGATCTTCTCGTGGACAGTGTCCGGGATACGGTTCCACACCCGATCCGGTCGCGGTGAGCGGTCATCGAGAGCCTCAGGTCCGCCGGCCTGGTAGCGATCGTACCAACGGTAGAAGGTTGCCCTCGGGATGCCGAGCTTTGCCAGCGTGCGCCTGACCGGCAGGTGCGATTGCTCGACCAGGCGGATGATCTCGAGCTTCTCCGATCCCGGGTACCTCATGCGCCGTCCTCCCCATCCCCCGTCACGCTTTTTTTGAGCAAACGGTTCTCGAGGGTGAGTTCGGCCACGACCTCCTTCAGCGCGGATGCCTCGCGGCGAAGGTCCCTGACCTCGTCCGAGGTTGCCGCCCGCGCCGTGTCGCCGGCCAGCCGCTTCTTGCCGGCCTCGAGGAACTCCTTCGACCAGCGGTAATAGAGGTTCTGGACGATCCCTTCACGCCGGCACAGCTCGGCGATGCTGTCCTCGCCGCGCAGACCGTCCAGCACGATGCGGATCTTGTCTTCGGCCGAAAAATGCCGCCGGGTCGCACGGCGGATATCCTTCACGACCTGTTCCGCCGGCATTCTCACCGGCCCGGACTTCTGTCTCATCTTCGCTCCCTCCAAGGGCTACGATGAGCCAGAAATCCTCCCTTACTCAACTCGCCAATTTTGTCTCATAGGCGCTGATGCCGGACACTCGGCATACCACCCTACAACGGTGGCTTATTTGCGCCAGAAGCGGTCCCGATCCTGGCACGAGTGGCGCTCCCGGACGCCGCAATGGCTACTGTCATCCACGGACTCAGCCACGAGCACGACGATGGGTCCGGACGCGGGGCGAAATACATCAACTACCGCGATTTATCGGTGCAGCAGCTTGGCGCAGTTTACGAACGCATCTTGGAGTTCGGTTTGCGTACGAGTGCGGAGGGCGTTGTCGAAATCGACGCCGACGATGAAGCGCGCCACAAGTCTGGCAGCTACTACACACCGGAGGAACTGGTCTCTCTCATCATTGACCATGCCGTCGGTCCGCTGATCGCAGAGCGCGTCGATCAGTTCAAGCAGAAGGCCGAGGCATTGGCGAGCGACCGTCGCCCGCTCGCGCAGCGTATCGCGGAACTTGAGGAACTTGATCCAGCGTCCGCAATACTCTCCCTCAAGATCTGCGATCCGGCTATGGGCTCCGGTCATTTTCTCGTCAGTCTGGTTGACTGGCTGTCTGACCAGGTACTCGACGCAAAGGAGGAGGCAAAAGCGCTGGTGAGTTGGGGCGACTACACCTCGCCGCTTGCCGCTCGCATCGCTTCCATTCGCGAGAAAATCCTCCACAGCGCTCAAATACACCAATGGCCGATCGTCGAAAGCCAACTCGATGACCGTCACGTCGTGCGGCGTATGGTGCTGAAGCGCGTTGTCTACGGCGTCGACAAAAACCCCATGGCCGTGGAACTCGCGAAGGTGTCTCTCTGGCTCCACTCTTTCACCGTGGGCGCGCCGCTGTCGTTCCTCAATCATCATCTGAGGTCAGGTGACAGTGTCATCGGCGTATTCGCGCGTCCCACGCTCGACGCACTGCGTGCGCGTGGAGCATTGTTCAATCTCGGTCAGATCACGCACGTCGAACAGATTGCTGGGTTGATGGCGGAGATCGAGGAGACGACCGACAATGATATTGCCGAGGTGACTTCCTCTCGGGAAAAGTTCAGTGCGGTCGAGGAGGCGACGGCGCCAATTGCCGACCTGTTCTCACTGGCGACTGCCGAACACATGATGGGCGTGTTCGAGGCTGCACCCAAGGTAGCTCCCGATCTACGAAAGCTTGCTGGCAAGCCCGAGAAGCAACTCGCGAAGGCCCGCGCCAATCTGACTGCTTTTGAACGCGCGGCGGCGCTGCAGCTCGTTTTGGAAGGCACCTTTGGTGACCCCATCCGCATCGCCTCGGGCAAGGACCGTCATCGCCCCGCCGGAACTCAAGGAACAGCTTGCCTTACTACCGCCTGATGCGCCGGAGCAGTCGAACCTGTTTCCGTCGATCAGCATCGACGACCGCCGCCGCGTGATGGCGGACGAGTTGGTGGAGGAAGCCCGGCGCCTCAGCACCCTCCACGGCTTTTTCCATTGGGAGATCGCCTTTCCCAACGTCTGGTCGAACCTCGTCTCCACCGAGCCCAAGGGCGGCTTCGACGCGGTGATCGGCAATCCGCCCTATGTGCGACAGGAACTTCTCGGTCCGGACGTCAAGCGGGCGCTGAAGAGCGCCTACGCGGCCTATGACGGCATGGCGGATCTCTACGTCTATTTCTACGAGCAGGGACTTCAGGCTTCTCAAGCCAGGTGGACGCCTGTCCTACGTAGTCACCAACAAATGGCTGAAGGCGGGCTACGCGGAAGAACTGCGGGCTCTCTTCGCGACAAAGGGCTGGTTGGAGTTCATCGCCGATTTCGGCCACGCCAAGCACTTGTTTCCGGATGCCGACGTGTTTCCGTCCGTGCTGGTGGTCCGCAAGCCATCGCGCGAAGACCCTGTGCCCGACGTGGCAGAGGTCTGCGTCATCCCGCGCGACGCAGTGCCGCGCAAGGGGCTTGCGGGCGTAGTCGAGGAGGCGACCTTCCCGCTGCCACGCGCGATGTTCACCAAGGAAGCCTGGGTGCTAGAGCCCAAGCCCGTGATGAACCTGCTGGAGAAGATCAAGCGCAATGGTGTGCCGCTCTCCGAGTACGCCGCGGTGAAGCCGTATAGAGGCGTTCTTACGGGGTTGAACGAAGCCTTCCTCATCGACAGCGCCAAACGCGATGAGCTTGTACGGGCCGATCCGAAGTCGGCGGAGATCATGAAGCCTTACCTTAGGGGCCAGGATATCGAGCGCTGGTGGTCGCCAGCCAGCGGCCTCTTCATGATCGTACTCAAGTCGAGCGGCAATCACGCTTGGCCGTGGGCCAATGCAGCGGATGAGGTGCAGGCCGAAGAGATATTCGCTGCTACCTATCCGTCCCTCCACCAGCACATGAAGGCGTTTGAGGAAACTGGCGTCAATCCGAAGACAAAAAAGCCGGCGGGATTGCGGCACCGCGAGGACCAAGGGCGGTTCTGGTGGGAACTGCGCTCTTGTGACTACTACGAGGCGTTTGAGCGACCGAAAATAGTCTACCAAGCCATACAATTTTCTCCTAGATATGCGCTTGAGCGGGACGGACTGTATGGAAACAACAAGACCTATTTTCTTACCACCGCGTCGCCGGGCATCGTCGGTTGTCTCAACTCTCCATTGCAGTGGTGGGTCGCTTGGCGAAAACTTCTACACCTCAAAGATGAAGCGTTGTCAAACGATGCGGTAAAACTGGTTGAGTTTCCCATGCCGCGCCAACAATCGAATTTTGACGAGAGCGTGCACTCGGACGTTGAAGCTTTGATTGTCAAGACTGCTCAATTGGGTGGCGTCACCTCAACTATCCAACATTGGCTCCATCACGAATTCGGCCTCGAAAAACCCGGCCACGCGCTGTCCAGGCCCTATGAACTCGACGCGGATGGTTTCGCCGCAGCTGTACGCAAAGCGCTGCCGAAGTCACGCAAGCTCTCCGCTGCCGATTTCTCCCGCCTGAAGCAGGAGCACGCCGACACGATTGAGCCCGCCCGCCGCGCTGCAGCCGAGGCGCTGAAGCTCGAACACCAGATCTCCGACCTCGCCAACGAAGCCTACGGCCTCACGCCTGAGGAGGTCGCCCTGATGTGGGAAACCGCGCCACCGCGGATGCCGTTTACGCCGTAGGCGGGTTTCCCGCCTCCGCAGGAGCAAACAGAGGCAGCATGATCGACGTCAGACGAACCAGCGGCGACGAGCCGCTCGAATTCGACGTGGTCATCTCCGAGGCAAACGGAAAGAGCCGCCATCATGTGACGATGAGGCGGGAGACCTGCGAGCGCCTCGCGACGGCCAAGGCAACACCGGAGGCCGTTGTCGATGCGGCCGTCCGCTTCCTGCTCGATCGCGAGCCCAAGGAATTCGATCCTCGGCCGCTTCGACGTGACGGTGATCGCGCACTATTTCCCGGAGTTCGAACGGGAACTGTCGCGCTATCTCGAGCGGGCGTGAAACGGCGCCCCCTGACAAGGAAGCGCCCTCACCCGCCGCCACAAGCCCCCCCTCCCGAAATCGCTGCGCGATTTCGACCTCCCCTCAAGGGGGAGGTTGGGCGCCGTGCCTTTGGCCCCCCCCCTACTTCCCCAGCGTCTCCTTGACCGCGACGGCGAGCTGCTTGAGCGAGAAAGGCTTGGGCAGGAAGTGGAACGTCTCGTTCTCGGGAAGATTCTTGCGGAAGGCGTCCTCGGGGGCGGGGACAGATCTATTTCGCCAGTGCACCGAGGCGGAGCGTCCAGGGCGAAATCCATTTCATGCGCAGGAGATCGTCGCGGTGCCACGGGTCGACAGCGAGGCGTGCGCGGATCGCCTCCGGCGACTCCGCGCGCACGATGAGCAGCACATCGGGTTCGGCGAGCGGTCCGCCCAGCGCGATGAAGCCATCGGCGACCATCGCGTCCATGAGATCGGCGTGGGCGGGCCAATCCGCTTGGTCCTCCATGGGGCGGTCCCGCCGGTAGGCCGGGCCGCGCGTGAGCATGACGGCGAAGAGGGGCATGGCGGCTCGGGGCTCGCTGACTGGCGTTTCAGCCGGTGGACGGAGCATGGCCGAAAGCCTTCCAGCGCGCCACGACCGCGGCGTGGAGCACGTCTGCGCTGACCGGCAGGATGAAATGGTGGATCGCCACCATTACGACGTCATCGCCGATGACGAAGGTGTTCAGCCAGATCTCGCTGCGCAGCATCTCGGGCGTGCCGGGATCTATGGTGCGCTCGTAGAAATCCCGGGAGATGGCGACGGCGGTGACGTTGTGAATCTCGGCCCGCCGCGCGCCCCAGATGTGGACGTCGATGGTGCGGACGTCCTGCACCTCGCGCCAGGGGATGACCACGGAATTCTTGGCGCCGTCGATATGCAGGCGAATGCCTTCCGGCGAGAGGACGAGCAGCGGGTCCTGCGGCCGGGAGAGCCGCGACAGTTCCCATCCGCCGTTGACGATTCCGGCAGCGATCAGGCCCCAGCCGGCGATGGTCGAGAGCGGCTGATGGCCCTCGATGAAGTTGAGGGCGAGGATGCCCAGGCCGATCATGAAGACGGAGGCGAAATAGTTCCTCTGCGAGAGCTTGAAGCGATCGTAGCTCAGCACCTGCCGGACGTCTTCGGCGGGCTGGTCGGCATTATCCGGTAGGGGCGTCGCGTGCGACATGGCGGTGCTCCGGTCTGGCAATGCAACCATGCCACGAGGCGGCCGGGGCGGGCGGTGAAGCGGATCACAGGGGCGGCCGGCGGCAAGGCCCGCCGCCAGGCCGCGAAATGCCTTGGAACGCGCCCCTTCGCGCGCGCGGATGCGGTCAATACGGGGGCGGTTTGGGGTGGGGGACAAGTTGGGGAGATGTCCCCCCATCGTTGGCCCTCAGGGCTTCACGGCACCGCAGTCGGCACCGACCCATTTACCCGAGATCTGGCGGTTGACCTTCATCGCGCCGCCGTTTTCCGCCACGGTCACGTCGATGACGCCGCTCATCGCCTGCGGGCTCGACGCCTGGAAATGGATGGTGCCCGACATCTTCTGGCGGCCGGTGCAGGCGATCTTGACCTGCATGTCGGTCGCCGTGCTCGACACGACGGTCTCCGTGCAGCCGTTCGACAGCTCCGGGTCTCTGAAGCCGCGCTGGATGCTCTCGGCGGTGACGCACGACTTGTATGTGTGCGGCTTATTGGCCGATGCCATCGCCGCCGCCATGGCGGCCTGCATCTGGGCCTTCTGCGCCGGCGACAGGTTGGCGAGCGCCGAGGCCGGAATCGGCGGCGCGCCCTTGATGGTGCCGGCGGAGGTCACCTCCCACAGGCCGTATTTCAGATTGAGCGAAACCGGAGCGGCCTGGCTGGCGGCCACCCACAACGCAGTTGCAGTCAGGGCCATGGACAGAATGCGCATGTTCGACATCTTCGCCTCCATGCGACCGCGATCCGCCCCACGACCGGTCGCGCGGAGGAAAGCTGACCCGTTCGCGGGCGGCTGCCAAGTGACCGGCGTCACACGCCTGACGGGAGGTAGCGCTCCGCCACGCGGGCTCACTCTTTCGGCAGGGGAAGAGCCACCCCGCCCCACGCTGACGACGCCTCATGAGCGGGCGCCATCGCGGGTGAACAAGGCTTCCAGCAAGCGCCACTTCAGACGTGGATGGCCGGAACAAGTCCGGCCATGACGAGCGTGCCGCAGACGCCGCATGGATTCCGGCCTGCGCCGGAATGACGAGGGGGCGCGAGCCGCGGCCTCGCCCCACGCGCCGTTCATGCCCGGCCGGGTATCCAGGCGAGAGGTGCCACACGGCGAGTCAGACCTGGGTTCCCGCCTGCGCGGGGACGAACGGTTGGAGCGCGCTACCCCCCTCCTTGACCACGCCACTAACCTGCCCTTCCCTTGAGGAAAGTTGCAGGCAGAGCGCGGGAACGGAGGCAGCATGATCGACGTCAAACGCACCGCTGGTGACGAGCCGCTCGAATTCGACGTGGTGATCTCCGAGGCCAACGGAAAGAGCCGCCATCATGTGACGATGAGGCGGGAGACCTGCGAGCGCCTCGCGACGGCCAAGGCAACACCGGAGGCCGTTGTCGATGCGGCCTTCCGCTTCCTGCTCGATCGCGAGCCCAAGGAATTGATCCTCGGCCGCTTCGACGTCACCGTGATTTCCCGCTACTTCCCCGAATTCGAGCGCGAACTGCCGCATTATCTCGCACGGACATGAGTGCGCGGGATTGCTACGCTGGCACTCCTGTTGCGCTACCCCCCAAGGACGGAAAGTCATGACGAAGGAACTGGAAGGCAAGGCCGCTGCCGTGACCGGCGCGGCGTCGGGCATCGGGCTGGCGAGCGCCGCGGCAATGCTGGCCGCGGGCGCGCGCGTGGTGATGGTCGACAAGGACGAGGCGGCGCTCGCGGCGCTTTCGAAGAAGCACGGCAACGCGATGATCCCGCTCGTGATCGACCTGCTCGATCCGGAGGACTGCGCGACGCTGCTGCCGCGCGTGCTCGACAAGGTGGGCCAGCTCGACATCTTCCACGCCAATGCCGGGATCTATGTCGGCGGCGACCTGGTCGATGCCGACAATGGAGCCATCGACCGCATGCTGAACCTCAACGTCAACGTCGTGATGAAGAACGTCCACGACGTTCTGACCCACATGATCGCGCGGCAGACCGGCGACATCATCGTCACCAGTTCGCTTGCCGGGCATTATCCGACGCCGTGGGAGCCGGTCTATGCCTCGTCCAAATGGGCGATCAACTGCTTCGTGCAGACGGTGCGGCGCCAGGTCTTCAAGCACGGCATCCGCGTCGGCTCGATTTCGCCCGGGCCCGTCATCACCGCGCTGCTCGCCGATTGGCCGGCCGAGAAGCTGAAGGAGGCCAAGGAGTTGGGAAGCCTGCTGGAAGCCGGCTGGGTGGCCGACGTGATCCTGTTCATGCTGACGCGGCCGCGCGGCATGACCATTCGCGACGTGGTCATGATGCCGACCAATTTCGATCTCTAGGGGAAGATCCGAACCCTGCCCCTACTTCCCCAGCGTCTCCTTGACCGCGACGGCGAGCTGCTTGAGCGAGAAGGGCTTGGGCAGGAAGTGGAACTTCTCGTTCTCAGGCAAGTTCTTGCGGAAGGCGTCCTCGGCATAGCCGGAGACGAAGATGATCTTCAGGTCCGGCCGCGTCTTGCGCAGCTCCTTCAGCAGCGACGGACCGTCGAGCTCGGGCATGACCACGTCGGAGACGACCAGATCGATCTGGTTGTCGAGCTCGGCCATCACCTCCAGCGCCTCGATGCCGGAGGCCGCCTCCGACACCTTGTAGCCGCGCGAGGTGAGCGCGCGGGCGGCGAAGGCGCGCACCGCCTCCTCGTCCTCGACCAGCAGGATCGAGGCGGTGCCGGTCAAATCGGTGATCTCGGCGGCGACCTCCGCCTGGCCGGCAACGACCTCGCCTTCGGCCGGCACGTGGCGCGGCACGAAGATGCGGAAGGTGGTGCCCTTGCCCATCTCGGACGAGAAATAGATGTGGCCGCCGGTCTGCTTGACGATGCCGTAGACGGTCGACAGGCCAAGGCCGGTGCCCTTGCCGACGTCCTTGGTCGAGAAGAAGGGCTCGAAGATCTTGGCCTGCACCTCCGGGCTCATGCCGCTGCCGGTGTCGGCCACCTCGATCATGACGTAGTCGACTTCCGGCAGCGGGCTGTAGCCGAAGGCGGCAACTTCGCTCCCCGGCAGGTTCTTCGTGCGGATGGTCATGGTGCCGCCCTTGGGCATGGCGTCGCGGCCGTTGACGGCAAGATTGACGATGACCTGCTCGAACTGGTTGAGGTCGAACTTGACCGGCCACAGGTCGCGGCCATGGACGAGCTCGAGCTTGACGCTCTCGCCGAGCAGCCGCTGCAAGAGCATCGACAGGTCGGAGAGCGTGTCCGACAGAGTGAGCACCTGCGGGCGCAGCGTCTGGCGGCGCGAGAAGGCAAGCAGCTGGCGCACCAGGCCGGCGGCCCGGTTGGCGTTCTGCTTGATGTTCATGATGTCCTGGAAGGACGGGTCGCTCGGCCGGTGGTTGGCCAAGAGCAGGTCGGAGAAGCCGATGATGGCGGTCAGCACGTTGTTGAAGTCGTGCGCGATGCCGCCGGCGAGCTGGCCGACCGATTCCATCTTCTGCTGCTGGCGCACCTGATGCTCCAGCGCCCGCTGCTCGGTGATGTCGAGAACGTTGACGATCACCATCTCGCTGCCGCCCGCCCCTTCGGCGACCGGATTGATGAAGAAGCGGCCCGAGCGCTGGCCCTCGCCGGCAAGCGTCGCGTCGATCGCCGGGACGACGCCGGCGCCTTCGGCGGCAGCGGCGAGCGCGGCCGACAGGTTGGGCTTGTCCTGGTCGGCGACCAGATCGGTGAGCGCCCGGCTGGCGTCGGGGCGCACGCCCGGGAACATGCGCAGGAAGGGCGCGTTGGTGCGCCCGATGCGGCCCTGGCGGTCGATGGCCGCGATCGCGATCGGGGTGTTGTTGAAGAAACGCGCAAAGCGCACTTCCGCCGCGCGCAGCGCCTCGGAGGATTCCTCGCCCGGCGAGCGGTTGAGCACCACCGTGCGGGTGGCGCCCGGCGCCCCGTCGACGGTTACCGGCACCCGGTGCAACAGGCGCACCGGCAGGCTCTGGCCGTTGGCGCGTTGCAGGTCGAGATCGATGATGGCGGTGCGGTTGCGCATCTCGTCGTCGGCCGGCGGGGCGGCAAGCAGCGCGATGCCGTCGCCCTGGACGATGTCGGCGAGTTTCAGCGCGCTCGGCTCGAAGCGGGTGAGGTCGATGCCCAGCCATTCGGCAAGCGTCGCGTTCATATAGACGATGCGCCCGTCGGGCTCGGCCGAGAAGAAGCCGGCCGGCGCATGGTCGAGATAGTCGATGGCGTGCTGCAGTTCCTGGAACACCGCCTCCTGGCGGGCGCGCTCGGTGCTGATGTCGGTCAGCGTCCAGGCGGTCAGCGCCTTGCGCTTGTTGGTGACCGGCAGCGGCTGCGCCGCGATGCGGTACCAGTGGGCGCCCTCCCCGGCGCCGCCCGACAGCGGCGTCAGCATGCGCACTTCCTCCGTCGCCGGACGGCCTTCGCGCAGCTCCTGGGTGATGCGGTAGAGCGCCTCCGCGGCCTCTGGATTGCCGACCATGACGCGCTCCAGCGCCCGCGCCTCGCTGGCTTCCGTGGCGCCGATGAGATCGGCATAGGCGCGGTTGGCATAGACGATGCCGCCGTCGCGGCTGGTGATCAGCACGCCTTCGGCCATGGCGTCGGTGAACATCTTGCCGAGATCGTCGTTCGGGGCGCGGCCGCCGAAGCGGACCAGCCCGATGGCACTGGCAAGCAGGGTGATCACCCCGATGACGGCGAGGATGGCGAGCAGGCCGAGCACGAAGGGCTGCGCCCGGTCCGGCGACATCAGCGTCAGGCCGATCGACACGCCGACCAGACCGAATGCGAGGATGACCAGCCGCCCGGTGCCGGAAATCCGATTGGCACGGTCGACCAGCGGTTCGGCGCGGACCGGTTGCGTGGCGCGATCACTCATGCCGGCCGCTTGTGGCCTCCTGCCCTTGCCGATTGCGGTGGATGCGCGTGGAGAATCAATGTTAACGCCTCGTGTGCGAGGATGGTGGGGAAAGCGTAAGAATTCAATGTGGCCGTCGTCCTGATACGGCAGGCGACAAGCCCGGCCACGGCACCGGTGAGACGACGGCAAGTCTTGCATTACGCGCCGGTTCACCGGAAAAGTCACTGATCCCGGTGATTCGGCGCGAAATCCGATCACCGGTCCGACATGGTCGCCGCGGAACCGCTTCAAAACGGGAGGAGGCGAGAAATGCGGGATTTGCTGGTACCGATCTTTGGCGACTGGGGCGCGGTGGTGGCGCAGTTCATCATCACCGTTGTCATCGTCCTCGCCCTGATCGGCGCTGTCTGGTGGTTCGTGCGGCGCTATTCCGGCGTTCATTTCGGCGGCATCGGTCGCGGGCGGGTGCCGCGGCTGGCGATCGTCGACGTCCTGGCCGTCGACCGCCGCCGCCGGCTGGTGCTGGTGCGCCGCGACAATATCGAACATCTGCTGCTGATCGGCGGCCCCAGCGACGTGGTGGTCGAAGGCGCGATCCACCGCGTCCGCCAGCGCGGCACCCAAACCGCCGCGCAAATTGCCGCCGCGCAAGCTGCCGCAGCGCGTGCCGCCTTGCAGACCGCCATCGAGCCGCCGCCGGCCGCCGAGGCGGAACCGTTCGAGACGGCCGCCGCCGGCCAGCCGCCGGCCAACATGCCGATCCCCTTCCCGGTGGCGCGCAGCGCCCAGCGCCAGGCCGAACCCGGCCCCGGACGCCCCGAACTGCGCTCGGTTCAGCCGCCGCCGGCGCCCGCGGCAGCCGCCGAGGAAGAACCGGCCGCCGTCCCGCCGACGGCCCCGGGGGCGACCTTCGTCGAGCCGCAGCGCCCGACCCGGTTGCAGGCGATGCGCAGGCCTGTCGCGCCGCCACCGCCGGTGGCCGCCGTGCCCGAGGCGGCACCGCCCGAGGCAGCGCCCCTGCCCGAGGCAGCGCCGCCGCCCGCCCCTGTGGCGGAAGAACCGGCGGACGAATCGCTCATCCTCGAGGTCATGACCGCCGAGGCCGAGCCGCTGCCCGCGCCACCGCCGACGGAGCCGGCACCGGCGACATTTGCCGAGGCGGAACGGGAGGCCGCCGAAGAGGCCCGGCAATCGGCGCTCGACCTTGGCGACATGGAGGCCCTGGCGATGACCGCCGAGCAGGAGGAGGCCATCCCCACCGCACCCGACGAGGTGGCGTCGGCACCCCCCGAATCCGCCGACCGGGTCAGCGACCTCGAGCGCGAGATGGCCCGCCTGCTCGACGAGATCACCACGCGGCGGTCGAGCTGACGCGCGAAAACGGCGGAAAAGCCGCCGTTTTCGGCCAAATTCACCGTCACATCACTGTCAACGGACAGTTATTGTCCGGAGTGAATCGCATCGCTATATTCCGCGCGCAATTGCAGCCTATGCGAGGATCTTTCATGCCGCGTGCGCGTGTTGACGAGTACCGTCCGACCGACACCGAAGAGTTCATGAACGAGCGCCAGCGCGAGTACTTCCGTCAGAAACTGCTGGCTTGGAAGGAAGAGATCCTGCGCGAGGCGCGCGAAACGCTTCAGCATCTGCAGGACGAGAACCAGAATCACTCGGACCTCGCCGACCGCGCCTCGTCCGAGACCGACCGTGCCATCGAGCTGAGGGCGCGCGACCGCCAGCGCAAGCTGATCGCCAAGATCGACTCGGCGCTCGTTCGCATCGAGGACGGCACCTACGGCTATTGCGAGGAGACCGGCGAGCCGATCAGCCTGAAGCGGCTCGACGCCCGGCCGATCGCAACGCTCTCGATCGAGGCGCAGGAACGCCACGAGCGGCGCGAGCGCGTCTACCGCGACGACTGAGGCCAGCGAGGCGTCCCGCTCCCCGCCATTTTTGACAGGCGCGAAGCGGCCAGCGCATGGCGCCGGCCGCTTCCCTTTTCAGGCGGGCAACTGAAAGCGCCCCGCGCCGCCGGCCATGCGCCGGCGATGCGGGGATGAGGATCAGCTCAGCTTGCCGTCGGTCGAGAAGTGGAAGACCGTCGTCGAAGCGAAGGTCTGGCCCGGCTTCAGTTCGGTCGACGGGAAGTTCGGGTGGTTCGGCGAATCCGGATAGTGCTGGGTCTCGAAGGTGTAGCCCGCACCCTGGCGATAGACGGTGTCCGACGAGCCGACGACCGTGCCGTCGAGATAATTGCCGGTATAGAACTGGATACCCGGCTCGGTCGTATCGACGGTCAGGATGCGGCCGCTCACCGGATCGTACGCCTCGGCGGCGAAGGACATCGCGCCCGGCTCCTTCTTGTTCAGCACCCAGTTGTGATCGTAGCCGTGGGCGAGGATCAGCTGCTGGAAGTTGTCGTTGATATGCGCGTTGATCGCCGTCAGGTGACGGAAGTCCATCGGCGTGCCGGCCACCGGGTCGATCATGCCCGTGGGAATCTGGGTGGCGTCGGTCGGCGTGTAGCTGTCGGCGTTGATCTTGACCAGCTGGTCAAGGGCGGAGCCCGTGCCGTTGCCTCTGAGATTGAAGTAGTCGTGGCTGGTGAAGTTCACCACCGTCGGCTTGTCGGTGGTCGCCTGATAGTGGATCTTGAGCGCATTCGAATCCATCAGCGTGTAGGTGACTGCGGTCTTCAGCGTGCCCGGATAGCCGTCCTGGCCATCGGGGCTGGTTAAGGTGAGCTTGGCGGCGACGCCGCCCTGCACGGTTTCCGGCGTGACCTTCCAGACCTGCAGATTGAAGCCGGTAGTGCCGCCATGCAGCGAGTTCACCCCGTTGTTGACCGGCAGATGATAGGTCGTGCCGTCCAGGGTGAAGGTGCCCTTGGCGATGCGGTTGGCGTAGCGGCCGACGATGGCGCCGAAATAGGTGTTGTTGGTGTCATAGCCGGCAAGATCGTGATAGCCGAGCACGACATTGGCCATCTTGCCGGTGCGGCTGGGCGCATCGATCGCGGTGATGCAGCCGCCAAGCGTGATGAAGCTGACGGTCATGCCGTCGGCATTCGTCAGCGTGTACTGCTCGATCGCGGTGCCATCGGGCAGCGTTCCGTAAGGGGCCTTGGTAAGGCCGTCGGCCAGTGCCGACTGGGCACCGAGGGTGCATATTGCGGCAGTGCCGATGGCCAGGGCGAAGCGGGTCGTCGATGTCATGTCTGTCTTCCTCCTGCTAGAGATTCAGTATCCCCAGCGTCGCTCCTGACCGGCGACATAGGCTTGCCGGCGGACGCGACAACGCCGGGCCGCAGGCTGCGACCAGAAGCAGCGTCCGGGCTGACGTGAGAGGCGCCTGCATGTTTCAATTTCGCGTCTATCTTCTTGATTACGATGGCACTCTGGCTGCCACGCGACCGTCGGTCGTCGCCTGCCTGAGGCACACGCTGGCGGACACCGGCGCCACCGCTCCCGAAGAATTGATGAATGCGGTCATCGCCAGCGGCGTGTCGCTGGAAGCGACCTTCGCGCGGCTGGTGCCGGGCCTCGCGCCCGCCGATATTGCCGCCTGCGTGGTGCGCTATCGCGAACGCTATGCGGACATCGACCGGGAGATGTCGGTCCCCTATGACGGCGTTTGCGAGACGATCGACAGGCTGCATGAGGACGGCCGCGGGATCGTCGTGCTCAGCAACAAGGGACGGGCGGCGCTCGAAGCCGCACTCGCCAAATTCGACATCCTCGACAAGACAAGCGCCGTTCTCGCCGCCGATCCGGGCGTGCCGCTCAAGCCCGACCCGCAGGCGTTCCACGGCCGTGTGCGCCCGCTGTTCGAGGGCACCGCTCTGTCCGACTTCGTCATGGTCGGCGACACCGAGGCCGACATCGCCTTCGCCCGGGCGGCGGGCATTGCCAGCTGCTGGACGCGCTACGGCTATGGCGACCCCGACCGGTGTCTGTCGATGAATCCCGATTTCGTGGTCGATGCCCTGGCGGATCTTCTGTCGCAGGGCCCGGTTTCGGCGTGACCCCGGCATGCTGCACTGCAAAAAGGCCGGGCAAAGCGCGCCGCGAACCTTGCGAAAGCCTTGGCACCACTAATGAAATTTGACAGGCTTTCGATGTGACGCCGTTCATAGGGCGTTCATCCGCGAAATCCTATCTATGCGGCGAGCCATCCTGACCGGGCAGCGCCTAGCTTTGACCGCAATTTCCGGCTTGGACGGTGGGGAACTTTGACGCGCGGGCGCCGGATGATCGGCCGCCCTCGCAAATCAGGAGCTGCAAGATGAAGAAATTCTTGATGGCGGCGACTGCGTTGGGTGGTGTCGCTCTGTTCGCGAGCAACGCCATGGCCGCGTCGGAATATGAGTGCCGTGCCTATGCCCAGAGCGAGGCCGACCATTACGCCCCCAACGGCAAGGGAGCGCTCGTCGGCGGCGCCTTCGGTGCCGGCCTCGGCGCGATCATCGCCGGCGCGACCGGCGGCAATGCCGGGACCGGCGCGCTCGTCGGCGGTGCCGGCGGCGCGGTGCTCGGCGGTGCGGCCAACCAGGACGAGCGCCAGCGCGTCTACCGCGACGCCTACTATCGCTGCATGAACAGCGGCCCGGCTCCGCAGCGGGTTTACGACGCGCCGCCGGCCTATGACATGGGTCCGCCCCCTCCCGGCTACGGCCAGCAGTGGTGGATGAAAGCCTGCAGTCAGAAATACGGTTCCTTCAAGTGGGGCGGGCCGCACGCCGGCCAGTTCAAGGGCTTCGACGGCTACTGGCACTGGTGCAACCCCAATTAGGCAATCGCCTGACAGGCTGACAGTCGGCGACGCCCGCGGCTTTTGTCGCGGGCGTCTGCGCTTGTGGCGCCGGCCGGGGGGTCTACACTGCCGCTCATGAAGAAACTCGTGCTCCTGCGTCATTTCAAGTCGTCCTGGGACGAGGCCGGCATGTCCGACCACAACCGCCCGCTGGCGCCGCGCGGCCAGCGCGACGCCGCCGCCATGGCCGCAACCATGGTCAGCCGCGATCTCGCCCCCGAGCGCGTCCTGTGCTCGCCGGCACGGCGCACGCGCGAGACGCTGGCCGCGCTGCAGGAGGGGATCGCCGGCATGGACGACGTCGTCTTCGTCGACGAGCTCTATGACGGCCCCGAGGTCGATTACCGGGCGATCATCGCCGTCATGGGCGGCGAGGCCGACCGGCTGATGGTGATCGGCCACAATCCGCGCATCCACGCCACCGCGCTGGCGCTGATCGGCTCCGGCAGCAAGACGACGCGCGCCCAGCTCGCCCACAAATACCCGACCGGGGCGCTCACGGTGATCGATTTCGACGCCGACAACTGGCCCGCAGCCGCTGAAGGCGACGGCCGGCTGGCGGCCTTCATCCGCCCGCACGACGTCGAGCACAGCCACTGAATCGCGCTTCCTGACGGATGGACGGCGGGCGCGCCTCGGCGCGCCAATTCCGGCGTCATCCACCCCAAGCCTTTCGCCGGGCGGCGCGGACGCCTACATCTGGCCGGAACAGCCGGAGCCGGACGTTGCAGCTGACGACGATCACCGACGAGACCCGTCTCGCGCTCGCCAACCTCGCCGACCGCGCCACCGGCATGGTGACGCCGAGCGTGCGCCTGGGCGTGACCGGACTGGCACGCGCCGGCAAGACGGTGTTCATCGCCGCGCTCGTCCACAACCTCGTCCACGGCGGCCGCCTGCCGGTGTTCAAGGCCTATGCCTCCGGCCGGGTGGCCGGCGCCCGCCTCGAGCCGCAGCCCGACGACGCGGTGCCGCGCTTCGACTATGAGCGCCATGTGCGCGCCCTGGTCGAGGAGCGCCTGTGGCCGGATTCGACCCGCCAGATCAGCGAGCTGCGCCTGACGGTCGCCTATGAATCGGCCTCCCTGCTGACGCGCACGATCGGCAGCGGGCGGCTCAACATCGACATCGTCGACTATCCCGGCGAATGGCTGCTCGACCTGCCGCTGCTCTCCAAGAGCTACAGGGAATGGTCAGGCGAGGCGCTGGCCGCAGCCGGCCGCGACGGCCATCGCGACCATGCCGGGCCGTGGCTCAAGCGGCTGCTGGAAGTCGATCCGCACGCCCCGGCCGACGAAAACCTGGCGCGCGAGCTGGCCGAGGTCTTCACCGCCTATCTCACCGCCTGCCGCGCCGACCGACGCCTGCTCTCCACCCAGCCGCCGGGCCGTTTCCTCATGCCCGGCGACCTCGACAATTCGCCGGCGCTGACCTTTGCGCCGCTCCGCCTCGAGAATGACGACGAGGGGCCGGCAGGCTCGCTCGCCGCACATGATGGCGCGCCGCTACCAGTCCTACCGCAACGCCGTCGTGCGCCCCTTCTTCCGCGACCACTTCGCCCGTCTCGACCGCCAGATCGTCATGGTCGACGCACTCACCGCGCTCAATGCCGGGCCGGTCGCCGTCGCCGATCTCGAAGCCGCACTTGCCGCCATCCTCGGCTCCTTCCGCCTCGGCCGCACCAACTGGCTGAGCGGCCTCTACGCCCGCCGCATCGACCGCATCCTGTTTGCCGCCACCAAGGCCGACCAGCTCCATCACGGCGACCACGACCGGCTCGAGGCGATCCTCGGCCGGCTGGTGGCACGCGCCACCGAGCGCGCCCGCTTCGCCGGCGCCCGCGTCGAGGTGCTGGCGCTGGCCTCGGTGCGCGCCACCCGCGAGGCGACGGTGACCAAGGCCGGGGAATCGCTGCCGACGATCATCGGCACGCCCCAGCCGGGCGAGACCGTGGACGGCAAGGTGTTCGACGGCCGCACCGAAATCGCGTGGTTTCCCGGTGACTTGCCGGACGATCCGGAATCGGTTTTTGAAGGCGGCAGCAAACCGTCGGTGCGCTTCGCCCGCTTCCGGCCGCCCAAGCTGGAACGCACGGCCGAAGGCCTGACCCTGTCGCTGCCCCATATAAGGCTCGACCGGGCGCTGGAATTCCTGCTTGGAGACCGGCTGGCATGAGACGCCCGACCGCCTTTTCGCTCGACGAGGTGCGCTACGAGCCCGACGAGCTCTACCCGCCGGAAGAGCCGGCGCCGGCTGCCGAGACGGTGCCGGCCCGGCGCAAGCGGCGCGGCCATTGGCTGGCTCTCCTGGTCAGCGCCCTCACCGGCCTCGCCTCGCTCGCCATCGGGCTCGCCGTCGATCGCCTGGTGCGCGACCTCTTCGCCCGCAACCAGTGGCTGGGCTGGCTGGCCCTGGCGCTGGCGGCGCTCGCCGGACTGGCGCTCCTCGTCCTCATCGTGCGCGAGATCGCCGCGCTCATGCGTCTGAGGCGCATCAATCAGGTCCACGCCCGCGCGGTGAGCGCGGCCGACAGCGACGACCGCGAGGCGGCGCTCGGCGTCCTCGACGAGATCGTTGAGCTCTATCGCCGCCGGCCGGAGACGGCACGCGGCCGCGCCGCGCTTGGCCTTCACCGCAAGGAGATCATCGACGGGCGCGACCTGATCGCGCTTGGCGAGACCGAGCTGCTCTTGCCCTTCGATGCCAATGCCCACCGCATGGTGATGAACGCGGCCAAGCGCGTGGCGCTGGTCACCGCCATCTCGCCGCGCGCGCTGGTCGACCTTCTCTTCGTCGGGGCGACAGTGCTGCGCCTCATCCGCCAGATCGCCACGCTCTATGGCGGGCGGCCGGGCACCATCGGCTTCTTCCGCCTGGCCAATGCGACGCTCGCCCATCTCGCCGTCACCGGCGGCATGGCGGCGGGGAATTCGCTGGTGCAGCAGGTACTTGGCACCGGCATCGCGGCGCGGCTTTCGGCGCGCCTCGGCGAAGGCGTGGTCAACGGGCTGCTGACCGCCCGGGTCGGCATCGCGGCGATCGAGGTGTGCCGGCCGCTGCCCTTCATCAACGGTTCGCCGCCGCGTCTGGTCGACGTCATGGCGGCGCTGAAGCCGCTGGCGGCGGAGAAGACGTAGCCCCACGACGTTCCGCGGACGCGCTTGCGGCGTGAAACGCTGTTCCCGTCATCCTCCGGCTTGACCGGAGGATCGGCAGCAACGGACACGGTTGACGCCGTGCTTGCTGAAACCGATCCCCCGGTCTCGGCGTCGCCTCGCCGGGGGATGACGGAGAGAGGCTACCACTCCGCGATGGAGCCGTCCTCGTGACGCCAGACCGGCGCCCGCCAGCGATGGCCGCGCTTCGCCGCCTCGATCACGCGCTCCTCGTCGACGGTGATGCCGAGACCGGGACGCTCGGGAATGCGCGAGCCAGCCGTCCTTGAGGTCGAAGCCGTGGCCAGCCTTGACGTAGTCGGCGAGATCGCCGTCCTCGTTGTAGTGGATGCCGAGGCTCTGTTCCTGGATGAAGGCGTTGTGGCAGACGGCGTCGACCTGCAGGCAGGCGGCAAGCGCGATCGGGCCGATCGGACAATGCGGCGCCAGCGCCACGTCGTAGGCTTCCGCCCAGTGGCCGATGCGCACCATCTCCGAGATGCCGCCGACATGGGCGGTGTCCGGATTGATCACCCGGGCGGCGCGCAATTCGAAGACCTGCTTGAATTCGAAGCGGCTGTGCAGCCGCTCGCCGATGCACAAGGGGATCGAAGTCGCGCGGGCAAGATCGGCCATGGCCTCGATCATCGTCGAGGTGACCGCGTCCTCGACGAACATCGGACGCAGCGGCTCGAGTTCGTGGAGGAGCACGCGCGCCATCGGCGCATGAACGCGGCCGTGGAAATCGAAGGCGAGGTCCATGGCGGGGCCAACCGCACTCCTGAGGTCAGCCAGCGTGCGCACGATGCCGTCGATCTTGGCGTAGGTGTCGACGATCTGCAGCTCGGCCGAGATGTTGAACTTCACCGCGTCGTAGCCGGCCGCCTGGATCGCCTTCACGCCCGCGATGAGATCGCTCGGCCGGTCGCCGCCTGCCCAGCGGTAGCTGCGCACCTTGTCGCGCACCTTGCCGCCGAGCAGCGCATGGACCGGCCGGCCGAGCGACTGGCCGAGGATGTCCCACAGCGCCATGTCGATGCCCGACATCGCGCTCATCAGCACCGGCCCGCCGCGATAGCAGCCGTTGCGATAGAGCATCTGCCAGGTGTCCTCGATCCGGCGCGGGTCGCGGCCGATGAGGAAATCGGCAAGCTCGGCCACCGCCGCGGCAAGCGTCTCGGCATGGCCTTCGAGAACAGGCTCGCCCCAGCCGGAAAGCCCCTCGTCGGTCTCCACCTTGAGGAACAGCCAGCGCGGGGCAACCAGAAAGGTCTTGAGTGCGGTGATCTTCATGACGGCTTGATACCTTGTCTGGTCGCCAAGGGACGACATGCCGGCTTACGCCACGGCGCGCCGTCCTACCCCGCCATGCTTCTATCATCGGCCCGCCTGCACCAGCCACCGGATCGGCCTGCGGCAGCGGCACGGCGGCGATGCGGCGGCGGATGGCGGCGGTATCCTCGGCACCCTCGCGCATCAGGTCGGCGCGCTGGCCGGCCGGATAGGCGCCGATGACCAGAAGGTCGGGCGAGCCGGAAAGGCGCTTGTGGCCGACCCCGGCCGGGATCAGCACCGCGTCGCCGGCTTGCGCCCGAACGGTGGCACCACCCTCCCCGCCGAAGCGCACCTCGGCCGAGCCGGCAGCGATGCCCAGAACTTCGTGGGCGGTCGAGTGGTAGTGGTGGAAGGGAAAGATGCCGTTTCGCCAGCCATGGCCCCAGCCGTTGCCGTGAAACAGATCCTCGAAGGCGCGCGCCGCATCGCCGGCCGACACGTCGATGGCGCCGGCATAGTGGATCAGCGGCAGGCGGCTGTTGGGGATGTCGCCATCGTCGGCGAAATGGTGAAGCGTGATCTTCGCAGCCATCGCACCGGATCCTTTGCGGTCGATCACCCCGCGCCGCCCTTGTCGACGTGCCACTCCATCGGGTCCACACCCAAAGACCACGTGAAGCCGGCATTGGCCAACGTGGCCGCCAGGTCCACGGGGCACAGGCACAGGTTCATCGCATGGTGACCGGCACCCTCCGCCCATACCAGCTTGTCGGCACCGCCAAGAAGGTTCGTCAACTCAGCCGGCGTATTGTACCAGCGCCCTTCATATTCGACTGAATTGCACATCTGTTGCCGCCTGAACTGAGGGCCTTCGATCAGTTTGACAGGCCACAGGAGGACGGTCAAAGTTCTCGGCTCGCGGACAGTTTTGGGGGGCACCGATGGCATCGAATATCATTTCGAACCACCGTTTTTGCGTCCGCCGCCCGCCGAACCGTTTCAGCTTCGACATCGTGACCCGCTGCACCGTGGCTGCGGCGCCGGAAGAACTGGCGGCGATCTTCGCCGAAGGCGATGGCGTCGCCGGATGGTGGCCGGGCGCCTTCCTGCGCGCCGAGACGATAAGCGGGCGCGCATCGGTGCCGGGCCAGGTGCTGCGCTTCCATACCAAGGGCATCATGCCCCATACCTTCCAGTTCATGGCCGAGATCGAGGAGGCCGACCTGCCCTACCGCCACCGGTCGCGGATTTCCGGCGACTTCGTCGGCCGGACGACGATCACCACCGAACCCGAAGAGCACGGGCTTTGCCTGACGTTCCTGTGGCAGGTTGAGGTCCGCAAGAAGGGGCTGCGCCCGCTCACCCCGTTGATCCGCTGGCTGCTCATCGGCAACCACCTCTACGCCATGTTCGTCGGCGCCAAGGGGCTGGAATACGAGCTCACCCGGCGGCGCGCGGCCCACTCCGGTGGTGTCGCGCAGATTGCGCCGCCGCCGCAGCCGGCCTTTCCGCATAATCTGGCGATCGTCCGGCGCCTCTATGGCTGGCGTGCCGACATCGCCGGCCCGACGCCGACGCGCGAGACCACCTGACGCACCCGCCCGTCCGCACCGGCGAATAGTCGACGTGCGCCGACGCTTGCCGCCGGGAGGCCGACGGCTCGCTGCGAAACGGCAGGCACCGGCCAACCTTCAAGAGGTTTGACAGGCCGCAAGGGACCGGTCAAAACCGTTGCATCCGCGCCGGGACTGGCTCGGGAACAGGGATTTCATTCGGCTCTGGACGCGGGCGTTCCATGAAGGGACTGGGAATCGGTTTCGGCCTGGAGCGCGTCGCTCTGTTCGTCTACGAGCGCCCGCGCCTCGGCCTCCTCATCGTGCTCGTGATCGCCGCCTTCGCCGGCTACGGCATGATGCACGTGCGCTTCAACGACGACCTGCGCAACATCTTCGCCGGCGACACCCAGACCTATCGCGACTATGTCGCGGCGACCGACGAATTCGTCGATCCGGAGAACGAGCTTCTCGTCCTGGTCGAGGGCAAGGACCTCGGCACGCCGGAGAATTTCCAGAAGCTGCAGGACTTCCAGCTCGAGCTGCAACTGGTCGACGGCGTCGACAACGTCTATTCGCTGTTCGCCCTGCGCTCGCCCCCCGACGCCAATGGCGACGCCGCGCCGCTGGTCAACGATACCGCGAACGGACTGACGCCGGAGCTGATCAAGCGCATCCGCGCCCACCCGGTGCTCGGCAGCCGGCTGATCTCCGCCGACGGCACGGCAATGGCCTTCACCGTCACGCCGAGCGAGCCCAAGGCGCCGCTGTCGGTCGCCCGCAAGATCGTCGCCGAGATCAACGCCACCGCCAAGGATGTCCTCGGCGGCAGCGACATGAAGGTGACCGTCACCGGCTTTCCGGTGATCCGCTATTCGATCGCCGACATCGTGCGCCACGACCAGATCACCCTCAACATCGTCGGCGCGTTGATCGGCACGGTGATGAGCCTGATCGTCTTCCGCTCCTTCGTCGCCTCGATCCTGGCGGCGTCGCCGGCCATCCTCGCGGCCATGGCCGTGGTCGGCTTCATGGGGCTGTTCGGCGTCAAGGTGACGGTGATGTCGACGATCGTGCCGGCGCTGGTGATGATCTTCGGCTATGCCGACGGCATGCATCTCGGCTTCGCCTGGCGCAAATACCGCCAGGCCGGCCACGACGTCGTCGCGGCCGAGCGGCTGGCGCAGACCGAACTCGCCGGCGCCTGCGTGCTGTCGGCGGTCACCACGGCGATCGCCTTCCTGTCGCTGACCATCTCGTCGGTGACCATGGTGCAGGGCTTCGGCGCTTCCGGCGCCGTCGGCACGCTCGCCGGCATGATGCTGGTGCTCATCATCCACGGCCTGCTGATGCGCGTCCTCGGCCGCTTCTGGAAATTGCGCCCGGGGGCAAGGACCGACAACCTGCTGGCGGCGCTGGAACAGCCCTGCGCCGGCATCGGCCGCTTCGCCGTGCGCCACGCGCGGTCGCTCTCGGTGCTCTCCGTGATCCTCTTCGTCGTGCTCGGCGCGGCGCATTTCTCGGTCAAGCCGGAGCATTCCTTCCGCGAGGACCTGCCCTCCAACAACCCGGCCAATGCCGCGCTCGGCCGTCTCGACAACGACTTCGGCGGCGTCTTCCCGCTCGAGATCGTCGTGCCCCTCAAGGGCGCCGCCCCGACCTCGCCCGCGGCGCTGAAGCGCATCCGCGACGTGCAGGACGCCGTTGCCAAGGTCGACGGCGTCGGCGCGCCGCTGTCGCTGTGGAACCTCGCCGAATGGCTGGACGGCGCCGACCCGGTGAACAGCGGCGCGGCGCTCACCAAGATGCTCGACGCGGTGACGCCGACGACCAGGAGCCGCTTCATCGGCAAGACCGGCAATGCGCTCATCACCACGACCACGCGCGAGATGTCGAGCTCTCAGTCCGCCGCGCTCGTCGACAAGGTCGAGGCGGCGATCGCCGCCACCGGCATAGACGGCGTCAAGGTCACCGGGGTCACCGTGATCAACGCCCGCGAGAGCTCGCGCACCATCAGTAACCTCAACACCAGCCTGCTGCTCTCGGTGGTCGCCAATCTCGGCGTCATCGCGCTGGCCTTCGGCGGCCTGTCTTTCGGGCTGGTCTCATTCCTGCCCAACATGTTGCCCATTCTGGCGGTCGGTTCGATGCTGTTTCTCGCCGGACGCGGCATGCAGTTCACCGCCGTCATCGCCCTGACCGTCGCTTTCGGTGTCGCCGTCAACGACTCGGTGCATTTCATCAACCGCTTCCTGCACACCGACAACGACGGCTCGCTCTCCGGCCGCCTGATCGAGACGTCGCGGCGCATCGGCCCGGTGATCATCGGCGCGACGCTGATCATCATCGCCGGCGTGTCGACGACGCTGACCAGCGCCATGCCCACCATCGGTCTGTTCGGCAAGATCGCCGCACTGACCCTGGTCGCCGGCATCGTCGGCGATCTCATCGTCCTGCCGGCGCTGATGGGGGGCCCGGCACGCCGCTGGTTCGACCGCCACCGCACTATCAACCCGCACGAGGCAAACCCATGAAGCGCGCCCTTCCCCTGGCCCTCCTCGCCACCATCGCCTTCACCCTGCCGGCGCTTGCCGCCGATCCGATCCTGTCGCGGCTGGCCGGCACCTGGACCGGCCGCGGCGCCTACAAGCAGAGCGCCAGCGCCGCGCAGGAGCGCGTCTTCTGCAAGATCACCAACACGCTGGTGCAGAACGGCAATGCATTGCAGCAGAGCGGCCGTTGCTCGGTCTCCAGCGGCTCCGGCGCCATCAGCGGCCTGATCAAGGCCACCGGCGGCGGCCGCTACAGCGGCACGATCAGCAGCATGGCCACGGAAGGCCCGGCCAATCTCCGTGGCAGCGGCAGCGGCGGACGCCTGACGCTGCGCATGTCCTTTGTCGACCCACAGACCCATGCAAAGGCGACGTCGGTGACCACCATGACGCTCACCGGCAAGGGCTATCAGCTGTTGACCCGCCGCCAGGACGGCGGCAAGTCGTGGACGCCGACCGACATCAGCTTCACCAAGTAGGCGGGCGACAGATAGGCAGTCGGCGGTCGGCACGCGGGCCGTCCTGCCGCTGTGCACGATCTCTTTCCACCGTCATCCTCCGCGAGAATCATGCCCGCGGAGAGCGATCCCCCGGTCTCGGCTCATGCCTCGCCGGAGGATGACCGCGGAGGGAAGGCAATCCGGGCGGCCGGCTCCCGGCTCACGCCTGGATGTGCTGGTGGGGGGCGCCGCCGGACTCGTGCCGGTGCGGGTGGTCGGAAAGCTTGACCGGAATGACATGCAGGCTGGCATGGCGCACGCCGCGCTGGGTGCTGATCTCGTCGGCGACGTGCTGAACCGCCTGCGCGGCACCGCGCAGCACCGACATCTCCAGGCAGCTCGTATGGTCGAGCGGCACGCGCATATTGGCGGCGAACATGTCGTGGTGCTCGTGCTGCAGGCGGGTCAGCCGCTGCGCCAGGTCGCGCGTGCCATAGTCGAAGACATAGCCGAGCACGGCGATGCACATGCGCGTTAGACGTCTTCGCCTGCTCGCGGTTGGCGACCTCGCGGACGATATCGCGAAAGGCTTCCGAGCGGCTGTCATAGCCGCGTTGCCTGGTCAGCGCGTCGACCACGTCGAGCAGATCGTCGTCGATCGTAATGGTGATGCGCTGCATCGCAGCCTCTCCTTGCTATGCCGGTCCCGCTTTGGCGACACATAGTACAATGCGAATACTAAGCCAGCTAATGCAAGAGGAAAACAGGGCCGTTCGGCGCCGGGGCCTCAGCGCTCCTCGTCGCCCGCATCGGCGCGATGCAGATGGTGATGGCTGTGGGCGGCGTGCGCGCCATGCAGGTGGAGATGCGCGTGGGACAGGCCGGCGCGCTTGAGCAGCGCGACATCGTGCAGGATCTCACGGGGGCTGCCCTCGGCGATGACGCGGCCGCCTTCCAGCACGAAGCAGTGGTCGGCGATGTCCTCGACGATATCGAGATCGTGGGTCGCGGTGATGACGGTGCGGCCCGAGCCGTGGCACCTGACCAGGAAGTCGATGAGGTGGCTGGCGCTTTTCGGGTCGAGCGAGGCGGTCGGCTCGTCGAAGAGCAGCACCTCCGGGTCGAGCACCAGGACCGAGGCGAGCGCCACGCGCTTCTTCTCGCCGCCCGACAGGCGATGCGGCGGCCGATCCTTGAGATGGGCGATGGCGAATTCCGCCAGCGCCCGCGGCGACGCGCCGGCGCACCTCCTCCTTCGGCCAGCCCATCTGCAAGGGCCCGAAGGCGATCTCGTCGAAGACGGTCGGGTTGAAGAGCTGGACGTCGGCGTTCTGGAAGACGAAGCCGACGCGGCGGCGGAAGGCGAGCGCCGTGTCGTCGTCGGCGAAGCGTTCTTCGGTGAGCGGCTCGCCGAAGGCCTCGATCCGCCCGCGATCGGGGAAATAGAGCCCGTCGAGGAGCCTGAGAAGCGTCGACTTGCCCGAGCCGTTGGCGCCGAGCAGCACGATGCGCTCGCCGGCCATGATGCTCAGGCTGAGGCCGTCGAGGGCCGGCGTCTCGTGATAGGCGTAGCCGACATCGGCCACGTCGAAGACGGGCGGCGCGGAAAACGTCGGGGGGAGCGATCCGTCCATCATGCCTGAAGCCACAGAGCCAGAGAGGAAACCAGGACGAAGCCGAAGGCCGCCGCCCAGTCGATCGCGCCGATGCGAAAATCGTCGAGCAGCCGGGGCTCGCCGCGATAGCCGCGCGAGATCATGGCGAGGTGGACCTCCGTGCTCATGTCGAGCGCCTTGCCGAGCAGCGCGCCCGCCGTTGCCGTGGCCAGCCGGCGCCGGTCGCGCGGGGCCAGGCGGCCGACCATGCGGCTCTGCCGCGCCTCGAACATCTGCGCCGCGCGTGTGCAGCAAGCACGAAGACATAGCGGTAGGTCATGCCCAGGATGACGACCAGCACCACCGGCAGGCGATAGGCACGCATCGCCTTGAGCAGATGCGCCCAGGGCGTCGACAGGATGAGCAGCAGGGCATAGGTCGCGGTCGTCTCCGAGCGGCCGGTGAGGAAGGCGGCGCTGCGCACGCCCTGCAGCGTGACCGGCCAGCCGAGAAGCGGCAGGGTGAGGACGACATCGCCGGGCACCAGGAAGAGCGCCGGCAGCGCGATCAGGCCGGTGAAGGCGAGCACGCCGATCCATACCTGACCGGCGAGCCGGGCAATGGCGATGCCGGAGGCGAGCGCCAGTGCGACCGCCAGCAGGAACAGCCCGGCGAGAACCGCAAGCGACTTCACCATGACCGCGACGACGATGAAGCCGACGACGATGCCGAGCTTCACCCGCGGATCGAGCTTCTGCAGGAAGCCGTCGCGCCGGGCGAAGTCGTCGGCATCGAGCGCATGGGCGAGCGCATGGGCGATGCCGTCGGCGAGCCGGTCGACAAAGGTGCCCCGATGGCGGCCAGTGCCGGCCATGGCGGACGAAGGATTGCTCTGCCATGGCCGGCCCCGCGCGCATCTCAGGCGCGGCTCTCGCCGGACGCGCGCGCGGCCCATCAGCCACGACAGCCCGGTGAAGACGAGAAGGATGAGCCCGGCGCCGACGACCGCCGAGAGGATGTAGCCGAAGCTCTCCGATGTGCATGAAGGGCGGCGCATAGTCGGGGATCGGCGCCGTCCAGAAGCTGGAGAGATGCGCCAGCCCCTGCGGCACGCTCTCCGGCGGCGCGATGTTGCCGGAAGCCTGGGCGATCTGGTCGCGGATCGCCGGGTCGCCGAAATCCTCAGCGCCCCACTCGCCCCAGGCGATGCCGGCGGCAAGCAGCCCGAGCGGGCTGACCACCATGAGCGCGCCCAGCCCCGTCCACAGCCAGCGCGTCCCGAACCAGCCGCCGACGGCCGCCGCCGACGGTTCACGCGCCGTCTCCCTTGCCGTCGCCTCGAGCAGGCGCGGATTGGAGCGCTGCAGATAGGCGACGATGCCGCCGGTGACGATGGCCTCGGCCGCGCCGGCGATGGTGAGATGCGCAAACATCATGGCCGGGAAGCGCTATCGCCAGCGGATAGGGCGCATAGAGCGGCGCGCCGGTGGAATCGGTGAACAGCGCCGGCTGGATGCCGAATTCGAGCGCGGTGATGAACGCCGCCGCATTGATGGCGAGATAGCCGGCGATCGCCGCCGCAACGATGCGGCGCGGCGAGCCGACCGGCGCATCGCCGGAGATCAGCCGATAGCTGAACCAGGCGACGAGCGTGCCGACGATGGCCATGTTGAAGGCATTGGCGCCGAAGGCGGTGATGCCGCCATCGCCGAAGAACAGCGCCTGGATCGCCAGCGCGATCGATATGGCGAGGATCGCGGCGGACGGCCCGAGCACGATCGCCGCCACCGCCATGCCGACGGCATGCGCCGTCGTCCCTCCCGGTATCGGCAGGTTGAACATCATGACGACGAAGCTGAAGGCCGAGACCACGGCAAGCAGCGGCACCACGCGGCTGTGCAGCACGCGCTTCATGCGCCTGACCGCCACGTACCAGAACGGCGCCGCCGCCACATAGGCGGCCACGCAGGTTGACGGGCTCAGATAGCCGTCGGGGATGTGCATCGAGATCGGTTCCTTCAGATCGCTCCCCCGGGGACTGGAAGCTACCGTATGAAAAATGCGCAGTCTTTGTCATACGTCAAATGGCGCAGGCCCGCTCGAAAAGGGGACGCGGGCCGCAGCGGCCGCCGCCTGCCCGGATGAGCGGAAAACGGCAACAAGCAGCGGCCACGCAGACTTCGGTCTTTGAGCCGAAGCGGCGCTTCCTGCCGAACATTGCCGCATCGGATGTGCGTTGCGTCGTCTACCGGCTCTGCGGCGGAGCGCTCACCATGACGCCACTGCTGCACACCCAGAGGAGGCGTTCATGCGCATGCTGATGAAGATCATTCTGCCCACCGAGCACTACAATCGCGCCATCGCGGAAAAGCGGCTCGGCGCCGTCTGGAAATCTTTCTTCGATGCCGCACGTCCCGAGGCCACCTACTACGTCACCGAACGCGGACTGCGCGCAGTGCATGTCGTGCTGGACATGACCGAGGCCAGCCAGTTCGCGGCGCTGGCAATGCCGCTTCATACGGCCTTCGGCGCGGAGATCACGTGCGAGCCGGCCATGATCTTCGACGACATCACGGCGGCGCTGGCGCCAAGCCGCTGATGCCTATCGTCAGGCGTCAAACACCGGCACGTTCCGACCCGACATTTCGGCCTCGCGCGCCACGACGTTCGCCACGAGAAAGTCCATGACCACGCGGATGCGGCGCTGACGTCTCAGCGCCGCATGCGTCACCAGGTACAGCTCTGGCCGGGCGACCACGCCCGGCCAGACCGGAACCAGGTCCGGCTCTCCAAGTGCGGCTGCGCAGGGCAGAATCGCGAGCGCGTCGCCGTCGCGCGCGGCAGCCAGGGCCGTCATGACATCGGCGCGCAGAACGCAGCGCGCTGCCGCGGCGATTTCGCCGGCCCGGCCAAACAACGGCAGCGCCAGGGCCTGCTGATAGGGCAGGACGACATCGTGGCCGGCCAGCGTGCCATCGGGCGTGCCGCGGCGCGCCAGATAGGCACGGGAGGCGAAGAAGGCGATGGCGCCATCGGCCAGCCGGCGCGCGACCAGGCTCTGCTGGGTCGGGCGCTGATTCCGCATCGCGATCTCGGCCTCGCCCTGCACCAGGTTCAGCAGCGAATAGCCGGTCAGGATTTCCAATTCGATGTCCGGGTGGCGCTCGTGCAACTGGCCGAGAGCCGGGACCACCAGCTTCACCGCCAAGAAGTCCGGCATGGCGACCTTGACCACACCCCGCGGCGCCCGGTCGGCCCCGGCCACGCGCCGCTCCAGCCGCGTCACCGCGCCGGCGATCCCCTCGATCGTGGCGATGATCTCTTCGCCCGCCGGCGTCAGCAGACAGCCGTCGTGCCGCCGGTCGAACAGGCGCGCGCCGAGGCGCGTCTCAAGCCCGTCGAGCCGGCGCACGACAGTGGTCCGGTCCCAGCCCAGCGCCTGCGCCGCGGCGAGAAGAGAGCCGCCGTCGCGTATCGCGAGCACGACGCGCAGACTGTCCCAATCCATCGCATCCCCTCGAGCTTCCAATGCCCCGGTCGTGAGCGAGATGGGCCGCGCAACAGGGTGCCTGAGCGAACGACGCTTTTCCATAGGCGGAAAGGTGCCGGGGGACCGAGAATGCGGCGATCTTCACTCGGCGGCGATGGCCACCGCTTGGGGCGCTGTCCTCGCCTGCCGGCCGATGGTCACGGCATGCACCGTGTCGTGGATGAACATGCCGATCGCCAGCCCGTGGTCGTAGCTCGCCCAGAAGCGCGGCAGGATTTCCACTCGGTGGCCGCCGCGGCCGTGCAGCCAGACGAGGCCCGCGTCCTGGGCCTCTTCGACGATCTTGCGGACATGGGTGCGCGAGACGCCGAAGCGTTCTCCGACATCGCCATAGGGCACCGCCGCATGCAGGTCGCCGGCTACCATTGCCGCCTGGATCAGCGAGGCCGACACGATATGGCCGGCGGCATGGTTGAAGAACAGCATCAGCTCCGGCGCCATGGCGAGCAGCCTGCCCGAGAACGGCAGGAAGGCGATGGAGGTGCGCCGCTGCGCGACCTGATAGGCCGGGTCCTGGCGCATGGCCGCCGCATAATCGGCGAAGCGGCCGATCACCGTCAGCGGCGCATAGTGCGCCGCGAGCCAGGCACAGTCATGCGCCAGCATGGCTTCGGTGGGCCTCAGGATGCGCACGCGCCGGTCGCCCTCGGCCGGCTCGGCCGTCATGAAGCCGACGGCAACGAGCCGGCCGACGAGATGATCGATCTGGCGATCGCTGGCCAATCCGAAGGTCGCCATCTCGCGTTTCAGGCGCCCGACCGTGAACCAGGTCTCGCGACGTTCCGGGTCGTGGCCGGCGGCAAGCACCACCGCCACCAGGAAGACGAGGAAGCGGCCGGTCTCGATCAAGAGCCGCGCCATGAACGGATCGTCGCCGTAGATCGCCAGGAAGCGATCGACATAGAGCCGGCGCGCCTCCGCCATGCGCGGATGCCCGACGATCTCGTCGATCGTCAGATGCGGCACGCCAGCGGTCAGTCGAAGAAAATCCGGATCGTCCACGGTGCGCCCTTCCCCGCGCGCAACGCTTCAGCACCAAGCAAACTACGCCGTGGCCGCGATATACGCAATCTATTCCAAATCTAAAACGAGCAACTCCTCTAGGTTCGCGCGGGGCGTGCGAGCGGGCCTTCGGGCTCAGGAGGGGAAGAATGATCAGGCTGATCACACGGGGTCGCTTTACCCAGAGCTTCGTCAAGGGACTGATGGATGCGCCGGAGGACCGCGAACCCGCCGTCCGCAAGCTGGTCGAATCCGCCGGCGCCAAGATGGTGGGCTACTACATCACCACCGGCGAGCACGATTTCCTGCTCATCACCGAAGCCTCCGAAACCGAGTCCGCGATGGCCGCGATGATGGTGGCCGGCGCTGCCGGCATGATCACCGACGTGACCACGATCAGGGCGTGGACGCCGGCCGAGTTCAAGCCGGTGGCCGAGAAGGCGGGCAAGGTTGCCACGGCCTATCGCGCGCCCGGCAAGGCATGACCGCGCGGGCTCGGGAGGCAGACATGATCCGGCTGATCACACGGGGCAAGTTCACGGGGAGCCACATCAAGGGGCTGATGGAGACGCCAGAGGACCGGGAGCCGGCGATCAGGAGGCTGATCGAAGCGGTCGGCGGCAAGCTCATCAGCTTCTATTTCACCACCGGCGACCACGACTTCACGCTCATCGTGGAAGCCCCCGATGCCGAATCGATGATCGCCGGGACAATGGCGACCGCAGCAGCTGGCACGATCACCGGCATGACCACGATCAGGGCGTGGACGGCGGCGGAATTCAAGCCGGTTGCCGCGAAGGCGGCCAAGGTTGCCGCGGCCTATCGTGCCCCCGGTCCGGCGCGCCAGCTGGAAGACGCTGTCTGGTCGGGCTGAGCTCACGACGAGGGGGCGCGTCGAGCGCCCTCGCCTGCCCCATCGCCATCCTGCAAGAGAGACCGTCCATGCGTGACGCGACCATCCATTTCGACGACGGCGCCACCTACGAGCAATCGGTTGGCATCTGGAGCCGGCTGGTCGGCGCCGATTTCCTCGACTGGCTGGAACCGACCCCAGGAGCGCGCTGGCTCGATGTCGGCTGCGGCACCGGCGTCTTCACCGAGCTTCTGGTCGAGCGCTGCGCGCCGATCGAGGTGCACGGCATCGACCCGGCGGAGCCGCAGCTTGCCTTTGCGCGCGCTCGACCGGCGGGGCGCATAGCGCTGTTCCGCAAGGGCGATGCCATGGCGCTCCCCTACGGCGCTTCCCGCTTCGACGCCGCCGTCATGGCCCTGGTGATCTTTTTTGTGCCCAATCCCGCCCATTGCATCGCCGAGATGGCGCGCGTGGTCCGCCCTGGCGGCACGGTTGCGGCCTATGCCTGGGACATCGCCGGCGGCGGGTCTGCCGTCGAGCCGGTCATGATGGAGCTGGGCGCGATCGGCCTCGCGCCGCTCAGGCCGCCGAACTATCTGGCGGCCGGCATCGAGGCCCTGGAGCAGATGTGGGCGGGCTGCGGACTCGTGGCGACGGCGACCCGGCAATTCACGGTCCAGCGGACCTTCGCCGACTTCGCCGCCTACTGGGCGTTCGCGTCAACCGCGAACACCGTTGCCGCGGTCCTCAAGACGCTGCCCGAAAGCGAGGTCGAGCTGCTCAAGCTCAGGGTGCGCGCGCGCCTTCCCACCGACGCCGCCGGGCGCATCGTGCAGACTGCCCGCGCCAACGCGATCAAGGGGCGGCGGGCGCAATAGCCGTTTGCCAAGAAATTCCAACGTCGAAACCCGGAGGGGACAAACCATGCGAACGATGATGACATTTGTTGCAGCGTTCCTGGGCCTGGCCATTTTCTTCAGCGCAAAGGGCTATGCAGCGGACGCAGATGACGTCAAAGCCGCCGTGGACGGTTATCATGCGGCGATTGCTTCCCTTGACCTTGCCAAGATCGAGGCGGTCTGGGCCCACGACGACACGATTGTCGACAAGGAGCCCAGCGACAAGACCATCACCGTCGGCTGGGAGGGAACGAAGAAGAACTACGAGGGCCTCATCGCTGCGATCGGCGAACTCGCAATTACGCAAGCAGAAGGGCCGCATATCACCGTTCAGGGCGCCGTTGCCTGGTCGACGGGCATCGCCAAATCGGTCGCCACCACGAAAAAGGGCGATCACTTCACCAGCGATATCCTGGAAGCCGACGTCCTCAACAAGCAGGACGGACGGTGGTTGCTGGTCTCGCACGTTGCGTCCGTCATGCCGCAGTAGATCACAGGCAAGATGGTTGGCCGCGAGTTTGACGTATCGGGTCGCGACGCGCCGACATTGCTTGATCTTGTTGACTTGATCTTGTTGAAGAACTGGGTATTCCCTTTCGAAGCGTCCCCGGGGGAGGCTAAGGCCATGCGTCTTGCGGGGAAATCGATCTTCATTACGGGCGGCAGTAGCGGCATCGGGCTCGCCACGGCAATGCTGTGCGCCCGCGAGGGCGCGAAGGTGGCGATCACCGGTCGGACCCGCGAGCGATTGGACAAGGCCATCGCCAAAATAGGTGGCGGACTCGCCTTCGAGGCCGACGTTGCCGACGACGAGGCGATGGAAAAGGCCCTCGCCGGGACACACGAGGCTTTCGGGCCAGTTGATGCCGTCTTCGCCAATGCCGGCCTGGGCGTCCTCACCGAGATAGGCAAGACAACACGTGCGGCCTTTGCGGAGACGCTCTCAATCAACGTCACCAGCGTGTTCATGACCGTCCAGGCGGCGCTGCCGCACATGCCCAATGGCGGTTCGATCATCATCAACGGCTCGGTCTCGGCCAACATCGGGCCAACCGGACGCGCCGCCTATGCAGCGAGCAAGGGCGCGGTCCATGCGATGGCCAAGAGCCTTGCGTCAGAACTGTCGCCACGTGGCTTCCGCGTCAACGTCGTGGTGCCGGGGACAGTGGCAACGTCGATTTGGGAAGTGATCGCGCCGGACCCCGAGGCACTCGCCCGGCTCCATGCGCGGCTGGCCGCCCGCGTCCCGCTCCACCGGATGGTCAAGCCCGAGGAGGTGGCAGAGGCGGTGTTGTTTCTCGCCTCCGACGCCGCGTCCGGCATTCAGGCCGCCGAAATCGTGGTCGATGGCGGCACTACAGGCGCGCCTGCTGGTATGCCGATCTACCAGAAGGGTGTGCTGCCGGCCTGACCAGAGGAACTCCCGTTGGCTGAATAGCGAGTGCGACCTGGAGGAGGGCGATGATGCGTATCGCTGTGATGGCGGCCGGTGCGCTGGGAGGCTATTTCGGGGCGCGTCTGGCCGCGGCAGGGCACGATGTGTTCTTTATCGCGCGCGGTTCCAACCTCGAGGCAATCAGGAAGAACGGTCTCAAGGTCGAGAGCGTTCATGGCAACCTCCATTTGCCCAAGCCCAATGTGACTGACGATCCTGCCGGGGTCGGCCCGGTCGATATCGTTCTGTTCGCGGTCAAGCTCTGGGACACCGAGACGGCAGCGGCGCAAGCTCACCCCCTGGTCGGACCGCACACGAGACTGATCACGCTGCAAAACGGCGTCGACAGCATGGAGCGGATCGCCCCCATTCTCGGCACCGACACTGTGGTCGCCGGCTGCGCCTATATTGCTGCGGCAGTATCCGCGCCCGGCGTCATCGCCCACACAAGCCCGTTTGCTCGCGTGGTCTGCGGGCGGACCGACGGTAAGCCCGACCCCCACCTCGAGGCCTTTGTCGACGCCGCCAAGCTGGCTGGACTCGACATCACGCTTTCCGACGCGATCGACAGAGAACGCTGGCAGAAATTCGTGTTCCTGGTCGGACTGTCCGGGGCGACCGCCACGACCCGTCAACCGCTCGGGCCCATCCTCAACGACCCTGACACGCGAGGATTTTTCTACAGCCTGATGTGCGAGGTGGTGGCGGTCGGCCGCGCAAAAGGCGTTTCGATACCGGAAGATTTTGCCGAGAAGAGAAATTCGCCGAAGCCTCTCCGCCCACCTTCAAGGCTTCCTTGCTGCACGATCTCGAACGCGGCAACCGGCTTGAACTCGACTGGCTCGCCGGGAAGGTGGTTGAGCTCGGGCGAGCGGTCGGGGTGGCGACGCCCGCCAACAATGCCGTCTATGCCGTGCTCAAGCTGCACCGAATGGGCAAGCACGCCGCAGCGACCCAAGGCGCGGTGTGAGATGGAATGCCGGCCACTAGGTCTCCAGGACGCGGTCCGCGCGAGCCAATAACGCTCGTCCCCTCGCCTCTCTTGCTTGCTTGCCGCCCTGCGGCGCTCCTCGCCTCTTCCTCAGAATGCGGATCAGGCGCATCGGCCCTGCGAATTGGCCGTCAACTTAAGATTGCCCATCTGGAGCGCGTCGGCTAGCCTGTACAGATGAGGTCCTGATGCCGCTTGCAGGCTAATTCTCAGCCACTTTCCGTGTAATCCGCAGTCGCCGCGACTTCCCCGCAACTCGGTGCAGTCATGAAGAATACGTTGATCTTTCTCTGCGGCCTCATGCTGTTGGGTCTTACGGGATACGCCGGAAACTCAATCTACGTCGCCCTGAAGGCACGGGCGCCGATTGAGATGAGTTGTGCCGATTACTTCCGTAATCGGCCCGATGGCATCTGGCTCAAACTCGACAATTGCCAGGTCGATTTTGAGCGGCTGGTGCAGGTCGGGCACATCGACTATTTCGCCCCGATCACCGACGACGTCGCGGCGCATCACGGCGTCCTGCTGATGCTGAAACTCTCCGAGAAGGCCGATATCGATCTCGCGTGGGACTTGTTTCTTGCCCCCGGACCGGTGGAAGCCCCCTCTCCGACCCATACCGGATCGGCGACCGACCACGACTCCGCCGATCTTCTGGAGCGGCTCCGGGAGCGCATGGCCCCGCGTCGTATCGAGGTCCTCTTCCGAAGCGGGTTGGACGCCGACGACAAGGACCGCCGGACTTTGGAAACGTCGGACCTAGAATTCGAAAAGCACTGGGGAATTGTCGACGAGGGCGGTCCACCATCCCTCGTCCTGGGAATTCTGTTGCTCACACCCGGCCTCATCCTGGCCGGCCTGATCATCGCCGGACTTATCATTCTGCGCAGAGACCGGAAGACACACAGCGTATTGCTGCAAACCGTCGCGGAAGCCTCGGCCCCGGCGCAGGCGATCGTCGTCGACATCACGAAACTGGTCTCGCGTGTGCGCTCGTTGCACGTCTTCGGGTGGATCGCGCGGTTCATCCTGTTTGTGATGCTTGGCGGGAGCTTTGCGATCGTTCTGTTTTTCGAACTCTCCGATCGATTGCCAATCATGGTGCGCATCCTGATCGCGATTGCCGCCGTCTTCCTCACCACGTCGCTGTTCTTTCGCCTGCAGAATCCGCGCATCACAGCCTGGCTTGCGCTTCTCGCGATGATTTTCTATCCATCTACGCAGTCATCGACGCGACGGCCGAAGGAGCGCCCGCGAACGAAGCGATCATAATGGCGATCGTATTCGCCGCGATATTTGCCGCGATCGTGCGCGTGTTCTTTCGGGCGCGCGCGGATATCCCGTCGCTTGAATTGCGCCACGTCGATCTGGTGCCGCGTGCATGGATATGGCGCCCAGGCTGGTTCGCCTCGGGTCGCTACTTGCCAGTGATCTATTATTTCACGTTGGGCGGCGTCTATATGACGCTCGGCGCAATCGTCATCGTCATACTGATTGCGATCGAAAAGATCATCGGCGCGTTTCTGCCGATCGGCCCGAACACGCTCGGCCTGTTCGGGGCTTCGCTCGTTAAGCCGCTGATGTATTCGGGGAGCCAGGCCGCCCGGCTGCGCCGATGCTATTCCTCGCCGGAGGCACGCGCCGTCCTGAAGCGCGACGCCCGCCCGCCGGTATTGATGCTGAGGTCATTTGCCGATGACGAACTGAGGTTTTCGGATCAGACTACGTTCGACAACCTTTACAGCAGCGACCGCACGTTCGAGGAGATGGTCACCGACCAGCTCTGGGAGGTCGGCCCCGTGGTCGCCATCGGCCGGCCGGGGGAGAAGATTCCGCTTTCGGGCGCGGTGCGCGAATACGTCGGCAACGATTCCTGGCAGGAGCGGGTCAGAACGCTCGCCGATCAGGCCGCGCTGATCGTCATGGTATTGGGGCCCACCGAAGGATTTGGCTGGGAGCTGAAGAACATCGCGGACAAGGGTTTTTTGCGCAAGGTCATCTTGATCATGCCGCCGCTCGCCCAAAAGAAAATCGAACGGCGCGGGGCCAGGCTGGTTTCGGAACTGGGGCTGGCCGGCGAAGCGGCGCGATTTTCACAGGTCGCGGCAGTTCCCGGCGCCTTGTGCGCAACGCTGGCGAAGAACGATATCGCGATCCTCAGAAGCAACAAGCACAGCACGCACGACTACGCGGTGGCCATACAGATCGGCATGAGGCTTGTGCGCGAGTCTTCGGCAGCTGGACTACAAGGCAATCCGGGCACCGATGCGGCTCCTTCAAGTCAATCCGCGACCGCTCCTGCCCCCGGCGACGCCGCCTGACGCCTGTCGCGAAGCAGCGCAGGCCGGTTCCGGCACGCTGAGAGCGTTGGCGACATGGCGTGCCACGCGCCGACCCTGGCGCCGGATCACGCCCACCTCAGATCACGCCGAGCTTCTTCTGCAGGCTCGAGGAGGACGTGGTGTACTGGAAGACGACCTTCTTCTCCGGGAAGACGATGTGGACGGCGGCCTGGGCCATCAGCGCCGCCTCGTGGAAGCCGCACAGGATCAACTTGAGCTTGCCCGGATAGGTGTTGATGTCGCCGATGGCGAAGATGCCGGGCTCCGAAGTCTCGAACTTCTCGGTATCCACGGGAATCAGGTTCTCGTTGAGATTGATGCCCCAGTTGGCGACCGGCCCGAGCTTCATGGTGAGGCCGAAGAAGGGCAGGATGCGCGTGGCAACGACCTCGCTCTCGGCGCCCGCCTTGTCCTTGACGGTGGCATGCGGTCACCTGACCGCCCTCGCCTTTCAGGCCGCTCACCTGGCCGATGGCGAGCTTCACCTTTCCGGCCTCGATCAGCGCCCTCAGCTTGTTGACGCTGTCCGGCGCGGCGCGGAACTCGTCGCGGCGATGGACGAGCGTCAGGCTTTTCGCCAGCGGCTGGAGGTTCAGCGTCCAGTCCAGCGCCGAGTCGCCGCCGCCGACGACAAGCAAGTCGTGGCCGCGATAGTCCTCCATGCGGCGCACCGCATAGAAGACCGAGGTGCCCTCATAGGCCTCGATGCCCGGCACCGGCGGCCGCTTGGGCTGGAACGAGCCGCCGCCGGCGGCGATCACCACCACCTTGCCGAGAAAGGTGGTGCCGGCGTCGGTGGTCAGGCGGAAACGTCCGTCCGGCTGGCGTTCGAGCGTCTCGACCATCTGGGAGAGATGGAAGCTCGGATGAAAGGGATGGATCTGCTCCATCAGCTTCTCGACCAGTTGCTGGCCGGAGATCTCGGGATAGCCGGGAATGTCGTAGATCGGCTTCTCGGGATAGAGCTCGGCGCACTGGCCGCCCGGCCGGTCGAGAATGTCGATCAGGGCGCAGCGCAGATCGAGCAGACCGAGTTCGAAGACGGCGAACAGGCCGACCGGCCCGGCGCCCACGATGACCACGTCGGTCTCGACCACTTCGCTGCCGCCATTGCCGCTCATGCGCGTCTCGTCCATTCCGCCAGAGATCCTTGCTGAAACTGCGGCGGACACATAGCCGCCGGGTCGCGGCGGATCAAAGCAACTTTGTTGCGAGCCGCGCTTGATCAGGAGCAAAATTCCGGTCGTATCTCAGTTTGAATTGCAGGATTGGGCTGAAAAAGGGGAACGACAGTTTCACTCGGAGGGGCGAAGCTGCCGTTCGCCGACATGTTAGTCGATGATATCGGAACCGTCCGACTTCAAACGGCCGAGACCATCCTTCATCTGCTTTAGCCGTTCAGGCGAGTGCCCCTGCCACTTCGTGACTTCGGCAATGACGCGCAGCGGATCGCGGGAGCGATAGGAAAGCGTCGGATTGCCGGGAAATTTCTTGTCCGTCAGGTTGGGATCGTCCACGATCGGCCCAGTCGGCTCCACGACATAGATCCGTTCTTGCCCATGCCGGCGGCCAGCTCGGCGCCCCAGATGGCAGCATCCAGCGTAGCCGCGAAATATACCCAGGATAGCGGCTTCGCTTGGCTGAAGTTGGACTGGTAGCCGACGGCAATCAGGTCCCCGGGTTGCAGATCGGCCCGTGTCCGATGGAAGAACGATTGTGAAAACATGCTGGCAGAAGCGGACATAGGCGCGCGGCTCCTTCGACGTCAATCGCGGGCGCTGCCATGGCACAGGGACCCCGGGTTGCCGCAAGCCCCGTCTCGGCATAGACAATGATAGTGGAGATGCGGCGACTTCCTCCTGCAGCAACTTTCGCCGACAAGCTGAGACCGGCCGGCTTGGCCAAAGACTGGCGATCGGGCGCGCTCAGCGCGCATCCGGCGAGCTCGCTTAAGCCGCCGGGCGTGAGGCTTCAGCCCTGGCGCTCGGGGACCGTGACGACGAGGCCGTCGAGTTCGTCGCGCACGCGGATCTGGCAGGACAGCCGCGAGGCCGGGCGGACGTCATAGGCGAAGTCGAGCATGTCCTCCTCCATCGGCTCGGGCTCGCCGACGATTTCCCGGAAGGCCTCGTCGACATAGACATGGCAGGTGGCGCAGGCGCACGCCCCGCCGCACTCCGCCTCGATGCCCGGAACGCCGTTGCGGATGGCGTTCTCCATCACCGTGGTGCCGTTCTCCGCCTCCACTTCGTAACGCTGACCGTCGCTGGCGACGTAGGTGATCTTGGCCATTGAACCCCGAGAGAGAATGCAGAGCGGACGATGCGGGCGCAGGCGCCCGGACGAAAACCGCCGGCTCTATAGGCGATTTCCGATGGCCCTGCCAATGCGATCCGATCGCGCGGGCAGCACTATTCTGCGAGGTGGCGCGTGATCTGGCGTCTGGCCTCGGCGATCGCGGTTTCCAGCGCGACAATCGCGACCGTATTGCCGCGCTCGACCGAACTGGCCAGGCGCGCGACCTTGAGCGCGCCCACCGCCGCCGCCGACCCGGCCAGCCCATGGGCGATCTTGCGCCGGTCATCGGCGTTTTCGGCCGCCTTGAGACGGGCCAGTTCGCTTGCCGAGCGCGTCAGGAAGATGCCCAGCACTTCGCGTTCCAGGTTCGGATCGCCACCGGTCTGCGCGCGCAACACGGAAAGATCGACGGCTGGGTCTTCTTGCGCCTGGCCGGCCACCGTGTTGGTTCACTCGTACTCATCGGCAAAATTACCAATACTTCTGCCGCCACTGGCCTCCCGCACCTAATCTTTAGGCGGCTTGGAGCCCAGGCGGGCCAGGAATCTTAATTTATCGTTAACGACGTTTTTGAGGCCGTCCCTACGCACCGCCCTCGCCGCCCGGCGGCGGACTTGCCGAGGACGGCGTATCCGGCCGGCGTCAGCTTGCAGACCAGCCAGTCGGGTTTCGTCGGATTGGCGAACCACGGTTCGGCCCACCCCTTGGCAATGCAGGATTCGACGGTTTTCCGGTCGATTCCGGCCCCGTTTCGGTCGAACAGGGGAAGCTTGCCGCCGGGCTGATCGAGGCCGAGGGCGAGGTATCTTTTCTGGGCTTCGGTCGGGCGCAGCGACGGCCGGGGATCGACGCCCCGCTTTACCGGCACGTTAACAGCTTCGTTCGAAGCTCTTGGACGCTCCGCCATAGGGGGTTCACCAAGCCCGGGAAACGACGCCGACCGCTGCGTTTTCTTGTTCCTCTGCCTTCAATGTGCCATTAGGATACCTTAGCGGCAAGGGTGTGGAGGCCACCCAGGATCGGCATGTGCCGATTCGCTGTAGCGGCGGCGGGCCGCGGGAGGGGAGCGGCAGGGCGGCCGAGGTCGCAAAGCCTATCTTCCCGGGAACGTTTTCCGCATGCATGCCGGGCTTGTATCGCCCGGTAAGCGGCCGACAAGGTTATGAGTACGGACGCGAGGCGGACCAATGGCGACTAACCCGAGGACTAAGAACCCGAACGACGCAGCGCTTTCGGCAGTGGAAGAGGCGTTGCGCCTCGATTTCAGCCCGGAAGACGAGGCCGAACCGGATCGAGCCGCCCCACCACGGCGCGAGCGCCGTCCGGAGCCGCCACGCGCCGGCGCCGAACAGCAGCGCCGCAGCGATCTGCTGCGCCGCCCCGAGGCGCCGCAGCGCCCCGGCCCGCCGCGCCGCAGCGATCAGCCGAGCCGGCGACCCGAGCGCAACGACGAGCCCCCGCCCCGCCGTGCCGAGCGCGCCGAACGCGCCGAACGCATCGAGGAACCGCCACCGCCGCGCATGGCCGAGCCCCGGCCCGAGCCGCGCGCCGAAGCACGCCGCATGGAAGAGCCGCGTCAGCCGGAACCTGTGCGCGGCGGCCGCGACTATGAAGACGAAGTCCCGGCAGCGCGTCCGCGCAGCGAGCGCAGCCGCAGCCGCTTCGCCGCCAATGACGACCGCCGCACCGCCGCCCTCGGCGTTCAGCGGCGCCCGTCGCGCCTGATCTATCCGACCGCCGCCGCCCTGTCGGTGGCCTGGGCCCTGCTGGTCATTGCCTATGCGATGTCGACCGGCGGCCTGTTCGGCGAGGGCGACGCCCTCACCTCGCCGCGCTTCCTCAATGTGGCCCTGTCGATCGGCGTGCCGATCGCCTTCATCTGGGGCATCGCCTCGATGATCTGGCGCACCCAGGAGATGCGCATCGTCGCCCGTTCGATCAACGATGTGGTGACGCGCCTTTCCGAGCCCGAGAACATCGCCATCGATTCGGTGACCAATGTCAGCCAGGCGATCCGCCGCGAGGTGGCCTCGGTCGGCGACGGCGTCGAGCGCGCTCTGGCGCGCGCCGGCGAGCTTGAACTGCTGGTCCACAACGAGGTGGCCGCGCTCGAGCGATCCTATTCCGAGAACGAAACCCGCATGCGGGCGCTCATCGACGACCTCGCCGGTCAGCGCGAAGCGATCGTCATCAACTCCGAGCGTGTGCGCACATCCATCGTCAGCGCCCAGGAATCGCTGTCCAAGGACCTGCGCATCGCATCCGAATCGATTGCCGAGAACGTTACCCAGGCCGGCAACCGCATCACCTCCACCCTTACCGACCGCGGCGAGCAGATCACCGTGGCGCTCGGCACCGCCGGCGAAACCATGGTCCACCAGCTCACCGCCCATGGCGAGGATCTGGTCAACCGTCTCGCCGACACCGTCAGCGAAGTCGCCGTCTCGCTCGCCCAGACCGGCACCGAGGTGACCGACGCGCTGCTCGCCCGCTCGGCCGAGATCAACGACACCCTGTCCTCGACCGGCCGCGCCATGGCCGACACCATCTCGGAACGCGGCCAGGAAGTGAACGACACGCTGTCCACCGTCGGCACCGAGCTGATCGCCGGCTTCGAGGGCCGCACCGACGAGATCACCCGCTCGATCAGCGAAGCCGGCACGATGGCCGCCGAGACCATCTCGTTCCACGTGCGCGAGGTCAACGAGGCGCTCAAGACCAACTCCGACTCGCTGCTCGTCGACCTGGCGCTGCGCGGTCAGGAGATCGCCGACAAGCTCGACGAGACCGGCTCGCGCATCGCCGAGACGATCACCAGCCGCGGCGGCGAGCTTGCCGACCGCCTGTCGCAGACCGGCGACCGCATCTTCGAATCGATCTCGGTCAACGGCACCGAGCTCAACGAGCGCCTTGCCGGCACCGGCGAGGTGATGGCCAAGCTCCTCGAGGACCGCACCGCCGCCATGCGCGAGGCGATCGATTCGGCGACCACCCTGGTCAACGAATCCTTCGACGAGCGCGGCGCCGAGCTGACCCAGCGTCTGGCGTCGGTGGGCGGCGAAGTCGCCAAGGCGATCGCCGTGCGCGGCATGAAGATCAACGAGACGATCATCGCCTCCGGCAACGAGATCGCCGAGACGGTCGCCTCGCGCGCCGGCGCCATCCACGAGCGCATCGTCAATTCCGGCACGCGCATCGCCGACCGCATCCTCGAACAGGGCAACACGATCCACGAGCGCATCGTCGAATCGGGCAGCCAGGTGGCCAACGAAATCGAGAGCCGCGGCGGCGCCATCCACGAGCGCATCGTCTCGTCTTCGCGCGAGATGGCCGATGCCATCGAGACCCGCGGCAACGCGCTGCACGAGCGCATCATGTCCACCTCGCATGAGATGGCCGATGCCATCGAGACACGCGGCAACGCGCTGCACGAGCGCATCATGTCCACCTCGCATGAGATGGCCGACACCATCGAGAACCGCGGCACCACGATCTACGAGCGGATTCTGTCGTCTTCGCGCGAGATCGCCGACACCATCGAAGGTCGCGGCACCGCCATCTACAATTCGATCGTCGAGGCGACCCAGCACGTCGGCGACGCCATCGAGTCGCGCGGCACGTCGATCCACCAGAAGATTCTCGCTTCCGGCCGCGACGTCGCCAACGCCATCGAAAGCCGCGGCGTGACCATCCACGAGAAGATCATCGCCTCGGGCACCGAGGTCGCCGATTCGATCGAGAACCGCGGCAATGCCATCCACGACCGCATCGTCGAGAGCGGCACGCGCTTCGGCAACCTCATCGCCGACCGCACGCAGGAAATCGGCGATGTGCTCGAAACCCGCTTCACCACCATCGCCGAACTGGTCGGCGAGCGCGGCCCGGCGCTGGTTGCCGCACTCTCCGAGCAGGCGCTCGGCATGGAGGACTCGCTCACCGGCAAGCTCGACGAATTCGGCGAGGGCATTCGCGCCAAGATCGCCGACGTGTCGGACGCGCTGGAGACCAGCGCGCACCGCATCGCCGAGGCGCTCGACCATCGCTCGCGTCAGATCAACCAGACGCTCATCGAGCGCACGCGCGAGATCTCGGAGACCTTCACCAGCGGCCAGAACGACTTCGCCTCGCTCATCGACGATCGCCTGGTCGATGTCAGCGGTCAGCTCACCCGGCAGGTCGAGACGCTTGGCGCGCTGATGACCGAGCGCGCCGACGCCGCCACCGAATCGCTGGTCGCCAAGACCGAGGACGTCGCCGCCACCGTGCGCGAGGCGGTCACCGAGGTCACCCAGCGCCTGGTCAACGAGTCGGGCGAGGCGACGCGCGCCCTGCGCGCCTCGGCCTCCGAGGCCGCCACCGTGCTCGGCCGTTCGATCAACGAGATCGAGGGCATGTTCGGGGCACGCGCCAACGCCGTCACCGACGCGCTCGAGCAGCGCACGCGCGACTTCAACGATGTGCTCGGCGCCCGCTCCGGCGAGCTCGCCGCCCTGCTCGACGGGCGCTCCAACGCGCTTCTCCAGACGCTCGACCAGCGCGGCACCGACATCGTCGAGATGGTTCTCGGCCGCAGCGAGGAAGCCTCGCGCACCCTCACCGAAGCCGGCGACCGTGTCGCCGCCAGCTTCGCCGCGACCCATGACAAGATCCAGCGCGAGGTCAACGAGCTGACCAGCATCCTCGACGGCCGCTCCGACGCACTGGTGCGCACGCTCGACGAGCGCGGCAACAGCATCGTCGCCATGGTGGTCGGCCGCAGCGAGGAAGCCTCGCGCACGCTGCTCGAGGCCGGCGATCGCGTCGCCACCAGCTTCGCTTCGACCAATGACCGGCTCAAGGGTGAGATCGCCGACATTGCCGAACGCATGGCCGGCGCCACGGACACCCTCAACGGGCTGCTCTCGGCCACCTCCGAGAATCTGGCCAAGATCGAGAAGGGCCTTGCCGAACGCTCCGGCGAGTTCTCCACCGCCATCGACCACGCGGTCGAGACGACCCAGCTCTCCGCCGGCGAACTCGGCGACCAGGTCACGCGCCTGCGCGACGTGTCGCGGGAGATCCTGGATAGCGTCAGCGGCGTGGTGAAGCGCTTCGAGGAGCAGACCCACTCGCTCACCTCCGCCTCGCGCAACCTGTCGGACGTCAACAAGCTGATCGAGTCGACGGTCGACGAGCGCCGGCCGGCCCTGGAGGCGCTGACCGCCGGGCTCAAGTCGCGCAGCGAGGAACTCGACGGACTGATGTCGTCCTTCACGCGCATCATCACCGAGACGCTGAAGAGCGCCGAGGAGCGCGCCACCGCGGTCAGCCGCATGCTCACCGAGAGCACGGCGACGGCAACCAAGGGCGTGATGGACAATCTGGAGAGCATGAACCGCGCCGCGTCGAGCGAAAGCCGCAAGGCGGCGGAGGCCGTGCGCGAAGCCAACAAGGCACTGGTCAACGAGATGGGCCAGTCGGTCGGCGAAGCCACGCGCCGCTTCGCCGATGCCACGCGCGAGATGCGCCACGCCATGCAGGAGCTGCAGCGCGAATTGAACACGACGCGCGAGGAACTGAAGCGCGGCGTGCTCGAAATCCCCGAGGAGGCCCGCGAGGGCGCCGAGACGATGCGCCGCGTGGTCGGCGACCAGATCAAGGCGCTGTCCGACCTGTCGGAGATCATCACCCGCCACGGCAAGCAGCTCGACCTGTCGAGCCCGGCGCTGGGCGAGCCGCGCCTGGCCCGCGTCGAAGCACCGGTCGCCGCAGCCGTCGCGGAAGCGGCACCTGCACCGGCATCGCGCTTTGCCGGTGAACGCCGCAACGGCAGCAACGGTGCCGGTCCGCGGCCGGCGCCGCGCGCCGCCCCGCCGCGTCCTGCTCCCGCTCCGGCTCCCGTCGTGGCTGCCGAGCCGGCTCCGCGGCCGGAGCCCGCCGCCAATGACGAGGGCAATGGCGGCGGCTGGGTCTCCGACCTTCTCCGCCGGGCTTCGTCCGAGGAGGACATGAACGGCGCCGCACCGCAGGACGGACGAGACGCAAGCCGCGCCCGTCGAGGCCAATGGCGGCCACGCACCGCCGCCCCCGGCGGCCACGCCGCTCAATGCGCTGTCGGCGGATATCGCCCGTGCCATCGACCACGACGCCGCGGTCGAGCTGTGGGCGCGTCACCGGCGCGGCGAACGCAACATCTTCACCCGCCGGCTCTACACCATGCAGGGCCAGCAGACCTTCGACGAGATCCGCAAGAAATATCAGCGCGATGCCGAGTTCCGCTCGGTGGTCGACCACTATGTGGCGGATTTCGAGAAGCTGCTCAGCGAGGCCACCGGCAACAATCAGGACGCTCAGGCGGGCAACCGCTACCTGATGTCGGATACGGGCAAGGTCTACACCATGCTGGCTCACGCCAGCGGACGCTTCGATTAATTTCCGGACCGTACGCACAACCGGAAAAGAGAGGGCGCGGGCTTCGGCTCGCGCCCTTTCTCCTTTTCGACGCCCGACAGCCTAGACGCCCGGCTTGGAGAACAACGGCCAGCACTGATAATCGGTGACCACCACGGTCAGACCGAAGCGCTTGGTCGTCGGCCAGTTGACGTTGGAAAAGCCGCGCTGGTCGGTGGTACCGGGGCCGAAATCCGCCGTCAGCCCGTCGAGCACCGCCTTGCAGGCGGCAGCCGGATGGGCAAGCACGAAGCGCATGGCGACCAGACCGTCATCGCGGAAAATCGCATAGGCAACAGCGGACTGGCCGTAGAGCATGACGTGAAATGCGAAGGGCACGGTGCTCCGCGGCAGGCCAAACATCGCGGCATCGTCGGCGCTCACCGACGCCGGCTCGAGCCTGGCCCGCGCAGCCGCGGCTTCGACCGCGGCCGGCTTCGCCGACCAGGTGGTGAACGACCAGCCGGGCACCGGCTCGGCATGGGCCACCGGCGGTCCGACCAGCGCCAGCCAGGCCAGGGCGCCGCCAATCGCGCCGTCAACCGGCGCGGCACGGCCGCTAGTTCTGCTTGGGCGCCGGACAGGCAGCGCCGGGCTCGGGGCTCCATTTGGCCGGCGACAGCGTGATGCCGCGCATGCACGACGACATCCCCTCGCTCACCGTGCCGCTCACCGTCCCGGCGACGCCGGGCTGGGGCTTGGGCACGGCTGCGGTGATGTTGTAGAGCCTGCCGTCTTTGGCCATCAGTTCGATGCAGCCGGCCTCGATGCCGGGCTGTGCACAGCCGCTGGCCGTCACCTCCTCGGCCCGGCCTGCCGCCGGCACCGCCAGCGCGGCGAAGCCGAGCAGCAATGCGACCACGGCCGGCAGCCGTGCTCCGCGGTCAATCGAACGTCCGTCTTGCTTCGCCATCGATGGTCTCCGACACTTGGCCTGTCGCCCCAAGTCGCCCGAAGTCCACTCAGCCGTGCTCGCCGGCCAAGGCTTCCGCCAGCACCGGCAGGTCTATGTTACCGCCGGACAGCACCACCACCAATGTCCGTCCGCGTGCCGCCACCCGGCCGGCAAGCAGTGCCGCCAGCGCCACCGCGCCGCCCGGCTCGACCACCAGCTTCAGCTCGCGGAAGGCGAAGGCGACCGCGGCCAACGCTTCATCGTCGTCGACGGCCACACCCATAGCAGCATGGGCACGATTGATGGCAAAACTGAGCGCCCCCGGCTGCGAGATGAGCAGTGCGTCGCAGACCGAGCCCGCCTGCCGCTCATTGGCAACGACATGCCCGGCAGCGAGCGAGCGGCGATAATCGTCGAAGCCGTCCGGCTCGACCAGCACGATCTCGGTCTCGCCCGACCAGTCGCGCACGGCAAGCCCGACGCCGGCCGAGAGCCCGCCGCCGCTTGCCGGCATCAGCACCGCATCGGGCTTGAGGCCCGCGGCGGCGCAATCGGCGGCGATCTCCAGGCCGATGGTCCCCTGCCCGGCGATCACCTGTCTGTCGTTGAAGGGATGGATCAGCGTGCCGCCATGCTCGGCGATATGGCGCGCCGCCACCGCATCGCGGTTCTCGCTGGCCCGGTCATAGGTGACGATGCGCCCGCCGCTGCGCTCGGTCCTCAGCCGCTTGGTCTCCGGCGCATCGCCCGGCATGACGATGGTGGCGCGCACGCCGAACAGGCGCGCCGCCTCGGCCACCCCTTGCGCATGATTGCCCGACGACATGGCGACGACGCCGCGGGCGCGGGTCTCGCGGGGAAGCGCCGCCAGCGCATTGTAGGCGCCGCGGAACTTGAACGAGCCGGTGCGCTGCAGGTTCTCGCATTTGAGCAGGACCCGCCCGCCGACCCGCTCGTCGAGGAACGGGCTCGAGATCAGCGGCGTGCGCACCGCGTGGCCGGCTATGCGCTCGGCAGCGCGGCGCACATCGGCGACGGTCGGCAGCGTCGGATCGTCCATCGTCATCGGCTTGACCCGTCAGGTGAAGACCAGCTTCGGCATCTCGTCGCCCTGGCCGACGACGACATTGTCGACGAACTGGCGGGCGCTCGCCTCCCAGCTGTGTTCAAGGGCGAATTCGCGGCAGCGCTCGCGCGGGATTTCGAGGGCGGCGAGCGCGGCTTTCCTGAGATCCTCGTCGAGCACGCCGACCGGCGCCGGGCCGATCACGTCCAGCGGTCCCGCCACCGGATAGGCGGCGACCGGGACACCCGCGGCGAGCGCCTCGAGCAGCACCATGCCGAAGGTGTCGGTGCGGCTGGGGAAGACGAAGACGTCGGAAGCGGCATAGGCCTTGGCCAGCGTCTCGCCGGTCATCACGCCGAGAAAGTGCACGTCCGGATAGGCCGCCTTGAGCTTGGCAAAATCCGGCCCGTCGCCGACGACCACCTTGCTGCCCGGCAGGTCGAGGGCGAGGAAAGCCTCGAGGTTCTTCTCGACCGCGACGCGGCCGACATAGAGGAAGATCGGCCCGGCAAACGGCAGGTGGGCATCCTCGCGCGGGCGAAACAGGTTGCCGTCGACGCCGCGCGTCCAGTGCATGAGATTGTCGAAGCCGCGCCGCGACAGCTCGCCATGGAGCGTCGGCGTGGCGACCATGCAGCCATTGCCGGCATTGTGGAAGCGGCGCAGCACCGAATAGGTCCAGTTGAGCGGGAGCGGCACCCGCTTGGCGATATATTCGGGAAAGCGCGTGTGATAGCTGGTGGTGAAGCGGCGATGATTGCGCAGGCACCAGCGGCGCACGCCGAAGCCGACCGGGCCCTCGGTGGCGATGTGGATGGCGTCCGGCTTGATGTCCTCGATATGGCGGGCGAAGGTCGACGGCCGGGCAATCGCCAGGCGGATCTCGCTGTAGGTCGGCAGCGGAATGGTGCGGAACCAGCCGGGCGAGAGAATCGTTACCTCGCCACCCAGCCGCGGCAGCTCTTCCACCAGCCGTTCAATGCTACGCACGACGCCATTGACCTGGGGACGCCAGGCGTCTGTCGCGATCAGAAGACAAATCACACTTCCCCGCCTCGGGCGTCGAATTTCGGCCGGCCATCGTATTGGCTAGACGGAATGCTGCATAGGCTGGCGCGCGCGGCCATTCAAGTGAGGGCGGGCAATGCGGAGGCGACCAGCAGCAGCGCCATGGCGATATTGAACCAGCGCCGGCGGCTGTCACTCGACAGGAAACGGGCGATCGCGCGGCCGAACACCGCCCATGCGAGGCAGTTGGGCAGCACGACGATAGCGAAAAGCGCAGCGATGCCAATGACCTGCACAAGCCTGTTGACGGTGGGATCGACGAATACCGTCATCCCGCTGAGGATCATCGTCCATGCCTTGGGATTGACCCATTGGAAGGCCGCCGCCTGCCACAGGTTCAGCGGCCGCCGGATGCCGCCGTTCTCGTCCGGCCGCGCCGCCATGGCGATGCGCCAGGCGAGCCAGCACAGATAGGCGAAGGCGACGTATTTCAGCACCGAATGGAGCCACGGCACCGCCTCGAACACGGCGCTGAGGCCGAGCCCGACCGCCAGGATCATGGCCGGAAAGCCGAGCACGATGCCCAGGATATGCGGCAGCGTGCGGCCAAGCCCCCAGTTCGCACCGGAGGCGAGCAGCATCAGATTGTTGGGGCCGGGCGTCACCGTCGCGGCGACGACAAAGGCGATGAGCGGCAGGGACGTTTCCATTGATCGATCTCTTGTTTAATTAGGTCAATGATACTGACCTATTTTCGTTTTGACCAGAGCCAATCGACCGAACGGCGAATCACGACGGCCGGCGACCGGCACGACGGCAAAGACCCCGCGGGCTTCCGGATTCGGTTCCATCCGGCTGCAAAAGGCTCTAATCCGTGCACTGGAGGGGGAAAGCTGAATCGCGCTGTCGTCGGGCACTTCGGCGCGGGGCTCTTGAGACCTGTCCTCCCCTTTTCAGCCAGCGCCCTTCGCGAATGCGATCAACACCTGGGAGAAGTAGAAGACATGAAGCTGCTGCGATTCGGTCCGAAGGGCCGCGAGAAGCCGGGCATCCTCGATCATGACGGCGCCATCCGCGACCTTTCCTCCATCGTTCCGGACATCTCGGCCGAGACGCTGGCTGCCGGTGCCCTGTCGAAGATCCGCAAGGTGAAGCCGGAAAGCCTGCCCAAGGCGCGCAAGGGTGTACGTATCGGCCCCTGCGTCGCCGGCACCGGCAACTTCATCGCCATCGGCCTCAACTATGCCGACCACGCCGCCGAGACCGGCGCGGCGATCCCCAAGGAGCCGATCGTCTTCAACAAGGCGCCGAACTGCATTATCGGCCCCAACGACGATGTGATGATCCCCAAGGGCTCGAAGAAGACCGACTGGGAAGTCGAACTCGCCATCGTCATCGGCAAGGGCGGCAGCTACATCGCCAAGAAGGACGCGATCAAGGCCATTGCCGGCTATGCGCTGTGCAACGACATCTCGGAGCGCGAGTTCCAGACCGAGCGCGGCGGCCAGTGGACCAAGGGCAAGGGCTGCCCGACCTTCGGCCCGCTCGGCCCCTGGCTGGTGACGCCGGACGAGATCAAGGATCCGCAGAACCTCGACATGTTCCTCGACGTCAACGGCAAGCGCATGCAGACCGGCAACACCAGCACGATGATCTTCGGCGTTGCCCATCTGGTCAGCTATGTCAGCCAGTTCATGCGGCTCGATCCGGGCGACGTCATCACCACCGGCACGCCGCCCGGCGTCGGCATGGGCATGAAGCCGAAGCCGCGCTTCCTCAAGGGCGGCGAGACGATGCGCCTCGGCATCGCCGGGCTCGGCGAGCAGACCCAGACGGTGGTCAAGTACAAGGGCTGAGCACCGGCGCTGCAGCGGCGGTCGGCGCACCGGACCGCTTCGCGCTCGGCAACACGCTCCGTCATGCCCGCCCCCGAGCCGGGCATCCAGGCGAGACGTGCCACCGGCAGTCCCGTCCTGGGTCCCCGGCCTTCGCGGGGACGAACGGATGGAATGCAGCCGGGTTCCGCCCTACGCCCTCCACCACGTGTGGAAGTGGTGCACCGGCCCCCTGCCCTTGCCGATCGCGAGCGTATCGGCGGCGGCCAGCGCCTGCGTCAGATACTCCTTGGCGGCGGCAACCGCCGTCTCCAGATCGCGGCCAGGGCGAGGCCGGCGGCGATCGCCGAGGACAGGGTGCAGCCGGTGCCGTGCGTGTTGTCGGTGGGAATCCGCGGCGCCGTCAGCCAGCGCCCGCCGGCCGCGCTGAGCAGGTAGTCGGCGCTTTCCGCACCGCCGGCGTGCCCGCCCTTGACCAGCACCGCCTGCGGCCCGAGCGCCAGGAGCCGCCTGGCCTGCGCTTCCATCGCCATGCCATCGGCCGCTACCGGCTCGCCGGTGAGCCGCGCCGCCTCCGGCAGGTTGGGCGTCACCACCATGGCGCGCGGGATGAGCAGGTTGCGGATGGCGGCGACCGCCACGTCGGGCACCAGCGGATCGCCGCTCGCCGCCACCATGACCGGGTCGAGCACGACGCGGCTCTGGCGCCAGCGGTCAAGGCCATCGGCCACCGCGGCGATCACGTCGGGTGCGCCGAGCATGCCGATCTTCACCGCATCGACGGCGAGGTCGGAGAAGACGGCGTCGATCTCTTCCGTGACGAAATCGGCCGGGACCGCGTGGATGGCCGCGACCCCTCGCGTGTTCTGCGCGGTCAGCGCGGTCACCACCGAAGCGCCATAGACGCCGAGCGCCGAGAAGGTCTTCAGGTCGGCCTGGATGCCGGCGCCGCCGCCGGAATCGGACCCCGCGATGGTGACGGCGATGGCGGTCATGGTTGTGCAATCCTGTCGTTGGCCGCCGCACAGCTAGGCCCGTGGCGCCGCCCCGCGCAAGTGGGCAAAGCGGCTCAGCTCGGCGTCGTCGTGATCGGCGTCTGGGCCTCCTTGGCCCGGCTGCGCTCGATGCCCAGCCGGTGCTCGCGGTAGATCACGAACAGCCCGGCGGCGATGACGATGGCGGTGCCGAGGAGCATGATGGCGCTCGGCCAGGTGTTGAAGATCACCAGGCTCGCGATCAGCGCCCAAATCATCGAGGTGTAGTCGAAGGGGGCGATCAGCGAGGCGTCGGCGTGACGGAAGCTCTGGGTCATGGTGATCTGGCCGATGCCGCCGAAGATGCCGGCGCTGACCAGCATGGCGGCATCGAGCGGCCCCGGCATGGACCATGGCGTGAACGGGATGCTGATGAGTCCGGCGAGCGCGCAGAACAGCGAGAAGTAGAACACGATGGTCGAGGCGGACTCGGTGTACACCATGGCACGCACCTGGGTGGTGGCGGTTGCACCGAGAAAGGCGCTTGATACCGCAATGACCGCCCCTATGGTGCTCGTCTCGGCCACCCCCGATGCGCTCGGATCGACATAGCCGTAGAGAATCACCAGCACGCCGATGAAGCCGATCCCAACCGCCGACCAGCGATAGATGCGCACCTTTTCGCCGAGGAAGATGACGGCGAGCACCACGGTCATCAGCGGCGCGGCGTAGCCGATGGCGGTGGCGTCGGCGATCGGCAGCAGGGCCAGCGCCGTGAAGCCGGTGAACATGCCGCCGGCGCCGGCAAGCGAGCGGAAGAAATGCCGGTGCAGGCGGCTGGTATAGAGGGCTTCCGGAAAGCGTCCGCGCACGCCGATCCACAACAGCAGCGGCAGCAGCGCGAAGAAGCTGCGGAAGAACATGATCTCGCCGATCGGATAGTCGGCGCTGGCCAGCTTGACCAGCGTGGACATGACCGTGAAGACAAGCGTCGACGTGATCTTGAGCGCAATGCCGATGCCCGGCTGCGCCCGCTCGGAGGGAAGGTCCATCAGTCCGGCACCGGACCACAGGCCGGCGAGTCAGGCAAGCAGGGAATTGGGGGCCAGCCTCGCGGCCGTCAGGCCGCCTTGCCCGCCTTCGCGCCCTGGATGACCTGCCAGACCTTTTCGGGCGTTGCCGGCATGTCGATATCGGCAACCCCATAGGCGCGGTGAAGTGCATCGGCGATGGCGTTCATCACCGCCGGGCACGAGCCGATCGAGCCGGCCTCGCCCGCCCCCTTGATGCCCATGGCGTTGGTCAGGCAGGGAACGTTGCGCGTCTCGAACTGGAACCACGGCACGCCGTCGGCGCGCGGCACGGCGTAGTCCATGAAGGTCGCGGTGAGGAGCTGGCCGTCGTCGTCATAGACGGTTCGCTCATAGAGCGCCTGACCGATGCCCTGGGCGATGCCGCCATGCACCTGGCCCTCGAGCAGGATCGGGTTCACCGTGACGCCGAAATCGTCGACGATCCAGTAGCCGACGATCTCGGTGACACCGGTCTCCGGATCGATCTCGACCTCGGCGACATGGCTGCCATTGGGATAGGTCGGCTCCGGCTGCGCGAAGCTGTCGTCATAGGCGGAGAGCCTGGCATGGTCCCCGGCCGAGCGGGCGAGTTCGGCCAGCGTCATGCCGCGATTGGTGCCGGCGACGCGGACGGCACCGTCGGCGATCTCCAGCTCGTCGGCGCTGACTTCCAGCTTCTCGGCGGCGATGCGCCTGATCTGGCCGGCAAGCTTGATCGCGGCACGGTCGACCGAGACGACGCCGATCGGGATCGAGCGCGAGCCGCCCGTGCCCTCGCCGCTTGCCACCTGATCGGTGTCGCCCTGGATGACTTCGATCTGGTCGTATCCGAGGCCAAGATGGCCGGCGATGAACTGGGCATAGGCGGTGGCATGGCCCTGGCCGTTCGACTGGGTGCCGATGAGCAGCGTCGCCGTGCCGTCCTGGTTGAGCCGGACAGTGGCGCCTTCCTTGCTCGGGAAGGCGCAGGCTTCGATATAGGTGGCCAGACCCAGACCGCGGATCCTGCCGGTCTCGGCCGCGGCGGCGGCGCGCGCCGGGAAGCCCTCCCAGTCGGCAAGCTTGAGGGCGCGCTCCATGTGGCCGGCGAACTCGCCGGAATCGTAGATGCGGCCGCCATGGGTGCGGTAGGGCATCTGCGACGGCTTGATGAAGTTGCGCCGGCGGATTTCGGCCGGCCCGAGGCCGGTGTCGCGCCCGCATTGATCGACCAGCCGCTCGATCAGATAGGCCGCCTCCGGCCGCCCGGCGCCGCGATAGGCATCGACCGGCTGGGTGTTGGTGTAGATGCCGCGGCACAACGCCCACAGATGCGGGATGTCGTAGACCCCGGTCAGCATGGTCATGCCGCCATAGGGAATGTCCGGCCCGAACTGGTTGAGATAGGCGCCCATATTGGCGAGCATGTCGACGCGCAGGCCGAGGAACTTGCCGGTCTCGTCCATCGCCATCTCGGCTGTCGTGATGTTGTCGCGGCCATGGCAATCGGCGAGGAAATGCTCCGAGCGCTCGCCGATCCACTTCACCGGGCGGCCGAGCTTCCTGGCGGCGATCGCCGCCAGCGGGTACTCGGCATAGACGAAGATCTTGGTGCCGAAGCCGCCGCCGACATCGGGCGTGATGACGCGGATCTTGCGCGGCGGGATTTTCAGGATGTCCCTGGCGATGATGTCGCGCTGCTCGTGACCGCCCTGGGTCCCCACGGTCAGCGTATAGCGGTCGCTGGCCTCGTCGTATTCGGCGGTGATGCCGCGTGTTTCCATGTAGTTGGCGACGACGCGGTTGTTGACGACCGCGATGCGCGACACACGCGCGGCGGCAGCGAAGGTCTCGTCGGTGTGGCGGCGCTCGCCGCGGGCGATCTCGAAGGCGACATTGCTGGCGAAGTCCGGCCATACCAGCGGCGCCCCCGGCTCCAGCGCCTTTCTCATGTCGACCACCGGCGCCAGCGGCTCGTAATCGACGTCGATCGCCTCGGCGGCGCTCCGCGCCGATGCGAGATCGTCGGCGACCACGAAGGCGATGGGATCGCCGACGTAGCGGACGATGTCCTTGGCGAGCAGCGGACGCGGCGGCACCTTCTGGTGGGTGCCGTCGGTCTGGCGCAGTTCGATCTTGCACGGCAGATCGCCGATGCCGTCGAGATCCGCATGGGTGAGGATCAGCCGCACGCCGGGCATGGCGGCGATCTCCGACAGGTCGCCGAGGCGGAAGCGGGCATGGGCCATGGCCGAGCGCAGGACGATGGCGCGCAGCGTCCCCTCAGGCGTGTAATCGTCGACGAAGCGGCCACGCCCGGTGACCAGGGCACGGTCTTCCTTGCGCCGGACAGGAGCGCCCATGCCGTATTTGGGGGGAGCGACGGTGTTCATCTCAGGCTACGACCCGACGGGCCGCCTCTGCTTCGGCAAGACGATGGGATGAATGCCGGCGACCGGCCGGAAACCGCGCCGATCGGACCAGATCGCCGGCGAAAAGGCAACTGCCCGGCGCAGCAGGTCAAGGTTCGGGCAAGCATGCTAGGCTGCAATCGCAGGGAACGGAATCGGCACGCATGAAAGGATTGCATGGCGGCCGGCAGCAGCAGGGGCAAACGACCAGCCCTCTCCGAGGTGACGGTGTGCGCGGCCAATTCGGTGTCGCCGGATCTGGCCGGCCGGGCGCTCGACCTGTGCATGGAACGCTGCGCCTTTGCCGAGGCAATCCTGTTCTCCGACAAGCCGGCGGCAGGCAGTTTTCGCCATGTCGCGATTGCCCCGCTCGCCTCGCTCGACGACTATTCGCGCTTCTGCCTGAAGGAGATGGCGCAGCACATCGCAACGCCTCACGTGCTGGTCGTGCAGTGGGACGGCTACGTGGTCGAGCCGCAGGCCTGGGACAAGCGCTTCCGCAATTACGACTATGTCGGCGCGCCGATCTTCCGCGACAATCGGGTGGTGGTCGGCAATGGCGGCTTCTCGCTCAGGAGCCGCAAGCTGATGCGGGCCGTGGCGAAGCTGCCCTGGGTGCCCGGCGTCAACGAGGACTGGACGATTTCCGATGTTCTGAGGCCGACGCTGGAGCGCGATTTCGGCATCCGCTTCGCCCCGCCGGAGATCGCCGCGCGCTTCTCCTACGAACAGCGCCACCCCGGCAAGCCGACATTCGGCTTCCACGGCCAGTCGAACCTCTTCCGCCACGAGAGCGACGAAACGGTGCTCGCCGTCTATGCCCGACTGCCGCCATCGGCGCTGATGTCGCTGAACGGCTTCGGGCTCATCGTCACCAGCCTGCGCGCCGAGCGCCGCGCACTGGCTGAGGCACTCTATGCGCGCCTGCGCAGCGCCCACGACATCGCGGCGATCCTCGCCCGCCTCACCCGCGAGGTGCCGGCCGAAATCGTCCAGCAGACCATCGATGCGCTCGAACCGGGCCTTGCGAGGTGACCGTGCACGACGCACCGATCAAAGTACAAAATGGCGATCTGTGGTCCTGGCGATGGAGCGACTGGATCTCGCCGGCCTTCCCCCATCTCGAGCAGCGGCCGTGGACGCCGCTCACGATCGCCGGACGGCTGTGCTTCGTGGCCGCCGATACGGCGATCACGGACGGTTCGGCCGATCCGCCCACCTTCGACACCGCCAGATGGTGCGTCGTGTGGGGCGAGGATCGCGGTCCCTGGTTCGACGACGTGTCGAACCTCGGCGAATACCGCGACCGCCCGATCTATCTCGCCCGCGAACGAGGGCTCTACGCGGTCGTCTGGGGAGACCGGAAGAGCCAGCCTTTCGACCACCAGATCGGCTTCGAAGTCGGCCTCGGCGGGATCACGATCCGCGCCTTCGACCCGCGCCGCGGCTTGCGCGGACCGGCCGCTCAGGCCGACTGGCAGAGCCCCTAGCCGGGACGCCGGAGAGAGCGCTTTTCTCAACTGAGGTCGTGCAGGTCCTTGCCGAGCGGTGCGGTCAGCCGGAAATCCGAGAAGCGCACCTTCAGCCCGGCGCGTTGCGGCGTGCAGCACATCGGGCCGACGCGATAGGTGTCGGCGACCGGAAACGGCGCCAGGCGGGTGAGCGGCCAGACCTTGCCGTCGGCCGAGACCTGCAGGCGCAGGACGCCATCGGCCACCGTCGCCCGCATCCAGAAATCGCCGGCGTCGTGCTCATAGGGCCCGGTCGCCCAGTCGGAGCGCCCGTCGGTGAGCACGCTGGACAGCATGGCGCGGCCGTCGGACAGCTCGATGCCCGCTTTGACCCAGTGCCGCTCGTCGACGCGGACCATGATGCCGGCCTGATCGTAGAGCGTCTGATAGCTGCCGCGCACACGAAGCTGGGCGGTGAAGGCGCTGCCTGCGGAAAATCCGTAGAAGTGCCCGTTGTCGCGGGTGAAACCGTACAGAGTTTCCCGCCAGAAATCGGTCGCCTCGTCGGTGACGACGTCGAGGACGCCGCCGGTCAGCGACCAGACCTTGGGCTCGTTGAGCCAGACGCCGTCCTTCACATCGTGCATGACCACACCTCCCTCACGCGCTACGGCCACCCGCGCGCTTCGATGTCTGCGCCCGGCCCTCACCGCGACAGACCGCTATCACCATATTGCGCAGCCAGCGATGCACCGGATCGGCATCCATGCGCGGATGCCACATGGCCGACACCACGATCTCGGGTGTGGCGACCGGAAGGGCGAAGCCTTCGATCCCCATCTCGGCGCCGCCGGCGTCTCCGGCGAGGCCGCGAAGCACCGAAAGCGGGACCAGCCCGATCAGCTCCGAGACGCGCACGATGCGCACCACATCGAGGAACCCCGGCACCACGGCAACCACGTCGCGCTTGAGGCCGATCATCGCCAGGGCATCGTCGACCGGCCCGGTGAACGATCCCCGGCGCGACGCCACGACATGGCGACAGGCAGCGTAGCGCTCGGGCGTGATCTTCCCGCCCGCCCAGAGCGGATGGCCGACGCGCGCAATGCCGACGAAGCCGTCGCGAAACAGCATCTGGGTGCGCGCTTCCGGCGGCGCATTGCCGAGGACGCCGATGTCCAGATCGATCAGACCCTCCCTGAGCGCGCCCGCATCCTTGCCCGGCTTTGGCGCGAAGCGCACCCGAACGCGCGGCGCGGCCTCGGTGATCGCCGAGATCAGGCGAGCGGCGAAGAGCTCGGTGAAGCCTTCATTGGCGCGGATCGTGAAGGTCAGATCGAGAGCGGCGATGTCGACATGGTCGGCGGCCGGCCGCAGGACCGCGTGCACGTCGTGGGTCAGCGCATGGACGCGGTCGCGCAGCTCGGCGGCCCGCGGCGTCGGCGCCATGCCGCGCCCGGCGCGGACGAGCAGCGGATCGCCGGTCGCCGCACGCAGGCGCGTCAGAGCCCGGCTCATGGCGGACGAACTGAGCCCGAGGCGGCGCGCCGCCCTGGTGACGCTGCCCTCGGCGAGCAGCGCGTCGAGCGCGACCAGCAGGTTCAGATCGACGTCGTTCATGCCACGAGCCTATCCCACCGACACCGTCTGACCTAGCGTCTCACGCAACTATATGTTGGCTCCGATGCGTCTGGCGCATGGTGCGTGATCGCCTATCTCTGCACTCGAGCGCACCACCGAAAGGCATTCGCCCATGTCCGCAGCCACCGCGAACCAACCGGCCCGCACAATTCTCCTGATCGGCGCATCGCGCGGCCTCGGCCATGCCATGGCGGCCGAGTTCCTGAAAAAGGGATGGAACGTCGTCGCCACGGTGCGCGGTGGCAGCGGCCGGACCCTGTTGCACGATCTGGCCGACAAGAACCCCGGCCGGGTCGAGATCGAGATCCTCGACATCAACCAGCCGGAACAGCTCGCAGCGCTCGGCCAGCGCCTGTCCGGCAGGACCTTCGACATGCTGTTCGTCAACGCCGGCACCACCAACCGCGATCCGACCCAGACGATCGGCGAGGTGGCGACCGACGATTTCGTCCACCTCTTCATCACCAATGCGCTGAGCCCGATGCGCGTCGTCGAAAGTCTGGCGGGCAACGTTTCGGCGACCGGCCTGATCGGGGTGATGTCGTCCGGACAGGGCAGCATCGGCAACAACACCAACGGCATGCGCGAGGTCTATCGCGGCAGCAAGGCGGCGCTGAACATGTTCATGCGCAGCTTCGCCGCCCGCCAGGCGGGGAGCAAGCGCGCGCTGGTGGCGATGGCGCCGGGCTGGGTGCGCACGGACCTCGGCGGGCCGGACGCACGCCTCACCATCGAGGAAAGCGTCCCGAACCTGGTGAACGTCCTCCTCGCCAAGCAGGAACGGCCGGGCCTGGAATATCTCGACTATCGCGGCCGCACCGTTCCCTGGTGAGTGGCCGGGCGGGTCGAGAAGGCCTCGCCTACCCCTTGAGCTTGTGGATCGCCGCCAGCAGCCCGGCGGTCGAGGAATCGCGGTTCTCCGGCTTCGCCTTGCCCTCGACCATCGGCAGGAGCTCCATGGCCAGTGTCTTGCCGAGCTCGACGCCCCACTGGTCGAAGGAGTTGATGCCCCACACCGTGCCCTGGACGAAGATCTTGTGCTCGTAGAGCGCGATGATCATGCCCAGCGTATGCGGGTCGAGCCGGCGATAGAGCATGGTGTTGGACGGCCGGCTGCCGGGGAAGACCTTGTGCGGCGCCAGTTTCTCGATTGCTTCCGGCGCCATGCCGGCGGCCTCCAACTCCGCCTTGGCTTGCTCCAGCGTCTTGCCGCGCATCAGCGCCTCGCTCTGCGCCAGGCAGTTGGCCAGGAGCAGCGCCTGGTGGACGTCGTCGGGGGCGTCGGAATGGGCGCCGACGAGGAAATCGACCGGGATCACGTCGGTGCCCTGGTGGATGAGCTGGTAGAAGGCGTGCTGGCCGTTGGTGCCCGGCTCGCCGAAGACGATCGGCCCGGTGGCAGCGCGCGCCTTGGTGCCGTCGAGATGGACGCCCTTGCCGTCCGATTCCATGTCGAGCTGCTGAAAATAGGCCGGCAGGCGCTTGAGGCGATTGTCGTAGGGCAGCACCGCATAGACCGGGAAGCCCATGACGTTGCGGTACCAGATGCCGATCAGGCCGAGGATCACCGGCATGTTCTTGGCCAGCGGTGCCGTACGGAAGTGCTCGTCCATCGCCCGGCCGCCGGCCAGGAACGCGCGAAAGTTCTCCGGCCCGATGGCGATCATCAGCGACAGGCCGATGGCCGACCACACCGAATAGCGCCCACCGACCCAGTCCCAGAAGCCAAAGGTGCGCTCCGCGCCGATGCCGAAGGCGGCGACCTTGGGCAGCGCCGTCGAGATCGCGGCGAAATGCGCCGCAACGTGCTCTTCGCCGAGTTTCTCGACGATCCACTTTCGTGCCGTCCCGGCATTGGTCATCGTCTCGATGGTGGTGAACGTCTTCGAGGCGACCAGGAACAGCGTCGTCGCCGGGTCGAGCCCGGCAATCGTGTCGCGCATGTCGGCGCCATCGACATTGGAGACGAAATGCAGGCGCGGCCCGTCATGGAAGGGCGCCAGCGCCAGCGTCGCCATCGCCGGGCCGAGGTCGGAGCCGCCGATGCCGATATTGACCACGTCGGTGAACTTGCCGCCGGCGCCTGAAAGTGCGCCGGAGCGCACGCCGTCGGCGAAGGCGGCCATGCGGTCGAGCACCTCATGGACCATCGGCACGACATTTTCGCCTTCCGAGCGATAGACCTCGTCGCGATTGGCGCGCAGCGCCACGTGCAGAACCGAGCGGTGCTCGGTGACGTTGATCGGTTCGCCGGCAAACATGGCGTCGCGGCGCTTCTCGACCTCCGCCGCTTCGGCCAGCGCCAGCAGGCGGGCCATGACCTCGTCGTCGATCAGGTTCTTCGAATAATCGAGCAGGAAATCACCGAAGCCGGTCGAATATTTGGCGAAGCGGTTGGGATCGTCGGCGAAGCGCTGCTTGAGCGGCGTGGCGGCGATGGCGGCCCGATGCGCTTCCAGCGCAGCAAAGGCCCTGATCATGGCGGCGTTCATGGGATAAGTGCCTCTTGAATCTGGCCGACAGAAAGCCGGCATAAGGTGCTGAAACCACGCAATTACTTAAGCCACGCGGCCAGCCGGTCCATGCCCTCCGCCATGTCGGCCTCGGTGCCGGCAAAGGAGAAGCGCATGAAGGCGTGACCGCGGACTTTATCGAAATCCGTGCCCGGCGTCGCCGCCACGCCCGCTTCGGCCAGCATGCGCCGGGTGAAGTCGGTCGAATCGTTGGAGAAGCGGCGAACCGACGCATAGAAGTAGAAGGCGCCGTCGACCGGCAGGTGCTCGTCGAAGCCGATCGCCGGCAGCCGTTCCAGCAGCAGCCGGCGGTTGGCGGCATAGCCGTCGCGGATGCGGTTGAGCTCGGGCGTCGCCTCGAAGGCGGCGATCGCCGCCCGCTGCGAGATGTCGGGCGCGGAAATGTAGAGGTTCTGGGCGATGCGCTCGACCGGGCGGATGAGCGGCTCGGGCAGCACCATCCAGCCGACCCGCCAGCCGGTCATGCAGTAGTATTTGGAGAAGGAATTGATGACGATGGCGTCGCTGGAAAAGCTGAGCGCCGTCGCCGCCGTGCCGGCATAGACCAGCCGGTGGTAGATCTCGTCGGAGATGAACTGGATGCCGAGATCGCTTGCCGCCGCAATCAGCGCGCCGAGCGCCTCCGGCGTCATCATGGTGCCGCTGGGATTGGCGGGGCTGGCGACCAGGACGCCGGCAAGCGGCGCTTCTCCGTGGGCGCGCTCCAGCATCGCGGGCGTCAGCACATGGCGGGTCGCCGCATCGGTCTCGATCTCCACCGGCACGAGACCGAGAGCGGCGATGAGGTTCTTGTAAGCCGGATAGCCGGGTGCGGCGATCGCCACCCGGTCGCCGGCATCGAAGGCGCCGAGAAAGGCCAGGTTGAAGGCCGCCGACGAACCGGTGGTCACCACGATGCGCTCGGCCGGCACGTCGAGGCCGTATTCTTCGCCGTAGTGGCAGGCGATGCGCGCCCTGAGCGCCCTCAAGCCCAGCGCTTCGGTATAGCGGAAGTGACCGTCGGCGACCGCGATCTTGGCCGCTTCCAGCACCGTTTCCGGCGCCCGCGCGCCCGGCTGGCCGACTTCCATGTGGATGACGCGTTCCCCCGCCTGCTCGCGGTCGGCGGCGGCGCGCATGACGTCCATGACGATGAACGGCTCGATTTCGCTGCGCCGCGAGGCATGCGGCGGACGGCTCATCCCTGCGCCTCCTTTTCCCCCGCCAAGGTCTTGCTCCTGCCCAATTTACCGGCCATTTGCCTCCCTTGGCAGTGGGTCGCGTTGACCCGCCCGCGGCTGCTCCCTAACGTGTTCGGGCCGCGGCAGAAACAACCAGACATCGAGGCCGGGAAAGACGATGCGCAGTGCAGCGGTCCCTAGCAGGTGCCGAAGCCCCTGGAAAGTCCCGAGCCGGATCGCCATCGGCGCTCTGGCACTGACGCTCGCTCTGCCGCCCCCGGCGGCCTTCGCCGACGGCCGTATCGCCACCGTCCGCGACGCCGAAACCGAGGCCCTCATCACCGACTATCTGCGGCCGATCGTCAGGGCCGCCGGCCAGCAGATGCCGAAGATCATGCTGGTCAACGACCAGGCCTTCAACGCCTTCGTCACCACCGAGCACCGGCTGTTCGTCAATGTCGGCACCATCATCAAATCCGAGACGCCGAACGAGCTGATCGGCGTTCTGGCGCACGAGACCGGCCACATCGCCCATAACGACGTGGCGAGCATGAAGCAGGCGCTTGCCGACACCAAGGCGGCGTTGCTGCTCACCATGCTCGCCGGCATCGGCGTTGGCGTCGCCGGCGGCGGCGGCGCCGGCAGCGGCATCGCCGCCGGCGGTGTCACCATCGCCCAGCGCAGCCTTTTGCACTACCAGCGCGACCAGGAAGCCGCCGCCGACCGCGCCGCCATCGACTACCTCAACAAGACCCACCAGTCCGGCGCCGGCATGCTCGCCGTCCTCAAGCGGCTCGCCAGCGACAGCCTGCTCGACGCCAGCCAGGCCAACCCCTATCTGCAGAGCCACCCGCTGCCGCGCGAGCGCATTGTCACCCTGGAAAAGCTCATTCGCGCCAGCCCCTACTACGGCCAGAAGGATTTACCGGCGCTGCAGGCGCGCCACGACCTCGTGCGCGCCAAGCTGGTCGGCTTCACCTGGCCGCCGCTGCAGGTCAACCGGCGCTACCCGATCAGCGACCAGAGCCTGCCGGCCCGCTACGCCCGGGCGATCTCGACCTATCGCAGCGGGCGGGCCACCGATGCCCTCAGGCAGATCGATTACCTCACCCGTGCCAGCCCCAATGATGCGTATTTCTGGGAGCTGAAGGGCCAGGTTCTGCTCGAGACCGGCAAGCCGAAGGATGCGCTTGGCCCCCTGCGCAAGGCGGTCTCCCTTGCCCCCCGTGAGAACCTGATCAAGGTGCTGCTCGGCCAGGCGCTGGTCGCCATCGGCAGCCGCAGCGACGCCAACGAGGCGGTCAGGCTGCTCTCGGCCGCGGTCATCAACTATCCCGACCTTCCCGGCGGCTACCATGCCCTGGCACGCGCCTATGCCATGCAGGACAACATTCCCATGGCACAGCTCGCCACTGCCCAGGGTCTGTTCATCGAAGGCGACATCAAGGGCGCCAAGATTCAGGCCATCCGGGCTCAGGCAAAGCTGAAGCGCGGCACCCCGGCCTGGCTTCGCGCCGACGACATCGTGTCCTATAAATGATCGAATTGGGCCGAGGATTGCTCTCGATCCCGCCCCTGCCGTCTTGGAGACATTTATGAGCCCCCGCATCACCGCCGCCCTCGCCGTCGTCGGCGCCCTCGCCGTCGGCGGGATCGGTTATTTCGCCGGCACCAGCCAGAACGGCGCCGCCCTCTCCGTCACTACCGCCGCCGAAGCCGCCGATGCCGGGCCGACCGCCGCCAAACCGGCCAAGATGGCCGAGTTCAGCGACGATCAGCGCAAGGAACTGGAAGGCATCATCCGCAACTACCTGATCGCCCACCCGGAGGTCATCACCGATGCCATCGCCGAGTTGCAGCGCCGGCGCGACGCCGCCCAGCAGCTCGCCCAGACCAAGGCGATCACGGATTTCGGCCGCCACGATCTTCGATTCCAAGCACCAGGTCGTCCTCGGCAACCCCGACGGCAAGGTCACCCTGGTCGAGTTCTTCGACTACAACTGCACCTATTGCCGGCGCGCCGAAGCCGACATGAAGAAGCTGATCACTAACGATCCCGACCTGAGGATCGTGCTCAAGCAGTTCCCGGTGCTTGGCCCCGGCTCGGTCGAGGCGGCCAAGGTGGCAGTCGCGCTGCACATGACGGCGCCGGACAAATACGCCGCCTTCCACGATGCCATGCTGGAGGAGCCCGGCCAGGTGAACGGCGAGAAGGCGCTGGCCGTGGCCGCCAGTCTCGGCCTCGACCCGGCGGCGCTGAAGGCGAAGCTCGATTCGGACGAAGTCAGGCAGACGATCAACGAATCCTACGCCCTCGCCAACACGCTCAACCTGACCGGCACGCCGAGCTACGTCACCCACAAAGAGGTCATCGTCGGGGCCGTCGGCTACGACAAGCTTAAGGCCAAGATCGACGCGCTGGCCAGCGCCTGCACCAGCAAGGACTGCTAGGGCCTTCTGGCGCCCCGCCGGCGGGGCTTTCCCTCTGCCCGGCAACCTCCTATAACCGCGCCATTTCGGGCGGCAGGCCAGGTGTGGTCGCCGCCATGGCGGAAGCTCCCACACGATGGCAGTCCCGATCCTCGTCCTCAACGGCCCCAATCTCAATATGCTCGGCACCCGCGAGCCCGGTGTCTATGGCGTGGTGAGTCTGGCTGATATCGAGCGTGACTGCGTGGCCGCGGGCAACAAGCTTGGCCTTGCGGTCGATTTCCGCCAGTCCAACCACGAGGGCATCCTGGTCGACTGGATTCAGGAGGCGATGCAGGCGGCCCACGGCATCGTCATCAATCCCGGCGCCTATACCCACACCTCGGTGGCCATTCACGACGCCATCCGCGCCGTCGGCCTGCCGGTGATCGAAGTGCATCTTTCCAACATCTTTGCGCGCGAGGGCTTCCGGCATCATTCCTATGTCTCGCCGGTCGCCGTCGGAACCGTTTGCGGCCTTGGAGCGCAGGGCTACGTGCTTGCCCTCGAGGCAATGCGGCCGCTCACCGCGGACGACAACAAAACCAACAAGCGGAAGAGGGGCTGATGGCCGAGAACAAACCGATCGTCGACCAGGACCTGATCCGCCAGCTGGCCGATCTGCTCAACGAGACCGGCCTGACCGAGATCGAGGTCGAGCAGAACAACACACGCGTGCGCATCGCACGCAACCTCACCATCACCGCGGCGGCACCGGCCCCCGCAGCCGCCCCCGCCGCGCCGCCGTCGGCGGCTGAGGAGCGCGCCAGCGAACCCGCCAACCGCGCCGGTATGGTCGCCTCGCCGATGGTGGGCACCGCCTATCGCGCCGCCGAGCCCGGCGCCAAGCCGTTCGTCGAGATCGGCGACCGGGTAAGCGAAGGCCAGACGGTGATGATCATCGAGGCGATGAAGACCATGAACCAGATTCCGGCGCCGCGCGCGGGCACGGTCAAGGAAATCCTGGTCGACGACGCTCAGCCCGTCGAGTTCGGCGAGCCGCTGATGATCATCGAATGACGGCAGCGCCCAAACTGTTCAGCAAGATCCTGATCGCCAATCGCGGCGAGATCGCTCTCAGGGTCCTGCGCGCCTGCAAGGAGCTCGGCATCGCCACCGTCGCGGTGCATTCCACCGCCGACGCCAACGCTATGCATGTGCGGCTGGCCGACGAGAGCGTGTGCATCGGCCCGCCGCCGGCACGCGAATCCTATCTCAACATCCCCCAGATCCTCGCCGCCTGCGAGATCACCGGGGCCGAGGCCGTCCATCCCGGCTACGGCTTCCTGTCGGAGAACGCCCGTTTCGCCGAGATCCTGGAAGCGCACGGCGTCGCCTTCATCGGTCCGAGCGCCGAGCACATCCGCATCATGGGCGACAAGATCGAGGCCAAGCGCACCGCCGCTCGCCTCGGCATTCCGGTGGTGCCGGGCTCCGAGGGCGCTGTCTCCGACGACGTCACGGCACGCCGGATCGCCGACGGCATCGGCTATCCGGTCCTCATCAAGGCGGCCGCCGGCGGCGGCGGGCGCGGGATGAAGGTGGCGAAGAGCGCCGCCGATCTGTCGACCGCCCTGTCGACGGCACGCTCCGAGGCACGCTCGGCCTTCGGCGACGACGCCGTCTATATCGAGAAGTATCTCGGCGCCCCGCGCCATATCGAGGTCCAGGTGATGGGCGACGGCAAGGGCAGCGGCATCCATCTCGGCGAGCGCGACTGCTCGCTGCAGCGCCGCCACCAGAAGGTGATGGAGGAATCCCCCTCCCCGGTCATCACGCCGGCGCAGCGGGCGCACATCGGCGGCATCGTCGCCAATGCCATCGGCGAGCTCGGCTATGCCGGCGCCGGCACCGTCGAGTTTCTTTATGAGAACGGCGAGTTCTACTTCATCGAGATGAACACGCGCCTGCAGGTCGAGCACCCGGTGACCGAGGCGGTGACCGGCATCGACCTGGTCAACGAGCAGATCCGCGTTGCCGCCGGCCTCGGCCTGTCCTTCACGCAGGAAGAGGTGCGCTTCGACGGCCATGCCATCGAATGCCGCATCAACGCCGAGGACCCGAAGACCTTCATGGCTTCGCCCGGCAAGATCATCTACTACCACCCGCCCGGAGGACTGGGCGTGCGCGTCGATTCGGCCGTCTATCAGGGCTATTCCATCCCGCCCTTCTACGACAGCCTGATCGGCAAGCTGATCGTCCACGCCCGCACCCGGCAGGAATGCATGATGCGGCTCAACCGGGCGCTCGACGAATTCGTGGTCGACGGCATCAAGACGACGATCCCGCTGTTCCGCGAACTCGTCCACGACGAGGATGTCGCTTCGGGCAATTACGACATCCACTGGCTGGAGAAACGTCTGGCAACTACCTAGGTTAGCCTCCATGGCCGCGCCCGACGATCTGCTGCTGGAAATCACGCCTCAGGTCCTGCTCAAAGCCTATGCCCTGGGAATCTTCCCCATGGCCGAGGCGGCGGACGATCCCAGCCTCTACTGGATCGAGCCGGAGAGCCGCGGCATCCTGCCCCTCGACCGCTTCCACATTCCCCGGCGGCTCGCCCGCACCGTCGCCTCCGGCCGCTTCGAAATCCGCATCGACCACGACTTCTCCGCGGTGATCGACGGCTGTGCCGGCGCCACGCCGGAACGGCCGAAGACCTGGATCAACCAGCGCATCCGCAAGCTCTACGGCGAATTGTTCGAGATCGGCGCGGCCCACACGGTGGAAACCTGGCGCGACGGCGAGCTGGTCGGCGGGCTGTACGGCGTCAGCCTCGGCGCCGCCTTCTTCGGCGAGAGCATGTTCTCGCGCCAGAGCGACGCCTCGAAGGTGGCCCTGGTGCATCTCGTCGCCCGCCTGAAAGCGGGCGGCTACACCCTGCTCGACACCCAGTTCACAACGCCGCACCTCAAGCAGTTCGGCGCCATCGACATCGACCGCGCCCACTATCAGCGCCTGCTCGACGAAGCGATCGACCGCGACGGCGATTTCTTCCGGCTCGGCTGACCGCCCGGCTCAGGGAGCGGCCGCGCTATTCACCGGGTCGAGAACGCCGCTCACGATCCTGAACGGGCTGGAGACGGTGGCGCCGGCGGTGTCGAGAATGACCGCTCCGACGCGTCCAAGATTCGGGGTGCGGCTCCCTGTGGCGACCGAACGATAGAGCGCGGCAAGGCTGAAGAACTTGTCGTGGTTGAGTGCGTTGGACGCCGGCAGGTCGGAGATATCCACGATCAGCACGCCGTGCGCGACGGCGGCCGCCCGCACGCGCGGATCGCTGACGTCGAGCGAGCCGGCGCGCGGGGTTCTCCCGCTGAGCAGGCTCGCCGCTTTCAGCGCCCGGTCGTCCTTGGAAACCAGTACCGTCAACGGCGGCGACAGGCGTCCGATGACGTCGAGCTGCTTGCGCATCACGTCGGCATCGATATCAGGCGCCGCAAGCACGACTTCGAGGCGGGAAAGAACGTCCGTGCGCCCGGAAAGCTTGAGCTGGCGCAGGGCCTCCATGACCAGCCAGCCCCCCATGCTGTGCCCGAAGAGAAGGATGTCGCCCCTGGATCGATCCCTGGCGAGTTCGACCAGCAGCGCCACCAACGCATCGCGGGAATAGGTCGCCGACTCCTTGTCGGTCAGGTAGCCCGTGACGGATGCCTGTGAGGGCCATGAGAACAGGACCGGCATGCCGGCGATACCGGAATCCGCCGACATCTGCGCCAGACGGAACAGCGCCTCCTGGAAGCTGTAGTTGTAGCCGTGGACGAAGACCGCGATCTGCTTGTTCGCGCCGCTGGCGCGCACGTCCTTCCTGAAATCGGCGGCGTCCAGCACATCCTGCGCGACGACGGCAAAGGTCTTCGCCGGATCCGGCTTTCCCGTCGGCCACTCCACCTTCGCCGGCTGGTGGCCGGGAGGAATCGAGACCGTGAATTGAGCGTAGTTGGTCCCGGTCGCCCGACCGCTGTCGAAGAGATTGGAATCAGGCTTTTCCCGCGTACGGGTGGTGACGGCATAGATGCCGACCGTCTTGACGCCGACAGCATGGTCCGCGGCCACGGTATTGAGCGTGCGGAGATCGGGACGCGTCGCGCACCCGGTCGTCAGCACCACCAGCATCAGCAGAAAGGGTAGTCGCAACCGCCGGGTGGCGTTGCCGTAGATCATGGCAGGGCCTCGGGGAGGCGCCGGGATGACCAATCCAGGAGCGGCCCTATTGCTTCTTGGACGGCGCCGGGGTGTTGGCGCGGGCGGAGGGCGCCGGCACGCTCGATTTCATTTTGCAGTCGGTCAGCCACACATCATAGACGGCATTGTCGACCGCGTGCAGGCCGGGGCTGGCGGCAAACATCCAACCGGTGAAGATTCGCTGAATCTTGCGGGCGAGCGTGATCTCGTCGACCTCGACGAAGGCGTCGGTGCGCGGCTCTTCGGTGGGCGGGCGCGTATAGCAGACGCGTGGCGTGACCTGCAGCGCGCCGAACTGCACGGTCTCATTGATATAGACGTCGAAATTGATGATCCGCCCGGTGATCTTGTCGAGACCGGCGAAGACGGCGACCGGATTGGAGATGTGCGTCGGCTCCGGCTCCGTCTGCACATCCGGGATCGACTGCCCGTCCTGCTGTTGTCCGCCAAGATCGGGCTGGCCGCCGAGATCCGGCTGCTGCACGCCGGCTGCTGCACGCCCGGCTGCTGGGCGTCCGGCTGCTGTCCGCCCGGCGCGAACTGATCGGCCGGCGGCTGCAGTTGCGGCACCTGGATGATCTGTGCCGCCGCCGGCCCCGCCGCAATCAGCGCGGCCACGGCGACGAGACCGGCTGCCCGAAAAATCTGCCCTGAAATCATGATCCTGCGCATCTCGGCCAAGACGGCGGTCACCTAGCACGGGATTCCGGCGACGAAAAGGCGCGCGACGGCAAGGGGCCCGTCAGAGCGCCGGCAATGTGCTGCGAATATGCGCCTCGAAGGCCCGCGTCAGGGGTGAGGCCCGCCTTTCGTCCATCCGGGTGATCAGCCCCACCCGGGGCAGCTCGGGCAGCCCCATCGCCGGCGAAAGGATGCCGAGATCGGCCGGTACCGCGGCCCTGGTCAGCACCGCAACCGCCTGCCCGGAGCGGACCACGGCCAGAAGCCCGGACAGGCTGCCGCTCGAATAGGCGATCCGATAGTCTCGTCCTGTCTGCTCGAGTGCGGCTATTGCGGCATGATGATCGAGCGTATCCGGATCGCCAAGCGCAAGGGGAAGCGGATCGGGCCAATCCCCGTGGCCGGTCTTGGGGCCGACCCAGACGAGGTCTTCCTGGCGCAGTGTCGGATGCACGGAATCGAGCGCCACCGATATCAGCGCGAGATCGAGGATGTTGCGATCCAGCTGTTTGAGGAGACGCGGGGTTGCCGCGCAGACGACCTCGATCATCGCCTGCGGGTGCAGTTCCGCGAAGCTGCGCAGGAGAGGCGGCAGGAAGGCGTCGGCATAATCGTCGGGACAGCCGAAGCGGAGCGTGCCGCTCAGGCTCCGACCCGTAAGTTCCGCCAGGGCATCGTCATGGGCGCGCAGGATCCGCTGCGCGTGATTGAGCAGACGCTCGCCGTGAACCGTCAGGGACACGCCGCGCCCGGTCCGGTTGAGAAGCGGCTGGCCGACGATGTCCTCCAGGCGCTTCATCTGCATGCTGACGGCGGCCTGGCTGCGGCCGACCCGGTCCGCCGCCCGGCTCAGCGCCCCGGTTTCGGCGACCATCGCAAAGCAGCGAAGAAGATCGATGTCGAGCGGCGACACCATAAGTCTCGCTGAATTCTCAATTCAAAACTATAAGCTACAATGATGAGAATTGCCTTCCTAGTCTACCGGCATTCTCCAACCGAGCTGGAGCCGTCATGAGCAGGAACGCCGATCCGGATTTCTGGGCCAAGGCCGGCAAGCATCTCGTGCGCTATGGCGGCGTGTTCGAGCCGCTGATCATCGAGCGCGCGCAGGGCAGCTTCGTCTACGACGCCGACGGCCGTGCCATTCTCGATTTCACCTCCGGCCAGATGAGCGCGATCCTCGGCCACGGCAATCCCGAAATCGTCGAGGTGGCGACGCAGCACGTCAGCAAGCTGGATCACCTGTTCAGCGGCATGCTGTCCCGGCCGGTGGTGGAACTTGCATCGGAGCTGGCGCGTCTGGCCCCCGCCGGCCTCGAGCGCTCGCTGTTGCTCACCACCGGCGGGCGAGGCGAACGAGGCGGCATTGCGCATGGCCAAGCTCGCCACCGGCGGCTGGGAGGTCGTCGGCTTCGCCCAGTCCTGGCACGGCATGACGGCGGCGGCCGCATCGGCCACCTACAGCGCCGGGCGCAGGGGCTACGGCCCGCCGACGGTCGGCTCCTTTGCCATCCCCGTCCCCAATGCCTACCGGCCGGCCTTCGAGCGCAACGGCGCGCCCGACTGGCAGGCCGAGCTCGATTATGCCTTCGCGCTGGTGGATCAGCAGTCGACCGGCAACCTGGCGGCCTTCATCGCCGAACCGATCCTCAGCTCCGGCGGCATCATCGAATTGCCGCCCGGCTACCTCGCAGCCCTCAAGCGGAAATGCGAGGAACGCGGCATGCTTCTCATCCTCGACGAGGCGCAGACCGGGGTCGGTCGCACGGGCCTGATGTTCGCCTGCGAACGGGACGGCGTTGCGCCGGACATCCTGACCCTGTCGAAGACCCTCGGCGCGGGCCTGCCTCTCTCCGCCGTGGTCACCACGGCCGAAATCGAGGAGCGCAGCCACGAGCGCAAGTTCCTGTTCTACACGACGCACGTCTCCGACCCGCTGCCTGCCGCGGTCGGCCTGAAAGTCCTCGAGATCGTCCAGCGCGATGGCCTCGTCGCCCGTGCGACCGAGACCGGCGAGCGGCTGCGCAACCAGCTGCTTGCCCTGCAGCAGCGCTTCGATTGCATCGGTGACGTGCGCGGTCGCGGCCTGCTTCTCGGCATGGAGATCGTCGCCGATCGCCAGAGCAAGCGGCCGGCGCCCGAGCTTGGCGCCAGGATCACCCGGCGCTGCATGGAACTCGGCCTCAGCATGAATATCGTGCAGCTTCCCGGAATGGGCGGCGTCTTCCGCATCGCGCCGCCGCTGACCGTCTCCGACGATGAAATCGATCTCGGCGTCGATATACTGGGCCGGGCGATCGCCGCCTGCGTCTGATCGCGGCCGGCGGGCGCAGGCGGGCGACTGCGCCGCGCCCGCTAGCCTTCGGCGGGCACTTCCTCGCCCATCCAGGCGGCCAGCGCATCGGCCTGCCCCTGCGTGAATTGGAGGCCGAGGCGCGTCCGCCGCCACAGGACGTCCTCCGCCGTCATCGCCCATTCGTCGTGCCTGAGATAGTCGACCTCGGCTGCCGTCAGACCGGCGCCGAAGTCGGGACCGAGATCGGCGAATTCGCGGGCACCGGTGAGGATGGTCGAGGCGCGCGTGCCGTAGGTGGTGACCAGACGGTGGGCGTAGTCCTCGCTGATGAAGGGATAGGCGGCGCGCAGCGCCAGGCAGAGATGCGCTGCGCCCTGCTCCGGCGGGAAGTTGCCGCCCGGCAGCGAGGCCTCGGCCGTCCACGGCGGCAGCACCTTGCCGAAGCGGGCCAGGCGGTCGACGACTTCCTCGGCGATCCGCCGGTAGGTGGTCAGCGTGCCGCCATAGCACCGTGAGCAGCGGCGGCGCCCCCGGAATGGCGTCGACGACCACCGCATGATCGCCGCTTGACAGCGACCGGTCGGCGGGCATGGCCGATGATGCAGGCGAGCCGCTGGACGACGTCCTCCACCATGACCGGCTCGATGAAATACTGGTTGGCGACATCGACCAGCCAGGCGACGTCGCGCGGGCTGACTTCGGCCGCGGCCGGATCGCCGTCGTGGCGGGCGACCGCCGGGCCGATCAGCATGAAGCCCGGCTCATGCGGCACGGCATAGACGACGCGGCCGCCGGCAACCGGCAGGGCATAGCCGACGTTGCGGTCGGAATCGCGCCTGACGACGATCTGGCTGAAGCGCATCAGGCGCGTATCGGTGTGCCGGCTGGTGTGGATGATATGGTCGAGCACCTCGCCCGCCTGGCCGCCGGCGGCGTTGATCAGCATGTGCGCCAGCACCACCGTCCATTCGCCGTCGATCTGCGATTCCAGCGACAGGCGCCAGCGGTCGCGCTCGCGCTCGGCGACGACGCAGCGCAGGCGCGAATTGATGCTGGCGCCGCGCGACTGCGCATCGAAGGCGTTGGCGATCGTCAGGCGGGTATCGTCGGCGATGCAGTCCGAAAAGGCGAAGCCTTCGGTGAAGTGCAGATGCAGCGCCTCGTCGGCATCGCGGCCGTCGAGATCGAGGCGCCGGGCGCGCGGCAGCGCCCTCCCCCCCAATGCGTCATAGGCGGTGAGGCCGAGGCCGAGCGCCCAGCGCGGCCACAGCTGCTCGTGATGTGGCAGGACGAAGCTCAGCGGACGCACCAGATGCGGTGCCGAGCGCAGGAGGATGCCGCGCTCCTTCAGCCGCGCGCGCAGCGGCCCCCAGTTCATCCGGCCGAGATGGGTGAGCCCGCCATGCACCACGCGATCGCTGGCCGACGACGCCGCACCGCCGATGTCGCCCTGCTCGCACAGGAACGTCGTCAGGCCGCGCCCGGCGGCATCGCGCGCGATCGCCGAGCCGACCAGGCCGCCGCCGACGATGGCGAGATCGTAGACCTGCTCGTACAAGCCTCACCCGCTCCGCTTTGCCAGGCCGAATCTTTCCCCTGACGGGAGAATAACACGGCGGCGATTCGGGCAGCGGCCTCACACCAGCGTGCGCGAGATCGTCGTGGTGACGTCCCTGAGCCGCGGCAGGAAGCGGTCGCGGAGATCGGCCTGCGTCGTCCGCCCGGCATGGGCCGACAGGTTGATGGCGCCGACGCTGACCCCCGCCCGCGTCACGATCGGCATGGCGATCGAGCGCAGGCCCAGTTCCAGTTCCTCGTCGACGATGGAATAGCCCTGCTCGCGATCGGCGCGGATACGCGCCACGAGCTGCTCGGGATCGGTGATGGTGTGCGGCGTCTGGCGCTTCAGCGTCGCCGCCGCCAGGCGTTCACGCAGATCCGCCTCGCTGAGATAGCCGAGCTGGATGCGCCCGAGCGAGGTGTGGAAGGCCGGCAGGCGCGTGCCGACCGCAATCGTGGTCGACATCAGCCGGTGCGGCGCCGGCATGCGCGCCACATAGACGATCTCGCCGTCCTGCAGAATCGCCGCCGAACAGGATTCCTGCAGCGTATGGCTGAGTTCCTTCATCAGCGGCTCGGCGCGATCGATCCAGCTCTGCGTCGACAGAAAGGCGAAGCCAAGCTCGAGGATGCGCGGCGCCAGGCTGAAACGCCGCCCGTCCTGGGCGACATAGCCGAGCTCGGTCAGCGTCCTCAGCACCCGGCGCGCCGCCGCCCGCGTCAGGCCGCTGGTCTCCGCCGCCTCCGACAGGGTCATCGTCGGTCGCTGTTCGCCAAAGGCACCGAGAACGGTGAGACCCTTGGCCAGGGTGGCCATGAATTCCTTGTCGCCGCCGGAGCGGTTCGCCACATTATTCTCATCGGCCATCGACGATTGCTGGGAATGCGGCGTTGACACTCGACGGCCCCTCGCGGAAAATGGTCGATATCCGAACGACTGTTCGATAATCGAACGATAATTCCGGGAGGTCAAGGGGTGAAATATCCGCGGCGGAGGGAAGGCCCGGCGCGATGACGTTTTCCGCCCTCGATTCCGGGCTGACCGGCCCGCTCTTCGCCAGCGATGCCATGCGCGCGGTCTTTTCCGACCGCGCGACGCTGGCGGCCATGCTCGCCGCGGAGACGGCGCTTGCCCGCGCCGAGGCGCGCGCCGGTCTCGTTCCCAAGGGTTTGGCACCGGCGCTCGCCCGTATCAAGGCGGCCGATCTCGATATCGCCGCTCTGGGGCTCGCCACCCGCGACACCGGCGTCGTCGCCATCCCCTTCGTCAAGGCGGTCGAGGCGCTGCTGCCGAAGAAGCTCAGCGGCCACGTCCACAAGGGCGCCACCAGCCAGGACATCGTCGACACGGCGCTGGTGCTGCAGATGGCCGACGCCTTCGCGCTCATCGCCGCCGATCTCGTCGCCATCCTCGACGGGCTCAGCGCGCTGACCCGCAAGCACCGGCGCACGCTTTGCGTCGGGCGCACCTATGGCCAGCACGCCGCGCCAGTGACCTTCGGCTATGTCGCCGGCACCTGGGCCTCGGGCATTGCCGAGGTCGCCGCAGACCTGCCGGCGCTCAGCCAGCGCGCGCTCACCGCCTCGCTCGGCGGGCCGGTCGGCACGCTGGCCGGGCTTGGCGATGCCGCCGAGGAAATCGGCGAAGGCTTCGCCCACGAACTCGGGCTTGGCTTTGCGCCGGTCACCTGGCACACCGGCCGCGCCCGCATGGTGGCGGTGGGAAGCTGGCTTGCGACGCTGATCGCAACGCTCGCCCGCATGGCGACCGACGTGGTCTTCCTCTCGGCGACCGAGATCGGCGAGGTGCGCGAGGCCCCGGCCGAGGGTCGTGGCGGCTCGTCGGCCATGCCGCACAAGCAGAACCCGCTCTCCTCGGCGGTGATCCTCGCCGCCCACGCCGCCGCGCCCGGCTTCCTCGTCACCCTCATCAATGCCGCCGCCTCCGGCCAGCAGCGCCCGGCCGGGCTGTGGCAGGCGGAATGGCACGCCCTCCCTGCCCTTTTCGGCCTCGCCTCGGGCGCCCTCCGCGAAGCCCGGCGACTGGCCGAGAGCCTCGTCGTCGATGCCCGGCGCATGCGCACCAATCTCGACATGACCGGCGGCCTCATCTTCGCCGATGCCGCGTCAACGGCGCTGGCCGGCAAGATGGGGCGCAGCAGCGCCCAGGCGATGGTGGCCAAGGCGGCGGCCGCGCGTACGCGAGACGGGCGAGCCGCTGCGTGCGTTGCTCGCCCGGGCGGGCGCACCCGCCGCATTGCTCGACAGTGCGTTTGATCCTAGGCCGGCAACGGCCGCCGCGGCGTCCGTCGCCGGCCGGGCCCTGCGCCAGGCGCAGGCCGTCAAACGCATTTTGAGGAAGCTCTGATCATGCCCATCGTAAACGCCAACGGCGTCGACCTGTTCTACGACCTTGCCGGACCGAAGGACCTGCCGACCGTCGTCTTCTCCAATTCGCTGGGCAGCACCATCGAGATGTGGGACGAGCGTCGCCGCGGCGCTGGCCGGCCGGTTCCGCGTGCTGCGCTACGACACCCAAGGCCATGGCCGTTCGGGCTCGCGCGATCAGCCCACCACCATCGACGACCTCGCCAACGACCTCGCCGGGCTGCTCGACGCGCTCTACATCGCCAAGGCCCATGTCGTCGGCCTGTCGCTCGGCGGCATGACGGCGCAGGCCTTCGGCGTCCTCCATCCGGAGCGCACGGCAGGTCTCGTGCTGATGGCGACCGCCGCCCACCTGCCGCCGCCCGACTTCTGGCGGCAGCGCGCCGCCACCGTCATCGACGCCGGCCCCGAGGCGGTGGTCGACACCATCGTGCCGCGCTGGTTCACGCCCGGCTTCCAGGAACGCGAGCCGGCCGCCGTGACCCGCATCCGCGAGCTTTTCCTCGAATCGGAGCGCCACGGCTACGGCCGCTGCTGCGAGGCGATCGCCGACATGGACCTGCGCGAGCGCATCACCGCCATCACCGCGCCGACGCTGGTCGATGGTGGGCGCCGACGATCCGGTCGCGCCGTTGGCCATGGGCGAGGAGATCCGCAGCCGCATCCGCGGCGCCGAACTGGTGATGATCCCCGATTGCGCCCACCTGATCTCGGTCGAGCGGCCGGCAGAGGCAGCGCTGCATATCGCCGCCTTCCTCGACCGCCAGGCGCCCGGCCGCCGGCGCAGAGCTTCGCCGAGGGGCTCGCCATCCGCCGCGCGGTGCTGGGCAACGCCCATGTCGACCGCTCGCTCGACAATGCCGGCGCCTTCGGCATGCCCTGGCAGGACTTCATCACCCGCACCGCCTGGCACGATGCCTGGGGCGACCCGACGCTGGAGCGCAAGACACGCTCGCTGCTGACGCTCACCATGATGATCGCGCTCCACCGCGAGGAGGAATTCAAGCTGCACGTCCGCCCGGCGCTCGCCAACGGCGTGACCATCGGCGAACTCGGCGCGCTCGTTCGCCATGCCGCCGTCTATGCCGGCATTCCCGCCGGCAACGCCGCCATGCGCTGGCTGCGCGAAGTGCTCGGAGACGAACTGAAATGAGCCAACGGAGAGCCGCCTGATGGCCGAGTTTCTATCCCTCCATGACGCGATCGCCGCCCATTTGCAGCGACGGCGACACCGTCGCCATGGAGGGCTTTACCCATCTGATCCCCTTTGCTGCCGGGCACGAGGTCATCCGCCAGGGGCGCACCGGCTTGACGCTGGTGCGCATGACCCCGGACCTGATCTACGATCAGATGATCGGCATGGGCTGCGCCGACAGGCTGGTCTTTTCGTGGGGCGGCAATCCCGGCGTCGGCTCGCTGCACCGCATGCGCGACGCGGTCGAGAACGGCTGGCCGAAGCCGCTGGCCATCGAGGAGCACTCGCACGCAGCGCTCGCCAACGCCTATGACGCCGGCGCCGCCAACCTGCCCTTCGCCGTCTTCCGCGGCTACAAGGGCGTCGGCCTCACCGCGGTCAATCCCACCATCCGCTCGGTCACCTGCCCCTATACCGGCGAGGAGCTGGCGACCGTACCGGCGATCCGGCCCGACGTCGGCGTCATCCATGCGCTCAGGGCCGACCGCGCCGGCAACGTCCTGCTCGAAGGCATCGTCGGCGTGCAGAAGCAGGTCGTGCTGGCGGCCAAGCGCTCGATCGTCACCGTCGAGGAGATCGTCGACGATCTGCGCGCGGCCAGCCCCAATCGGTCATCCTGCCGCACTGGACGGTGACCGCCATCGCCGCGGTGCCGGGCGGCGCCTATCCCTCCTACGCCCACGGCTACTACAAGCGCGCCAACGCCTTCTACAAGGCATGGGACGCCATCGCCCGCGACCGCGACACCTTCCGCGCCTGGATGGACCAGAACGTGCTCGCCAAGAGCGCGGCGGATCTTCGCGCCCTACGCACGGAAGGCGGCATGAGCATGCGCGCCTACACCCCGACCGAGATCATGACCGTGGCGGCGGCGCGGGCGCTCCGCAATGACGACGTCTGCTTTCGTCGGCATCGGCGCGCCCTCGGCCGCCTGCAACCTCGCCCGCCTCACCCATGCGCCGAAGATCACGCTGATCTACGAGTCGGGCACCATCGACACCAAGCCGGACGTACTGCCGCTGTCGATCGGCGACGGCGAACTGTGCGAGACGGCGCTGACCACCGTCTCGGTGCCGGAGATGTTCCGCTACTGGCTGCAGGGCGGCCGCATCACGGTGGGCTTTCTCGGCGGCGCCCAGATCGACCGCTTCGCCAACCTCAACACGACGGTCGTCGGCGACTATGACAGGCCCAAGGTGCGGCTGCCGGGCGGCGGCGGCGCCCCCGAGATCGCCGGCAAATTGCGGCCAGATCTTCATCACCATGGCGATGTCGAAGCGCGCCTATGTCGAGAAGCTCGACTTCGTCACCTCGCTTCGGCCACGGCAGCGGACCGGGCAGCCGCGCCGCCCTCGGCCTGACCACAAGCGGGCCCACCCGCGTCGTCACCGATCTCTGCATCCTCGAGCCCGACCCGGAGACCTGCGAACTGACCGTGGTCTCGCTGCATCCCGGCGTCACCCGCGAAGCGGTGCAGGCGCAATGCGGCTGGGAACTGAAATTCGCGCCACAGAGCCGACGAGACGCCGCCGCCGACGGCCGAAGAACTCGGCGTCCTGCGCGACCTGCAGGCGCGCACGGCCCGCGCCCACGGAGGCGATGCATGAGCCGCGAGGCCTATATCTGCGACGCGCTGCGCACGCCCATCGGCCGCTTCGGCGGGGCGCTGGCGCAGGTGCGCGCCGACGATCTGGCGGCGATCCCGATCCGCGCACTGCTCGCCCGCCATGCCGGACTGGCCGAGGCGGTGGACGAAGTGATCCTCGGCTGCGCCAACCAGGCCGGCGAGGACAACCGCAACGTCGCCCGCATGGCCGCCCTGCTCGCCGGCCTGCCGGCAAGCGTGCCCGGCACCACCATGAACCGGCTGTGCGCGTCGGGCATGGACGCGGTCGGCACCGCCGCGCGCGCCATCCGCGCCGGCGAACTGGACGTGGTGATCGCCGGCGGCGTCGAATCGATGACCCGCGCGCCGCTGGTCATGGGCAAGGCCGAGACCGCCTTCCAGCGCAGCGCCACAATCGAGGACACGACGATCGGCTGGCGCTTCATCAATCCTCTCATGAAAGCCCAATACGGCGTTGATTCCATGCCGGAAACCGCCGAGAACGTCGCCGACGACTATCAGATCACCCGGGCCGACCAGGACGCCTTCGCCTGGCGCTCGCAGGCAGCGCGCCAAGGCGGCGATGGACAGCGGCGCGCTGACCGGCCGCATCGTCGCCGTCGAGACGCCGGGCAGCCGCAAGACCGGCCCGGTCACCGTTTCCACCGACGAGCACCCGCGCCCCGAGACGACAGCCGAGGCGCTGGCCAGGCTGAGGCCCGATCGTGCGCGCCGACGGCACGGTGACCGCCGGCAATGCGTCGGGCGTCAATGACGGCGCCCAGGCGCTGCTCATCGCCTCCGGCGAGGCGGTGGAGCGACTTGGGCTGACGCCGCTGGCCCGCATCGCCGGCATGGCGACGGCCGGCGTGCCGCCGCGCATCATGGGCATCGGCCCGGTGCCGGCGACGCGCAAGCTCATCCAGCGCCTCGGCCTCGGCATCGCCGATTTCGACCTGATCGAGCTCAACGAGGCCTTCGCCAGCCAGTCGCTCGCCTGCCTGCGCGAGTTCGGCCTTGCCGACGATGCCGGTCACGTCAATCCGAACGGCGGGGCGATCGCCTACGGCCATCCGCTCGGCATGTCCGGCGCACGGCTCGCCGCCGACGTGGCGATCGAACTCGACCAGGCGCGGGGGGCGCTGGGGACTGGCCACCATGTGCGTCGGCGTCGGCCAGGGCGTCGCCCTGGCACTGGAGCGGGCTGCCTGAAGAACGGCAAGCACCGAAGGGGAGGAACGATGACCACCGCATATCCGCTGGAGAGCCTCGAGGCTCATCCGAAATACCTGTCGCCCGGCTACAAATCGACGGTGCTGCGTTCGCCCAAGCGGCCGCTGGTCATCCTGCCGCACACCATGAGCGAGCTGACCGGGCCGATCTACGGCCACGAGGCGGTGCTCGAGAACGATTCCGACCTCACCAAGCAGCACGGCGGCGAGCCGCAGGGCGAGCGCATCATCGTCTCCGGCACGGTGATGGACGAGGACGGACGGCCGATCCCCAACACGCTGATCGAGATCTGGCAGGCCAACGCCGCCGGCCGCTACATCCACGTCGTCGACCAGCACCACGCGCCGCTCGATCCCGAATTTCTCCGGCGCCGGCCGCTGCGTCACCGACGCCAAGGGCCACTACAAGTTCACCACCGTCAAGCCCGGCGCCTATCCCTGGAAGAACCACCACAACGCCTGGCGGCCGAACCACATCCACTTCTCGCTGTTCGGCCCGAGCTTCCTGACCCGGCTGGTCACCCAGATGTATTTTCCCGGCGACCCGCTGATCCCATCGACCCGATCGCCAATTCGGTGACCGACCCCAAGGCGCTGCAGCGCATGATCGCGGTCTTCGACCTGGAGACGACGGTGCCCGAATGGGCGCTCGGCTATCGCTTCGACATCGTGCTGCGCGGCCACGCCATCACCCCCTTCGAGGACCCGCATCATGGCTGAGCGTCACGGCATCACCCCGTCGCAGACGGTCGGCCCCTATTTCGCCTATGCCCTCACCCCGACCGACACCTATTCGCTGACGGCGCTCAGCCGGCAACGACCTGGTCACCCCCGACACGGTCGGCAATCCGATCGTCATCGAGGGCCGCGTCACCGACGGCGCCGGCGAGCCGGTGCCCGACTGCTTCCTGGAGCTGTGGCAGGCCGACGGCGCCGGCCGCTATCCCGGCCAGCCCGGTGAGAAGCCCAACACCACCTTCAAGGGCTTCGGCCGCAGCGAGGCCGACAAGGACGGCCGCTACCACTTCCACACCGTCAAGCCCGGCCCGGTGCCGGGCTTGGACGGCAAGATGCAGGCGCCGCACATCGATGTCGGCGTCTTCGCCCGCGGCATCCTGCGCCGCATGTTCACCCGCATCTATTTCGCCGACGAGGCCGCCAATGACGGCGACGCCATCCTGGCGCTGGTGCCCGAGGACCGCCGCTGCACGCTGATCGCCAGACGCGACGGCGAGACCAACGGCGCCCCGCGCTACGTCTTCGACGTGCACCTGCAGGGCGACGACGAGACGGTGTTCTTCGAGGCGTGAGTGAAGCACCGGCCCGCTGGCGGCGGCCTCACTCCGCTTTCATCTGGTTGATGCGCGCCATCGTCAGATAGAGCATGCAATAGCCGTCCATCAGCATGCTGTTGGGCTGGCTGAGGTCGATCTTGTCGGACGGACACGCCGCCCGGCGCAGCGCCAGCCACGCCCTCTGGCGCTGCTTCTCGGCCGGATCCTGTGCCAGCTTGCGCACATAGATGCGCGCCATGACGCCATCGAAGCGCGCCAGCGTCGGGAAACGACAGATGACCTGAGCCGCCGGGTCGAGTTTGCCGCCGCAATCGAACGACGCCGTGGTGACATCGCGATCCTGTTTCGGCAATCACCTTGTCCAGTTGATCCCGATTTTCGATGTATGAGGTCGGGGGCGTTCGCCGCCTTGAACGGCACGTCCGGACCGAGAATCGTGAAATTGGTCACCGGCAGCGGCGCATCGCCATCGATGCCGGGCCTCGCTGCCAGCGTAACTCCCAGTCGACTGGACACCGCCATCTTCCCATCCATCCCTGAGAAATTGCAGACGGAAAAGTTGCCTGGCCCCGGGACCAGAACGTCAGGGTCGAGCGTGAAATCCTGCCAAGGTCAGGTTGCAACCCGATCGTCCGGCGCGACCTCCGCCACATCCGCGCATAGCCAGGACCGCGCCGTCAAAGAAGTCCTGGAGGCCATAGTCGAGGATAACGAACCCCGGAGTGCGCCCGTTCGCTTCGGCCAAGTTCTCGGTCAGAACGAAGATGCAAGCCGCGCGCCGAGACGAGATCGAGTTCACGAGGATAGCTACCGAATGTCGACGAGCAGATCGATCGGATCGGTGAATAGCCGCGAGAAACGATCGAGTTCGTAGAACTCCTTGGGCCCATAGCCGAGAAAATCGAAAACGGTGTTGGCCGAGATGTGCCAAGGCTCGATCCGGCGTTGCAACTCGCGGATCGTCTCGCGCGACTGGCTGAAGAACATCTCGGCTAGCGCCGCAACGTCCAAGCCTTCAACGCTGAGATTTGCCGGCAGCGCCGAGTTGAACGGCGCATGCAGGCCGACCCGCCCGCCGACGTGGATTGTCCTCGCGGCACCTGCGGAAAGCCACGCAAGTCCTGTTTAGCCCCGCTAGGAAGACGAGCGCACATCCCGATAGACAGACGTCCCCCGCGCCGACGATGGTCGCAAGATTGTTAGTTTGAATGACATCCGCGAGTTTAAGCGACTCCCGAAGGCACCGCCCGGGCTGTTGAGCACGACGACCGCGGTGTTGAACCACTCGAGACCATCGGTCAGGCCTCGAGTTTGTCAGCGTCGCCGGGTTCGATGGGCCCATCCAGGCGGATGACCCTCTCATTGTCGAATTCAACATCCGTTGGCAGCGGTTGAAAACTTTCCACGCGTCGATCGGATAAGGATAGACATATATTTGACGGCCTTGGGCGGCACGATGCGGATGTCGGCGGCCCGAGCTCGGACGTGCAAATTCCCCAGGCCGCGACCACCGCCGCCAGAACGCGATTGCCGTGCGGCTCACATGCACGACAACTGATCCACGCGCACCACACTGTCCGCCTGGGCAGCGATCGCCGCGGATTGGAGGCGAGGCACTTCAGCTGCGCCCGCGTGAGAATAAGAACGCCGGTGACCGGAACACCATTGGTCGCCTGCGCGCTCGAAGCCTGCTGAGGCAGACCCAAGTCCTGAACGCCCGACGACATGGCTGCGGCCGCCGGCGAAGGGTCGGGGCAGGCATCAAGGAAGATGACCATCGGGTCCTTGTCAAGCGGCAGGTAGACGCCGGCATTCTGGACCAGACAGGAGAGCTTGCTGCGGTCCACGAATATCCCGGGCCCGCTGCAAAGCTTCCCGACATATCGGCAGAATGCCGAAGCTACGCCGCTATCAGGCAGGCGAGTACGGCAACCAGACAATTCGTCTGCGCTGGATGCTCGACATTCGATAAGTCCGACCTACGGGAACAATCGAAATATTGTGAGGAACAGTGCTAGCTTCACTCCTGCCGCGCCAGAAGCCCATGTACCCCGAATACTCGCACACACATTCGGCCGGGCTGGCAGTTGCACCTGCAGGGCGACGACGAGACGGTGTTCTTCGAGGCGTTGGCTCATGCGATCACAACCCTCGGTCGGTAACGGTTTGCTAACCATAAAGAGCGAGGATTCCTGCTGCGAACCGCGTCGTTTTCCCGCCGCAATTGGGGCCTTGATAGGAACCCGTGACAGGCCCGAATCGGCGCCTGCACGCGGACGTTCCTGAACAAGGGATACCGGTTTGCTGAGACGAAGGCTCGCTTTCCCGAGGGGAAACGGGCCTTCGCAGCTTTCGGGCGCGCGTGCCGCCATCACGCCAAGACTGCGATGGCGCATGAAAAAGCCGGGCGGCAGGAGCCGCCCGGCTGAAGGCAT
>CAVUOD010000021.1:0-7039 GCA_963743015.1 uncultured Alphaproteobacteria bacterium
GCCGAGCGTCAATGTCCTCTGGGGCTCGGTCAATTTCGTCGTCGCCTATGGTCTTCTTTGTCGCGTTGGCGCGTTCGACATGCGCGTCACGGCTGATGCGGCAGCGGTGGGGCTCGGCGTGCTGGTGCTGTCTCTCTTTTCCGCGTGGCAGTTCGGACGGCCGAACGGCGGCACCCTGCCGGGGAGGCGGCTCTGAACCTCATGCCGCTCAGCACGCTCGTCGCCATCATCGCCTTCGTCGGCGGCGTTGGCGGAGGGTTGGTCTTTCCCATCCTGCCGGCGCTCGGTCTGGACCTCGGCATTCCGGGCTTCCTGGTCGGGCTCATCCTGTCGTCGAACCGGATCGCGCGGCTGATCTTCAACCTGCCGGCCGGGCGTCTCTACCACCGGCTGGGACCGCGGCTCACCTTGACCGGCGCCTTGCTGGTCGAGGCCATCGGCATGCTCGGCTTCAGCGTGGCGCTGCATTCGAGCATCCCGGCGGCGTGGCTACTGGGGGGACGCTTCGTCTATGGGATCGGCATGGCGTTCCTGCTGGTCGGGACGCAGGCGGCGGCGCTCGGCAACTCGGACAAGGCCAACCGCGGACGGCAGACGGCGGCGGTTCGGGTTGCGATCAACACCGCCGTCCCGGGAGGGTTGATCCTCGGCGGCATTCTCGCCGATCTCTACTCCGACAATGTCGCCTTCCTCGCCGGGGCAATCGTCAGCTTTGCCGGTGCGGTCCTGGCTGCCTTGCTGTTGCCGTCAGGCGCGTCGACGCCCGCCCGCGATGGCGGCCAGGCGCCGTCACAGGAGCCGGGCGGGGCTTCGCCGGCGGCAGAGACCGAGCGTGGTTATCTCGCGCTTTTCCGATCTGCGAGCTTCCCGGCTCTGGCATCGGCCTGGAGTTTCAATTTCCTCATATTCCTGACCGTCCAGGGCGCCTTGCTCTCCACCCTGGTGCTGCTCATCCAGCAGCGTCACGTGTCGATCTTCGGAATGGAGGCGCAGGGGACGTCGGGCATCGTCATGGCCATCATGGTCGGCATGGCGGCCGCGAGCGCATTCGCCATGGGGCGGGCAATCGATGCTCTTGCTCTGCGGTCGACGCCGCTGGTTCCTTCGCTGATCGGACTTGCCGCCGGTTTTGCCGTCATCGCGATGGCCCACACGCTGCCGATCGTCCTGCTGGGGGCGGCGATCACCGGCCTGTCCTACAACAGCGTGACGCTGCCGATGATGGCGCTCTTGGGCGATGCCGTCGACGAACGCCAGCACGGTCCGGCGGTCGCGATCTTCCAGTGGTGTGGCGATGTCGGCGGCACGATCGGTCCCATGCTCGGGATCGAGATGGCGACGCGCCTGGGCCTGACCGCGCTCTATTGGCTGATGGCGGCCGTATCGGTCCTTGCCATCGCCGTGGCCGTCTGGTTGCGGCGGTATGAGAAGCGGAAGGCCGGCGAGGCGGCAACAGGAACGTAGAGCCACGAGCGCGCGACGCCATTAGAAGGCCGGCCGCCGGCATGGCCGCGCGCCCCGGCCTCACATCAGTTGCAGGCCCTTCAGGCTGACGTGGCCGCGCTTGCCGATGATGATGTGATCGTGGACGGCGATGCCGAGCGGTTTGGCGATGTCGACCACCTGCTTGGTCATCTGGATGTCGGCGGTGGAGGGGGTGGGATCGCCGGAAGGGTGGTTGTGGACGAGGATGAGGGCCGCCGCGGACAGCTCGAGCGCCCGCTTGACCACCTCGCGCGGATAGACCGGCGTGTGGTCGATGGTGCCGGTCTGCTGCACCTCGTCGGCGATCAGCATGTTCTTCTTGTCGAGGAACAGCACGCGGAACTGCTCGACCGTCTCGTAGGCCATCGCCGCCTTGCAGTAGTCGACGACCGACGACCATGAGGTGAGCAGCGGGCGCTCGCGCACGGGGTCGCGGGCGAAGCGTTGGGCGGCCGCCTGCACCAGCTTGAGATGATGGATCACCGCATCGCCGACGCCGGCGATCTTGCTGAGTTCGCCGGCCGGCGCGCTCAGCACCTCGGAGAAGGAGCCGAAGCGCGCAAGCAGCGCCTTGGCGATCGGCTTGGTGTCGCGGCGCGGGACGGACTGGAAGAGGATCAGCTCGATGAGCTCGTAGTCGGCCAGCGCCGCGCCGCCGCTGTCGTGGAAGCGCTTCTTCAGGCGTTCACGGTGGCCATGGAAGTGGGGCTTGTCCCCGTCCCTGGCGGGCGGCTTGCTCATGTACCGTCGGTATAGACGAGCCCGTGCTTGGGCGAGACCGTGAAGATTTCGCAGCCGGTCTCGGTCACGCCGACGGAATGCTCGTACTGGGCGGAAAGCGACCGGTCGCGGGTCACCGCCGTCCATCCGTCACTGAGCACCTTCACATGGGCGCGGCCGAGATTGATCATCGGCTCGACGGTGAAGATCATGCCGGGCTTCAGCTCGACGCCGTCGCCGGGGCTGCCGTAATGCAGGATGTTGGGGGCGTCGTGAAACAGGCGGCCGACACCGTGGCCGCAGAAATCGCGCACCACCGAGCAGCGCTCGGCCTCGGCATATTCCTGGATGGCGTGGCCGATATCGCCGGTGGTGGCGCCCGGCCTTATCGCGGCGATGCCGCGCATCATCAACTCGTAGGTGACTTCCATCAGCCGCCGGGCAGCGCGCTTGACGTTGCCGACCGCGTACATGCGGCTGGAATCGCCGTGCCAGCCGTCGACGATCAGCGTCACGTCGATATTGACGATGTCGCCGTCCCTGAGCGGCTTGTCGCCGGGGATGCCGTGGCAGACGACGTGATTGACCGAGGTGCAGGTCGACTTCATGTAGCCCTTGTAGCCGAGCGTGGCGGGCACGGCGCCGTGGGCGAGGGCGAAATCATAGACGAAGCGGTCGATCTCGTCGGTCGCCATGCCGGGACGGATGATGTCCTCGATGGCATCGAGACATTCGGCGGTGAGCCGCCCGGCACGATGCATGCCGGCGAAATCTGCCGCGCCGTATAGTTTGATTTGTCCGTCGTTCTTCAGGGGACCGACGGCGGCTTCGATGTAGCTGACCATGGCACCGAGCATATGGCCATTTTCGCCGGAGCGCGCAAGCAGGGCGGCTATGTCAGAATTGGCAGGCCGCCGGCGACGACGATCTCGTCCTCCGACAGCCGGCAGTCATAGGCGATCGCCTCGACGCCGGCGGCTCGGGCTTTGTCGAAGGCGCTGGCATAGGCCGGATCGATGTCGGCGGCCAGCCGGAAGGCCGTGCAGTCGCTGCGCTGGACGAGATAGAGCATCACCGCGCGATGGCCAGCCGCGACCATATCGGTGAGTTCGGCCAGATGCTTGGTGCCGCGCTGGGTGACCGAATCCGGAAACTCGGCGAGGCCGGATTTGCGCATCAGGTGGACGTTCTTGACCTCGACATAGGTCTCAGCGCGGCCTTCTCCCGACAGCAGCAGATCGATGCGCGAATTGCGGCCGTATTTCACCTCGCGGCGGATGGCATCGTAGCCGGCAAGCTCGGCAATGGTGCCGGCGGCGATCGCCTCTTCCGCCAGCTTGTTGGGATGGGCGGTGTTGATGCCGACCCAGAAGCCGTCGGCCTCGACCAGCTCCCAGGAGAGCGGCAGCTTGCGGGTCGGGCTCGCGGAGCGTGACAACAGCACCCGCATGCCGGGCGCGGCGAGGCCGGTCATGGCACCGGGATTGGCGCAGTGAACCGTCGTCACCGTGCCGTCGGTGAGCTCCACATCGGCCAGGAAGCGTTTGTAGCGGCGGATGAGCCGGGCCTCGATGAGCGGGGTGGGCAAGCGCATGGCTGGTCAGGTGCCGCCGAAGATCATGCGGTCGACGAAGGCATTGCGGAATTTCCCGTGCGGATCGTAGCGGTCGAGCAGGGCCTTGAAGGGCCCTAGCTTGGCATAGCCGGCGCGCACGGTTTCGGGCGCCATTGTGAACAGCTTGCCCCAATGGGGAAGGGGGGCGAAAGGCGCCAGGACCTCTTCGAGGCCGGGCAGCAGCTTCATGACCGCCGGCTGGTCGAGCCTGAAGGAGAAATTGAAGCTGGCGCAGGGCCGGCCGTTACAGGGGCTCAGCCACTGGTCATCGGCGGCAATCACCCGCACTTCCGATACCAGCAGGAGCGGGGAAAGATGACGCCCCCATGCGTGCAAGGCCGCGATGGCCGCCACCGCGTGCTCCCTGGCGACGTAATATTCGGCCTGATAGTCGCCGCCGCGCGTCGGCACGTAGTCGATGCGGAAGTGGGGCAGGCGGTCATGGACGGGCCCGATGGAGCCCATCTGCTCGGTGCAGTTGACCGGGTTGAAGCCGGATATCGGGTGCAGCTTGTCGGTCGCCGGTTCTGCGCCGAAGAAGGGCTGCAGTCCGGGGAAAAGCGGCCCGACCTCGGCCTCGCTCTTGATCCACACCTGCTCGAAGACGTCGCCCTGCCAGCGGGTGAAAAGGCTGAGGCTGTAGCCGGCAGCCATGATCTCATCGAAGTTGGCGACAACCGTCGCAAGCGGCAGGTCGCAATAGACGTCCTGGCGCATGGCGAAGGTCGGCCGCAGGTCGAGGGTCATCCTGGTGATGACGCCAAGGGCGCCGAGGCTGACCACGGCACCGGGGAAGATATCTGGGTTTTCTTCGCGCGACAGGGTGACGAGTTCGCCCCCGGCATCGATGAATTCGATGGCCGCGACAGCCGTCGCCAGGTTGCCGAGCGTCGATCCGGAACCGTGCGTGGCGGTGGCGCAGGCGCCGGCAATAGAGATATGCGGCAGGGTGGCGAGGTTGGGGAGGGTATAACCACGCTCATGCAGCCAGGGGCCGATATCGCTGTAGCGCGCGCCGCCTTCGACCGTGACCTGAAGCCTGGCGATGTCGAGCGACAGCACGCCTCGCCTGCGCTCGAGCGAAAGCTGTGTGCCGGTGGTGTTGGCGATGTCGTTGAAGCAGTGGTGCGAGCCGACGACGCGCAGCTTGTCGGCGCCGCGGACCGCATCCTGCGCTTCTTCCACGCTGTTCGGCGTGACCGAGCGGGCCGCGCCGTAGGTGAGATTCCCGGCCCAATTGGTTCCGGACATATCGTTATTCCCGCCAAGCATATCGCCGAAGGCGGACCCTAGCACGTCAACGCGCGTCGCAAAGACTGTCAGTTGTACGGGCTACAAAGCGGGGCTGTGGACGCGCGTCGAATTGGGCAGGTAGGCGTCGAAGGTCGCTGCCACCGCGCGCGCCAGGGCTTGCGCGTCCGGCGCAATTTCGATGACGCCGTCGGTGCGGCGTACGATGCCGTCGGCCTCCATCGCGTCGATGCGGGCCAGTGCATCGCCCAGCGTCTCGGCGGTGCGGCCGTGCCGGCGGCAGACCGCGTCCACATCGACGCGAAAGTCGCACATCAGCCGCTCGATCAGGTCGGCACGCAGCCGGTCGTCGTCGGTAAGGGCATAACCCTTGACCGTGGCCAGGCCGCCGGCGGCGATCATCTCGGAGTAGCCGCGCACGACCGGGTCGTTCTGGACGTAGCCCTGCGGCAGGCGGCCGATGGCGGAGGCGCCGAAGCCGATCAATAGCTTAGCCGGATCAGTGGTATAGCCCTGGAAGTTGCGATGGAGACGGCCCTCGCCCTGGGCCACCGCCAGGCTGTCGTCGGGGTGGGCATAGTGGTCGATGCCGATCTGGCGGTAGCCGGCGGCCTTGAGCGTTTCGCCGATGGCTTCGGCCTGGGTGTTGCGCTCTTCGCCGCCGGGCAGCGTTGCGGTGTCGATGCGGCGCTGGTGCTTCTTGAAACTCGGCACATGGGCGTAGCCGAACACGGCGATACGGTCGGGTCTGAGCGCCAGGCACTCGTTTACCGTCTCGATCGACGAGGCGACGGTCTGGTGCGGCAGGCCGTAGATGAGGTCCAGGTTGATGCCCGCGATGCCGGCGTCGCGCAGCCAGGTGACGGCAGCGGCCGTCTCCTCATAGGTCTGCACGCGGTTGATCGCCTTCTGCACCACCGGGTCGAGGCTCTGGACGCCGAGGCTGGCGCGGTTGATGCCGCTTGTGGCCAGCACGTCGACCATGTCGCGGGTCAGCGTGCGCGGGTCGATCTCGATGGCGCGCTCGGCGCTGGCGCCGAAATCGAAGGTCTCGTGCAGGAGCGCCATCAGGGCGCGGAAAAGATCCGGGGCCATGATGGTCGGCGTGCCGCCGCCGAAATGCAGGTGGACCACCGGCAGGCGCTTGCCGAGGTGCTGTCCGATGCGGCCGATTTCGGCCTTGAGCCTGTCGCCATAGGCGGCGATCGGCTCGTCGCGCAGCGTTACCGCCGTGTTACAGCCGCAATACCAGCACATGCGGCGGCAGAAGGGGACGTGGACATAGAGCGAGGCCGGCGTGCCGGCAGGTGTCGCCGCCAGCCATCCGGCATAGGTGTCGGGCCCGACGCCCGGGCTGAAATGGGGCGCGGTCGGGTAGCTGGTGTAGCGCGGCAGGCGCTGATCGGCGTAGCGGGCAATCAGGTCAGGTCGCATCGGGAGAGAAAACCCAGCTTGGCGGTGACTCGCTTTGCGTTACCACAAATCGTGACGAAACGACCCCCAATCAAGCCGCAGCCGCGCTTGAGGGGGCGGGGCGGCGGGTGTAAACGGGCGCTCCTTCCGCAAAAGGGGACAGGCATGGCGGACGTATCGGCCGGGGACATCGTTTCCGCCGCAATCCTGGTCATCGGCGACGAGATTCTGTCGGGCCGGACCAAGGACAAGAACATCGGCTACATCGCCGAATACATGACCGCCATCGGCATCGATGTGCGCGAGGTGCGGGTGGTGCCCGATGTCGAGGCGGAGATCGTGGCGGCGCTGAACGCGCTCCGCGCCCGCTACACCCATGTCTTCACCACCGGCGGCATCGGCCCCACCCATGACGACATCACCGCCGACGCCGTGGCCAAGGCCTTCGGGGTTGCCATCGATGTCGATCCGCGTGCCGTCGCGCTGCTGCGGGAGCGCATCCCCGAGGCCGACCTCAACCAGGCGCGGCTCAGGATGGCGCGCATCCCGGAGGGT
>CAVUOD010000022.1:0-16119 GCA_963743015.1 uncultured Alphaproteobacteria bacterium
ATCGCGCAAGGGGGGCACTTCGCGGGGTAGCGTCTCAGTTTGAATTTCGGTCAGAATTTATGCGGCGGAACCGGTCGTTCGGGACCGGTGAACCTGACACCCGCAGATGTTCCCCGCTTCCACATTCGCTCGACCGGCCTCAGGGTGTTATTCGCAATAAGCAGCAGTTCAAACTGCTCGGGCAGATCCACCGGATCGCTGAAGTCGAGGCGCGCTCCGCTTTCGCTCACGTTTCGCAGAAAGCAATTGAAGGTCGACGAGTCGTGCAGAACGACCATCGCTTCCTTCAGAGCGCGATGACGAATAGAAATCCGATGATCTTCGTCCATGTGCGACACCGATCAAGCTGCGGATTTCTTGCAGCAAGGCCCGCGCTTCCAAGGCTTGGGCACCATCGCTTCGACCAGGGCGGCAATGTCCTCCATCGACCACGACGGCCGGTGACGCCAGCGGCCCGTCACCGGCAAAGCGTGTGCGCCTTGTGCGTCCGGCAGAAATTGTACCACACGAAGGAGAGCGACAGCGCGCGAATGTGGTTGCCGATCTTCTTGCCACCTGCCCTCCCGCTCAACGCCGGGTCATAACAGCAACCAGATCAGCAGAATCGCCACGACGACCCAGACGGCGACGATGGCGATGGCGCCGCCATGGCTCACGGGCCGCGCCCGCTCGCGCGCTTCGCGCCGGAACTCTTCCATCAGTTCGGCCGGGATCAGGCGGGTGGCCAGAAGGATACCGAGCGGCACGATGACGAGATCGTCGAGATAACCCAGCACAGGAATGAAGTCCGGGATCAGGTCGATCGGCGACAGGGCATAGGCGGCGACCGCCGCCGCCAACGCCTTGGCGTGCCACGGCGTCCGCTGGTCCCGGGCCGCCAGCCAGAGCGCCGCCACATCGATCTTGACCGCGTTTGCCCAGGACTTGAGACGCTGCGCAAGGGGCACCCTCTTCGGCCCGACCGCGCTCACCCCGCCTCGCCCAGCTCCCGCCGCGCCGCCACGATGATCCGCCAGGCCGATTGCAGGAACAGGCCGGCGATCACCGCCGCCACGACGAGGTCTGGCCACGGCGTTCCCGTCGCCGCCACCAGCACGGCGGCAACGACGATGGCGGCATTGCCGAGCGCATCGTTGCGGCTGAACAGCCACACCGCCTGAACATTGGCGTCGCCTTCGCGGTGTTTGATGAGGATGACGGCGCAGATGACGTTGACGACCAGCGCCACGATGCCGAACGCTCCCATCAGTTCGGCCTGCGGTACATGGGCGACGAACACCCGGAAGAGTGTGGCGGCAAGTACACCGAGCCCCATGATCGCGAGGAAGATGCCCTGAAGCAGCGCCGAGCGCGCCCGCCAGACCGGCCCCCAGCCGATGGCCATGAGCCCGATGAGCGTGATCGTGCCGTCGCCGAGAAAGTCGAGCGCGTCCGCCTTGAGCCCCTGTGAGCCGGCGAGGAAGCCGCCACCGGCCTCGATCAGGCCGTAACCAACATTGAGGATGGTGACGATCCACAGCGCCCGCTTGTAGGAAGGCGCGGCGTGGGTCAGGTCGCCGAGGTCGTCTTCATCGTCCATGCCAACCCCGCCGTAGTTCGATCCTGGCTTGTCGCCGACGCCGAATCAAACCGAGCGCGTCAGGCCACCGTCGACGCGGATGCTCTGCCCGGTGATGTAGCCGGCACCATCCGAGGCGAGAAACGCGATGGTTGCCGCGATCTCCTCCGCCCGCCCGTAGCGCTTCATTGGCACGCTCTGCCGACGTTCTTCGGCCTCGGGCAGACTGTCGATCCAACCGGGCAACACGTTGTTCATGCGCACGTTGTCGGCGGCATGGGTGTCGGCGAAGATCTTGGTGTAGGCGGCCAGCCCCGCGCGGAAGACGGCGGAGGTCGGGAACATGGCGCTCGGCTCGAACACCCAGGCGGTCGAGATGTTGATGATCGCGCCCCCCTTCTGCTTCACCATGATCGGGGCGACCAGCCGCGTCGCGCGGATGACGTTCATCAGGTAGGTGTTGAGCCCGGCCTGCCATTGCTCGTCGGTGATCTCGAGGATCGGCGCACGCGGTCCGTGCCCAGCGCTGTTCACCAGAACGTCGATGCGCCCCCAGCGTGCCATCGTCGCATCCACCAGCCCGCCGATGTCCGCGACCGACTGGTTGGAGCCGGTGACGCCGAGGCCGCCGAGTTCCCCAGCCAGCACCTCGCCCTTGCCCGAGGACGAGAGGATCGCGACGGCGAAGCCGTCGAGCGCCAGCCGTCGCGCCGCGGCGGCGCCCATGCCGCTGCCGCCGGCAATCACCATCGCCACCTTGTCCGTCATCGTCGCGTTCCCCTACAACCCGAACTCCTCGTTCATCGCCGGCATCACCGCCTCGGTGTCGGTGAGCATCGGCGCGAAAGCTGTCATCACCTTCTCGTCGCCGTGGACCAGATAGGTGCGCGCCGCGTGCGCGGACCTGTGCCAGGCGAGAAGCTCCTGCTGGCCGGCATGGGCCGAGAAGCCGCCAATCGTATGGACCTTGGCCCTGACCGGGATTTCCTCGCCGAAGATGCGCACCTTCTGGGCGCCGTCGATGATGATGCGCGCCAGCGTGCCTTGCGCGGCGAAACCGACGAAGATGATGCCGGCGTCCGGGCGCCAGAGATTGTGCTTGAGATGATGGCGCACGCGGCCGCCGGTCGCCATGCCTGACCCGGCCATGATGACGGCACCGCCGCTGATCTTGTTGATCGCCATGGAGTTGGAGGTTTCGCGGGTGAGGTGCAGCCCCGGCAGCGACAGCGGATCGCGCCCGTCGCCGAAGAGGTCGGCGACCTCGTCGGACAGGTCCTCCGGATGGCGGCGGAAGATATCGGTGGCGGTGATCGCCATCGGCGAATCGAGAAAGACCTGGATCGACTTCGGCAGCCGCCCGTCGGCCATGGCGTCGTGGAGCGCATAGAGCAGCTCTTGCGCGCGCTCCAGTGCGAAGGTCGGGATCACCACATTGCCGCCGCGCTGGAATGTCTCCTCGATCGCGGCGTAGAACTCCTCCACCGACGGACCGAACGGCTTGTGGTTGCGGTCGCCGTAGGTGGTCTCCATGACCACCGCGTCGCATTGCGGCGGCGGTTTGGGCGCATTGAGCAGAGGACGTCCCGCGTTTCCTATGTCGCCCGACATGACCAGCCGGCGGCGAGTACCCTTCTCCTCCAGTTCCAGGAGGATACTCGCCGAACCGAGGATGTGGCCAGCGTCGAAGAAGGTGGCGCGGATGCCGGGCGCCACGTCGATGGGCGCATCGTAGCTGGCCGTGCGGCCGAAGAACTCGAGCACGCTCATGGCATCGAGCACGGTGTAGAGCGGCCCCTCGCCATCGCCGTCCCCGCCGTGGTGACGGGCGTGCCGGCGCTTGTTGCGCTCGGCGTCCTCCTCCTGCAGGCGGGCCGAATCGAGCATCACCAGGCGGGCGAGTTCGCGCGTGGCGCCGGTCGCGATGATCTCCCCGGTGAAGCCGCGCTTCGCCAGCAGCGGCAGCCGCCCGCAATGGTCGAGATGGGCATGGGTGAGCAGCACCACGTCGATGGCCTTGGCCTCGAAGCCGAAGGGCTCGCCGTTGTCCTCGGAAAGCTCGCGGCTCCCCTGAAACATGCCGCAATCGACCAGGATGCGTTTGCCTGCCGCTTCGATCAGGTGACAGGAACCGGTGACGGTGCGGTCGGCACCGTGGAACGAGATTTTCACGCGCGGTTTCTCCAGTTGGCGGCGGGATCGCCGGTCATTTCGCCGGCTCCAGCGGTTCGCCGTTGGCGGCGTGCCAGGAGAGGATGCCTTCCCAGATCTCCTCGGCCGTCTCGGCAAACCAGAACAGGTCGCGATCCTCGTGGTCGATGACGCCCTCGTCGGCCAGATAATCGAAGTTGACGGCGCCGCGCCAGTATTCCTCGCCGACCAGCACCACCGGCATCGGCTTGATGGTGCGCGTCTGCATCAGGGTGAGCAGCTCGAACAGCTCGTCGAAGGTGCCGAAACCGCCGGGAAACGCGACCAGCGCCTTGGCCCTGAGCAGGAAGTGCAGCTTGCGCAGCGCGAAATAATGGAAGCGGAAACAGAGCTCCGGCGTGACGTAGGGGTTGGGGAATTGCTCGCGCGGCAGCGTGATGTTGAGGCCGACGGTCGGTGCGCCGGCATCGAAGGCGCCGCGGTTGGCCGCCTCCATGATGCCTGGGCCGCCGCCGGTGGTCACCACCAGAGGATGGCCGCGGAAGAGCAGATGCGAGGAGGAAACCAGCCGGCCGAAGGCGCGAGCGACCTCATAATAGCGGCTCTTGGCAAGGATACGCTTGGCGACGGCAAGCCGGCGGGCCGTTTCGCTGTCGTCGGGCGCGGCCGCGAGCGCCGCCTCAAGCTCGTCAATCCGTTTTGCCGTCGCGGCCGGCTCGGCAATGCGCGTCGAGCCGAAGATGACGACAGTATGATGGACGCCCTTCTCTTCCAGCAGTTCCTCGGCCTTGAGATAGTCGAGTTGCAGGCGGACGCCACGCACCTCGCTGCGGGCGAGGAATTCGGGGTCGTGGTCGGGGGCGCGATAGGTGGGGCTGGCGAGGATCTTCGCCACCCGCTCCGGCGCGCCGGGGTCTTCCTCGGCAGGCTTGGGCTGGAAGTCGGGCAGCGGCGTCTGGCGCAGGCGCGGGTCTGGCGGCGCCGGCACACGCGGCCCAACAGCGCCCAGCGGTTTGTCGGAATTGGTCATGAGGATGGCACGTCCACTTGTCCGGCCGGCGGACCGGACCCGCCGGGTTGCCTTTGAGTCGTCCTGCGTCATCGTAGAGCCTTTCTCAACCGCGTGCAGCGATAGCCGGCACGACACCCTTGCCTCGGCGCCCGAAGCGGCTGATATGATCCGGCACCACCAGCGCTGGCCGGGGGGCCCGAGGAGGGACGTTCATGGACCAGCCACTCCGCCACTTCTCCCGTGTGACCGTTTTCGGCGGCGCCACGATCGACCGCGTCGCCCAGAGCTTCGGGAATCCCGTGATGGGGGCGTCAAACCCGGGCCATGCGCGCCGCCAGTCAGGCGGAGTCGGTTTCAACGTTGCCTGTGTTCTGGCCCGCCTTGGCGTCACCGTGCGTTTCGTCAGCCGCGTCGGGGCCGATTCCGACGGCGATTCGATCAAGGAGGCGTGCGTCGCGGCCGGCGTCGATATCGCGCAGATCAGCGCCTCGGAGGACAAGCCGACCGCCGGCTATCACGCCGCCTTCGACAACAATGGCGAGCTCATCATCGGCATCGCCGACATGGACGTGTGTGCCGAGTTGACCCCCGCCGTTGTCGGCCCCGCCGCGGCATCCTCCGGAGCCGACGATTTCTGGGTGGTCGACGCCAATCTACCGGAGGAGACCCTGGCCTTTCTGGTCGAACAGGCGAAGGTGACCGGCGTTCCGGTGGCGGCGCTTTCGGTGTCGCCGGTGAAGGCGACGCGGCTGGCGTCGCTTCTCAACGATCTGGCCATCCTCTTCACCAACCGACGGGAGGCCGCGGCCCTGCTTGGCAAGAACCCGAACCTCGCCGGCAGCACCACGGCGTTGGCCGCGGAACTTTCCCGGACGCGCCAGACACGGATCGTCGTCACCGCTGGAGGCGAGCCCATGATCGCGGCCCGCGGCGGCGAGACACGATCTTATCTGCCGCTCAAGACAAGCATCGCCGCGGTCAACGGCGCCGGCGATTCCTTCGCGGCCGGCACCATTGCCGCGATGGCCGAGGGGCGTTCGCTCAATGCCGCCATTCGTTTCGGTCTGGCCGCGGCGGCACTCACCATCGAACACGGCAGCGTCGCAGAGGCGCCATTCAGGCCCGGTGTGCTGGGCGAACGCATCGCCGCCGGACCAGGCAACAGGTAGCCTCATGACCCCACATGTCGCGCTCTCCCCAGAGGTCGCCGCAGCCCTTGCGGCAGGCCAGCCGGTGGTGGCGCTGGAGACCACCATCGTCAGCCACGGCATGCCCTGGCCCGACAATCTGGAGACGGCACTCGGCGTCGAAGCGGTGGTGCGCGCGGCCGGTGCCGTGCCGGCAGCAATCGCCGTCATGGGCGGCAAGATCCGCGTCGGTCTCGAGCGCAGCGAACTGGAGCACCTGGCGCAGGCGAAGGACGTGCTGAAACTCTCCTCCGCCGACATTGCCTACGGCCTCGCCTCCGGCCGCACCGGCGCCACCACCGTCGCCGCCACCATGATCGCCGCGCATCTGGCAGGCATCCGCGTTTTCGCCACCGGCGGCATCGGTGGCGTCCATCGCGGCGCCGAGGAAAGCTTCGACATCTCCGCCGACCTGACCGAGCTGTCGCGCACGCCCGTCACTGTCGTTTGCGCCGGCGCCAAGGCGCTGCTCGATCTGCCCAAGACTCTGGAGGTGCTGGAGACGCTGGGCGTGCCGGTGGTCTGCTACCGCAGCGATGCCTTCCCGGCCTTCTGGTCGCGCGACAGTGGGCTTGCCGCCCCTATCCGCCTCGACGAGGCCGCGGCGATCGCCGGCTTCATGCGCGCCCGTGCGGAACTCAGCCAGGCCGGAGGCATGCTCATCGCCAACCCGGTGCCGGAAGCGGACGAGATTCCCCTCGCCGAGATGGCTCCGGTGATCGCAGCCGCCGTCGCCGATGCCGCGGCGAGGCAAGTGACCGGCAAGGCGGTGACGCCCTTCCTGCTCGACGCCATCTTCCACCTGACCGGAGGACGGAGCCTCGTCACCAACGTTGCGCTGGTGAAGAACAACGCGCGGCTGGCCGCGAGGATCGCGGTGGCGCTATCGCAAGAGTAACCGGGGTCACTCAAAGAACGAGAAGACGCCGCGACCGTCGAGCTTGCTGCGGTAGAGCGCGGCGTCCGCGCGCTGCATGATTGCGCGGTTACCGAGAGGCATTAGTTGCTTGTTGAGGTTGGACCGGCATGATCGACGCCGCGACGTCCGCCGGAGCCGCCCCTCTCGATGCTGTCCCGCCGATCGATCCTGATGGCGCTGCCGCCGACACGCTTCAGCGGCGCCGGGCGGCTGGCCGCGATCGCGATCCTGCTGGCGACGCTGGCGGTGATCGGCATCCTCGCCGTCGTCGCCACACACTATCGACCACCGACAATGGCCACGACCGGAGCCGCGGGAGACCTCGCCATGTATGGCCGGGTGGTCGAGCGCATGCGCGCCGGCGAGGACTACTACCAGGCCGCCCATGACGAGCTCACCAACGGCGACTACGGCACGCGCTCGGTCTTCAACTGGCGCATGCCGGCGCTGCCGTGGCTGGCAAGCCTGGCGCCCGATGCCGCATGGGCGGACTGGGGCCTGCGCCTGGTCGCGCTTGCCGCGGGGCTGGCGGCAGCGGCGGCGGTCGCGACCCAGGCGGGGCAAGCGGCCGGCGCGATCGCGCTAGTCGCGCTCGCCATCAATCTGGTCAGCGCGGCAACACCGGGGGGCGCGCTGTTCACCGACATCGTCGCCGGCGTCCTCATCCTGGCAGCCGTCGCCGCCTACGGCCTCGGCCGGCCTCTGGTAGGCATGGCGATCGCACTCGCTGCCCTCTTCTTCCGCGAGCTGGCGGCGCCGGCCATCCTCGTCTTTATCTTTCTTGCCTGGCGCGAGCGGCGCCGCACCGAGCTGATCGCCTGGGGGCTGGGCCTTGCCGCCTTCGCCGTCACCTTCGCCTGGCACTGGCTCCAGGTTGAAGCCGCGCTCGGTCCGAACGATACCGCTTATGCCAGCGGCTGGGTGCAGTTCGGGGGCCTGAGCTTCGTGCTGGCCACCGCCGCCTTCAACGGGCTGGTGATGACCTCGCCCCTCTGGCAGACGGCGATCGTGCTGCCGCTGGCCGTGCTCGGCCTTGCCGCCTGGCCGGGCGCGATGGGCCGGCGCGTCGGGCTGACGGTGGCCGCCTATCTCGTCGTCTTCTCGGTGGTGGGCAAACCCTTCGACGCCTATTGGGGCGCGCTCTACACGCCGCTGATGATGCTCGGCCTCGCTCTGCTGCCGGCCGCGCTCCGCGACCTCGTGATGGCGGTTCGAAGCAGCGCGGCGAGATGAACCTCCCGCATGAGGGGACGGGTCAGGGAATTTACGGCACGGCTTCCCGTTCCCGCGAGCGGTCTGCCCCGGGGGATGAAGATTTCAAAGACCGTCCTTCATGCCCAAAAGCACGAAGGGGGTGGCGGGCGCTCGATGAGCACCAGTCCAGTAATCTGTAGGGGCGCTCAGGCGAGCGCCCGCCGCGGCGTTTTTCGAGCAACCCGCACTCGCGCTCCGCCGGGTGAACGGTGCGCTACCAGTTCATCACCGGTCCGCTGCCTGGCCCCTCGCCCTTGGACAGACGAGGTTTTGAACCCACCCGGCTTAAGGTGGTCGGTGGCCACAGCCGGTCATAGTGCCGGCGGACGAGATCAAGCGGGCACCTCCCGGAGATCCGGACTGCGAATCCGGATCCGCGGGCGCCGCACCCCGCCCCACGCTAACGACGCCTCATGAGCGCGCCCCTTCGCGGGCGGGGATGAGGTCAATATGGGGTCGGTTTTGGGAGGGGGGATAAGTCGGGGACTTCTCCCCCGTCCGCTCCCCCGTCCGCGACGCCAGCGGGCGGTCTCAGGGCTTCACGTCGCCACAGTCGGCACTGACCCATTGGCCCGAAATCTGGCGGTTGACCTTCATCGAGCCGCCGTTTTCCGTGACGGTCACGTCGATGGTGCCGCTCATCGCCTCCGGGCTCGACGTCTGGAAATGGAGCGTGCCCGTCATCTGTTGGCGGCCGGTGCAGGCGAGCTTGACCTGCATGTCGCTCTGCGTGCTCGACACGACGGTCTCGGTGCAGCCGTTCGACAGCTCCGGGTCCTTGAAGCCGCGCTGGATGCTCTCGGCGGTGATGCACGATTTGTAGGTATGCGGCTTGCCCGACGAGGCCATGGCCGCGGCGATGGCCGCCTGCATCTTGGCCTTCTGTGCCGGCGTCAGGTTGGCCAGCGCGCTCGCCGGAATCGCCGGCGCGCCGCTGGTGGTGCCGGCGGAGGTCACCTCCCACAGGCCGTATTTCAGATTGAGCGAGACCGGAGCGGCCTGGCTGGCGGCCGCCAGGCAGACGCTCGCGGCAAGGGCCATGGACAGAATGCGCAGTTTCGACATGTTCGCCTCCATGCGACCGCCATCAGCCCCGGGACGGGTCGCGCCCGGCAAAGTTGAGCACTTCGCCGGCGGCTGCCAAGTGACCGACTTCACACGCCTGACGGGCGGTAGCGCCCCGCCGCGCGGGCTCGCTCTTTCGGTAGGGCAAGAGCCCGCCCCGCCCCACGCTGACGACGCCTCATGAGCGCGCCCCGCAGAGGGCGGGGCTGGGGTCAATACGGGGCTTTGGGAGGGGGATAAGTTGGGGGGATGTGCGCCCTTGGGCCGTCTGCGACTAGCCCCACGAGACGACAATCTACATCGTCGGGGCGAGAGTGGGCGTTTGTGCACAGATCATGAGCACTTTGGAGCCGCGCGTCATGGCGACATAGAGGTTGCGGGCATCCAATGCATCGGCGTTGAGAATGACGGCCACCTCCGCTTCCAGACCTTTCAGCAGCAGGGTGCTCCCTACTGCACGTTTGGGCAACTGAGCTGCTGCCGGTTTAGTTGACACGATCCTAAGCTAAAGCCTCCTGCATTTCGAACTCCATGGGGCTGAGGTAGCCGAGCGTCGAATGGCGCCGCCGGGCATTGTAGAAGCGCTCGATGTAGTCGAAGACATCGGCCCTGGCCTGGTCGCGCGTCCGGTAGGTCTTGCGGGCCGTCCTCTCGGTCTTGAGCGACGAGAAGAAGCTCTCCATCGCCGCATTGTCCCAGACGTTACCTGACCGGCTCATCGAGCACGTGACGTCGTTGTCGGCCATCAGCCTCTGGAACTGCTCGCTGGTGTATTGGCTGCCCTGATCGGAATGATGCAGCAGAGCATCCGGCTTGCCCCGGCGCCAGATCGCCATGACAAGGGCGTCGGTGACGAGTTGTGCGGTCATGCTGGCACTCATCGACCAACCAACGACGCGCCGCGAGAACAGATCGATGACGGCTGCCACATAGAGCCAGCCCTCGGCCGTCCAGACATAGGTGAAGTCGGCGATCCACTTCTGGTTCGGCCGTTCCGCTGTGAACTGGCGATCGAGAAGGTTCGGCGACAGGGCGGCAGCGAGCCGATCGCCTTCGTCCTTCGGCAACCCGCGCCGGCGAGGACGGGCCCGCAAAGCCTGAGCCCGCATCAGGCGCTCGATCTTGTGCAGGCCGCAGGCGATGCCTTCGTCCAGCACGTCACGCCAGACACGGCGAGCCCCGTAGGTCCGGTCACTGGCCAGAAAGCTCGCTCGCACCCGGGCGCCGGCTTCCTCGTCAGTTCGCGCCCGCTTGCTCGGTGGCCGTGTCAGCCAGGCATGGAAGCCAGAACGCGAGACCCCGAGCGCCTCGCACATCCACCGCACCGGCCAGATCCCTCGGTGCTTCGCGACGAAAGCAAACTTCACAGCGCTTCCCTCGCGAAGTAGGCCGCGGCCTTTTTTAAGATGTCGCGCTCCGCCTTGAGCTTCTGCACCTCACGCTGCAGCCGCTCGATCTCCAGCTGCTCCGGCTTCATCTGCCCTTGGCCGGGGAAGGCCTGCTGCGGGTCGGCCGCAAACTCCCTTAACCATTTGCGCAGCACGTTCTCGTGCACATCGAGATCGCGAGCCGCCTGGGCTGCCGCCACACCGCGCTCGCGTACCAGCTTCACCGCCTCGAGCTTGAACTCGCGACTGAATCGTCTCCGTTCCATGATCCGCCTCCGGTTCCATCTTCACACCTAAACTCGGTGTCCGTGAAACCGGCAGCAGCTCACTAGTTCCTTTTTGTTTTGGGACGCGGACTTAATGTGCTCGTTGACCAATTCTTCGCCATGGAGTTCGATCGCCCTATCTAGAAGCGATCCGACGCCCTGGGCGCTCAGGCTCAGGAATAGCTCGTCTTCAAGCGCTCGCCCGTCGCGCCACGCGACGGCCTTACCGCCCTTTTGAACAAAGCCCGTTTCGAAGGCTTCGGTCGGCCGCTTGTCGTCGTCGCGGACAACAGCCGATCGGTATCCCAACGAATGAAAGGCCGCCGCTCGGGCAAACGCTCGGTCGGGGTCTCCACCTCCACTATCCACAAGCGCCGCGCCTTGAGCGGAGATTGATGTTTTGCCGTTCACTATGCGGTGCTGATCCAAGCCCCGGATAAGGCCCACCTCACTGGCCCCCTCGCACACAATCACAGACGGAGCGAGGAAGGCGTCTGGGTAAAGACGAATCGTGCTCTGAACATCATCTTCCGTGCCCACGTTCTGAATGCTATGGCTATCGCCCAAGGATCGAGACACAAACAACTGGCTTCCCGAAAGCTCCCGAAGTGCGACCGGCGAGTGCGTAGTCATGAAGACTTGCAGCGGTGCCGACGTTTCCTTTGCGCCAAGTGATCCAAGGAACCGAATGATACGATGTGGCTCTAGACCATGCTCGAGTTCATCGATCAGGATAATTGTCGACTGGGCCGCAGCTTTTCGCTGGAGGCCGGCTATCAACAGCCGGATTGAGCCGACCCCGAGGCCGCGAAGCGGAATGCCATCCTTATCGTGAAGCGAAATGGTGCCCCCACTGAACGAAACGGAATGGGCGTCCAACATCGCTTTGATGTCTTCGCCGATCGGGATACCGAGTTCTTTCGCTGTATTTGCGACGATCCCAAGCGTCTCCGCGAGCTGACCTTGCGCTTCGTCGCCAAAGGCTGCGCGCGCGTCCCTTGCCGCCTTCGCCAAGGCCGCCGATGCGTCGGCCCGTTCTTCGGACACGCGATTTAAGACGGAACCTCGCCGCCAACCCAGGTGATACTCGGCCATCACACCGATGCGAGTCGGCGCGAGTCTCACGCGGTCACTCCAACTCAGATTCCGAGAAAGCCCCTGTGCCTCAGCACGTTCTGAGACAAGCGTCCAAGTTGGTTCCAAGTCGCTAGCAACAGTTAGCCTCAGGCAGAGGACGGTCTCGGTATCTTTTTCAGGTTCGTCATCGATCGCGCCCGTTTCAGCGTCGAAGCCTCGCAAATACATGCCATACGTATCGAGGTTCTTGAGGGCCTCGTCGAGTTCTCCAATCGTTACAGTAATCGTGACCGGAGTGTCTACATCCAAGAGATAAAAGTCGGCATCGGTGAACTGAATATTTCGACGTGCGCCTAGGCAAAAATCGATTGCCTCCAAAATCGACGTTTTACCGTTGTCGCCGGGTCCGATAAGGCAATTGATACCTGGCGCAGGGTTCCATGTAAGGGAATTGATCCCTCTGAAATGTTCTATCTCAACAGCCCTTATACGTGCCAATGTCGAAGCCTCGCTTAAGACGGCAATTACCGCCTTGCTTCTGTCTGACCCAATCTGCCAAAAACGGCGGCACAAGACAATTACTGGTTGAAATACTCGGATTGGATCGCTGGGTTCACCCCGGCCGCGAACGCCTCGCATGGATTCGGATGCGTCGATCAAGTCAGCGACGGACGCCCTCGGGAACAGGGGAAGCCCCCTCACCCGCGCCTTCGGCGCGACCTCTCCCAACCGAACTCGGGTCCACCCGAGTTCGGCATCAAAGAGTGCGAAGTCGGATAAATCCGACTTCGGGCGGGAGAGGTGATGGGCCCTACCGCCCCAGCGTCTCCTGCACGAACAACTGCGCCGGATCGACGCCGGGGTGATTGTCCGGCAACAGATCGAGCGCCATCGCCGAGATCTTCGCCAGCAGTTCGTCGAGCGTGGGGGCGTCCGCCGCCGCCGGGATATCGTCGCAATGCCCGCTCCACACGGACGCTTCAGCGTCCCACGCGGCGGAGATCGTGAAGATGGTCGGCTTGGGCATGACGGACCCTCGGTTGGTGCGCGGGGTGCTTTCCTAGCATATCGCACAATCGGAGGGGAAACGGGGCGCGCCTACTTCCCCAGCGTCTCCTTGACCGCGACGGCGAGCTGCTTGAGCGAGAAGGGCTTGGGCAGGAAGTGGAACTTCTCGTTCTCGGGAAGATTCTTGCGGAAGGCCTCCTCGGCATAGCCGGAGACGAAGATGATCTTCAGGTCCGGCCGCGTCTTGCGCAGCTCCCTCAAGAGCGACGGGCCGTCGAGCTCGGGCATGACAACGTCGGAGACGACCAGGTCGATATCGCCGCCGAGCTCGTTCATCACCTCCAGCGCCTCGACGCCGGAGGCGGCCTCCGACACCTTGTAGCCGCGCGAGGTGAGCGCGCGGGCCGCGAAGGCGCGCACCGCCTCCTCGTCCTCGACCAGGAGGATCGACGCGGTGCCGGTGAGGTCGGTGATCTCGGCGGCGACCTGGGTCTCGCTCACCGGCATCTCGCCCTCGGCCGGGAAATAGCGCGGCACGAAGATGCGGAAGGTGGTGCCCTTGCCCTCCTCGCTGGTGAAATAGATGTGGCCGCCGGTCTGCTTGACGATGCCGTAAACGGTGGACAGGCCCAGGCCGGTGCCCTTGCCGACGTCCTTGGTCGAGAAGAAGGGCTCGAAGATCTTGGCCTGCACCCCGACCGACATGCCGGTGCCGGTGTCGACCACCTCGATCATGACGTAATCGACCGCGGGCAGCGGGTGATAGCCGAAGCCCTGCGTCTCCGCCGCCGGCAGGTTCTTCGTGCGGATGGTCATGGTGCCGCCCTTGGGCATGGCGTCGCGGCCGTTGACGGCGAGATTGACGATGACCTGCTCGAACTGGTTGAGGTCGAACTTGACCGGCCACAGGTCGCGGCCGTGGATGAGATCGAGCTTGACGTTCTCGCCGAGCAGCCGCTGCAGGAGCATCGACAGGTCGGAGAGCGTGTCGGAGAGCATGAGCACCTGCGGGCGCAGCGTCTGGCGGCGCGAGAAGGCAAGCAGCTGACGCACCAGGCCGGCGGCCCGGTTGGCGTTCTGCTTGATGTTCATGATGTCCTGGAAGGACGGGTCGCTCGGCCTGTGGTTGGCGAGAAGCAGATCCGAGAAGCCGATGATGGCGGTGAGCACGTTGTTGAAGTCGTGGGCGATGCCGCCGGCCAGTTGCCCGACCAACTCCATCTTCTGCTGCTGGCGCACCTGATGCTCCAGCGCCCGCTGGTCGGTGATGTCGATGACGTTGACGATCACCGTCTCGCTGCCGCCGGCGCCTTCGGCGACCGGATTGATGAAGAAGCGCCCCGAGCGCTGGCCTTCGCCGGCCAGCGTCGCGTCGATCGCCGGAATGACGCCGGGGCCGTCCGCGGCGGCGGCAAGCGCGGCGGCGAGGTTGGCCTTGTCCTGGTCGGCGACCAGATCGGTGAGCGTGCGCGTGCCGTCCGGTCTGACGCCCGGGAACATGCGCAGGAACGGCGCGTTGGAGCGCCCGATGCGGCCCTTGCTGTCGATGGCCGCGATGGCGATGGGCGTGTTGTTGAAGAAGCGCGAGAAGCGCACCTCGGCCGCGCGCAGCGATTCCGACACCTCCTCGCCGGGCGAGCGGTTGAGCACCACGGTGCGGGTGGCGCCGGGCGCGCCGTCGACGGTCACCGGCACGCGATGGAGCAGGCGCACCGGCAGGCTCTGACCGTTGGCGCGCATGAGGTCGAGATCGATGATGGCGGTGCGGTTGCGCATCTCGTCGTCGGCCGGCGGGGCGGCGAGCAGCGCGATGCCGTCGCCCTGGACGATGTCGGCGAGCCTGAGCGCGCCGGTGTCGAAGCGCGTCAGGTCGGTGCCCAGCCATTCGGCGAGCGTGGCGTTCATGTAGACGATGCGCCCGTCGGGCTCGGCCGAGAAGAAGCCGGCCGGCGCATGGTCGAGGTAGTCGATGGCGTGCTGCAGCTCCTGGAACACGGCCTCCTGGCGGGCACGCTCGGCGCTGATGTCGGTCAGCGTCCAGGCGGTCATGACCTTGCGCTTGTTGACGGCCGGTAGCGGCCGCGCCGCGATGCGGTACCAGTGAGCGCCGCCCGCCCCCTCGCCGCCGGCAAGCGTCGCCGGCATGCGCACCTCCTCCGTCGCCGAGCGGCCCTCGCGCAGCTCCTGGGTCATGCGGTAGATCGCCTCCGCCGCCTCCGGGTTGCCGACCATGACGCGCTCCAGCGCGCGCGCCTCGCTGGCCTCGGTGGCGCCGATGAGATCGGCATAGGCGCGGTTGGCATAGATGATGCCGCCGTCGCGGCTGGTGATGAGCACGCCCTCGCCGAGCGCGCCCATGAACAACTTGCCGAGATCGTCGGTCGTGCCCCGACCGCCGAAACGCACCAGCCCGATGGCACTGGCCAAGAGCGTGATCACCCCGATGACGGCGAGGATGGCGAGCAGGCCGAGGACGAAGGGCTGCGCATCGTCCGGCGACATCAGCGTGAGGCCGATCGAGACGCCGACCAGCCCGAAGGCGAGTATGATCAGCCGCCCGGTGCCGGTGATGCGACCGGGACGGTCGACCAGCGGCTCGGGACGGACCGGTTGGGTAGCGCGATCACTCATGGCGGCCGCGTGTGGCCTCCTGCCTCTGCGGATTGCGGTGGATGCGCTGGGAGAATCAATGTTAACGCCTCGCATGCGAGGATGGTGGGGAAAGTATCAGAATTCAACGTGGCCTTCGCCCGCTGTGCCGGGACCGAAGGCCGGGCCATGATAACGGGTTAAGCGGCGGCATCTCTTGCAATGCGGGCCGGTTCACCGGAAAAGTGATCTCGGTGATTCGACGCCAGGCAGTCGATCGCCGATCCGCCACGTTCGCCGCGGGACCGCTTTGAAACGGCAGGAGGCGTGAAATGCGGGATTTGCTGGTACCGATCTTCGGGATTGGGGTGCGGTGGTGGCGCAGTACCTGCTCACCGTCGTCATCGTCCTCGGCCTGATCGGCGCCGTCTGGTGGTTCATGCGGCGCTACTCCGGCGTCCATTTCGGGGGATCGGCCGCGGACGGGTACCCCGGCTGGCCATCGTCGATGCCATGGCGATCGATCGCCGCCGCCGGCTGATCCTCGTGCGGCGCGACAATGTCGAGCATCTGCTGCTGATCGGCGGCCCGAGCGACGTGGTGGTCGAGGGGGCGATCCAGCGCGTGCGCCAGCGCAGCGTTCAA
>CAVUOD010000023.1:0-3878 GCA_963743015.1 uncultured Alphaproteobacteria bacterium
CAGGGCAAGGCGGTCATCTTCATCTCGCACAATCTCCAGGACATCTTTGCGGTTGCCGACCGCATTGTCGTCATGCGTCACGGCATCAAGGCCGGGGAGCGGCGGCCGCAGGAGACAAACAGCGACGAGATCGTCCGGCTGATGGTTGGTGGTTGACGCACATGCCTCTGAAGCCCCCCGCCCAGATGCAGAAGTGGGTCACACTGACCGGCCACCGGACGTGGCTCGCCGCCCGCGCCAACGATCTTCTCAACTTCTTCGAAGGCGCCAGCATCGATCCCGCCGGCGGCTTCCGTGATCTCGATGATCATGGCCGGCCGCTGGCGAGCGTTGCGGAGGTGCCCTATTCCCGCCAGGTGCAGGCGGTGAGCCGCATGGTGCACTGTTTCGCCATGGCCCGTCTGATGGGCCGGCCGGGCGCCGATCGGATGATCGACCACGGCATGGACTTCCTCTGGAACGGGCATCGCGACCGGCAGAACGGCGGTTACTTCTGGGCGATGGGCGACGACGGCCCCATCGACGACAGCAAGCAGGCCTACGGCCATGCCTTCGTGCTGCTGGCGGCCTCGAGCGCCAAGGCCGCCGGGCACCCGCAGGCCGATCGCCTGCTCGCCGACGTGACCGCGGTCCTCGACGAGCGTTTCTGGGAGGAGCAGTACGGCGCGGTGGCCGAGGAGTTCACCCGCGACTGGCAGCCGAAGAGCCCCTATCGCGGCCAGAACGCCAACATGCACCTCACCGAGGCCCTCATGGAGGCCTTCGAGGTGACCGGCGATCGCTCCTATCTCGACAAGGCCGAGCGCATCGCCGATCTCATCGTCCGCCGCGCGGCCGCCGACAATGGCTGGCGTCTGCCGGAGCATTTCACCGCAGCCTGGCAGCCGGACGCCGACTATGTCGGCGATCCCATGTTCCACCCTCCCGGCACCACGCCGGGCCATTCGCTCGAATGGTCGCGCCTGCTCCTGCAGTTGTGGGAGCTTGGCGGGCGCCGCCACGACTGGATGGCGGAAGCGGCCCGCGCCCTGTTCAGGCAGGCGCTCGCCGACGGCTGGGATCCCACGACCGGCGGGGTCTACTACACGCTCGACAATGACGGGCGTCCGCTGGTCCGCGAACGCTACTGGTGGCCGTGCACGGAAGGGATCGGCGCCGCGGCCTTCCTCAACGCCATCGACGGCGCGCCGGTCTACGAGGAATGGTACCGCCGCATCTGGGACTGGTGCGCCACCCACCTCATCGACCGGGCGAATGGGACGTGGCGGCCGCAACTGAACGACGCCCTGGTTCCGACGTCCGGGCCGTTCTTCGGTCGCACCGACATCTACCACGCGCTGCAGGCCTGCCTGATCCCGCTGTTTCCGACCAGCGGCAGCGTCATCCACGGCCTGGCGACCGGTTCGCCTTGAAGCCGGCCACGACGGCCACGACCGCACTCAGAGCAACGAAGCGGCCAGGATGAGCACCAGCAGGACGCCGATGGTGGCGAGACAGGCGTTGAGATATCCGCACTGCAGGCGGCGCATCCAGGTGGCGAGCCCGATCACCGCCTTCTCCAGCGGACGGAACAGCAGCGGCCCGAAGATCGACGCCACGTCATGGGTGAAGGTCAGGCGCTGGATGAAATAGGGATGCCCGTTGGTGCCGGCGGTCAGCCGCTCGGTTTCCACCGTCGGGCGATAGACGAAGCTGTAGAAGGTTCCGAGCGCATTGGAGAAGGTCAGCGCCGTTGTTGCGGCACCGACGAGGGACGTCGCGTCGCGGCAGCGGCGTTTCTTGCAACAAAAACAAGTAGCCAGTTGAGAACTAGAATTACATAATCAACAAACTGAAGCATCCTGAGCGTATGGGGCGGCATTTGCGAGGGAGGGGCAAAGATGGGTGACAGGATCATCGTGATCAACGGCGAAAGGGGCTGGCTCAATTTCGGCAGCCTCCTCGCCTTCATTGCCGTGGCGCTGGTACTCGCGGCCTACGCACTCATCCCGGTCGTCGTCACAGCGTTGCTGATGACGCTTCTGTTCTGGCTTGTGTTGCCACGCCTGCCCGGCGTGCCGGCGATCCAACCGGTGCGGGCGCTGCTCATGAGCCTGCTGGTCATCGTCGCCTATGTCATACCGACGGTCATCCTGCGCATCTTCGTCCAGCCGCTGGGGCTCGGGCTCATGCTGTACAATCCCGACTCGTTCGGGTTGAACCCCCTGACCCAGCGCCTTCTCTGGATGAACGGACAGCTAATGCTGACCTGGCCGCAGGAAATCCTGTTCCATGTCCGAAACATTGGATATCCGGGTGCGTTTGTGGTCCTGCTGAGCGAGATCCCGGGTATCCTCGTGGCGGGCTTGGCCTTGAAGCTGGGCATCGAAGACGGGTTCAAGGGAGCGGCCGGCTATGCCATCGCCTGCGGCGCTGCCGCCGGCGCCCTGCTCCTGGTCGCCTGGATCGGCATGACGTTGGAAGTCATGATCGTCCCCAAGGTGGTGGGAGAGAGCTTTCACTTGATAACCGGCTGGATGTAAGCGCGCCTGCGGCCGGGGATCAGCCCCGGCGCAGCGCCTCGATGATCGCCAGGCGGTCGCGGACCTTCGGCCCCAGTTCGCGCGCCAATGCCGCCAGGATCGCCTCGACGATCAACACCAGCCCGCCGGAGGAATCCCAGATCGAAGGCGCCGCCACGTGGGCGGGCAGAACATGCGCCGCCACCCGCGAGATCGGCGATAGCCACTGGTCGGTGATCAGCACGATCGTGGCGCCGCGTCCAATGGCCGTTTCGGCGAAGGCGGCAAGGTCTGGCGAGTAGCGGCGGATGTCGAAGAGGATCACCACATCGCGTTTGCCGACATCGAGAAGTTGATCGACCCAGCTCGCCCGCACACCGGTGATGTGGCGCACGTGTGGTCGCAAAACGCGCAAATGGGCGCCAAAATAGTCAGCCAGCGGATCGGTGAAGCGGCCGCCCAGGATATGGGCGTGGCGATTGGTGTCCGAGAGCAACCGGACCACGGCCTCGAACTCGCCGCGGGCCACGTTGGCGGCCGTCTTGTTGATATTGGCGATGACCGCTTCGGCGAAACGGCCCAGCCGATCCCTGCCCAGCGCGGCATCGCCGCCCTTCATCAGCGGCGTCGCCAGCCGTTCGGCAAGCTCGGCGCGCAGCGCCTTCTGGAAGCCGCCATAGCTCGCAAAGCCGAGCTTGGTCACCATGCGCAGCACGGTCGGTGCACTGACGCCGGCCGCCTCGCCAAATTCCGCCAGGGTGTCCAGCCCCGCCATCGGAAAGTCGGCCAGCAGGCGGTGCGCGGCGTGGCGTTCGTTGGGCGTGAATGCCTCGAGGTCACGGCGGATTCGATCGGCAATGGACGCTTGCCGACGCCCCGCCGCGGCTGGTTTCTGCCTCTTTGCCATTGTCCACGGTCCGATGCTGTCGTTACAGTTTGATGTTCGTTGGAATTATTTGTAACGTAAATTTCAGGAGCCGCTACCGCGCGACTGGTTGGCGGGGCGAAGGGGGACGAATGGACGCGCTGATCGGTCCCGATGAAGGGCCGGTAGTCGACATGCGCGAGGGCGACGGACCGTTTGTCGTCGCCTGCGAGCATGCATCCAATCGCCTGCCGCGCGCGCTTGGCGGCCTGGGCCTCTCACAAGCCGACCTTGAGCGTCACATCGCATGGGACCCGGGAGCCGCCGACGTCGCCGACGGGCTCGCCGCGCGGCTCGACGGTGATCTCCTCAAGCAGCGCTTCTCGCGCCTTGCCATCGACTGCAACCGTTCCCCGGAACTTCCCGACGCCGTCGCCACGCTCTCCGAGGACACGACGATCCCCGGCAATCTCGATCTGTCCGCCGAGGCGCGGGAAGCGCGTGTCGCCGCG
>CAVUOD010000024.1:0-3748 GCA_963743015.1 uncultured Alphaproteobacteria bacterium
AGGAAGGCAGCATGATCCATTGTTTCTCAACTGACGCGTACGTCGTCCCGGCGAAGGCCGGGATCCAGAGGGCGACCGTCACATATGACGCGACCTCCGCCTGGATTCCGGCTTCCACCGGAATGACGGGTGCGGTTGTGGCGCGCGAGGAGCAGGCATGACCTCCGCCTACACCCCGACCGAGATCATGACCGTTGCGGCGGCTCGGGCGCTGCGCAACGACGACGTTTGTTTCGTCGGCATCGGCGCGCCCTCGGCGGCCTGCAATCTCGCTCGCCTGACCCATGCCCCCAAGATCACGCTGATTTACGAATCCGGCACCATCGACACCAAGCCGGACATCCTGCCGCTGTCGATCGGCGATGGCGAATTGTGCGAGACGGCGCTGACCACGGTCTCCGTGCCGGAGATGTTCCGCTACTGGCTGCAGGGCGGGCGCATCACGGTGGGCTTTCTCGGCGGCGCCCAGATCGACCGCTTCGCCAACCTCAACACCACGGTCGTTGGAAGCTACGACAAGCCCAAGGTGCGCCTGCCCGGTGGCGGCGGGGCGCCGGAAATCGCGGCAAACTGCGGCCAGATATTCATAACCATGGCGATGTCACCGCGCGCCTATGTAGAGAAGCTCGACTTCATCACATCACTCGGCCACGGCACCGGTCCCGGCAGCCGCGCCGCGCTGGGACTGACCACCCGCGGCCCGACCCGCGTCGTCACCGACCTCTGCGTTCTGGAGCCCGATCCGCAGAGCTGCGAGCTGACCGTCGTCTCGCTCCACCCCGGCGTTACCCGCGCAGCGGTGCAGGCGCAATGCGGCTGGCAGCTGAAATTTGCGCAAGATGCCGGCGAGACGCCACCGCCGACGTCGCAAGAGCTCGGGACCTTGCGCGACTTGCAGGCGCGCACGGCACGTGCCCACGGAGGCGACGCATGAGCCGCGAGGCCTATATCTGCGATGCGGTGCGCACGCCCATCGGGCGCTTCGGCGGGGCGCTCGCCCAGATACGCGCCGACGACCTCGCCGCCATTCCGATTCGCACGCTTCTTTCCCGCCACGATCGCCTGGCCGACACGGTGGAGGAAGTGATTTTCGGCTGCGCCAACCAGGCCGGCGAGGACAACCGCAACGTCGCCCGCATGGCCGCCTTGCTCGCCGGCCTGCCGGCGAGCGTCCCCGGCACCACCATGAACCGGCTGTGCGCGTCGGGCATGGACGCGGTGGGCACCGCCGCGCGCGCCATCCGCACCGGCGAGCTGGACGTGGTGATCGCCGGCGGAGTCGAATCGATGACGCGCGCGCCGCTGGTCATGGGCAAGGCCGAGGCCGCCTTCCAGCGCAGTGCCATGATCGAGGACACGACCATCGGCTGGCGCTTCATCAATCCACTCATGAAAGCCCAGTACGGGGTTGAGTCCATGCCGGAAACCGCCGAGAACGTCGCCGACGACTATCAGATCAGCCGCGCCGACCAGGATGCCTTCGCGCTCCGCTCCCAAGAGCGCGCCAGGGCCGCGATGGAAAGCGGCGCGCTCGCCGAGCGCATCGTCGGCGTCGAGACGCCGGGCAGCCGCAAGACCGGCCCGGTCACGATCACCACGGACGAGCACCCGCGCCCCGACACGACCGCTGAGATCCTGGCCAGGCTGAAGCCGATCGTGCGCGCCGACGGCACGGTGACCGCCGGCAATGCCTCGGGCATCAACGACGGCGCCCAGGCGCTGCTCGTCGCCTCGGGCGAGGCGGTGGAGCGGTACGGTTTCACGCCGCTGGCGCGCATCGCCGGCATGGCGACCGCAGGCGTGCCGCCGCGCATCATGGGGATCGGGCCGGTACCGGCAACGCGCAAGCTCACGCAGCGTCTTGGCCTCGGCATCGCCGATTTCGACCTGATCGAGCTCAACGAGGCCTTCGCCAGCCAATCGCTTGCCTGCCTGCGCGAGTTCGGTCTTGCCGACGATGCCGACCACGTCAACCCGAACGGCGGCGCGATTGCCTATGGCCATCCGCTCGGCATGTCGGGCGCCAGGCTGGCTGCCGACGTGGCCATCGAACTCACCAGGCGCGGGGGGCGCTGGGGACTGGCGACCATGTGCGTCGGCGTCGGTCAAGGCGTCGCGCTGGCGCTCGAGAAGGCTGCCTGAGGACGAACGGACAGAGGGGAGGAACGATGACGACCGCATATCCGCTGGAGAGCCTCGCGGCTCATCCGAATTACCTGTCGCCCGGCTACAAATCGACGGTGCTGCGCTCGCCCAAGCGGCCGCTGGTCATCCTGCCGCACACCATGAGCGAGCTGACCGGACCGATCTACGGCCACGAAGCGGTGCTGGAGAACGATTCCGATCTCACCAGACAGCACGGCGGCGAGCCGCAGGGCGAACGCATCGTCGTCTCCGGCACGGTGATGGACGAGGACGGAAGGCCGATCCCCAACACGCTGATCGAGATCTGGCAGGCCAACGCCGCCGGCCGCTACATCCACGTCGTCGACCAGCACCACGCGCCGCTCGACCCGAATTTTTCCGGCGCCGGCCGCTGCGTCACCGACGCCCGCGGCCACTACACCTTCACCACGGTCAAGCCCGGCGCCTATCCCTGGAAGAACCACCACAACGCCTGGCGGCCGAACCACATCCACTTCTCGCTGTTCGGCCCGAGCTTCCTGACCCGCCTGGTCACCCAGATGTATTTTCCCGGCGACCCGCTGATCCCGCTCGATCCGATCGCCAATTCGGTGACCGACCCCAAGGCGCTGCAGCGCATGATCGCGGTCTTCGACCTGGAGACGACGGTGCCCGAATGGGCGCTCGGCTATCGCTTCGACATCGTGCTCCGTGGCCACGCCATCACCCCCTTCGAGGACCCGCACCATGGCTGAGCACGGCATCACCCCCTCGCAGACGGTCGGCCCCTACTTCGCCTATGCCCTCACCCCGACCGACTATTCGCTGACGGCGCTGACCGGCAACGATCTGGTCACCCCCGACACGGTGGGCGAGCCGATCGTCATCGAGGGCCGCGTTGTGGATGGCGCCGGCGATCCGGTGCCCGACTGCTTCCTGGAGCTGTGGCAGGCCGACGGCGCCGGCCGCTATCCCGGCCAGCCTGGCCAGAAGTCCAACACCTCCTTCAAGGGTTTCGGGCGCAGCGCGGCCGACGCGGACGGCAGCTATCACTTCCATACGGTCAAGCCCGGTCCCGTACCCGGCCTTGAGGGCACGATGCAGGCGCCGCACATCGATGTCGGCCTCTTCGCCCGCGGCATTTTGCGCCGCATGGTCACGCGCATCTATTTCGAGGGCGAGGCGGCCAATGACGGCGACGCCATCCTGGCTCTGGTGCCCGCCGACCGCCGGGCGACGCTGATCGCCAGGCGCGACGGCACTTCCAATGGTGCGCCGCGCTACGTCTTCGACGTCAGGTTGCAGGGCGACGACGAAACCGTGTTCTTCGAGGCGTGAACAACGGTTAGCTGCAACGGCCGCCGGCAAGCTTCGGGAAAGATTTGTCTTTTTCCCGCCGCAATTGGGAATTTGATAGGATGGTGACGGGGCGAATCAGTCCCCGCTGCGGACGTTCCTGAAGAAGGGATACCCGCCGAGTTGGTAACGGAGGCTCGCTTTCACACGAAAGTGGGCCTTCGTAGCCTCGGGACCCGGCCCCGTTCCGCCGACCCCTTTCCGCCCGCCCCCCGTGAAAAAGCCGGGCGGCGGACCGCCCGGCTCAAGTAGCTTTGCGAAAGCGCGA
>CAVUOD010000025.1:0-4205 GCA_963743015.1 uncultured Alphaproteobacteria bacterium
CCAATGGTGAGGCTCAGTCCATCCAGCGCCGGCGTGTCGTGATAGGCGTAGGCGACATCGACGACGTCGAAAACCGCCGAAGATGGCGGTGGGAGCGATCCGTCCATCACGCCTAAATCCATAGAGCCAGAGAGGAGATGGCGAGGAAGCCACCGGCGGCCGCCCAATCGAGCGCCGTCACACGAAAGTCGTCGAGTAGCCGCGGCTCGCCGCGATAGCCACGCGAGATCATGGCCAGATGCACTTCGGTGCTCATGTCGAGCGCCTTGCCGATGAGCGCGCCGGCCGATGCCGTCGCCAGCCGCCGCCGGTCGCCCGCGCTGAGGTGACCGACCATGCGGCTTTGCCGCGCCTCGAACATCTGCGTGGCGCTGGTCAGGAAGACGAAGACGTAGCGGTAGGTCATGCCGAGGATGACGACCAGCACCACCGGCAGGCGGTAGGCCCTGAGCGCCTTTAGCAGATGCGCCCAGGGCGTTGAAAGAATGAGAAGAAGTGCAAGCGTCGCCGTCGTCTCGGAGCGCCCGGTGAGGAAGGCGGCGCTGCGTATGCCCTGCAGCGTAACCGGCCAGCCGAGAAGCGGCAGCGTGAAGACGACGTCGCCCGGCACCAGGAAGATCGCCGGCAGCGCGATCAGGCCGGTGAAGGCGAGAACGCCGATCCACACCTGGCGCACGAGCCGCGCAATCGCGATGCCGGAGACAAGCGCCAGCGCGACCGCGAGCAGGAACAGCCCGGCCAGAACCGCCAGCGACTTCACCCAGACGGCGACGACGATGAAGCCGACGACGATGCCGAGCTTCACGCGCGGGTCGAGTTTCTGCAGCAAGCCGTCGCGGCGGGCGAAGTCGTCGGCATCGAGCGCATGGGCGAGCGCATGGGCGACGCCATCGGCGAGCCGGTCGAGGAAGTGCCGCCGGTGGCGGCCCGAGGCGCGACCATGGCGGACGAAGGATTGTTCTGCCATGGCCCTTGTTCTCTGGTTCAGGCGCGGCTCTCGCCGGACCGCGCGCGGCGCGTCAGCCACGACAGCCCGGTGAAGAGGAGAACGATCAGCCCTGCCCCGACCATCGCCGAGAGGATGTAACCGAAGCTCTCATGGCGCATGAAGCTCGGCGCGTAATCGGGGATCGGGGCCGTCCAGATGCTGGAGAGATGTTGCAGCCCCTGCGGCACGCTCTCTGGTGGAGCGATGTTGCCGGAGGCCGAAGCGATCTGGTCGCGGACACCGGGATCGAGGAAATCCCCGGCGCCCCATTCGCCCCAGGCGATGCCGGTGGCGAGCAAGCCCAGCGGGCTCAGCACCATGAGCGCGCCGAGGCCGGTCCACAGCCAGCGGGTTCCGAACCAGCCGCCGACGGCCGACGGCGACGGCTCCAGCGCCCTCTCCCGTGCCGTTGCCTCGAGCAGATGCGGGTTGGCGCCTTGCAGATAGGCGACCACGCCCGCCGAGACGATGACCTCGGCCGCGCCGGCGATGGTGAGATGCGCGAACATCATCGCCGGCAGCGCGATCGACAGCGGATAGGGCGCGTAGAGCGGCGCTCCGGTCACGTCGGTGAACAGCATCGGCTGGATGCCGAACTCCAGCGCGGCGGCGAGCGCCGCGGCGTTGATGGCAAGATAGCCAGCGACCGCAGCTGCCACGATGCGGCGCGGCGAAGAGACCGGGCTATCGCCGGACAACACCCGATAGACCCAGTAGGCGGTGAGCGTGCCGACGATGGCCATGTTGAAGGCGTTGGCGCCGAAAGCGGTGATGCCGCCGTCGCCGAAGAACAGCGCCTGGATGGCGAGCGCGATCGAAATGGCGAGGATCGCGGCGGATGGTCCAAGGACGATCGCCGCGACCCCCATTCCGACGGCATGCGCCGTCGTCCCTCCCGGAATAGGCAGGTTGAACATCATGATGACGAAGCTGAAGGCCGAGGTGACGGCGAGCAGCGGCACCACGCGGCTGTGCAGCACGCGCTTCAAGCGCTTGACGGCGACATACCAGAACGGCGCCGCCGCCGCATAGGCGACCGCGCAGGTGGACGGGCTGAGATAGCCGTCGGGGATGTGCATGAAACCGGGTCCCTCGAGAACTCTTTTCGGCCGAAGGCTTACCGTATGCAAAATCCCCGTCTTTGTCATACGTCAAATGGCGCAGGCGGGACGGCGCTCCTCGCCTCTTGTTGTTTGCTTCCCGGTCGCGCCTGCGGCGCTCCTCGCCTCTTGTTGTTTGCTTCCCGGTCGCGCCTGCGGCGCTCCTCGCCTCTTGTTGTTTGCTTCCCGGCCGCGCCTGCGGCGCTCCTCGCCTCTTGGCTCAGATCACGCCGAGCTTCTTCTGCAGGCTCGACGAGGAGGTCGTGTACTGGAAGACGACCTTCTTCTCCGGGAAGACAATGTGCACGGCGGCTTGCGCCATCAGCGCCGCCTCATGGAAGCCGCACAGGATCAGCTTGAGCTTGCCCGGATAGGTGTTGATGTCGCCGATAGCGAAGATGCCGGGCTCCGAGGTCTCGAACTTCGCCGTGTCGACGGGGACCAGGTTCTCGTTGAGATTGAGGCCCCAGTTGGCGACCGGCCCGAGCTTCATGGTGAGGCCGAAGAAGGGCAGGATGCGGGTGGCAACGACCTCGCTCTCCGCCCCCGCCTTGTCCTTGATGGTGGCGGCGGCGACCTGACCGCCCGCGCCCTTCAGCCCGCTCACCTGGCCGATGGCGAGCTTCACCTTGCCGGCCTCGACCAGCGCGCGCAGCTTGTTGACGCTGTCGGGCGCGGCGCGGAACTCGTCGCGGCGATGGACGAGCGTCAGGCTTTTGGCCAGCGGCTCAAGGTTTAGCGTCCAGTCGAGCGCCGAGTCGCCGCCGCCGACGACGATGAGGTCGTGGTCGCGGTAATCCTCCATGCGGCGCACGGAATAGAAGACCGAGGTGCCCTCGTAATCCTCGATGCCCGGCACCGGCGGCCGCTTGGGCTGGAACGAGCCGCCGCCGGCGGCGATCACCACCGCCTTGCCGAGAAAGGTGGTGCCGGAGTCGGTGCTGAGCTTGAAGCGCCCGTCGGGCAGGCGCTCCAGCGTCTCGACCATCTGGGCGAGATGGAAGGTCGGGTTGAAGGGATGGATCTGCTCCATCAGCTTCTCGACCAGCTCCTGGCCGGTGATGATCGGATAGCCGGGGATGTCGTAGATCGGCTTCTCGGGATAGAGCTCGGCGCACTGGCCGCCGGGCCGGTCGAGAATATCGATGAGCGCGCAGCGGATATCGAGCAGGCCGAGTTCGAAGACGGCGAACAGGCCGACCGGTCCGGCGCCGACGATGATCACGTCGGTCTCGATCACTTCGCCACTGCCATTGGCGCTCATGTTCGTTGCGTCCATTCCACCACCGGTCGTTTCTGAAACTGCGGCGGACACATATCCGCCAGATGCCGCGGATCAAAGCAACTTTGTTGCGAGACCGGCTTGATCGGGAGCAAATTTCGCATATGCATCCGCCATCGATTTTATTGTAGATACGATTAAATAAGAGCAGCGACGTGTTCACCTGGGACGAGGCGAAACGGCAGCGGAACATCGCCAAGATGGGATCGACTTCGCGGAGGTGGAGCAGTTCAACTTCGCGACCGCATTCACAGTCGTCGACGACTGCTTCGACTACGAAGAAGTCCGCGAGATGGCGCTGGGGTTCATCGGGAAGCGGCTCCATGCACTGGTGTTCACTCGCCGCGGCGAAGCGATACACGTAATCAGCGTGAGGAAGGCAAATGACCGGGAAATCAGACGGTACATCCAGGCGATCGGCCGAGTGGAAAGCGGCGCGTAGGCGCGCTCAAGCGGCATTGGCTGCCATGACGCCGGAAGAAGATGCGGCAATCACAGCCGCCGCCGAATCCGATCCGGACAATCCGCCGCTGACCGATGCCGATTTCGCGCGCATGCGGCCAGCAGCCGACGTGCTGCCCCAATCGCTGTTGCGCCGGCGTGGAGAACGCGGGCCGCAGAAGGCACCGACCAAGACTCTGGTGTCGATCCGCCTGTCTCCCGATGTGCTGGATCATTTCCGCGCTGACGGCGACGGCTGGCAGACGCGGATCGACGACGCACTGCGCGCGATCGTGGAGAAGCAGCAGCGCCGGGCGTGACCCTCAGCCCTGGCGCTCGGGGACGGTGACCACGAGCCCGTCGAGATCGTCGCTGACACGGATCTGGCACGACA
>CAVUOD010000026.1:0-10449 GCA_963743015.1 uncultured Alphaproteobacteria bacterium
GCTCGACAATCGCACCGCCGGATTCCGCCTGTGCGCGGCCCATTCCAAGGCGATCCGCATCGAGTGCCGCATCGGCGGCGCCGACCTCAACCCGTACCTCGCCTTTGCGGCGCTGATCGCGGCCGGGCTCGCCGGCATCGCGGAGAAGCTGACGCTCGAGCCGGAGTTTGCGGGAGACGCCTATGTCGGCAAGCGCCTGCGCGAGGTGCCCAAGACGCTGCGCGAGGCGACCGCGCTGATGGGCAAGTCGAAGATGCTGCGTGCTGCCTTCGGTGACGAGGTCATCGACCATTACGTCCATACGGCCGAATGGGAGCAGTTCGAATACGATCGCCGGATCACCGACTGGGAGCTGAAACGCGGCTTCGAACGGTACTAGCAATCTGCCGTCGGAAGCCCGGCCACCCGACGGCAAGAACGAAGTAGCCGATCGCGGTTTCTCGGCCGGACGATGGAACAACCATGAACGCCACCTTCAAGATCATTTCCCCCGTCGATGGTTCGGTCTATGCCGAGCGGCCCCTGGCCGACGACAAGACCGCGCGTGCCACGCTCGAGCGCGCCCGCGCGGCGCAGCGTGAATGGCGCCACGTGCCGGTCGCCGAGCGCGTCAAGATCGGCACCGCCTTTACCGAGGCCATGGTCGCCGATACGCCGCGCGTGTCGGAATTGCTCGCCTGGCAGATGGGCCGCCCCATCCGCTACGGAGCGGGCGAGATGCGCGGCTTCGAGGAGCGCGCCCGCTACATGCTGGCGGTGGCGCCGGAGATGCTCGCCGACATCGATGTCGGGCCGAAGGAGGGCTTCAAGCGCTATATCCGCCGCGAGCCGCTGGGGGTGGTGCTCAATCTGCCGGCGTGGAACTTTCCCTACATGACCGCGCTCAATGCGGTGCTGCCGGCGATCCTGGCCGGCAACACGGTGGTCATGAAGCATTCCAGCCAGACCGCTCTGGTGGCGGAGCATTTCGCCGACTGCTTCAAGAGGGCGAATTTGCCGGAGGGCGTCTTCCAGTTCCTCCACATGTCGCACGAGACCACGGACAGGGCGATCCGCTCCGGCCTCGTCGATCAGGTCGGCTTCACCGGCTCGACCGCAGGCGGGCGGCTGATCATGGCCGCCGTCGCCGGCGCCACCAACTTTCCCGCGACCTGTCTCGAACTCGGCGGCAAGGACCCGGTCTATGTGCGGGCCGACGCGAATATCGCCTTCACCGCCGAGAACGTCGTCGATGCCGGCTTCTTCAATTCCGGCCAGTCATGCTGCGCGGCCGAGCGCATCTACGTCCACGAGGATGCCTACGACGCCTTCCTCGAGGCGGCGGTCGCCATCATCAACGGCTATGCGCTCGGCTCGCCGGCCGATCCGGACACGACGCTCGGCCCGGTCGTGCGCACCAAGGCGGCCGATTTCGTGCGCGGCCAGGTGGAGGCGGCGAAGCGTCAGGGCGCCAAACCGCTGATCGACGAGAGCCGTTTCGCCAAGGCAGGGGTCGGCACGCCCTATCTGGCGCCGCAACTTCTGGTCGACGTCGACCATTCCATGGCGATCATGACCGACGAGACGTTCGGCCCGGCGCATGGCGTCATGAAGGTGAAATCGGACGAGGAAGCCGTGCGCCTGATGAACGATTCGCCCTTCGGCCTGACCGCATCGATCTGGACCGAGGACGTGGAGGCAGCGGAGCGCATCGGCGACCTGATCGAGACCGGCACGGTCTTCATGAACCGCGCAGACTATCTCGATCCGGCTCTCGCCTGGGTCGGCGTCAAGCAGACCGGGCGCGGCGTCACGCTCTCCAAGGTCGGCTACGAGCATCTGACCCGGCCGAAGAGCTTCCATCTGAGGACGCGGACCGGCTAGCGCAGCGGGCGGACGCCCATGATCTGGCAGCCGGCACAACATTCAATTCCCACGGAGTCACCATGATCGACCAATACGCGTCGTTGCACACCAACTGGTCCTATCCGACGGCTGTCCGCTTCGGTCCCGGCCGCATCGGCGAACTGCCCGAAGCCCTCGCCGCGGCCGGCATCGCCAAGCCGCTGCTGGTCACCGATCCGGGCCTCGTCGACCTGCCGATCGTCGCCACGGCGCTCGCCATCCTGAAGAAGGCGAATTTTCCCGCCGCGGTCTTCTCCAAGGTCGACGGCAATCCGACGCTGAAGAACCTCGATGACGGCATTGCCGCCTACAAGGCCGGCGGCCATGACGGCGTCATCGCCTTCGGCGGCGGCTCGGCCATGGACGTCGCCAAGCTCATTGCCTTCATGTCCGGCCAGTCGCGCTCGGTCTTCGATTTCGAGGACCGCGAGGACTGGTGGACGCGCGCCGACCCGGCGGGAATCGCGCCCATCGTCGCCGTGCCGACGACCGCCGGCACCGGCTCGGAGGTCGGCCGTGCCGGGGTGATCACCGATCCCAGCGACCACACCAAGAAGATCATCTTCCACCCGCTGATGCTGGCCAAGGTGGTGATCTCCGATCCCGAGCTCACCGTCGGCCTGCCGCCCAAGATCACGGCGTGGACCGGCATGGATGCGCTGTCGCACTGCCTGGAAGCCTATTGCAGCCCCTTCTTCCATCCGCTCGGCGAGGGGATCGCACTGGAAGGCATGCGGCTTGCCAAGGAATGGCTGCCGGTTGCCGTGGCCGACGGGAAGAACATCGAGGCGCGCGCCTTCATGCTCGCCGCGTCGTCGATGGGGGCGGTGGCCTTCCAGAAGGGGCTGGGCGCCATGCATTCGATGAGCCATCCGTGCTCGAGCCTGCGCGGCACCCAGCACGGCCTCACCAACGCCGTCGTCATGCCCTATGTGCTCACCTACAACGCGCCGGCCATCGGCGAACGCATGGCGGCGCTTGCCCGCTATCTCGATCTGCCCAAGGGGGGCACCGATGGCGTCATCGAATGGGTGCTGAAGCTGCGCCAGGAGATCGGCATCCCGCACACGCTGAAGGAGATCGGGGTCGACGAGGACATGATCGCCGACGCCGCGCCGATGGCCGAGAACGATCCCTCCACCGGCGGCAATCCGCGACCGGTGAAGGCGGCCGACTACGCGGTGCTCTACCGCAAGGCGATCAAGGGCGAGATGTGAGGCGCCACGGCTTCTGCCGTCGGCGATCAGGACGCCGCCGCGGGGACGCGGCGGCGTCTGATCGTGTGCGGCTACTGCGAGATGCGCAGCTCGGACAGCTCGGTGCCGATCTGCTGGAAGGTCGTCACGATCTGATCGGCGGAGGTGAGCAGGAAGAACTTGTCGGAGGAGCTGGCGCAGCCCTGGAGCAGCGTCGAGGTCGGGTCGCCACCGGTGTTCACCTGCACCGTGTAGATGGTGATGCCGGCGGCCTTGATGTTGTCGCACAGGATTTTCTGGCGCGCGTCGACCTGGGTGGAGGTGCTCGAGCCGTTGCCGTACCAGCGGTCCTGGGTGTTGAGACCGTCGGTCAGCAGAATGATGGCCTGCTTGTAGACCCGGCTGGGGTCCATGGCGGGAATCGTGAAGGGTGACGCCGTCAGCGATTGCCACGCCCATTGCAGGCCGATCGCCTGGTTGGTGGAGCCGTTCGGGCTCATGGCACTCACCTTGTTCTTCAAGGCGGTCCAGTTGTAGCTCAGGCCCATCATCGCCGTCGGGCAGGCGCTGTACTCCTCGGCCGGGAAGAGTGTTGACACGTTGGACGTCGTCGGGTCCGTGTTGAGCGTGTCGTAGCTCTGGTCACGGTCCATGATGCAACCGTTCCAGGTGCTGTGCGGCGAGGGATTCCAGCTGTAGCCGGCGTTCTCGCAACTTGCCTCGTCGTGGTAGTTGCTGGGATTGCTGTACCAGCCCCAGCCGCCCCAGCCGCCGCCGCCACCAGCTGCTGGAGGAGGAGTTGCAGCGTGCCGTTCCACTTGTCCCACAGGTCGGCATCCTTCGAGGCGTTGCCGTCCCACTTGATCCAGTTCGCTTTGTAGGTCTGGTTGGTGCCGTCGATACCGTCAACGTTGACGTCCTTGACGAACGGGATGATCGACACATAGACGTCGCCATCGACCGCCGCGGCCCCCTTGAGCTGGTCGAGCAGGTTGTTCGTCGCGTTCTTGAGCGCGGTCATCTTGCCGGAGGAGGACATCGATCCGGTATTGTCGAGGGCCAGCGCCACCCGCAGGCGCGCTTCACCCCACACCGTCGTCGAGGACCGGCCGAGCGGCACGTATTCCTTGCCGAGGACGCCCATGAAGTCGGTCGGCAGCTTGCCGGTGGCGCTGATCGTCACCGACGGCCCGGTGGCGGTGTAGGACGCGTTCAGCACCAGGTTGTTGACCTCGGTGTTGTGGAAGTTGGCGTTGAAATAGTCTTCCGCGAACTGCTGGATCTGGGCCGACGACATGGTCGACAGGTTCGGTTCGGCGGGATAGCGCCAGGGAGGCCGCGTCGAGTGCGTCCTGCATCTCGGTCGTAGCCTGGGACGCACGCGTATAGTCCACCGCGACGCCCATGGCGGCGATCACGGGAATGCAGGCAATGGCGAAAATCACAGCGACATTGCCGTTGCGCGATACCGCAAAGCGGGCAATGAGGCTGCGCATCGCCGCGCGGGAAATCAAAGGCACGGCACCCTCCTTCGAGGTCTGTCGAATGCCATGTTTAGGCTTGCCGGCTAAAGAAACCCTGAAAGAGGTGATTCAAATTGTATCAATCTCGGCAGGTTGAACGCCGGCGGACGGCAGCGGGCGGGGATGGCTGTCCGGCCGGGGAGGTTCCGGCGCCCGGCGGCGCGCGGGCAGGCCTATTTCGAAATCCGCAACTGGGAGAGTTCCGTGCCGATCTGCTGGAAGGTCGTCACGATCTGATCGGCGGAGGTGAGCAGGAAGAACTTGTCCGAGGAGCTGGCGCAGCCCTGGAGCAGCGTCGAAGTCGGATCGCCGGTGGTGTTCACCTGCACGGTATAGAGGATGACACCGGTGGCCTTGATGTTGTTGCACAGGATCTGCTGGCGCGCGTCGACCTGGGTGGATGTGCTGTAGCCGTTGCCATACCAGCGATCCTGCGTGTTGAGGCCGTCGCTGAGCAGGATGATGGCCTCCTTGAACTGGTGGCCGGCGTCCATGGGCGGTATCGAGAAGGGGGCGGATGTCAGCGACTGCCAGGCCCATTGCAGGCCGATCGCCTGGTTGGTGGAGCCGTTGGCGCTCATGGCGTCCACCTTGTTGTTCAAGGCGGTCCAGTCGTAGCTCAGGCCCATCAACGATACCGGGCAGTAGGCGTATTGCTCGGCGGGGAAGAGGGTTGCCGTGTCGGATGTCGTCGGCGCCGTGTTGAGCGCGTCGTAGCTCTGGTCACGATCCATGACGCAGCCGTTCCAGGTGCTGCTGTGGGTGGCGGGCGTCCAAGTGTAGCCGTGGCTCTCGCAACTGGACTCGTTGTGGTAGTAGGAGGCGTAGCTGCCGCCGCTGCAGGTGCCGTTCCACTTGTCCCACAGGTCGGCGTCCTTGCTGGCGCTGCCGTCCCATTTCACCCAGCTCTGATCGTAGTTGGCGCTGCCGACATTGACGTCCTTCACGAACGGGATGATCGACACGTAGACGTCGCCGTCGATGGTGGCGGCGTTCTCGAGCTGGTCGAGCAGGTTGTGCGTCGCCGTCTTGAGCGCGGTCAGCTTGTTGGACGAGGCCATCGACCCGGTATTGTCGAGCGCCAGGGCGACTCTCAGCCGCGCTTCGCCCCAGACCGTCGTCGAGGAGCGGCCGACCGGCATGAATTCCTTGCCGAGAACTCCCATGAAGTCGGTCGGCAGCTTGCCGCTGGCGCTGATCGTCACCGACGGCCCGAGTGCGCGTGTAGGACGCCGTCAGCGCCAGATCCTTGATCTCGCTGTTGTGGAAGTTGGCGTTGAAGTAGTCCTCGGCGATCTGCTGAATCTGGACCTCGGTCAGGGTCGACAGATCGGAACGGCGGGAGAGCGCCAGAGTGGCGGCGTCGAGCGCATCCTGCATGGTGGAGTTGGCTTCGGAGCCGCGCGTGTAGTCCACGGCGACGCCCATGGCGGCGATCACGGGAATGCAGGAGATGGCGAAGATCGCGGCGACATTGCCGCTGCGCTCTGCGGCGAACCGCGAAATGATTCCGTGAATCGCCGCGTGCAACCCGGGAGGCACGGCACCCTCCTTTGAAATCTGTCAATGCCATGTCTAGCCGTGCCGGCTGAAGAGACCCTGAAAGAGAAGGAATCAGATTGCGCCGATTTCTATGGAATCTGCGGCCCCCATGGGCAGGAGCGAGGGTGGCGGCCTGACCGGCCGGCCGAGGCTCTGGCGTCGCATCGCCGTCGCGCTGGTGGCCGTCGGCGAGGCAAGCGTTGCGGTCGGTTTGCGGACCCTGCCGCTCGCTGCGGTTGCGTCACGCGGCATTTGGTCCGTCTTCCGGTGTGCGCAGCGCTGCGGCTGTGCTTGACGGGTATTTTTTACGTGACCATGATTAATGCTACGAAAGGGTTGCGTACCGCCGGGCAAGAACAAGAAGCGGGCGACGCGGGAGGCGATGATTCAGACCAACGGTTCACCCGTCGAGCCGGCCCTGTCTGCCAGGGCGATCGACATGTCGTTCGGGCCGGTCCAGGTCCTTTTCGGCATTACGCTCGATCTCATGCCCGGCGAGGTTCATGCGCTCGTCGGCGAGAACGGTGCCGGCAAATCCACCCTGATGAAGATCCTCGCCGGCCACCTGCAGCCGACCGGCGGGAGCGTGGCGCTCGACGGCCGTACGGTTCGCTTCTCCGGCCCGGTGGATGCCGAACATCACGGCATCGTCCTGGTCCACCAGGAGATCCTGCTGGCGCCGCACCTCAGCGTTGCCCAGAACATCTTCATGGGCCGGGAGATCAAGCGCGGCTTCGTCGTCGACGACCGGGCGATGAACGCCCGCGCCAGCGAGGTGCTGCAGGGGCTTGGCGCCGATATCGACCCGCGGGCGATCGTCTCGACGCTGTCGATCGCCCAGCGCCAGCTGGTGCAGATCGCGCGCGCCCTCAACGTGCCGCATCGTGCCGTCATCTTCGACGAACCGACGGCGTCGCTCACCCCGTTCGAGACCGAATCGGTGCTCAAGGTGATCGACGACCTGCGTGCCAAGGGCACGCCGGTACTCTACATCTCGCACCGTCTGGCGGAGGTCAAAGCGATATCCGATCGCGTGACCGTGCTGCGCGATGGACACTTCATCGCCACTCGGCCGACCTCCGAGCTGAAGCCGGTCGATATCGCCGGCCTCATGGTCGGCCGCGACATGTCGCATCTCTATCCCCAACGCGCCGCGGAGCCGGAGGGCGAGGCCGTGCTCGAAGTGCGCGATCTGAGCGTCCCCGGTTTTGCCGCCGATGCGTCGTTCAGCGTCAGGCGCGGGGAGATCCTGGGCTTTGCCGGCCTGATCGGGGCGGGGCGCACCGAGCTGCTCGAAGGTGTCGTCGGCCTGAGGCCGCATCACGGCGAAATCAGGCTCAAGGGGGCGCCGATCGCGTTTCACAATGTGCGCGAGAGCATGCACGAGGGCATCGTCTATCTGAGCGAGGACCGCAAGGGTAAGGGCCTGCTGCTCAACAGCGACCTGTCGACCAACCTCACGCTCGCCGCGCTGGCGCACTTCGCCCGCGGCATGGTTCTCGACCGGGCCAAGGAGAACGCCGCCCTCGACGCGGCGATCAGCGAATTCGACGTGCGTGCACCGCGCAAGGACATGCTCGCCGGCCAGCTTTCCGGCGGCAACCAGCAGAAGCTGCTGCTCGCCAAGATGATGCTGCTCGAACCCGAGATCGTCGTCATCGACGAGCCGACGCGCGGCATCGACATCGGCACCAAGCAGCAGATCTACGAGTTCATCACCGCGCTCGCCGCCAAGGGCAAGGCGGTCATCGTCATCTCGTCGGAGATGCAGGAGCTGATCGGCGTGTGCCATCGCATCCTGGTGATGCGCGGCGGGCGCATCGTCGGCGAGGTGGCGGGGGAGCAGATGACGGAACAGAACATCGTCGTCTACGCGACCGGGGTCTCCGGCGAGCAGGCGGCGATGGGAATGGAGAGCGGGGCTGAATGACCGATACAGCGACCAAGGCGCGGCCGGATTTCTCATTGGGCGGCCGTATCAACATGGCGGCGCTGGCGCCGTTTCTGGCGCTGGCCCTGCTGCTCTTCGCCGGCACCTTCACCAACGACAACTTCCTGAGCGTCGGCAATCTCGTCAACGTCATCACGCGCAGCGCCTTCATCGCCATCGTCGCGGTGGGCGGCACCTTCGTGATCTCGGCCGGCGGGCTCGACCTGTCGGTCGGCTCGATGACCGCTTTCGTCGCCAGCCTGATGATCATGTTCCTCAACAGCGGCGCCATCGGCGATTCGGCCACGATGCTGGTCGCCGCCATGGCGCTGGCGATCGTGCTCGGCGGGCTGTGCGGCCTGTTCAACGGGCTGATCGTGACCGTCGGCAAGATCGAGCCGTTCATCGCGACGCTCGGCACGATGGGCATCTTCCGCGGGCTGACGACCTGGCTGTCGCAGGGCGGCGCCATCACCTTGCGCTCGATGGACATCCAGTCGCTCTACCGGCCGGCCTATTTCGGCTCCCTGTTCGGCGTGCCGATCCCGGTCATCGTCATCTTCGCCACCGCCGCGCTCGGCGCCTTCATCTTCTACCGCACGCCCTATGGCCGGCACGTGGTGGCGGTCGGCTCGAACGAGGACGTGGCGCGCTATTCCGGCATTCCGGTCAACCGGGTGCGCACCATCACCTATGTCATCCAGGGGCTGTGCGTGGCGATCGCGGTGCTGCTCTACGTGCCGCGCCTGGGGTCGACCTCGGCGACCACGGGCACGCTGTGGGAATTGCAGGCGATCACCGCGGTGGTCGTCGGCGGAACGGCGCTGCGCGGCGGCGTCGGGCGCATCTGGGGAACCATCGCCGGAGCGTTCATCCTCGAAATCGTCGGCAACATCATGCTGCTGTCCAACTTCATCAGCGAGTACCTGATTGCCGCCATCCAGGGCGCGATCATAATTATCGCCATGCTGGTCCAGCGGTCGCTGATGCGGCGATAAGCGAAATGCCGGGTCAACTGGGTCGCCCGGCATGGGAACGAAATAGGCCCTGAACATCGTGGGGAGACAATGATGCGTAAAGCAATGATCGGTGCGGCGGTCGCGATGGCGGCTCTGATGAGCGTCGCCCAAGCCGCCGACAAGAAAACCATCGGTGTGTCGATTCCGGCCGCCGACCACGGCTGGACGGCCGGCGTGGTGTTCCACGCCAATCGTGTCGCCAAGCTGCTGATGGCCGAGTATCCGAACCTCAACGTCATCGTGAAGACGTCGCCGGATGCCGCCACCCAGGCAAACGCGCTCGAGGATCTCAGCACGCAGGGCATGGACGCGCTGGTCATCCTGCCGTCCGATCCCGATCCGCTGGTCAACGCCATCAAGCAGGTCAAGGCGAAGGGCACCTTCGTCACCCTGGTCGACCGTGCGCCCAGCAACAACGACACCTCGGTGCGTGACCTCTACGTCGCCGGCAACAATCCGGCGCTGGGCGCCGTCGCCGGCGAATACATCAAGGCGCATACCCCGAATGCCGAGGTCGCGGTTATCCGCGGTCTGCCGATCCCGATCGATCAGCAGCGCCAGGACGGCTTCGATGCGGCGATCAAGGGTTCCAACGTCAAGGTGCTCGAGAAGCAGTTTGGCAACTGGAACCGTGACGACGCCTTCAAGGTCATGCAGGACTACCTGACCAAGTATCCGAAGATCGACGTCGTCTGGTGCCAGGACGACGACATGACGGTGGGCGTGCTGCAGGCGATCGAGCAGGCCAAGCGCACCGATATCCAGTACATCATCGGCGGCGCCGGCATGAAGGACATGGTCAAGAAGGTCATGGACGGCGACAAGATGGTCCCGGTGGACGTCGCCTATCCGCCGTCGATGGTCGGCACCGCGCTCGAACTGACTGCCGCGCACCTTTTCGACCAGGTCCCGGTGCAGGGCAGCTACATCCTCGATGCCACGCTGATCACCAAGGACAATGCCAAGGAGTGGTACTTCCCGGATTTGCCGTTCTAGGCGATCCGCGGTCGTCGCAAATGCCTTCAGCCGGGCGGCTCCTGCCGCCCGGCTTTTTCATGCCCATCGCAGTCTTGGCGTGGTGGCGCACCGCGCCCAAAAAGTGCGAAGGCCCGTTTCCCCTCGGGAAAACGAGCCTTCGTCTCAGGAAACCGGTATCCCTTGTTCAGGAACGTCGGTGCAGGCGCCGATTCGGGCCTGCATGGGTTCCTATCGAGGCCCCAATTGCGGCGGGAAAACGACGCGGTTCGCAGCAGGAATCCTCGCTCTTTATGGTTAGCAAACCGTTACCGACCGAGGGTTGTGATCGCATGAGCCTCACGCCTCGAAGAACACCGTCTCGTCGTCGCCCTGCAGGT
>CAVUOD010000027.1:0-62279 GCA_963743015.1 uncultured Alphaproteobacteria bacterium
GCAACGAGGGCACTGCCCGCACCGATGACCCCCGAGGCAACGGGACGGTTGCGCTTGGTCGGATGCGCCCGGTCGGCATCGAGATCGCTGAGGTCGTTGATCAGATAGGTGCCGGAAGCCACGAGGCCCATCAAGGGAAAGGCGAGCAGGGCGTTGATGACGGCGCCGGACTCGCCATACTTGTGGGCAAGCAACAGCGGCATGAACAATAGCAGGTTCTTGGACCACTGATGGATGCGCAGTGCCTTCAGCCAGGCGCGCGGCCCGGCGCGTTCGGTGTGAAAGTCGCGCTCGATGCGATCCCCGAGGTCGGCCACCGCGCGCCGGATCGCACCGTTGGCGCCGACAAGGATGATCGAACGCGCGACGCGCCAGATCGGGATATCCGCGGGACTATCGCCGGCATAGGAAAAGCCGTCGGGGAACTGCTGCTCCAGATAAGCGAGTTTGTGGGTTCCCTTAAGGTTACGGCCTGCGACCGAACCGGTGGTGCCGCTAAATATGTCGAGCTGCCGGGCGATCGTGTTGGCCATGTCCTGATCGGCGGCGGTGACGAGAAAAAGCTTGCGCCCCTTCGCCTTCTGCTCGTGCAGATAGGCCGTCAGTTCCTTGTGGATGGGAAACAGCGTCACGTCCATTAGGTTGACTTCAGCGATACGCTTCTTGAATGCGGCGCGGCCCTTGAGCAGCGCCAACAAAGCGACCAAGGTCGTCCATGGCTGGCGCAGCAAGTTGACCACGAACATCTCGACCAGGCTGTCGACCCGCAGCAAGGTGCCATCGAGATCGACAACTAGAGGATGGCTGGCAGAGAGATCGGTGTTCATGAACGAGGCCAAGACTCAGGACTTAAGCTGACATGACTTCATCGCATCAACGCAATACCACTCCAATGTCTATCCGCCAAACCTTCCAATTGCAGCGACGCCAAACGACTCAAATCACCGTGGTTGGCCCGCACGAATTTCACCGTGCCGCCTCTCGCTCGGCCCTTTCGAGCTTTGCCCAAGGCCGGCTGCGTGTAGGTCCGCGCCTGCGGCAGGCCATGTCCTAGGGTAGATAGACGTCGCAGTCAGAAATCGTCGTTTTCTTCATCTGGGTTAGTGCGTTCGCTAGGGTTGCGTTGCCGGCCAACAAAGCCGCTTGCGCCGCTGGCATGGTGGTCGGGCAGATGACGATGGCGCCCACGGGAAGACCGCCGATGGGCTGCGTCGGTTTGTCGAGAACCGCCGTCAAGCGGTCGTCCACAATCCAGTTGGGCAGCATCAAGCCCCTGCGGTGCGCGTAGTAGGGGAGTTCGGACGACCAGTCGAAGCCAAAGCCAATCACCACGCTATTCTCGGCTGTATTCGCCTCGACATAATCCGCAATCTGCATGGTACGGCCATGCTGCAATTCCGTCCCCGCCTTGAGGAGCTGGTAATAGTCCGTCTCGTCATTACCCAAATAGAAAATTGATTCCTGGCCTGCCAGCAGCACCAATACTGCCACAGCCGCGAGCCACGCGCGGTGGACGCTGATCTCATAGATAGCAAAGCCTGCCACCATGATGAGGTAGATTGAGATCGAATATTGATAGTAGTTGTGAACAAAATTGAGAGTGGTGAAAATTAGAATGCCGCCCAAGAATCCTGAGGCGACCAGCGCTGCCCGACCCGCCCAGCGCGGCTGTAGCGCGAAAGCGGCACCCGCAACGGCGGCGACGCCAGTTACCGGTCCGAGAGCCTCTGGCAACATGCGGTTGACGACGACTTTCCAGAACGCCGCGCTGGTGCGCATCGACCAGGTGCCAAAGTTCCATGCTCCCAATGCAGCCGACGTCGGATTCCTGCCGATCGGATTCAGCTCTTTCACATGGTCGGAGATCTTGACCCAGATGGTGAGGATGACCAGAGCGGCGATCACGCTCAGAGCCAACGGCGAATACCGAAGGAATGACCGGATCAATTGGGCAAATGAGAAGCGGCGCCTTTGACGATCGGATGTTTCGCCGAAGATCGCCACGAGCACGAAAAGGCAAGCCACGACTGCCGCGGGCACGAACGTCGTCACCTTCTGCAGCGCGGCGATCGACCCGAAGACAAACGTGCCGGCTAGTGCCACTGCTGACCGCGTCTGAATCCAGCGGATGACGCAATCGATGAACATCACTGAACTAAATAATGCCACCGACTCGATCATGAATGTTCGAGACCAGAACAGATATAACGGTGAGCCTAAAAGTAATATTGCGACGACGAGGAATGCGTTATCGTCGTCATAGACGTACCGGACAATGCGCTTCAGTGGAAATAAGGTCAAAACAAAGAAAAACAGGCAGACGATCCGGCCGCTCTGATCCATCGGTATCCCGGAGAGACGCTGCAACGCGGCGACGATCCATTGATAGAAGGGAAATTCGAACTGAATCGCCCAAGGGGCACCGATAACCGGTGTTTCGTAAAGGATGGCAGGACCGCCATGTTCGATCCAATAGGCCGATAACGCAGTCTGTGACTGGCGGAAGCCAAAGGCGTCAAGGATCGTCGCCGAATATCCGTAAGCAAAAACGAAAAACAATTGCCCAAAGCAAATCACTAACAATGTCAACAAGAATAGTCGGAAATATCTCTTTTCTAGAGCAGTATCCGTGATGGTGTCGCGCCCGTAAAGAGAATTCATAATTCTGCGCACACTGTAGAAAGTTGTCGTCGGGTCGTCGGCCTTCGACCTCGGCGAACGGATGATCATAGAACTCATGCTAAGAGCGTTGGGGATGGTTTGCAATGGATGCCCCCACGATGAACTCCGTGACCGAAGGCGCGAATTCGATCAGTATCGAAAAGTATGTGGCCATCCCGGTTTTTCGACGTTGACGATCTCCGGACGCGGTGAGCGACCTTGGGCGATCAGCTCGAAGCGTTTCACGCCGCCGTGACGCGCAACGCGGCCGGCCGTCGTTCGATCCCGTCACAATTTTCAAGGTATTGGTCATCCAGGCCGCTAATAACCTGTCCGACGAACGCACAGAGTTCTTGATCAACGATCGCCTGTCGTTCATGCGGTGCCTGGGTCTGAACCTGTCCGACCGCATTCCCGACGTCCCACCATATCTGGCTGTTTCGCGAGAAGCTCACGGAGGCGGGCGCCGTCCATACTCTGTTCGACCAGTTCGGCGCGGTGGGGGGCCGGACCGGGGCTGCTTGCTCATTGCTGGTCGGCAAATATGCCGATCACCTTCCCCTCTATCGCCAAGCCGAGACCCCTGAGGGTGTCGATCTGGATCGCTCGACGATGGCCGATTGGGTGGGCACGGCGGCTTGGCTGCTCCGTCCGCTGGTCAATGCTCTCGCGCGCGAGGTGATGAGCGCTGACAGGCTCTTGGCCGACGACACACCGGTCCCGGTGCTGGCGCCGGGAACGGGGCTGTCGGAAATTTCGTGTGAGGGCCATGACGATGAGAACGAAGGAGACATCGCATGGCACGACGCAAGCCACCGACGATCCCCGAGGGGATACTTGATCAGCTACTGGCCGGGGCAGATGCCAAGACGGCATTCGACAAGGACGGCTTCTCGACGCGTTGAAGAAGGCTCTGGCCGAGCGGGCGCTGAACGGCGAGATGGACCATCATCTCGACGCTGGCGAGGGTGGCGGGAACAGCCGCAACGGCTACGGCAAGAAGACGGTGCTGACCGACACCGGCAAGATCGAGATCGAGGTGCCGCGCGATCGGCCGTGATGATGAAGCGATCCGAAGTATCAGGTCCAGACATAGGCAGGATACAGGTCTCAATCGTGACCAACCGTCACTCAAGACCCGATCCTCACTAAGCCCCAAATCCGCGTGCGGCGCGGCGATCAGGATGAGAGGTCAGCGTCAATCAGGATGAGAACGCCGCTGGGCGGGAACGCAGGGAGGGCGTAGCCCGACCGGAGTTTCCGTCCAGCGGCGGCGTGTCATGGCTTCGTCGGCTGACATATCGGCTTTTTCGGCTTCAGTGTCGGCCGAGGTGGCCCGAATGGCATCAATGACCCGTTCGGACTGGCCGCTCGCGTCGAGATGCACTAGCGCTATTTTGACGGTCTCGCGGTACGAAGCCGATGCGCGTCCAGCCCTTGCCGGTGGGCGGCAGCCTCTGCGAGGCGCAGTCGGCGCTTGCGCCATACGATGCCAGCGATCTCCTCGACCAGATGCTCCTCGGTTGGTCCCTGCGGTGTGTGCTCGGCCACGAGCGCCGACACGATCGCTTCATATTCGCTGGCATTTTCCCAAGGCAGAACGGTGTAGCGCGACAGCACGCCATGCCGCAGCGCGTTGAAGCGGGTGATCTCGGTGCCGCCAGTTTCGGCCGGCAATGTGGGCGTCATTCTTGTCATGGTCAGTTTTCTCAGTTCAAAATCAGGCGCGCCGGGATGATCGGCGGCCCAGCCGTTCCACAAAACCCATGAGGCCAATGGTTGATCGCTCTTCGGCGGCATCATGGACGCGACGCCAACGCTCATAGGTCCGCCAATGCATGCCTTTCGGCTTGTCGGGAAACTCCTCAAGCATGTTTGGGCTTCCGCCCAGTCGCATTCTGATCTTTTGCGATTTCCCGAGCCCGCGCTGATGCGCCGATTCCTGCTGGCTCGCGTAGGCAAGTCGATAGCAGTGACGGCAGGCGAACAGACGCCCGGCACCGTACAGCTTGGTGACCCGGCGACCGCAATACACGCCGTTTGAGTACACCGAGCAGACAAACCACGGCCGTTCGCCACCCAACCGGCAGGGCGTCCAGGCGATAGCGACGCGCTGCTCCACGTCGCTCCAATCCTCGCCATATGAGCGGCTTCGGTATTTCAGCGTCAAGGAATGGCGTTGGGTCTCGACGTTGATGGATGCCACCCGCTCGCCGTCCCTGGTCCAGGCCCAGGAAAACCACCGCGGCATCCGGAGATAGCCACGCCGATGCCATTCCAGCACGTCGATGGATCGGCAACTCTCAACGGTGGCCTTTCCGCTACCTGCATAGCGCGCCATCTATCACTCCGTTTTTGGTCGCCGAATAATCGAAATCGCTTGGCAAATCTGACACTGCCGCCTGAAGGCAAATAGCTTTCTCATGCGGTCGCCCTGTCAGTTCTGGTCTCGAATTACCCTCTGAGGGGCAACGTCAGTAGCAAGCCGCACACCGGCGGTCGGTGTCGCAAATACAATTACGCCGTGATTGCGCAAAGCCGCCTCGATCTTTTCGAGCGAGCTCGGCGTCGATGTCGGGGCTTTGCTTTCTTTCAATTCCCAATAGCGCGCGGCGCGTTCGTGAACGCCGACTGCTTTCGCCAGTTGTTTCTGGGTGAGACCCGCGAGGATACGCGCTGCTCGCAATTGCCTCCCGGTGATGATGTTCGACATGGATCAGCCTCCGTTCATTTGCCGCTGGAAGGCAAATTGGGTTTTCGCGGTGTGCAACTCTCTGGTCGCATCAGATGGCGGATGCTTGGATCGCTCCTCCCACTCTGGCGCACTGATCCCCATTGCCGTCAGCGCGGACACAGCCTTGGCTTGCTGAGCCTCGTACCAAGCGGGCCAGCAGCGCGAATGCAGCCAGACGTGGCCGTTGGGTTCGGTGCCGAAGGGCAGCAGCGGATCGTGGGCGTGTTCCCGATCGCCACATCCGCGACAGCGCCCGGCCGGCGAGCGTTCAGGGTTGTGGTTCAGCCATTCGACGATACAGCAGGCAAAGGCCGGGGCCTCGGCCTCCGCACGTGGCAGTCCGCCATCGAACTCGATGATGCCCGCGCGTTCATCTAAGAAGACCTGCCAGTCCTCCGCCGACCAGCCGTCTTCGGCCGGCCGAAGCAAGACCATGATCTCTGCCTTGTGCCGGGAGAGCGCATCGAGTACGGCGGCCGGTGGTGCCGAGGCCGCATTCAGCACTAGGTCGTCGCGATCGAGTGCGAGTTCCACACCGGCGGCGCGGGCCGCCTTGAGAGCCTCTTCCGCGCTCACAGCCGCGTACTCCAGCCCGGAACCCCTGCTTTTTCCGGCGCAGATTGGGGCGGGGGATTTGCGTCCGCACCGTCCGCAGCGGTCCCCGCATTGTTTTTCAAGGGGTTGGTGCGGACGGTCGGAGCGTTGCCATTGCCGCTACCGTCCGCAACGCGGGCTACCGTCCGCACGGACTGAGCCGCGAAGCCATTGGCCGGATTGGATTTCGGCATGGGGGCGGACGATGCGGACGGTGCGGACGGTTCTGCCCCCGGCTTTTCTGGCGTCGAAAAAGTCTGGATCGCGGTGATGCTGATGGTGCGGGTCCGTGCCCGGCCTTCGCGCTCGAAGCCGATCTCGATGCCGATCTTGCGCAGGAAGGTCGCCGCCCGCCGTAAGCGGCCCGCCAGCGCCCGGGGGCCATCAGGCCAAGTCTTGGACTTGGCAACCCGCTCGCCCACTACCTCTGCAAGGGCGCCCAGAAGGTCCGAGGCCGTCCCCGTCCACACCGTCCGCGTCGCCAAGATGGCGCGCACGGCAGTGGCGATCGGGTCGGCGTCGATCACGCCCTCCACCGCGTCTCTACGATTGATGTCAAAGGCCGCCATGAAGGTGCCGGCCGCCCAGATGGCTGTCTCGCAGGCCGTCGCCCACAGGGCGAAATCCGCCATGCGCGGGAGCCTATCGAGCTTTGTGCGCGGCAGCTCGGCTAGCCCCTTCACCACCGCGTCGAGCAGCACACCGAGAATGCGCGGGCGCGCGGCCTCAAATGCGGCCCAGAGTTCTGCCTCTGGCCGGCGACGGTCCTCGGGGATCGGCTCCAGCGTCAGGAACACGGCGCGGTCGGCGAGGTCGGGCCGGGTGACTATCTCCTCGATGCCGTTGAGGATCACCGGCCGCGCGGCGTCGAACAGCACTTCGTCCTGGTCGGTGTAAAGCTGGCGCACAGCGAAGCCACCACCGGTCGCCAAGCGACAAAGCGTGTCGGAAATCCACGCCGGCAGACCCGATACGTTGTCGAAGGCCAGCACATGGCCGTTACTGGCGGCGATGAAGAGGTCACGATCCTCGCGCGGCAGGGCCCGCAACGGCGCGGTGTTGGGATCGAGCAACGACCGAACGATCGCCGAAAAAGTGGACTTCGCCGATCCCTGCTCGCCCGACAGGACGATCACCGGATAGGGACCGCGATTGCGCAGCGCAGCCAGTGCCCAGGCGACCACCAAGACGAAGTCATTGTCCGAACGCACATTGAGGAATGACCGCAGGTTCTCGATCGACCCACCGGCCATCGGCACCGGCAATGGCTGCATCCCGGCAGCGCGGCGAAACCGGACGGGCGGATTGTCGATCACCCGCCAGCCGGTGGCGTCGATCTCCACCGCCCGCCATGTTTCATCGCCGAGGTCGAGATAGAGCCGGCCGTCGAGCCCGCCGACGCGGATATGGACCTGCCGTTCCGGCGCATCGAAATGCGCCTTGGCCTCGATCACGTTGAGCGCCGATTGCAGCGCCTCCGAACTTGGCGCGCCGCCGGTCTCTTCGAAGAAGCGGCGGGCGAGCCAGCGGCGAAAGCCCTTGGCGCGGATCGGCCAGGTCTCGCGATGGCCGTTGATGTCGAGGTCGGCGAAGCCGACACGGTCCGGAGTGTGGAACAGCTCGGCGGATTGCGCGAGTTCGATCAGGATATCGGCCTGAGTCGGTCCGCGCCCTCCGGCTTCGCCGCCTTCCTCTGCCATCACGTCATCGAGCGTCGTCACCCGGCATCCGGCTTTCTTCAACTGGGCCCGCAATCCCTCGAAAGCGGCACGGTCGTCCCGCCTCAACGCTACGAGCCGTTCGATCACTTCCGGCACGAAGGCCGCACCGGCGTCGGCGGCGGTCCTTTCGACGAGGCCCTCCAGCGGGTCCCGGACTTCCTCGGCGGCGTCGATGGCGGCGCAGATCGGATCGTCATTGCCGCCGGTGCTCAAGGTGCTCATCCCGCGGCCTCCAGGATATGAGGCGCGCGAAGGAGCAGATCGTTGAAGTCCATGCCCTGCGGCGGGCGGGCGATGCGCACGCGCCGGCCCTCCCGCTTCCAGCGCCGGGCGCACTCCTGCGCCACAGCTTCTCCGGGGTCGTCGCCATCGGCGAGCACGATCAGATCGCGAACCTTGCGCGGCAGATCGAGGCCGCGAAGGCCAGAAGTCGATAGAGCCGCCCATGCCGCTTGTCCCGTTGCCTGCATGGCGGCAAGGCAGGTCTCGATGCCTTCGCCGACCATGAGCACGTGGGCCGGCGCAGCGAGCCGGACCACGCCGCCGCGACATGGTCCGAGCATCAATTTCTGTCGGCTCGACCGGTGCTTTGCCGATTCCGTCGCGGGCAAGGAAGGTGCGGTGAACGGCGATTGGCGATCCGCTGGCACCATGCGTCACGAGCGCCACCATCGCTGGCCAGAGGCCGCCCGAGGGATGTTTCAGGTCGGCGTGAAAGCGCAAGGCGGCCGAAGCCGGAAGTTCGAGCCCACGCGAACGGAGATAGGTTGCTACAGGCGTTCCCTCGGCCGCTTGCGACGCCTGCCAGATCGTCAGCGCCGCCTCGCTGCGCTTCAGGGCCTCGACGTCGGGTTCTTCGACGATCCGGTGCGGATGGTTGCGGGCTATCCCCGAGGTCCGCCCGGACGTTTGCCACAAGCCGCGCGCCCGAAGGGCTGCGATCACGTCGCGCTGGTCGCAGCCTGCGTGGCAGCGCACCAGCACCTTGCCGTCCTTGTTTGAACTGATCGAAAGGCTCGGGCTTCGATCATCGTGCGCCGGGCAGCGGGCCATCCAGGTACTGCCGGTCCTGCGCCCGCGGAGCGCCTGTGCGAGGGCCGCTGCGGCAGACGTGGTCACGCGGCAACCTCGTGAGCAAGCAGCCACGCCCTCAGTGCTTCGATGGTGATTAGCCGGCGCTTGCCGATCTTGACACTCTTGAGCGCCCCAGCGCCGATCGCCTCGTAGATGGTCGTTCGGCCAACTCCCGCTAGGCGCGCCGCCTCTGCTGGTGCAACAGCAAGGACACCAGTCGAATCCCTAAATTCCTGATGTTCGCGCACGTTTATGCTTCCCCACTCGGTTGCGCTCGAATAAGGGCGAACATCGGCTTCTTGGGCTGCTCAAAAAACGCTGCTCAGTTTTGAGCAATCGAGCAATTTCAAGACGTGGGTGATCGCAACTTCTGCAGATGCTTGCGGACCGTGCTCACGCCGAGAGGCTCCCGGTCCTGATAGGCATCAGCCAGCTCAGAGACGATCGCCCGCGCTTCCGCTGATATCGACACGAAAGGTTTGTCGCGTTGGCGTCGGCGGTCGTAAGCTTCGGCAATGAGGCTCTCGTACGACGGTCTGCCGCCACCGGCACGAAGTCGCGGGCGACTCCGACGCAATGCCCTGATATGGGCCGCAATCCGGCCTCGATTTATCTCGACGCGGCTGCCCTCCATGCTCGCGATATCGCGAAGGCCGATGACTGTGTAGTGATTTGGTAGCGTCAACTGTGGATCGGGCAGCAGGCTGCTCGTTAAGATCATTCCGATCTCAGTCGCCGGCACCGTGGCAACCGCTCTCGCCAGCGCGCCGAAAGCCCGTTGGCTTCCAATACGACGGGCGAAGATCAACGTAAGTGAGGTTCCGCCGACGACCGCCTCGCCTAGGTGCCAAGCTTTGCCAGGCACGAGTTCCCGACCGATGGCGGGTACCACGGGAAAGGCGGCGACCAACAGGTCGACGATCGCCCGTGCATTGATCTCTAGGGTTTCTAGATCGCGCAGTTCAATGTCGACCCGCCCGGCGACCGGACAAAAATAGAAATAACGCCCCGCGATGCCGTCGAACTCGGGCGTTGCGGAGTGATCCTCATCGCAAGCGCGACAAGCTATCGTTGTTGGAGCCAATCCCGGCCGCACAAGTCCCATGGCGACTAGATGTCCCGCATCGCCACCGCGGACTTCCAAGAAGCTCGCGCCTATCCTTTCTCGTGGCTGTTCGATCAGGTCGCAGACGAGATTGAGTAGATCTGCCGCGTCTCTGCTCGGCTTAGGTGGTTGCATCCTGCAAAAGGCCCCAACGAAGCAGGTTCTTCTCAACGATCGTTGCGTAGCGCCGCGGCAGGTCCTTTAGATTCGTGCCGTGCGGCGTCCGCAAGTCCACGGTCACGACCTTCGCCGGTCCACCCTCGTTCTCGGGATGGAACTCGATTCTGAGGGTCGCCCGCGTGACCGACCAGTTGGCATAGGACAATGGATCAAAGTCCTCGAACCACTCGCTAGTGCGGGTCCAGATGTCATCGTCCTCGGCCCCGCTTCCCACCTCCAGGGTGATCCGCCCAAAGCTGCCATCGGCATCACTGAGGCGAAGAAGGGTGACGGCCACGTGCCGCAGGCCGTCGCCTGAATCGCTGGCAAAAGGCATCCTGGACTTCAGCGGATCGAGATAGACGCTTCGAAGTTGAACGGCCGTAGGATCTCCCGTCGAGCCCAGCAGGCGAAATATGAAAGCTCGAGCGATGTCCAACCGGGCCGGGCGACCGCCTCTGCTGACGACGTCGATCGTGCCCAGCGCGGGATCGTGGCAAAGCGCCGCCTCAAAAACGGGGCGACGGGCGCGCGGCACGAGCTTTTCAGCTTTGAATTCGTTGAAGGCTTCAGGCAATCCTTCGACGAATACCGTGTATTGAATGATCCGCCGCAAACCGTCTGGGCTATCGCGATCGAACCTATCGATGCTGAGCCTACGGCCACTTCCGTCCAACTTGTTGAAGATCGAACGGAGGTCCGCTTCGAAACCGGCAAATCCGGCTCCGGTCCAGTTTGCATCGCCGCTCGGGGCGCGGGGCACTCGGAATCCACTCCAACTCCGTCCAGTGCGAAACCTGTCAGCGAGCCGGGCAGTCAGCGCCTTGCGAAAGATAGTCTCGTTCTCCATCAAGGCGACGAGGCTGCGAGCTTCACTGCTGTCCAGGCCCTCGACGGCCTGTATGAAGGGGGCATTGTCTGCAAAGAGCGACCGGATTGCCAGCTGACCCGGCTCATCGCTGAGTATGTCGGCGTGCTCAAAATCCTGGTAGACGCGCTCGCGATCGTGATCCGGTAGATTCTCCACAACAGCTCGCAGCGCACCCAAGTATGACCTCGGTGGCGCAGACCAGTCAAAATCTGCCGAAAGGGCTATCGATCGAAATCGAAGATATTCTCGAAGGCTGGTTCGCGGTGTTCGCCTAAGGAACTGCGGTAGATTGAAAGCCATGGCCTGCCTCGTTCAGGTCGCAGGGCGGCAAAGGAATTTCTACAATTCATGGTAGCAGATTCGTTGGCCGTGCGCCCCACGAATAGTCCGTGGCCCCAGGTCCGTTGATGCGGTGACGATGCGGGGCGAGAAATCGTCACCTCACCTGCGCGAGCCGGACTACATTCTCTCCATCACGACCGGCGAGAATAGCTTGCAGTCGTTCGTCCCACGCCCGCAAAACGTGAACCTTGCGTTCGATAAGGTCCGTGCGAACATAGTGGCGAACGAGCGTCCGCGTTTCCCTGCTGCCCGCCTCATGACCGACCAACGCGGCCACCAGTTCAAGTGCTACGCCCATCTCGGTCAGCATTGTCGCCACCGTCCGCCTCAGATCATGCGTGGTGAACTTGTCGATCGGCAACCTATCGCGTCGCGCAAGCAGGTAATGGCCGATGTGGGCGGCGGTTAGCACCGCTCCGGTCTCAGCCGTGAACAGCGGACCTGAGGCGACCGTCTGGAGCCGGTCCTCAATGATCTGCCTTGTCAATCCAATCAGTGGCGTGACGCGCGGTCGTTTGTTCTTCGATCGTGCGGCTGGCAAAGTCCAGTTCCACTGCACGCGATCAATCTCATCGGCGCAAAGTCCGCTGATCTCGCCACAACGAGCGCCGGTCAAGAGCTGAAGTTTCAATATGGCCGCGGCGTCGCGAGGAAGGATCTGGGAGTCAAGCCACGTCCAGAAGGCTTGAATTTCCTCGGCGGTCAGAACTCGGTTGCGCGGCGTCCCAGGATCGTAAGCCCTCAAGCCAGCCGTAGGATCGGTTTCAACGATGTCTTGTGACAAAGCCCAACGGAACATGGCGCCGACGGTTTGCCGTCGCTTCTCGGCTTCGCGTTCGCTGCCTCGTTCAGCCACGGCGTCCAGCAATTCCCTGATATCGCGTCGGCGGATGTCGTCGGCGTATCGGTCCAGAATTTGAGAAAGCGCCCGCCTCAAGCGACTCTCGATTTCCCTGGCGGTCCGCAACCGGCCCGCAACCCTGCGCCGGACGTAACGTTCGATGAGGTTTTCGATGGTGAACCGCGAAGCCGCAGCGACCCGGTCTCGCTCTTCTTCCGCGATCAGGTCCCGGCCACCCCGTGCCGCACTGGTCAACTCATTGGCGCGCTCGCGCGCCTTCTCCAAGCTTACATCGGCTACGCGGCCGAGCGACATACGTCGCACTTTCCCCAAGCCGCGAATCCGAAAAGCCAAATCCCACGTTTTGGCCCCGCTGGGGGCCACTCGGACCGCCAGTCCGATGCATCGCTGATCCGAGATGCGGTAAGGCTGCTCGGCCGGCCGCAGGGCTTCGATCGAACGGTGCGTCAGACACACGGTGCCGCGCGTTAGTCCCGAACCACCCGCCATCTTTGATTCCTCTTTTGTTCGATCCGTCGCAACGCTGTCGCAACAGAATTGATGGCACTGAGCGAACGAGCTCGAACGTGGTGGAATGATAAGCCATTGTTATACCAACACAAAATGTATGTCACCGGACGACAGCGAATTGTCGCGAACAGATATACAAAGGCTGGATGCAGACCTGGCTGGTGCATACCCGCCATCCGCTGCAGCTTGTTGCACGAACTCGGCTGGCGCCGCTTCCTCGGCTTCAACCTGATCGGCACCGGCCTGATCGTCTCGGCCTTGATCCACCCGATTTATCTCGCCACCCTGGTGATCATGGCGACCGATCCTCTGACACTGTGGGGCGATGGCGGCGCCTTCGCGGCCATGGTGATCGGCGTCAACCTGTTCAATTTGTTCGCCGGCTATTTCGCCATGGCGGCCCTGGCCACACGCACGCTCGCCCTCAGGGGCAATCGCCATCAAGCCTGGCCGCTGGTGCTGTTGCCCATCTACTGGCTGCTGATGTCGGTGGCGAGCTATCGCGCGCTCGTCCAACTCGTTGTCCGGCCACACAAATGGGAAAAGACCCCGCATCGCGGACGCCACCATGCGGCCGAACCGCATTCGGTCCGATGACGACCGGACGTTCCGTCAAACCAAAGCCCGGATTGGCCCCTATCCCCGCCCCACAGGAGGGACGATGACGCCATATGTTAGGGCCGTGCCGATGGTATTGACCGCGATCCTGGTGGCGGGGTCGACTGCGGCCGGGGCTGCGTCCGCTGACCAGGCCTGCCCGTTCCAATCCAGGGTCTTTTGCGCCATCCGGGATGGCGATGCCGATGGCCTGTCGGCAGCGCTCGATGCCGGTCAGTCGCCCAACGTGGTCGGCCGGCAGGCAATCATTCAGGGCCTGACGCCGCTCAGCTATGCCATCGCCCGGACAGCCGATCCGCGCATCGTCGCCGCGTTGCTGGACAAGGGAGCAGATCCCAATGTGGTGGACCCGGTTGCCCGCGGCGGGTTCACGCCGCTTGCCCATGCCGCATCGCTGGGGCGGGCCCGCGTCGTTGCCCTGCTGCTGCAATATGGCGCCGACCCGGATCTCACCGGCAATGACTTTCCCCGCTCATGTGGGCAGCTGAGGGACCGGATGGGTCTCCGCAGCAGGGTCCAAGAGATGGCCCCACGCAGGAAGCGATCGCGAAGCTGCTGATCGCTGGCGGCGCCGACGTGAACTATGCCATTCCGGCAAGCAGTCCGATCGGCAGCGGCCAACGTGCCATCGACCGCGCGATCTGGGGAGGCGATATCCCGATGGTCAGGGAATTGATTGCCGCCGGCGCACAGATGCCGCCGAAGCACGAGGATCTCACACGTTTCAGCGTGGACTGGACGCCGCTGCAATGGGCCGTGACCGGCCGGCACCCCGAGATGCTTCGCTTTCTTCTGTCCCTTCCCAGCAGCCTCTCCGTGGGGTCCGTCGCTGGAGCGCTCAAGCGCGTGCGTGAGGTCCTGGATGAGCTGAGGCAGTATGACGACGCCCATTCCGACAGCCCGCCGGACCCGCGGCCGCAGCAGATCATCATGGAGATGCGCGACATCCTCAAGGCCGCTCACACCGAAGGCCGTCAGTGAGGCTGGAGCGGGTGAAGGGAATCGAACCCTCGTATGCAGCTTGGGAAGCTGCCGTTCTGCCATTGAACTACACCCGCCTGAGGCCCGAGAGATATAAGGCCAATCGGCGGACGAAGGCAATTGCCGCCCGTCTCCGGCGTGGTGTGCGGCTTGCGCCGAAGAAAGTCTTGCAAACCGTCGCATTGCCGGCAGGCACGCCTCTGTGAGGAGGCTCACAAGCGTCTTTGCGGCCACCCACCACGTTCCCTTCGACTTGGGGCCGGCATGCGCGCCGGCAATCCGAACGAGAAGGAAGGGAACGTGATCACGCGCCTGCTGACTGCCGCGGCCTTTGCAACACTCGCTCTGGTCCCGGTCACCGCCTCGGCCTCCAGCCCGGGAACGGACGGTCCCGCCCGCGAGGCGGCGATCAAGGCCTGTGTCGATTTCAACGATCACGGCCCCGCCAGCCTGGTCGATGTCGTCGGCGATGGGCTCGGCGACTACCTCGTTTGGGTGGCGGACAATGGCGGCCATCTGTGGGCCTGCAATGCGTCGGGCTATGGCGACGTCTATGCCAATGTCCGCGTCGATGGCGACCTGCTCGGCGGCAAGGGTATCGATCTGGTCCACAAGGTCAGCGACAGCGGCTGGGTCAGCCCCGCCTTCAAGGCCGAACGCGTCTGCATGGCCATGGTCAAGGACGGCAAGTTCAAGCCGTTGGCGACCGTTGGCGATGGCCTCGCCGGCTATCTGGTCTGGCTCGAATCCGACAGCGGCGACCTGACCATGTGCAATGCCTCCGGCAAGGGCGAGGTCTTCGCCTTCTTCGGTGTCGACACGCCTATCAATCAACCACCTGCCGGCGCGGTGAGCTGAGCCGCGATCACCTGCGCGCGGGTCCGGCGCCCGCCCGAAGCTTCGGGCGGGCGCCGTCGTTCCGGGGAGGCTTGCCGGCGCCCGACGGATGATCGAGAGTGGCCGGCATCACGGCGCGGTTTCGTGACGATGATGGGGGGACGCGGATGTCCGATGCCGATCTGCTGGCGAAAATCGAAGACGCCATCGATGCGGTCGCGCCGCCGTCCGAGCTGCGCACGCGTCTGGAGGCGCTCGCCCACCTCGCCGATGCAACCGGCGAAGACGGCGTCCGCTACCTGATCGCCCGCGGCATCGTCGAAAATCGCAGCGAGTTGCCCCAGTCCGCGCTGGCCACCTTCCAGCATGCCCGCGACGTGGCGCTCCGCGATGGCGTCGTCGGGCAGCGGGCGCGCATCTCGCGCGAGATCGCCCGCGTGCTGTCGTGGAGCGGCGATATTGCCGGCGCCTCGATGGAACTGCTGCGCTCGGTCGCCGAGATCGCCGAATCGGATGCGGCGCTCGCCCGCGAGAGGGCGGGCAGCGGCGCGGCCGGCGAGCGACCGACGCGCGACGACGTCCAGCGTCGTGGACGTCAGGAAGTCCGCATCCGCGCCGACCGGGCGGCGACCGTCGCCGAGATCGGCCGCCTCGATATCGAGGCGGGACGCTATGAAGCGGCGATCGCCGCGCTCGACGAGGCCGCCCGGCAGGCGCCCGGCAACCTGCCGCCGCGCGAGGCCGGGCGCATAGCCTACAACCGCTGCGAATCCTGGTTCGGGCTCGGCAGGACGGACCGCTGCCGCCAGCTCATCGAGGAGACGGCCTCGCTGTTCTCGAAGGATTATCCGCGCGATCTGTTTCGCGTGTCCCTGCTCAAGGCGCGCTGCCTGCTGCACGACGGCGACCACGAACAGGCGGTCGAAGTCGCCCGCCAGGCGGCAGAGGTCATGCGCGGCGACGACGATTCCTATGAAAAGGGTGCGGAGTGGCAGCTCTTCGAAGGCCTGCTGAAGGAGCGCGACGACGCCGAAGCGGCAATCGCCGCCCTGCGCCAGGCGCTGCTCCGCTTTGCCGACAACAACCTGCCCCGGCTTGAGGTTGAGGCGCGCATCCACCTTGCCCGCATATTGGCGGCAGACGGCCGCATGCCGGAGGCGGAAACCACGATCGCCGAAGCGTTGAAACGGGCCAGCGGACTGCCGGCGTTGGCCGATCAGGTGCGCACCGCCGCCTTCAAGTTCTGGGCGTCGGACAAGGTGGCCGATCTCGCCGGTGAGAATGCCGTCGGCTCCGCCAGGCGCTTCCTGGTTCTGACGACGCTGGGCAGCGGTGGCTTCGGCACGGTCGAGCGCGCCATCGACATGGCGACCGGCGAGCAGGTCGCCATCAAGCGCCTGCGGGCCGATCGCAAGCGTACCGCCGCCGCGCGTGAGCTGGTTGACAAGACCGTGCGTCGCGAAGTCGAGGCCGCAAGCAAGGTTCCCCCGCGCTATGCCGCGCGGACCCGTTATCTCAACATCGATGAGAGTGGCGACATGGTGCTGGTGCAGGATTTCGTCGACGGTCCGACGCTGCGCAAGGTGCTCAGCGATGGCGCCGCCGATCTTGCCAGCCGACTCGGTTTTGCCGCCCACCTCACTCGCGGCGTCGCCGCGTTGCACCAGCACGAGGTCGCCCATCGCGACCTCAAGCCGGAAAACGTCATCCTGCGCGGCGGCAGCGAGCCGGTGCTCATCGACCTCGGCCTGGCGGAGCTGATGGGGACGTCCGATGTGTTTTCGGGCATGGGCACGCCGGGCTATGCGCCGCCGGAACAGTGGAAGGCCGGCACGCAACCGAAAGTCTTCGGCGCCGAGGACATCTACGCGCTTGGCCGCATCATCGCGGAGCTGGGTGGAGCACCGCCGCCCGATAAGCGCTGGTCGACGCGGCTGAAGGCGCGCCTTGTCAGCGGCCGCACGCCCGATATCTTCGACGGGCTGCGCAGCACGGTGGCGCGCATGACCGATGCGGATCCGGAGAAGCGCAGCGTCGATCTTGGCGAAGTCGCCGGCGCGCTCGACGAGGCCGCCGCCCGCGCCCGCGAGGTCAGTTCGTAGACGGCGAAGCGGCGGCGACCGTCTTCTCGCCGGACAGCGTGTAGAGGTCGTATTTGACCTGGTGCTTTGTCTGGCCAAGCACCCGCAGCGTCAGCGTCTCGTCGTGCTTGGCCGTGTAGGTGAGGGTTGCGAACCAGCTCGAGCCATAAGCGGCGTCGATACCCTCGCCGTCGCGCAGCAGTATCAGGTTGAGCGTCCCGTCGTAGTCGCCATAGGCAACGAAGACATAGCTGTGCCCCGCTTTGACCGTCACCTGGTGCTCGCGATAGCGCGTCGGGCCGACCGTCACCGCCTCGCTGGTCTTCAGCGATTCGTCGGGTGTTTCCTTTGTGGCGACCGGGCCGCCCGTTGCCTTCTCGAGCTTCGCCCGCGCATCCGCCACGACCGAATTCTCGTGCTTGTCGAAAACTCCCAGCGCCTTCTGCCACTCGGCCTTGGCCGCCTCCAGGTCGAAACTCGCCGGGTCGAGCACGCCCTTTATCAGGTCGGCGCGCTGCGCATAGTTGAGCATCACCGCGCTCGGCGAGCGTCCGCCATTGTGGATGTCGACCGTGCCGCCGCTGAGCACCGCCACCACCTTGCCGCTGGCATCGACGACCGGGCTGCCGCTGGCGCCGCCGGTCGCCGGCAGGCTGTTCTCGACGAGAAGCGCGTTCGGCTTGTCGGCGCTGAACAGGAAATAGTCCGACAGCGCCGTCACCCGCCCGAACTGCAGCACCGGGTTGGGGCTGAGCTGGGCGAGCTTCTGCGCGCCCGTGCCCTCGATCGGATAGCCGGCGAAGGCCAGCGATGTGCCGGCCGTCAGGGCGCTCGGGTCATCGGAGACTTCCAGATATTTGCCGAGGTCCGCGGTCGGATCGACCTCGAGAATGGCGACGTCATAGGCCGAGGGCATCGCCGCACCCTTGGTCAGCGAATCGAAACCCTGGCTGGTCGCGCTCGCCTTGTCGACGAAGTCGTTGAAGGCGGCGTAACCCGGATGAAGGCGTTTGCCGGTCACCGTGATGTCGGTTTTCGCCCCCGGCTTGCGGACAAACACCATTTCGCCCGGCTTGAGGCTGTCGAGCACGGCGGCGACGTGAGCATTGGTCACCATCATGCCGGCCTGCAGCGGCCAGGCAGTGCCGATCACGCGGGAAAGGCCTTCACGGTCCTCCAGAATGACGGCGAAGGCGGCGGCGCGCAGGAAATCGGTATTGGGCAGCGAGTTGCGCGCTTCGGCGCTCACGGCCGAGCGCATGTCGGCCATCTGCTTGGTGAACTGCTGGATCCGGAGGTTGGTCTGATAATTCGTCCACCACAGATAACCGACGCCGGCCACGACCACCACAGCCAGCACCACCACTGCCTTCCTGATCTGGGCGGCGACCTTGCTCATCGGCGTCACCGTCGCCTGTGCCAGCGTGCTCTGGAGGCCGTCGTCTCTCACCCCTTGCGTCATGTGCAGGCGGACCATCGGCCCCTTGGCATTGCCGAAGCGCAGCGTCACGTCCTTGGTGATCGGCTGCCCCTGTTCGGGCCGGTAGCCGTCGACCTCGAAATAGTGATCGCCGAAAGCCTCGATGGCGTAGTCGCCGGATTCCTGGCGATAGAGCCGGCCGTGGCGGCCGCCGACCATGCGCGCTTCCGGCGGGAAGATCACGTCGCAGTTGGATTCGCGCCCGAAGACGATCTGCTGGGTCCCGATCTCGAAGGTCTTCGCCTCCGGCAGATCATGCGACGCTTTTTCGGATTTTCCCGTGACCGGTTCGATGGTGACTTGCCAGTCCATGCTTGGGCTCGCCTGTTCTGTCGACCAAGTTGAGATTGCGAGACTAACAAGGAGAAGGCGGCAAAAAAAGGCTGGATTCGGTACAGTAATGAGACACTATCTGGCCCGCATTGCGAGCATAGTGACCATATGAATCGCGAAGATATTGCCGACGTCCTGGCGGCCGTGCGGTTGTTGCGCGGAGCCGACCCGGCGCTCCTCAACAGGATCGCACAGCAGCCGCGTGCCTGGCGCCAGACCAAGCCCGACGAGCCGGTCTATGAGATCGGCGATCCCGCCGACGCGATCTTCGTGGCGTTTCCCTCCGCCGCAAGCGCGGTCGGTCCACGCGGCATCGTCGAACTGGTGCTGCCGGTGGGCGAGGCCGGGCTGCCCGGCCATGTCGAGCATGTCGTTGCCGGCGAGGCCTTCGGCGAGTTCGAGTTCGTCGCCGCCGGCCTTGTCCTTGGCAGATATGTCCGCCGCTCCTCGGCACGCACCCTCGTTGCCTGCGATCTCTACCGCATCCCCTTGTCGCTGCTCGGACCCGCACTCGCCGAGGTCGAGGCCATCCGCGGCCGTGTGATCCGCCTGTCGATGGAGCGTTTGATCGCGGCGCTCAACGTCAAGGCCACCCATTCCCTCGGCGACCGTGACATCGCGCTTGCCAACTGGCTCATCGATGCTGCCGACAATGTCGGCATCGCCGAGGGGCGCCACGTGCGCTTCTCGCGGGCGATCGGTCAGCGCGAGATCGCCGAGACGCTCGGTGTCAGCCGCGAGACGATCAGTCTGCGCCTCAATGAGTGGGAGCGGGCCGGTCTGCTCAACACCGGCGGTCAGTCGCAGCGTTTCGAGATTCTCGACTATCCGCGCGTCGCCCTGCGTGCCGCGGTGCGCAAGAACGACGCGCCGGCGGCAATCGAATCGGCACTCGCCGAGATCGATGCGGATCTCAACCACGGTGACCTGGTCAGGGCGCGCAATGTCGCCCTCGACATGCTCACCTTCTTCCCGTCGAGTCCCGACCTGCGCCACCGCGTGGCGCTGGCCGCCATGCGCGCCGGCGCCGTGCGCGAAGCGGTCGACGTGCTGGCGCAGAGCGGCTACGCCACCGGCGGCGATATCGACCTGCTCAGCGAACGGGTGAGAATGGGCCTGGCTCAGCCTGGCGTGGCGCCGGCGCGTCTGTTCTTCAGCGGTGGCGAGTCCGACGACGACGGCGAACCCGGCGAAGAGGCCGAAGCGCGCTTGCCGACGCTGGTTGAGGACATCGCCGCCATTGAGGCGCGCGCCCGCAAGGAGATGGCCTTTGCCACCAGCGGCGCCAGCGGCCGGCAGAAATATGCGGCGATCTCGGCACGCCTCTACGAGACCGTCTTCACCGCCACCGCCGGTACCTATGCCGGCATCAACGCGGCGATGATGTCTTCGGTTGCCGGCAACGGCAAACGCGCGGCGGCGCTCGCCCGCAAGATCCTCGCCCAGCTTGGCCAGGCGCCGCGGGGCTACTGGGCGAACGCCACGCTCGGCGAGGCCCATCTGCTGCTCGGCGAGGAAGCCGCGGCGCGCGATGCCTTTGCCGCCGCGGCCGGCGAGGCGGATGCTTCAGACGGCAAGCTTTCCTCCACGCGTCTGCAGGTGCGCCGCATCGGCGAGCACGGCGGCATTGCCGTCGAGACGATCCTCGACCGGCTGCCGGTCGGCAGCGTTGCCGTCTATTGCGGCCGCTCGTTCCGCGATCTCGATGGCGCCGCGCAGGAAAGCCTCGAAGAGAGCTTGCGCCCGCGCATCGCCTCGGCGCTTGCCGCGGAAGGCATCCGCTACGTCTACGGCAGCCTCGCCTGCGGTGCCGATATCCTGATCGCGGAAGGCGCGCTTGCCGCCGGCTGCGACCTGCACGTCGTTCTGCCGTTTCCGGTCGAGAATTTCATGGACGTGGCCGTTGCCGTCGGCGCTCCGCCGGATGGTCCGGATCGCTGGGGCGAGCGCTTCCGCGCCTGTCTCGACCGCTCGACCTCGCTCACCACCGCCGTCGATTTTCCCGCTCCCAAACGCGCCCTGGACGCCCACCTCTATCACGGCTTCCGGCTTGCTGCCGGTCTTGCCCTCCTGCACGCCGACGCGCTGACCGGCGAGGGCGTCATGCTCGCCGCCTCCGACGGTCGCGTGGCGAGCAACCTGCCCGGCATTTCGCAGGCGATGCGCGAGTGGACAGCGGCCGGGCGCAAGCTCACCGCGATTCCGACGGAGCCGCGCGCAGGGGACGCCGTCGAATGGGGGCCGGACGTGTTCGCCCCTGTCGTCTTCCTGTGGCCGGTCGAGCCTGCCGCCGATATTGCCGCGCTCTGTCAGGCAGCCGCGGCCAGGACCGGCGATGATTTTGCGCTCTCCGCGCGCAGTTCGCGCGACCGCCGCACCGGCGCGGCCATGCACCTGCCCGACATCAAGGCGGCGCTCAACGTGCTGGCGGCACTCGCCGATCTCTGCCGGCAGCAGGCCACGCCGGTCAGGATCATCGCCGATTTCGGGCCGGTCCTCGATGCCCGCGGACAGGCGAGCGAGACGGCGACGGCGCGGCTTGCCGGCGCCTCGGACCTGATCGGGTTTCCCGCAGCCGTGCCGATCGCCACCATGGCCTTCGCCGCCGAGACGCGCCTCGAGGCAGAGGGGCGGGTAACGCTGGTCCCCATCGGCCGGACGACGCCGGGCGCTGCTACCGAAGGCCGTCACCTCGCCGCCCGCGCGGTCTACGCCCTGTCCTTCGCCGGCAGCGATACCGTGCCTGCTTTGGTCGCTGTCACGCCCCCCTAGAAGCAAAGCGGCCGGCCCCAGAAGGAACCGGCCGCCGTTTCTCGGGCGATGCCTGGCGAAGGTCAGTTCTGCGCCATCGTGTCCTTGATCCACTGGGCGAACGGTGCGACGCGGCCGTAGACGCCGGGAAGCGCCGGATTGCCGCACTGGATGCCCCAGCTGACGACCCCGACCTGCACGTAGCCCTTGTCGTCGCCGAGCGGCGCGACCAGCGGCCCGCCGCTGTCGCCATAGCAGGAGTCCTTGGCGCCTTCCGGGCTGCCGGCGCAGATCTCGTTCGACGTGATCGTGAGATCGTTGTTGGTGGCCGCCCCATAGGCGACATAGGAGGCCTTGCACTCGTCGTTCGGAATCACATCGATGGTGACTTCGCGCAACTGGTCGGGGCTGAGCAGCTGGTCGTGATTGAGCAGCTTCTGCGTCGACACCAGTTTCAAGCCGTTGCGGATGTACTTGGCCGCATCGAAGCCCTGGAAATCCCACAGCGCGCCCCAGCCGGTCACCGTCAGTTTGGCCTTCGGTCCGGTCACCGACTTCTCGGTCTCAGGATCGGCGATGGCGATCGTCGTCACATTGTCGAGCGGCTCCTTGAGCTTGATCAGGGCGACGTCGCCCTTCGCCTTGGTGCCGTAATCCGGATTGGCGATAACCTTGGCACTGTCGACCATCGTCAGCTTGCTCTGGTAGACGCTGCCGTAGCCGACGACCACGTGTTGCGTCGCCTTGCCGAACTCGACGACGCAATGGGCGGCGGTCAGTACCCACTGGTTCGAGATAAGCGACCCGCCGCAGAAGCCGGACTGCGGATCGTGGCTGTCGAACAGCCGGACCTGCCAGGGCCATGCCCCGTCATCGGTCACCGGCTCGCCGCCCATGATGAAGTTGCTGTTGATGCGCGCCTGGGCAGCCGTCGCCGTCAGCCCCATGGCAACGACGACGCCGACCGCGAGCCTCGAAAAGATCCGCATTGCTGTCTCCTGATCCATCTTGAGCACTGTCTCTTGGCGCCCGGCCGGCGGCATGAATTGAAAGCCATTGCGCCGAGCAAGATCGGTTCATTCTCTTCGCCCGAGGCCGGAAGCATCCGGCTCTCCGGGTTCGTCACGCGCGCCGCGCGCAATGCTTTCGTGCGGGCCTAGTCACTTTGACCGAGCCGGAAACGGAAGCAAGTCGCCGGGCATTGGGGACATCATGATGGCAAAGCAAACTCCACGGCAAAATTGTCCTTTTGTTGGTCGTTGTTAGTCGGTGGCACGGAATTCTGATGAAACGCTTCCGCTCTTGCTTGCCGCTCAGCGCGGCGGAACCAGGCTCTCGAAATCCTTCAGCGCGGCGACGACCTCGCTAAAGGCAGCGGCGGCGACCTTCGCCTTGTCGGGGTCCTTGCCGGAGCGGCCGGAGGCCTCCGCCTGCATCATCGTGTGGAGCTTGTCGAGGCTGGCGCGAGCGGCGGCGACCGCGGAATCCGGTGCCGAAGCCGGGATCACGTCAGGCTCGCCCTTGCGCGGCATGGCCGCGCCGGCCGTTGCCGGTGCGCCGTAGATCGCGCGGATGCCGACGATGTCCTGCGCCGACAGGTTGTCGATCGGCTGCTCGCGATAGCAGGGGTTCTTCTTGCCCGGAATCTCGATGAATTCATCCTTGGAGAAGTTGTACTGCATGATGGATTGCCGGTCGTAGCTGCCCACGGTCACCAGTTCCTGGAGCTCCGAATCGGGGAACTTGCCGATCTGCGACTTGGCGAATTCCACGGTCCAGCCGCTCATCTCGGAAATCTTCTTGTAGTCGAACCACGGATCGCACAGCGCCCGCTGGTGCTCGTGCATCAGCGCCAGGGCGTGGCCGAATTCGTGGCGGATGGCATGGGTCGTCCAGATCGGGGCCTTCTCGCGCAAGCGCACCACGTCCGGCAGATTGATCGTCACCATCAGGTCCGTATTGAGGGAATAGCGGCCGATATACGACCAGTCGCCGTTGATGCTGCTTTCCTGACCGACGAACAGGTCGGTCGCCTTGGCGTCGAGGTTGATACGGAAGAAGGCGCTGGTCGAATCCTGGCAGATGTTGTTCTTGCCGTCGCGCTGGTAGATGAATTTGATGTTGGCGGCATCGCTCCACACGCTAGCGGTCTGCATGACGAAGTCCTGAAGCTCGCTGGTGCCGTTCCAGAAACAGACCGTGATATTGTGCGTCGGCCAGACGAGATCGCTGGCGGCGACGAAACGCGCTGTCTGCAGGGCCGAGGCGGGCACGCCCGCCGCCTTTGCCGCGGCCAGTTTCTCATGGAATGCGTGCGCTGCCCGTTCGACCTTGGCAACCGGCTCGAACAGCGTCAGTGGGTGGGCAACGTCGTGCGCGAATGCAGGTCCGGCAACGGACAACGCAAATGCCGCCGAAATCGAGAGTCGTGAAACGGGCACGTCGCACAGGCTATCTCCAGGTTGAGGTCGCGTCGAAACGTTTATCCGACCCTGAAAGGCAGGAAATTGCAACCAAAAGACGGCACTAGACTTGTGCCACGTAAATAACACGCTTTTGCCGCGACCGCCCGGCAGGCTCTTGGACGCTGCCGCCGGCTCGCCATATAACAGGCGAAACAACCGGATTCGGCCGAGCTTCGGAGAGACTCATGAACACCACATCGCTCACCCGTTTCTTCGGCGGTTCGCCCGGCCGCGTCCTGGTTCAGCTTGCCGTGATGTCCTTCGTCCTGGGCGTCATCCTGAGCGCCCTCGGCCTGTCGCCCTTCGATATCGTCGACAGCATCCGGCGACTGGCGCTGCGCGTCTACAACATGGGCTTCGACGCGGTGGTGTGGGGCTTCCGCTATTTCGTGCTGGGTGCCGTGATCGTCGTCCCGGTATGGCTGGTCATGCGCCTGCTGAGGCTCGGGCGTGGCAACCGGACGAACTTCTAGATCGCTTCCCGCGCCCAGCGGTCGGCCTGGCTGCCGACGATCTCGCTGATACTGCCGATCTTCTCGCGGTCGAGCCGTCGGGCCAGGCCGGCGGCGATCTCTGCCGGCAGACCGAGCCCTTCGTAGATCATGCCGGTATAGACCTGGATGAGGTCCGCGCCGGCGGCGATCTTCTCCCAGGCGGTCTCGGCCGAATTGATCCCGCCGACTCCGACCAGAACGAGTTTCCTGCCGGTCAGTTTGCGCAGCTTCGCCAGGATGGCGGTCGAGCGGCGAAAGAGCGGCCGGCCGGAGAGCCCGCCGGCTTCTGCCGCCGCCGTGCTGTCGGCGAGGCCGTCCCGGGCGGTCGTCGTATTGGTGACGATCAGCCCCTCGATGCCGCTTTCGGCGGCCGCCATAGCGATTGCCTCGAGAGCGGCTTCGTCGAGATCCGGCGCCAGCTTGAGCAGGATCGGCACCGGCTTCGCCGCACCTCTGCGCGCTTCCACGATGGCTGCGATCAGCCCGCTCACGGCCGAGCGCTCCTGCAGGTCGCGCAGGCCCGGCGTGTTGGGCGACGAGATGTTGATGGCGATATAGTCGGCCAACGGCGCAAACCGGGTGACGCCGGCGACATAGTCCGCCACACGGTCGGTGCTGTCGCGATTGGCGCCGATGTTGACGCCGACGATGCCGTGCGGGTTTCGCTTCTTCAGCCGGCGCTCGGCGGCGTCGAACCCTTCATTGTTGAAGCCCATGCGATTGATGACGGCGTAGTCGGCGGGCAGGCGAAAGACACGCGGACGCGGATTGCCGGCCTGTGGTCGCGGCGTCAGCGTGCCGACCTCGGCGAAGCCGAAGCCGGCCGCCAGCGTTGCGCCGATCACCGTGGCATTCTTGTCGAAGCCGGCGGCCAGCCCGACCGGATTGGGAAAGATCAGCCCCAGCACCCGGCAGGCGAGGCGCGGATCGGCCACCGCCTTGTGCGGCATCAACCCGGCCGCTGCGACCCCGTGCACCGCCAGCCGGTGTGCCATCTCCGGCTCGATGGCGAAGACGAATGGCCGTATCAGCCTGAAGGCCAAACTCATGGCGAAATGTCCGGGAAGGCATGCTGGCCGTCTTCCGCCAACGGCAATGGCCTGACCCAGAGCGCCGCTGCGGGATCGAGTCGACCGTAAAGATGGGGGAATAGGGCCCCGCCGCGCGATGGTTCATAGCGCAGTTCCGGACCGAGGCTGAGATCGTCGAAGGCGATGAGGACGAGATCGGAGATGCCGGCGAAGTGGCGCGCGGCGGTCTCCTTCACCGTCTCGACGGTGGAAAAGTGGATGAATCCGTCGGCAAGGTCAACGCCGGCGCCACGAAAGACTCCTTCGGCCTCGGCCTTGCGCCACAATTCAGCCGGGCAGATTTTGTAGACGGTAGTCATCGCATCGCCGTGACAGTAGAGCCTTTTGCAGCGAGTCGGAACTGCTCCGGCAGACTTAACAACAGGATCGGCCGGTGGAAACCGGCCAGCGCCCGTGCGAAGCCTGCGGCTCCTGTGCTAGGCTCACGACAGGAGCGGCGACAGCCGCAGGGAGGTCGCGTTGACGATCCGCTCTCTCATTGCTGCCCCGGTCGTGATCGCCTTGGCGGTCATCGCCGCTCCCGCCGCTGCCCAGGATGCGGCATCGCCGGCCGGGCGCTTCCAGCTCGCACCGGGCAAGGACAGCAGTTTCGTGCGCCTCGACACGCGTACGGGGGCCGTCTCCCACTGTCGCCAGATAGACGATGTGTGGCGTTGCCAGCCGATCATGGATTCCGGCCTTGCCGACCGGCTCACCGCCCTCTCCGCCAAGGTCGATCGTCTGTCGAGCAAAGTGGACGACCTGTCATTGCTGGTGAACGAACGCGCCACCGGTGCCGGCACGCCCCCGCCCGCTTCCGCAAGCAGCGATCGGGCTACGGGCAAGCCTGCCGGATTTGCGCGGACCGCCGTCCATCGCCTGCTGGAGATGATTCGGGTGCTCAAGCACGGTCACGCCGCCGCGACCTGAACGATGCAACCTGCGGCATGGGCCGTCTGTTTCAACAGCCACCGCAGCGAGAACGCCGCCCGCGGCGAAAAAAGGCGCCGGTTCGGTTATAATTCGGGCTCCGATTGCCGATATGGATTGGGAGGATTCGGCGCACTGCCTCGACCAGGGATAGCTGGAGCGGACGATGGGAGGACCGATGAATATCCTGATGGTCACCAACACCTTCGCGCCCAACGTTTCAGGCGTCGCGCGGTCGGTGACCATGTTTACCGAGGCCTATCGCAGCCGCGGCCACCGCGTCCTGGTCGTCGCGCCGGAGTTCGACGGTGCTCCGCGCCACGAGGTCGATGTTGTCCGCGTCGGCGCTCTGCGCAATTTCGCCGGCACCGACTACTCTATTGCCATTGGCCCGCCGCTCTACCTCGCCCGTGCGGTCGATACGTTCAATCCCGACATCGTCCATTCGCACGGCCCCTTCCTGCTCGGCACCACGGCGGCACGCCTTGCCCGCACGCGGCACGTGCCATTGGTCTTCACCCATCACACCCTCTACGAGCACTACACCCATTACGTGCCCGGCAATTCCACTCTGATGAAGCGGATCGCGCTCAATCGCGGCACCCGCTATGCCAATGCCAGCGACGCGGTGTTCGCTCCGTCGCGCAGCATCCTCGACCTGCTGCGCCAGCGCGGCGTCACCGTGCCGATCTATGAGGTGCCGACCGGCGTGCCGCTGTCCGCTTTCGCCAGTGGCGACGGCGCCGGCTTCCGGGCCCGTTTCGGCATCGCCGCCGGTGCGATCGTCGTCGGCTATGTCGGCCGGTTGGCCGAGGAGAAGAACCTCGGCTTCCTCAGCCGAGCGCTTGCCCGCTTCCTCGCCGCCACGCCAGCCGCCCATGCGCTCATCGTCGGCGACGGTCCGTCGCGCGAGCCGATGGCGGAAATCTTCGCCGCCGCCGGCCTTGGCCACCGCGTGGTCTTTACCGGCGCGCTCAGGCCGCCGGCGCTGATCGACGCCTATCACGCCATGAATGCCTTCGCTTTCGCCTCGCTCACCGAGACGCAAGGGTTGGTTCTGGCCGAAGCCATGGCAGCCGGCGTCGCCGTGGTGGCGATCGATGCGCCCGGTGCCCGCGAGATCGTGCAGGACGGCGTCAACGGGCGCCTGTTGCGCGCCGCCGACGAGACAGATTTTCACATGGCGCTCGACTGGGTGATCCGGCGGGATGACGGCGCGGCGCGCGCACTGAGCAACGATGCCCGCACGAGCGCGCGCGCCTTCTCGCTCGGTGCCGTCGCCGATCGAGCGCTGGCCGCCTATGACGAGATCATCAACGAGACGACCAGGCGAGCCCGCGTCCGCGCCCGGCGCCCGGGCATCGGCTGGCGCATCCGCCTGCCGGTGATGGGGCAGGGCGACTCCGACCAGCCGGAGCGCTGGCGCTCCGGCTCTTAAGGCCGGCTATTTGAAGCGCTCCGTCGCGCTCACCAGTTCGTGGACGATGCCGGGCTCGGTCATCGCATGGCCGCTGTCGTCGACCACGCGATAGGACGCCCGCGGCCAGGCCTTGTGCAGCAGCCACGCCGACTCGATCGGAGTGCACAGATCGTAGCGCCCGTGCACGATGACGCCGTCGATTTCCGCAAGCCGCCCGGCATTGGCCAGGATCTGGTCGTCGCGCTCGAAGAAGCCGCGATTCTGGAAGTAGTGGCATTCGATACGAGCGAAGGCGAGGGCGTATTGCGGCTGGCCGAACGCCGTCACGCGCGCCGGGTCGGGCATCAGCGACAGGGACGCTCCCTCCCACATCGCCCAGGCCCGCGCCGCCGCGAGCTGGGCGTCCTTGTCGGCGCCGGTCAGCCGCTTGTAGTAGGCCGCGACCATGTCGCCGCGTTCCGCCTCCGGGATCGGCTTGACGTAGTCCTCGAAGGCTTCCGGCAGGAGGTATGACGCGCCCTCCTGATAGAACCATTGGATCTCGCGCCAGCGCAGCGTGAAGATGCCGCGCACGATCAGCGCACTCACCCGTTGCGGATGGGTCTCGGCATAGGTGAGCGCCAGCGTCGAGCCCCACGAGCCGCCGAATACCTGCCAGCGCTCGATGCCGAGATGCTGGCGGATCGTCTCGATGTCGGCGACCAGATGCCAGGTCGTATTCTCATCGAGCTCGGCATAGGGCGTCGATCGCCCGCAGCCGCGCTGATCGAACAGGATCATGCGGTAGACGTCCGGATCATGGTAGCGCGACATGGTCGGGCTGATGCCGGCTCCGGGTCCGCCGTGGAGAATGACGACCGGCTGGCCGTGGGGATTGCCGTATTCCGCGACGTAGATCTCGTGCAGCGCCGAGACCTTCAGACGGTGGGTGGCGTAGGGCATGTTCGGGGGGAAGAGGGAGCGACGGTTTTCGACCATTTCAGGGGGGGAGGTTAGGGGAGAAAGGAAGCCCCACTCTGCCAGCCGGCGGCCACGGCTGCCAGTGGCGAATGTTCCAAATCTAGACGTCGGCCGCGGCGAGCGTATTGCCGGGACGGCGCATGGCGTCGACGACCGCTTCCTGCGTCGGCGAAGGGGCACGTGTGGCGAGGCTGACGACGATTGCCACCAGGAAGCCGACGGGCACGCCGATGATCGCCGCAGTGAGCGCCGAAAGGCCGCCGCCCTGGGCATCGACCGGCAGGAGGCCGGGATAGCGTCCGCCGAGCACGATGGCCCCGGTGACCGCGAAGCCAGCGATCATGCCGGCGATTGCCCCCGGCCCGTTGGCCCGCCGCCACCACACGGCGAGGAAGAGCGTCGGGAACAGGCCGCCGGCCGACAGCGACAGCGTGGCAGCCGCCAGCGGGAAGATGTCGCCGCTGCGCCGGGCGCCGAGCCACGTGGCCACCAGCACGGTTGCCACCAGGAGCAGGCGCGTGACGATCAGCTGGCGGCCGGCCGAAGCCTTCGTATCGATCAGCTGCGCGTAGAGATCGTGGCCGAGCGCCTCGGCGATGGCCAGTGCGATGGCATTGGCCGCGGCAAGGGCGGCGGCCAGCGCCCCGACCGAGATCAGGGCGGTGACCACGAAGGGCAGGTCGACGATGTCGCCCCATGCCAGAACGACGACATCGCCGCTGACCGCGAGGTCGGGCGCCGTCACCGTGCCGGCGCTGCCGTGGAGCGCGGCGCAGGCTTGCGCCGCGGCCGACGCCGAAGTGGCATCGGCACCGCATAGCGTCACCAGGCCCTGTCGGCCGAACGCGAACAGCCAGCCGGGCAGGTCGGTGATCGCCGAGCCGACCACGTCGCGCAGCAAAGCGAGCTTGGCGAAGGTGGCATAGGCGGGCGCCGTCAGCGCAACGACGAGGACAAAGACCAGCGCCCAGCCGACCGACCGGCGGGTGGCCGGAACGTCGTCAAGCGTGGCGCAGCGCATCAGCAGATGCGGCAGCGCGGCAACGCCGGCGGCAAGTCCTGCCGCGACCGCGATCAGCTCGAAATTGCCTTTCGGCACCAGCGGCAGGAAGCGGCTTGCCAGCGGCGCGGCAAGATCGCCGGAAGCGGCCAGCGCGGCAGCATCGTGATAGGCGAGGCCGGCCACCACCTGCGGAACCGGGAGCGAATAGGTGATGGTTGCGACGATCGCCACCGGCACCACGAAGGCGATCGCCAGGACGATGTACTGGGCGAGCGCCGTCAGTGTCACCGCCCGCATGCCGCCGAGCACGGTGCCGGACAGGATCAGCAGCACGACGAGGACCGCGGCCGTGTGCGACGACAGCGCGAACAACCGGGCAGTGACCAGCGTTCCGGTGGCAATCGCCGCAGCGAGCGCCGGCAGAAGCGTCAGGACGACGATGACGGCGGCAGTGAGCCGCACGCCGCGATTGCCGAAGCGAAATGCGAGGAAGTCGGCGGCGCCATACGTGCCCGACTTGCGCAGATAGGGCGCGATGAGGACGGCGAGCAGCAGGAAACCGAGCGACCAGCCAAGCGTGATCGCGATGCCGGCGCGATAGTCGTAGAGGACGGCGGCGGCCAGGCCGAAGACCCCGCCCGCCGAAAGGAAGGCAGCGGCCGTCGCGATACCGTTGGCCGGCGCCGACAGACCGCCGCCGGCGGTATGGAAGTCGTCCGGCCGCATGGTGCGTTCGCTGATCCCGGCAACGGCGAAGGCAACCACCACGCCGACGCCCAGCGTCGTCCCGAGCACCGTGTCCGGCAGGCCGTAATTGCCAAGCAGGGCGAGCACGACCAGCGCGCCGACAAAGGCGAGCGTGAACAGGCCCGACAGGCTGCGGAAGGTGGCGATCGACTTTCGCCCGGCCATCGCCGTTACCGTCTAGCTTTCCGGGCCGTCGAAGCGGCGATCGATCCGGTCCTGGTTCTCGGCGAACCAGAAGATCGTCACCGCAATCAGCGGCGGCACGACGACGCCGGCAAGGAAGTAGCTCACCGGCAGACCGAGCAGGGTCGACTGGTCGAACATGGACGCAAACATCACCGGCCCCAGCGCGATCAGCGCCGCCGCGGCGATGACCCCGACCGTCAAGGCCCAACTCGCCTCCCAGCGTGGCGTCTCACGGCTGTCGGTCACGGACGTTCCTCATGTGCGGCTTTCTGGCGAATCGTGGCCGCTCGCCCGAATTTACACTGCCATCGCCGAGAAACAGCGACAAAACGCGGGACTTGGCGGGGCTCGGCCTGGTCGCCGCGCCGGGCAGAACGCCGGGACCGGCTGCCGGCATCGCACGATAGGTGTCCCAGCCGATTGTACTTGGGCTATCCTCCGCTTGGCCATTTTCACGAGGTGAGTCTCGGGCTGCGACGGAGGGAACAGGGAATGCTCAAGGAATTCCGCGAATTTGCCCTCAAGGGCAATATGGTCGACCTCGCCATCGGCGTGATCATCGGCGCCGCCTTTGGCGGGCTGGTGCAATCGGTTGTCAACGACCTCCTGATGCCAGTCATCGGGCTGCTCACCGGGGGCCTGGATTTCTCGCAGATCTACTGGCAGTTGACGGGCGCGCCGGCGGCCACCCTCGACGAAGCGCGCAAGGCCGGCGCCACCATCGCCTACGGCCATTTCATCACCCTGGCGATCAACTTCCTGATCGTCGCCTGGGTGCTGTTCCTCGTGGTCAAGGCGATGAACCGCCTCAAGCGCAAGGAAGAGGTGAAGCCGGCTGAGCCGGCTACGGCGCCGGCCGATGTCGTGCTCCTCACCGAAATCCGCGACCTGCTTGCCAAGGGGTGACGGCGCCGCGGCGATCGGGCTTGCCGATTGCCGCCTGACATGGGAACAACCGGTCTGCCCGACGGAGCCCTGCCGGGCAGGCTGTACTCGTTCCGAAAGACCTCCAATCCGTGTCAGACGATCTTGAAGCCGCCCTGCGCCGCGAGGCCCGCGACGCTCCGGAAAGCGGCATTGTCGAAGTTTTCAACCACGGTCGCGGACGGCAAGGGCTGATCCCGCTCTATGTCGGCGAAGGCGACCTGCCGACGCCTGGCTTCATCTCCGATGCGGCGGCGAGATCGCTGGCTGCGGGAGAGACCTTCTACACCCATCAGCGGGGCATTCCGGAGCTGCGCGCGGCACTTGCCCGCTATCATGAGCGCACTTACGGCAAGCCGTTCGCGGCCGCGCGCTTCTTCGTCACCGTTGGCGGCATGCAGGCCATCCAGATCGCCTGCCGCATGGTGGCCGGCACCGGCGACGAGGTCCTCATCCCCACGCCCGCCTGGCCCAACCTCCCCGCCGCCATCGGCATTTCCGGCGCCACGCCGGTCCCCGTGCCCATGACTCTGGGCAATGCCGGCTGGACGCTCGATCTCGACCGGCTCTTCGCCAGCGTGACGCCACGCACCAGGGCGATCGTTCTCAACTCGCCGACCAACCCGACCGGCTGGACGGCCTCGCTGGACCAGCTCCGCGCGATCCTCGCCTTTGCCCGCAAGCACGGCCTGTGGATCGTCGCCGACGAGGTCTACCACCGCTTCTTCTATGCCGGCGCGCGCTCGCCTTCCTTCTATGACATTGCCGAGCCGGACGAGCGCATCCTCTACGTCAACACCTTCTCCAAGAACTGGGCGATGACCGGCTGGCGCATCGGCTGGCTGTCGGCGCCGCCGGTGCTCGGCCAGGCGATCGAGAACCTCATCCAGTATTCGACCTCCGGCGTCGCTGCCTTCATGCAGCGTGCCGCCACCGTCGCCCTCGACGAGGGCGACGAATTTCTGCGTTTCCAGGTGGAGCGTGCCCATGCCGGCCGCGATATCGTCTGCGGCGGGCTGGCGGCGACCGGCCGTGTCCGCTTCGCCGAGCCGGCCGGCGCCTTCTATCTGTTCTTCGCGGTGGAGGGCGAAAGCGACACCCGCAGCCTGGCGCTGCGGCTGGTCGACGAGGCCAATGTCGGCGTTGCCCCCGGGGCCAGTTTCGGCGATGCCGGTGCGGGCTTCCTGCGCCTCTGCTTCGCCCGCAATGCCGACCAGTTGCGCGAGGCGACCGAGCGGCTGGCGGCCTGGATCACGCGGCAATGACGGGCGCCGCGCCGGGCGGCGGGCGGGGACGGGGCGCCGGGTGATCGACCGGCGGCAGATCCAGCGCACGGGCTTGACGCTTGCCATCGGCGCGGTTGGCGGCACCGTCCTCGGAGGTTTCGGCCTGCCGGCCGGCTGGCTCACCGGCGCCATGGTGGCGGTTGCCGTGGCCGCTGTCGCCGGAACCCAGGTCGAGATCCCGAAGGGCCTGCGCAACGTCGCCTTCGTCGTTACCGGCTCCTTCCTCGGCACCAGCGTCTCGCCGGAACTGGTCAGCGAGCTGCCGCGCTGGCCAATCAGCCTGGGCGTGCTGATCGTCAACCTCATGGTGCTGCAATGGGCGGCACAGACCTTCCTGCATCGTGTCTGCAACTGGGACCGCCAGACGGCATTCTTCGCCGCCATTCCCGGCATGTTGAGCTACGTCATCGCGCTCGCTTTGCCGACGCGTGCCGACACCTCGCGCGTCGCCGTGTCGCAGACCATCCGCATCTTCCTGCTGGTCGCCTTGCTGCCCAAGACGGTGTCGCTGATCGGCACGGTCGAGCCGGGGGCCGCCGCGCCGGCGGCAACGCTCGCCGGGATCGTTGTGACTCTGGCCGGCGGGACGCTCGGCGGAGTGCTCTTTTCCTTCATCGGAATTCCGGCGGCCCCGCTGTTGGGAGCGCTCCTGGTCAGCGGCATCCTGCACGGCACCGGCCTCATCAGCGGCGGTCTGGCGCAACCGCTGCTGATCGCCGCCTACATCGTGCTCGGCAGCGTGGTCGGCAGCCGTTTTGCCGGCACCACCGTGATGATGCTGTGGTCGATGGCTGGTGCCTCGCTCGGCGCCTTTGCCGTCACCATGAGCGTGGCCGTGCTCGGCGCGTTGGTTGCGGGCTGGCTGACCGACCAGCCCTTGAGCCAGATGATCCTCGCCTTCGCCCCCGGCGGCATCGACGTCATGACCATCATGGCCTTCGCCCTCCATCTCGACGCGGCCTTCGTCGCCGCGCACCAGCTGGCGCGATTCCTGATGATCGCGGTCTATGCCCCGCTGCTCATGAAGCGCAACGTCGCGATCAACCGCAGACAGCGAATAGAGGCTGGCGTCAGCCGCCGGCCGGCGGGAACACGCCGACGCGGGCATTGCCGGTCACCGTCGGCTTCGCTTGCGCCTGCTCGTCCTGGCCTTCGTAGCGCGGCAGGCCGATCTTGGTCCACACGCTGACCAGCGCAACGGCCAGTTCGTTGATCAGATGCTCGTCGTGGAAGGGCGTCGGCGTGATGCGCAGCCGCTCCTGGCCCCGTGGCACGGTCGGATAGTTGATCGGCTGGATATAGATGCCGTGCTCGTGCAGCAGCAGGTCGCTCGCCTGCTTGCAGCGTTCGGCATCGCCCACCATCACCGGCACGATATGCGTCTCGGTGGGCATCACCGGCAGACCGACCGCCAGCAGCTTGGTCTTCGTCATCTGGGCGTTGCGCTGTTGCGCCGCGCGCTCCTCCGAAGACGCCTTGAGGTGGCGAATCGAGGTCAGCGCCGCGGTGGCGATCGCCGGCGGCAAGGCAGTGGTGAAGATGAAGCCCGGTGCATAGGAGCGCACGGCATCGACCACCGCCCGGCTGGCCGTGATGTAACCGCCGAGTGCGCCGAAGGCCTTGGCCAGCGTGCCCTCGATCACGTCGATGCGGTCCATAACCCCGTCACGCTCGGCAATGCCGCCGCCGCGCGGTCCGTACATGCCGACCGCATGCACCTCGTCGAGATAGGTCATGGCGCCGTATTTCTCGGCGAGGTCGGCGATGCGCCCGATCGGGGCGATGTCACCGTCCATCGAGTAGACCGATTCAAACGCGATCAGCTTCGGCCGCTCCGGTGCTGCGTCCCTGAGCAGGCCTTCCAGATGGTCGAGGTCGTTGTGGCGGAAGATCAGCTTCTGCGTCCCGGAGCGCCGGATGCCCTCGATCATCGAGGCATGATTCAGTTCGTCGGAGAAGATGATACAGCCGGGCAGCAGCCTGGCGATGGTCGAGATCGCCGCTTCGTTCGAGATGAAGCCGGAGGTGAACACCAGGCCGGCTTCCTTGCCGTGCAGGTCGGCGAGTTCGGCCTCGAGCTGGACCAGCGGATGATTGGTGCCGGAAATGTTGCGCGTGCCGCCGGCGCCGGCGCCCATCTTGCGCGCCGCCTCGACCATTGCGTCGACCACCGACTGGTTCTGGCCCATACCGAGATAGTCGTTGGAACACCACACGACGATCTCGCGGGCGCCTTCGTCGGAGCGCCAGATAGCGTAGGGAAAACGCCCCGCAATCCGCTCCAGGTCGGCAAACACGCGGTAACGGTTTTCGGCGTGAAGCGCAGCGATCGCCTCACCAAAGATCGATTGATAGTCCATCAGTCGCCTTGCTCTTTGGAACGGTAGGAAAGTAGAGGTGAAGCGTGATTGAGTCCACTGGCACTTTGCCGCTCCCCCCTGGCTTTTGGCCTCGCACAGCCTCACATGCCACGGCTTACAACCCGCTGTCCCTACGTAATGTCCCCGAGATCGGTTGAGAATCGGTTGCAACGACCGGAAACCGCCGCCATGCCGCGCATCTTGCGCGGGAGATTGCCGATTCCGAGAAGGTGGCAAATTGGGGAATATCCGGTAGAAAGGCATTGAACGCTGCCACACTTGCCGGGACGCAGGACCTTGCGAAACCTGACAAGACCCAGACAGACGCTCCCCCTTTGCCGGTATTGCCGTGCGCGCCGGCAGCGCCCACATGCCGGCGCCTGATATGGCGCGGCGGCGGGTTGCCTTTCTGGGCAATTACCGGCTGGGCGTGCCGCACCCCGTATTCCAGGCCATGGCGGCCCGCCTGGCCGCCTGCGATGTGGCGATCACGGTCGACGATCGGTGGAGCGATGACTACCTGGCGTTCGATCTGCTGGTCCTCGACGAGCCGCTTCCCGATAGCGACGATCTCGCCGACTGTCGCGTCCTCGGCCAGCGCACGCTGAACCGTCGCACCCGGCTCGATGTTGCCGTCGCCAGCGGGGCTGACGTCGTCCCCTTCGGCGGGCCGCGGACCGACGCCGAACTCGACGCACTGGCGGCGTCGTGGGGAAGCGACTGCGCCGTCCTCAAATATGATTGGTCGAGCCGCCGGCGCGGCGTCTTCCTGTGGCCGCTCACCGCTGACCGGCGCAAGCCGTTTCCCAAGGATTTCGACCCCGGCGCGGACGTTTTCATGGCGTTCCAGGGCGATGACCCGCGCACTTACAAGGTCGATGCCTTCGGCGGTGTCGTGCTCGGCGCCTATGTCCTGAAAACCCGAGACATGCGCGAGCCGGCCTGGGAAAGGGTCCGTGACGAGGACTATGCCCAATTCGAACTCCCCGGTGCGGTCATAGGCCAGATCGAGGCGGTGAGCGCCGCGCTGCTCGGCCACGGTGCCGGCTATGCGAGCGTCGACCTGATGCTAAGCGGCGAGGATTATCGCATCATCGAGATGAATACCTGCGGCGTCGGCACCGGCCTTTGGGACGACTGGCCGGAGCAATATGCCGAAGCCTACGGCCGGGCGATCCTCGAAACGCTGGAGCGCATAGACCGCGTACCGCGCTATCGCGACCTGCGCGAAGCCGCGCTGAGGTGCGGCAACGACCGGCAGGCCATCGTGCTGCCCCGCCGGGCCGGCGGTACGGCCGGCACGGCGCCGACCGAGGATTCCGCGCAAGCGCGCTTCATGCGCACGCTGGGCGAGACCGAGCGCATCTCCGCGCAAGATATGCGCGACTTCCTGGCAGAGCCGCTGGAGGCCCTCGTCCACCACGTCCGGGAGCATGTGCCGTTCTACGCCAGACGTCTCGATGCGTTGTTCCGCGCAGACGGTTCGCTCGATCTCGGTGCCTGGACGAAGCTCCCGATCACCAAACGGAGCGATGTCGCTCGCGATCGGTCGATGTTCCTCGCCCGCAGCCTGCCGACTTCTCACGGCAGCGTCGCGCACGCGTCGACGCCCGGCACGGAATACGGGCCGATAACGATTTCGACCACGAGGCTAGCGGCGGCCGTCGCTTCCTGCATCCGCACGCGCTTCCTTGTGTGGCATCGCGTACCGTTCACCGACGCCATGGCGACCATCCACACCGCAGCGTTGCCGGCGAGTGGGACGCAGCATTGGGTAGCAAGCTGGGCCGCCGCCGAGCGCGGCGCACATTTCGAACTCTCGTCGCTGACGCCGGTCGCCGATCAGCTTCGCTGGCTCAAGGAACTGGGGCCGGTCTGGCTGCGCACGCGCCCCTCGCTGGCCCAGCAGATGGCGCTCGCCGTCAGGGAGAAGCCGGAACTGAAACCGGATCTTCTCGGCGTGCTGACAAGCGGTGAGATTCTCACCAGTGACCAGCGACGGCTGTTCCGGGATTTTCTTGGCCATTCGCCGCGGGATCTCTACGAGAAACTCGGGAGACCGGCGCCATTGCCCTGCAATGCCCCGCGAGCGATGCCTACCACGCGCAGAGTGAGGCGGTTCTGGTCGAACTGGTCGACGCGCATGGGCAACCCTGCCCGAAAGGCACGACCGGTCGCGTCGTGGTCACGCCGCTCTACAATCTCGCCATGCCGCTCATCCGCTACGATACTGGAGATGTCGCCGTCGCCGGCGACCGTTTTGACTCCGCATTCGCTTCGGGGCGGCTGTGCGTCTGCGGCCGGCGTCTGCCGCGCTTCGAGGCGATCCTCGGCCGGGAGCGCAACCAACTCGCACTTCCTGCGGGTGGGTCGCTCCAGGCGATCAGCACGGTACGTCTCCACGAATTGACGGGCGTCCGCCTTTGGCAGCTGTGCCAGCGCGGCGCGCGGGAGTTCGTCTTGCGCCTGAATACGGCAGGTGACGACGCGTACCGGCACGATGCCGGTCAGGCCGCCGCCCACGTGACTGGCGCGCTCGGCACCGGGGCCCAGGTGAGCGTCGAGTGGGCAAATCTGTCGGTGACTGCCGCTGCCGGCCGCTTCGAACCTTACGTCAATCGATGAGCAGCCGGATCAGGCGCGCCTATTTGTACGGCAGGTTGTCGACCGGCGAAATCCCCGACGATCCCAGGATCGAGCCGTAGAAATTCTTGCGCTCGTGCCGGTCGGAATAGAGCAGCGTGCTGTTGCCGCTGCCGCCCCAGGACCAGCGCAATCCGCCGCGGATCGCGGCGACCTCATGCGAATAGGTCGTATTGAGGAAGAGGGTCGTCTCGGTTCCCGGGATATTGAAGAAGCCGCCGGTATCGGGCCGGTACTCGACGCCGAAGCTGGCAGCGCCGTGGTTGCCTTCCGCATAGAGGCCGGACATGTTCAGCTTGAGATTGTCGGTCACGTAGAGCGAGACGCCACCCTGGAGGACCCAGCGGCTCTCATTGTCGTGCTGAACGCCGACAGCGCCGCCAATTGTCACGCGCGGCAGGTAGTACTCGCCTTCCACACCGAAACTCGTGGTCGTCTCGCTCCATGAATTATGGAAGGTGGTCACCCCGCCATAGAGGCCGATCTCACCCATCATCGCGTCGCGCAGATAGAGGACGCCCTGCCCGGTAAAGGTATGGTCGGTCTCGTCCAGCTGGTTCTGGCCGTAGGTCAGTCCGGCCTCACCATGAAAGCCCCAGTTCGGACCGCCGAATGTCGGCCGCTCATAGGTGATGCCGCCCGCCAGGAAGCCGCGTGGGTGGCCGTCCGCGAAAGACGGACCCATGACGAACTGCCAGTACGGACCGCCATAGGCGTCGGCGACCTTCACATAGTCCACCGGCTGGGCCGACGCTCCGGCCGCGAAGGCCATCGTACTCGTCAGCGCTGTCGACAGAAGGAGATGTTTTCTGTTCATGGCCGCCCCCTCGCCAATCCCGGATGCCGCCCCTGTATGAAACCACACCTGTCATTTCGGGCAATGCAAACTCCCGCGCCCAAGAGAAAAGTCGTTTGGAGTTGTTTCAAAGCAACAGATTATTCCTGCATAATACAGAGGAATTCACTGAATTAACTGAAATTCCTGATGGAATTGCTGTCGGCCACGAGCCGTGGACAACCACTGCCGCGGCCCTCGATGCCGCACGCATGGCGCGCATTGCTTCAGGATACCCGCTTGCCGGCAGAATCGAACGGATGCAGTCCGGCAAGCTGCAGATGGGCGGTCACCTGGTCTCCCTCTGCCACCGCAGGGCGGTCGCGCAAAGCTGCGACCATGGGCTTGTCGCGCCAGGTGAGATGGACGTGGCTTTCCGTCCCGATCGGTTCGATCAGCGTCACTTCCATCGGTAGCGGCAGCGACGGCCCCTCCGGCACCAGCGTTACCTGGTCGGGCCGGATGCCGATTGTGGTGGTACCGGCCCGGCAGGCTGCCATTGCGTGCGGCGTGGCTCTCGGCCAGCTCCTCATGCGTCACGAAGTTCATCGGTGGCGAGCCGATGAAGCCGGCGACGAAGAGCGTCTGCGGCCGGTCGAAGAACTCCGCCGGCGTGCCCACCTGCTCTATCCGTCCGGCATTCATGACCACCAGCCGGTCGGCGAGCGTCATCGCCTCGAGCTGGTCGTGGGTCACATAGACGCTGGTCGTCTTGAGGCGTCTTTGCAGCTGGCGGATCTCGACGCGCATCTGATGGCTAAGGTTACCTCGCCGCGCGCACGAATCGCAAACGCGGCTGCTGCGTGCAGTCGTTGCCGCGGCAACCGCGACAGGCGTATCATCGCCTTCGGCAGTGGGAGGCGAGGAACGTGATGCGCATGACAGCGGTGAGGCTTGCGGCGCTCGGCGCCGCTTGGTTTCTGTTCGCTTCCGGACCGGCACTGGCGGCCAAATGCGGCGGCGATTTCGGTGCCTGGCTTGCCGCCTTTGAGAAAGAGGCGCTCGCCGCCGGCATCACGCAGGGAACGCTGAACGCCGCCCTGTCGGGCGTCAAGCCGAGCCAGGCCATCCTCAAGCTCGACCGCAACCAGCACTATTTCAAGCAGAGCTTCGAGAAGTACCGCGCCAAGCGCGTCACGCCGGCCCATATCCGCATCGGCAAGGAGCACCTGAAGCGCAGCGCCAGCTTCTTCGCCAAGCTGGAGAAGCGCTTCGGCGTGCCGGCACCCATCCTGGTGGCGATCTGGGGGCTGGAGACCGGCTTCGGCGGCGGCACCGGCAACACGCCGGCCATCCGCTCGCTGGTGACGCTGGCGCACGATTGCCGGCGCTCGGACTTTTTCACCAAGGAGTTGATGGCGGCGCTTCAGATCGTCCAGCGCGGCGACCTCAAACCGGCCGCCATGAGAGGCGGCTGGGCCGGCGAACTCGGTCAGACCCAGTTCATGCCGTCGTCCTATGTGAAATTCGGCATCGACTACGACGGCAACGGCCGCGTCGATCTGATCCACTCCTCGACCGATGCGCTCGCCTCGACCGCCAATTATCTCAAAGGCTACGGCTGGCACGCCGGCGCGCCCTGGGGCGAAGGCAGCGCCAATTTCCAGGTGCTCCACGAGTGGAACAAGGCCGACGTCTATTGCCGGACGATCGTCTGGTTCGCCCGGCAGATCGAGTAGCGCGAAAACCGAGCGGTGCAGTCAGTCGAGCGCGCCGACCGCAATCGGCGCCGGCGGCAGGCCGTCCTGAACCCGACGCCACATCTCTGTGTAGGCGGCTTCGAGAGCGCGGGTGAACCGGTCCGTGTCGAACAGCGGCAATGTCGACCGGCCGGTGACCAGACGCGCCTTGAGAACGGCGAGTGTCGCCGGCTCCCGCGCCAGCTTCAGCGCCAGCGCCTCGTATGCATCAAGGTTGGCGGCAGCCAGTTCGGACATGCCGACTGCGGCAAGCAGGCTCGCCGCCATGCGCGACGCAAATGCCTCGCCCATGCAACTGACCACCGGAACGCCGCTCCATAGTGCGTCGCTGGCCGTTGCCCCGCCATTGTAGGGAATGGTGTCGAGGAACAGGTCGGCCAGCTGAAACCGGGCGAGATGCTGCGGGTAGGGGAGCGGTCGGGCGAAGATCAGCCGTCCCGGATCGATGCCCCTCTGCTGCGCCTCATTTCGCAGGCGGTCATCCGTGGCCGTGTCGCGCGCCACCAGCCACAGCACGCTGCCGACAACGGCCCGCAACAGCCGCATCCACACGTCGAAGATCTCCGGTCCGATCTTGTAGCCGCTGTTGAAACAGCAGAAGACGAATCCTTCGTCCGGCAATCCCGCCTGCCGCCGCGACGGCGGCTCTCCCGGCAACGGGCGGCGGTCGTCATTCGCCTGGAAACAATCGGGCAGGTAGACGACATTCTCCGCATAGCGCGCGCGGCTCTCTTCGGGGATCACGATGCGATCGCCGATGATGTAGTCGTAATGGGGAACGCCCATCGTCGCCGGAAAGCCCAGATAGTTGACCTGCACCGGCGCCGGGCGCGCGGCGAAGACGCCGATGCGGTTGTCGGTGGTATGTCCGGCGAGGTCGATGCAGATATCGACCTCCATGTCGCGGATCAGGGTGGCGATCTCCGCGTCGGGCCGGTCGCGCACGTCGATGAAACGCTCGAAGGCAGCCGGCAGCCGGTTGCGTCGCATGGTGCTGCCGTCGTCGGCCCCAAGCGACAGGGCGATCGTCTCGAAGCGGTGCCGGTCGTGATGCTCGAACAGGCCGGCGGCAAGGAATGCCAGTGCGTGGTCGCGGAAGTCCGGCGACATATAGGCGATGCGGATGCGATCGTGCACGTAGCGCTCGCCGGCCCATTTCGGCTGCGCGGCGGCAAAGGCATCCGCAGTGAAGGCGGCGATGCAGGCCTGCTGGTCGGCGGCGTTGCCGGAGATGGCGAGAAACTGGAACGGCGGACTTGCCGGCAGCGACCGTCGCACCTCCGCCACCACCGCCGCCGCCTCTTCCGCGATCCCGGTCCAATCGGCGGCCTGAAGCCGGGCGAAGACGCGCTGCCCCTTGATGTGCCGATAGCCGGGATCGAGCGCCAGAACGCGATCGTAGCAGGCAACCGCCTCGCTCCAGCGCGACAGGTCGTAGAGAACTTTGGCGCGTCCCGCCCAGGCTTCCACGTCGTCCGGCGTCAGCGCAACCAGCCGGTCGAATGCCGCCAACGCCTGGTCGAGGTGGCGACGCGCCAGATGGGCCGAAGCAAGGGTCAGCAGCGCGGCGGCATTGTCCGCGTCGAGGCTCAGCGCACGCGCCGCTACGGTGGCAGCCTCGTCAAGCTTGTCCTGCTTGAACAGTGCCGCTGCCAGATTGGCTAGCACCGAACCGCGCTCCGGCACGAGAGCCAGAACCTGCCGAAGCAATTGCTCGGCGCCGGCGTAGTCCGCCGCGTCGAAAAGGTCCGCTGCCTGAAAGAAGAGGTCCTTCGCGCGGTCTTCGTCGGTCATTCGGAGGTGCCGTGCTCGCTCGCTGCGTCGCCGCTCACTCTAGAAGCCGGCGCAGTACCCTGTCGAATGCCGGCACGCAGACTTCGGCCTGCCGCCGCCGCTCATCGCCCGGGTCGGCGAACCCGGCAATGGCATTGTCCCTGCCGCAAAGTCGTCCCTCACCCCGCCTGATCTCCGGGTGTGAGATCGATGATCTCCGGCTCGTGCCCGGTGGCGCGGATGAAGGTCATGAGGTCGGCGCTGGTCAGGCTGGTCGTGGCCGTGTTCTCCAGCGGGTGGAAATTGACCGTGTCGGCGGCAGCCAGCTGCGCATCGAGGATTACGCGCACGCTTGGCGGCCGGTCGTTGATGAGGCCGAAGGGCGTCACCGCGCCGGGCGTGACGCCGAGCTTGTCGAGCAGAAGCTCCGCCTGACCGAAGGAAAGCCTGCCCGAGGCTCCGATGCGGCCATGCAGCCGCTTGAGGTCGATCGCTGCGTCCTCGCGCGCGACGACAAGGAACAGGGCGCCCTTCTTGTCCTTGAGGAACAGGTTCTTGCTATGCGCGCCGGCAATCGCGCCGCGCAGCGTCTGCGCCTCCTCGACCGTGAAGACGGGCGGATGGTCGACCGTCCGTGCCGAGATGCCGAGGCCGTCGAGATAGTGCGTCAGGTCTTCGCGGGTTGCCGGCATGCTGATCTCGTCTGGTGCCTATCGATGCATTCATGTCCGGGCGCGGCTGCACCCGTCGCGCCCGAGCTTAGCGTGCGAACTCCCGGCCGCGGTAGTCACCTTCGGATCGATTTTCTCTGAGCACGACCCTCGGCTGCGTGGCGGTTCCGGTCAGGCAGCCGGCAGGATGTTTTCGGTTGCCGGTGCCGCCAGCCGCATGGCGTCGGCCTCGGCCAACGGCTTCGGCCGGACGCCCTCCGATTTGATGGTGACGAACTTGTGCGTCGTCGCCGAGACCAGCGTCGATTCCATCACGTCAAGAACATGGGCGGCCAGACGCCCGGAGCAGCGCGGTTCGCGCTTGCGGCGGACCGCATCGATGAGATCGGCAACGCCGAGCATGCGATAGTTGGCGCGCATCGGCGCGCCGGTCTTGCCCCAGTTCTCGGCGCCGAAGGGCGCCAGCGCCGCGTCGACCTCCACATAGTCGCCGTCACGCTCCGAATAGCGGACCTTGCCGCCGAAGAAATTGGGATCGGGCACCAGCATGGAGCCCTTCGTGCCGTACAGCTCGATCGGGTTGGCGTGACCGTGCTTCCAAACATCCCAGCTGGTGCCGATGGTCACCTCGGCGCCGGAGTGGAACGCCAGCATCGCGTTGATGGTCGTCGGCGTGGTCACCTTGACCTTCTTGCCGTTCATCGGCCCTTGCGCCGTCACCAGCCGGTGGGCGAAGCCGGATGTGGCCATCGCGGCCACGGTCTTGACCGGCCCCAGCAGGTTGACCAGCGCGGTGACGTAGTAAGGCCCGAGATCGAGCATCGGTCCGGCGCCCGGCTGGAAAAAGAAGCCGGGATTGGGGTGCCAGTGCTCCATGCCGTGGCTGAGCACATGGGCGCTGCCGCTGACCACCTTGCCGATGGCGCCCTTGTCGATCAGCCGGCGCGCGGTCTGGCCGCCGCCGCCAAGGAAGGTGTCCGGCGCGCAGCCGAGCTTGAGGCCGCGCCTGTCCGCCTCCGCCACCAGCTTCTTCGCCTCTCTTGCGCTGAGCGTCAGCGGCTTTTCGGAGTAGGCGTGTTTGTCCGCCGACAGGATCGATTTGGTCACATCGTAATGCGCCGCCGGCACGGTGAGATTGATCACCACGTCGATCTCGTCGTTCGCAAGCATCTCGTCGATCGACATGGCGGCGACCGAATATTGCTCGGCCCGCGCCTTGGCCACGGCCGGCACCACGTCGGCGCAGGCCACGATCTTCATGCCACGGAACAACGGCGCCAGCCGAAAATAGGTCTCCGAGATGACGCCGCATCCGATGATGCCGATATTCGCCCCACGGGCCATCGCCCTAGCCCTTTCTGCCGATCAGGCCGGCGACGAACGCGTAGGAATTACGCGCGAAGGATTCCCAGTTCGACGGCGCATCGTGCTCGAAGACGAGCAGGTCGGAGCCGGCACTTGCAATCGAGGGCCACAACGCCGGCCAATCAAGCGTGCCGGCGCCGATGTCGGTCCAGCCATCGTCCTTGGTGACGCCCTTCGGGGCCATGTCCTTGATGTGGAAGGCCGCGATCTTGCCCTTGAACTTGTTGAGTTCGGTGGCGATGTCGAGCCACCGCGGGCGACCCAGCCAAGATCCGCTTCCCATGCGACGTCGGCGCCGGCAAGCAGGTGCTCGATCGGGCGCGACCCGTCGGGAAGGGTGACGTATTCGAAGGCGTGATTGTGCCAGGCGAGTTTCAGCCCGGCTCCTTTCAGCGCTTCGGCATGGCCCTGCAGCCTGGCGCCGAGCGCCTGCCAGCCGGCAGCGTCCTGGCTGCGTTGTTCCGGCGGAATGAACGGCACGATTACGGTTTCCAGGCCGAGGGCTTTGGCTGCGTCGATCACGGCCGCGCGGTCGGCGTCGAGGTCGGCGAGCGGCATGTGGCAGGTGGGGATCTTCAGCCCGAGCGCGTCGCATTGGGCACGCAACCGCTTCGGGTCTGGCTTGTAGGCGCCGCCAAAGGGTTCGACCGCGTCGAAGCCGATCGCGGCGAGCGTCTCGATGGTCTTCTCGATCGGTGGGAAATTGCGCGCACTATAGAGCTGGAAGGAAATCCGGTAGGTGGGCATGGAGGTGCTTTCTTGGAGGGGCAGCCGTCACAGGCGATCGCCGCTTTCTTCGTCGAAAACGGACGCCATGGTCGGCTGGAAATAGACATCGACCTTCTCGCCGATGTGGTGGTTGTCGTCCGGACCGACGCGAATCGACACCGACTCGGCGCCGATATTGCCCCACAGGAGGCTGTCGGCCCCCATCGGCTCGACGAGATTCAGTTCGAGGGGGAGGACGGTGGCGGCCTCCAGCTTTTCCTCGATATGGATCTGTTCCGGCCGGACTCCGAGCACGGCCTTGCGGCCGTTCACGGGCGGCTCTGCGAACTTGTAGCCGGCGAGATCGATGGTCACCCCGTCCTGGGTGACCAGCACCGGGTTGCTGTTCACCCTGATCTCGCCGCTGATGAAGTTCATGGCCGGCGACCCGACGAAACCGGCGACGAAGCGGTTGAGTGGCCGCTGGTAGATCTCCTTGGGGGAGGCGAGCTGCTGGATGACACCGCGATACATCACCGCGACACGATCGGCGAGCGTCAGCGCCTCGATCTGGTCGTGGGTCACATAGATCATCGTCGAGCCGAGCTTCATATGCAGCTTCTTCAGCTCGACGCGCAGCTCCGTCCTCAGCTTGGCGTCGAGGTTGGACAGCGGCTCGTCGAACAGGAACACGTCGACGTCGCGCACCAGCGCCCGGCCGATCGCCACGCGCTGGCGCTGGCCGCCCGAGAGCGCCGCCGGCTTGCGCTTGAGAAGCGGTTCGATCTGCAGGATTTCCGAGGCCCGTTTCACGCGCTTTTCGATTTCGTCCCTTTTCTTGCCAGCGACCCTGAGGCCGAAGCTCAGGTTCCGCTCGACACTCATCTGCGGATAGAGCGCGTAGGACTGGAACACCATGCCGATGCCGCGGTCCTTGGGCTCTTCCCAGGTGACGTTCCGGCCCTCGATGAAGATCTGTCCGTCGGTGATGTCGAGCAGGCCGGCGACGCAGTTGAGCAGGGTCGACTTGCCGCAGCCGGACGGTCCGAGAAGGACCAGGAACTCGCCGCGATTGATCTCGAGATTGAGATGCTCCAGGACCTTGACGCTCCCGAAGCTGAGGGAGAGATCGTTGATGACAACGCTCGGCTGCGGCATGGAGCTAACCTTTCACTGCACCTGCGGCAACACCGCGCACGAAGAGCGGGCCGGACACGAAATAGACGATCAGCGGCACGAGGCCCGTCAGGATCGTGGCGGCCATGTTGACATTGTACTCCGGGCTGCCCTGCACCGAATTGACGATGTTGTTAAGCTGCACCGTCATCGGGCTGTTCTGGAAGCCGGCGAACACCACGCCGAACAGGAAGTCGTTCCAGATGCCGGTGACCTGCAGGATCAGCGCGACCACGAAGATCGGCAGCGACATCGGCAGCATGACCTCGAAATAGATGCGCCAGAACCCGGCACCGTCGACGCGCGCCGCCTTGAACAGCTCCTCCGGCAGCGAAGCGAAATAGTTGCGGAACAGAAGCGTCAGGATCGGCATGCCGAAGATGGTGTGGATGAGGATGACCGCCCACAGCGTGCCGAAGATGTGGAGGTGGGAGGTGATGATCACCAGCGGGTAGAGCATCACCTGGTAGGGAATGAACGAGCCGAAGATCAGGATGGTGAAGAAGATTTCGGAACCCTTGAACTTCCAGTTCACCAAGCCATAGCCGTTCAGCGAGGCTATGAAGATGGAAACGATCACGCTCGGCACGGTGATCTTGACCGAGTTCCAGAAGCCCGGGCTCAGCCCCTCGCATTGCAGGCCGGTGCAAGCCGAGGTCCAGGCCTTGATCCACGCGTGGAGATTCGGCTGGGTTGGCAGCGCGAAGATGTTGCCGAAACGGATCTCCGGCATGGTCTTCAGTGACGTCGTCAGCATGACGTAGAGCGGGAACAGGTAGTAGAGGCACGCCACCGTCAGGATGGAGTAGATGACGATGCGTCGCGGCGTGAAGAACGGCTTCGGCTTGGGGCCGCGCGGCGTCAATCCCGAGCGCGCATCGGCGGTGTCCGGCATGTTGGTTGCCGCGGCAGCGGTTTCGCTCATCGCGCCTGCCTCTTGCCACTGAATTCGAGATAGGCCCAGGGAATGATGATGATGAGCACCGTCACCAGCATCATGGTCGAGGCGGCAAGCCCCTGGCCGATATTGTTGGCCATGAACATGTAGTCGTAGACGTAGGTCGCCGGCACCTGCGAGGCGATGCCGGGTCCGCCCTTGGTGAGCGCGACGACCAGGTCATAGAGGCGCACGATGCCCGAACCGACCAGCACCACGGCGGTGATGATGACGCCGCGCATCATCGGCAGGACGATGAAGATGTAGGCGCGCCAGGGCGGAATGCCGTCCACCCGCGCCGCCTTCCAGATCTCCTGGTCGATGCTCCTCAGGCCGGCCAGCATCAGAACCATGACGAAGCCCGTGCCCTGCCAGAGCCCGGCGATCAGGAGGGCGTAGATCACCATGTCCTTGTTGGTGATCCAGTCGAAGGTGAAGCTCGTCCATCCGAGATTGCGCATCGTCCCCTGCAGGCCGAGCTCGGGATACATGATCCACTGCCAGACCAGTCCCGTCACGATGAACGAGAGGGCGAAGGGATAGAGCATGACGGTGCGGAAGGCGCTCTCGAAGCGGATCTTCTGATCCAAGAGAACGGCGAGCACGAAACCCGCGGTAAGCGTGAAGACCAGTGAAAAGGAGCCGTAAATCAGAAGGTTATGGACCGAAACGTTCCAGCGCGAGGTCTTGAACAGGCGGATGTACTGGTCGACGCCGACAAAGTGGTTGCTCGGCAGCATTCTGGAGTTGGTGAAGGAATACCACACCGTCCAAACGGTGCAGCCGACGAACACCACCAGCACCGTTGCGATCATCGGTACTGCGGCAATCTTGGCCGACAGGTTGCGCAGCCCCACGCGGTGCAGCCAACTCCTGCGCTGCACGCTTGCCGCTCGGGCTACTGTGGCCATCGAAGACCTCCCATCCCACTTGGAAACATGGTCGGCTTGAAGATCAAGCCGACCATGCTCACAAAATCAGAGCTGTATGGGACAGGCGGAAACCCGTCCTGCGTCCGATTTGTCAGTCGCTCGCGAGGATGTCGGCATAACGGTTGATGTAGTCGTCCATCGTGATCGACTTGTCGTTGATGAACTCGATCGAGAGATCCTGCATCTGGGCCTGGGTGTCGCTCGACAGATTCAGGTCGCCCGTCCCGAGCAGGCCGTTCTTGAGCAGGGCAAGTGCCTTCTTCATGCACGGATTGGCCTTGGACAGATCGATGTCGGTGCGGATCGGCATCGAGCCCTTCTTCAGGTTGAAGGCCAACTGGGCTTCCTTGCCGACAACGATCTTGGCCAGCGCGGTCTGCGCGTCGATGACCGCCTGATCGGTGCCCGCGGGCAGCTTCGGGAAGAAGAAGGAGTCGCCACCGCCAGACAGCTGATTGTTGAGGCCGAGGGCCGGCAGACACTCATAGTCCTTGCCCGGGACACCGCCGGCGACCTGAAGGTCGGCCTGCAGCCAGTCGCCGTGGATATTGCCGGCGGCTTCGCCCTTGAGCAGCTGGATGCCGACATCGGCGAACAGCGGGACCATCTCGCTGGGCTCGATCACGCTACGCAGGTTGTCGAGAGCCTCGGCGAAGCGCTTGAAGTCCGGGCCGTGGACCGCGTCCACGCTCTTCTCACGGAAGATTTCGTTGGACAGCTTCGTGCCGCCGACATCGGCCTGGAGCACGCCGGGAACGCCGGCGATCGGCCAACCGGTGGCCAGACCGAACGGAATGATGCCCGCCTTTCGTACCGCTGGCCAGCTGGCCACATACTCGTTCCAGTCCTTCGGCACGGGCTGGCCGATCTTCTCATAGGCCTTGGTCGACAGCCACAGCCAATCCCACGAGTGAATGTTGACCGGGAAGCAGTAGATCTTGCCTTCATAGGTGCACGGATCCAGCAGGCTCTTGTCGGCGTAGAAGTCCCGCAGGCCGATTTCGTCGGCGATCGGGGTAAGGTCGCGCATCAGGCCGGCTTTGATGAGTTCTTCGGCGTCACGGCCGGTGTTCATCTGGGTCGCACCGGGCGGGTTGCCGCCGATGATGCGGCTGATGATCACCGGGTTGGCGCCGGTGCCCGAGCCGGACAGCGCGCTGTCGACCCAGTGATTGCCGGTCTGCTCTTCGAAGATGCGGGCAAATTCGGCAACTGCCGCGGACTCGCCGGCGGAGGTCCACCAGTGCGTGACCTCGAGATCGGCGGCCGAGGCGACCGACGGCACCGCCAGGGCGGCGGCGACGATGCTCGCCCCCAACAATTTCTGAGTGAAATGCGACATGTTTTTCCTCCCGTTTCGCGCGCCAGCAATGCGCGCATGGCCATGACGGTCGGCCCAACGGGGCCGGCCCCTGCATCAGCCGGGGAATGGCGTGGCATGCGCCGGTCCCCTCCCTCAGAAGCGCCGTGCGTGGCGCTTGTCAGCTTCTCGCGCCTTGCCGTGCAGCGCGTTGCGATTACGGCCAGTTGGCGGCATCTCCCATTCGCCATGGCTATGTGTAATCGATTACATTACACTACAGGTAAACCCGGCCTGTTTGTCAATGCCGATTGTCGCGCATCGACATGCGGAGGAAACGATTGATGGGGAAGAAACGCGGTCAGCGGTCGCCACCGGCCAGGATCGAGCGACGGTCCACGACCATTACCGACGTCGCGCGCCGCGCCGGCGTGTCGACGGCAACCGTCAGCCGTACGCTGGCGATGCCCGAGCGCGTTGCCGAAAAGACCCGAACAGCAGTCTTTTCCGCGATTCGCGAGACCGGCTACATCCCCAACGCCACCGCCCGCAGCCTGCGCGCGCGATCGACCAAGATGGTGCTGGCGCTGCTCAACGGCATCGGCAATTCGTTCTTCACGGCCATCCTCAATGCCGTCGAGGAGGCGCTGTTCGAAGCCGGCTACGGCATGGTGATGGGCGACACGCGCGGCGACACGGCGCGCGAAAGCCACTACGACCGGCTGGTGCGGTCGGGGCAGGTGGATGGCGTACTGCTCTTTTCCGGTCGGCTCCCGGCGGCGCGCTTTGGCGAGCTCAATTCGGTCGCGCCGCTGACATTGGTATGCAACGACATTCCCCAGCTTTCCGTGCCCTTTGTCGAGAGTGCCAACCGTGATGCGGCGCGTACGCTCACCGACTATCTGATCAGCGTCGGCCACCGGCGCATCGGCCACATCACAGGCCCGCGGCGCGGGCCCGAATCGGACGACCGTGTCGCGGGCTACCGTGACGCGCTGAAGGCCGCCGGCATCGCCTTCGACCCGAAGCTAGTCTGGCGGGGCGACTACCAGGCGGACAGCGGGGCTGAAGCGGCACGGCGGAATTTCCTGCCCATGGCCGATCGGCCGACGGCGGTGTTTGCCGCCAATGACGAAACCGCCATCGGCTTCATCAAGGCGGTGCGCGATGTCGGCCTGTCGGTGCCCGAAGACGTCTCGGTCGCCGGTTTCGACGATATCGGCTACGCCGCGCTGTTCGATCCTGGCCTGACCACCATGCACCAGCCGCGCGCCGAACTCGGACGGGTCGCCGCCGAGATTCTCGTCCAGCGCATGACCGGCACGGGCGAACCGCCGCCGCGGATCACGCGGCTGCCCTGTACCCTTGTCGTTCGTGAAAGTGTTGCACCGCTTTATGGCACCGCGGCTGCCGCGCCGGCCATTGCCGGACGCCGGCGTGGTGCAAAGACGCGGAGCCGTTTGGCCTCACCCGCACGAAGCGAGGCTGCCGAGCAGGATTGAGCTGTCGAAGACGCCTGGGAAGACGATCAAGAAGAACGCCTGCCGAAGGGCGCCGAACATGTGTCGCCGGCAGGACAATACGCTGCTCGGTCCACACGTCCTTGCGCACCAACAGACGGGCGGTCGCGGCACCGAGACCCGATGCCCCTTGGTCACGAGGGCTGCCGATCCGCCAATCCGCGGCCTTCCCGCTCCATCTCGGTCATAACCGAACCAGGCCTGCTCAACGGCTGCGCCTACTCCGAGAAATGGCGCTTGCGGACGGCGCGCACCATCAGCCACACGCCCAGGAGGACGAACGGCGCCAGGATCGACAGGACCAGCGTCTTCTCGATGCCGAACATTTCGAGCGGGGTCGCGAGCACATAGCCCAGCATGCCGATGGTGTAATAGGAGATGGCGATCGTCGACAGCCCCTCGACCGTGCGCTGGAGCAGAAACTGGCTGCGCCCGGTTTTGGCGATTGTCTGAAGCACCTCCTTGTTCTGGATCTGCACGTCAAGACCGATGCGCACATTGAGCAATTCGATCGCGCGCTCGATCTTGGCGAAAAGCACGTCGAGGCGCTTTTCCATCGCCGCATAGGTCCTCAGCGCCGGCTCGACCCGGTTGAGGATGTAGCGGGAGAGCGACGAGCCGAGCGGTGTCGGGCGCTCGTGGATGGCGCCAAGCCGGGCTTGCAGGATGTCGCCATAGGCCTGACAGGCGGCGAAACGATAGGTCAGCCGTTCGGAGAGCCGGCCGGCCCGGACCATCAGCCCGTGCAGCGCCTCGAGCGCCGTCTGGGCCCGGGTGGTTTCGGTCGCCTCGGCGAGCGAGTTGACCCTGTCGGTAAGCTCCGCCTCGATGGAACCGAGTTCGCTGGCATGCTGCCGCGCCAGCGGCAGGCCGATAAGCGCCATCGTGCGGTAGGTCTCGATCTCGAGGATGCGCCGCACCAGGATGGCGCGGCGGAGCGGTGGCAGCCCGCCGGCGGCGAATTCGAAGCGGGTGAACCGCTCCGCGTCAGGCACGAAATCGGTCGCCAGCTGCCCGGCTCCCCCTTCGACTTCGATCACGCACAGGCTGTGGGGGTTGAATCCCGGCAGGAGCGCGTCGGGAACCCGGGTGTCTGCGACGAGGTCGATGCGCATGGCACCCAGGAGCTGCGGGCCGTCGATCGATTCGAGACCGATTCCCTCAGGCGAGCTGTCAGAATCATCGGGCGCGGCGGTCCAGGTGATGGTGACGAACTCGGTGTGGAACTCCCAGGTCACCTGGCGCCCGCCGGCGGTGAAGCTGTGCTGGCGCACATCCCTGTTGCTGGGCCGCGCGAATCCGGACCGTTCGCACCAGTCGCAGAAGTCCGCAAGCGTTGCGGCAACGCCGCCGGTTTCGGACCCCACCACAAACACGAGACGGCGCACGCGCAATTCCGCCGGCACCATCTCGACCGGCCGCGCATGGACCTCCTCCAGGATCTGCTGGCGGAAAGGATATTCCTTCCCGATCGTAACGCTCATACCGCCCCCCGGACGCCTTGACAGCTTGGCACTGCGGGCTGGGAAATTCCTCGCCATCGTACGCTGAAAAGTCTGGCTTTGCCTAAGGCTGGTTCAGACGTGTCGACGGCCAAAGCGGGATGCGCCCTGCCGGTCCACTCGCGCTGCCGGCGACGAATTCGCGCCGCCTTCGGGGTATTCCCGGCCGACGCAGCCAGCGTCGATTCTCCACCACACGGCGACGCTTTGCCGCTGATGGGCGCGGCGATCCGGTCTGTCGCTCCCGCTGCGGCAGATCGAAAGGGCCTTCAGTGCTGGCGCAACACCAGGCTTCCGCTGGGACAATCGAGGACTTTGGCCAGGACCGGGCATTTGACCTTCAGCAGAAAGAAGATGCGTTTGTCCACGCCGGCAAGCGTTTCGAAATTGCCCTGGCCCTTCGAGATGATCAGGTCCGCCGCATCAAACCGGGCGCGAAAATTCTGGCGAGCAATCATCAAGGACCGTGCCTGGCGCATCTGAACCGTTTGTGATGACGCTGTATAAATCGGTCAGTCCGGCCCATTGCGCGTCGGCCATTGTGGCGTCGTTGAGGACGGGGCCGCCGCGCACCACAACTGTGAATTTACCCGGGGGCAATTGCGCCAGGAGATCGCGGTCGAAGACGATTTCGCCCGCGTTGTCGGCGAGATACAGGATCTGCCGCGCTTGCCGAATTGCCTCGGCAAATTCCGGCAACGAACCAACCAGCGGCTGGGTCAGGGCGCCTTCGAGCGCCGACAACACCGCATCATCGTCCAGCCTCAGTTTCGGGCCGACATCCAGCAGGTTGCCGACAATGGCCAGCCGGACCGCGGCTTCCAGCGGCGGATAGATTTCCACAAATCGACGATGCCATTCCGGGTAAAGCGCGGCGGCCATTTCATTCAGCCGCTGCTTGATTGCCAGGTACAGATCCTGGTCGCCGATCCGTTGTCGGATGAGCCGCTGCATCTGTTGCGTCAACGCCGGCGGCGACAAATTCCCGTCCGCCGTGGTCACAAGTCGTTCCACCGCGTTCAACAGCTCGGGGTCGGTCTTGCCGTTCGCGGCAGCCAGCGCCATCGCCTCCCGCGCCTGACGCAACAAACACGGCCCGCATTCGCGCGACTGCACAACACCGGCACCGGGCGCAGGATGCTCTTCCTCGTTCAACCCGACCATTATTGCTCGCCCGCCTTCAACACGATCGTGAACCCGTTCGCCAAGGTCGAGGCATTCCTGCGTACCACTGCCGAGCGCACCGTCGACGGCCTCTGGTCCGCCGTCGGCCGCCCCATCGACAATCGCAGCAATCGATCAAGCGGGGGAAGGGAAAGGAGCCGATAGATGGCTTTGACGCAACCTCATCGCATGTTCGCTGCGGTCGCGGTTTGATGCAGCGCAAGACCAGTGAAGGGCCGTCGTTTTCGACCCCAAGGCACTGCTCGCAATTCGATGAGGCATGCGACGGGGGGCTCGCAAGCGATTGATCTGGCTGGCCCATTGGGATTGCTTAAGGAGCAATGGTGCTGCCGGACAGGATTGAACTGTCGACCTCTCCCTTACCAAGGGAGTGCTCTACCACTGAGCTACGGCAGCCGGGCGCATCGGCGCGCGGCGCTTAACTGCCATAGCGGCGGGGGCGGTTCAAGCGTCAGAAACGCTTTCGGCAACTCTGCCGCGGGGCTAGAAGAGGCCCATGACCGATGCCAAGCCCGCCGCCGACCGTCCGAGAACGCGCGAACAGCGTCTCGCCGAGGCACTGCGCGCCAATCTGCGCCGGCGCAAGGCGGCCCGGCGGCAGGACGAGGCGGCGCCCGGGCAAGCGCCGGAACCGGCGGGTTCGCCTGACGAATCCGGGCCTTCCGACCGCCGATCTTGAGTCGGCCGCATTCTCCCGCTAGACCGCCCGGTGCCGGAGCTGCAGACCGCGCACCGGTGTCTGATTCTCGATAAAGGGGGGCGGGACATGGATCGCATCCGCATCGTCGGCGGCAATCGCCTGAACGGCTCGATCGCCATTTCCGGTGCCAAGAATGCGGCCCTTCCGCTGATGATCGCCAGCCTGCTCACCGACGAGACGCTGACGCTGGAGAACGTTCCGCGGCTCGCCGACGTCAACATGCTGAAGCGCATCCTCGGCAATCACGGTGTCGATTGCATGGTGCAGGGCAAGCGGCCCGGCCAGAACGGCCAGGGCGAGACGCTTGAGCTTTCCGCCCACCAGATCGTCGATACCGTTGCGCCTTATGACCTCGTCTCGCGCATGCGGGCGAGCTTCTGGGTGATCGGCCCGCTGGTGGCGCGCATGGGCGAGGCGCGCGTCTCGCTGCCCGGCGGCTGCGCCATCGGCACGCGGCCGGTCGACCTCTTCATCGACGCCCTCAAGGCGCTCGGCGCCGACATCGACATCGACGGTGGCTATGTCGTCGCCAGGGCGCCGAAGGGGCTGAGCGGAGCGCGCGTCCGCTTCCCCAAGGTCACCGTCGGCGCCACCCACGTCACCCTGATGGCGGCGGCGCTCGCCAAGGGCGAGACCGTCATCGAGAATGCCGCGCGCGAGCCCGAGATCGTCGATCTCGCGCAGTGCCTCACCGCCATGGGCGCCAAGATCGCCGGCGCCGGCACCGCGACCATCCGCGTCCAGGGCGTCGACCGGCTGACCGGTGCCCGCCACGCCGTGATGCCGGACCGCATCGAGACCGGCACCTATGCCTTCGCCGTGGCGATGACCGGCGGCGATGTGCTGCTCGAAGGCGCCAGCCCGGCGCTTCTTGAAAAGCCGCTCCAGGTCCTCTCCGAGATCGGGGCCGAGGTCACCATGACCAATCAGGGCATCCGCGTCCGTCGCAATGGCAGCGGCCTCTCGCCCATCGACGTGACCACCGAACCCTTTCCTGGCTTTCCCACCGACCTGCAGGCCCAGCTCATGGCGCTGCTCACCTGCGCCGACGGCACGTCGCGGATTCGAGAGACGATCTTCGAGAACCGCTTCATGCACGTGCAGGAGCTCGCCCGCTTCGGCGCCGACATCCATCTCGACGGCCAGGTGGCCACCGTCCACGGCGTTCCCCGCTTGACCGGCGCCCAGGTGATGGCCACCGATCTCAGGGCCTCGGTCTCCCTGGTCATCGCCGGCCTCGGCGCAGAAGGCGAGACCGTTGTCAACCGCGTCTACCACCTCGACCGCGGTTTCGAGCGCATCGAGGACAAGCTCGGCGCCTGCGGAGCGGCAATCGAGCGGCTAAGCGGCTACGGCCGGTTGCGCCGCGGCCGGCGGCGCACTACCTGTGGCGGAAGCCAAGGATTCCGCCCATGAATGACATCGCCACTCCTCTCAAGCTCTGTGCCGTCGACGAAGAAGACCTCGCCGTCCTCTCCGCCCATGTCCAGGACGCCGTCCTCAAGGTTGGCGACATGGTCTGGCTGCCGCAGGAAGGGCGCTTTGCCCTCGCCATGAACCGGTTCATCTGGGAGAAGGCGGCCGACGGCAAGCGGCAGGCCTTTGAGCGCCGCCGCTCGGTCCTGTCTTTCGACCGGGTCAGCGCCGTCCGCTCCAGCCGGATCGACCGCGACCGCCCCGACGCGGTGGTGGAACTGCTTGCGGTATCCTTTGAAACGGCCGATACCCCTGCCGGAAAAGTGACGCTCGTATTCGCTGGCGGCGGTGCAGTGCAGCTCGACGTCGAGGTCATCGAGGCGCGTCTGGCCGATCTCGGCACCGCCTGGGCGACTTCGGCCAAGCCTGAGCACGACCTTGAGGGCATAGCCAAATCCGGCAGTTGACGCTGGCGTCGCGCGAGAACCGGGGACGCCAACGTGACCGTCAGACTTGCCCAATCCGATTCCGATTTCGAGGCGCGTTTCCAGGCGCTGGTCAACAGCAAGCGCGAGATGGCCGCCGATGTCGACCGGGCGGCGCGCGACATTATCGACAACGTGCGCAGGCGCGGCGACGCGGCGCTGATCGAATACACGGAGAAGTACGACCGTCTGGCGCTGACCGCCGATCAGCTGCGCATCTCCGACGAGGCCATCGATGCCGCCGAGCAGGCGGTGCCGCCGGCCCAGCGCGAGGCGCTGCTGCTTGCCCGCGACCGCATCGCCGCGCATCACCGCCGCCAGATGCCGGCCGACGACCGCTATACCGACGAAATCGGCGTCGAACTCGGCATGCGCTGGACTGCGATCGGTTCGGCCGGCCTCTACACGCCGGGCGGCACCGCCGCCTATCCCTCATCGGTTCTGATGAACGCGATTCCGGCCAAGGTCGCCGGCGTTGAGCGCGTCGTCATGGCGGTGCCGACGCCACCCGGCGTCACCAGCCCGCTGGTCCTCTATGCCGCCCGTATCGCCGGCGTCGACGAGATCTACCGGATCGGCGGCGCCCAGGCGATCGCGGCGCTTGCCTACGGCACCGAGACCATCAAGCCGGTCGACAAGATCGTCGGCCCCGGCCGCGACTATGTCGCCGCCGCCAAGCGTCTGGTCTTCGGCACCGTCGGTATCGACACCATCGCCGGCCCCTCCGAGGTGCTGATCGTCGCCGACGGCGACAACGATCCCGACTGGCTGGCCGCCGACCTTCTCGCCCAGGCCGAGCACGATTCTGCGGCCCAGTCGATCCTGATCACCGATTCCACCGCGCTCGCCGATCATGTCGCCGCGGCCGTCGAGCGCCAGTTGAAGACGCTGCCGCGCGCCGCGATCGCCGGCGCCAGCTGGCGCGACCACGGCGCCATCATCACGGTGACGTCGCTGGCCGCCGCCATCGAACTGGCCAACCGGGTCGCGCCGGAACATCTCGAACTCGCGGTCGCCGATCCGGAAGCCCTGCTTTTGCGGGTGCGCAATGCCGGCGCGATCTTTCTCGGCCGCCACACGCCGGAAGTCATCGGCGACTATCTCGGTGGCACCAACCACGTTCTGCCGACGGCCCGCTCGGCGCGCTATTCGTCCGGCCTCTCGGTGCATGATTTCATCAAGCATTCGTCGCTGCTGAAGCTCGGGCCCGATCAGCTTCGCGCCCTTGGCGATGCCGCGATCACGCTGGCCGAGGCCGAGGGTCTCGGCGCCCACGCCCGTTCCGTGTCGATTCGGCTCAACCGGTAGCCCGAGGGCTGGCCGCGTGACCGGGGAGGAAAAGCACGCACCCATCGGCCGGCTGGTTGCCGTCGAACTCGACGACGCCGCCATGCGGCGCAGCACCCCCTATATCGAACGCGAGCGGATGGCCGCCATGCGCGATCTGCTTGCCGACAATGTATTCGCGCCGGTCGGCCGCCGCGGCAAGGAGTTCCACCTGCACCTTTCGGTGGCCAATCGCCGGCTGGTCTTCGATATCCGCGATGCCCGCGACAATCCGGTGGTCGTCCACATCCTGTCGATGGCGCCGCTGGTCCGCGTGATGCGCGACTACTACGTCATCTGCGAGGCCTATTATGCGTCGGTGGGGAGCACCACGCCGGCCCGCTTCGAGGCGATCGACATGGGGCGCCGCGGCGTGCACGACGAGGGCGCCGAACTGCTGGAAGAGCGCCTGAAGGGCAAGATCGAGCTCGATCACACCACGGCGCGCTGCCTGTTCACACTGGTCGCCGCCCTCTACTGGAAGGGCTAGGGTCATTTCCGGCTCCAAGGCCGCTGTTCACAATCCGCGCGATATCCGCTAGCTACGACCTCACCAGCGGCCGTGTTGCCTATCGTCTCCGGCAGGCCGCGATCCATCCCCCGACGGGAACCAGAATGGCCGGGCGCGTCAAACTCATCCTCGCTTCAGGCTCTCCACGGCGCCTTGCCTTGCTCGCCCAGATCGGCGTCGAGCCCGACCGGGTGATGCCGGTCACCATCGACGAGACGCCGAAGAAGGGCGAACCGCCGCGCAATCTCGCCAAGCGGCTGGCCGAGGAGAAGGCGAACGCCGCCATCGCCATCGCCAGGACCGAGGCCGAGCTTGCCGGTGCCCTGATCATCGCTGCCGACACCGTCGTCAGCGTCGGCCGCCGCATCCTCGGCAAGGCCGAGACCGTCGAGGAGGCCGCCGCCTGCCTGCGGCTGCTCTCCGGCCGCGCCCACCGTGTCCACACCGGCGTGGTGATGGCCACCGCCGGCGGCCAGCTGCGCCGCCGCCTGGTCGAGACGCGCGTGCGCTTCAAGCGGCTTTCCCGCGAGGATGTCGATTCCTACCTCGCCTCCGGCGAATGGCGCGGCAAGGCCGGCGGCTACGCCGTGCAGGGCATCGCCGGCGCCTTCGTCGTCAAGCTGACCGGTTCCTATTCCAACGTCGTCGGCCTGCCGCTCTACGAGGCGATGTCGCTCTTGACCGGCGAGGGCTATCCCGTCCATTTCAACTGGCTGAGTTCCGGCTAGGGATGGCTGCGGAAAAGAAGCCGAGCGCCGAGATCGTGCCGCTGAGACCGCGCGGCAAGTGCCCGATCTGCGGCAAGCCGTCGGACCGGGCGCTTGCTCCGTTCTGTTCGAAGCGCTGCGCCACCATCGACCTGAACCGCTGGCTGTCGGGGTCCTACGCCGTTCCTGCCGTCGAGGAGGACGACCCCGACGCGGAGGAGGAGGTGGGAGGTGACAGGCACGATTGACGCCGTGGAGTTGAGCTTCGCGGTGGGGCCCGAGCGCCGCGTTTCCGCCCTGCTCATGCTGCCCTCCGGCGCGCACGCGCTTTATGTGCTTGCCCATGGCGCCGGCGCCGGCATGCGCCACCCGTTCCTTGCCACCATGGCCGCAGCGCTGGCCGAGCGGGGGATCGCCACGCTGCGCTACCAGTTCCCCTATATGGAGGCCGGCGGCCGCCGTCCGGATTCGCCCGCGATAGCCCATGCCGCCGTCCGCGCCGCGGTGGCGGAAGGCGCGCGCCGCGCACCGGGGGTGCCGCTGATCGCTGGCGGCAAGTCCTTCGGCGCCCGCATGACCTCGCAGGCCCAAGCCCTGGAGCCGCTGGCGGACGTCGCCGGCCTTGCCTTCCTCGGCTTTCCGCTCCACCCGCCGGGCAAGCCCGGCAACGAGCGCGCCGACCACCTGCGGCAGGTGCGCGTGCCCATGCTGTTTCTGCAGGGGACCCGGGACGAGTTCGCCGGGTTGAGCCTGATCGAACCCCTCTGCCGCCGGTTGGGCGGGCACGCCACGCTGCATCTCATCGAAGGCGCCAATCACTCCTTCAAGGTGCCGGCGCGCAGCGGCCGCAAGGATGCCGATGTCCGCGCCGAACTGGCCGATACGCTGGCCGCTTGGACCGGAAAAATCCTCGCAAAATAAGGTCGGATTCGGCTTTGCCGCCGAACTGGACACCCCTTCATCGTTTCACTATAACCGCCACGCGCCGCGGGCTTTCGCTCCGCGGCGCGGCTGTTGCCCAGGTAGCTCAGTTGGTAGAGCAGCGGATTGAAAATCCGCGTGTCGGTGGTTCAATTCCGCCCCTGGGCACCAATTTTTCAATAAAATCAATAGCTTAGGAGACTGACGCGAAGCTGCTTGTATGCAGCTACCCGGTTTCATACAATTCATACATGTCGCGATCGACAAGTCGCACGACGCCCTACGACCTGCAGGCAGTGCCGGGGTACCCAGACGCGCTGCAAATCTACCGGATCCCTGCGTCGCGCTTCTGGCAGGTCCGCATGTTCGTGGACCGCAAATACGTGCGGAAGAGCACGCGTACCGACGACAAAAAGCTCGCGATCGAGTTCGCGAAGAAGTTGTACGACACGGTCCGGATCAATCAGCGTCTCGACGTCAGTGTTCACACCGACACGTTTCACGCCTGCGCTCAGCACCTGATACGTCACCAGGAGAGCCTGGTCGCGTCAGGACAGCGAGACGCGCGCATCGTGACGGAAGACCGTCGCAAGCTTCAGAGCGACATCCTCCCGTTCTTTGGAGCGACGGGGGTCGCGTCGATCGCGTCAGCGATGCTCGACGACTACGTCGCGCACCTCGGCACCCGGAAGCTTTCCCCGTCGACGATCGCGAAGCACCTTGTCGTCATCAGGAAGGTGCTGAACGAAGCGCTCAAGCGGGGGTTCATTCGATCGCTGCCGCTCTTTCCGACGATCAAGCGCAAGGACAATCCGCGACCGTACTTCACGCTTGATGAGCACCAGAAGCTGCTCGAGACGGCTGCGGATCTTGCGACCCGGAACGTGAAGGTTCGGGGTGTTCCGCTAACCCGCGAGATTTGGAATTTCCTCGCGTTCCACGTGAACGTGTTCGTCCGACCAAGCGACCTCAAGGAGCTCAAGCACTCAGACATCGCTTTTCAAAAGGTGAAGAACCCCGGGGGACGAGAGGACGAGTACCTGTCGATCGCGGTTCGACGGTCAAAGACGCGAAATCGCGAGAGCTTCACACTGCCTCAAGCTGCTGCGGTGTACCGAGAGCAAAAAGCGCTCTACGAGGAGCAGGAACTCGCTCAGCCCGACGACTTTGTGTTTTTTCCGCAGTACCGCAACCGCACCTATGCCCTGCAGACAATTCGACGGCAGTTTGAATTCGTTGTCGGCAAGGCAGGGCTGCGGAGGGATCGCTTTGGCAGCAATCGCACGATCTACTCGTTGCGCCACTCGGCCCTGATGTTCCGCTTCGAGACCGCTGACAACCCGGACATCTTCACGTTGGCGAAAAACGCGCTGACAAGCGTCTCCCAGCTTGAGCGGTTTTACCTGTCTCATGCGACGACCAAGGACAGAATTGAGAACTTGCACTCGTTCCGTGCACCGTAGTGGTAGTCCTCGGCGTCACTGACGTCCATTCTGATAAATATTCATAATCGGCTCCGCGATCTGGGCGTTTTCAACTGGACATTTGACGTATTTTCGTGTATAATCCATCTTCGTTCTGATAACTCACAAAATTTATATTTTTGAAGTGGAAATTTACAATGAAACCGATACCTTATGCATTCTACGTCACTGACATCCAACTTAAGTCGCGCATTTTCGACCTTCGCGTCGACCAAAGCCAGCCACTCGGGAAATTTCTCAAAACGACCGTGAGCCAAACGGCCGATCCCACGCTGGCAGCCATGAATGCCGCGATCGATCGGCACAATTGCCAGCCCGACCAGAGCGGGCTTGGGTCCACATTGCCGGGCAATTTCTATCTGTCGCAGTTTGAATGAGGTTTTGAGAAATTTCCGGTGCAAGAAGAGGGCGCTTTCGAGCGAGGACCACTTAGTTAGGCTTCTCCGACGGATCCCTGAGGAACGAAGCAATCCCTTCTCGTTCGATTGTCAGCAGCACCTCGTCGAGAGCAGCTTGGTCGGTGGGAAATTGATGGTCCCACACTGTTGAGGCATCTTCTTGGTCGACGACCTCCAAGGTCCAGCCGACGTCGTCAGAACCACGGTAGATCAGGACCTCAATGGTCATGCCATCGCGAGTGAGCTTCTGGCTCAGCGGCGAATCGACCAATTCGTATTCGTCCATGTGTTTGCCTCACCCCTCGGCGGATCAAGCTGTCGTGAACGATAGCACCAAAGGGACCAGAGCCGTTTATTTCTAAGGTCACTCTTGGAGGATTTTGTTGAAAAAGGTGGCTGTTGCACGGGCTGCGGTGCGCTGATTCAGTCGACTCCGATCGAGGCGGAGGGATTGAGTTGATGATGGGACCGCGGCAGGTCGAGCAGAGCGAGCTTTTCTACGATTTCTCACTCGACCGGCATGTG
>CAVUOD010000028.1:0-13872 GCA_963743015.1 uncultured Alphaproteobacteria bacterium
CCTGCCTTTCTGGCCGCGGCCCGCTAGATTGGGACGTTGCGCGGCAGAAGGGCGCGACCCGCCGGGCTCGGCTGGCGGCGGGGCTGAAGAAGTTGGGGGAATAGTGGGCAATACTGGGATTGAACCCCTGACCTCCGCCGTCTAGGTGGGCCATCTCCCCGCTCGGGCGCTACGGACGATAGCGATCGCCGCGATGGACCCGGCCTTGCCTTCACCTTGACGGGGGCGGCGAGTTGGCTCTAGTACGAAGACAAATGGCTTCCACCTTCGGTTCCCTCCCTCCTCAGCCTTACCGCGACATTTGGCTATGAGGCTAAACACCAAGAGAGCTCTGATTACCGGTGGCGCCCAGGGCATCGGCTATGCCATCGCGGAGACCTTCTGCAGAGAAGGCGCCGTCGTCTACATCGCCGACCTCAACAAGGAAACCGGGTCCTCGGCCGCGACAAAGCTGCGCGACAAGGGCTGCAACGCCACGTTTGCCCTTCTTGATGTCAGCAAGGAGGCCGACTGGCAGCGGGTGTTCGCTGAGATCGAGGCGGATGTCGGCGGCCTCGACATCCTCGTCAACAATGCCGGCATCAACGTCCGCAAAGTCATCGAGGAGATGAGCCCCGAAGAGCTCGATCGGATGTACGGCGTCAATGTCAAAGGTCCGTTTCTGGGCATCAAGCACGCACTACCCATCATGAAGCGGATCGGCGGCGGGTCGATCATCAACATGTCGTCGGTGTGCGGGCTTATCGGCCACATGTACACGCCCGAGGCATACACGACCATGAAAGGCGCGCTGTCGCTGCTCACCAAGTCGGTCGCTGCGCGCTACGGGAAGTTCAACATCCGCTGCAACTCCATCAACCCCAGCACGGCCGATACACCGCTGGTGCGCGAGATGCTCAAGGATCCCGAGCGAAAGAAGGAGCGACTTGGGGAAGTGCCGCTCGGCAGGATGGCCAGCCTGCAGGACATCGCCGAGGCTGCGCTTTACCTTGCCTCACAGGAAGGCGCTTTTATAAATGGAATCGCTCTGCCGGTGGACGGCGGTGTTACCGCCTATTGACGCGAGCCCGCTGAGCCCGATCCGCGGCCGCTCCTGGGGCGGCGTGTCGCGGAAAATACGCCGGTCGGGTGAGAGGTTGTGAATGCGTAAGTCCGGGAAGCTCGATGAGCTGATCGCCGCCAGCAGGGCGCTCTACGAACGCAAGCTGATCCATGCGGCAGGCGGCAATACCAGCATAAGGGTCGGCGACTTCGTCTGGATCAGCCAGACCGGGGCGGAACTCGGCAAGCTGACCGAAGACAAGCTCGTCAAGGTTGATCTGCAAGGCAAGGTGCTGGAGGGCAAGCGCCCTTCCAAAGAGCTCGGCATGCATCTGGCGATGTACCGGGCAAGAGACAATGCCCGGGCCGTCATTCACGTTCATCCGACCTACGCGATCGCCTTTTCGACCCTGCTTGGCGAAGACTCCGCCAACGCGGTGCCGCCCTACACCGCGGCGTTCTATGTCCGGGCCGGTCGTGTCCCGATGATCCCGTATCATGCCTCCGGCGCGCATTCCCTGCACGAGGCGGTGGACGCGCTCGCTGCGCGCCACCATGCGATCCTGCTGCGTCAGCACGGGATCATCGTCGCCGGCGCCGACATGTCGGTTGCGGCCGGTGTCGTGGAGGAGATCGAGCAGTGCTGCCAGATTGCCGTTGTGACAGGACAGAAGGGCGCGTCGTTGACGGATGCGCAGCTTGCCGCGATCGATACGGCTCTGGGCAGGACCTGGGGATAACGTCGCCTTAGCGAGTTGACCATGAACCCACTCCTGCTGGCCTTTTACGGCGACGACTTCACCGGCTCCGCCGACGCCATGGAGGCGTTGACCATCAACGGGGTCAAGACCGCCCTTTTCCTGGGACACCCCACCGAGGAGAAGCTGAGGGCCCGCCTCTCCGACCTTCAGGCGGTGGGAATCTCGGGAACCAGCCGGACGATGACACCGTCCCAGATGGATACCGAGCTGCCGGACCAGTTGGCACTCCTCAACAGCCTGAATCCCCGGCTCATGCACTACAAGGTCTGCGCGACGTTCAATTCCTCGCCCAGGATCGGCAGCATCGGGCATGCAGCCGACATCGCCTTTGACGTCGTCCACCCCGACTGCGGTGTCATCGTTCAGGGCATCCCATTGCTCGGCCGCTATATCGTGTTCGGCAATCACTTCACGGTCTACGGCGATCAGAGGTACCGGCTGGACCGGCACCCGGTCATGAGCAAGCATCCGATTACCCCGATGGATGAAGGGGACATTCGGGTGCATCTCGGCCGGATGTCGAAAAAGTCCGTGGCGCTCATCGATCTGCTTCACCTGGAAGAATCGCCGCAATCCCTTTCCGATCGCTTTGACCGCTCCCTCAAGCAGGGTGCCGATATCGTTCTGTTCGATACCCTCAACGACAAGAACCTCGTTGATATCGGCCGGCTGCTTCACGAGAAATCCGAGACCCTGAAGATCTTCGCGATCGGCTCCTCCGGTTTCGAATACGCGATGGCGCGCCACTGGCGGGCAAACGGTCTGGTCTCTGAGCCGCCGGAGTTCCCTCCTGTCGGGCCGGTCGACCGGATGATCGTCGTCTCCGGCAGCGCTGCGGCCAACACCGCGGAGCAGATCAACTACGCCCTGGCGCACGGCTTTGGCGGCATTGCCCTCAATACCGATCGTCTGGTCGACGAGCGGCTTGCGGAAGACGAGCGCAACCGGGTGATCGACGAAGCGCTGGCCCACCTTGCCGAGAACAGGAACCCGCTGCTCTACGCCACGCTTGGCCCGGACGACCCGATCATCGAGAAGACGGTGGCAAGGGTCCGCGACCTCGGCATCGACAAGAGCGAGACCGGCAAGATCATCGGCCGGCAGCAGGGCCTGATCCTTCGTGCGCTGATCGAGAAGACCGGTATCGGCAGGGTGTGCGTCGCGGGTGGTGACACCTGCAGCTACACCTTGCGCCAACTCGATATTCATTCGCTGGAACTGCTGATGCCCATCGCCCCGGCGGCCCCGTTGTGCCTTGCATCTTCGGACAATCCCACCTTTGACGGCCTGCAGGTCGCCTCAAAGGGAGGCCAGATCGGCGCTCCGGACTATTTCCTGCAAGTCTTCGAAGGGAGAAGATAGCAGCGACACTTCAATAGCTTGGGAATGGTGGGCGATACTGGGATTGAACCAGTGACCCCTCCCGTGTGAAGGGAGTGCTCTCCCGCTGAGCTAATCGCCCGCCCGGCCGTTGAGGCCGAAGGTGCCGGGATTTAAGGGACGGGTGGGACCGCCGTCAAGGCGAAGCGTCGCCCAAGCGGCCCTATACGGCCGGGAAAGGCCCCAGGCTCGCCACCGCGTCCCAAAGTGCGTCGAAATGGTCGATCAGCCGGTCGGGACCGAAACTGGCGACCGGCACCGGGGTGTAGCCGAAGGTGACCGCGACCACCGCAACGCCCGCCGCCCGCGCCGTCTGGATGTCGGTTTCCGAGTCGCCCACCATGACTGCCTGCTTCGGTGAGCCGCCGGCCAGCCGCACCGTCTCGTCGAAGACGCGCGGATCGGGCTTCAGCCAGGGCAGGGCGCCCTGGCCGACCATGGCGGCAAAGCGCGGCGCCAGGTTGAGCGCCTCCAGGATCGGCCGCACCAGGGGATCGGGCTTGTTGGTGCACACCGCCAGACGCCAGCCGGCCGCGGCAAAACGGTCGAGCGCCGCCTCGACGCCGGGAAACGGCCGGCTCTCATCGGCGATGTGGGCGGCATAGTGCGCGATGAGGGCGTTGAACAGCCGTTCCAGCTCCGCCCCTTCGATGTGCCGGCCCGAGGCGGCAAAGGCCGTGCTGATGAGCAGCCGCGCACCGCGGCCCACCATGGTCAGCGCCGTTTCGGTCGCCAGAGGCGCCAGGCCTTCCCCGGTCAGCACCGTGTTCAGCGCCCGCACGATGTCGGGGGCGGTGTCGACCAGAGTTCCATCGAGATCGAAGACGAGGGTTGAGGCAGTCAAGGCGGGAACTTTGCGCTCAGCTTCCGTAGCCGCGGGCCATCAGGGCCGCGAAAACCGGAATCAGAAAGAAAACAACCAGCTCTAGATGGATGAATCGTCTGGTGTTTTCAACCTCGGCCAGGGGCGGCACGAAGTCTGGATTGTCGCGCATCGCCCGACGCCATTTGATGAAGCGCATCGTCGGCCAGATGGACAGGATGCCGACTAGCAGGACGGCACCGAGCTTGGCGTGGAAGAAGCTGTTGTGCCAGTAGTAGTCCGCCCCCATGAGGCCGAAATAGACGCGCGCGAAGCCGACGATGAGGACGAGACCGGCGAGCACCCCGAAGGCGATGTCGATGCGCGCCACCTTGGCGGCATCGGCGGATCTCATCTGCGGCCGCACCAGCATCATCTCGGCAACCAGAACGGCGGCCAGGGCGAAGATCAGCAGGTGGTGGGCGATGGCGAGCAGGAGGTCGGTCATGGCGCGGTGCTCCTTCGGTGGACGTCCAAATCGGGGCATGCCGTCGGCGTGGCGTCAAGGCCCGTCAGATGCTAACAAGGCCCCGGAAAGGACCAGACCTCTAATGAATCTCCCTTCGATTTCCGTTTCCTGCGGCGGGCAACGCCGCTGATGCTGGCCAAGCCACCAGGCCCGGGCGACGAAGACCGTCGGGCTGCCGCAGCGGCCGCACTGGACGAAGTGGGCCCCGGCATGAAGCTCGGCCTCGGCTCCGGCCGCGCCGCCGAGCATTTCGTCAGGCTGCTGGCTGAGCGCATCCGCGCCGGGCTCGCCATCGTCGGCGTGCCGACTTCGGCGCGCACGGCCGAATTGGCCCGGAGCGAGGGCATCACCCTTGCCACCCTCGATGACGAGCCGGTCCTCGACATGGTCGTCGACGGGGCCGACGAGGTCGACCCCAAGCTGCGCATGATCAAGGGCGGCGGCGGCGCGCTCTTGCGCGAGAAGATCGTGGCGACCGCCTCCCGCCGCATGGTGGTCGTCATCGAGAAGGCCAAGTTGGTCGACCCGCTGGGCGCCTTTCCCCTGCCCATCGAGATCGTGCCCTTCGGCAGCACGCCGGTTCGCCTCGGTGTCGAGCGGCTTGCCAGCCGTCTCGGCCTCACCGGGTCGCTGGCCTGGCGCCAGGCCGGCGCCGGCCCTTATGTCACCGACGGCGGAAACCACATTCTTGACGCATCTTTCGGTCGTATAGACGACCCCGATCGCCTGGCGCGGGAGCTGGATTCGATGCCCGGCGTTGTCGAGCATGGCCTGTTCATTGATCTGGCCTCGCTCGTCATCGCGGCGGGCAGCGACGGCGTCTCCCGCTTGGCCAAATAGAGCTGTTACCTGTCCAGATGGAGCACGTGATGACCTTGCTCGGTAAATTCATCCGCACGGCGGCGGTTGCGGCCGTCCTGATTACTGCGCCGGCCTCTGCGCTTTTCGCCCAGGAGATCAGCGCGTCGCAACTCGCCGCTGCCCTCGACGTGGTCAACTCCACGGTCGCGGCCGCCAGCTTCGATACGCAGCTGCCGCTCATCGCCAACCAGGTCACCAACCAGCTGATCCGCGCCCGCCCGGACCTCCATCAGGAGATCGCCGACACGGTGCAGGCGGTGGCGCTCAAGCTGGTCGTGCGCCGTCGCGAGCTCGATCAGGATGTGGCGCGCATCTACGCCAAGGCGTTCAGCGAGGACGAGCTCAAGGCCATCGCCGCCTTCCTCAAGAGCCCCGCCGGCCAGAAGTACCAGCAGATCGGGCCGCAGGTGGTCAGCGAGACGCTGCAGGCGGTCCAGGCGTGGACCGACCGCGTTGGCGCCGAGCTTCTCGACAAGACCCGGGAAGAGCTGAAGAAGCAGGGCCACCCGATGTAGCAGACCGCTCGGCATGATGGGGGGCCGGCCGTGACGGCGGGCTACGACTACGACCTGTTCGTCATCGGCGCCGGCTCTGCCGGCGTCCGCGCCGCGCGCCTTGCGGCCGAACTCGGCAAGCGCGTGGCGATCGCCGAGGAAAGCCGCGTTGGCGGCACCTGCGTGCTGCGCGGCTGCGTGCCCAAGAAGCTGTTCGTCAACGCCGCCCACTTTGCCGAAGCCTTCGAGGATGCGGTCGGTTTCGGCTGGCGCGTCGAGGGCCTGCATTTCGACTGGCCGACGCTGGTCAGCAACGTCGCCGGCGACGTCTCCTGGCTGAGTGGCATCTATATCCGCAATCTCGAAAAGGCCGGCGCCGAGATCATCCGCAGCCGCGCCGTGCTCGAGGACGCCCACAGCGTCCACCTGCTCGCCCGGCACCAGACGGTGACCGCCGAGCACATCCTGATCGCCACTGGCGGGCGGCCGCGCCGCGACCTCGCCGTTCCCGGCATCGAGCGCGCCATCACCTCCGACGAGTTCTTCCACCTCGAGCGCCTGCCCCGGCGGGTGCTCATCGTCGGCGGCAGCTACATCGCCATGGAAATCGCCTCGATCTTCGCCAGCTTCGGCACCGAGACCACGGTCATCCACCGCGGCGCCCAGGTTCTGCGCGGCTTCGACGACGAGGTCCGCCGCGAGCTCTGCTCGGCGCTCGAGCGGCGGGGCATCACGGTGATGACCAATGAGGAGCTGGCCGGCATCGCCGAGGCCGAGCGCGGCTTCGTCGCCACGCTCAAGTCGGACGCCACCATCCTTGCCGATCAGGTGCTGCTCGCCATCGGCCGCCACCCGAATTCCAACGGCCTCGGCCTGGAGAAGGCCGGCGTTTCCGTCGATGGCATGGGGGCGATCAAGGTCGATGCCTATTCGCGCACCGACGCGGCCAGCATCTACGCCGTCGGCGACGTCACCGGCCGGCTGCAGTTCACGCCGGTTGCCATCCGAGAAGCCGCTGCCTTCGTGCAGACCGTCTTCCACGACCGCCCGACCGCGATCGACTACGACGACGTCCCGGTGGCGGTGTTCGCCAACCCCGAGGTCGGCTCGGTCGGCCTGACCGAGGAGGCGGCGCGCGAGCGCTACGCCGCGCTCGACATCTACCGCTCACACTTCAAGCCGCTGCCCTATCGGGTCGCCGGCCGCGACGAACGCATGCTGATCAAGCTGGTCGTCGACGGCGATACCGACCGGGTGCTCGGCTGCCATTTCGTCGGGCCCAATGCGGCCGAGCTGGCCCAGGTCGTCGCCATCGCCGTGAAGATGGGCGCCACCAAGGCCGATTTCGACGCAACCACTGCGCTGCATCCGACGCTCGCCGAAGAAATCGTCACCATGGCGCGGCCGGCCGAGCGCATCCGCCGCGAGGCGGCGGAGTAGCCGCCGAGGCGCCCGCGAGCATTCGGGTGGAACTCACCCCATGCGGCGTGTATAAGGCGCCGGCGAGCCCGGATTTTGGCGCTTTCGCGAGGGTTCAGGCGTGATGAAGAGCGCATGGTCGCCGGCAAGCTGGCGCGGAAAACCGATCGAACAGGTGCCGGTCTATCCGGACGAGGAGGCGCTCGCCGCCGTCGAGGGGCGGCTCGCGTCCTACCCGCCGCTGGTCTTCGCCGGCGAGGCGCGCAAGCTCACGAAGACCCTGGCCGGCGTTGCCGCGGGCCAGAGCTTCCTGCTCCAGGGCGGTGATTGCGCCGAGAGCTTCGCCGAGCACCGCGCCGACAACATCCGCGATTTCTTCCGCGTCTTCCTGCAGATGGCCGTCGTGCTCACCTTCGCCGGCGCCGTGCCGGTGGTGAAGGTCGGCCGCATCGCCGGCCAGTTCGCCAAGCCGCGCTCCGCCCCCACCGAGAAGAAGGGCGGGGTGGAACTCCCCAGCTATCGCGGCGACATCATCAACGGCATCGAGTTCGACGAGGCGACGCGGGTGCCCGACCCCAACCGCCTGGAGATGGCCTATCGCCAGTCGGCGGCGACCCTCAACCTGCTCAGGGCCTTCGCCACCGGCGGCTACGCCAACCTCCAGCACATCCACCAGTGGATGCTGGGCTTCGTCAAGGACAGCCCCCAGTCCAACCGCTACCAGGAACTGGCCAACCGCATCACCGAGGCGCTCGATTTCATGCGCGCCTGCGGCATCGATCCCGAGCTTCACCCGGAGATGCGCGCGACCGATTTCTACACCAGCCACGAGGCGCTGCTGCTTGGCTTCGAGCAGGCCATGACCCGCGTCGATTCGACCAGCGGCGACTGGTACGCCACCTCCGGCCACATGCTGTGGATCGGCGACCGCACCCGCCAGCCCGACCACGCCCATATCGAGTATTGCCGCGGGGTGAAGAATCCGATCGGCCTCAAGTGCGGGCCGTCATTCGCCACCGACGAGCTGATCCGGCTGATCGACATCCTCAACCCGGACAACGAGCCCGGCCGCCTGACGCTCATCTGCCGGTTCGGCGCCCGCAAGGTCTTCGAGAAGCTCCCCGCTCTGGTGCGCGCCGTCGAGCGCGAGGGGCGGACCGTGGTCTGGTCGTGCGACCCCATGCACGGCAACACCATCACCTCGGCAACCGGCTACAAGACGCGGCCCTTCGACCTTGTCCTGTCGGAGGTCGAGGGCTTCTTCGCCGTGCATCGCACCGAGGGCACCCATCCCGGCGGCATCCACATCGAGATGACCGGCTCGAACGTCACCGAATGCACCGGCGGGGCGCGGGCGATCACCGAGGACGAGCTGCACGATCGCTACCACACCCATTGCGATCCGCGGCTCAATGCCGACCAGTCGCTGGAACTGGCCTTCCTGGTCGCCGAGCTGCTCAAGCGCAATCGCCTGGAGCGCGCCCAGCACGCTGCCGCCTCGGCCTGAAGCCTCTAGTATTACCAAGAATTAATGCGGGGCGCTCTGCGCCTCGCTTTGCCTTATTCCTGATGACAAAACGTCGCGGAAATCCGCGCTAATCTTACGAAACTGTAATGCCCGCGCGGGGCGCTCGCCAGATTCCTGCCACATTTTCAGCCAAGTTAGACCACCCATTCTACTGAACCGGAACTGGTCGGCCTAAAGACCAGATTGCGGAACTATTGGTTCGCCTCACAATAAAAGGGGGATGAAGAACATGCGTCTTACGAACGCTATGCTTGCTTCGTGTTTGCTCGCCTCGGGCTTGTTGTTCGGTGCGGCAGCAAACGCCCAGGACACGGCAACGGCTGCGCCGACTTCGGCCAGCGAACCGCTGACCGGACTGTGGCTGACCACCGGCTACCCGTCGCTCACCATCCACGCCGGCGACGACATCAGCTTGAACCTCACCCTGCAGAACCGGAACCTGCCGCCCAAGCGGGTCGAGTTCAGCCTCAACGGCCTGCCCTCCGGCTGGACCTACGAACTGGACGGCGGCGGCAAGCCCGTCACCGCGGCGATGGTCGAGCCCGATTCGAGCCAGAACCTGACGCTCAAGCTGACCCCGCCCAAGGACGCCAAGAGCGGCAGCTACCAGTTCACCGTTGACGGCAAGACCGACGGCCAGGCGCTCGATCTGCCGATCACGCTGGCGCTTACCGATGCGGCGCCCGCCAAGGTTGAGGTGACGCCGAAGCTTCCGGCGCTTCGCGGCTCGCCAAAATCGGCGTTCGATTTCGATGTCGACGTCAAGAACGACGCCCCCACCGACCAGACCTTCAATCTGCTGGCCAAGGCGCCCGACGGCTTCGACACCACCTTCAAGGAGCAGTACGGCACCCAGGAACTGACCTCGATCCCGATCAAGGCCGGTGAATCCAAGACCCTCAAGGTCAGCGTCAAGCCGCCTCAGTCCGTCCAGGCCGGCCAGTACAAGGTGCAGATCGCCGCTGCCAGCCCGACCACCTCCGGCCAGTCCCAGCTGCTCCTCGACATCACCGGCCAGCCGACCCTCTCGCTCACCGGCCCAGAAGGCCGCCTGTCGGGCGATGCCACCGCCGGCCAGGAGCGCACCTTCAAGTTCTCGGTCGAGAACTCGGGCAGCGCGCCGGCCGCCAACGTCATGCTGAGCGCGTCATCGCCGCAGGGCTGGAAGGTCACCTTCGACCCCGAGAAGGTCGCCACCATCGCCCCCGGCGCCACGCTGCCGGTCTCGGTCAACATGACCCCCTCCGACAAGGCGATCGCCGGCGACTACATGGTCACCGTCAGCGCCAATGGCGACGGCACCTTTGACCACGCCGATTTCCGCGTGACCGTTCTCACCTCGACCATGTGGGGCATCGCCGGCCTTGGCATCATCGGCGCCGCGGTCGTCGTGCTTGCCTTCGCGGTGACCCGGTACGGCCGGCGATGAGCACCGTCGTCATCGAGACCGCCGGTCTGACCAAGCGCTATGGCAAGGCGACGGCGGTCAACGGCCTCGACCTCTCGGTGGAGAAGGGCGAGGTCTTCGGCCTGCTCGGACCGAACGGCTCGGGCAAGACGACCACCATCCTGATGCTGCTCGGCCTGACCGAGCCGAGCGGCGGCAGCGTCAAGGTGCTCGGCTACGATCCGTTCCGCCAGCCGCTGGAGGTGAAGCGCCATGTCGGCTATCTGCCCGACCAGGTCGGCTTCTACGACAACCTGTCGGCGCGCGAGAACCTCGCTTATACGGCGCGGCTGGCCGGCATCGAGCATGCCGACAGCGCCAAGCGGTTCGCGGAGGCTCTCGAGCGCGTCGGCCTGACCGCCGTGGCCGACCGCCGGGTCGGCACCTTTTCGCACGGCATGCGCCAGCGCCTGGGCCTGGCCGAGCTTCTGGTCAAGCAGGCCGAGGTCGCCATCCTCGACGAGCCCACCAACGGCCTCGATCCGCAGGCCACCCAGGAGCTGCTCGAGCTGATCGGCGAGCTGCGCATGGAGGGCATGACCATCCTGCTCTCCTCGCACCTGCTCAGCCTGGTGCAGTCGATCTGCGACCGGGTCGCCCTGTTCCGCATGGGACGCATCGGGCTGGTCGGCCGCGTCGACGAACTCGCCCGCAAGGTCCTCGGCGGCGCCTATGCCGTCGAGGTCGAAGCCGAAGGGGTCGACCTCGTGGCCGCCCTGTCCGGCATCGAGGGCGTCGGTGCCGTCACCGCGGTCGGCGCGGTGACCACCCGCGTCGATGCCGATCGCGACGTTCGCCCGGAGATCGCCCGGCGCGTCGTCGCCGCCGGCGGTGCGCTGAGGAACATGGCCATCCGCCGGGCGAGCCTGGACGAGGTCTATGTCCGCTACTTCGAGGAAGCCGAAGCAAGCCAGACGGAGGTGGCCAATGCGGCGTGAAGGATCACCCTTTACCGGGGTCGCCACGGTCGCCCTCAAGGAGGCGGCCGATCACCTGACCAGCGCCCGCATGCATCTGGTGATGCTGCTCGTGCTGCTCACCGCCATCGGCGCCATCTACGGCGCCATCGGCCAGATCAAGGACACGGTGGGCCAGGACCCGTTCCTGTTCCTCAGATTGTTCACCACCGCCCGCGATCCCCTGCCGTCCTTCGTCTCGTTCCTCGGCTTCCTGCTGCCGCTGGTGTCGATCGCGCTCGCCTTCGATGCCATCAACGGCGAGTACGGCCGGCGGACCATGAGCCGCATTCTCGCCCAGCCGATCTACCGGGACGCGCTGCTTGCCGGCAAGTTCCTCGGCGGCCTGCTGGTGCTGGCCATCGTGCTGCTCACCCTGTGGCTGTTGATGACCGGCCTCGGCATCCTGCTGCTCGGCCTGCCGCCGAGCGGCGAGGAGGTGCTGCGCGGCGTCGGTTACCTGTTGTGCTCGCTCGCCTATGGCGGTGTGTGGCTGGCGGTGGCGCTCCTCTTCTCCACCGTCTTCCGCTCGCCGGCGACCTCGGCGCTGGCGGCGCTCACCCTGTGGCTGCTGTTCGCCATCTTCTGGTCGATGCTGACCCCGCTCATCGCCAACGCGGTGGCCCCGGTCGACCCGCTCGACCCGATGACGGCCTACAACAACGCCCAGCTGACGACGATCATCTCGCGCATCTCGCCCAACACGCTTTATGGCGAGATGACGCTGGCGCTGCTCGACCCGGCGACGCGCACGCTCGGCATCGTCTTCCTGAGCCAGCTCCAGGGTGCCCTGATGGGCGCGCCGCTGCCCTTCGGCCAGAGCGCCTTGCTCATCTGGCCGCAGCTCGCCGGGCTGCTCGCCGCCATGGTCGTGGTCTACACCGTCGCCTACGTCAACTTCCAGCGACAGGAGATCAGGGCCTGACGACCGTTCGGTGGGCCGTAAGACCTGCGGCGGCCCACCGCCAGGTGCACGCTCCGACCCTCCCGGGGAGGCGTGCCACACCGGCTGCCGCCAGCATCCTGGCGGCAGCCGGTCTTGTTTGCGGGTGGGGCGGTTGGCGATGTAGAGACGGGGGGACAGAAGGGGAGGGCAGCGATGACGACGATCACCTTGACGGCCGGCGACGGCCACCAGTTCTCCGCCTACGAGGCGGTGCCGGCGGCAAACCCGCGCGGCGGCCTCGTCGTGGTGCAGGAGATCTTCGGGGTCAACGCCCACATCCGCGACGTCGCCGACGGCTACGCCGCCGACGGCTATCGCGTGCTCGCCCCGGCGATCTTCGATCGTGCCGAGCGCGACGTCGAACTCGACTATGACCGCGACAACGTCCAGCGCGGCATGGCGCTCCGCCAGAAGATCACCACCGAGGACATGCTTCTCGACATCGCCGCCTGCGTTGCGGCGCTGAAGCCCGCCGGCAAGATCGCGATCGTCGGTTATTGCCTCGGCGGCTCGCTCGCCTGGCTGGCCGCCGCCCGCATCGCCGGCCTGTCGGCGGCCATAGGCTACTATGGCGGCATGATCGTCAAGAGCCTCGGCGAGACGCCAAAATGCCCGATCATGCTCCATTTCGGCGAGGCGGATGGCTCGATCACGCAGAACGACATCGCCGCCATCCGCGCCGCGGTCGATCCGAACATCGTGCAGGTGTTTACCTATGCTGGCGCCGGCCATGCCTTCAACCGCAAGGGCAACCCGGCCTGGCATGGCCCTTCCGCCGAACTTGCCCGCGAGCGCAGCCTGGCCTTCCTGCGCCAGCACCTGGGCTAACTCACAGAGATAAATTGCGTGATCGCTGCCGAATCCGGCGATCGGCGCAATAGTTTCTTGACGTTCTGATGATTGATTAGCGCTCCTCGGAGCCATGAGAGGCGCCACGCTTGGAACGACCCTGGCAGATTTCTCCACATGAAGTGGAGATCGCGCTGCAACGACCGTGGTGGAAGCTCGCGCTTCCGCCGGCGCTTGAAGTTGCTTTTGAGGCCGAGACCGGCCCGGCGCGTTGCCGCCGCCTGATCGTCTACGGTCTGGTCGGCCTGGTGCTCTACGACGTGTATCTGCTGTCCGACCTGCGCCTTGTGCCGGACATCTTTGCCAGCGCGCTGCTGGTGCGGCTCGGCGTGGTGACGCCCTTGTTTCTGGCGGTCATCCTGGCCATGCGCTTCAACCCGGCGCCGGCACTGCGCGAGGCGCTGCAGGCCGGCCTGATCGTCGTCGTCACCGCGAGCATCCTCTGGCTGACGGCCGCCAGCCAGAGCCCGACGCATGTCTATCGGCCCGTCGGCGTCATCCTCGTCGTCCTGTTTGCCAATGTCGTGCAGCGCATCCGCTTCCGGTATGCCACGGCCGCGTCGCTGGCATCGCTGGTCATCTTCGCAGCGACAGTCATGGACATGTCCGAGATCCCGCTGGTCGCCCGCATGACGGCGATCGTCGTGCTGGCCAACATCGCCCTGTTCACCCTCATGGCGAACCACGCGCTCGAGCGCGACACCCGCCGCGAGTTCCTCTTCCGCCTGCAGGATGGGCTGCGCCGCGACGAACTCGAGAAGATGGCGCACCGCGACCCCTTGACCGGTCTCGGCAATCGCCGTCAGCTCAATCACACCCTCGACCGGCTTTGGCCCGAAGCTCAGGCACGTGGCGAGAG
>CAVUOD010000029.1:0-9099 GCA_963743015.1 uncultured Alphaproteobacteria bacterium
TCCAGCAAATACGCACTTTAAATTGCGCTGGATCACAAACCTGCTGTCGCGCCACGCTAAAAAGACTCGCATGTGACCCGGCCAGAAACACGCAAGGCTCAATGAAATGACTATACGCAATCTGGAATACGCCTTCCGAGCCCGCTCGGTTGCCATCATCGGCGCTTCGCCGCGGGAAGGTTCGGTGGGCCTGTTCGTCACCAAGAACGTACGCGATGCCGGCTTCAAGGGACCGATCTGGCCGGTCAACCCGAAGCACCAGGAGATCTACGGACTGCAGTGTTTCCCCGATATCGAATCGCTGCCGGCAGCGCCGGACCTGGCGGTCGTCGCCACCCCGGCCAAGGCGGTGCCCGCTGTCATCGCCGAGCTCGGCGAGCGGGGAACCCGCGCCGCCATGGTGCTGACCGCGGGCCTGACCCGCGAGAGCGGCCTGCGCCAACTGATGCTTGACGCCGCCCGGCCGCACATGCTGCGCATCCTCGGGCCGAACAGCCTCGGCATGTTCGTCCCCGGCATCGGTCTCAACGCCTCTTTCGCCCACATCGCGCCGCAGCCCGGCAAGCTCGCTTTCCTGTCGCAGTCGGGGGCGCTGGCCTCCGCCGTGCTCGACTGGGCCGTCGACCGCAAGATCGGCTTCTCCAACATCGTTTCGCTCGGCGACATGGCCGACGTCGACGTCGCTGACATGCTCGACCTGCTCGCCACCGACAGCAACACGCGGGCGATCCTTCTCTACCTCGAGACCGTCTACAACACGCGCAAGTTCATGTCCGCGGCTCGCTCCGCCGCGCGCATGAAACCGGTCATCGTCATCAAGGCCGGTCGCCACGCGGCCGGTGCCAAGGCGGCGGCCACCCACACCGGCGCGCTCGCCGGCAGCGACGGCGCGGCCGACGCCGCCTTCCGCCGCGCCGGCCTCTTGCGCGTTACCGATCTCGAAGAGCTGTTCGAAGCGGCCGAGACGCTGGCCCGCTTCTCGCCGATCGAGCGCGGACGCCTCGGCATCGTCACCAATGGCGGCGGCGCCGGCGTGCTGGCCATCGACCGGATGATCGACTACGGCGGCGAGATCGCGCCGATTTCGCAGGAGACGCTCGACGCTCTCGACAAGGTGCTCCCCAATACCTGGTCGAGGGCCAACCCGGTCGACATCATCGGCGACGCGGGCCCCGAGCGCTACCGCGCCGCCATCGAGGGCGTCTTCAACGACGACAATGTCGACGCCCTGTTGGTCATGGCCTGCCCGACCGCTCTTGCCTCGCCGACCGGCTCGGCCCAGGCGGTGGCGGACACCGTGCGCGACATCGACGCCAAGCATCCGCCGCGCTTCAAGCCGATCCTGACCTGCTGGCTCGGCGAACACGATGCAACCCCGGCCCGCGCCATCCTGCGCGATGCCGGTGTGGCCACCTACGAGACCCCCTCCGAGGCGGTGCGCGCCCTCACCTATCTTACCGGCTACAGCGCCGCCCAACGCGAGCTGATGCAGACGCCACCCTCGGCGCCGCAGATCCCCACCGATGTCGCCGCGGCGCGCAAGCTGTTCCGCGAGGTGGCTGCCGACGGCCGCACCACGCTGACCGAGCCGGAAGCCAAGGCGGCGCTTGCCGCCTTCGGCGTGCCGGTGGTCGAGACGCTGGTCGCCCACACCGTCAAGGAAGCCGAGACGATCGCGACCGACCTGCTCACCCGCAACCCGGCCGTGGCGGTCAAGCTCCTGTCGCGCGACATCAGCCATAAGTCGGACGTCGGCGGCGTCGTGCTCGGCATCCGCACGCCGCAGGCTGCCGCGAACGCGGCCCAGGGCATCTTGGACCGCGTCGCCGCCAAGGCGCCCGAAGCCTCCATCGAGGGCTTCACCGTCCAGGCCATGATCTCGCGTCCCGGGGCCCACGAACTCATCGTCGGCATCGGCGAAGACGCGCTGTTCGGCCCGATCATCTTGTTCGGCGCCGGCGGCACTTCGGTCGAGGTTGTCGCCGATACCGCCGTCGGCTTGCCGCCGCTCGACATGAAGCTGGCCTGCGACCTGATGCACCAGACGCGCATCTCCAAGCTGCTCGCCGGCTATCGCGACCGGCCGCCGGCCGACATCGACGCCATCGCCCGCGCGCTCATTCAGGTGTCGCAGATGGTCATCGACTGCCCGGAGATCGCCTCGCTCGACATCAACCCGCTGCTCGCCGACCAGAACGGCGCGGTCGTCCTCGACGCCCGTATCGTCATCGATCCGGAGCGGCTGGACGAGGTGGCGCCCAACAAGCGCCTGTCGATCCGACCCTATCCGAGCGAGTGGGAGAAGCGGGTTACGACCAGCGGCGGGGTCGACGTGCTGCTGCGCCCGATCCGGCCGGACGACGCCCGGCTCTATCCCGACTTCTTCGCGAAGGTCGACAACCGCGACATCCGCCTGAGATTCCTGGCTCCGCGCAAGGAGTTCGGCCACGAGTTCCTCGCCCGCATGACCCAGATCGATTATGCCCGCGAGATGGCCTTCGTCGCGCTCGATCCGGAGAACGGCACCCTCCTCGGCGTGTCGCGCATCATCGCCGATCCGGACTACACCCACGCCGAATACGGCGTCATCGTGCGCACCGACCTGCAGGGCCGGGGCATCGGCTGGGCGCTGATGGAGCAGTTGCTCGCCTATGCGCGCAGCGAGGAGCTCGAGATCGTCGAAGGCGAGGTGCTGGCCGAGAACAGCGAAATGCTGCTCATGTGTCGCGAGTTGGGCTTCGCCGTCCATCCCGACCCGGAGGACCCCGGCTGCTACAAGGTGCACATCAGCCTTGACCAGGCGGCTCCGGCGGCGGCTCAAGAAACCGAGCGAACGCCAGCGCAATGAGCGGCAACGGCAGCAGCATGGTGAAGGAGACGCGCACCCCGTAGCGCGAAGCGACGAAGCCGAAGAGCGGCGGCGCGACGAAGCCGATCACCGTCACCAGGGTCGCGAAGGATGCGACGTTCTGTGACGACGGCCGGTCGCTGAGACGCGCCACCGCCGACATCGACTGCGGATGAACGGTGCTGATGCCGAACCCGATAAGGGCGAATCCGGCGAGCGCCACCGGCACCGAGTGGGCAATGACCACCAGAGCGACACCCGCCGCCGAGACGGCGCTGAGGGCGATCGCCACGCGCGCTGGACCATGGCGCTCGACCTGTGGGTCGGCGAGGAAGCGGCCGAGCGTCTGGAAGGCGACGAAGGCCGGCAGAGCCAGCGTCGACACCCAGTCGGCGCTGGCGAAATCGTCGCGCAGGTAGATCACCGACCAGGCGCGGGCGCTGCCCTCGAGCACGATGCCAGACAAGGCGAAGCCCATCACCAGGATCACCCCGAGCGTCGGCAGCGCCAGGCGGCCGAGCGGGCGCGCGGCGCCGCGGTGGCTGCGCGGTGGGCTCGCCGTCATCGCCGCGATGGTGGCGGTGGAGAGGGCCGTGAGGAGCGCGAAGACGAGGATGAAGTGGAAGAACGGCGGCACCCCGGCGGCGACCATGCCGGTTCCGGCGAGCGAGGCGAGGAGAAAGCCTGCCCCCCAACTGCCGTGGCAGCGGTTGAAGAGGCGCCGGCCGGTCGCCGCTTCCACCCGGTCGGCCTCGACGTTCATGGCAACGTTGGAGTTGGCGAGGCCGAAGCCGAAGAGCATCAGCGCCGCAAACAGCGTCGCCGTACCGAAGGCAAGCGCCGAGACAACGATGCTGCCGGCGAAGAACGGCAGCATCGTTAGCAGGATCGCGCGCGTGCCGTAGCGTTCGATCCTCCGGCTGACGATGAGCGCGCCGACGAACACGCCGGCCGGCACGCCGATGAGGGCGATGCCAAGCGCGGCCTCGCTGAGGCCCGTGGCCAGCCGCAATTCGGCGATGCGCGAGAACAGGGTCCCGACCGTCACACCGTGGACGGCGAAGATGAGCACGATCGCCAGCCGGCGCCGGTCGCCGCTTCGGAATGAGGGGAAGGTCATGCAGGATTGCGTCGCTGGCCGGTGGCGGGTGGCCAAACGCTAGACCTGCCGACGGCGGCCAACAAGCGCAACGCAAAAAAGAAGAAGGCGCCCGGCTTGCCGAGCGCCTGGCCCACGTCTCGACGCAACGGGCGTAGCCACGGAATCGGCGATGCGAAGATCACCAGCAGGAGGCACTCTGCAGCAGAGCGCCTCCTGCTGACTGCTGATGCCGATCAGTTGTAGCGGCAATACTTCGTGCCGTTGACCCAGATGCAGTCGTTGTGCTTGTAGGTGCAGTACTTGTGGCCGTTGACGCGGATGCAGCTTCCGCCGCCACCGTTGCCACCGCCACCGTTGTTGCAGTACTTCACGCCATTGTGCCAATGGCAATTGCTGCCGGTGCCGCCAACGCAGAACTGGACGCCGCCAAAATTGATGCAACCACTGCCGCCGCCACCGCCGCCGCCGCCGCTGCCTTGGCACCAATTGTTCCACCAACCGCAGTTTTGGCCGGGGCCGTTGCCGCACCAGTTGTTCCACTGGCCGCACTGCTTCACCTGAATCAGGTTGTTGTCGACCTGAACATGCGGAACGGCACTCATCATGGGCACCGGAGCGGTATCTCCGGGAACGGCGCTGGCCATCAGCAGGCCTCCGGCGAGCACCAGCGCTGCAAATGCGCTGAACAGCAACTTCCTGAGCATCGTGTTGTCTCCTTGGTGTTGTCGGGGACATACCGCGAAGGCGATGGAAGCGACCCGGTCTGGGACGCTCCATTTACTTCACGACCGAAAGTGTACTGAGCGGCGATCTCCCCTGAGCGCGCGAACTGTCCTGAGCAAGTTCCACGCGGCCAATTGTGCATAGCATGACAATTTGGTCGTGGCGTGTTTTTTGTTGGAGCACTGTGACCTTGACCACAGGCCTTCGCCACAATTGCTTCTTCACCCGCTGTGCGTGAGCGCCACGATCCAGGCACCGGCGAAGATGGCCAAAGCGAGGACGGCGCTCACCGCCTGCCGCCATGGCGTCGGCGCCGGCTGACCGGTTGCCAGAATGGCGGCACCGATCACGGCACCGGCCGCAAAGCCCGCAATATGGGCGCCGATGTCGATGCGCTCGCCCTCGATGCCAAGAAAGGCGAGCAGCATGATGCCGGCGGCGAGCGGCGCCCAGCGGCGCAGGCCCCGCCGCCATCGCCGCGGACGGTACCGGATGGCCAGCACCGCCAGCAGGCCGACAGCGCCGAAGATCGCCGTCGAGGCGCCGATCGAGGTGTGCGATGCCGGCTGGACGAACGCGTTGATGGCATTGCCGGCGGCGCCGGCCGCCAGAATCGTCAGCCAGGCGAAGCCGCTGCCGAGAATCTCGGCGAGGAAGAATCCGAACAGGCTGCCGGCTACCAGATTGCTGCCGATATGGCCGAGATCGGCATGGAGGCCGAGCGCGGTGACGACACGCCACCACTGGCCGCCGATGGTCAGACCCGCCTGCCCCTCGCCCGCCGTCAGCCAGTCTGCACCGAAAAGGTGCTGGCCGGCCGCGACATAGACGAAGACCATGACGCACCAATAGGCGAGCACACCGGTGATGCCGTCGCCGACCGGATGCCGGTGCACCGGCGGCCCGGGGTCCGGCCGGTTGTCCTCGGCATAGGCGGCGAGTTCCTGGCGCGCCGCTTCGGCGTGCCAGGCGGCGACCAGCAGCGCCACGCCCCAGCCGCGCGAGGCCATCTGGCAGTCGATCCCGGCTGCGACCAGAACCAGCGCATGCTCGCTGGCCGCCCGGCCATTGGCGTAGTGCCCGACCTCGATCCAGACCTCTTCGGGAATATCGCCTGCGTCGGTCACGCGCGTCCTCGCTCCGCCCTGCGGTCACGGCGTTGGTAAGCCGTCGAAAGAATGCTTACCGGCGGCTGTGCGGCGCGCATCAAACGCGATGTGCCGCCCGTCCTGAAAGAGGTCCGTCGTCCCAGGGTGGTACAGGATCGGGGTCCCGATCTTGCTTTTGCCGACCTGACGGCGACGCCGCCTCGCACGCGGCCGCAGCCTTTCTTCGAAATAAGGACGCACATGCTGGCGATCTTAACCATAGTTGCATTTGTCGTCTGGTTTGCCCTGCTCTATCCGATGCTGCGGCGGGCCTTCGAGCGCCACGTGGCCCCGCGCAACGTGCCGCCGCTTCTGCCTTTCCTGGTGATTTCGGCCTGCGCGATGACGCCCTTCGTATATACCGTGGATCGCGCCGACGGGACCGCGCTCCTCGATCAGGGTCTGTCGGCGTCGAACCGCCTCATGATCGCCCTCACCGGCCTGGCCGGCTGCTACGTGCTGTGGCAGATCGCGCGCGACAGGCAGGTGCTGCGCCTTCCCTTCGCGATGCCGTATCTGCCCTTCACGCTCATGATCCTCGTCGACGGCCTGAGCACCTTGTGGTCGGTGATGCCAAGCTTCACGGCTTATCGCACGGCCGAGCTGGCTATCCTCTTCCTCGCCAGCATCCTCCTCTTCGACCGTACCAACATCGTGCGCTCGCTGCCGGTGTTGATAAGTGCGTTCATCGGGGTCTGGCTCGTCCTGGTCACCCCGCTATTCGCCACCAACCTGGCGCACGGCATCATCTTTTCCTCGGCGAAAAACAACATGACCCCGGCGCTGTGCATGGTGTTGCTCGCCTATGCCGTCTTCGTCGAAACGGGTCGCCGGGCGCGTTTCTGGCAGATCGCGCTGTCCTTCGTCGGGCTGGTCATCGCCGGGTCGGCGGCCAGCACGGGGGCCTTGGTCGGCTTCGTGCCCGCTGTCATGGTCGCATCGCCGAGCCGCCTCGCGCGCATTGCTGGCGTTGTCGTTGGCATCGTCTTCCTCGGCGGATTCATGCTGCTGACAGTCAATCTCAGCGATTTTCCGGTCCTCCTGCATTTTCTGTCTGCCGTCCTGCAGAAGCCGGCGATCGAGCTTGCCGGTGCAACCGGCAGGACGGAGTTCTGGCCGGCGATGATCAGCGCGACCCAGGACCACTATTTCGGCTCGGGCTACGCCGCGGCCGAGCGCTTCCTGCAACTGCTCATTCCGCCAGGGGAATTCCGAAACCTCCTCGGCGACACGAACTTCAATCCGTCGTCGGCGCACAACATGTTCCTGAGCACCTGGTCGGGAACCGGCCTTGCCGGCATTGCGCTGGCGCTGGCGGTGCTCATGGCCGCGGTGCGCTGGGCCATGATGCTGCCGCTGAACGAACGCCGCTTCATTCTCTCCTTCACCTTCATGATCATCCTCAACGGCATGACCACGCCGGGATTGTTCAGTACTTGGAACGTCAACCTCCTGGCCTTCGCGGCGGTGCTTGCCTACGCACGCATTGCCGTGGGCAGCCGGCTGGCGCCCTCGACCGCGAATGATGAGGCCCGCCAGGCGCTCGCCTCGCCGGCAATACCGGCGGTGCCGGTCGCACGCATGCCCCCGTAGCCGGGCCCTGCCCCGTTGCGACCACTGCCGGCTGGTCCGGCTCTTGAAAGGATTAGGCGACACCCCTGTCGTGGCGTGTCGGATGTGCCGAATTGGCACGATTTTCGGCAGCCGCTCACTGGCCTTCTAGAGGAACACGTCATGACCCTCATTCAGCGCGCTCCGTCGGGAAGCATTGACGCTGCCAGGCAATTCGCCGTTGGCGGCGAACGCGACCCGTGGGTGGACGACCTGCGCAACGCCTGGAACAGCGTGCGGGCGCATTGGAAGATCGTGCTTGCGGTTCCCGCCGTCCTGATTGCCGTCGTCCTCGTCTGGCGCCTGCTGACCCCGGCGCAATACACCGCTTCCGCGCGGCTGCTGATCGATCCCGGCGGCCTGCAGGTGGTTGCCAACGAAGTCAACAGCAAGGGACAGGTCAGCGACGCCAGCCTCCTGGTCATCGACAGCCAGATCAATGTCATCACCTCCAACGCGGTTCTTGGCCAGGTGGTCGACCGCGAAAATCTTGCGGCCAACGCCGATTTCAACCGACCGACGCTGGTGCAGGCATTCGTCGGCGCGATTTCGGCACTGATCAGCAAGGGTGACGGGGTAGACGCCCGAACGATCGCAATCCGCAAGCTCAGACTGCTGACCGATGCGCAGCGCGTCGATCGCAGCTTCGTCATCGAAGTGAGTGTCGGCAGCTATAGCCGCGCCATGGCGGTGCGCCTGGTCGACGACATCACCAGCGCCTATCTGGACACCGATCAGGCGGCCCGCGGCGAATCCGCAAGGCGGGCGGCGCAAACCATGACCGCCCGGCTTGGCGATCTCAGCGACGCCGCGCGCGCTGCCGACGACGCGGTCCAGCAGTTCAAGGCCACTCACAATTTCGTCGGTTCGGGACAGGGACTGGTGAGCGATCAGCAGCTCGCCGAGATGACCTCGGCGCTGGGCGTGGCGCATGCGCGCACCAGCGAGCAGCGCGCCCGGCTGGATCAGATCGAATCCATTGCCCGTGGCGAAACCGGGCTGGAGTCGATTGCCGAAGTGGTCCAGTCGGCAACGATCGCGCAGCTCAGGGGGCAGCTTGCCAAAGCCGAAGGCGATCTGCGTGCGTTGCTGACCCAGGGCGGCGACCGACTTCCGGCCGTGGTCGAAGCCAGGGCACAAGTGGCGGCGCTCCAGCAACAGATCTCAGACGAGGTCAAGCGCATCGCGTCGGCTGCACGCAACGATTACGAGCGCGCCCGCACCAACGAAAACGCCTTGCAGGCTAACCTCGATCTTCTGAAGAGCCGCGCCGTCAGGGTCAGCGAGGATTCGGTCTCGTTGCGTGAACTGCAGCGTCGCGCCGACGCCGCGCGTAACGTGTACGAGGCCTACCTTGTACGCAGCCGCGAATTGAGCGAGCAGCAGGGGCTCTATACCTCCGCGTCGCGGGTGATCTCGCAGCCGCTCACGCCCGGCCGCCGTGACGGCACCCCCATGTTCGTCCTCCTTGGTGCAGCCCTGATTGCCGGACTGGGCGTGGGCGCCGGGGGCGTGGTTCTTGGCGAGCAGGCGAGCACCCGCATCCGCTCGCGCCGCCGGCTTGAACAGGTCACCGGACACACCGTCGTTGCCTCGCTGCCGAAGCTGCCGGATTTGAAGTTGACCGCTGGCGACACCGTGCCGGGCAATGCGCGCGAGATCGACCG
>CAVUOD010000030.1:0-18222 GCA_963743015.1 uncultured Alphaproteobacteria bacterium
CGGTCGCCGTTCACGGCGAGATGCGCCCGGATCTCTTCGAACACGGCGCGGAACATGGCTTCGGTCAGCACGCCGGTATTCGTGTTGTAGCGGGAGCAGTGGTAGCTGTCGAAAAGCGTCAGGCCCGGGCGCACGGCGTGCGCGGCGCCGTGGCCGAAGGGGACGGCGCTGCGCTTCAGCCCGAGGGCGCTGGCGGTGCTGTCATGGGCGATGCGGCCGAGCGCCAGGATGGCGGCAAGCCGCGGCATCGCCGCGATGGTGGCGGTGAGGAACGGCCGGCAGGTCCTGATCTCGGCGGTCTCCGGCTTGTTTGCCGGCGGCACGCAGCGCACCGCGTTGGTGATGGCGGCGTCGCAAAGGGCCACGCCGTCGTCCGGACGGGCCATGTAAGTGCCTGATGCAAAACCGAAATCGATCAGCGTCTTGTAGAGCAGGTCGCCGGCATAGTCGCCGGTGAAGGGCCGGCCGGTGCGGTTGGCGCCGCGCAGGCCCGGCGCCAGCCCGACGATCAGCAGGCGTGCGTCGCTGCCGCCGAAGGTCGGCACGGGCGCGTTTTGCCAGTCCGGTTCGCGCTCGCGCCATTCCTGGCGGAAAGCGACCAGCCGTGGGCAGAGCGGGCAGTCGCGGCCCGGTGTCGTCAGGTCCATGCCGGAACGGCGGCCTCAGATGGCGTCGTCGTTTTCGAACTCGTCATCGGCAAAGGCGGCCACCTGGTTGCGCTCGGCCTGACGCTGGGCCCGCTCGGAGGGGTCACGACCGATCTTCGCCTGCATGGACTGCAGGTCGACGAAATGGTCCGCCTGCCGGCGCAACTCGTCGGCGATCATCGGCGGCTGGCTGGACAGCGTCGACACAACGCTGACCTTGCGGCCCTTGCGCTGCACGGCCTCGACCAGGGAGCGGAAGTCGCCGTCGCCGGAAAACAGGACGAAATGGTCGACCTGTTCCACCATTTCCATGACATGGACGGCGAGTTCGATGTCCATGTTGCCCTTGATCTTGCGCCGCCCGGTTGCGTCGACGAATTCCTTGGTCGGCTTGGTCACCACAGTATAGCCGTTGTAGTCGAGCCAGTCGATCAGTGGGCGGATCGACGAATATTCCTGCTCTTCCGCCAGTGCCGTGTAGTAATAGGCGCGCAGCAGATAGCCTTTCGATTGGAATTCCAGCAACAGCTTCCTGTAGTCTATGTCAAATCCGAGCGCCTTCGCCGTCGCGTACAGGTTGGCTCCGTCTATGAAGAGCGCGATTTTCTCGCGAGGGTCAAACATCTTTTTTTCTATTGCCTTCGGTTGTCGTGGCTAACGCAAATGCCACGTAATCTGCAGTTGAAGTGCTGTGTTCGGACAAGCCGCGGCGCTGAAAACATCCGCCGCCCCGGCGGGGGCAATTCCCGATAGTACAGCCTCAACTTAGCACATGTGGTGCATGATTGGAGCCAGTCCAGTGGCGGGGAAGACTAGGCCGCCGTCGACCGCGGCCGGCCCGACGCAGGATCGCGGCCATTTTCCTTGCTTTTGGCCGGCGGGCAGCCTATATGCCCGGCCACACCCCATTTCAGGAGAAAGTCCATGGCGCGCGTCACGGTCGAGGATTGCGTCGACAAGGTCGAGAATCGCTTTGAGCTGGTGCTGCTGGCCGCCCACCGGGCGCGCATGATCTCCAGCGGCGCGCCGCTCACGGTCGATCGCGACAACGACAAGAACCCGGTCGTTGCGCTGCGGGAGATCGCCGACCAGACGGTCGCCCCCGAGGACCTCAAGGAAGACCTCATCCATTCGCTGCAGAAATACGTCGAGGTGGACGAGCCCGAGGCCGAGCCGGTGCCGATGATCGCTTCGACGGCGACGACCGCGACCGGCGACGACACCGACGTCGCCTTCGACCGCATGTCGGAGGAGGAGCTGCTGCGCGGCCTGGAAAGCATGGTTCCGCCGGACAAAACCGAGGAATTCTGAGCCGGTTGAGGCAGTGCCGACGGTTCTGGCACGTAAAGCTTTCCCTATACTATATACGGTACTGAAGCATCGAAGCCCGCCGGCCGGCGGCGGGCGGTGCCTGTGCCGGACTCATCGCGCCATGATGCGCCAGTACGAGTTGGTTGAACGGGTCACGCGCTACAACCCGAACGCCGACGAGAACCTGCTGAACAAGGCCTACGTCTATGCCATGCAGAAGCATGGCACGCAGACGCGCGCCAATGGCGACCCCTATTTCTCGCACCCGCTCGAAGTCGCCGGCATCCTGACCGATCTGAAGCTCGACGACGCGACAATCGCGGTCGCCCTGCTGCACGACACGATCGAGGATACCGACGCCACCCGCGCCGAAATCGACCAGATGTTCGGCGAGGACATCGGGGCGCTGGTCGAGGGCCTGACCAAGATCAGCAAGCTCGACCTGGTGTCGAAGCGGGCGGAGCAGGCCGAAAACCTGCGCAAGCTGCTGCTGGCCATCTCCTCCGACATTCGCGTGCTGCTGGTGAAGCTCGCCGACCGGCTGCACAACATGCGCACGCTGCAGTTCATGCCGGTCGAGGCGCGTGGGCGCATCGCGCAGGAGACACTCGACATCTATGCGCCGCTGGCTGGCCGCATGGGCATGCACGACATGCGCGAGGAGCTGGAGGACCTGGCCTTCCGCACCGTCAATCCGGAGGCCTATGCGACGATCCAGCGGCGCATGGCGGAGTTTCGCGTGCGCAACCGCAGCCTGACGGAGAGCATCGAGCGGGAGCTGACCGAACGGCTGGCGAAGGCCGGCATCGAGGCGGAGGTTAAGGGACGCGAGAAGCGCCCCTATTCGATCTTCCGCAAGATGGAGCGCAAGGCGATCAGCTTCGAGCAGCTTTCCGACATTCTCGGCTTCCGCGTCATCGTCGGCACCGTCGCCGAGTGCTATGCGGCGCTGGGGGTCGTGCATATCACCTGGCCGACGGTGCCGGGGCGCTTCAAGGACTATATTTCGACGCCTAAGCAGAACGACTACCGCTCGATCCACACGACGGTCGTCGGCCCCGGCAGCCAGCGCGTCGAACTGCAGGTGCGCACCGCCGAGATGCACCGCATCGCCGAATACGGTATCGCCGCCCACGCGCTCTACAAGGACGGCGTGGCCCCGGCGAAGGCGAAAGCCAACGGCAACGGCGCGGCGGAGCCCAGCGGCGCCGGCAGCGCCGGCCGCGTCAATGGCGGCTCAGCGCTTCCCGGCTTCAACGAGGAGGTCCACGCCTATGAATGGCTGCGGCGGACCATCGAGATCCTCGCCGAGGGCGACACGCCGGAGGAGTTCCTCGAGCACACCAAGCTCGAGCTGTTTCAGGATCAGGTGTTCTGCTTCACCCCGAAGGGACGGCTGATCGCCCTGCCGCGCGGCGCCACGCCGATCGACTTCGCCTATGCGGTGCACACCGACATCGGCGACACCACGGTCGGCGCCAAGATCAACGGCCGCAACATGCCGCTGATGACGGCTCTCAGGAACGGCGACGAAGTGGAAATCCTGCGCTCGAAGGCGCAGGTGCCGCCGCCGGCGTGGGAATTGATGGTGGTCACCGGCAAGGCGCGCTCGGCGATCCGCCGCGCCTCGCGTGCTGCGGTGCGCAAGCAGTATGCCGGCCTTGGCCGCCAGATCGTCGGGCGGGCCTTCGACCGGGCGGGGCGCGAATATTCCGACCGGCTGATCGAGGCCGCCCTGCCGCGGCTGGCGCAGAGCAATGTGGAAGACATGCTGGCGGCGGTCGGACGCGGCGAGATCCCTTCCGACAACGTGCTGAAGGCGGTCTATCCCGACCACAAGGTCGAGCGCACGGTGCGCAGGAAGTCGGCGACCGAGGAGGGCGGCTGGTTCGGCCTGAAGCGCGGGTCGGGCATGAAGTTCCGCGTGCCCGGCCTGTCGCGCAAGTCGCCGGCGGTCGAGGCGCGCAGCAACTGGGGCCAGGCGATCCCGATCCGCGGCATCCACGGCGAAATGCCGGTGCGTTTCGCCGAGGGCGGCGCGATTCCGGGCGAACGCATCGTCGGCATCATGACACCGGGCGAGGGAATCACCATCTATCCCATCCAGTCTCCGGCGCTGAAGGACTTCGACGACGAGCCGGAGCGCTGGCTGGATGTGCGCTGGGACGTAGACGAGGAGCGCCTGGCACGCTTTCCTGTGCGGATTGAGGTGACCGCCATCAACGAGCCCGGTACGCTGGCACAGGTCGCCCAGGTGATGGCGGACAACGAGGCCAACATCACCAATGTCAAAATGGCCCATTCTGCGCCCGATTTCATGGTGATGGTGTTCGATATGGAGGTGTTCGACGTGAAGCATCTCAACCGGCTGATCGCGCAGTTGCGCGTCAGGCCGATCGTCAGCAGTGTCGCGCGGGTCAATGGCTAGCCGGCCACGCCGCGCCGGCGGCAAGCAGCGCTGAGAGGTAGGACGGCATGCTGTTTCGCCGCCGCGAGACCCCAAGCCTGATGGCGAAAGTGCGCACCGCGGTGTGGCCGCGCCACAGCTGGTCGCGCTCGGCCCGCTATTTCGGCAAGCGCGTGCTGCGGCTCTCGGGCTCGCCCCATGCGGTGGCCGCGGGGGTGGCGGCCGGCGTGTTCGCCTCCTTCACGCCCTTCGTCGGCCTGCATTTCATCGTCAGCTTCATCTTCGCCTTCATCGTCGGCGGCAACATGCTCGCCGCCGCCATGGGCACCTTCGTCGGCAACCCGCTGACTTTCCCGTTCATCTGGGCGTCGACCTACAGCCTCGGCAGCCACATCCTCGGCCAGAGCAACGCGCTGGCGCTGCACGAGATCCATTACGCGCTGGTCCACCGCTCGATCGAAGTGCTGGTGCCGATCATCGCCCCGATGCTGGTCGGCGCGGTGCCCATCGGCCTGCCGATCGCGATTGTCTTCTATGTCGTGGCCTTCTTCGCCGTGCGTGCCTTTCGCGACCTGCGCCGCGAGCGGCTGGACGCCCGGCGGCGAGCAACCACGAAAGCGATGTCGCCAGTCAAGGAGATGGACGACGCATGACCACAGACCTGCGGCTCGGCGTGAACATCGATCACGTGGCAACCATCCGCAATGCCCGCGGCGGCGACCATCCGGACCCGCTGCGCGCGGCGGCGATTGCGGCGTCAGCCGGCGCCGACGGGATCACGGCGCATCTGCGCGAAGATCGTCGGCATATCGGCGACCGCGACATCGAGCGTCTGCGCCATACGATTGCGCTGCCGCTCAACCTGGAAATGGCGGCGACGGAGGAGATGCTGGCGATCGCGCTCAAGCATCGGCCGCATGCCGCCTGCATCGTGCCGGAGCGGCGCGAGGAACGCACCACCGAGGGCGGCATCGACGCAGCCGGCCAGCAGGAGCGGCTGAAGCCCATCGTCGCGGCGCTGGGGGAGGCGGACGTGCGGGTGTCGCTGTTCGTCGAAGCCTCGCCGCGCCAGCTCGACGCGGCGAAAGCGCTCGGCGCGCCGGTGGTCGAACTGCATACCGGCGCCTATTACGAAGCGTGGTTCTCCGGCCCGGATGCCTTCGAGATGGAGCGGGCGCGCATCGCCGAGGCCGCTGCCTATGCCGCCAGCCTCGGCCTCGAGGTCCATGCCGGGCACGGGCTGACCTTCGACAACGTCAAGCCGATCGCCGCCGTGCCGGAGATCCGCGAGCTGAATATCGGCCATTTCATCATCGGCGAGGCGATCTTCATCGGCCTCGAGGAGAGCATCCGCACCATGCGCCGGCTGATGGACGAGGCGCGCGCCGGGATCGAGGCAGGCGAGGGAGTTCTGCCCGGATGATCGTCGGCATCGGAAACGATACGATCGACATCCGCCGGGTGGAAAAGGTGATCGAGCGCCATGGCGAGCGTTTCACGGACACGTGTCTTCACCGAGATCGAGCAGCGCAAGTCGGACCGGCGGCGCCTGCGCGCGGCCTCCTATGCCAAGCGCTTCGCGGCCAAGGAGGCCTGCTCCAAGGCGCTCGGCACCGGTATCCGCGGCGGCGTCTTCTGGCGCGACATGGGCGTGGTCAACCTGCCCTCGGGCAAGCCGACGATGGTGCTGACCGGCGGCGCCGCAAAGCGGCTGGCAAGCCTGATCCCGGCCGGCCACCGGGGAGAAATCCACCTGACCATCACGGACGACTTTCCGCTCGCCCAGGCCCTGGTCATCATCGAAGCGGTGCCCGAGGCGGCCTCCTGACACTGCTAATCGGGGCGTTGCGCCGGTCACGGCGAGCCGGTATTACCGGCCGGCCGGGGCTGGACAAACGGATGGGATAATGAGCGTGGCATCGGAAAAGCAGGCCAGCGGCGGCTTGGGCGAGACCGTCAAGATCATCATCCAGGCGCTGGTTCTGGCGCTTGTGGTGCGAACCTTTCTCTTTCAGCCGTTCAACATCCCCTCCGGGTCGATGGAGAACACGCTGCTGATCGGCGACTACCTGTTCGTCTCCAAATACGCCTATGGCTATTCGCGCTTCTCGCTGCCCTTCGGGCCGCACCTGTTCGACGGGCGCATCTGGTCGTCGCCGCCCAAGCGCGGCGACATCATCGTCTTCAAGCTGCCGCGCGACAACACCACCGACTACATCAAGCGGGTCGTCGGCCTGCCCGGCGACAAGATCCAGGTGCAGCACTCGATCCTCTACATCAACGGCAAGGCGGTGCCGCGCAAGGAGATCGGTCCGCTCACCCTCGACGGCAAGCACTACACCCAGTACCAGGAGACCTTGCCGAACGGCGTCAAATACAAGGTGCTGGACCTCGAACGCGACGGCCTGTTGGACAACACCCAGGTCTACGAGGTGCCGCCCGACCACTACTTCATGATGGGCGACAACCGCGACAATTCCACCGACAGCCGCGTGCCGCCGACTTCCGGGGGCGTCGGCTATGTGCCGTTCGAGAACCTCGTCGGCCGCGCCGAGATCATCTTCTTCTCGGTCAAGGAAGGCGAGCCGGTGCTGGCCTTCTGGCAGTGGCCGTGGACGGTTCGCTGGGACCGTCTGTTCAAGGTGCTATGACGGCAGAGGACGCCCTCCTCGACGCTCTGGAGCGCCGGACGGACTACCGCTTCAAGGACCGCGGCCTGCTGGCGACGGCCCTGACCCATGCCAGCGCCGATCGGCGATGCCCGCATCGCCGCCAGCGACACCTATCAGCGCCTCGAATTCCTCGGCGATCGGGTGCTCGGCCTGGTGGTGTCGGCGATGCTGCTGGAAGCCTTTCCCGAAGCCTCCGAAGGCGAGCTGTCGTCGCGACTTGCCGACCTGGTGCGCAAGGAGACCTGCGCCGAGGTGGCAAGCGCGCTCGATATCGGCGATGCGGTCATCTTCGGCGGCAGCCGGGCGCAGCAGCGCGCGCTGCTGACCGTCAATGTCCTCGGCGACGTGTGCGAGGCGCTGATCGCGGCGATCTATCTCGACGGCGGTTTCGCGGCGGCGCAGAGCTTCGTCGAGGTCAACTGGCGCGATCGCATGCTGGAGACGCCGGTCGGCGGCCGCAACGCCAAATCGGCGCTGCAGGAATGGACGCAGGCCGAGGGCCACGGCACGCCGACCTACGAGATTGCCGAGCGCACCGGCCCCGATCACGCGCCGACCTTCATGGTCAAGGTGTGCATGGGTGCGCTGCAGCCCGGACATGGCGAAGGGCGCAACCGGCGCGAGGCGGAACAGGCTGCGGCGACCGCCGTGCTCTTGCGCGAGGGCGTATGGTCGACGAAGCGGTGAGCGGGCCCGCCGAAGAGGCCCACGACGCGCTGCGGCTTCGTCGCCCTGATCGGCGCGCCCAATGCCGGCAAGTCGACGCTGGTCAACCGGCTGGTCGGCACCAAGGTCTCCATCGTCAGCCACAAGGTGCAGACGACGCGCTCGATCGTGCGCGGCATCGCCATGACGGGCGCGCGCGCAGATCGTCTTCGTCGACACGCCCGGCATCTTCAAGCCCAAGCGCCGGCTCGACCGGGCGATGGTCGATACCGCCTGGGGCGGGGCACGCGACGCCGATATCGTGGCGCTCCTGATCGACGCGGCCAAGGGCATCGACGAGGAGGCCGGGGCGCTGCTTTCCCGGCTCGGCGACATCCGCCAGCCGAAGGTGCTGCTCCTCAACAAGATCGATACGGTCAAGCGCGAGAGCCTGCTGGCGCTGGCTGCGGCCGCCAACGAGGCGGTGTCTTTCGACCACACCTTCATGATCTCGGCGCTGAACGGCGACGGGCTCGACGACTTCATGGGCCTACTCGCCGAAGCCGTCCCGCCGGGGCCGTTCCTCTATCCGGAGGACGAGGTCAGCGACATTCCGCTGCGCCAGCTCGCCGCCGAGATCACCCGCGAGAAGCTGTTCGAGCGGCTGCACCAGGAATTGCCCTATCAGGCAACCGTCGAGACCGAGGCGTGGACCGACCAGAAGGACGGCTCGGCGCGCGTCGAGCAGACCATCTACGTGGTGCGCGACAGCCAGAAGAAGATCGTCATCGGCAAGGGCGGCGCCACCATCAAGGCGATCTCCATGGCGGCGCGCAAGGAAATCAGCGAGATCGCCGAGAAGCCCGTCCACCTCTTCCTCTTCGTCAAGGTGCGCGAGAACTGGGCCGACGACCCCGAACGCTACCGCGCCATGGGGATCGAGTTCCCGAAGGGGTAGGGCGGCGGCGCCGATTCGGCGATAGACTTGCTTGCCATGCAGTGGTCGGACGAAGGCATCATCATCGGCACGCGCCGGCACGGCGAGACGAGCCTGATCGTCGAGCTGATGACGCCGGCGCACGGCCGCCATCTGGGGCTGGTGCGCGGCGGGCGTTCGCGCCGCCAGCAGCCGATCCTGCAGCCCGGCAATTCGGTCAGCGCTACCTGGCGGGCGCGGCTCGACGAGCATCTCGGCACCTATACGGTCGAGCCGACGCACCAGCGCGCCGCGCGGCTGATCGAGAGCGCGGCCGGGCTCTACGGCATCCAGACTCTGGGCGGGCTGCTGCGCCTGATTGCCCGAGCGCGACCCGCATCCGCGCCTCTATGACGGGCTTGCCGCCATCCTCGACTGGTTCGACGAGCCGCTGGTGGCCGGCGCTCTGATCGCGCGCTTCGAACTGGGCCTGCTCGACGATCTCGGCTTCGGCCTCGATCTCGAACGCTGCGCAGCGACCGGCAGCAATGACGATCTCGCCTATCGTCTCGCCGAAGTCGGGCAGGGCGGTCAGCCGCTCCGCCGGCGAGCCTTATGGCAGCCGGCTGCTCAAGCTGCCGCGCTTCCTGTTGGAGCCGGCGAGCGCTCAGCCGGCCGACCCCGAAGACCTGGCGCAGGCGTTCGCGCTCACCGGCTATTTTCTCGCCCGCCACGTCTTCGAGCCACGCGGCATCGAACCGCCGGAGGCGCGCGAGCGTTTCATCGCGCTCATCGCGCGTGCCGGCGAAACCATTCCTCAATGAGGACGAGCACCATGGACGATCTGAAGAAGATCACCGAACGCCGCAAGGCGGCCCACCAGCGCCTGTTGCAGCTGGATTCCAAGGTCTACAAGGCTTTTCTCGCCATGGAAGAGGCGGCATTCGCCGATGCCGCGCTGCCCAGGAAGACCAAGGAACTGATCGCCATCGGCATCTCGGTGGTGATCGATTGCGAATCCTGCATGCAGTGGCACATCGAACAAGCCGCGAAGGCGGGCGCAACTCACGCGGAAATCCTGGAAGCCGTCGAAGTCGGCATCGAGATGGGTGGCGGCCCGGCCACGGTGTCCGCCCGCTTTGCTCTCGAGGTGATGGACAGCGTTGTGAAACCCGCCTGAAGCACGGGGCCTTATGCGGGCGGCCGAAAAGCTTGAATCGCAAGGGTTTGACCGCTAGGCCGGGTATATGGCCAAACACCTGATTCCGCCCGGCGGCGGCGATATCGAGCCCGTCAATCTGCGCGCGGCGCTGGAAGAGCGCTACCTCGCCTATGCGCTCTCCACCATCACCAACCGGGCGCTGCCCGACCTCCGCGACGGGCTGAAGCCGGTCCACCGGCGCATCCTCTACGGCATGCGCCAGCTCCGGCTCGATCCGGGCGGCGGCTACAAGAAATCAGCGAAGATCGTCGGCGACGTCATGGGCGGCTTCCACCCGCATGGCGACCAGGCGATCTACGATGCGCTGGTGCGGCTGGCGCAGGATTTCGCCTCGCGCTACCCGCTGGTCGACGGGCAGGGCAATTTCGGCAATATCGACGGCGATAGCGCCGCGGCCATGCGCTACACCGAAGCGCGCATGACCGAGGTGGCGCGGCTGCTGCTCGACGGCATCGACGAGGACGCGGTCGATTTCCGCCCGACCTATGACGGCTCCGACAAGGAGCCGGTGGTGCTGCCCGGCGCCTTCCCCAATCTGCTCGCCAACGGCGCTTCCGGCATCGCGGTCGGCATGGCGACCAACATCCCGCCGCACAATGCCGCCGAGCTCTGCGATGCGGCGCTGCATCTCATCAAGACGCCGAAGGCGCGCATCGAGACGCTGGTCGATCTGGTCAAGGGACCGGACTTCCCGACCGGCGGCATCATCGTCGAGCCCAAGGAAAACATCCTCGAAGCCTACCGGACCGGGCGCGGCTCCTTCCGCGTGCGCGCCCGCTGGAGCCAGGAAGACCAGAAGCGCGGCACCTGGGTGGTGGTCGTCACCGAAATTCCCTATCAGGTGCAGAAGGCGCGGCTGATCGAGAAGATCGCCGAGCTGCTCGAGGCCAAGAAGCTGCCGCTGGTCGCCGACATCCGCGACGAATCGGCGGAAGACGTCCGCGTCGTCATCGAGCCGAAGAGCCGCACGGTCGACCCGGCGCTGATGATGGAATCGCTCTTCCGCCTGACCGACCTGGAGAGCCGTATCCCGTTGAACCTCAACGTTCTCTCCAAGGGCGTAGTGCCCAAGGTGATGGGCCTCGGCGAGGTGCTGAGCGAATGGCTGGCGCACCGGCGCGAGGTGCTGGTCAGGCGGGCCAACCACCGGCTGGCGCAGATCGCCCATCGGCTGGAGGTGCTCGAAGGCTATCTCGTCGCCTATCTGAACCTCGACAAGGTGATCAAGATCATCCGCACGGAGGACGAACCCAAGCCCGTGCTGATGAAGACCTTCAAGCTCACCGACGTCCAGGCGGAAGCCATCCTCAACATGCGGCTGCGCTCATTGCGCAAGCTTGAAGAGATGGAAATCAGGGGCGAGCACGCGACGCTCACCAAGGAGCAGAAGTCGCTGACGGCGCTGGTCAAATCCGAAGACCAGCAATGGGCAAGGATAGCCGAACAGATCCGCGAGGTGCGCAAGACCTTCGGGCCCAATACCGAGCTGGGCAAGCGGCGCACGACCTTCGACGATGCGCCGGAGCACGACATCGAGGACATGCAGACCGCGATGATCGAGCGCGAGCCGATCACCGTCGTGGTGTCGGAGAAGGGCTGGATCCGCGCCATGAAGGGGCACGAGGTCGATACCGCTGCACTCGCCTTCAAGGCGGACGACGGACTGCGCGCGGCGATCAGGGCGGAGACCACCGACAAGATCATCGTCGCCTCGACCGGCGGGCGCTTCTATACGCTGGCCGCCGACCGGCTGCCGGGGGGACGCGGGCACGGCGAGCCGATCAAGCTGATGGTCGACATGGACGCCGCTGACGACGTGGTGACGGTGTTCGTCCACAATCCGGAGCGCAAGCTGCTGGTGATCTCGACCGAGGGCCGCGGCTTCGTGGTGCCCGAGGCGGAGATCCTGGCCAATACCCGCAAGGGCCGCAACGTGATGACGGTGAGCGCGCCGGAGGAGATGCGCATCTGCGTTTCCGCCGCCGGCGACACGGTTGCCATACTCGGCGAGAACCGCAAGATGCTGCTCTTCCCCTTGAACCAGGTGCCGGAGATGGCGCGCGGCAAGGGCGTGCGCCTGCAGAAATACAAGGACGGCGGGGTGGCGGATGCGCGGGTCTTCGCCAGGAAGGAGGGCCTCTCCTGGCAGGACTCCTCGGGCCGCACCTTCAACCGGGCGATGTCCGATCTGAAGCTGTGGGTGGGTGAGCGGGCGCAGGCGGGCCGCATCCGGCCGGACGGCTTCCCGCGCTCCAACAAGTTCGGCACGCCGACGGTCGGCTAGGCCCGTGCGCGCCAACGCCGAGGCCAAATGGGGCGTGCTCAAGGCGGTCGATGCGCTGCTCGACGCCATCGCCAACGGGCGCTTCCAGGAATCGGTGGATGCCTTCACCGGCGACGAGGATGCCATGCTCATCGGCTCGGAGCCGGGCGAGATCGCCATCGGCCCGCAGGCGCTGAGGGCCTTCTTCGCCGGACTTTATGCCAGGCCTTATCGCGTGATCTTCACGTTGCCGGAGCGGCGGGTCTCGGCCATGGGCAATGTCGCCTGGCTGACGGGCGAGGGGACCTACCGGATGAGCACAGGCGGCGAAGAGATGCCCTACCGGCTGACGGCGGTGCTCGAGCGGCGGCGGGGCCGCTGGCTGTGGCAGCTGTTCAGCGGTTCCGAGCCGATGATGCGCTAGCGCCGCGGAACCTTGCCCCTGGTGTCGCGCCAGAAATCCCGGTGGGGTTCGATCAACTCGTCTTCCATCTCGGGGAAGGGGCCGTGGACCTCGATGGTCTTCTGGCCGGAGAAGAGCACCTTGCGCGAGGGCAGCGACATGGTCGGGTTTGCCGGGTCCTTGCCGGTCAGCGCGAGCAGCTTGACCTCCTCGACGCCATAGACCAGCTGGCCGATATTGGCCCAGTAGATCGTGCCGGCGCACATGGCGCAGGGCTCGAAGGTGGTGACCAGGGTGCAGCGCCAGAGGAAGTCCGGGCCATAGGTGGCGGCGGCACGGCGGGCGAGCTCGGTCTCGGCATGGCGCACCACGTCGATATTGACCTGGCGCATGAGGATGCGGTCGTCGGGGCCGACGAGGATGGCACCGAAGGGGTGGTGCCCGTGTTCGGCGGCTTCGTGCGCCACAGCGTTGGCGGCGCGCAGATGGGCGATCATCTGGTCGTGGTTCATGGGGCTCAGCTTCCCGCGCGTTTTCTCCCACACCTGTCTGGTGTAATCCGTGTGCGGGCGCGGCGCCAGCGGGAGGGCGAACGGAAAAAGGCGCAAGCTCTTGTTCCCGCGCGCCGTTTGCGCCGGGCCATGAGCATGTCTTGCGTCCCTGTCCGGCCTGCGGCCGTCCTCGCCTCTTGTTGGAGACGAGGGGGTGGCGGGCGCTCGATGAGTGCCATGCCAGTAGTCTGATGGGGCGCTCAGCCGAACGCCCGCCGCGGTGGTTTGTGCTCCGGCCCGCCTGGGACCAAAGGCGAAGGCGAGACGGCTCCTTTTCGGACGCCTGCCTCTAGACCACCACGGTCCCGGTGACGGCTTTCGCCGACCGGCCCAACCGTGGCTGACCCTCGCCTGCCTTTAGCGCTGCCCTTTGGGGGCATCAGCGCGGCGGAGGTCTCTCTCCGCTGGCGGGCTCCCGGAGCCTCGGCCGCTCCCGTGTGCGAGACGGAACGGCGGACACCGCACCCCGCTCCGCCTAAGGTCGCCACCGGTAGACGCCCCTCAATCCGAGCGAGGATGAGACACATCATCTCATGGGCGCCGAGGGGCGGGGATAAGTAATTTTTCGCCCGGTCGGCTCGCTCGGCACCGGGCCGGAACACGTCCGGCCGTGCCGCACGCGAAAACGTGGCATGGTGGCGGCGCGGGCGACCCGTGGCGAGGAGGCAGAAATGTGCGAGCGCTGCAAGGCGGGCATGATCGACCGGCGCGACATGCTGAAATTCGGCGCCGCCGGGCTGGTGGCGATGGGGCTTGGCAGCGCGGCGGGATCGGCGCGGGCGGCCGACGGCGCGGCGAAGGCGCTCACTCCGGACGAGGCGCTGGCGGCGCTGAAGGACGGCAATGCCCGCTACGTCGCGCATCCGGAGCTCTGTGTTTCCGACCTGGCGGAATCGCGAAAGGCGGTCGCCGGCGGCCAGGCGCCGTGGGCGACGGTAATCGCCTGCGCCGACAGCCGCGTGCCGCCCGAACTGATCTTCGGCGGCCACGGCGTCGGCGAGCTGTTCGTGGCGCGCAATGCCGGCAACCTGGTCGACACGGCAACGCTGGGCACGGTGGAATATGGCGCCGCGGTGCTCGGCTCGCCGCTGATCGTGGTGCTGGCGCACACATCCTGTGGCGCGGTGAAAGCGGCCTGCGACGTGGTCGCCAAGAACGCCACCTATCCCGGCGCCATCGGGCCGATGATCGAACCGATCGTGCCGGCGGCGCTGGCGGTGAAGGGCGAGGCGGGCGACTTCACCAACAACGCGGCGAAGGAGAGCGCCCGGCGCACAGCGGCACGGCTCGCCGCCAGCGACCCCCTGCTGGCGGAGCGGGTGAAAGCCGGCACGCTGAAGATCGTCGCCGCGATCTACGACCTGGACACGGGCGTGGTGCGCTGGCTGGGGTGAGGGCGCGGCGGGCGGCAAGCACTGCGCGCCCAGGCAAGACGGAGGAACGCGAAATGGTGGACTACATCCGGTCGGAGGGGAACAAGCGGGCGGGGCTGCCCTTCAGCGACGCGGTGCGCGTCGGCGACGTGCTCTATCTGTCAGGGCCAGATGGGGGTGAAGCCCGGCACCAAGGAGCTGATGCCGGGCGGCGTGACGGCGCAGGCACGCCAGGCGATGGACAATATCGGCGCGACGCTCAAGGCCAACGGCCTCGGCTATGACGCGATCTTCAAGGTGACGGTGATGCTCGCCGACATGAGCGACTGGCCGGACTTCAACGAGATCTATGTGACGTATTTCAAGCCCGACCGGCTGCCGGCGCGCTCCGCCTTCGGCGCCGCGGGCCTGGCGCTCGGCGGCCGCGTCGAGATCGAAGTGATGGCGTGGGCGGGGGAGTGAGGGGCTCACCTCTCCACCGAACACGGGCTTGCCCGTGTTCGGACTCAATAGTGCCAAAGTCGGAAACATCCGACTTTGGTGGGAGAGGTCGCGCGAAGCGAGCGGGTGAGGGGATGTTGCCTCACGAGGGTCCGTACGCCCTCACCCCACGCACCTAATTCGCGTGCTCATAAGGTGCGCGGCCCTCTCCCCACGGGAGAGGGTCGCGGCCGTCCGTGGCGGCCCGGGTGAGCGGGTGGTAGGCACGGCGACTTGCCTGTGCTCCCACCCGCCCTCCCCGAAGGGGAGTAGGGCGACGTCTCGGGCGAGCCGCTGCTAGCACACTCCCAAATGTCGACGCTGCCCTGCCTCAAGGGGGAGGTTCGCGTGCCGTGCTGCGGCGCTCGTCAGACTTCCAGCCGGGCGAGGGCGGAAAGCAGATGGGCGCGGGAGGTGCGCGGCAGCTTCTAGGACGGGCGGGCCGGGCGGCCGAAGGCCTTCCAGCGCGCCGTGACGGCAGCCAGGAGCACTGGCCCGGTGACGGGGAGGATGTCGTGGTGGAGCGCCACGTGCACCACGTCGCCGTCCGGGATGAATGTGTTGGCCCAGCCGGGGCCGCGCAGGAACGGGTCGTCGACATAGATGGCGCTGTCGTAGAACGCCTGCGACACGTCAACCGCGGTGACATCGCGAGCGAGGCTGTCGCCGTGGCCTGGCACGGGCACGGGCAAGTTGATGGCATGCACGCCGCTGACCTCGCTCCACGGAATGGCGATCGTCTTGACGTCCTCGATGCGCAGCCGGATGCCCTCGGGCGAGAGGACCAGAAGCGGCTCCTGCTTGCCGATGGACTTCGACAGCTCCCAGGCGCCCAGGCCGAACCCCGCGACGATCAGCCCCCAGCCGACGATCCGCAGCAGCACGTCGTCGTCCGCGACGAAGACGCTGACCGCGCCGACGGCCACCGCCACCAAAGCGAGGTGGCGGAAGTTCCGCGCCAGCTTCTCGCGGCCATAGGCGAGCGTGCGGCGGACGTCAAATGCATCGTATGGGTCAGGGGCGGAAGCTGGCGGCATAGGTCGCGGCACCGGTTTCTGCGACTATAGCCGAGCATGGCACGAATTGCCCCACGGTGACGGTGATGGCGGTCACAGAGGCGCCGTCGAGCACGACGGGGAGGACGTCGGAGGCCAGCACCGCATCGCGGTCGCCCGCGAAGATCGCCCGGTGCAGGTCCGCGCGCGGCATCGACGCCCACGGCTCCTTCGCCCGCTCGACCCCGTCGCGCCCGGGCGGGAAGACCGTGAAGCCGAGCGCCTCGATCTCCGCCGTCAGCGCGGCGTTGAAGGTCAGCTCGGCGTCGTTCAACAATGGGGCTGCGAAATAAAGGGTGGCATCTTTTCGACCTGATCGACCTGAAACGGAAGTATCGGAATGGGGACAGCGCTACCAATCATCTGGAGCTAACGTTGACCTGCGAAACACACGTGTCGGTTGGAAAGTCGATGGCGCGCTCGCAGAAACTGGTGCATAGTCGCCAATAGCAGGGGAAAGCTGATGAAGACGCCCGTTCGTTGGGCAGGAAGTAAGAAATCGTTGTTGCCGATACTCAGGCGACACTGGCGTGAAGCATATAGCCGCTACGTCGAGCCGTTCTGCGGCTCAGCCTGCTTCTTCTTCGATGTCGAGCCCCAGGACGCCGTACTTGGTGACATCAACGGGGAGCTAATCAACACGTATCGAGCACTCCGTTCCAAACCGACCCACGTGGCGGAGTGCTTGCGAAGGATGCCGCTCGATCGAGACACGTATTATTCTATGCGCCAGTTGACCCTAATTCCCGTCAGACGTTGAGGTCGCGGCGCGCTTCTTGCTCAAACCGATTGAGTTTCAATGGAATCGACCGCACTAATCGTCTGGGCAAGTTTAATGTGCCCTACGCCGAGCCCAAAGGGCGGCGAGAGATCGATTTTAAAGCGCTTGGAGAGATGTCCATCCTTTTAAAGCGTGCGACGCTAGTGCACGGCGACTTCGAGATTACCTTGAAGAAGTGCAGCGCGGAGATTTTGTTTACCTCGATCCGCCCTTTGCAATGCGCGCGAGGCGCGTGTTTGATGAATATCATCCGGACAGCTTTGCTAAGTCCGATCTTGGTCGGCTTCAAGCGGCACTATCGGATATCGTTTCGCGGGGGGCTCATTTTCTTGTGTCTTACGCTGATTGCTCCGAAGGCAGACGACTAGTGGATTGAATCCAACACTTGGTGCCCGCGCCTGACGGCGGCGATGATTTTGTCGGGATCGGCGGTCCAGGTGAAGGGTTTGGGCATTTGATTGGTGTCCTCGACAAAGCGGTTGATGGCGACCTGGAGATCGACGACGGATCGGAAGACGCCGCGCTTCAATCGTCGCTTCGACAGCTTGGCGAAGAAGCCCTCGACGGCGTTGAGCCACGAGCACGAGGTCGGCACGAAGTGGAAGGTGAAGCGTTCATGCCGGCCGAGCCACTGGCGCACCTTGGGGTGCTTATGGGCGGCGTAGTTGTCGAGGACGACGTGGATCAGCTTGCCGGCCGGTACCTCGGCCTCGATGGCGTTGAGGAAGCGGATGAACTCCTGGTGGCGGTGGCGCTGCATGTTGCGGCCGATGACGGTGCCGTCGAGCACGTTGAGAGCGGCGAACAGTGTAGTGGTACCGTTGCGCTTGTAATCATGCGTCATGGTGCCGGCACGCCCCTTCTTCAGCGGCAGGCCGGGCTGGGTACGGTCGAGGGCCTGGATCTGGCTCTTCTCGTCGACCGAAAGCACGATGGCATGCGCCGGCGGATCGACATACAGCCCGACCACATCCCGCAGCTTGGCGACGAATTGCGGATCGGTGGAGAGCTTGAACTGCCGTACCCGATGCGGCTGCAGCCCATGGGCCCGCCAGATACGCTGCACCGAGGAGACGCTGATGCCGGTCGCCTCGGCCATCATGGCGCCCGTCCAGTGGGTTGCCTCGGCGGGCGGATCGGTGAGCGTCAGAGCGACCACCCGTTCTGCCACATCGGCGGCAAGGGGCGGAACTCGGGACGGCCGCGTCTTGTCGCGCAGGAGGCCATCAGCAATACGTAACGGAACCAGTAGACGCGCAGCAACAATACCCCGCCGTATTGCTCATCCCTCAGCGTGGGGCAGTTTGCCAAAAGCCCGGCCAACGCCCCGTTGATCAGATGTTTCAGCGTCCATCGCCGCCCGCGCCGGTGCCGCGGATCCGTGGAAGGTCATCCCATCCGTAGCCCGGCGTCTTGAAGACCCGGTCGAGCAGCTTCTGGACCCGCAAGTCTGGTGGTCTTAATCTTCATCTAGCCCTCCTTCTGGAACGTGGCCG
>CAVUOD010000031.1:0-449960 GCA_963743015.1 uncultured Alphaproteobacteria bacterium
GCGAGGCGGCTGATATCGACCAGCAATACGGCAAACGGGTCGCTGTGCCTTTTGGCGCCGGAGTGCAAGGTAGCGAGACGCTCCTCGAGGAAGCTGCGGTTGGGAAGTCCGGTCAGCCGGTCGTAATGCGCGAGCATCGACAGGTGCTCGTTCTCGTCGATGAGAACCTGCATCCTGCGATTGCGCTCGACCGAACGGCGCACCGCCTGGACCAATTCCCGGCCATACTCGTGATCCATTGAAACGAAGTCGCTGAAGCCGCTGCGGAATGCCTTGAGGACGACTTTCTGATTGGCGACATCAGTCAGCATGATCATGGCGGAGCGATTTGGGACACGCTGTTCGATCAGTTCGCGCAGCTCGATGCTGTTGTGGCCGCAGGCCGCCTGATCGGCGATGACACAGTCATAGTCTCCGCGTTGCAGCTTTTCGAAGAGCTCGTCTTCCGTTGCCGCGTGATCGATCAGGGAAATCTCCTCCGCAGCGAGGGCGTCGACGACCTTCTTATAGTAGTCCGTCTCGCCGGCGACGAGCACATGCACCGACCGTTCGGTGCGGGTCGTTTCGAGAGGCTGGATACGGGCGGTTCCGTCACGCCCGTTCGGCTTCGCGATCGTTTTGGTCGCTTGTCGCGAGTCTTCCAACATGGCTTGAACCCTCACTGGCTCCGCGTCGCGCCGAAGTAGGTCGCGAATTCGTCCGGTGGAAGCGGATGGCAAAAGTGGAAACCTTGGCCTTCCGTGCAGTTCAAATCGCGCAGTATGTTGAGCTGGCTCTCGGTCTCGATCCCCTCGGCGACGACGGCCAGGTCCAGGCTCTTGCCCATGTTGATGATCGCCCCGACCAGCGACCTGTCGCGTGCCTCCTCTGGAAGTCTCTCCACGAAGGAGCGATCGATCTTCAGGGTGCTGATGGCGAAACGCTGGAGATAACTCAGGCTCGAAAACCCGGTGCCGAAGTCGTCGAGCGCCAGCCTGATGCCCATGTCCGACAGCGCTTTCAGCGTCGTGTTGGCGGTTTGCTGGTCCTGCACGAGGGTGCGCTCGGTGAGTTCCAGTTCGAGGATGCCGGGTTCGAGCAGACCGCTGGCGAGCAGATCGGCAATTCCGTCCAGATAGGTGGAGTTGCGGAATTCGACGGGAGAGACGTTGACCGCCAAGGTGCCGATCGGCAGCCCGGCGTCTCGCCAGCTATTTGCCTGTCGACACGCCGTCTGCAGGACCCATCGCCCGATCGGCACGATCAGTCCGGAATCCTCGGCAAGCGGAATGAAATCTTCCGGAGAGACGATGCCGCGCTCTGGATCGCGCCAGCGAACGAGCGCTTCGGCGCCGATGACCGCGCCCGTCTGCAGATTCATACGCGGCTGGTAGTGCAGGAGGAACTCTTCCTTGTCCAGCGCGTTCAGAAGACCACCTTCAGCCGATTGTCGTTCAAGCGCACGAGCGTTCATGTCCGGGCGGAAGCATTTGTACGTGTTGCGAGCGCTTTGCTTGGCTTCGTAAAGCGCGATGTCGGCGTTATGGACCAAGGTTTCGGCATTGCGGCCATCGGCTGGATACATGGCGATACCGATGCTTGCCGTCAGGTGAAGCTCGTGGTCGCCGATGATATGCGGCTTGGCGACTTCGCTGAGAATCTTGGTGGCGTATGTTTCGGCGTCTGCGACGCTGTTCACTTCGGGAAGAAGGATAATGAACTCGTCGCCGCCCTGCCGGCTGACCGTGTCGGAACTGCGCCCGGCGGCGGCGATCCGCTTCGCCAACGACTGGAGCAGAAAGTCACCCATCATGTGGCCCAGCGAGTCGTTGATATTCTTGAAGTTGTCGCAGTCGAGGAACAGAACGGCGATATGCCGCTGGTGGCGCCGGGCCAAGCTGATTGCCTGATTTAGCCGGTCGTCGAAGAGGACCCGGTTGGGCAAGTCGGTGAGGAAGTCGTGATGCGCCAGGTGGGAAATCTTGAGCGCGGCGGCGCGTGCTTCGCTGACATCCTGGAAGACGACAACCGCACCGGTCACTTCGCCACTGCGCCGGTGAATCGGGGCGATGGTGTCCGCGATGGTCAGTTCGCTTCCATCCCGGCGGATCAGGATGGCGTTGCTCTTCAACACCATCAGTTCGTTCTTAATGATGCTGAGCTGCAGCGGATCGCGGATCGGTTCGCGCGTGACCCCGTCGATGATGCGGAAGATATCGTTCGCCACGCGGCCGACGGCTTCTTCACGGCACCATCCGGTGGCCTTCTCTGCGGCGCGGTTGAGATAGGTCACGCGACCGAGGGTGTCGGTGCATAGGACCGCATCGCCGATCGACTCCAGGGTGAGTGTGGCCTGCGCGCCCTCGGCGGCCCCGGCCTCGCCAGCGGGCTTCCCCTCAATCAGATTCAGCAGAACCGGCGAAAGCGGCCGAACCTCGAGCAATCCCTCAACAAGGGCATCCCGATCCTGACGCCGTGCGGTCGATCCCGCCACCGCCCCGTCGGTCGTTGCAATGACCATAACGGTTGCGCCCGGCGCCGCCTTTTGGATGGCTTCCAGGGCCTGAGGTCCCGCGCCGCCGGGCAGAAAAAGGTCGAGCAGGACGCCCTCGAATCCACCGTTCTCCAGCGCCGTCAGGGCCGACGCGAGCTTCTTTTCCCAATGTATCCGTATTGGGCGGCGCTTGTTCCGCGGCAGACTGTTCTTGAGGTGGAGCAGACAATCCTCGACACCAGCGCGCGCGGAGTAATCCGGGCCGACGACGAGGAATTTTCGCGTTCGATTACCGCTAGGGGGGGCGATGTCAACCATCCTTAACTCCCTCGAATCGAGGGAATTTTTCGCTTGTCGCAGATAGACACGGCTGAAAACCAGGCGATGTTCAATTTTGCACATTCCGCTGGTTTAGTGCTTCACAGGCTAAACAGAGTGTTGTAAGATATTAATACTCTTTAATAATTCTAGATCTGATGCAAAATCGAAAACGAGCAAGATCGACTAAAGCGTCAAAGGTGGCCAAGCCGACCTACCTTGACCCGGCGATTGTTACTGCCGGCTTTGCCGGCTTTGCGTCTGATCCGGAAATTATTGCCAAGGATGTTGTCTTCAGTCAGGGTGATCCTGCCGACGCGATTTTCTACATCGAGACCGGCGGGGTTCAACTCACCATCGTCTCCGATCAGGGCAAGGAGGGGGTCATCGCGATCCTGGGGCCCGGCGATTTCTTCGGCGAGGGATGTCTCTCCGGTCAGCCGCGTCGGTTGGCCTCTGCCGTTGCCACGACGGCATCGAGCCTTCTGCGGATCGAGAAAGCGGCAATGATCCGGCGGCTCCACGACGACAAGGATTTCTCCGAGAAGTTCATGGCGTTCTTGATGAGCCGCAACATTCAGGTCGAGGCGGATCTTGTCGACCAGCTCTTCAACTCGAGCGAAAAACGGCTGGCGCGGGTCCTCCTCCTGCTTGCCAACTTCAGCGACGATGGGCAGTTGCGTCCGATCGTTCCGAAGATCAGCCAGGATGTGCTGGCGGCGCGGGTCGGCACCACCCGCTCGCGCGTCAACCAGTTCATGAACAAGTTCCGGAAGCTCGGCCTGATCGAATACAACGGCGACATCAAGGTGCATGCCGGGCTTCTCAACGTCATCGTTCACGACTAGCCAAGAGCAAGATCACTGAGCGCAGTGTCGGGTTTAGAGTGTCCGTCGTCAAAACGAATGGAACGGTGAACTTTCCCGGGATTGGAGGACTGGGCTCATCGGGGTTTGAGGTTATGCCGCCTGGCTGTGATGGCGCAAACGGCGGTTTCGGATGGTCATTTCCTCGATGCGCTTTCTCCTTTCGATGGTAAGCGGCGTTTTCAGGCCACGTCTTTGAGATTGGGGGCTGGGGCGTAGGTCCACGGCAGGAGCTCGTCGATACGGCTGTTGGGATGACCGTTGACGATCCTGGTGATTACGTCGGTGATGTAGGTCTGCGGATCGATGCCGCCGAGTTTGCAGGTCTCGATCAGCGAGGCGAAGATCGCCCAGTGCTCGCCGCCACCGTCGGAGCCGGCGAAGAGAGCATTCTTGCGGTTCAGGGCGATCGCCCGGATGGCGCGTTCGACGACGTTGGAGTCGATCTCGATGCGGCCGTCATCGAGGAAGTGGGTGAGCCCCTTCCAGTGCGAGAGGGCGTAGCGGATCGCCTCGGCGAGCTTGGTCTTCTGGCTGATCAGGCTGAGCTTCTCGCGCAGCCAAGCCTCGAGCGCCTCGACGATCGGCCGGCTCTCGTCTCCGCGGATGGTCCGTCGGCCCGGATGCAGTGGCGGCTGGCCACTATGACCGGGCATTTACGTTGCCGTCCTGTGGCTAGCGCTGCCGCCAGCTGCGGCCTTCGATCCAGGGCATCGCTTCCCTTTCCGGTCTCCACTTCAACGAATTCGGCGGTCAGATCGAACCGCTCGGCCGCGGCAAACCGGGTGACGGCCTCGCGCTGGGCTTCGATCCCAAGCCCGGATCGACCCTGGCGGGCGGTGGAGACGCGGTAGTAGGCAATGGCTTGTTGTATTGCGACAAACTCACGAGCCGTTTGTACAAAACGCATACCGCCGTTTGCGTCTTGTACGTAGCCAAGTATCTGGCAAAAAAGCGGAATTTCATTCCCTCTGCCGGGAAAGCCTGATCCGTTGCCAAGCCATCATTTGCCGGCCGAACGCAATAGATTCGCCCGCGGCAGCGACGTCCGCAATTTGGGGGAAAGCGGAAGACCCGGCGGCTAGGTCAAACGTCAGAGATGCGCCGCCAGCAGCAGACTCTCAATTTTGATGATCACCGGCAGGTTTGACGATATGCCACATGTAGGGCGGACAAGGGTTCCCTAGGTGCAAAGCCTGTCTAGGGACCACCAGTGAGGGACACTCGGATGCGAATCTCGATAATGGGAACCGGAGGTGTCGGGGGCTATTTCGGAGCACGGCTCTCCGCCGCCGGCTACGACGTCAACTTCGTTGCCCGGGGCCGTCACCTGGAAGCGCTTCGCGCGAACGGACTAACGCTTAAGAGCGCCAACGGCGATCTGCACCTGCCGTCGATCTCCGTAACGGATGACCCCTCCAACGTGGGTCCGGTCGACTACGTGCTGTTCACGGTCAAACGGTTCGATACCGAACCGGCCGCCGAAATGTGCAAGGCGATGATCGGCCCGGAAACGACCGTCATCAACGTGCAGAACGGGATGGACGCCAAGGACACGCTTCGCGGGATTCTGGACGGGGACAAGGTCATGGATGGCGCTGCCTACATCACCAACGCGGCTGTCATCGAACCGGGCGTGGTCGGCCATGCCGGGCCATTGGCGCGGGTTGTCTTCGGCGAAGCCGATGGCAGCAGAAGCGCCCGGGGTGAGCGCTTCCTTAACGCGTGCGTTGACGCGGGGATCGCGGCTGAATTGACCTCGAATATCGCACGAGAGCTTTGGGCAAAGTTCGCTCTCCTGGCTACGTTCAGTGGTGTTGGTGCAGCGACACGAAAGTCGATCGGCCCGATCCGTAACGAGCCCGTGACCCGGAACCTCATGCGCGATGGCCTTGAAGAGGCCGTCGCAGTCGCCAGCGCAAAAGGCGTGGACGTGGGGGCGAACTACATCGCTCAGCAGATGGAACTTGGCGACAAGATCCCCGAGCAGACCAAGCCCTCCATGCTCATCGACCTCGAGCGCGGCAACCGGCTAGAGCTCGAATGGATGTCCGGTGCGTTGACCCGTATCGGGCACGAGGTCGATGTCCCGACGCCGGTTCATTCCACGCTCTACGCGGCCCTCAAACTGCACGCAAACGGCCCGAATTGAGGCGACTGGCCGGGACGGCAGAGAGATACGCCAGTTGGCGTGAAGAGCGCGCCGCCCTTGGCTCAACACCTGAGGCCGCAATGGGTCAAACTGGTCGGAATCGACGCCTTGGACCGACGTCTGCTTTGACCCTTAAATTGGCAGGGAAGCGGACTTCTGCAAACCGACGCTGAGCGCCAGGAACGGCCTTCCTCGGCCGCCCCAAGGCCCGGCGGAACTAACCAAAGCCACGCCCGTTGACTGTGCCTCTTGCGGAAATCGTGGCTCTGCCGAAAGAGCGCCAACTCTCGACGACACGCGACGCGCCTGCTGACGCTTCCTTTGATCAATATCAATTCTAAGGTCGTTCGCCTGATGCATGCTTATCTTGGGGTGATCTTCGTTATCTGGACGACGGTCGTGGAGCAGGACGAACAGGCTTATCCGCGTCCGTGTCCGGTCTGCCGGGTGGCCATGATCGGCGAAATAGAAGATCCCGAGCGTGGGGAGCGGAGGTTCAGCCGCTTCGTCTGCCTATCGTGCGGATCGTCGGTCGGTGACGCGAAGTCAGCACCTGCGGCGACGCCGACCGTACACTGCCCGCGTTGCGACGCTGCAATCCGACGGACGCAAAGCGAACGAGACCGCTACCACTCCTCGACCAAGGAGGGCTTCTTCGAGCGCTGCATTGTCCTTTACGCGCGACTGCGAAACGGCGAGACCTCTTCCGATTTTGAATGTCCGCATGCCGACAAAGCTGTCGCTCTGGCGTTCAGTCAACACGAAGCCCATCGCTGATCACCAATCCTCGCCAATGCGCGGCGGCATGATGTCCAGTCGGCACAAATCAGCACGCAATATCCGTCATGGTCCAGCAACGACCGAACGGCGGGCCAAGTGTTGAATGGCGGACCATGCTCTCGGTCGGATATCTTGACTGGAGGTTTCTTGCAGTCGGCGAAGAAGACCGAAAGCTCGGCTCCCCTTAGCGCCGGCATCGGTCGGGGCATCCAAAATTCGTGACTGGCTGCCAGATAGTTGTTCTTGCGTCGCGCCATGCCGCGAAGCTGACCTCGACGAGCACGGCTCCCCGACGTCCTCTGATTGATTCGGTGCCGCAGTCCTTGGAATTGATCCAGGTCAATGCCGCAACGCAGCACCACCGAGCTTATGGCGACACGGGCGACGGGACAAATAGGGGGAGAAGAAACCCGTGTCCAACAAGCTCTACGCCGTCTCAACAAGCCGCCGCCAGTTGTTGCAGTTCTCTGGCACCGGGATCGCAATGGCCGTCCTGGGGATCACCATACCCCGCGGGGCGAACGCTGCCGCAGCGCCCGTGGAGGTTTCCCAGAAGATCATCATCGGAAAGAAGGTCGGCAAGGACGACTGGCCGCAATACGTGCCGGCGAACCTTTCGCTGCCGGCGAAACGCCTGATCCGGGTAACGGTGCGCTGCTACGATGACGGCCCAGCCGATATCCCGACCGGCTACAATGTCGTCCGCGGCACGGTCGATGGCACGATGCGCGTGATCAAGGGGACGCCGGACAGCATATCCCCGACGGATGGAACGGTGGTGAAGCAGATCGGCTTCAAGGACACCGCCCATACGTTCACCGTGAACGGCGACAATTTCTTCATGAACGTGCCGATTCCGCCGCTGTCGACGGTTGTCTACGAGTTCATGACGCCTGCGGCCGGGTCGCTTCCCTGGCAGTGCATGGCAGCCTGCGGCACCGGCGAAGGCGGCTGGGGTGGTGCGATGGCGACCGACGGCTGGATGCAGGGCACCATCACCGTCACCTAACCGATCAGTGTCTTGGGAGTGCCTCCGGACCGGCGCGATCGCGCCGGTCCGGAGCGTGGCGTTGTGAGCACAAGGCGATCGTCGCTTGGCTCGCAGGTTTCAGCAGCGAACCGGCATCATGAGGGCCGCCATGCAACGTCGCAGATTCATCCAGGGAATTGGTGCGTTGGGAATTGGTGCGTTGGCACTCGGCTTCCTATCGGCGGGATCGCGCGATACGTGGAAACTCGATCCACACGATTTGGCTCCCAAGACCGGCTTTGGCTTTGGATCTCTGAAGTTTACGATGACCGACGCCGAGACTGGCAAGACGGTGACCCAAGCTGACTTTCGCGGCAAGATCGTCATGCTGTATTTCGGCTACACCTACTGCCCGGACGTTTGCCCGACGACGCTCGCCAACATCGCTCTCGTGCTGAAGAAGCTCGGCGACAAGGCCAAGGACGTCCGGTTCCTGTTCGTCACCGTCGATCCCTACCGCGACACCCTGCCGGTGCTCAAGCAATATGCCGCGGCTTTCGCGCCCCAGGTGATCGGGCTGCGCGGCACGGAGACGGAGCTGAAGGCGGCCGCGGCACAATTCGGGGCCCGATACAGCGTTCATCCGTCGTCCGACCCTGCGAAGTACGCAGTATCCCATACCCGCTTGATCTATGTATTCAATCGACAAGGCGTGCCCGAATTCATGAGTGGGAATTTGTCGATCCCCGATTCAGATCTCAATGGGCTTGAAAGGGACTTGGCACATCTGGTTTCGACCAACGGCGTTTGAGTGGGGCACAGCGGCTGCCACCTGCCACAAGGAAGCTAGCTTCCGCTTCCAGGAGGCCCCGGACGCCCCCTCCGTGCTCATGGAGCTTGGCTATCTGAGCGATCCGATCGATGCCAAGCACTTGGTCGAACCGTACTGGCAGAAGAAGACAGCAGCATCGATGGTCAAGGCGATCGACGATTAATTACGTACGCGAGCTCCCGAGGCAGCAAGAGCAACGGCCGCAATTGCGGAGTCTGCTCGGGTCATTCACGCCCAAAACCGTCGGGCCCGACCGTCAGCCCATTTCCGCTTCGCACCGAAAGCGACCGGAATTTTACCTGCCACGAAATGGTGCAAAGCGCCACAGGCCGAACTGGACCACGCCTAAACACAAGTGACGCCACTTCAGCCCGAGTCATTCCGGCAAACCAGCCTTGCGGAGACCTTCCCAAAGACGTTCCGCCTGTTGAGGATTTCCATACGGCAGTTGGATCTTGAGCTGGTTGATCGTCGCTTCGGGATCGAGTGCGCGGTAGCGCGCCATCGCTTGGGCCGCCTTGTCGACGTTGCCGAGTTGAGCGTGAGCTGCGGCCAGAATTCGGTAAGTCACACCGAAGCTCTGGTTTCGCTTGTGAGATTGCTCGGCGTAGTCCACTGCCTTGGAATACCGACCGAGGAGCGTGCATGCGATGGCAGCGCCAGCAAGGTCATGGAAAGCAAGCGGATTGTTCGCGGCCAATCGCAGCGCCGCTTCGAATCGTTCCAACGCTTTCTCTTGGTCGCCGGTGAGTGTCAGGATGTATCCGGACGCGCCCAAGAGCACGACGTCAGTGGGGTAGAGTTCCACACCGTGTTCCACGATCGCGCAAGCGCTATCTGGGTCCTTCCCGAGGCTCGCCAGGACGAACGGCGCGTACCAAAGCACCATCGGATCGTCCGAATCAGCACTTATCGCGTCAAGCGCGAGGCGTGTGCCTCTCGCCGTGTCCTCATCGGGCGACCGAGAGCCACCATTCACGACATTGTACATGTAGGACCAGCTGGCCAGCGCCAACGAGGGTGCATAGCTTGGGTCAAGCGCAAGTGCCTCTTCGAGCAACCTCCTGGCTTCTTCGGCGCTTGCGTGGGTATGAGTAAATAGCAGGGGAAGCGCCCTGAGGTAGAGGTCGTACGAGTCAAGATTGTCGGGATGCTTGCGCTTGGCGTGCCTGATCTCTGCGGAGAGCACGCTCGGCTGAATTGCATTTACGACGCGTTCGGTGATCTGGTCCTGCAGGGCGAAGATATCGTCGAGGCCCCCTTCGAAGCGATCCGCCCAGACGTTAGCGCCGGTCGCAGCATCGGTGAGCTGGCTGATGATGCGAACACGGTCACCGCCCTTTCGTACGCTGCCTTCCAGCACGTAGCGAACTTCAAGGCGCTTCGCGATATCGCGGATTTCCGCATTCTTGCCTTTGAAGGTGAACGATGACGTTCGCGCCACCACGTACAGCCAGCCAAGCCGCGACAAGCCGGTGATGATCTCGTCGACCATACCGTCGGCAAAATACTCTTGTTCTGAATCTCCGCTGAGGTTGGCAAAGGGCAACACCGCGATCGACGGTCTGTTGATCGTCGTCGTCGATGTCGGAGCGCGCGCAACACCGGGGCGCACTTCGTAGACGCGGACCGGCTCGGCGATGTTCTTGAGATGCTGCTCCCCCATGTCGTCGACTTCGAGAGCAAGCTTGCCTTTGACGTACTGGTAGGTGCCTCCCGACAGACAGATCGATCCGGGCTTGGCAAGCGGCTCAAGGCGGGCCGCGATGTTGACACCATCGCCGAAAACGTCGCCTCCCTCCACGATCAGGTCGCCCACATTGATGCCGATGCGGAACTCCATCCGGCGTTCGCCAGGGAGGCCGGCGTTGCGTTCCTCAACCGAGCGCTGGACGTTGAGCGCGCATCGCACCGCGTCCACTGCGCTCGCGAACTCCACCAGCACGCCGTCGCCCATTGTCTTTATGATATGGCCGTTGTTCCGCTCGACCTCGGGATTAAACAACGAAGTCAGCAATTCCTTGAGCGCCGCGTGTGTTCCTTCCTCGTCGGCACCCATCATGCGGGAGTAGCCGACAACATCGGCTGCCAGAACGGCGGCCAGCCGTCGGTTGATCTTTTCTTTTTCGGCCATATGCCGAGTCGTAGTGGATATTGACGGCCCACACCAGCAAATCACCGCTACCGCGTTAGCCGGCGATGGACCTCAAATGTCGCCTATGGGTCAATCTCGGACTTGGCCTTTGTTTCAAAGGATGTCAGCTTTGGGCTCGAACGCCGACATCCCTTCTCCAATCCATTGCGGGTCACTTTACCTTTCATCACCTTGCCGAGGTGGTGGGTTGAACAGATCGGGCTCAGCTTCCGACGGCATCGAGATTCTCCCACGGCTGGCCGGGGTGAATCCGAACTCGGATGAGATTCGGAGCATGATCTCTGCCTGGCGGTTGGCGATCGAGACGTAGGGCGACTGGATGGGGAAGCCGGTCGGCGATTTGACCATGACACCGAACTTCTGGATGGCCTCGACGGCTTCGGCCCATAGGGCATAGGCGCTGCAATAGGCGGCCAGCGCCCCGCGATCGAGGTTGGTGAGGACGCGGAGCTTGCCGAGTTCTCCGGCGAGGCGTTGCCATTCGGTCTGGGCTGCGGGGCTCAGTTCCGGTGGACAGTCGGGGATCGCGGGCTCGGGGGTAGGCTCGTCGAGGTTCAGCGGCCTCTTGCCGGGATTGCCGGTGATCACCTTGAGACGCGTCGGCTTGGGCTTGCGACCGCGCATGGGCTTACCCTTTTCTGGCCACTGAGGCGGCCAACTTCCGGCTTCGGGACGATGGGGGAGGCGGGCCGGCTGCAACCGAGCCTTCCGGCTTGCCGTCGCACTCCGGGGCGGCTGGCCGCATTGGGTCAGGCTCGGCTGACGGGCCGGCGCTTTTCTGGGCCTCGCCGGCCGCCGACCGCATGGCCTCGACCTCGGAGAACGTCTGGTTCTCTCCGGCCAGCCTCGCTTCCTTGCCGGTGAAGGCCTGCCAGCGGCGGATGGCGACATCGACATAGAGCGGGTCGATCTCTATCGCCAGGCACACCCGGCCGGTCGTCTCGGCGGCGATCAGCGATGTGCCGCTGCCCAGGAACGGGTCGTAGACGGCCTGACCGGGGCTGGAGTTGTTGAGCATCGGCCGGCGCATGCACTCGACCGGCTTCTGCGTGGCGTGCTCGGTCTTCGCGTCCTGGTCCTTCGCCGAGATGGTCCAGAGAGTCGTCTGCTTGCGATCACCGGTCCAGTTTCCCTTGGAGCGCACGGCATACCAGCAGGGTTCATGTTGCCAATGGTAATCGCCTCTCCCGATGATCAGCCGTTCCTTGGCCCAGATGATCTGGGCGCGGATGGTGAAGCCGGTTCGGACGAGGCTTTCGGCAAAGTGGGTCGACTGCAGGGCCGCGTGCCAGACATAGGCGATCGAGCCGGGGAACAGGGTCCATGCCTCCGACCAGTCGGGCCGGTCATCGTTCTTGATCTTGGACTTGGCACCGGACCGGCTGAGACCACGCTGGTTGCGCCAGGCAGGGTCGTATTCGACGCCATAGGGCGGGTCAGTGACCATGAGCCCCGGAACGGCTCCGGCGAGGAGCTGGTCGACCGCACCCCGGTCGGTTGCATCGCCGCAGATCAGGCGATGCGGCCCAAGCAGCCAGAGGTCTCCCACTTGGCTGACCGCCCGCTCAGCCACATCGGGGACGGCATCCTCGTCAGTCAGGCCCTCGGCGCCAGCCGGCGCCAGTGCCCGGGCGAGTTCGCCTTCGTCAAAGCCGAGGGTCGACAGGTCGATCCCGAGGTCGGAGAGGTCCTTCAGTTCGAGCTTGAGCATCTCCAGATCCCAGCCGGCATTGAGGGCAATCCGGTTGTCAGCAAGGACCAGCTGGCGCCTCTCGAACTCGCTGAGGCCTGTCAGGACGATGACCGGTACCTCCGCCAAGCCGAGCTTCCGCGCCGCCGCCAGGCGCCCGTGTCCGGCGACCAGATCGCCGTCCTCGCCGACCAGGATCGGGTTGGTGAAGCCGAAGGCACGGATACTGCCGGCGATCTCGGCAATCTGGGCCTCGCTATGGGTTCGGGCATTGCGGGCAAAGGGAACCAGCCGCTCGATCGGCCAGTGCTCCAGCGTGAAGCGCGTAGGCGGCTTGGCAAGGTCAGGTTTGGTCATGACCTACCCCCCCCTCCCTGAATTTCGCGGCGATTTTCCGGGGAGTGTCGGGTCGGCTCTGCCGGAAAAAAGTATTCGGGAACTCGCAAAAAGATGCGTGCGGCTGCCCCACCGGTCCGCGATCGAAAGGTCCCAGACTTTTGACCGCCCCCCCGGGGGCCGCTGGAAAATATTCGGCTCGGAGCAGCCGAACGCGCGGCAGCGAGCGGGAGCATCGCCAACTTGTGACGGACCAATCGATTGATCCGAATCGGGTTTTCGACAGAGGCAGTGCGTGGCCAAGCTCCGTTGCTTGCCTGGTGGCCCCCAAAATCCCGGCGCCGAGAAAAAAATCCCTGCGTGGAGGAGCCGCCGGTCCAGCCCGCAGAGCCCAGCCAGAGATTTGACCTCCCTCCCCAATGAGGGGCGAGGACTTGGGGGCATCGTATGACTCGTGATGAATGAGATCGGCCGGCGCATCTGGTCGGTAGACCGGGGCACCCGACAATCAACCATTTCAACCATGTCAACCATCTTCAACCCGGGATTTGCCCGGCCTCACTGGTTCGTCGTCGGGGTCCGAATCCACCGCGAGGGGGAGGGCCCCTGGCAGGACCCGCGCCTCGTCAGGGGAGGCGGAGGTGTCGCCGGTCGGCGGCTCTTCGGGACTTAGCTCTTTAGGCTCGACTTTAGGCTTCAAGATCGCGCTGAGACTGCTGGCAACCCGCCGTGCCGAAACCCCCGCAGCGGCAGGATTGCCAGGGGCCCCCCGGTGCCTGCCTTGGGGCACAGTGGACGAACCCAGCGATCGCAGGATCAGCTCGACACCTGCACCGTGCTTTCGCATCTCGGCCGTGGTTGCCGCAGCCTGCAGCTCCTCGTCGATCCGGTCGATGGCGCAGGCAAAGGCTTGCGGCACGTCGCGGAGGCGATCGAGCAGGTCGTCGCTCCAGCGCCGCGTGGCCGCCGCCTCGGCTGCCTGCCTTGAGCCTTGGCTGTATGGTCGAGGAGGGGCAGGGGAGTGGGCCTTACCCTTTCCCGCCTGCCCACTTGCAGCCTCGCCGTGGGTGCCGATGTCGGTGGTGTTCGTGGCCCGTGCCGCAGCATCAGGTTCATTCAGTAGGTTCTTCTTGTAGGTTTGGGTGGCAGTCGTGCCACCACCCAGGTGACATTCCTGCGATCTCTCGGGTGGCGCGGCTGTCATCTCACCATGGCGATCATCGGAAGCGCGGAAACGCCTATTCCAGGCCTCATGCTGCTTCGCGCAGCAGGTCCCAGTTCGGCTCGTAGCTGTTGCGCTGCGATCGGCCGCCGTGCCGGATGCGCAGGACTAGACGCCGTCGATGGAGGGCAGCGGTCGCCCTCAATACGGTGCTCCGATCAAGGCCGAGCAACCATGCGAGCCGATCCGCGCCAGGCTCACATTGACCATCGGCTCTGTGGAAGTGCTCGACAATCGCACACGCGACACGTCGCTCCGAGGCCGACAGCCCCGGCATGAGGCCGATCGTCTTGAAGGCCAGAAGAGTATCCAGGCGAGAGACGTTCGTTGTCATGGCTTCGCCTCAGGCCAAGTCGACGGCGGAACCTCCTTCGACGGCACAATCCGCGCTTCAATCCACGCTTTGAGATCGCTTGCCTGATAGCGGATGGTGCGGCCAATGCGGATAAAGGTCGGACCAACGCCTTTGACGCGCCACGCCTGTAACGTTCGCGGCGAGGCGTTCAGCAAGCGTGCGGCGTCCTTCTCGTGGAGCAGACGGATCTCGTCGTCGAGTTTGTCGGGTTGCGACATTGATCGACCTCTTGGAAAAGCGAGTGCGCAAATGCGTCCCCGGCAGGATCTCTGCCGAGGGCGGGCGTCGCAGGTGGGAGGAAACTGGGGTGGTTACCGGGGCAGCTGCCGCACGTCAGGTGCTGGCTGGGTTCGGTTTGCCTGCTGCCTATACCCCTATGCCAAAACGACGAAGCCCGGCGCAGGGGCCGGGCTCATAAAAAGCAAGCTTAGCAGTCGGGGTGGTTCTGGGGTGGCTCCGCCGTCGCGGCCACAAAATATACCCACGCTGCGCCATTCCGCGTGGCGGAAAGTGTGGTCGCCGCGGTGTTCTGGCCGACGCGCTTAGCTGGCTACAGCTTCTCGACCTCTACTCACGGAGATCGAACCGGCGCCTTCCGACACAACAACAACAGCTAGACGCGACCAAAAACGCAAGCTCCGCACTCCGCGTGGCGCGAGCGTGGTCGCCGCGGGTACTACTGGCCGACGCGCTGGCTGGCTACAGCTTCTCGACCTCTACTCACGGAGATCGAACCGGCGCCTTCCAACACAACGACGCAACCGAACCGGGTGATAACGATTCTGACGGCTTGAGCCTACTTCTGATTCGCGGCCAAGCCAGAAACTCGCGCAAGCTCCGCAGCCTCAAATGTCCGATCTCCGGATCAGCCACTCGGCAGAAACACGCGAATCACAAGCACGATATTACGCCGTGCGATGTCGCTTCCGGCGACTCGCGAGCGGTTTTCCACCGGTCGCGACTGCTTTTGTCTCCCACGCTCTACGATCCTTTACGGTCGAGCGTTTCCGGGTCTGGATTTCGAGGCGTTTTGAGCGAGCCTGCACCTATGCAGGTCCTTCAACGCAGGGGCGACGAGCCAGCCGACCGCCTCGCCGAGATCGGCGAGATCCTCGCCCTTGGGCTGGTTCGGCTAAGGGCCCGACAGTCAAGTCAAACCGAAGCCAGAACCGGAGAGAGTTCGCTGGACTGTGTCGCCCACCAGAGCGGTGATGCCAACCCGGAGAAACCGGAGAACAGGCGATGACCGACACCGTGCTTGCCCGCCTGGCGGCATTGAGGACCACGCCGACGCCGGAACTGAAGCGCCAATGGCGAGACCTCTTCGAGACCGAGCCGCCTCCCTACAACCGGCGCTACCTCGAGAGCCGATTGGCCTACCGGATTCAGGCGCTGGCCTATGGCGGACTGAAGGCGGCGACGGTCGAACGCCTGGAGGCGCTCGCCGATCAAGTTGCTGATCACAGTCTCATCCGACGAAGAATCCGGCACGACGACAAGCCGGTGGTGGGCACCCAGCTTATCCGCGAATGGCAAGGGGTCGAGCACAAAGTGACCGTGCGCGACGATGGCTACGAGTACGACGGCCGGCCCTACCAGTCGCTCTCCTCGGTCGCCCGGGCGATCACCGGCACCCGCTGGAACGGCTGGGTCTTCTTCGGCCTCAAGAATGCCAAGGGGCGGTCATGAGGCGCGCCGGGGCCGCCATTGAGAAACCTGCCGCTCCGGCGCGGAAGCTCCGTTGTGCGGTCTACACGCGCAAGTCCACCGAGGAAGGACTGGACATGGAGTTCAACTCCCTCGACGCCCAAAGGGAGGCTTGCGAAGCTTATGTCGCCAGCCAGAAGGCCGAGGGCTGGCATATGATACCGGACCGCTACGACGATGGCGGGGTCTCCGGCGGAACGCTGGAACGTCCGGCGCTAAAACAGTTGCTGGAGGAGATCGAGCGGGGTCGCATCGATATCGTTGTGGTCTACAAGATCGACCGGCTCAGCCGGTCGCTCATGGACTTTGCCAAGCTGGTCGAGGTGTTCGAGCGAAACGACGTCACCTTCGTCTCTGTCACGCAAGCCTTCAACACCACCACGTCGATGGGGCGGCTGACGCTGAACATCCTGCTGTCGTTTGCCCAGTTCGAGCGTGAGGTGATCGGTGAGCGCATCCGCGACAAGTTCGCCGCGTCGCGGCGGAAGGGGATGTGGATGGGTGGCTGGGCTCCACTCGGCTACGACGTCAGGGAAAGAAAGCTCGTGGTCAACGAGCCACAAGCGGCCATCGTTCGAGAGATCTTCCAGCGTTACGCGAAGCTCGAATCGCCGACGGAGATTGTGCGCGACCTTGCCGTCCGAGGCATCTTCAACAAATACGGCAAGCTGATCGACCGGGCGATGCTCTACACGATCCTGCACAACAGGACCTACATCGGCGAGGCCTCCTACAAGGGCGCGGTTTATCCCGGCGAGCACAAGCCGATCATCGATCGCAAGCTCTGGGATCGGGTGCAGGTGATCTTGGAACAGTGTCCGTCAGGCCGCGGTCGGCGTTCCGGCGCGCAAGCCCCGGCGCTGCTGAAGGGCCTGATCTTCGGGCCGAATGGGAAAGCGATGTCGCCTACCCACACCCGCAAGGGCAACAGGATCTATCGCTACTACGTCAGCCAGTCGGCGACCAAGACGGGCCCCGAAGGCTGCCCGGTCAGCCGGGTGCCTGCCGGAGAGATCGAAGCCGCGGTCATCGGTCAGCTTCGCACGCTTCTGCGATCACCCGAGGTCGTGGTGGCGACCTGGCGGGCAGCGCGAAAAGAGATCAAGGACCTCAACGAGAGGGAGGTGCGAGCAGCGCTTGAGCGACTCGACCCGCTCTGGGATGAGCTGTTCCCGGCCGAACAGGCACGCATCGTCCAGCTTCTGGTCGAGCGGGTCGATGTCGGCGTCGATGGCCTGGACATTCAACTCCGCGTCGACGGGTTCCAGCAACTCGTCACTGAGCTTGATCGTAGGCGACTCGGCGAGCGCGAGGCCGCATGACAGGCCGGACCGCTGAACCGCAGAGTACAGGCGGTGCGACCCTGACGGTCCGCGTTCCCTTGACCATTCGTCGGCGGGGCGGGCGTAGGCGGGTGATCGCTCCTGCCGAGACGGAAACCGGCCGATCAGGCAAACGGACCGACGATGATCCGATGCTCACCGCGCTCGCCCGGGCCTATCGTTGGCAGCGCCTTACCGAGAACGGCACCTACGCTTCCCTGAGCGACCTCGCCGCCGCCGAAGGCGTCGACCGCTCCTACGCCGGAAAGGCTATGCGGCTCATGCTCCTCGCCCCAGACATCATCGAGGCCATCCTCGATGGAACAGAGCCAGACACCATCGCGCTCGATCGATTGCTACGACCATTCTCGATTGAGTGGCAAAGGCAGAGAGCCGGGTTCGGGAGCAGAATCTAGTCTAGATTACCCCACTGCTCTTGAGCGGTATCGAAGAGGGATCGCTCAAGCCTGCGGGGGGTCACTGCAACTTGGTGAATGCGCTTAGGTGGCAATGATCCGCAGATGCCTTGCGCCCAACGTCTGGAACGTCCGCGTGCGGCAGGTGAAGACCAGCACCTGCTGTTTCTCGCCAGCCCGGGTCAGGGCATCGAACATGCGTTCGATGCGGTCATCGTCCGAAAAGACAAGCGCGTCGTCGAGGATGATGGGCACGACTTGGCCTTTCTCCGCCAGGAACGAGCCCATGGCCAAGCGAACGAGAACGGCAATCTGCTCCTGTGTGCCGTCCGACAGTCGCTCGATCCTCTCCGGTACTGCCCGGCGCAGGCCGGTGATCAAAAATCCGTCGCCCACTTCGACTGCGGCATCGGGGAAGAGATCGTGGAGATAGGGCGTCAGATGCTTGAGGATCGGGGCATTGTATTGATTGCGTCCCCGCTGCAAGGCAGTCTCGACCGTCTGCTTCAACAGGTGCTGCGCCGCGACCCTCTTGGCGATCCGCGCCCCGTCGCGTTCTGCCAGTTCGAGCTGCTCTTGAAGCACGGCGCGTTCCTCGCTGATCCCCTCGCCACCGGCGGTGGAGATCTGCCCCTCCAGACGGGCAATCTTCTGATCGAGCCCGCCGATCTCGGTCGTCCGGTTGGCCGCCGCCGCTTCGAGCCGCTCGACCCTCAGCAGCCGCCGGTCGGTCTCTGAGCGATCAGGGGCCGAGACTTGTGCCGCCGCGAGATCGCCGCCCGCTGCCGCGAGGGCACGCGCGGCCTCGCTCACCGTACGCGCCAGTCGTTCGTGCTCGGCCGGGCGCCGATCGTCGGGTAGGCGCACAAGCGCGTCCGCAAGCTCGCGTTCCAGCGAAGCGTGCTCACCCTGAAGTTGGCTGCGCTGAAGGGCAACCTCCTGCGACGCTTTGCGCGCCTCATCGAAGGCTGGCTGGAGGCGGCTGCGGTCGATCTCCAGCGCCTGGCGCTCGGCGGCGATGCGGGCGAGGTCGGCCTCGATCGTCTCGATCGGCGGCAACGCCATTTCGCCGCTCTTTGCCAGAGCGTCACGGACGACGCAGTCGGTCTCCGCGCCCTCGGTTCGCACTGCCTGGATGGCCGCGGCAAGCGTGCGCTCGTCTACGCGCAGCGCCTTCAGCCGCTCAACGATGCCGATCCGCCGGCGCTCGGCATCCGCCCGACGGTCGGCAACGCTCCGCGCTTCGCCAATGCTGCCAACGCCGCATGAGGCCAGCAGGTCGCCGAGCTGCTCGCGCAGCGCTTCGAGCCTCACCTGATCCTTGGCGCCATAGCCGGACGGTGGACGCAGCGTGACCGTTGCTAGGCCGTCGATGTCGATCCTCATGTCGCGCAGGATGGGTGTCTGCCCGCCGCTGGCGAGGTCGCCGCCGCTGACCGTAACCTTGTCGGCACCTTCGGGCGTCACATCCAGTTGGACGACGGTCGCGCCAGCGGCGAGGCGCACCTCAACCTTGTCGATCTCGGTGTCGATCTTGTGCGCTTCGGCGAGCGCTTCGGCGGTCACCGGCAGCGCGGTGATCTCCGCATCGACGGCAATCAGCTCGTCCTGAAGGGCAAGCAGCGCGTCCCGACGCTCAACGGCGTCGTGGGCGCGTTCGGCGCGGCGGACGGCAAGCTCGACGGCGCGCAGCGCCTGTTCCTGCGGCTGTAGTGCCGCCGATCGGCGATTGACATCCTCAAGCCGTTGCCCGGCGGCGGCCTCGGCATTTTGGCATTCGCCAAGCCGTGCATCGTGCCGCTCAAGCCCTTCGGCAAGCGCGACTGCTCGGGTGCGCAAGGCGTCTATACGTTCGGTCTCGACGCGATAGCGTTCGAAGTCGCGCAGCGCGGCGTCATGAGCGGCTGCTGCCTGTTCTTGTCGCTGGGCGAAGTTTGCCAGCGCAGCGCCCGCTTCATCAGCGGCGGCAAGGTCCTTCCGTGCCGCACCGAGATCCTTGTCTGCCGCGGCAATCGCCACCGGGTCAGCCAGCCGCGCCCGGGCACTGCGCAGGTCGGTGAGTTCCGCGAACTGCAATTCGAGCGTCTTTTCCCGTCGGCTCAGCTCCCCGACCTTGTCACGCAGTTCGTCCGCCCGTGCGTTTGCGGTGTGGAGCGTGCCGCCGGCTGCGATGCGGCCGGTGGTGGTCAACTCCCGCGCCAGTTCCCTGCCGAGCCGATTGAGAATTGCGCGGGCGCGCTCCCCACCCACCAGTGTCCCAACTTCTCCCTCGATAAGCGAATTGAGCTGGTCCGCCGCGGCGGCGGTCGGCTGGGGCAAGTCAATTGCGGCGCGTTGACCGACCCACAGGATGCCGAAGGCAGCATCGTCGAGCGTGTGGCCGCTGCCGGGCTTTAGGCCGAGGATCTCCCAGGCGGCTTCGTCGGCCTCGCTGTCGCGCGCGAAGTCCGTCCCGTTCTTCGTCAGCAAGGCCGCTTTGCTGCGCAGGAAGGTCTTGCGCAGCGTGTAGCTGTCGCCGTCGTGATCGAAGCCGAGCGTGACCGTCGGCGGCATGCGGCTGCTGTCGCGGTCGAGCGATTGGACCTCGCGGTCTGCGGCGCCGAAGCGCTTGAACAGGCAGTAGCGAACGGCCCGGAAGATCGTCGACTTCCCTGCCTCATTGGCTGCGGCCAGCAGATTGACCCCGTCGCTCAGGCCCTCCACCGAAGCGTTTTCGAAGCGTCCGATTCCTTCCAGCTCGATCCGTGTCAGCTTCATGCCGCGTCCCCGGAAGTTGCCATCAGGTAAAGCTCACTCAAGGCGTCGCGGGCGACCCGTCGATTGTCCTCGGATGCCGTGCCATCCTCGGCCGCCGCCTTCAGGCGCTCGGCCGCGTTTCTCAGAACCCCGTCGAAGTCGATCTTCTCGAGGTCCTCCGATGTCGGCTGCATGCGCAGGTGCTCCAGATCCGCGTCGACATGGAACATCAGCGATTCCAATCGATGGATCATGGCAACGATCGTTGTCCGGCCGGACAGCGACGTCGCGCCGTCGAGCCCGAGGCGCAGGATCGTCCGGGTCTGGCCGTGCAGGGTGCGCAGACCGGCCTCAATGTCGGCCACCGCGTCGCCGTCGGCGATCGTCACGGTCCGGTCGACCCAGCGATAGGTGCCGACCTCGGCCTCTTTCACCAGCGGCGGCGTATTGGCGCCGCGCGTCTCGACGACGAGCGCCGTCCCGACTTCCTGGCTGCCGGCGCGGTCCGGTTCCGGCGTGCCAGAATACCAGACCGTGTCAGCGATCTTCACGGTGCGGTGCCAGTCGCCGAGAGCGAGATAGCAGAGGCCGGCCCGCTTCGTGCGCGCGGGATCGATCTGATTGCCCGCTTCGCCCTGGCTTGAAAAGCCGGTGACCGAGCCGTGGGCCAAGCCGATGCGCGCGATGCCGGGCGGCGAGGGCGCATTGTCCATCCAGGCGGTGATGTCGTCGTACCGGGTCTTCTTGAGGAGTGGCGCGGGAAGCAGAACGGCGTCGGAGCCGAGCGGCGTCGGCTCGAACGCCAGGCAGGGATGCACGTTCTCCGGCAATCCGCTTGCAAACGCGCGATCCCAGACGCCTTGCGGGCGGTGCGGATCGTGGTTGCCGGGAAGCAGGAACCATCGCACCTGCGGAAAAAGCCGCATGCGTTCCAGCGGCGCACGAAGCGTCTGGGGAAGCGGAGTTTCTGAATCATAGACGTCGCCGGCCACCAGAACGCACGACACGCCTTCGGCGCTTGCCAGGCGCCCGATCGTCTCGATGGCGTCGAGACGCGCCTGGCGCAACATCGCCTCTTTGTCGCCGAAGCGCTTGAAGGCTTTCCCGATCTGCCAGTCTGCGGTGTGTATGAACTTCATGCGACGGCCCTGCCGGCCACTATAAGGTGGGTCCCCGCCGGTGCAACTGCTGCTTGAATCGATCTAATGAAGTCAACGTTGACGAAATCCCGAAATTCAACTCGCGGACCTCTGGGCGATCTGGATTGGATGATTGATCTGATTGGCCGATTTTGAACTCGAGACTGGCCGCAGTGGGGGATTGTGAGTATCGTCGCTTTGCAACCAGAATTATTGGGTGCGAGGGGCGCATGGAACAAGCGCGGGACAGTGGCTCCCCCTACGCGTCTGACGGCGAGCCGCCGATGCTAATCGCGATAGAGGCGGATCTCGCGTCAGCGATCAACTACGCCTGCTGGCAGAACAGTGTGCCCATCCTACGCTCGCTGAAGATCGTAAATAACATTGATGCCCAGATCGAGGGCCTTCGCCTCGAGTTGGCAACAGTCCCTGCTTTCGCGCGACATAAGGCCTGGACGATCGACCGCATTGCGCCAGGCGAGGTATTCGCGCTCTCGGATCATCACGTCCAGCTCGATCCCGATTTCCTCGCCGGCTTGAACGAGGCCGAGCGTGGCGTGGTCACCCTCCGACTGCTAGATGGTAGCGACGCAACGCTGGCGGAGGCCAGCCATGACATCCGCCTGCTGGCGCGCGACGAGTGGGGCGGCTTCTCGTCCATGGCCGCCATCACCGCGGCCTTCGTCATGCCGAACGATCCGGCCATCGCGGCTATCATGAAGCAAGCGGGCGAAGTTCTCGCGACGCATGGCCTCTCTTCGGCGCTCGATGGCTACCAGACGGGCGATCCGCGCCGTGCCTACATGCTCAGCGCCGCGATATGGTCGGCCGTGGCGGGGCATCGCCTGACCTATGCCGAGCCGCCCCGCAGCTTCGAGAAGACAGGGCAGAAAGTCCGACTGCCGAGTACCATCCTGCGCGACGGGCTTGCAACGTGCTTTGATTCCAGCCTGATGTTCGCCTCGGCGCTGGAGGCGGTCGGGCTGAACCCCTTCGTTGTCCTGCTTGACGGGCACAGCTTTACCGGCGTCTGGCTGATCAGGAAGTCCTTCCCCAACCTTCTGGAGACCGACGCTTCCGAGGTCCGCAAGGCGTTGGCCGCTCGCGAAGCCATCACCTTCGAAACGACTGCGATCACGCATTCGCCGCCGGCGACCTTTGAAACAGCCGTCACGCTGGCCCGCAAGGCGACCACCGAACAGGAAGAAGACCGCTTCGTCGCGGCCATCGACATTGCCCGGGCACGGTCCTCGCAGATTCTTCCGCTTGCCTCGCATCGCCGCGAGGCAGCGGCGGCTGCCGCCCCGGAGAACACCGGGGCGGCGCCCCTGCCTCTGCCCCCGATGCCTGATTTCGATGCCGTCGCGGCCGAACAGGCAGAGGAGAAGCCAACGACGCCCGAGGGGCGTATCGAGCGCTGGCAACGCAGCTGCTCGATCTATCGCTGCGTAACCGTCTGCTCAATTTCCGGCCGACCAAACAGACGATCCCGTTCCTTTGCCCCGACGTGCCCTTTCTCGAAGATCGCCTAGCGGACGGGGCGCGCATCCGGGTCGTCTCGCTACCGGAACAGAACCCGCAGGGCGAGCGCGACAAGGTCATCCATCTGCAGACGACGGGGACCGACCTCGACACGGCCTTTGCGGTGGAAGCCCTGCAACGCGACGAATTACCTTCCCAGCTCGAATCGAAGGAACTCGACGCGCGGCTGACCGAGCTGTATCGGCGCGCCCGCAACGATCTCAACGAGGGCGGCTCGAACACGCTGTTCCTCGCGGTCGGCTTCCTGCGCTGGAAGAAGTCACCCGACGACGAGCGCACCTATCGTGCACCGTTGCTGCTCGTGCCGGTCAAGTTGGAGCGACGCAGCGCCACCTCGCGGTTCCATCTGCTGCATCACGAGGACGAGGTCCGCTTCAACGCGACCCTCGTGCAGATGCTGAAGAAGGATTTCGCCCTCGACCTCTCCCAGTTCGAGGGCGAGCTGCCTCAGGACGAAAGCGGTATCGATGTGCCACAGGTCCTCGAGACGGCGCGCCGCGCGGTCCGCGAGGTGGCGGGTTTCGAGGTCGTCAACGAGGTGGCGCTCTCTACTTTTTCCTTCTCCAAGTACCTAATGTGGAAGGATCTCGTCGATCGCACCGACGCTTTGCGTAACAACCGCGTTGTTCGCCACCTAATCGACAATCCGGACCGGGCCTTCGAGCCGGCGATTGCGACGGCGTTCCCTGACGAGCGCCAGATCGATTCGACCTACCACCCCAAGGAGATCATCAATCCGCTGCCGGCGGATTCGTCGCAGCTTGCCGCCATGCTGGCGGCCGGCGAAGGACACGACTTCATCCTGGTCGGCCCGCCCGGCACCGGCAAGAGCCAGACGATCACCAACATGATCGCGCAATGCCTGGCAACGGGCAAAAGCGTGCTCTTCGTCGCGGAAAAGGCCGCTGCCTTGAACGTCGTCTATCGCCGCCTGCGCGAGAACGGCCTCGGCGACTTCTGCCTCGAACTGCATTCCAACAAGGCTGAACGCAAGGCGTTCCTCGCGCAGCTCAAGACGTCCTGGGAGGCGGGCGTGCCCCCTGAGGCGAACGGCTGGATCGACATCAACGAGAAACTCCGGCTCAGACAGGAAGAGCTGAACGGCTATGTCGAAGCCCTGCATCGTCGCAGCGCATCAGGGTGGACCGTGTTTCAGGCGCTCGGCGTCTCCGTCCACGGCAGGGACCGTTTCGCTCCGGAACTTGCCTGGGACGATTCGGTCGAACACGACGAAGCGGCATTGCAGACGCTACGACAGCTCGTCAGCGACCTCGCCCTCACACGCAGGGCCGTTCGACATGTTCCGGCGCTCGAGCTTGTCGTCGCGCCGGACTGGTCGGTCCGCTGGCAGCAGAGCCTGATCGCCGCCTGCAAGAACCTGCGAGACACCGCACAGCAACTGAAGCCCCATATCAGCGGCTTCTGCGCGGAGGCCGGCATCCGGCAGGCGGAGAACCTGTCCTTCTCGGATATTCGCGACCTGGTCTCGATGGCCAGCCTTCTGACCGAGATCACGGGGCGTTCGCCTGGATGTCGTGTTCGAGCGACAGTTCGAGCAGCTCAAATCCGCTGTCGGCACGCTCGTGGATGCGGTTCACGTTTTCGGTGACGCCGCCGAGAAGCTGTCCGGCACCTACGAGGACGACACGCTTACGGCGTATTCCGGTCGATGATCTCGAAAGACGGTGGCGAGAGGCGTGTGCCGCGGCCTGGCCCAAATCGTTCTTTGCCCGACGCAAGATCAAGAAGCTGCTGACCGGGTATTCCAGTAACGGCGACGCCGACCCAGAACAGGACCTGCCTCAACTGCGGGTCATGCAGCGCACCCTCGCGGGCATCGAGGAGAGCCCGCTGCGGACCGCGGCGCCGAGTTGGCAAGGCATCCGAACCGATCCCGACAAGCTACGCGATCATTTCAAGCTGGCGGAGGAGATGCGAACGGCGCTGGTCCGGATGAGCAGGATATCCGGCGATATCAACACGGTTATCGACGCCCTTGGCCAGACGATCGCGTCTGGCGGTTCCGACGACGCAATCGTGACGCGCTCAGACAACCTGCGTACTTCGGTGACGCACTTCGTGCAGGCCGCGCGAGCTTATGCCGAGCTCGGCGGGCGTCTGCCGGCGGACGTGCCGCAGGCCGACTTTCTGGCCGCAGTCATCCAGGCGATGGATGAGATCACCGCCAATCAGACCGCACTGCAAACGTGGAGCGATTGGTGTGGTCTGCGCGAGAAGGCGCGGGCGCACAATCTCGCTCCCTTCGTTGAGGCAATCGAAGCCGAACACCTGTCGCCCGATGATCTCGAGAGCGCTTTCGAACTCGCTTATGCGCGCTGGTGGTTGCCAAAGGCCATCGATCGCGACGACCTTCTGCGCCAGTTCAAGAGCTTCCGCCACGAAGACGCGCTGCGCCAGTTCAGGGAACTGGACGATCGGGCGCGTTCGATCGCGGCAAGTCAGGTACGCCGAGCGCTCGTCCATGGCCTGCCGGCGCCCGCAGGACGTGCCGCGCCGGTCCGAGCTTGGCCTCCTGCGCCATCAGATGCAGCTGCAGCGCCCGAGCAAGTCCATTCGCGAGATGGTCGCGGCCATGCCAGAGACATTTGCCAAGCTGGCGCCGTGCCTGCTCATGTCGCCGCTCTCCATCGCGCAATATCTGCCCGCTAACCAGGCTCTGTTCGACCTCGTGATCTTCGACGAGGCTTCGCAGATCACGACCTGGGACGCCATCGGCAGCATCGCGCGCGGTCGCCAGACGATCATCGTCGGCGATCCCAAGCAGCTCCCGCCGACGAATTTCTTCGGCCGCTCGGACGACGGCGACGAGACCGATAATGACGAAGCCTATTATGAACGCGACCTGGAGAGCATTCTCGACGAGGCGGGCGCGTCAGGTCTGCCGGGCCGGCAGCTCAACTGGCACTACCGAAGCCGGCACGAATCGCTGATCGCTTTCTCCAATTGGCACTACTACGAGAACCGGCTCATCACCTTTCCCTCTCCTGTCACGTCGGATCGCGCCGTCCATCTCGAATACCTGCCTTCGGGCGTTTACGATCGCGGCAAGAGCCGCACCAACAGGGCCGAAGCCGAGGCCATCGTGAACGACGCGGGGCTGCGCATGATGAGGTGGCTCGACCTGCCCGAGAACGAGCGGCCCACCCTCGGTGTCATCACCTTCAATTCGCAACAGCAGACGCTGATCGACGACCTCTTCGACAAGGCGCGGCGCGACAACCCGAATCTCGAGTGGTTCTTCTCTGACGACCGGATCGAACCCGTGATCGTGCGCAATCTGGAGAATGTCCAGGGCGACGAACGCGACGTGATGATGTTCTCGATCACCTATGGTCATGACCATGCCGGCAAGCTCACCATGGCCTTCGGAGCGATCAACCAGAATGGCGGCGAACGGCGCCTGAACGTCGCAGTGACGCGCGCCCGCGAGGAGCTTGCCGTCTACGCTTCGATCACCGCAGACAAGATCGATACGGGGCGCGCACGCGGTCAGGGCGTTCAGGACCTGAAAGCGTTCCTCGACTATGCCGAACGCGGCACCATCGCCTTGCCGGCTCAGCACGCGGAAACAGGAGGCACCTTTGAGTCGCCTTTCGAGCAGGCTGTTGGCGAGGCATTGACTAATGCCGGTTGGCAGGTGCGTCCGCAGGTCGGCGTTTCGGGCTATCGGATTGATCTCGGCATCGTCCATCCCGACAAGCCCGGCGCCTATCTGGCCGGCATCGAGTGTGACGGAGCGACCTACCATCGCGCCGCCACGGCGAGGGATCGCGACAAGGTGCGTGAGCAGGTGCTGCGCAATCTGGGCTGGAGCATCCTGCGCATCTGGTCGCCGGATTGGTGGTACAGCCCCGATGAGGTGCGCGACCGGATTGTGGCGTGAGCTGTCCAGCCTGCTCGAGGCAAGCCGGCAGGAAGATGTCCACGCACGAGCCGAAGCCGAAGCCCGCGCCGCCGCAAAGCGCCAGGCCCTAGCGCAAGCGAGAGCCCCCGATGTCGAAGCGGCGGAAGCCGCCTTCGATGACGAGGCCGACACCTCAGAGCCAGGCCAGTCGAGCGCCGCGCAGACGGAACGTCACCGAAAAAGGACCGACACTAATGGCGAGAGCATGATGCGTTTCAGCGCGTCGCGTCGGGCCCGGCGCAACGCATCGGCAGCAGCCCGGCAGATGCCCCGCTATTTCGCATCGCCGATCTCTCGGGATTCCATGCCGATGCCGATCAGTTCTATCGAATTTCGCTATCGCCAGACGATCCGCGACATGATCGCCGCGGTGATGGCAGCGGAAGCGCCGATACGCGAAGACATATTGGCGAAGCGCATCGCGCGTGCGCACGGCTGGCTGCGCACGGGTTCGCGCATCCGCGACCAGATCGCGCTTCATCTGCGCGACCTGGATCGGACGGACGAGCAGACCGGGCGATTCCTTTGGCCGAAGGGTTCGGTCTAAGAACTCAATCGCTTATCGACAGCCTGCCAGCGACGACGACAGACGACCGTCTCCGAGATCGCCATCGCCGAACTTGTCGGTTGCGTTGCGGCCAATCCGGATCTTCTCGATGAAAGCGATCCCGCGCTCTCCTTTGCGCGGCTGATCGGCCTCGACCGGCTGACTTCAAGCACCCGGGAACGTCTCGAAGAAGCACTGATGCGGGCCCGAGGGACCTTGGCCACTAGCGTACAGCACCTTCAAAGCCTGGTTTGCGTTATGAAAAGACTGCTCAGCCAAGTCGGACTCCAACTCGCGGGTCGGATGCGACGGAAAAAAGCGTTGGTTTTGGCCATTTCAAAGCTTGGGTAGGAATTGGCAAAGTCCCAAGCCTTGGAGAAATGCGCCAGAGAGAGGCAAGTGAGTGCCGGACGAGTGATGCTCGTGCGCAACTCGCGAGCTAATGCGGCATCGGGCCCTACTAAGGCCCTATTAATCCAATTCTCTGCTTCCTACCGTGTTGGTCTCGCTGACGAATTCGCCGCCGACCGGCTAATTACGAATGCGTTGCTCTACCAACTGAGCTAATGCGGCTACTTGAGCCTTTTCAGACTGCCGCACTGATAGCCGCGGAAACCGGCCGGTTCAAGTGCAGATCGCGGGTGCCGGTCCGGCGCCGATGATGGCTTTTGACGCGCCGCCGGTGAGGCGCTAGAACCGAGCGGCATTTTCAGCCACTCTCCTCGGACCCATTGCGCATGTCGCATTCCGACATCAAGGCGAACCGACCGCTTTCGCCGCACCTGCAGATCTATCGCTGGCCGATCACCATGACGATGTCGATCGCCCACCGGGTGACCGGCGTCGGGCTCTATTTCGGCACCATCCTCCTGGTCTGGTGGCTGGCGGCTGCGGCGGCGGGCCCGCGTGCCTTCGACTTCGCCAATGCCGTGCTCGGCTCGTGGATCGGACTGATCGTGCTGTTCGGCTATACCTGGGCGCTGATCCACCACATGCTCGGCGGCATCCGCCACTTCATCTGGGATTTCGGCATCGGCCTCGACAAGCCGGCGCGCGACACCATCGCCTGGGCGACGATCGTCGCCTCGCTCGGGCTGACGGTGATCGTGTGGGCCGTCGGGCTGGTGCTGAGATGAGCATGCAGACGCCGCTTCGCCGGGTGTTTCACCTGGGCGCCGCCCACGAGGGCACCGAGCATTTCTGGCGCCAGCGCCTGACCGGCGCCGCTGCCGCCATCCTGGTCATTTTCTTCATCGGCATCCTGGTCGCCACGGTCGGCCAGCCGCATGGCCATGTGATCGCCGTGCTGCACACGCCGCTGGTCGGCGCGGCGATGGCGCTGCTCATTGTCGTGTCCGCCGTGCACATGAAGATCGGCCTGCAGGTCGTCATCGAGGACTATATTCAGGGCAATGCATTGAAGGTGCTGTGCCTCATCGCCAACATCTTCTTCTCATATGCCGTCGCCGCGGTCGGACTGACCGCCATCATCGTGCTGGTTCTTGGAGGTCCGCCGCCCCATGGCTGACGGCAACGGTGCGCCGGCCGTGAACGGCAAGGCCTATTCCTACATCGACCATACCTATGACGTGGTGGTCGTCGGCGCCGGCGGTTCGGGGCTGCGCGCCACGCTCGGCGCCAGCGAGGCCGGCCTGAAGACCGCCAACATCACCAAGGTCTTCCCCACCCGCTCGCACACGGTCGCCGCCCAGGGCGGCATCGCCGCCTCGCTCGGCAATATGGGCGAGGACGACTGGCGCTGGCACATGTACGACACCGTCAAGGGGTCGGACTGGCTGGGCGATCAGGACGCCATCGAATATCTGGTGCGCGAAGCGCCGGCGGCGGTCTACGAGCTCGACCATTACGGCCTGCCCTTCTCGCGGACCGAGGACGGCAAGATCTATCAGCGCCCCTTCGGCGGCATGACCACCCATTTCGGCGAAGGCATCGCCCAGCGCACCTGCGCGGCCGCCGACCGCACCGGTCATGCCATGCTGCACACGCTCTACGGGCAGTCGCTGAGGCATTCGGCCGAGTTCTTCATCGAGTATTTCGCCCTCGACCTGATCATGGAGGACGGCGCCTGTCGCGGCGTCGTGGCGTTGTGCCTGGAGGACGGCACGCTGCACCGCTTCCGCGCCCACAAGACGATCCTCGCCACCGGCGGCTATGGCCGCGTCTATGCCACCTGCACCGGCGCCCATACCCAGACCGGCGACGGCAACGGCATGGTGCTCAGGGCCGGCCTGCCGCTGCAGGACATGGAGTTCGTGCAGTTCCACCCGACCGGCGTCTATGGCGCCGGCGTGCTGATCACCGAGGGCGTGCGCGGCGAGGGCGGCTATCTGACCAATTCGGAAGGCGAGCGCTTCATGGAGCGCTACGCGCCGCACGCCAAGGACCTGGCCTCGCGCGACGTGGTCTCGCGTTCGATGACCATCGAAATCCGCGAGGGGCGCGGCGTCGGTCCGCAGAAGGACCACATCTTCCTGCACCTGTCGCATCTCGACCCGAACGTGATCCACGAGCGGCTGCCGGGCATCGCCGAATCGGCGCGCATCTTCGCCAATGTCGATGTCACCCGCGAGCCGATCCCGGTGCTGCCGACCGTGCACTACAACATGGGCGGCGTGCCGACGAACTATCACGGCGAGGTGCTGACCAAGGTCGACGGCGATCCGGACACGGTGGTGCTGGGCCTGATGGCGGTCGGCGAGGCGGCCTGCGTGTCGGTGCACGGCGCCAATCGCCTTGGCTCCAACTCGCTGATCGACCTGGTCGTCTTCGGCCGCGCCGCGGCGCGTCGCTGCGTCGAGACGATCGAGCCCAATTCGCGCCATCGCGACCTGCCCAAGGATGCGGGCGAGGCGGCGGTTTCCCGTCTCGACCGGCTGCGCAATGCCAAGGGCGGCACGCCGACGGCGGAGCTGCGCCGGCGCATGCAGAAGGTGATGCAGGAGAACTGCGCCGTCTTCCGCACCGGCGAGGTGCTGGCCGAAGGCCATGCGCGCATCCACGAAGTGTGGTCGGGCAGCGAGGACGTCGCCATCAGCGACCGCTCGCTCATCTGGAACTCGGACCTGATCGAGACGCTGGAATACGAGAACCTCATCGTGCAGGCGGTCACCACCATGGATTCGGCGCAAAACCGCACCGAATCGCGCGGGGCGCATGCGCGCGAGGACTATCCGAACCGCGACGACCAGAACTGGATGAAGCACACGCTGTCGTTCATCGACCCGGACAAAAAAAGCGTCCGCCTCGCCGATCGACCGGTGCACGCCTTCACGCTCACCAACGACGTCCAGTACATCGAACCCAAGGCGCGGGTGTACTGAACGGCGGCCGCGTCACCGCGTAGCGCGGATGGAGCGGAAGCCCAATCCGGGGATGGCGCCTCCCTGCTGCGCTGATGCAATATCCGCGAAGACGGCGGCTTAGAGCTTGATCGCCCGCCAGCCCCAGAGAACCAGGGCGGCACCCACGGCTGCGCCGACCAAAACCACGCCGGTCCCCGCCGAGGCCACGATGAGCGCCACAAGATGGAAGCCGACGAAGGCCCCGGCTATGCCGACCAAGGCGCTGGTGAGATTCGCCCGTCCGCCGGCGATCTGCCGCGAGAACCAGGACGGCCGGGCTATCCGGTGGGCAATGAGACCAGCGGCGATGCCAATGACCAGAACCAGGACAAAGGTGAGTGTCGGATCCATCGCATTTCTCCTTGGCGGCCAAGCCCAGCGCCCAGGATATCATGGTCGGCCGCCACGCCTGCCAATGCGATGGTTGCAAGCCATGCCGCGCACGATCCGGTCCCGAGCCGGGCGAGCCTGGTCATCGGGCATGGCGGGCACGGGATCGCGACGCGCGCGTTGCGGCACCGGGTTCCGGTCGTGGTGATCCCTGGAGTGGCCGGCGGCCAACCATAGGTAGCCGCCGCGATTGATGATTGGGCGCGGCATCGCGCTGCCCGCCGGGGCCGACAGCAAAGCAATTTGCGGTCTTGCGCCCCTCTTCCGCGCCCCAGCGTCCGACTACGGCATCGCGTTCGTCGACGAAGCAACCTCGGCGGTTCGCTCGGCCAGCGGCCGGTAGCTGCCCATCTCGGCCTTGATGCCGAGCCGGGCGAAGAGTTCCTGAGGATTGAAGTTCTCACGCCGGTGCAGTGCCGCGACGGCGGCGCGCGCGCGCTGGGTCACCGCCAGGTTCTGCCATTCGGCGATGGTCAGGATGACGGATTGGCCGGGCGCATCGCCGGGCTGCTCGAGCAAGGCATCGCGAATGAAGCCGGGCTGCTCGCGCAAGACCGCGTGGGTCATGCGTACCCGGCTGACGAATTCGGCGCGGGCCGCATCCGGAACGACGAATCGGTCGATCCGGTAGAAGGGCTGGTCGTTGGTCGTCGTCCCGTTGGTCTCTGTCATCTGTTCCTCTGCAGGCTGAATCGGCGCCTTTGCGCCGGGAGAGGCTATGGGATAGAACCTCAAGTTAACTTGAGGTCAAGAGGAAACCATGACCGAGAAGCGCAGCGCCCGGCCGCCGCTCGACCTGAGCGTTGGCGAGGTGGCGCGGCGGAGCGGCGTTGCCGTCTCCGCCATCCATTTCTACGAGGCCGAGGGGCTGATCGCGGGCTGGCGGACCTCGGCCAATCATCGCCGCTATCCCCGTGGGACCTTGCGCCGCATCGCCATCATCAAGGTCGCCCAGCGTGCCGGCATATCGCTCAAGGAGATCGGCGAGGCCTTCGCCACGCTGCCCAAGGGCGCGGTGCCGAGCGCGAAGGACTGGGCGCGGCTTTCGGCCAGGTGGAAGCGCGATCTCGACGATCGCATCGGCCGGCTGACGCGCCTGCGCGACCAGCTTTCTGGCTGTATCGGCTGCGGCTGCCTGTCGCTTACCGATTGCCCGCTGCGCAATCCCGCCGATGTCCTGGCGCAGGAAGGCCCTGGGCCGCGCATCCTCGACCCTGAAGCGTGAGCCGGGAACAGGGCGGCTTTTCGGCCACAAAAGGCGCTGGTTAACCAGCCGCGTTAGTCAAAGCCGGCGTTCGTCATGATTCCACATGACGATTGCCCGGCAATCTCCTATTGTCGCTTCAGTATCAAGGCCCGAAACGGCGTATTCCCGGGCGCAAAATCGCTGATTTCTGCGGTTTCCGGGAAAAGCATCGTTTCGTTTACCAAGGGCGGTCCAGCAATGGCCGCCGAAGGAACCGTGTTCAGGCCCGAAATGACTGCAATGGCGTACGCAACACTTTCGTCCGTCGGCTATGCGGGTCGGCCGCTTGCCGAAAAGCTTGGCTATGCTCCCGGCGCCACCATCGCCTTCGTCGCACTGCCCGAGGAGCTGGCCGACCTGCCGGGAAGCGTCGATTTCGGCAAGGTCGCCCGCCGCCAGGACTGGTCGCGCCCGATGGGGCCGGTGCCGTTCGATATCATCCACGCCTTCACCGTGAGCCGCGCCGAACTCGTTGCCGGCCTGCCGCGCCTGCGCCGCGCCATCCAGCCGGACGGCATGATCTGGGTGTCGTGGCCGAAGCAGGCATCCAAGGTGCCGACCGACGTGACCGAGGACATCGTCCGCGCCGTGGCGCTCAAGCATGACCTCGTCGATGTGAAGGTGGCGGCCGTCGACCAGGTCTGGTCGGGCCTCAAGCTGGTCATCCGCGTCGACCGACGTTAATCCGCCTTCCGCAAGACATCGACCGTACAGGCGAAGGGGAACGTCTCGGCTCTGCCGTGAAGAGCGGGTGCAGGCTGTCGCCAGCGGCACAGTCTCGGCCGGCGCGGTGAGGCGGCGGAGATTGCCCGTCAATGGCGCTTGGCCTCGCCGCCGCCGGTCGGCTATAGAGGCCGGACAGGAGACGGTGAGACATGGTCCAGCTGACGCTTCCCAAGAATTCCAAGATCGGCAAGGGCAAGGTGTGGCCCAAGCCAGAAGGCGCAAGCGACCTTGCCGAATACCGCATCTATCGCTGGGACCCCGATGGCGGCGCCAATCCGCGCGTCGACACCTACTATGTCGACCGCAAGACCTGCGGGCCGATGGTGCTCGACGGGCTCATCTGGATCAAGAACACCGTCGACCCGACGCTGACCTTCCGCCGCTCCTGTCGCGAGGGTGTGTGCGGCTCCTGCGCCATGAACATCGACGGCTCGAACACGCTGGCCTGCACCAAGGCGATGGACGAGATCAAGGGCGGCAAGGTTTCGATCTATCCGCTGCCGCATCTGCCGGTGGTCAAGGACCTGGTCGCCGACCTGTCGACCTTCTATGCCCAGCATCGCTCGATCGAGCCGTGGCTGCACACCGTCACGCCCGAGCCGCAGAAGGAATGGCGCCAGAGCCATGAGGACCGCGCCAAGCTCGACGGGCTCTACGAGTGCATCCTGTGCGCCTGCTGCTCGACCTCGTGCCCGTCCTACTGGTGGAACGGCGAGCGCTATCTCGGCCCGGCAGTGCTGCTGCAGGCCTATCGCTGGCTGATCGACAGCCGCGACGAGGCGACCGGCGCGCGGCTCGACGATCTCGAGGACCCGTTCCGCCTCTATCGCTGCCATACGATCATGAACTGCGCCCAGACCTGCCCCAAGAATCTCAATCCGGCCAAAGCGATTGCCGAGATCAAGCAGATGATGGTCGAGCGCCGGGTCTAGGCTTCTCCTCCGGATCGGTTCTTTTCGTCCCTGTCGCACGCCGTCTTCTTGATCCCTGTCGGGCCGCGACCTTCCGCGCCTCTTGCCGATTGCTTGCCGGGAACCGGCCCGGCGCCGCTCGTCGACGTGTATTTCTGCCCATCATTTGAGCCTGCCCAGTGCTTATCGAGCGGTTCTTGACCACCTATATTTCGAATACGTCCATCGCAGACGGAGGTGAGTCATGGACAAGGTTTCCGAGATCACCGGCGCGCCGTGGTCAATCACGGCGGTCGACAAGCTCAAGGAACTGTGGAATGCGGGTGTGGCGGTCGAGATGATTAGCCAGACGCTGCACCGCGAGGAGGATGAAGTTCGCGCCAAGGCCGGCGAACTCGGCCTGCCCCAGCACGTCGAGAGCAAGTAATTTCCGGACCGACTGACCCGAAATGGGACAGTTTCCGCCCCGGAAGGCTTGGCCTTTCGGGGCGTTTGCATTATGGCGTCAGCCATATTTGCCTGAAAGACGCTACAATCGGGCTCTACAAGAACGAATCGCGGCTGCGGCAAGCGTAAAGAGGATGTGCCGATGGGACTGAATTGTGGGGCGTCGGTGCGCTGGCTGGTACCGATGGTACTGGCCTCGGCCCTTGCCGGGTGCGGATCGTTTGGGGCCATCGGCCTGCCGTGGCAGCGCGCCCAGTCGCCAGCGCCGGTCAGCCCTGCCGCCCTGCCGCCAGTCGAATCCTCCAATCTGCCGCCGGTCAGCGGCGGCCAGCAGCAGGCAGGCACCGCCGCCGGCGCCACCGACAACGCCGATACCGCGCCGCTCGCCCAGCCGCAGGTGGCCAGCAATGCGCCGGCCAGCAGCGGTTCCGGCGGCATCGGCCGGACCGATCTCCTCGGCGGCTGGACGATCACCTCGGGCGGTGATTCCTGCCAGCTGTTCATGACCTTGACCAGCTGGACCGGCGGCTATCGCGCCTCGACGCGCGGCTGCAACAGCAACGTCCTCAAGTCGATCTCGGCGTGGAACCTGCAGGGCCGGCAGGTCATCCTTGCCGGACAGGGCGGCAAGCCGGTCGCCCATCTCGCCTCGTCGGGCACCAATCGCTTCGACGGCCAGGTCGACGGTCAGGGCGCGGCGGTCACCTTCTATCGCTGACGGCGCGCTTTCTTCGGGAGCGACCCGTGTCGCGGCAACCGGGGCCGGCGGACGCCTCGCTCACCCGGCGCTATCGCGAACTGGTGGCGGCGGGCGCGATCAGCGACGATCCGGCTCAGGCTGCCGTCATCGGCCGGCTTGAGGCTCTCAACCGCGCGCTTGCCGGACACAGGACGACCAGCCGGAGCGGTCTCATCGGCCGGTTCTTCAGCGCCCGCGCTTCGGCGCCGCGCGGGCTCTACATCCACGGCGAGGTCGGCCGCGGCAAGACCATGCTGATGGACGAGTTCTTCGCGCTCGCCGATGCCGTGCCGAAGCGCCGCGTCCATTTCAACGAGTTCATGGGCGAGGCCCATGAACGCATCCACGTGTTCCGCCGGAGACTGGACGGCGATCCGATCGCGCCGGTCGCCGCTCTGATCGCCCATGAGGTGCGGCTCCTGTGCCTCGACGAATTCCAGGTCGAGGACATCGCCGATGCGATGATCCTGTCGCGCCTGTTCGAGCGGCTATTCGCCGCGGGCACGGTGCTGGTGGCAACCTCCAACGTGCCGCCCGACGCGCTCTATCAGGGCGGGCTGAACCGCAACCTGTTCCTGCCGTTCATCGCGCTGCTCAAGCACCACGCCGACATCATCCATCTCGACGCGGCAACCGACTACCGGCTCGGCAAGCTCGCCGGTACGCCGGTCTATGTGACGCCGCTTGGGGGCAGTGCCACGGCGGCGCTCGACCGGCTGTGGCGGGCGCTGACCGGCAGCGAGCGGGGCGAGCCGGCGGCGCTGGCCATCAAGGGCCGGCGCATCGCCGTGCCTGAAGCGGCGCGCGGGGTGGCACGCTTCTCCTTTGCCGACCTCTGCGAAGCGCCGCTCGGCGCCGGCGACTATCTGAGGATCGCGCAGAGCTTCCACACGCTGGTGATCGACGACATCCCGGTCATCGGCGCAGAGCGGCGCGATGTCGCCCGGCGGCTGATCCTGCTCATCGACACGCTCTACGACCATCGGGTCAAGCTGATCGCCTCGGCCGCGGCGGCGCCGGCGGCGCTCTATACGGCGGCAAGCGGCGAGGAATCCTTCGCCTTCCGGCGCACGGTCTCGCGGCTCATCGAGATGCGCTCCGAGGCCTATCTCGGCGCCGCGCACGGGCTCGCCGAGCCGGCGGCGGACGGCACGGCGACAGCCGGGTGACAGGTACGGCACGGCACAGTGGTGCGGTGCCCACGCTGCTCTTGCGCCGCAGCATTAATCCGGCTAGTTCAACCCAGCCGTCCGGCTCCGGACAGCAACCCCGCATTCATCTCAAGGGATTCCACGCCCATGGCCCGTGCGACGATCGCGCTCATCGGTGCCGGGCAGATCGGCGGCACGCTCGCCCATCTTGCCGGCCTCAAGGAACTCGGTGATGTCATCATGTTCGACGTCGTCGAGGGGGTTCCCGAGGGCAAGTCGCTCGACATCGCCGAGGCTTCGCCGGTCGCCGGCTTCGACGCCAAATTCGCCGGCACTTCGGCCTATTCCGCCATCAAGGGCGCCGATGTGGTCATCGTCACCGCCGGCGTGCCGCGCAAGCCGGGCATGAGCCGCGACGATCTGCTCGAGATCAACCTCAAGGTCATGGAGCAGGTCGGCGCCGGCATCAAGAAATACGCGCCCAAGGCCTTCGTCATCTGCATCACCAATCCGCTCGACGCCATGGTCTGGGCGCTGCAGAAGTTCTCCGGCCTGCCCAAGGACATGGTTGTCGGCATGGCGGGCGTGCTCGATTCGGCGCGCATGCGCTATTTCCTGGCCAGCGAGTTCGACGTGTCGGTGGAGGACGTCACCGCCTTCGTGCTCGGCGGCCACGGCGATACCATGGTGCCGCTGACCCGCTTCTCCACCGTCGGCGGCATCTCGCTCGACGAACTGGTCAAGATGGGCTGGACGACCAAGAAGCGGATCGAGGAAATCGTGCAGCGCACGCGCGACGGCGGCGCCGAGATCGTCGGCCTGCTCAAGACCGGATCGGCCTTCTACGCGCCGGCCCATTCGGCCATCGCCATGGCCGAGAGCTATCTCAGGGACAAGAAGCGGGTGCTGCCCTGCGCGGTCTGCCTCAAGGGCGAGTACGGCGTGCGCGACCGCTATATCGGCGTGCCGGCGGTGATCGGCGCCAAGGGGGTCGAGCGCATCATCGAGATCGACCTCAACAAGAGCGAGCGGGCGATGTTCGACAAGTCGATTGCGGCGGTGGACGGATTGATCCACGCCTGCGTGAGGATCGTGCCCGCACTCGACAAGTAGACTGGCGGCAAGCCGGGGAGGGGATAAGGGCCGGCATGAATATCCACGAATACCAGGCCAAGGCGATCCTTGGTCAGTTGGGCGCGCCGATCGCCAAGGGCGTGCCGGCCTTCTCGGTGGAGGAGGCGGAAAAGGCGGCGCGGGCGCTGCCCGGCCCCGTCTGGGTGGTCAAGGCGCAGATCCATGCCGGCGGCCGCGGCAAGGGCAGGTTCAAGGAAGCGCAGGCCGGCGACAAGGGCGGCGTCAGGCTCGCCCGCTCGATCGCAGAGGTCGCCGAAAACGCCCGCCAGATGCTCGGGCATACGCTGGTCACCAAGCAGAGCGGTGCCGACGGCCGGGTGGTCAACCGCCTCTATATCGAGGACGGTTCGGCGATCGCCCGCGAACTCTACCTCTCGGCCCTGGTCGATCGCGCGGCCGGCCGCGTCGCCTTCATCGCCTCGGCCGAAGGCGGCATGGACATCGAAGAGGTGGCGGCGAGCGCGCCGGAGAAGATCGTCACCGTGCATGTCGATCCGGCCGCCGGCTACAGCCCGCATATCGGCACGACCATCGCCTATGCGCTCGGGCTCACCGGCGGCACCGTCAGGCAGTGCGTGTCGCTGGTCGGCAAGCTCTATGCGGCGATGCTCGAAAAGGACATGAGCCAGCTCGAGATCAACCCGCTGGTGGTCACCGAGGCCGGCGACCTCATCTGCCTCGACGCCAAGATCAACTTCGACGACAACGCGCTGTTCCGCCATCCCGACATCGCCGAATTGCGCGATCCGGACGAGGAGGACCCACGCGAGGTCGAGGCCGCCAAGAGCGAGCTCAGCTATGTCGCGCTCGACGGCACCATCGGCTGCATGGTCAACGGCGCCGGCCTGGCCATGGCGACCATGGACATCATCAAGCTCTACGGGGCGGAGCCCGCCAACTTCCTCGATGTGGGCGGCGGCGCCTCCAAGGAGAAGGTGAGCGCGGCGTTCAAGATCATCACCGCCGATCCGCGGGTGAAGGGCATCCTGGTCAACATCTTCGGCGGCATCATGCGCTGCGACGTGGTGGCCGAGGGCATCGTGGCGGCGGTGAAGGAGGTCGGCCTTGCCGTGCCGCTGGTCGTCCGCCTGGAAGGCACCAATGTCGACGAGGGCAAGACGATCATCTCTGAGTCGGGGCTCAACGTGATCCCGGCCGACGATCTCGACGATGCCGCCCAGAAGATCGTCAAGGCGGTGAGCGGCTGATGCGCGCGTCGCGACCCGAGCTCACGCCGACCAGAGAGTAATCATGTCCATCCTCATCGACGCTTCCACCAGGGTCATCTGCCAGGGTTTTACCGGCAAGAACGGCACCTTCCACTCCGAGCAGGCGATCGCCTACGGCACCAGAATGGTCGGCGGTACGACGCCCGGCAAAGGCGGCCAGACCCATCTCGGCCTGCCGGTGTTCGATACGGTGCGCGAGGCCAAGGCGGCGGTCGGTGCCGACGCCACCGTCATCTATGTGCCGCCGCCCTTTGCCGCCGATGCCATCCTCGAGGCGATTTCCGAAGAGATCCCGCTGATCGTCGCCATCACCGAGGGCATCCCGGTGATCGACATGGTCAAGGTCAAGCGGGCGCTCAGCGGCTCGAAGAGCCGCCTGGTCGGGCCGAACTGCCCCGGCGTGATGACCGCCAACGCATGCAAGATCGGCATCATGCCGGGTAACATTTTCGCGAAGGGCTCGGTCGGCATCGTCTCGCGTTCGGGTACGCTGACCTATGAGGCGGTGTTCCAGACCACCAATGCCGGCCTCGGCCAGACCACCGCTGTCGGCATCGGCGGCGACCCGGTCAAGGGCATGGACTTCATCGACGTGCTCGAAATGTTCCTCGCCGACGAGGCCACAAGGTCGATCGTCATGATCGGCGAGATCGGCGGCTCGTCGGAGGAAGACGCCGCTGAGTTCCTCAAGGACGAGGCCAAGCGCGGGCGGGCCAAGCCGGTGGTCGGCTTCATTGCCGGGCTCACGGCGCCGCCTGGGCGGCGCATGGGCCATGCTGGTGCCATCATCGCTGGCGGCCGCGGCGGCGCCGGCGACAAGATCGAGGCCATGAAATCGGCCGGAATCGTGGTATCGGATTCGCCGGCCAGGATCGGCCGCACTCTGGTCGAAGTCTTGAAGAAGTAGTGCGCGTGCCCATTTCAAGCGTTGACCAAACGGTTGAAATCGAGACGATCGAACGCTAGAGCGTGGCTTGTGGCCGCGTGGTGAGAGAGAGCGGGGAGCCAAACTCCCTGTAAACCGGAAAAATGGCACGTCAGGGCGCGAATCAGGCATTCGCGGCGACTTCCTTCCTTTACGGCGCGAACGCGCCTTACTTAGAAAAATTACAGGCGCGCTACGCCGTCGACCCCAATTCGGTCGACGGCGAATGGCGCAGCTTCTTCGAGGGGCTGAACGACGCGCCTGACGCGGTCATTGCCGGGGCCGACGGGGCGTCATGGCAACGCCCGGACTGGCCGCCGGTGATGAACGGCGAGCTGGTCTCCGCACTCGACGGCAACTGGGCCGGGCTGGAAGTGGCGCTCGGCCAGAAGATCAAGGCCGGCGTCGCCCGCCGCGGCGTCGACATCAGCGACGGTGCGGTCACCCAGGCGACGCGCAATTCGGTGCGCGCCCTGATGATGATCCGCGCCTATCGCATGCGCGGCCATTTCCACGCCAATCTCGATCCCCTGGGCCTGCAAGAGCTGCCCAAGGAGAGCGAGCTCGATCCCACCTCCTACGGCTTCACCGAGGCCGACTGGGGCCGCAGGATCTTCCTCGACCATGTGCTCGGGCTGGAATTCGCCACCATCCCGGAAATGCTGGAGATCCTCCGGCGCACCTACTGCTCGACGCTCGGCGTCGAGTTCATGCACATCTCCGATCCGGAAGAGAAGGCGTGGATCCAGGAGCGCATCGAGGGGCCCGACAAGGGCATCGACTTCACCACGATGGGCAAGAAGGCGATCCTCAACAAGCTGATCGAGGCCGAGGGCTTCGAGCGCTTCATCGACGTGAAGTACACCGGCACCAAGCGCTTCGGGCTCGACGGCGGCGAATCGGTGGTGCCGGCGCTGGAGCAGATCATCAAGCGCGGCGGCAATCTCGGCGTGCAGGAGATCGTGCTGGGCATGGCCCATCGCGGCCGTCTCAACGTGCTCGCCCAGGTCATGGGCAAGCCCCAGCGCGCCATCTTCCATGAATTCAAGGGCGGCTCGTCGTCGCCCGACGACGTGGCCGGCTCCGGCGACGTCAAGTACCACCTCGGCGCCTCGTCGGATCGCGAGTTCGACGGCAATCGCGTGCATCTGTCGCTGACCGCCAACCCGTCGCATCTGGAAGTGGTCGACCCGGTGGTGCTCGGCAAGGCGCGCGCCAAGCAGAACCAGCTCGCCGACAAGCGGCGCGGCGACATCGTGCCGCTCGAGCAGCGCGCCCGGGTGCTGCCGCTGCTCATCCACGGCGATGCCGCGTTTGCCGGCCAGGGCGTGGTGGCGGAGTGCATGGGCCTGTCGGGCCTGCGCGGCCACCGCACGGCGGGCTCGATCCACGTCATCATCAACAACCAGATCGGCTTCACCACCAATCCGCGCTTCGGACGCTCCTCGCCCTATCCTTCCGACATCGCCAAGATGGTCGAGGCGCCGATCCTGCACGCCAACGGCGACGACCCGGAAGCGGTCGTCTACGCCGCCAAGGTGGCCACCGAATTCCGCCAGAAGTTCCACAAGCCGGTGGTCGTCGACATGTTCTGCTACCGGCGCTTCGGCCACAATGAGGGCGACGAGCCGTCCTTCACCCAGCCGCTGATGTACAAGGCGATCGGCAGCCATCCGACGACGCTCGAGATCTATGGCAAGAAGCTGGTCGAGGAAGGGCTGGTCACGGCCGAGGAGGTCGAGGAGAACAAGGCCGGCTGGCGGGCGACGCTGGAGGCCGAATTCGAGGCGAGCACCAACTACCGCGCCAACAAGGCCGACTGGCTCGATGGCGCCTGGTCCGGCATCAAGGTGGCCGAGACCGGCGACGGGCCGCGCCGCGGCGCTACCGCCGTGCCGCTGGAGACGCTGCGCGATGTCGGCGGCAAGCTCACCGCGCTGCCCGAGGAGATGCAGGTCCACCGCACGATCCGCCGCTTCCTCGACAACCGCAAGAAGTCGATCGAAACCGGCAGGAATATCGACTGGTCGACGGCCGAGGCGCTGGCCTTCGGTACGCTGCTCACCGGCGGTAATCCGGTCCGGCTGTCGGGCCAGGATGTCGAACGCGGCACCTTCTCGCAGCGCCATTCGGTGCTCTACGACCAGGAGAACGAAGACCGCTTCATCCCGCTCAATCACCTCGCCCACGGACAGGCGCGCTTCGAGGTCATCAACTCGATGCTGTCGGAGATGGCGGTGCTCGGCTTCGAATACGGCTACTCGCTGGCCGAGCCCTCGGCGCTGATCATGTGGGAGGCGCAGTTCGGCGACTTCGCCAACGGCGCCCAGGTTATCATCGACCAGTTCATCTCGTCGGGCGAGAAGAAGTGGCTGCGCATGTCCGGCCTGGTCATGCTGCTGCCGCACGGTTACGAGGGCCAGGGACCGGAACATTCGTCCGCCCGGCTCGAGCGCTATCTGCAGCTGTGCGCCGAGGACAACATCCAGGTGGCGGCGCTGACGACGCCGGCCAACTATTTCCATGCGCTGCGCCGCCAGCTGCAGCGCGATTTCCGCAAGCCGCTCGTGCTGATGACGCCGAAGTCGCTGTTGCGCCACAAGCGGGCGGTGTCGCGCCTCGATGAGATGGGGCCGGGCTCGTCCTTCCACCGCCTGTTGTGGGACGACGCCGAGATCCTCAAGGGCGAGAAGATCAAGCTCAAGCCCGACGATAAGATCCGCCGGGTGGTGCTGTGCTCGGGCAAGGTCTATTACGACCTTTATGAGGAGCGCGAGAAGCGCGGTATCGACGACGTCTACCTGCTGCGCATCGAGCAGCTCTACCCGTTCCCGGCCAAAGCGCTGATCACCGAACTTTCGCGCTTCCGCCAGGCGGATATGGTGTGGTGCCAGGAGGAGCCCAAGAACATGGGGGCCTGGTCCTTCGTCGAGCCTTATCTGGAATGGGTGCTCGACAGCATTGGCGCGGAACGGCGCACGCCGCGCTATGTCGGCCGGGCGGCCTCGGCGGCAACGGCGACCGGACTGATGAGCAAGCATCTGGCGCAACTCGCGACCTTCCTTGACGAAGCTCTTGCCGAGTGAGCGACGGCAGCACCGGAGACAAGAACGATGGCGACTGAAATTCGTGTTCCCGCGCTCGGTGAATCGGTGAGCGAGGCGACCGTCGGCCAATGGTTCAAGAAGGTCGGCGATACCGTCAGGGCCGACGAGCCGCTGGTCGAACTGGAGACCGACAAGGTCACTCTGGAAGTGCCGGCGCCGGCCGCCGGCGTGATCTCGGCAATCGAGGTCGCGGACGGCGCGACGGTGGGCGTCGGCGCGGTGCTCGGCGCCATCGAGGCCAACGGTGCCGATGCGGCGCATGAGGATCATGGAACGCCGGTAGCTGCCGGCGCCATCGACAAGAAATTCGACACCACACGGCCGATTGCCGCGGGTGCGGCCACCATCAAGCTGCGCGAGGCGGGCGACACCGGCGCCGGCGCCGGAGCCGCATCGCCGGCAGCGCGCAAGGCGCTCGCCGAGGCCGGCGTCGAGCCCGGCCGGGTTGCCGGTACCGGCAAGGACGGGCGCATCACCAAGGCGGATGCGCTCACCGCGATCGAGGGCCTCATGGCGCCGGCCACGGCCACTGCCGCGCCGCCGGTTGCCGCGCGCCCGCCGGCGCCGCCGGACGATGTGGCACGCGAGCAGCGCGTGCCGATGACGCGGCTCAGGCAGACCATCGCCCGCCGCCTCAAGGAGGCGCAGAGCACCGCGGCGATGCTGACCACCTTCAACGAGGTGGACATGACCAACGTCATGGCGCTGAGGAAGCAGTACCGCGACCTGTTCGAGGCGAAGCACGGCATCAAGCTCGGCTTCATGGGCTTCTTCGTGAAGGCCTGCGTGCAGGCGCTGAAGGAGCTTCCGGCGGTCAACGGCGAGATCGACGGCACCGACATCATCTACAAGAACTACTATCACGTCGGCATCGCGGTCGGCACCGACAAGGGCCTGATCGTGCCGGTCGTGCGCGACGCCAATCTGAAGTCGCTGGCCGAGATCGAGAACGATATCGCCGACCTCGGAAAGCGGGCGCGCAATGGCGAGCTTGCCATTGCCGAGCTGCAGGGCGGCACCTTCACCATTACCAATGGCGGCATCTACGGCTCGCTGATGTCGACGCCGATCCTCAACGCGCCGCAGTCGGGCATCCTCGGCATGCACAAGATCCAGGAGCGGCCGATGGTGGTCGCCGGCAAGGTCGAGGTGCGGCCGATGATGTATCTGGCGCTCTCCTACGATCACCGCATCGTCGACGGCAAGGAGGCGGTGACCTTCCTGGTGCGCGTCAAGGAGAGCCTGGAAGATCCGCAGCGTCTGGTGCTCGACCTGTAGACAGGGCGGCGGTCCTTCGGCCGGCCCTTCACCCTATGGCGGACGCGCCGTGTCAGCCCGCGCGTGGAGATCGGTTCTGGCATTGGCGGCCGCGCTGGCCTTGAGCCCGGCTTTGGCGGCGAGCCCGGCGCCGAGCCCGGAAGACTATCTCAGGGTGCTCACCAACGGGCCGTGGCCGCTCGAAATCCTCGCCTTCTGCTACAGCACGATCGACCGGGACCCGGCCTTGCAGCAGGTTGGCGCCCGCTGGCGGGAGCGCAATGCCGGTCTGCTCAAGACCGTCGAGGAGAAAGCCGCAGGCGTCGGGATCCCGGCCGATGTGCGCCGCAAGGCGGATGCGGCGTCGCTCGCGGCCATCCGGCGTCTGGCCGGCCGGCAATATGACAAAGCGGCCTGGTGCCGGACGATCGCGCAGGTGATCGACCGGGGCGCCTACGATATCGACCGGCGCAGCGATCTGGAAGCGGCGCTCAAGCGCATCTTCGGCAAGGAGTAGCGGATGACCCCCACCGGGGCTTCCCCCCGCACGGCGATCAGGATCGCGGTACGCCGTGCAGCCGCTCTGCGGCAAATCTTCATACCCCCGCCAGGAGAGGTGGGGGGTATGGACGGGGTGCTATCCTGGTCCCGTTTATGCAGGCCTGTCCTGCGCGAATGAGGCGCTGACACGATCCGGCCCAGCCGCTATCTCTTCGGCAGGATTGGATCTACCCAAGCGGAGTGAAGTCATTGGCCTACGATCTTGCCGTTATCGGCAGCGGCCCCGGCGGCTATGTCTGTGCCGTCAAGGCTGCCCAACTCGGCCTCAAGGTGGCAGTCGTCGAGAAGATGCCGACCTTCGGCGGCACCTGCCTGAACATCGGCTGCATCCCGTCGAAGGCGCTGCTGCACACATCCGAGATGTTCGAACTGGCCGGCCACCGGTTCGAGAGCTTCGGCATCAAGGTTGCTGCGCCGGAACTCGACCTCAAGACGATGATGGGACACAAGGCAGGCGTCGTCGAACAGAACACCTCGGGCGTCACCTTCCTGTTCAAGAAGAACAAGATCGACACCTTCCAGGGCACCGGCAGCATCGTCGGCGCCGGCAAGCTGCGGGTGGTCGGGGCCGACGGCATCGAACATGCGGTCGAGGCGCGAGCAATCGTCATTGCCACCGGTTCCGAGGTGGCGCCGCTGCGCGGCGTCGAGATCGACGAGGAGCGCGTGGTCAGTTCGACCGGCGCGCTGTCTCTCAGCCAGGTGCCGGGGCGGCTGATCGTGGTCGGCGCCGGGGTGATCGGGCTCGAGCTCGGCTCGGTGTGGCGGCGGCTCGGGGCGGAGGTGACGGTGGTCGAGTTCCTCGACCGCGTGCTCCCCGGTCTCGACGGCGAGATCGGCAAGCAGGCGCAGCGCATCCTTGCCCGCCAGGGCATGGCTTTCCGCCTGTCGAGCAAGGTCACCTCGGTCGACAGGAGCGGCAAGCTGCTGAAGGTCGCGGTCGAACCGGCAATGGGCGGTGACGGCGAACTGCTTGACGCCGACGTGGTGCTGGTCGCCATCGGCCGGCGGCCCTTCACCGACGGCCTCGGTCTCGACGAAGCCGGGCATCAAGCGCGACGACCGCGGCTGCGTCCTCGTCGACGATCATTACCAGACGGCGGTTCAGGGCATCTATGCCATCGGCGACGTGATCGCCGGGCCGATGCTCGCCCACAAGGCGGAGGACGAGGGCGTCGCGCTCGCCGAGATCCTCGCCGGCCAGGCGGGCCACGTGAACTACGGCGTCATTCCGAATGTGGTCTACACCACGCCGGAAATCGCCTCGGTCGGCAGGAGCGAGGAGGAGCTCAAGCGGGCGGGCATCGAATACCGCGTCGGCAAGTTCCCGTTCTCGGCCAATGGAAGGGCACGCGCCATGGGCGAGAAGGACGGCTTCGTCAAGGTTCTTGCCGCGGCGGCGACCGACCGGGTGCTGGGCGTCCATATCATGGGGCCCTTTGCCGGCGAGCTGATCCAGGAAGCCTCGGTGCTGATGGAGTTCGCCGGCTCGGCGGAAGACCTCGCCCGGGTCTGCCACGCCCATCCGACGCTGTCCGAGGCGGTCAAGGAGGCGGCTCTCGCCGCCTGGACCAAGCCGATCCACATGTGAGGCAGAAGAAGTAGAAGAAGCGCCGGTGGCAGCCGGCGCTTCTCCTCGCCCGGTTCGCCCGTGGTGTCAGGCGATCCGGTGCTCGTCCGCGAGTTCCATGAGGTAGGTCAGGACCATCTGCTTAAGCTTTTCCGCGGCGACCGGCTGAGCCGTCTGGGGTGCCACGGATGCCATGGTCATCTGGTGGAACGCACAGGCAGAAGCGCTGCCGACGCTGAACAGCATCGCCAGCGCGAACGCGGAGGGAACAAGAATCTTCATCGGTGCCTCCGTTGCTGGGCCGGTCGCTGCCGACCACACCAAAGGCTACGCTCGGCCCGGGCCTGGCGGAAGCTTGCCGGCGTTCACAAGGTTGCGAGGTGCCCGGTTTCCGCTGCCTCAAATGAAAAGGCGCCGCGGAAGCCCCGCGGCGCCTTTCAAGCTATTGAAAAAACGAACTATTTCTTGTCGTGATCGACGGGATGGAAGACCGCCTCAAGGAAGCCGAGGAACAGGTTCTTGTAGTGCGGCGTCGTGGTCTTCATGACCTTGACGTCCTTGTCGTGGTGCTTGTGCATGGTCGCTGCGCCGGCAGGTGCGCTCATGGCGACGGCAATACCAAGAGCAAGCGCAATCGAGGCAGTGCGGAAAAGGCTCATGTCATTCCCCCCTTTGACGGGTCTCGACGTCGGCCCCGCAGGGACAATAGCCGGCGCCACGTGCTTCGGGAAGCCCGGTTGCGGGGCATGAAAAAAGGCGCCGCGGAAGACCGGCGGCGCCTTTCAAGCTATTGAGATTATGGGGTTATTTCTTGCAGTGGAAGATCGCTGCAAGAAAGTGGTGGATCGGATGCTTGGTCGTCGCCGCAGCGACCTTGCTGTCCTTGCAGTGGAAGAAGAACGCGCTGGCGGGCGTCGCGGTCGTGGCCACGGCAAAACCAAGCACGAGCGCAATGGAGGCAGTGCGGATCAGGCTCATGTCAAAAATCCCCCTTGACCGGGTCATGATGGCGACCCGGCCGCACAATAGCCGGCGCCGGGCTGTCCGGGAAGCCCGGTTTTCCGGGCATGGTTGCCGCCGGTCCGGCGCTCAGCTCCGCGCGGCTTCGCGGTCGCATGCGGCGCGGGCGCGACGATTTCGTCGTGATGCGGCGCCGGCTTCCCCGCCTAGCGGCTCTTGCTGCGGCCGTCGGCGAGCGTGAACCAGCCGACGCCGGCCAGCACCAGCGTGGCGCCGACGATTCCGGCGGGGCTCAGCCGTTCGCCGAGGAAGATCGCGGCAAGCACGATGGTGACCACCGGCGACACGGTGCCGATGGCGGCATTGGCCTGCGCGGCGATGCGGTGGAGTGCGGCGCTGAGGAAGAAGGAGGGCAGCACCGTGGCGCCGATGGCGAGATAGACGGAGAGCCAGAAGACGCGTTCGCCGACCATCAGATCGCCGGCCGGATGGCTGACGAAGAAGGTGACGAAGGCGCCGACGGCGGCGCCGCTCATCGCCACGCAGGTGAACAGGCGCGGTCCCATGACGGCGATGACCGGCTTGGCGAGCAACTGATAGAAGGCGAAAGCGAGAGCCGAGGCGAGAACGAATCCGGCGCCCACCATCGCGTTGGAGCCGCTGCCTGCCATCTTCTCGGCGAAGATGAGCGCCAGGCCGGCATAGCTGACCAGGATGGCGGCCACCGCCCTGCAGCCGCATCGGCTGGCGGAAGAACAGCGCCCCGAAGATGACGACGAAGAGCGGATAGGTGAACAGGATCAGCCGCTCGAACTGGGCGGAGATGAACTCCAGCCCGATGAAATCCGAGTAGCTGGCGAACCAGTAGCCGAGCACGCCGATCAGCGCGGCCAGGAGCACGGTCTTCGCCGAGGGCAGGGGCTGGCCCTGCCGGCGCCGGTCGGCGACCGCCAGCGCCCCGATGACGATATAGATCGGCACCGACAGCACCATGCGCAGCGCCAGCAGCGTCGCCGCATCGACCGGATCGCCATAGGCGAGCTTGATCGCGATCGCCTTGGTCGAGAACAGGATCGCGCCGATGGCGGCAAAGGCATAGCCGAACTCGGTGTAGCCGGGCCGATTTTCTCCGCTCAGGGCGGGTGCGCTTTGCGCACCGCCTGCGCGCGGGCGGCCTGATCGGCCGGGCCGCGCTTGCGGCCTTGGCGGGCTCGAAGCATTCGCTTCCAGGCGCGCCGGTTCTGTGGCGGGAGCCGGCGGGGACGTGTCTTCGGTCGAGGCTGTCATCAGGCGATCATCCATTTGATTTTGAGGACGATCGCTTGGCTTGGCTCCACCGGGGCGCGATCATCCGCGCTTGCCGGTGGGTCGTCGTGGTCTAGACGCCGCCGGGCCGCGCGAGGGCGCGGATAATAAGCCAGAGATGGGCGGCGGCGGTGACCATGGCGGCTCCCCTAGCACGGGCGAACCGCGGAGAGCAATCTCAGGCGCGCGGGTGGGCCTTGTCGTAGACCGCCATCAGCCGCTCGGTGTCGACGCCGGTGTAGATCTGCGTGGTCGACAGGCTGGCATGGCCGAGCAGTTCCTGGATGGCGCGCAGATCGCCGCCATTGGCGAGCAGGTGGGTGGCGAAGGAGTGGCGCAGCGCATGAGGCGTCGCCGTCGGCGGCAGGCCGAGCGCGCCGCGCAGCTTCTCCATCGCCCGCTGCACGATGCGTGGATTGAGCGGCCCGCCGCGGGCGCCGACGAAGAGGGGCCCGTCGTGACCCACCCGGTAGGGGCACTGGCTGAGATAGGCGGCGATCGCCGCGGCGACGACGGGAAGCACCGGGACGATGCGCTCCTTGTTGCCCTTGCCGCGCACGCGCAGCGCGTCGTTGGCCCTTAGCGGTGCCTCGCCGCGCTTGATCGCCAGCGCTTCGGAGATGCGCAGGCCGGAGCCGTAGAGCAGAGCCAGGATGGCGGCATTGCGCGCCGCGATCCACGGTTCCTCGTCGAGCGCGTTGTCGACCGAAATCGTCTCGCGTGCCGCCTGGGCGGTGAGCGGCTTGGGCAGGGTGCGCGACTGGCGCGGGGCACGGATGGCGCGCAGCGCCGCGCCATTGGCGTGGCCGTCGCGCTCGAGAAAGCCCACGAAGGAGCGGATGCCGGCAATGCCGCGGGCGAGCGTGCGCGAGCCGGCGCCGGCGTTGCGCCGGGCGGCCATGAAGGCGCGGATGTCGGTGGTGGAAAGCGCGCCGAAATCGGCCAGGGTCGGCGGATTGCCGAGATGGCCGGTCAGGAAGCGCAGGAACTGGTCGACGTCGCGCGAGTAGGCCGCCACCGTCTTGTCGGCCAGCCGCCGCTCGCTGGCGAGGTGCCGGCGCCAGCGCTCGACGGCCTTGGCGAGGCCGGGCGTGGCGATGACGAGCGGGGCGTCGGGTGAAGCGATTCGCGCCATGGTGGACAGTTTAGGCCGGCCGGCGGTGAAGGGCGGGTAAATGCCGCGCGCCAAGCAGGGCGTCGGCTTCATGACCTACTACTACTGGGAGGTCCTCATCCCCGAGAAGATGTATGCGGGCCTCTTCATCGTCATGGCGCTCGGCGTGCTACTGACCGGCGTGCTGCACTGGGCCGAGCGCAAGATTATGCCATGGCAGGGCTGACGGGCAGTCGCCGAACCATTCGACGATTGTATCCACCCGGTCGGGATAGAAGGCGAGGTGGTCCCTGATTGCGGCAACCGCGGCCAGCGGCGCCTCATAGGTCCACACTGCATTGACCGACCGCTCGCCGCCGGCCGGGATGCTGAAATGGGCCGCCGTGCCCTTTTGGGGAGAATAGGTGGCGAGGTCGCTGCGCGTCAGCAGCGCCATGTCGACGTCCTCACGCGGGATATAGAGAACCGGCGGACGGGAGCCCTCTTTGAGGGTCAGCGCCCTGGTGGTGTCGGCAATCACCCGCCCGACAAGGGTAACCACCACCCGGTTAGGGTTCGGCGCGATGGTGATCGAATGGCCTGGACTGGGAATTTTGACTGGCCTGTTCATCAGTTGACCCTCCGCTTGGGATCGCCCCGATGAATGCAACTGCCTTGCTAAATTGGTGTGACGGAGCCTCCGGTCAATGACCGGGAGGCCCAAATAAAGATTAACTTTTGGCTGGCGGGCCCGGAGAAGCGCGGGTCTGGGACGCGGGTCCCTGCCCGGCGGCTCTACGGGCGCCAGCGATCGCCGCGGGCACAGCCGGGCGAACGACAGGGATGGCGGGAGAGGGAACGCGGCCCCGCTCACACGATGGTCTGGCCGGTCTTCTTCCAGTCGGCGAGGAAGGATTCCAGTCCCTTGTCGGTCAGCGGGTGCTGGGCAAGCTTCTTGATCACCGCCGGCGGGATGGTGGCGACGTCGGCGCCGGCCATCGCCGCCTGCTTGACATGCAGCGGCGTGCGGATTGAGGCGGCGAGGATCTCGGTGTGGAGATTGTCGTAGTTGTCGTAGATCACGCGGATCTCGCGGATCACCTCCATGCCGTCGAAGCCGATGTCGTCGAGGCGGCCGGCAAAGGGCGAGATGAAGCTGGCGCCCGCCTTGGCGGCAAGCAGCGCCTGATTGGCCGAGAAGCACAGCGTCACGTTGACCATTGTGCCCTTGGAGGAGAGCGCCTTGCAGGCCCTGAGGCCGTCCCAGGTGAGCGGCACCTTGATGGTGACGTTCTTGGCGATGGCCGTGAGAATGGCAGCCTCGGCCATCATGCCGTCGAAATCGGTGGCGGCGACCTCGGCCGAGATCGGGCCAGGCACCGTTGCGCAGATCTCGGCGATCACCTCCTTGATCGGCCGACCCGACTTGGCGATCAGGGTGGGATTGGTGGTGACGCCGTCGAGCAGGCCGGTGGCGGCGAGTTCGCGGATTTCGCTAACATCGGCGGTATCGACGAAGAACTTCATGGCATCTCTCCTGAAAGCACAGCGTGGGCGGCCATCGCCGGAAAATGTGGCGGCCGGCTTGTCGGCCTTTCCTTTAGCCGAAACCGGGGCCATCGTCAGCCTGTCGCGCTCGAACCAGCCAGGAGATTCGCGAAAAACGTGGCCAGCGAATCGATCGTTTCAGTCCTGGTGCCGGTGGCCGTGGCCGCCCCCTATACCTATCGCGCGCCGTCCCCATGCCAACCCGGCGACATCGTCAGCGTGCCGCTCGGCACCCGCGACGTCACCGGCGTGGTGTGGGACGATCCGCCCGACAGGAGCGTCGGGCACAATCGCCTGAGGCCGATCAACGGCACCTTCGATGTGCCGCCGCTCAACGGTGAAATCCGCCATTTCGTGGACTGGGTGGCCGATTACACGCTGACAGCGCGCGGCATGGTGCTGCGCATGGTGCTGCGCGCGCCCGGTGCGCTGGAGCCGGAGGCGCCGGTGCCCGGGGTGCGGCTGGCCGGTCCGCCGCCGGAGCGCATGACGGCGGCGCGCGAGCGCGTGCTGGCGATGCTCAGCGAAACCGCTGGCGAAGCGGGCGTTCATTCCGCCTGGACCAAGAGCGGTCTGGCGGCTGCGGCCGGCGTCAGTCCCGGCGTGGTGCAGGGGCTGGTCGAGGCCGGTACGCTGGAAACCGTATTGATGCCGGCGCGGCCGGTGGCGTTGCCGCCCGATCCGGACTATGGCGCGCCGGAACTGTCCGCCGAGCAGACGGCGGCCGCCGACCATCTGCGCCAGGCGGTGGCCGCGGGTGGCTATTCGGTGACGCTCCTCGACGGCGTCACCGGTTCGGGCAAGACGGAGGTCTATTTCGAGGCTGTGGCGGCGGCGGTGAAGGCGGGCAGGCAGGTGCTTATCCTGCTGCCCGAGATTTCGCTCACCGCCGATTTCCTCGAACGCTTCGGCCTGCGCTTCGGCACCCGTCCGGCGGAGTGGCATTCGGAAGTGGCGCCGCGCGCCCGCGAGCGCGTCTGGCGCGGGGTCGCCGACGGCTCGCTGCAGGTGGTGGTCGGCGCCCGCTCAGCCCTGTTCCTGCCGTTTTCCGATCTCGGTCTCATCGTCGTCGATGAGGAGCACGACCTCGCCTACAAGCAGGAGGAGCGCGCCTTCTACTCGGCGCGCGACATGGGGGTCGTGCGCGGTCATCTCGCCGGCTTCCCCGTGGTTCTCTCCTCGGCGACGCCCTCGATCGAATCGCGCGTCAATGCCGACGCCGGGCGCTACAGCCGCATCGTGCTCTCCGACCGCTACAAGGCGGCGGCGCTGCCCGAAATCAGGGCGGTCGACATGCGCCACGACCAGCCGGAAAAAGGGCGCTTCCTGTCGCCGCCGCTGGTGACGGCCGTCGGCGAGGCGCTGGAACAGAACGAGCAGACGCTGCTTTTCCTCAACCGGCGCGGCTATGCGCCGCTGACGCTCTGCCGCACCTGCGGCCACCGCTTCCAGTGCCCCAACTGCTCGACCTGGCTGGTCGAGCACCGCTTTCGCGGGCAGCTCGTCTGCCACCATTGCGGCCATGCCGAGCGGCGGCCGGAAGCCTGTCCCGTCATGCGGTGACACGGAAAGCCTGGTGCCCATCGGTCCGGGCGTCGAGCGGCTGGCGGAGGAGGTCGCGGCGCGCTTCCCGGAGGCACGCAGCATCGTTCTGTCGAGCGATCTTTCCGGCGGCGTCGACCGCCTGCGGCTGGAGCTGTCCTCGATCGCCAAGGGCGAGGTCGATATCGTCATCGGCACCCAGCTCGTTGCCAAGGGCCACAACTTTCCCTTCCTCAAGCTGGTCGGCGTGGTCGACGCCGATCTGGGACTCGCCCATGGCGACCTCAGAGCGGCGGAGCGCACCTTCCAGCTGCTCGAGCCAGGTGACCGGCCGGGCGGGGCGCATGGGCGGCGCCAGCCGGGCGCTGTTGCAGACCTATGCCCCCGATCATCCGGTCATCCGGGCGATCGTTTCCGGCGACCGCGAAGCCTTCTACGAGAAGGAGATCGCCGAGCGCCGGGCGGCCCAGCTGCCGCCATTCGGCCGGCTGGCGGCGATCGTCGTGTCGGGGCTCGAGCGGGCCGAGACGCAGTCCTATGCGGCGGCCTTTCGCCGTGCGGCGCCGGACGAGCCGACGATCAGCGTGCTCGGGCCGGCCGAGGCGCCGCTGGCCGTGGTGCGCGGTCGCCACCGCTTTCGGCTGCTGGTGCAGGCGCCGCGCGGCGCCAATATCCAGGCCTATATGCGCAAATGGCTGGAAGCGGCGCCAAAGCCCCGCGCCTCGCTGCGCGTCCAGGTCGACATCGATCCGCAGAGTTTTCTGTGAGCAGCGCTATCGAGCGGAGCCGGCCTCGAGCCGCCGAGAGGGCCTGCTTGGCGCCGTCGTGGCCCTGTTCGGCGGCTTTGCGCAACCAGATGACAGCTTGGGAGGCGTCCGGCCGGACGCCGCGCCCGTGATGATGACATGACGCCAAGGTTGTACTGCCCGTCAGCGTTTCCCAACTCGGCGGCCTCGCGGTACCAATTGACCGCCAGGGCGTAGTCCCGCTGGACACCCCGGCCCTCTTCATACATGCGGCCGAGTTTTACCTGCCCGTCAGAGTAGCCCTGCTCGGCGGCCTTGCGGAACCAACTCGCAGCTTGGGCGTCGTCCCGCTTGATACCACGCCCGTCTTCGTGCATCAGCGCTAGAGCGGGATGAATTTAGGCTGGGGCATAGCCGGCGTGAGCGAAGAAGTTGGCGCATTCGGCTGATGTGACACGGTCGAGAATGGGGCCGATGGCCTCATAGACGGCGTCGGCGGTCCGGCCTGCCGCCTTGCGCAACCAGTGTTTGAGCTTGGCGAAGAACTGTTCGATCGGGTTCAGGTCGGGGGAGTATTTGGGCAGGAAGAACAGCCTGGCCCCAGCCGCCCTGATGGCGCTGCGCACGGCCTTGCTCTTGTGGCTGCCGAGATTGTCCATGATGACGATGTCGCCGGGCCTGAGGGTGGGGACGAGGACCTTCTCGACATAAAGCCGGAAGCGCTCGCCGTTGATCGGGCCATCGATGAGCCATGGCGCCTCGACCCGGTCGTGACGCAGTGCTCCCAGGAAGGTCATGGTCTTCCAGTGGCCGTGCGGCACCTTGGCTTTGAGGCGCTGGCCGCGCGGCGCCCAGCCTCTCAGTGGCGCCATGTTGGTCTTGGTCCAGGTCTCGTCGATGAAGACGAGACGCGCCGGGTCGATGCGGTCCTGATAGGTCGTCCATTGCGCCCGCCGGCGGGCGATGTCGGGCCGGTCCTGCTCGGCAGCGATCAGCGTCTTTTTTTGTGCGTCAGCTTCTCGGCATGGACGAACTCCCACACCGAGCGGTAATCGACCTTGAGCCCCAGTTCACCCAGCTCGTCCACCAGCCCGCGCAGGGTGAAGTCCTTCCCCCGGCAGCGCTCGATCATCCACTCCCGCCAAGGCCCGGAGAGCTTCTTCGGCCGGTGTCCGCCCATCTTGCCGGGGGCCACGCCGCCGGTCTTGCGGAACAACTGAACCAGCCGGATCGCCGTGCTGACGCCGACCCCGTAGCGCTCCGCCGCCTGACGCCGCGACAGCCCTTCTTCCTCAACCGCCCTGACGATGCGCTCGCGAAGATCGTTCGAATAAGGTCGACCCATCCCGTGCTGGCCTCCTTCCCCAGCCAGCACCGTGAATTAGATTTGCGCCCCTACGGGAATCCCCCGTCGATTCAGCCTCGCTTCATTCCGCTCTAGGTGGTACTGCCCGAAGGTTTCGCCCTGCTCCGCGGCCTTGCGGTACCAGTTGAGCGCCTCGCTGTCGTCCTGCCGGACGCCATAACCCTCTTCATACATGCGGCCGAGGTAGTACTGCCCGAAGGCGTTGCCCTGCTTGGCGGCCTTGAGCAACCATGCAACCGCTATCTTGTAGTCCTTAGGGACACCGTGCCCGCCTCTCTGGAAGAGATCAGCGATGTCGACTTGGGCTGCGGCCTGTCCACGCCGGGCGTCATCAAGGGTCTTGCGCGCGCGTTCGTCCCAGCCCTCGGTGTTGAAATCCATCTTGTCGATGCTGGGCGCCGCGGCGGTGGGCGCCACTACGGAGGGAGCGGCCGACGCCAGTGCTGCCACCGCAACCGCGCCGCGGTCGCTGACGGTCGGCTTGATCGTGCGGATGATCGCCTCGATCGCCTGCTCGCGGGCGGCGAAGGCGTCGATCCAGTGGAGATCGGTCAGGCGCATGCGTAGGCCACGGCGCGGCCGAGAATTCTTCGATGCGGACTGGGATGATCGGCTTATGCGCTTCGCCGGCTACAGTTACCTCTCGGTAGATATAGTCGCTATCGTTGCAGCGATCCGAGAAGATCAACAGCATGGCCGAGCAATCGTCGATGGCGTCGGCAATCTGGTCGTCGAACCGGCTGCCGGCGACGACATCGCGCGGGGCGATCCAGCAGACAATTCCGCGCCGTTCGATCTCGTCGACGAGATCGATGGCGGCCCGGCTGTCTTCGGTGACGTGGCTGACGAAGAACGTATGTTTGGACATGCGGTTTGCGGTGTTGGGCCACGAAAGACCGTATGTCAGAGTTTTGCAAACAACAACGACGGGATGAATATTGCGCGGCTGGAACAATGCCGACTTGCGTGTCCGTCGAATATCCGCAGGTCGACATCGACCCGCAGAGCTTTCTGTAGCGTCAGTACTGCCAGGCGGCGTGGGCGGTCAGGCCGAAATAGTCGGTCTTCCAGTCGACCCGCTGCGGACCGCCGGTGCTGGTGACTTCCTCGAAGTGGGACTTGCCGCTGGTCTCCATGTGCCAGTAGCGGGCGCCGACGCCGAGCGTGACGTGATTGGCCAGCGTGTAGTCGAGCGTCGTCTGGAGCTGGTAGCCCCAGCCGGTGCCGTCTTCGGGAATGCCGTCGGAGAAGTCCGAGCCGATGCGCAGCCAGTGATAGTCGGTGCCGTAGAGAATGACGAGCGGCAGGACGGCGGCCTCGCCCTTGAGGCGCCAGCCTTTGCCGAACGTCATCTCGCCGTTCACGCCAATGCGCATGGCGTTCCAGTTGTTGATCTGCGAGATGACGGCCGTCGAATCCGCGATGGGTGTCGCACAGATCCCGGGATTGCTCGCTGTCTGGGTGCAGCCATAGGCGTTCACGCCCTGGCGCAGATAGCTGTAGCCGACGAACATGCCGAGGCGGGCATTCGCGGTTTCCTTGAAATAGCCGCCGCCGTCGACGGTGATGTAGCCGATTTCGCCGGGATGCAGGCTGCTGTCGGTGCTCGAATAGGGCGAGGTGAGGGGCTCGAAATCCTCGTCCTGGAGGCTGCCGCGCATGAGCAGCTTGCCGAGGCCGGCGACGCCCTTGACGAAATAGTTGCGCTCGTTGATCTGGCCGTAGACCTCGCCGGAGGCGCCGGTCAGTCCCCGGTAGGTCAGGCGCGAGACCATGGTCGTGCCGTCGGTGCCGTAGAGATCCTTGCCGGTCTCGCCCATGCCGTACCAGAAGCGGGTACCGATCTCGCCGCTGTAGACGCCGTCGAGCCAGCCCCAGTCGGTGTCGTCGGCCAAAGCCGGCCATGCCGGAAGGCTGCCGAGCAGGATCGCCGCCAGCGCGATGATATGTTTCAGGCGCCGGGTTGCGCAGAATTCGGTCACGTTGCAGGCTCCCCACCTATGCTGTCGGGCCTCAACGCAACGCGGCTCGGATACCGCTTCAGGTTGCCGGATTATGGTTAATTCGGGGTTAAGCGGGGTGCGGAGACGGGTTTGCGGCTGCTCCCACGCGCGGGCTTTCGGGCACCTGGCAGCGGGGCGAATTCGCCCGGCGGAACACGGCGAATCCGCGATATTGCCCTGCGGTAGAGCCTATGCTAATCCGACCGGCAATTCCGGGGGTCTGGGGCCGGTTCTGAGCGCGGGCCTTCCCCGAAAAATAATCCGTTCAGGGCCTTACAGGAGACGGGCCGGGCTCCACCGGAGAGAGCTCGTCGCGTCGGGGGAACAGGGACCAGGTGGCCGGCAGCAAATCTTCCATTGCGACCGTAGCGGGACGCTACGCGAACGCCCTTTTCGAACTGGCGTCAGAGGCGAATTCCTTGCCGGCAGTCGAGGCCGAACTCGGCCGCTTCGCCGATATGCTGGCCGAGAGTGCCGATCTGGCGCGCCTGGTCAGGAGCCCCGTCTTCGCCGCCGACGAACAGGCGCGGGCGGTGGGCGCCGTGCTCGACCGGGCAGAGATCCGTGGCCTGGTCGGCAATTTCATCCGGGTGGTCGCCGGCAACCGCCGTCTCTTCACCGTGCCGGACATCATCTCCGCCTTCCGCAAGCTGATGGCCGCCCATCGCGGCGAGGTCGCGGCGGAAGTGGTGAGCGCCGAGCCGCTCGGTGAGGCGCACGTCGCCGCGCTCAAGGAGGCCCTGAAGGCCTCGATCGGCAAGGACGTTGCATTGCAGACCTCGGTCGATCCGACGCTGATCGGCGGGCTCATCGTCAAGGTCGGCAGCCGCATGATCGACGGTTCGCTCAGGACCAAACTCAATTCGCTCAAACTTGCCATGAAAGAGGTCGGCTGATGGACATCCGCGCCGCAGAAATCTCCGCGATCCTCAAGGAGCAGATCAAGAATTTCGGCAGCGAGGCGGAAGTCTCGGAGGTCGGCCAGGTGCTGTCGGTGGGCGACGGCATCGCCCGCGTCTACGGGCTCGACAATGTCCAGGCCGGCGAGATGGTCGAATTCCCCGGCGGTATCCGCGGCATGGCCCTCAACCTCGAGACCGACAATGTCGGCGTCGTGATCTTCGGTTCCGACCGCGACATCAAGGAAGGCGCCACCGTCAAGCGCACCAGCTCGATCGTCGATACGCCGGTGGGCAAGGGCCTGCTCGGCCGCGTCGTCGATGCGCTCGGCAACCCGATCGACGGCAAGGGCCCGATCCAGGCGGACGAGCGCCGCCGCGTCGACGTCAAGGCGCCGGGCATCATCCCGCGCAAGTCGGTCAGCGAACCGATGCAGACCGGCCTCAAGGCCATCGACGCGATGATCCCGATCGGCCGCGGCCAGCGCGAGCTGATCATCGGCGACCGCCAGACCGGCAAGACGGCGATCGCGCTCGATACCATCCTCAATCAGAAGTCGATCAACGAGAGCGGCGACGAAACGCGCAAGCTCTATTGCGTCTATGTCGCCATCGGCCAGAAGCGCTCGACCGTCGCCCAGTTCGTCAAGGTGCTGGAGGAGCAGGGGGCGCTGGACTACTCGATCATTGTCGCCGCCACCGCTTCCGACCCGGCGCCGATGCAGTTCCTGGCGCCTTTCACCGGCTGCACCATGGGCGAGTATTTCCGCGACAACGGCATGCACGCCCTCATCGTCTACGACGACCTCTCCAAGCAGGCGGTCGCCTATCGCCAGATGTCGCTGCTCTTGCGCCGCCCGCCGGGGCGTGAAGCCTATCCCGGCGACGTGTTCTACCTGCATTCGCGCCTGCTCGAGCGTGCCGCCAAGCTCAATGCCGACAACGGCTCGGGCTCGCTGACGGCGCTGCCGATCATCGAGACGCAGGCCAACGATGTGTCGGCCTATATCCCGACCAACGTCATCTCGATCACCGACGGCCAGATCTTCCTCGAGACCGACCTGTTCTTCCAGGGCATCCGCCCGGCGGTGAACGTCGGCATCTCGGTGTCGCGCGTCGGCTCCGCCGCCCAGATCAAGGCGATGAAGCAGGTCGCTGGCCCGATCAAGGGCGAACTTGCCCAGTATCGCGAGATGGCAGCTTTCGCGCAGTTCGGCTCCGACCTTGATGCGGCCACCCAGCGCCTGCTCAACCGCGGTGCGCGGCTGACGGAACTGCTCAAGCAGCCGCAGTTCTCGCCGCTCAGGGTGGAAGAGCAGGTGGCGGTCGTCTTCGCCGGCGTTTCCGGCTATCTCGACCAGCTGCCGGTCGAAAAGGTGACCGATTTCGAGGAAGGCTTCCTGACGCTGTTGCGCTCCGACCACCAGGATCTGCTGACCGAGATCCGCGAGAAGCGCGAGCTGACTGACGACACCCGCGAGCGCCTGCATTCGGCCGCGGATGCCTTCTCCAAGGTCTTCGGTTGATCCGGCGCGGGTCGCAATAGCGGTTACGGACAGGTCCGATGGCTTCGCTCAAAGAGCTGCGCAATCGCATCGCCTCGGTGAAGGCGACGCAAAAGATCACGCGGGCCATGCAGATGGTCGCCGCATCGAAGCTGCGCCGGGCGCAGGCGGCGGCGGAAGCCGCGCGACCCTATGCCGAGCGCATGGCCGCGGTCCTGGTCAACGTCGCGGCGGGCTCCGCCGGCAGCACCGATTCGCCGCGCCTGCTGATCGGCACCGGCAAGGACGAGACCCATCTTCTGGTCGTCTGCACCGCCGATCGCGGCCTGTGCGGAGCGTTCAATTCGTCGATCGCGCGCATGGCGCGCGATCATGCCAACCGTCTGGCGCGCGACGGCAAGGAGGTGAAGATCCTCTGCGTCGGGCGCAAGGGCTACGACATCCTGCGCCGGCTGTTCCCGCGCCAGGTGCTCGACGTGATCGAACTGCGCGAAGTCCGCCAGATCGGCTTCGCCAATGCCGACGCCATCGGCAAGCGGGTGCTGACGCTGTTCGCCGACAACCAGTTCGACGTCTGCACGCTGTTCTTTGCCGAATTCAAGTCGGTCATCAGCCAGGTGCCGACCGCGCTGCAGCTGATTCCGGCGCAGGTTCCCAGCGAGATGCCGCCGGCGGCGGCCGGTGGCGGGGCGGCCTACGAATACGAGCCGGACGAGGAATCGATCCTCGCCGAACTCCTGCCGCGCAACCTGTCGATCCAGATCTTTCGCGCACTCCTGGAGAACGTCGCTTCCGAGCAGGGCGCCAAGATGAGCGCCATGGACAATGCGACGCGCAACGCCGGCGATATGATCGACCGCTACACGCTGATCTACAACCGCACGCGCCAGGCACAGATCACCAAGGAACTGATCGAAATCATCTCGGGCGCCGAGGCGCTCTAAGCCGCACCCGTGGAGAAGCACAGACATGGCCAAAGACACCACCAACGTTAAGGGCGTCACCGGACGCATCACCCAGGTCACCGGCGCCGTCGTCGACGTGCAGTTCGAGGGGCACCTGCCGGCCATCCTGAACGCGCTGCAGACCGACAACCACGGCACGCGCCTTGTGCTCGAGGTCGCCCAGCATCTCGGCGAGAACACCGTGCGTACCATCGCCATGGACATCACCGAGGGCCTGGTGCGCGGCCACGAGGTCACCGACACCGGCGAGCCGATCGCGGTGCCGGTGGGCGAGGAGACGCTCGGCCGCATCATGAACGTCATCGGCGAGCCGGTGGACGAGGCCGGCCCGATCAAGACCCAGCAGAGCCGCGCCATCCACCAGCCGGCTCCGGCCTACATCGACCAGTCGACCGAGTCGCAGATCCTGGTCACCGGCATCAAGGTCGTCGACCTGCTGGCCCCCTATGCCCGTGGCGGCAAGATCGGCCTGTTCGGCGGCGCCGGCGTCGGCAAGACGGTGATCATCCAGGAGCTGATCAACAACATCGCCAAGGCGCACGGCGGCTATTCGGTGTTCGCCGGCGTCGGCGAGCGCACGCGCGAGGGCAACGACCTATATCACGAGTTCATCGAATCGGGCGTCAACAAGGACCCGAAGAAGAACAACGGCTCGACCGCCGGCTCCAAGTGCGCGCTGGTCTACGGCCAGATGAACGAGCCGCCCGGTGCGCGCATGCGCGTTGGACTTTCGGGCCTGACCGTCGCTGAGTACTTCCGCGACCAGGGCCAGGACGTGCTGTTCTTCGTCGACAACATCTTCCGCTTCACCCAGGCCGGCTCGGAAGTGTCAGCGCTGCTCGGCCGCATTCCTTCGGCCGTGGGCTACCAGCCGACGCTGGCCACCGACATGGGCGCCCTGCAGGAGCGCATCACCACCACGCAGAAGGGATCGATCACGTCGATCCAGGCGATCTATGTGCCGGCCGACGACCTCACCGACCCGGCGCCGGCAACCTCCTTCGCCCACCTCGATGCGACCACCACCCTGTCGCGTTCGATCGCCGAGAAGGGCATCTACCCGGCGGTCGATCCGCTCGATTCGACCTCGCGCATGCTGTCGGCCGCGATCGTTGGCGAGGAGCACTATCAGGTTGCCCGCGAGGTGCAGCAGGTCCTCCAGCGCTACAAGCAGCTGCAGGACATCATCGCCATCCTCGGCATGGACGAGCTGTCGGAAGAGGACAAGCTGGCGGTGGCGCGCGCCCGCAAGATCGAGCGCTTCCTGTCGCAGCCCTTCCACGTCGCCGAGGTGTTCACCGGCGCGCCGGGCGTGTTTGTCGAGCTTGCCGACACCATCAAGGGCTTCAAGGGCCTGGTCGCGGGCGAATACGACCACCTGCCGGAGCCTGCCTTCTACATGGTCGGCACCATCGAGCAGGCGGTCGAAAAGGCGAAGAAGCTGGCGGCCGAGGCGGCGTAGGCGAAGCGAATAGCGATTAGTGAGTAGCGAATAGGGAAAAAGGGAGCAGCGAAGGGTATTGGCGGAGAGCGTGACGCGGCGATTTTCTATTCGCTACTCGCTATTCGCCACTCGCTGAATTGAGATGGCAGATCCCTTCCAGTTCGAACTGGTCTCGCCCGAGCGATTGCTGATGTCGGCGCCGGTCGAGCAGGTCGTAGTGCCCGGCTCCGAAGGCTACTTCACGGTGCTCAAGGGCCATGCGCCCTATATGTCGACGATGCGGCCGGGTGTGGTCGAGGTGACCCGCGAGGGTGCGACCGAGCGCATCTTCGTGCGCGGCGGCTTTGCCGACGTGAATGCCAGCGGCCTGACCATCCTCGCCGAGCAGGCGATCCCGATGGCCGAGGTCGATCCCGACTGGCTGGAGCAGGAAGTCAAGAACGCCGAGGAAGACGTGGCCGACGCCAAGGACGGCGCCAGCCGGGACATCGCCGAGGCACGTCTGCATCAGCTGCGGGAAGTGCAGACGGCGCTCTGAAGCCCGCACGCGACCGCTTTTTTGACAGCGATATCGGGGGCCGCGGCCCCCGTTTTGCTGAGTTGATTCGGGTCAAGGTCGTCCGCGGCTTGGCTGGCACTATTGCGGCGGGGCAGCAGTGTCGTGAATCGAAGGCAACTCATCACGGGCACCGCCATCATCGTCGGCGCAGCCGCTGCCGGCGGAGGTGGAACCACGCTGTGGGCCCGTGACGGTCGCGACGCATGGGAGGGTGAAGCCGAGGCGGTGAGGCGTTCCCTGGCGCCGGGCGCCTCGGCTTCCGACCAGCAGTGGGAACTCGTCCGTGCGGCAACACTGGCCGCCAACAGCCACAACACGCAGGCCTGGCGCTTTGCAGCCGGCGAGCGGGCGATCACCATCGCACCGGATTTTTCGCGTCGCTGCGCAGTGGTCGATCCCGACGACCATCATCTCTATGCGAGCCTCGGCTGTGCGGCCGAAAACATGGTTCAGGCGGCGCCGCTGCTCGGCCTTGCCGCCGAGCCGCGTTTCGACGCGGCAGCCGACGCCGTCACGGTCGCCCTGCAGCCGGGGGCGGCGGCGCAGGCGTCCGGACTCGGCGTGGCGATCACGCGCCGGCAATGCGCACGGGCGCTCTATGACGGGCGCGCGGTTCCCGCCGAACAGCTGAAGGCGCTGGAGACGGCCGGAAGCGGTGCCGGCGTCGCCGTCAGGCTTGTCACCGAGCCGGCGGAAATGGAAGACCTGCTGGCGCTGATCATCGCGGGCAACAGCGCCCAGGTCGCGGATCCGGCCTTCGTCGCCGAACTGAAGCAGTGGATCCGCTTCAGCTACAGCCAGGCTGTGGCCAGCCGCGACGGGCTGTTCGCCGCCGCTTCGGGCAATCCGGTCCTGCCCGGGCCGATCGGCCGGGTCCTGTTCGACATGGTGTTCACCGCCAAGAGCGAGAACCAGAAGGTCACCGATCAGGTGCGCTCGTCGGCCGGGCTGGCCCTGTTCGTCTCGGAGGCCGACGACAAGGCGCATTGGGTCGAGGCCGGCCGGGCGGTCGAGCGCTTCGCATTGGCGGCAACGACGCTCGGGCTCAGCCATGCCTTCCTCAACCAGGCGGTCGAGGTGGCGGCGGTACGGCGGCAGCTTGCCGAGCGCTTCGGTCTCGGCGGGCGGCGGGCGGATTTTGTCGTGCGCTTCGGCCATGGGCCGGACATGCCGCGCTCGCTGCGCCGGCCGGTGGAAAAAGTGATGGTCGGACCGGCGATCGGGGCGGCCTAGTCGATCAGCCGGCGATAGGTCACCTGCCGCTCAGTCTCTTCGAAGCCCAGGTGCTGGTGCACTGCCTGCGAAATCAGGTTGGCGAGTTGAACGTCCGAGGCGATCTCGGTGCGTCCGCGCGCGCGACCCCATGCACTGGCGGCGTCGACCAGACGTCGCGCAAGACCGGTGCGACGCCAATCCTCGTCGACCCACAGCCCCTCAATGTAGCAGACCGGCGAAGTGGCGCAGCCCTGAGCGCTGTTGCGTTCGAAGAGCTCGATGAAGCCGACGAGCGTCGCGTCCGGTGCTTCGGCGGCAAATGCCGCCCAATCGTCGCGGGCGAGCATCATGTCGATCTCTGCGGCAAGTTCTGCGGCGCGCACGCCGGGGGCGGCCTCGCCATAGAGGGCGATGCGCATGGCAAGCCAGCCGGTGCGGTCGGCCGCGGTCAGGGGCCGAACCGTGATCGGGTCAGCCAGCGGCAATGTCGGCAAAGGCCTCCGCCACCTGCTCGTAGACCTTGCGCTTGAAGGGCACGACCAGTTCGGGCATGCGGTCGAGGCTCTCCCAGCGCCAGCTGGAAAACTCCGGCTTGTGCTTGCCGCCGCCCGGCTTCAGCACGTCGATCTCCGTTTCATCGCCGGTGAAGCGCAGGGCGAACCACTTCTGCTTCTGGCCGCGATAGCGGCCCTTCCACGAGATGCCGACAAGCTCGGCCGGCAGGTCGTAGGCGAACCAGCCGTCGGCGGCGCGGATCAGCTCGACGCTGCGGATCGAGGTTTCCTCGTAAAGTTCGCGAAAGGCGCAGGCTTGCGGGTCTTCGTCCTTGTCGAGACCGCCCTGGGGCATCTGCCACCAGTGGCCCTCGCCTTCGCCCTCCGCATCGATGTCGCTGCGGTGGCCGATCCACACCCGGCCGGCGCGGTTGAACACGGCCACGCCGACATTGAGCCGGTAGGGCAGATCTTCGATGGAATTCTTCGGCTTGCTCATGATCGGCTTGCTGCAACCAGTGAACTCAAGGGGACGATGGTGACGCCGCGATCGGCGGCGGCACGGGCGAACGCGGCGACGCGGTCGATGGTAACGGAAAAGGCGCTGCCGGTGGCAATGGCAAAGCCGCGCTGGCGGGCGATGGCGCGCAGCTGGTCGAGCCGCTGATCGATCACAGCCGGGGTGAGGTCGGCATCGAGGACCACGTCGGCGCGCAGCACCGGCGTGTTGCCGGCGAGCGCCACGGCCTGGCTGCGGGCCGAGGAGCCGTCGTCGAGATAGAGCAGGCCGCGATGACCGACTTCTGCCAGGACCGGCGTCAGCGCGTCGGCCTCGCCGGTGAAGCGGGCACCCATGTAGTTGACCACGCCGACATAGTTGGTGAACCGGCTCATCAGCCAGTGCAGGCGGTCGACGTTCTCCGCCGCCGTGGCGTTGACGGTCAGGGTATGCGGGCCGGGATCGGTGCTCGGATAATTGAACGGCTCGAGCGGTATCTGGAGCAGAAGCTCGTGGCCGGCGCCGCGGGCGTCGGCCATGGTCGCCTTGAGATCGGCGCCGTAGGGGGCGAGCGCCAGGGTCACCGGGCCGGGCAGCGCAATCGCCTGGCTGCTGCCGTCGGCATCGATGCCGACGCCGCCGATGACGATGGCGACGCGCGCGGTGCCGTGAGCCGCTTCCGGCGGGCGCGCATAGGCGTCGAGCGGGCGGGTGCCGTCGGCGGCGATCCTGGGCAGCGGTCCGTAGGGGCTGTCCTCGATGAGGGCGGCTACCGGAACCGAAGCCAGACTGAGCGCCGCCGGCTGGGAGGGATCGCGGATGACGACCTTGCCGACCTCGCTAAGGCTGCCGATCGGCTTGACCTCGGTCAGCGTGGCGCCGCCGGGTGCCTTCCCGGCGCTATCGGCGGGCGATGGCGCGGCGGCAGGCTTCGGCGGCTGATCGATCACCGCCGTGGCGGTCGGCCCGGAAGTCGCCGGGTGGAGCAGCCACCAGCCGGCCATAACGCCGCCGGCGACCATGGCGAGAACGACGGCCGCGGCGGCGATTGCCGGCCACCGCAGGCGGCCGCGCGGCCGGCGCGGCGGCGACAGTCCCAGCGGCTTTGTCAGATCATCCGACATCTGGCCCTGAGAGGCTCCAGCCTGCCATCGGCGGGAACGGGTGGGCGGCGGTGCCGCCCACCCGCTTTCAGTTCGGTATGCCGCGATTCGGGTCGGGCGGGAAAGCGGTGTTCACCTGCTTGCCGTTGAGAAGGTCGAGCGCGTAGTTGAGCTGAATGTCGTCCTTCGGATCGGGCGGCACATAGGCCGACGAGCCCTTCATCTCGGGCTTGCCGTCCTGGGTCAGATGACCCTTCAGGCTGGCTTCGCCTTGCGGCATGCTGGCGGCCTGATCGGCGAGATCCGCCGGCAGCGGCTGCTTGACCACGATATCGGGCTCGATGCCCTGGGCCTGGATCGAACGGCCCGACGGCGTGTAGTAGCGCGCCGTGGTCAGTCGCAGGGCACCATTGCCGCCGAGCGGGATGATCGTCTGCACCGACCCCTTGCCGAAGGAACGGGTGCCGATGATGGTGGCGCGGCGGTGGTCCTGCAATGCGCCGGAGACGATCTCGGAAGCCGAGGCGGTGCCGCCGTTGATCAGCAGGATCACCGGCTTGCCGTCGGTCAGGTCGCCGGCATGGGCATTGAAGCGCTGGGTCTCGTCGGCGCGGCGGCCGCGGGTCGAGACGATTTCGCCGTGGTTGAGGAAGGCATCGGAGACGGCGATCGACTGGTCGAGCAGGCCGCCGGGATTGTTGCGCAGGTCGATGATGTAACCGGCGATCTTGTCCGGACCGATCTTGGTCTTGAGGCTCTCGATGGCGCTCTTCAGCCCGTCATAGGTCTGCTCGCTGAACGAGGAAATGCGGATATAGGCAACGTCGCCTTCGGCCCGCGAGCGCACCGCCTGGATGGTGATCTCGGCGCGGGTCAGCTTCACATCGAAGGGCTTGGCGACATCGGGACGCTTGATGGTCAGCGTGATCGACGTGTCAATGGGGCCGCGCATCTTGTCGACGGCGTCGTTGAGGCTGAGGCCCTGAACGCTGTCGCCGTCGATGGCGATGATTTCGTCATTGGCCAGGATGCCCGCCTTCGAGGCCGGCGTATTGTCGATCGGCGAGACTACCTTGATGACCCCGTCCTGTTGGGTGACCTCGATGCCGAGACCGCCGAACTTGCCGGAGGTCTGCACCTGCATGTCCTGGAAATCTTTCGGGTTCATGTAGCTCGAATGCGGGTCGAGCCCGGCAAGCATGCCGTTGATCGCCGATTCGATCAGCTTGTGATCGTCGGGAACCTCGACATAGTCGGCACGCACGCGCTCGAACACGTCGCCGAACAGATTGAGTTCGCGATAGGTGTCCGTGGCGGCTGCGTTGGCCTCTGCACCCGCGAACAACTGCGGCTGCATCACGGCAACCGTAGCCAGCGCACCGAACAGGGCACCAACGATCAGTAATGTGGCTTTGCGCATCATCCGCCAACCTTTTCCGAATTGGACGCGGCCCACCAGGGGGCCGGGTCGATAGAGGTCCCGTCTTTCCTGAATTCGATATAAAGCACCGGTTGCGCCGCACCGGCGTCAACCGCGTCGATGCTCGCGACTTTCTGTTCCGCCATCACGGCAACCGGTTCGCCGGCAAGCACGAACTGGCCGAGTTGCACATCCGTTCGTCCCATGCCCGCCAGCAGCACATGATATCCGTCCCCGGCATTTATGATCAAGAGTTGGCCATAACTGCGGAAGGGACCGGCATAAACTACCCAGCCGTCGGTGGGCGAGGAAACCAGCCCGCCGGCGCGGGTGGCCAGGGAAATGCCCTGGGCACGGCCGCCGAGGCCGTCATTGTCGCCAAAGGCGCGGACGATCCGCCCACTGGCCGGCATGGGAAGCAGGCCCTTGGCGTCGACAAAGGCAACCGCGGGAGCCATTCGATCGGCCCTGCCCAACGATTTCGCCGGCCTGCCACCGCTGTTTTCGCGGGCAATCGTGGCAGCCTTCTCGGCCTCGGCCGAGGCCGCGGCGGCGGCCGGCTCCTGGCTTTCCAGGCGGGCGATCAGGTCGCGCAGGCTGGTCGCCTGGGCGGCCAGCGCCGCGGCGCGTTTCTGCTCGTTGGCGAGCGCCTCGGCCGAGGCGGCGCGGGCGGCGCGCTTCTGATCAAGAAGAAGTGATATGCGCGTGCGGCCTTCGAGCAGCGCCGTGGTGTCGGCGCGCAGGCGGTCGCGCTCGCGTTCCTGCTCCTTGCGCAGTGCAATCAGGGCGTGCAGGTCGCTGGCGACCTGTTCGGCAGCCGTCTGCAGGTCGGGCACGACGGCACCGAGCAGGATGGCGCTGCGCACCGAGGCCAGCGCATCCTCGGGCCGCACCAGGATCGCCGGCGGCGGGTGGCGGCCAAGCCGCTGCAGGGCGGCGAGAACCTCGGCCAGAACGGTGCGGCGCTGGCCAAGCGAGGCGCGCAGCGTATCCTCCTGGCTCATCAGCGTGTTCAGCCGGCGTTCGGTGCGGTCGCTTGCCGCTTCCAGCTTCTGCACCTGATCGCCGGCATCGAGCAGCGACTGGTTGAGGGTGGCGCGGTCCTTGTCGAGGGCGTCGATTTCCTTGGCCAGCTCCGCCCGCCGCTGGGCGCTGAGCGTGATATCGCGGGTGACCGCGTCAAGTTCGGCCTGGCGGGCGTCGCGCTGGCCGGCGGTGGCGCCGCTGTCCCCGGCCGACTGGGCAGCCGCCATCCCCGTGGCGAGCACGGTCGCTGCGAGCAGTGTGGCAAGGCGCAAATGTCGCAACCGGGAAAGTCCCTGTCTGGCCGGGCGCATCAAGCTACGCACAGCCGACTAACGATGTGTCAACCAAAACCGCCGTTTTCGGGGCAGAGCTGGGGCAAATGCCGGGCTCAGTCGCGATGATAGGGGTGGCCGGAGAGAATCGTCACCGCCCGATAGACCTGTTCGGTGAGCATCAGGCGGACCAGTTGGTGCGGCCAGGTCATGGCGCCGAGCGCCAGGCTGAGCGTGGCCGTCTTGATCACCGTCGGCGCGAAGCCGTCGGCACCGCCGATGGCAAAGACGAGCTCGGCGATGCCGTCGTCCCGCCATCTGGCGATCTTCTGGGCAAAGGCGCGGCTGTCGAGATTCCTTCCGGTCTCGTCGAGGGCGATCAGCACTGCCCCCTGCGGCAGGGCGGCGAGCAGTGCGGCGGCCTCCTGCTCCTTGCGGGTTGTGGCGGAGGCGGCGCGACTTTCGGGAAACTCGCGGACGGCAAGCGACAGGCCAAGCCGGCGGCCGGCCTTGTTGACGCGGTCGCGGTAACGCTCGGCAAGCTCACGCTCCGCACCGGCCTTCATGCGGCCGATCGCGGCGACAGTCATCTGCATCGGGCGTGGCGCCTGGCTAGCGCCTGCAACGGGTCAAACCAGGACCGGGTCGGTCGGATGGTCGGCCAGCCACATTTTCTCGATATTGTAAAAAGTGCGTACTTCCGGATGGAAGATATGCACGACGACGTCACCGGCGTCGATCAGAACCCAGTCGCACTGGCGCTCGCCGGACACGCGAATGCCGGTGCCGCCGGCCGCCTTCAGCTCGCGGACCAGACGCTCGGCGATGGCGCCGACATGGCGCTGCGAGCGGCCGGAGGCAACGACCATCCAGTCGGCGACGGGCGATTTTCCGGTGATGTCGATGGGGACGATGTCCTCAGCCTTGGAGTCTTCAAGACTTTTTCGGACCAGCTTGATGGCGGCCGCCGCTGCGAGTTCACGGCGTTCGGCCGCAAGTCGAGGTGCGCGGAATTCCGCCACCTCACTACGAACTGCGCTTGTCAGTGTCGTTTCCCTCTCCTTCAGCGCCAAAGCAAATCAGGCGCACCTTAAAGATAAGCGCCCAACGGTGACGCTTTCAAGACGCAAGGTTTGGGCCAGACCGGCGGCGGCGCAGTGCCGTCGACGAGATGTCGATGTGCGGGGAGGGCAGGAAAACCCAGGCCGGCGGCGGGGTTGCGGCAAGAGCCGGGGCGTCGGCAACGTCCACGCGGAAGCGGGCCAGCGCCTTGGCGGCGGGGGCGGAAAGTGCTCGGAAAGCGTCCCCGGGTCGGTTGAACACGGCGATCGGCAGGCTGGCGGCGATGCGCTGCCAGTCGCGCCAGCGGTGAAAGCTGGCGAGATTGTCGGCGCCCATCATCCACACCGGGAAAACCCCGGTGAGGCGCGGCAGCAGGCGGGCCAGCGTCTCGGCCGAATAGGTGGTGCCGAGTTCGGCCTCGATGCCGGTCACGCGGATGCGCGGGTGCCCGGCGACGACTTCTGCCGCGGCGATGCGCCGGGCGAGGTCGTTCGACGGCGCGTTTGGCTTCAACGGATTCTGCGGCGAGACCAGCCACCAGACCTGATCGAGGCGCAGGCGTTTGAGCGCCTCGAGACTGACGCGCAGATGGCCGTCATGGGCGGGATCGAAGGAGCCGCCGAACAGGCCGATGCGCATGCCGGCAGAAAGGCCGGAACGGCGGGCAGGGCAACGATCGGTGCGGCGGGGCGCTGTGCCGCAGCGCCGCTGCCGACGCTCAAGGCCTCACCTGACCGGAGCCGCGAACGCGGTATTTGAAGCTGGTGAGCTGCTCGACGCCGACCGGCCCGCGGGCATGCATGCGGCCGGTGGCGATGCCGATCTCGGCGCCCATGCCGAACTCGCCGCCATCGGCGAACTGGGTCGAGGCGTTGTGCAGCACGATCGCCGAAATCGACTTCCGCCATGAAGCGGTCGGCGGCAGCCTGGTCATCGGTGACGATGAGGTCGGTGTGGTGCGAACCGTAGCGCTCGATATGGTCGATCGCCGCGTCGAGCCCGTCGACCACCTTCACCGAAATCACCGCGTCGAGATATTCGGTAGTCCAGTCGGCTTCGGCGGCGGGGGTTACGCCAGCGACCGCGGCTTGCGTCGCGGCATCGCCGCGGATGGCGCAACCGGCTTTTTGCAGCGCCTCGACCAGCGGCTTCAGGTGGGTGGCGGCGACCGCCCTGTCGACCAGCAGGGTCTCGGCGGCACCGCAAATGCTCACCCGGCGCATCTTGGCGTTGACCAGCAGTTTCTCGGCCATGGCGAGATCGGCCCTGGCGTGGACATAGACGTGGACGATGCCCTCCAGATGGGCGAAGACCGGCACGCGCGCTTCCTTCTGCACGCGGGCGACCAGGCCCTTGCCGCCGCGCGGCACGATCACGTCGAGATTGCCGTCGAGCCCGGCGAGCATCGCGCCGACGGCGGCACGGTCGCGGGTGGGGACGATCTGGATCGCCTCGGCCGGCAGGCCCGCCTGGCGCAAGCCCGCGACGAGGCAGCGATGGATGGCGGTCGAGGAGCGGAACGAATCCGAGCCGCCACGCAGGATCGCGGCATTGCCGGCCTTGAGGCAGAGCGCCCCGGCATCGGCGGTGACGTTGGGGCGGCTCTCGAAGATGATGCCGATGACGCCGAGCGGCGTGCGCACGCGCTCGATGTGGAGCCCGTTCGGGCGATCCCATTCGGCGGTGACGCTGCCGACCGGATCGGCGAGGGCGGCGATCGCCTCCAGCCCCTTGGCCATGGCTTCGATGCGCGCCTCGGTAAGCGTCAGCCGGTCAATGAAGGCGGCGCTGCCGCCGGCCTCTCTCATGTCGGCGACGTCCTTGGCGTTCTCGGCAAGGATCGTCGCGGCGTTCTCACGCAGCGACGCGGCGGCGGCGGTGAGCGCCCGGTTCTTGGCTTCGGTCGAGGCGAGCGCCAGGGCGCGCTGGGCGCGGCGGGCGGCACGGCCGATCTTCCCCATGGTCTCGGCGACGCCGGTCTCGGTTGCCGGCGTCTCGGCGATTTCCGCTATGCTCATGACACCAAATCCAGATTTGCCGCGGCCATTGTAGCCGGGCGGCGCGTGTTTGGCACGGGGGGCACGGGGGCGCAACCCGCAAGCGGTCGCGGTTCTAGGAACGCGGGGCCGGACCGTTCAGTTCCTCGCCGAGGGCGGCGGCGAAGGCTTTCGCCTTGCCGTGCCAGGTGGCCGCCGTCACCACGGTCAGGTGGAAACGGTTGCGATAGGCGGCTGCGATGAGCATCAGCGGCACCGGCACGATCGGGACCGTGAGGCACCAGAGTCTCCGCAATTCTGCGGCCGGCGAAAGAGAGCGGCCGGCGGCCGAAAGGCACCAGGGTCAGGATCCCGTCCCAGCGCGTCGCCATCCTGGCCGTCAGCCAACGGACCAGCCTTGCGGGGAAGACCGAGGCGAGGTTCTGCCCTGCCTGCATGTACCAGCGCTGGCGCGCCAGCATACCGATCAGCGCACTCACCGGCAGTTGTCTCTGCGGAGGGTCGTCGGCTGCCGCCGATTCGACCTCGATGGCGGTGATGGCGTTGGCCTCGCTCGCTTGCCGTCGCCCGATCATGGTGACGGCGGCACAGCGGCGATTGAGGCGGCGATCCTTGACGACCTCGGCCACGGCGCGGGTGATCGCCCGGGTGAGCCGTCGGGTCGGTCGGGTGGCATCGGCATCATTGTCCGTCCGGTCGCCGTGGACTTCGGTGGTGAGAACAGCCACGTCCGGCACGCTCACGCGCGGATCGCGCGGCGCTCGGAGGAACGCGTCCAGCGACAGCCGCGGCAGCCGCTCCGCCAGGGCGGCGAATTCGTCTGCGCGTCGCTCGTATTGACGCGCCGCCGAGAGAAGGTTCACGAAGCGCACGCCGTCGGCGATGGCGTGATCGAAATGCGCGACGACCCGGCACGGGCCGTTGCCCTCGCCGTCCGCCGGATTGACCAGGACGACCTGCCACGGCGGAATGTCCGGGTCGAGAGTGCCGGTCAGCGTCGCGACGAGCAGCGTCTCGCGGGAGGCGTCGCCGGCATCGACGGCGACGACGTGGCGCAGCGGATCGACGGGCGTCTGCTGGGCGCGATACCAGGGACCATATTCGCGGAAGACCATGCCGAAGCGCGGCCATGCATCGACCCAGGCCATGACCTGAGCCAGGGCAGCGGCCGACGAAACGGGCTCGTCGAGGTCGAGCAGCGCGATGTTGCGACTCGGCCCGAGGGCGATCAGGACACGTTCGATCGGGGTGACGAGGCGCATGGGCCAGACTAGCGTATCGGCCGGCGGCGCGGAGAATCCAGAAATCCGCCGTCCGTTCCCGCGATCGGTCGCATCCGTCCGGCTCCTATCCTGCGCTGGTCCCGGCCTTCTCCGGATCGGCCGCCGGCCGCCTGTACCGGCGATAGAGATAGAGGCCGAGCGGCACGAACCAGACCAGCAGCGTGACGGCACCCAGCGTGCCGGCGATCGGCCGCTGGAAAAGGGCGAGAACGTTGCCGTCCGACTTGATCATCGAGGTGATGAAGTTCTGCTCCAGCATGGGGCCGAGCACGATGCCCAGGATGGTCGGCGCGATCGGGAATCCGTTCTCTTCCATGACGTAGGCGACGAAGCCCAGGACCAGCATGATCACCACGCCGAAGGCGGTGTTGTTGATGGCGAAGGAGCCGACGATGCAGAACATCATGATGATCGGCATCAGCACGCGCTTGGGCACCCGGAGGATCTGGCGCGACATGCGGATGGCCATGAAACCCAGCGGCACCATCAGGATATTGGCGAGGAAGAAGGACAGGAACACCGCGTAGACGAGCTGCGGCGAATGGATGAACACGGTCGGTCCCGGGTTCATGCCCTTCATGTAGAGGACGCCGATGACGATGGCGGTGATCGAATCGCCCGGAATGCCGAACACCATGGCCGGCACCCAGGTGCCGCCGAGCGCGGCGTTGTTGGCCGAGCTGGCATCGACGATGCCTTCGATATGGCCGGTGCCGAATTTCTCGGGTTCCTTCGAGAAATTCTTGCTGGTGGCATAGGCGACCCAGGCAGCGATATCGCCGCCGGCACCGGGCAGGATGCCGATCAGCGTGCCCAGGATGCTCGAGCGCAGGAAGTTGACCTTGTACTTCAACAGGGTCTCGCCGATGCCGGCGAACAGATTGCCGAAACGGCGTTGCGCGATCTGCGGCTGCGGCTTGGTCTCGGTGGTGTAGCGCAGGATCTCGGAGATGGCGAACATGCCGATCATCGCCGGAATGAAGCTGACGCCACCCATCAGCTCGGTGATGCCGAAGGTGTAGCGCGGATAGCCGGCGATGATGCCGAGGCCGACGGTGGAGATGAACAGGCCGAGGAACAGGGAGACGATCCCCTTGACCGGGGCGTTGGAGGAAATGATCACCGCGCAGGTGAGGCCGAGGCAGGCCAGCCAGAAGAATTCGTCGGTCGAGAAGTTGAGGGCGAATTCCGCCAGCGCCGGGGCCGAGGTGGACAGCACCGCGGAGCCGAACAGGCCGCCCAATGCCGAACAGATGAGGCCGGTGCCAAGTGCCCGCTCGGCCTGGCCCTTGCGGGTCAGCGCGAAGGCTTCGTCGACATAGGCCGCCGAGGCGGGCGTCCCGGGGATGCGCAGCAGCGCGCCCGGGATATCGCCGGCGAAGATGGCCATGGCGGCGCAGGTGGCGATGGCCGCGATGGCCGGTATCGGGTCCATGAAGAAGGTGACCGGGACCAGCAGCGCCGTCGCCATGGTCGCCGTCAGGCCGGGAACCGAGCCGACGAACAGGCCAAAAGCCGCAGCCGACAGGATGACCGCCAGAACGTGGAGCTGGAAGACCAGCTGGAAGGCTTCGAGGACGTGTTCAAGCACGATCGGTCACCATTCCACTGGCTGCAGGATACCCCAAGGCAGGGGCACGAGCAGAAGCTTGTAGAACACCGTGTGGATGAGCAGGGTCGCCGCCAGGCCGATGCCGACGGCGGTCACCCAGCGGCTGCCGAAGCGCATCATCAGGCCGGTGAGGATCAGGAAGGATACGGGAATGAAACCGACGCTGTCGGTGAACAGGATGTAGGCGATGAGAGCCAGAAAGATGAGGAAGAAGTTGACGACATGGCCGGGCAGGCGGGCCCACTCGCCAAGCTGGGCGAGCGGAACGGTCCTTTGCTTGACCAGGCCCTGGACGAGCAGGACCGTCCCGCAACCGGCCAGCACGGTGCCGATGATCGTGGGGAAGAAGGCCGGGCCAAATTCCTGGCCCGGCAAGGCTGGGAACGTCAGGTAGGCATAAAGGGCAACTGCCGCCCCGAAAACCAGGATGACGAACCCCAACACCGCGTCATTGAAGCGCATGACGATGGCTCGCGGTGACGATCAGGCGCAGCTACTTGATGACCCCGGCTTCCTTCATGACCTTGCCCAGCGAGGCATCATTGCTCTCCAGGAAGGCCTGGAATTCCTGCGGATCCATGTAAACCCGGCCGAAGCCGCGCTTGTCGAGGACCTCGGTGAACGCCGGATTCTGGGTCAGCTTCTGGAATGCCGGAACCAGCACGTCGACGACCTCCTTGGGCAGACCCTTGGGGCCGGCGAAGCCGCGCCAGGTGGTCAGCGACCAGTCGATGCCCTGTTCCTTGAGGGTCGGCAGGTCCGGATAGTTGGGGCTGCGCTTGTCGGCCATCAGCGCGATCGCCTTGACCTTGCCGGCGTCGATCACGGACTGGGCCTCGACGCGGCTGCAGGTAACGACATCGACGCCACCGGCCATCAGTTCCTTGAGCGAGGGCGCCGCCCCTTCCATGGGCACCCACGGAATGTCGCTGGCCTTGAGGCCGGCCGCCGTCAGCATGCCATCCAGCGCCAGTTGCCAGATGCCGCCCTGGCCGGTGCCCGATCCCTTGAGCTTGCCGGGTTCGGCCTTGGCCGCGGCGATCAGCTCGGGGGCTGTGTTGTAGGGCGCATCGGCCCGCACCTGCACACCGGCCGGATCCTGATTGTAGAGGCCGATCGGCGTATAGGAGCCGGCGCCGGTCAGGTCGGTCAGGCCGAGCCAATGCAGCATGTTGATCTCGACGGTGATGATGCCGAGCGTGTAGCCGTCGGGCTTGGCCGAGGCGATGGCCGCATGGCCGACGACGCCCTGGCCGCCGGTGCGGTTGACCACATTGACCGGCTGGCCCAACTCCTGCTGGAGCACGGCCGCGATCGCCCGGCCGGTGGCGTCGGTGCCGCCGCCTGCGCTCCACGGGATGATCAGGGTGATCGGTCGGTCAGGATATTTCGCGAGGGCCGACGTCGCGAGGACGCCCAATGCCACCGCGCCGAGCGCGAGAGTTCTGAGAATCGATGATGGACGCATGTGTCTCCCCATTCATGTGAAATTCGTTGGTTGCGACGGCGACGACGATGGCGTGTTCCTGCGTCTTCTGTGTTGATTCCTCGTCGCGGTCGATGCGCCCTCCAGACCCGGAATGCGATCAGGATCCGGGCGCGCAACAAAACTAGTATACTAGATAATTAGCGGCGATGTGGAATTCTGTGGCGGGGGATCGGGGATTTCCCCCGCGGCACAGTGGCCGGGGGCGGAGCCCGCGGCCATGGGTCCGACAGGCGGCCAGGGGCCGGAAGCGAGGGCGTTGCCGGGGAGGCACGATTCCCCCGGCAACGGCCCGGTCGGCGGTTAGGCGAAACGCTCGCCGACCATTTCCTCGGACTTGGCCCACAGAGCCTTGGCGCGCTCGGGGTCGAGAGCATAGGCGCGGACGCCGGTGCGCACCGCCGGATCCGCCGTCAATTCCGCCACATGGCAGTCTTCGCAGTATTTGCCGCCGACCAGATCGGCTGCCGCAACGATGCCGGCCCACACCGAGGTCGCGGCGCCCTGGGGGATTGTCTTGTAGGTGAAGAGCGGCTGACCGGGCCTCGGCCTGATTGAGGCGGTCATGGCCTCGGCGATCTCCGGGGTCATGTGCCGACCAAGTTCGGTCTGGATGGCACCGGGATGGACGGCGGTGGCCCGGGTTCCGTCGGCCTTGTGGCGGCGGTCGAATTCGACGGCAAAGAGAATGTTAGCCGTCTTCGAGCGGCCATAGCCGACGATCGGGTCGTAAGGCGTGCGCTCGAAGTTGGGATCGTCCAGGTCGACATCCGAGAAGCGATGCCCTGCCGACGACAGGTTCACCAGTCGCGATCCCGGCTTCATCAGGCCGGCGATGCGGTTGACGAAGACGAAGTGGCCGAGATGGTTGGTGCCGAACTGGGTCTCGAAGCCGTCGGCGGTCGTGCCCTTGGGCGGCATCATGACGCCGGCATTGGCGATGATCACGTCGAAGGGCTCGGCCTTGGCGACCAGCAGCGTCGGCAGCGGCGCGGACGCTGGCGAGCGAAGCAAGGTCGAGTTCGACCAGCTCGAAGCCGCCCTTGGTCTTCGCCAATTCGCTCACCACTTCCGTGGCGCGGCGCGCCTTGGCGAGATCGCGGGCGGCGCCGACGACATGGGCGCCGTGGGCGACCAGCGCCCGCGCCGTCTCGACGCCGATGCCGGCCGAGACGCCGGTGACGAGGATGCGCTTGCCGGTAAGGTCGATGCCGTCCAGCACTTCGTCGGTGGTGGATTCGAAGCCGAATGTCTTGCTCATGGGATTGTCCTTGTTGAATGCGAACGATCAGGCGGCGATCGTGCCCTGGGCTTCCAGCGCCACGTCGTTCCATGCCTCCCAGTTGGCGAGGCGCTCGGCATATTCGCGCTTCACCATGGGCAGGGCGTCGAGCGAGGCGATCGTGCGGGAGGCGGCTGCGACATGATCGGCGCGGGCCAGCGCCGCTTCGGTCCAGACACGACCGAAGCCTTTCGAGGCGCCGGTGATGAACCAGACCCTGCGAGAGGGGGATGGGGACATGGAATCGGTCCTTGGAGAAGCTATATAAGGGGAAACGGAGGAAGCTCCGGTTTCATATACGGAGGGTCCTCCGTTTTTCAAGAGGCGTGCCGTGCCCAAATCTGAAGAATCACGTCGCCCGCGTGCCGATGCGCGCCGTAATCGCGAGCGCCTTCTGGCTACGGCCTTGAAATTGTTCACGTCTTCAAAGGGCGATGTGACCCTGTCGGCGGTCGCGGAAGGCGCCGGGGTGGGGATCGGTACGCTCTACCGGCATTTCCCGACCCGCGAAGCGCTGGTCGAGGCGGTCTATCGCAATGAGGTGCAGCGGCTCAGCGATGCGGCGCCGGCGCTGCTTGAGGCGATGCCGGCGGACCAGGCACTGGAGCAATGGTTGACCCGCTATGCCGGCCTGATCGCGACCAAGCGCGGGCTCATGGACGTCGTCCGTTCGATCTTCGAGCCCGGTGCGGATGCCCCCGCCTTTTCGCGCGAGCGCATGAAGAGCGCCGTCACGCTGCTGCTCGATGCGGCGGCCGGGACCGGCAAGGTGCGCGGCGATCTCGATCCGGCCGACGTGCTGCTGGCGGTGGCGGCGAGTACATGGACGGTTGCCGGAGACGGCAACTGGGAGGAGCGCGTCCGCCCGGTGCTGCGCATCATCATGGACGGCCTGCGCTACAGGCCCGGCTGATCCGCGCGGATTCCGCTGGACTTGGCCGAGCCGCCGCGCGATGACCGCTGGCCCATCCTGAGTGCCTCTCGCCATGCCTTCTCCCGCCGGCCCTTTCCAGTCCATCGACGACAGACAGAACATCCCGGCCGGCATCGGTCTGATGCTGGCCGGCTTCGTGCTGTTCTCGGCCAATGACGCGCTCGCCAAATGGATGGCGGGGATCTACGCGCCCGGTCAGATCCTGCTGGTGCGCAGCATCGCTTCGACGTTGGTGATCAGCCCGTTCGTCCTGCGCGCCGGCATCCGCTCGATCCTGACGGTCGAGCAGCCGTGGCTGCATGTCCTCAGGGTGGTCTTCGCCACGGCCGAGGTGCTCCTGTTCTATTGGGCGGTGTCGGGCCTGGCGCTCGCAGCCACCATTACCTATTACCTCGCCGGCCCGATCTATGTGACGGTCCTGGCGGCGTTCTTCCTCAACGAGCGGATCGGCTGGCGGCGCTGGTCGGCGGTGGCCGTCGGCTTCGTCGGCGTGCTGATTGCGCTCAAGCCGTCGTCGGGCGTGTTCAACTATCATGCCCTCATCGCGTTCAGCGGCAGCGTGATGTATGCGCTGTTCCTGGTCGTCACCCGACGGCTGCGGGAGACGCCCGACCTGACGCTCGCCGCCTGGCAGATGATGGGTACGCTGATCGCCGGGGCCGTGCTGGCGCCGTTCGACTGGCGGCCATTCGCACACGCCCACGATATCCCGATGCTGGCCATGCTGGGCGTGACCGCGCTGGTGGCGATCGTCGCCGTGAACCGCTCGCTGCGCTTGGCGCCGGCCTCGGTGGTGGTGCCCTATCAGTACACGATGATCGTGTGGGCGGCGCTGTTCGGCTATTTCGTCTTCCGCGAAGTGCCAAGCTGGAACGTGCTTGCCGGCGCGGCAATCATCGTGGCGGCCGGCCTCTACATCTTCTTCCGCGAGCAGATCGTGGCCAAGCCGGCTGTGCCGCAGGTCTCGCCCGGCCCGCAATAGGCGCCGGACCCGCGGCGAGCCTGTCGGTTCAGTCGCCCCTGAGCGCCATGTCGTCGCGGTGGATCATCTCGGCGCGGCCGGCATAGCCGAGGATCGCCTCGATCTCGTGGCTGTTGCGCCCGGCGATGCGCTCGGCATCGGTCGCGTCATAGGCGACCAGCCCGCGGCCGACTTCCTGGCCGTCGAGGCCGACGATGTCGACGGCGTCGCCGCGCTGGAAGCGGCCCTCGATGCGCTTGACGCCGGCCGGCAGCAGGCTCTTGCCGGCGCGCAGCGCGCGCACCGCACCCTTGTCGACGACCAGCGCGCCTTGCGTTTCCAGCCGGCCCGAAATCCAGCGTTTGCGGGCAGTCACCGGGCTGCCCTCGGCGAGGAACCAGGTGCAGCGTCCGCCGGCCGAAACGGTGCGGATCGGGTGAGGCGCGCGGCCGGAAGCGATCACCATGGTGGTGCCGCCGGCGGTGGCGATGCGGCCGGCGTCGAGCTTGGTCTTCATGCCGCCGCGGGAATTCTCGGAAGCCGCGGCGCCTGCCATCGCCTCGATCTCGGGCGTGATGCGCGCCACCGTCTCGACCAGCGTGGCTTCCGGGTCAAGGGCCGGCGAGGCGGTGTAGAGGCCGTCGACGTCGGAGAGCAGGATGAGCAGATCGGCGCTGGTCATGGTGGCGACGCGGGCGGCCAGCCGGTCGTTGTCGCCGTAGCGGATCTCGTTGGTGGCCACGGTGTCGTTCTCGTTGATCACCGGAACGGCCCTGAGCTTGAGCAGGGTGGCGATGGTCGAACGGGCGTTGAGGTAGCGGCGGCGCTCCTCGGTATCGCCGAGGGTCATCAGGATCTGCCCGGCGGTGATGCCGACATGGCCGAGCGTCTCGCTCCAGGCGCGGGCGAGCGCGATCTGGCCGACGGCGGCGGCAGCCTGGCTCTCCTCCAGCTTGAGCGGCCCCTGCGGCAGACCGAGCACGCCGCGGCCAAGCGCGATGGCGCCGGAGGAGACGATGAGCAGCTCGCGTCCACCATTGACCAGATGGGCGATGTCGGCGGCGAGCAATTCCAGCCACTCGGTCCGCACGCGGCCGGCGCCGCCATCTTCGACCAGCAGGGACGAGCCGATCTTGACGACGATGCGGCGAAAGGCTTCCGGGGTGCGGGCGGTCATCGGTTGGCTGCAGCGGTCTTCATCAGGGCGGAACCGGCGCCCTTATACAGCGACAGCCGGCATTGCGGCTATGGCCGCCAGGGCGTCTCCGGCTCGGCCGGCACCGCATCGGCCGGCGCCTTGGCCGTGGCGATCTCGCCGGCGAGCGCGCGCAGCACCGCGTCGATGCCGGTGCCGGTCGCCGCCGAAACCACCAGAGGGGTGGTGCCGGCGGCGCGCTTGAGGGCCCGCTTCAGCGGGTCGATGCGTTCGGCGGAAACCGCGTCGGCCTTGGAGATGGCGACGACTTCCGGCTTGTCGTCGAGGTTGCCGCCATAGGCGGCCAGCTCGGCGCGTACGGTGTGGTAGTCGGCCACCGGGTCTTCCGCCGTGCCGTCGACCAGATGGAGCAGCACGCTGCAGCGCTCGACATGGCCGAGGAAACGATCGCCGAGGCCGGCGCCCTCATGCGCCCCTTCGATCAGACCGGGAATATCGGCGAGCACGAATTCGCGCCCGTCGATGCGCACCACGCCGAGCGCCGGATTGAGCGTGGTGAAGGGATAATCGGCGACCTTGGGCCTGGCTGCCGAAACCGTCGCCAGGAAGGTGGACTTGCCGGCATTGGGCAGGCCGACGAGACCGGCATCGGCGATCAGCTTGAGGCGCAGCCACAGCCACAGCTCGACGCCTTCCTGGCCGGGATTGGCACGGCGCGGGGCGCGGTTGGTCGACGACTTGAAATGGGTGTTGCCGAAGCCGCCATTGCCGCCGCGGGCGATGAGCACGCGCTTGCCGGGCGTGTCGAGGTCGGCGATCAGCGTCTCGTCGTCCTCGTCGCGGATCTCGGTGCCGACCGGCAATTTGAGCACCACGTCGGCTCCCTTGCCGCCGGCCATGTTGCGGCCCTTGCCGGGCGTACCGGCGGCAGCCTTGAAGTGCTGCTGGTAGCGGTAGTCGATGAGCGTGTTGAGGTTTTCGACCGCCTCGGCCCAGACATCGCCGCCCTTGCCGCCGTCGCCGCCGTCCGGTCCGCCGAACTCGACGAACTTCTCGCGGCGGAAATGGACGCTGCCATTGCCGCCGTTGCCGGAACGCACAAAGATCTTGGCCTGGTCGAGAAATTTCATCGCAGCGCCTCAAAGCGGGCACGGGTCAGTACCGTGTCGATATGCGGGACGGCGCGCCCGCGCGCAAGCGAAGCGCGGTCCGATCGCCCGATGATGGAGAAACCGAGCTTCTGCTGGACGTGCAGCGAGGCGCGGTTGCCGGTGAAGACGGAGGAGCGGATGAGACGCAGTCCGAGGATGGCGAAGCCATAGGCGAGGATGGCCGCGCCGGCTTCGGTTGCGAAACCCCTTCCCCAGCAGGGGCGGGCCAGCCAGTAGCCGAATTCGCAGATGACCGGCAGCTGTTCGATCGCGATCATGCCGATCACGCGGTCCTCCCGGGTGATCGACAGACTGAGGCCGGTGCCGGCCTCGGCGTTCTGCCGGACCAGGGAGAGGAAGGCTTCGGCGTCGCTGCGCCCATAGGGCAGGGGGACGCGCGCCAGCATGCGCGCCACGGCCGGATCGCCGACGCCGGTGACGATATCGGCAATGTCGGCCGTGCGCGGCTGGCGCAGGACCAGCCGGCCGGTCGCGATCGTCGGATCAAGCCGCGGATTCACGCTCTGCCCTCTCCGGTTCCGCGTCGGGTGCGCCCCACGCCTTGAGACTTGCCCAGTTGCGCCGGTCGAGGACGAAGCGCTCGACCGGAAATGCGCCGAAGAAGGTTGGCGAGCGCACCATGCCGGTGCCGCGAAACTGGAAGCCGCACTTCTCGAGGACCCGGCGGGCGCGGGTATTGGTGACCCGGTTGGAGCACCAAAGCATGTTCACCCTGCCATCGGCAAAGGCGTGGTCGATCAGCCCCTGGGCAGCCTCGGTGCCGTAGCCGCGGCCCCACCAGGGAGCGCCGATCCACAGGCCCGCCTCGACCGTGTCCGGCCGCTCCTGGGTCGGGCCATAGCCGGCGCAGCCGATGACGGCACCGTCGCGGCGGCTGGTGACGGCGAAGGCGCCGCCGGCGGCCAGCGCGATCGCGTTGCACAGGTTCTCGGCAACCGCCTGATCAGCCGAGAGGGTTGCCATCACCGGCAGGTCGGACGGCATGCACCGCCTCAGCAGGAGGCGGGTGGTGAGGATCGCCTCGCCGCCCGCGTGCCCTTCCTCGTTCTCGTCGCCCATGGCGTCCTCCGTCGCGGAACAGAAAAGGGGAGATGGTGTCCCATCTCCCCTGACTTCAGTTCCGCGCCGGGTCGATGAGACGCCGGCAAATGAGATCGGAAGCCGGCTATTCCGCGGCCGCCATCATCGGGACGACCGAAACGTAGGTGCGGCCCTCGGCTTTGGTGCGGAACGACACGGTGCCATCGATGGTGGCGAAGATCGTGTGGTCCTTGCCGAGGCCGACGCCGGCACCGGGATGCCACTTGGTGCCGCGCTGGCGTACGATGATATTGCCGGCGAGAACCGTCTCGCCGCCGAACCGCTTGACGCCCAGGCGCTTGCCGGCCGAATCGCGGCCGTTGCGCGACGAGCCACCTGCCTTCTTGTGAGCCATGGCGGGGTCTCCTTATTCCTTGTCGGCTTTGGCGGTCGTTGCCCGCGGCTTGCGCGCCGGCTTTTCCGCTGCCGTCTCGCCGGCTTCGGCCGGTGCGGCGGCCTTGGCGCGGGTCTGCTTCGGCTTGGCGGCCGGCGCTGCCTCGGCGGCCGCAGGTGCAGCCTCGCTCTTGGCCTCGACGGGCGCCTTGGCGGCAGCCTTCTTGGCCGGCGCCTTGCCGTCGGTGAGGATTTCGGTGATGCGCACCAGGGTCACGTCCTGACGATGACCGTGGCTGCGCCGGAAATTCTGCCGGCGGCGCTTCTTGAAGACGAGGATCTTGGCCGGTGCGCTGCTGGCGGACGATCTCGCCCGCAACCGAAGCACCGGCGACCGTCGGGCTGCCGACGGCAACGCCGTCGTCGTCGCCGACCATCAGCACGTCGCCAAAGGCGATCGCCTCGCCGGCGCCGCCCGGGACCTTCTCGATCTCGACCAGATCGGCCGGGGCGACCCGGTACTGCTTCCCGCCGGTCCTGATAACTGCGAACATGATCTTATCCAGCCTGCCGGTCCGACCGCCCAAGATCGGGGTGAACCCGCCGATTTTCCAGAAAAACCAAACGGCGCGGCAAAGCGGCCGCGCCAAGTCGGCGGCACTATAGGGATGGGCGGTCGGCTGTCAAGGAAAAGCCGGCGGAAAGCTGCTGCCTGGAAGCGGGACTGGCGGCGGGGCTTGGGGCTTGCGCTGCCGCGCCCGCGCGGCTAGAGACGCCGTCGCGGGAGAGGTGCCGGAGTGGTCGAACGGGACGGTCTCGAAAACCGTTGTACGGGTAACCGTACCGTGGGTTCGAAATCCCACCCTCTCCGCCATGATTTCGCTCGCGGCAGCCTCGCTGCGCTCGCGCCTCCGCGGGGGCGCCTGAAAAAGCGGGCCGCAGTCGCGGCCTGGGGCTCCGCGTCGGAAGAAACTCCCGGGCTCTGCGCCAGCTAACCGGCCGAAAGCCTGCTTCGCTTGCATTGGAAGTCCGGCCGGGCCCCGGAGCATGTTTGCTTCAGGAGCCGGTACGCGGCGGTCCTCGTTGCACCGATCCAGGTCCAAAACCGCCCCTTTGCTGCCCATGCCGGCACCAGACTGCCAACCCCCCCTTCAACCGTGACAATCTGCAGCGGTCGCCAACGATCGCGTTGGCCACCCGACCGCGCATCAGCGCGTGAGGCCTGGGCGAGATTCTGCAGCGTTCGGATCGGGATTTCCGCTTCCGGCGCATGAGGCGAGGCGACGGCGAACCGAGCGAGCGGCCAGAGCACTCAGGGACGGGGCAAACTCAGACCCATGCCGACGGCCCATGCTCGTCTCGCCAGAATTCCGTCATTCCGACGCGCAGACAGAAGGCGATGGCATGCTCGTTCTGCGCCCCGGTGCCGGCGCTGAGACCGAACGCGCGGTGCCAGGTCGGCTTCAGCGAGCCGTCGCCGTTGAGGTGGCGCGACGGGGCGGGTCTTTGTGCTGCCTGTCGCGCAGCTCTTCGAGCCAGTCGAACAGGCCGACTTCGCGCGTCGAATAGCCGAGTGCGCCGTAGTCGACTTGGTCCGTCGGCACCTGATCGACGCCCGGCTTGCGTTCTTCGGCCGGGCGCGCGGCCGGCTGGATGCGGTTCCCCGCCGGCCAGTCCTTCGCCAGGCCCTTGAACATCGGGTAACGGTTGGACAGGTGGGCGTCGAGCGCGGCGATGAACTTGCGCTTGGATTCGAGCGGCGCGTCGGAGATGAAACGCTGCAGGATCGTTGACATGTCGTCGTCGCGCAGCAGCAGCTGCCATAGCGTCTTGGTGAATTCGGCGCCGAGCTCGCCCTGCCGGAACTCCCACACGACAGCACGGGCGCCATCGTCGATGAACATCTGACGCAGTGACTTCGGATCTTTGAGAAGACGCTTGTTCAACCGGTCGAGCTGCTTCTCGAAGAACTGGAGGCTGTCGGAGGCATCAAGCTCGTCCAGTTCGCTCTGCGGCGCAGCCTCGGTCCACCCGGGACTGCCGAAGCTTGGGCAGTCACGAGCCGCCACGAAGTTCACGCCGAGACCAAGGACATCGGCCAAAACCACGCTGTCGGCTGCCACGGGCGCGGTTACGGTGACTTTCCGGAGCTGGCCAAGACAAGCAAAGATCGAGTTTTTTGGAACGGGCCGATCGGAAACGACCGGCAGCAAGGCCAGGGCACCGTCGTTGACGCGGACGGTCGTGGTCACCATGCGCTTCGGCGCGACGACCTCTTCCGCGACATAGGCCCTGCCTCTTTTGCAGGTGTAGCCGTGCATCTCGACAACGACGCCGTCCTCGATGACGACCTCACCGCTGCAGCCGGTAGGGCAGCCGATACAGAGAACCGATTGCGCACGCCGCATCATGCCGTCCCCTCGGCGGCCAGTTTGTCCTTGTGCTCGCCTTCTTCCTGCACGGGCGCCACGGTGAACTTGACCTCTCGGGCCGCACCGATCTTTTCCCACGGGATGTCGGCGACGATCATCTCGCTCGGTTTGACGACCTCGTACTCGGTGTCCCAGATGACCTGATCGTCCGCGTAAACGCGCAACACGGATGCGCCCAGGGGGAGAAGCGCGCGCATATAGAAGCGCACGGAATACTCGTCGGCGGGCGGCGACAATTTCTGAGGCACGACGTATCGAATCCCGTCGCCGGCGGTGACGGTCCGGTAGTCGTCGACCCTTGGCAGTTTCCCAAGGGCGTACAACGCCGCCGAATGCCCGGCGATCTCGGCTTCCTGCGACACCCAGTCAACCAGATCATGCACATGCAACACGTTGCCGGCCGCGTAGTAGCCGGCAAGGTTGGTTCGCCGAAATTGGTCGACGATGGCGCCGCCCGTCACAGGGTCGATTTCCAGTGCGTGCGCGCGGCCGAGCTCGTTTTCGGGGATCAACCCAACCGACAAGAGAACGCAGTCGCAATCCACGTCGAATTCCGTGCCCGGGATCGGATTCACTTTCTCGTCGACCCGCGCCACCGTGACCCCGGTCACGCGATCCTCGCCGTGCACGGCGATGATGCTGTGGCTGAGATGAAGCGGGATGCCGAAATCCTCGAGGCACTGCACGATGTTGCGATTGAGCCCGTTCGAGTACGGCATTATCTCGAACACGCCCTTCACCTTGGCGCCCTCGAGCGTCATGCGGCGTGCCATGATGAGACCGATATCGCCGGAGCCGACGACCACCACCTCGCGGCCGGGAAGATAGCCTTCCATGTTGACCATGCGTTGCGCCGCGCCGGCGGTGAACACGCCCGCCGGCCTGCTTCCCGGAATACGGATGGCGCCACGCGTTCGCTCCCGGCAGCCCATGGCATAGACCACCGATGAGCTGGTGACGACGCGCAATCCCCTTTGCGGACTGACGCTGGTGACGATGCCTCCAGGATCGGCGGAGAGCACCGTCGAATCGAGCCACACCTCGATGCCCGCCGCCTTCACCAGTTCGATGTAGCGATGGGCGTAGCCCGGCCCGGTCAGCTCCTGGTCGAAGCGATGCAGGCCGAAGCCATTGTGGATGCATTGTTGCAGGATGCCGCCGAGTTCGCGGTCGCGCTCGATGATCAGCACCCGCCTGGCGCCGGTCTCCCTGGCGCTGAGCGCAGCGGCCATGCCGGCCGGGCCGCCGCCGATGACCACCACATCGTAGCGAGACTCAGGCATCGGTCTGCTCTGCCGTTTCGAGATCCTCGCGGGGAAGGAACAGCCACGACGCCGCACTGTCCTTGCGCACGGCCGGGACGGGCACGCCCAGTTCGCGGGCCAGGATCTCGGTCACGCGCGGTCCGCAGAAGCCGCCCTGGCATCTGCCCATGCCGGTGCGCACGCGCCGCTTGACGCCGTCAAGCGTCCGGGCGCCGCACGGAGCGCGGATCGCCGCGACGATCTCGCCCTCGGTGATGGTTTCGCAACGGCAGATCACCCTGCCATAGAGCGGCTCGGTCGCGATGAGCTTCACCCGTTCAACCGCACTCAATTCATTGAACTTCGGCTTGACCGGATTGATCGGCACGAAGGACGGGTCCGGCTTCAGTTTGAGCCCAACCTCGGCAAGGCTTTCGACGATCGCTTCGGCAATTGCGGGAGCGGCGGTCAGGCCCGGCGACTGGATGCCTGCGGCGTGCACCAGCCCGAGGGTGACGGGCGAGGGGCCGATGACAAAATCATGGCCGGCCGCGGCCCTGACGCCGGCGAATTCGGTGATGGCGGCGGCCAGCGGCAATTTCGGCAGGATGCGCCTGGCGCCGGAAATGATCTCATTGAAGCCGGAGCCGGTGGTCTCGTGATCTTCCGGGTCGCCGATGTCGTGCGCGTTCGGGCCGATGAAGATATTGCCGTGAACCGTCGGGGCCACAAGGATGCCCTTGGAATCCTTGCTCGGCGTCGGGAAGATGACCGAGTGCACCAGCTCGCCGACGGAGTGATCGAACAGCATGTATTCACCGCGCCGGGGCGTGATGGTGAAACTGTCGTCGCCGGCCATCCGCGCGACCTCGCCGGAATGGACCCCGGCGGCATTGACGACGAAACGCGTCGCAATGCGGCCGCGAGTCGTCTCGACCGCGGTTGTCGCCCCGTCGACCACGTCGATGCCGATGACCTCGCACTCGGTGATGATGCGGACGCCGTTGCGGATGGCGTTCTCGGCAAACCCGATCGTCGCCAGGAACGGACAGACGATCGCGGCCGTCGGCGCCCACAAGGCGCCCGTGACCTCGGAAGAGAGGTTGGGCTCATGCTTGAGCAATTCGTCGGGGCGCCAGAGCGCGAGCCCGGTCACGCCGTTTTCGATGCCGCGGCGACGAAGCTCATCGAGGGTGGCGAGCTGCGCTTCGTCGGTCGCCACGACCAGGGACCCGACGCGCCGTCGCGGGATCCCGAGTTCCTCGCTGGCCGTCTGGTAAAGGTGCGCGCCGCGCACGTTGAGGCGCGCTTTCCAGGTGCCGGGGTCGGCATCAAAACCGGCGTGCAGGATGCCGCTGTTGGCTTTTGACGTTCCGGTGGCAACATCCGGCGCGCGTTCGAGCAGGACGACGGTCAGGACGTAGCGGGACAATTCGCGCGCGATCGCGCTGCCGACAACGCCGCCGCCAATCACCACGACGTCTGCCTGTTCAGGAAGCCGATCCGCGGTGACCCCACCGAGCATTTCAGGCCCTCGTCGATCGCGCGCCGAGGCACAAGGCCGGCAGCGAAACAGCCGCGGCCCGTGCAAAGCGATCCATCATATAGGTTTCGTAAGTTTCGTTTTATGGTTCATATTGAAAATGTAGCACACAATACGAAATTCACAACGAAAATATCGCACGCTGGCGGGCCGCAGCGCCTTCGCTGCGCGCGCGCCGCGAAGGCAAAATCGGGCCGGGCCGATCGTCGCGGCGGGCAGTCGAACGCATGCGACAGCGCCACGGCGGCGGTGCGTCCGGGGCCCGGATGCGGGGAGTACCCGGCAGAACGGCAGTACGCGCGTTTGCGTCGGCGGTCCACCATCATCGGCGCCTGCCGGAGCTAACCTCTCTGGTCGTTCGTCGCGATCGGGGGCCGATCGATTGCGGTTTCGATGACGCGGACTTCCTCGCGCGCGCACAGCTCTCTGATCTCTTGCGACGGCATCCTGTCCGTCACGAAGACATCGACATCGCGAAGGCGACCGACCCGCGCCGAAGCCATCCGGCCGAACTTGCTGGAATCGGCGGCGAGCACAACCGTTCGCGCATTGGCAATGACAGTCTGGGCGACCTGTATTTCGTTCAGGTCGAAATCCAGCAGGGTGCCGTCGGCATCGATCGCGGAAACCCCGATGACCGCGTAATCGACCTTGAACTGCTTGATCAGTTCGACCGCGAGCGAACCCACGATCCCCCCATCCGATCGACGAACCGCTCCGCCGGCAATCACCACGTTGATGCCCTCGAGCGGATAAAGCATGGTCGCCACATGCAGGTTGTTGGTGATCAGCAGCAGCCCCAGATGCTGCTTCAATGCGCGCGCAACTTCCTCCGCCGTCGTGCCGATGTCGAGGAAAAGCGATGAGTTGTTGGGGATCAGCGCTGCTGTTGCCTTGCCGATTTCCCGCTTTTGGGATTCTGCGATCTGTCGGCGCGCTTCGTATGCGAGATTTTGGACGCTCGACGCAATCAGGGCGCCGCCGTGGACTCGGTCGAGAAGCCTCTGTTCACAGAGTTCCTTCAAGTCCTTTCTGATCGTCTGGGCCGATACGCCGAAGTGGCCGGCAAGATCCTCGACATTCACGCGACCGGTCTGGCGCGCAAGGTCCATGATCTCCTGCTGGCGCGGTACCTGCATTGCCCGCCGCACTCCTTTCGGCTCGGCAAGTTTACTTCTGCGACGGCGCGGCTGACAACACCGGTCGGCGCCGCCAAGCGGCGGTGAATCAAAGCGAATCCGGGGTTGCCTGCCAGGTCCTGAGGCGGGTTTCGGTTGCCCGACGGCATCGCCGGTCTGGCCGGTGAGCGCTTCCGAATCGGTCTTCTCCGGCAGTCCGCCAACGCGCAGGCGGCGGCACTGATCAGGCGTGCGGACGGCCCGGTGAGGGACTCCGGGTGCCGTCGTGCGCGCCGGTCACCGTCGCATGCGACAGTGGCGACAGCATCAACGCGCCGCACCTGAACTTGAGTGATCGAATTGGCGATGTCCGATATGATCGCGACCGCTGCTGCCATGGCGCGCGCGCATTCGATCGGCCGCAAACGCACCGACCATTTCGTCGGGAGCCGTCCATGGCATCAGACACGGACCGCGAGACGAGCGATCGTTGCGCCATGGGCAACTGCCGGGCGACGTGAACGCGACCACTTCATTCGCGCATGGTCACGCTTTTGCGGCGGCGGAGGGCCCTGGGCGCAGTGTGCGGTTTACGGGGTTTCGTATACAGTCTATATGAAAGCAACCTCAAATCGAACGAACGTCAAATGTACCTGCCGGAACGGTCTTCAAAAATCGTCGAACTCGCCAAGGAGAGCGGTCGCGTTCTTGTCGATGACCTTGCCGTCAGGTTCGGGGTGACGCCACAGACGATCCGAAAGGACCTCAACGATCTGTGCGACCGCCGTTTGTTGAGCCGCATCCATGGCGGCGCCCTGTTTCCCTCCGGCATCGAAAACGTCGAATACGAGGCGCGGCGAAAGATCGCATCGCAGGAGAAGGCGGCGATCGGGCGCGCAGCGGCCGGCCTGATACCGGACAACGCGTCGCTCTTCATCAATATCGGCACCACGACAGAGACCGTCGGCCAGGCGCTCATTGACCGGCACGGTCTGATGGTCATCACCAATAATATCAACGTTGCCAACAGCCTGCGCGTCCACCCCGCGATCCAGGTGGTGATCGCCGGCGGCGTTGTCAGGGGATCCGACGGGGGCATCGTCGGCGAGGCCGCGGTCGACTTCATCATGCAGTTCAAGGTCGACTTCGCCGTGATCGGGGCATCGGCGATCGATCAGGACGGCGCGCTGCTGGACTTCGATTTTCGCGAAGTGAAGGTGGCGCAAGCGATTGTCGCAAACGCACGCCATGTCATCCTGGTTGCCGATTCGACCAAGTTTGAGCGCACCGCTCCGGTGAGGATCGGCCACCTTTCGCAGGTCAATTCCTTCATTACCGATCACTGCAGCAGCGAAACCATCCGCCAGATCTGTGCAAAATCGGACGTTGCGCTCATTGAAACGGCCGACCCCCGGTAAGGTTTCGCCGGCATCGCGCAATTTCGTTTGACATTCCGGATAATTTCGGAAAACCTTCCTTTGGCTTTCGGGAGACGGCGAACAACGCCGCGACGCCTCAGTTGGGGGAGCAGCCATGCGCGGGCAAGCGGCACATGTCGTTTTCGGTATCGGCAACGGCATCCTTCGATGCGGCGTCGCCGGTGACGCGGCAGGTCGCGGCTATCCGGTCTTCCTTGCAGAAGTGAGCGATCTCGCCAGCGGTACGAAATCGGCCGGAGGTTCGCAGATCGCGCACGCAGCGGGACGTGACGCGCGGCGCGTCCCTTGGAAGGAACCTAGTCCATGACTTTGGCGCTCGAAAACGTCAGCAAGATCGTCGGCGCTGAGACCTACATCGACGGTATCTCGCTCGAACTGGTCGAGGGCGGCTTCAACGTTCTGCTCGGCCGGACGCTGGCCGGCAAGACGACGCTGATGCGCCTCATGGCCGGCCTCGACCGGCCGACCGAAGGACGTGTGCTGGTCGATGGCCGCGATGTGACCGGGATCGACGTGCGCAAGCGCAACGTGGCGATGGTCTACCAGCAGTTCATCAATTATCCGTCGATGAGCTGCTATCAGAACATCGCCTCGCCGCTGAAGCAGGCCGGCGTCGGCAAGGCGGAGATCGACCGGCGGGTGCGCGCGGAGGCGCAGCGCCTGCACGTCGAACACCTGCTCGACCGGCTGCCCTCGGAACTGTCGGGCGGGCAGCAGCAGCGGGTGGCGCTGGCGCGCGCCATCGTCAAGGGCGCGCCCTACCTGTTCCTGGACGAGCCGCTGGCCAATCTCGACTACAAGCTGCGCGAGGAACTGCGCGAGGAGATGCGGCAGATGTTCGACGGCGGCCGCACGACGGTCGTCTATGCGACGACCGAGCCGCGCGAGGCGCTGCTGCTCGGCGGCAACACGGCGGTCATGCACGAGGGGCGGCTCCTGCAGTTCGGCCGCGCGCCGGAGGTCTATCGCCATCCGGCGTCGATGACGGTGAGCGAGATCTTCTCCGATCCGCCGATCAATCTCGTGAAGGCGCATTTTGGTGCCGAAGGCTGCCGGCTGTCGGCGGAGACGGTGTTTCCGCGGGCGCCCTACATGCGCGCCCTGCCCGAAGGCGAGTATCGGGTCGGCGTGCGTCCGAACCACATCAATCTCAACCGCCAGCGCGACGACTCGGTCGCCATTCCGGTGGCCGTCGCGCTCGCCGAGGTCAACGGTTCGGAGACGTATATCCACGGCCAGCACGGCGAGCTGACGATGATCGCCTCGGTGGAGGGGATCCACAGCTTCGACCTGGGCGAGGCCATCCAGTTCTATCTCGATCCCAACCGGCTGTTCGTCTTCGACGATGCCGGCAAGCTCGTCGCGGTGCCCGATCAGGTCGCCGCCGGCGAGGAGGCTCACTGATGGCACAGATCGAATTCAAGGATCTTGCGCACAGCTACATGCGCAAGCCGAAATCGGCGGCGGACTACGCCTTGCAGCCGATGGACATGGTCTGGGAGGACGGCGGCGCCTATGCGCTGCTCGGACCATCGGGGTCGGGCAAGACGACGCTGCTCAACATCGTCTCCGGCCTGCTGTTCCCGAGCGAGGGGCAGGTGCTGCTCGACGGACGCGACGTCACCCGGCTGCCGACCGCGCAGCGCAACATCGCGCAGGTGTTCCAGTTCCCGGTCATCTACGACACGATGACGGTGTTCGACAATTTCGCCTTCCCGCTGCGCAATCGGAAGGTCGATGAGCAGGAAGTCCGCCGCCGGGTGCATCAGGTGGCCGAGATGCTGGGGCTCACCGCCGACCTCAACAAGCGGGCGCACGGGCTTGCCGCGGACGCCAAGCAGAAGATCTCGCTGGGCCGCGGTCTGGTGCGCAGCGACGTCGCCGCGATCCTGTTCGACGAGCCGCTGACGGTGATCGATCCTCAGCTCAAGTGGACGCTGCGGCGCAAGCTCAAGGAGATCCATCAGGAACTCAAGCTCACCCTCATCTATGTGACGCACGACCAGGGCGAAGCGCTGACCTTTGCCGACAGGGTGGTGGCGCTGCACGAAGGGCGGGCGGTGCAGGTCGGCAGCCCGAGCGACCTGTTCGAGAACCCTGCGCATACCTTCGTCGGGCACTTCATCGGCAGCCCGGGCATGAACATCATGCCGTGCCAGATCGATGGCTCGAACGCCCGGCTCAACGGCAACATCGTGCCGCTCGATCCGGCCCAAGCGGAGCGGGCGCGGCGGGCGACGGGCAAGCTGGAGCTGGGGATCCGACCCGAGTTCGTGCGCTACCGGGCGAGCGCCGCCGACGGGTTCATGGCAGCCGAGGTGACCTCGGTCGAGGACCTCGGCGACTACAAGATCGTCACGGCGCGGCTCGCCGGGTACCAGGTCAAGGCGAAGGTCAGCGACGACGTCGCGGTGAGCGGCGGCGCCGGCTGGTTCGCCTTCCCGACCGAATGGACCCGGCTCTACGCCAACGGCGACGTCCTCGAATAGGGAGCGGGCGGAATGCAAAAGACTTTCGATAACCGGGCCTGGCTCCTCGTTCTGCCGGTATTCCTGCTGGTCGCCTTCAACGCCCTCATCCCGCTGATGACGGTGGTCAACTACTCCGTCCAGGACATCTTCGATTCGACCCACAGGTCATTCGTCGGCACCGAGTGGTATCGCGAGATGCTGCATAACACGCGGCTGCACGACGCCCTGATCAACCAGCTCATCTTCTCGGGCCTGGTGCTTCTGGTCGAGATCCCGCTGGGCGTGGCGGTTGCGCTTACCATGCCGAGAAAGGCGGGTTGGGCCACCTCGCTGACCCTGGTCCTGGTGGCCCTGCCGCTGCTTATTCCATGGAACGTGATCGGCACGATCTGGGTCGTGTTCCTGCGTCCCGACATCGGTCTGCTCGGTCACTTCATCGATCACACGCTGGGCATTCACTTCGACTATCCGGCGGTGCCGATCGAGGCCTGGGTGTCGGTCCTGCTGATGGAGGTGTGGCACTGGACGCCGCTGGTGGTGCTGCTTGCCTATGCCGGTCTGCGCGCGATCCCGGATGCCTACTACCAGGCGGCGCGTATCGACGGCGCCTCGGCGTGGGCGGTGTTCCGCTACATCCAGCTGCCGAAGATGCGCGGCGTTCTGACGATCGCGATCCTGCTGCGCTTCATGTTCTCGTTCCTGATCTACACCGAGCCGTTCGTGCTCACCGGCGGCGGACCGGGCGACACGACGACGTTCCTGTCGATCTATCTGGTGAAGATCGCCGTCGGCGAGTTCGACGTGGGACGGGCCGGCGCGTTCTCGATCATCTACTTCCTGATCGTCCTGGCCTTCAGCTACGTCTTCTACCAGGTCCTTCAGCGCGTCGGTACGGGAGAGAAACGATGACCTCGACGACGCAGGCTGCGACCATCTCGCAGTCATCCGCCATGTCGGCCGGCGCCGCGGGCGCGGCGCGCCGGGAGAGAAGCAGCAGAATACCGATCCGGCTCGTCGGGCTGGTCATCTACCTGGTGCTGCTGCTGCTGCCGATCTACTGGATGCTCAACATGTCGTTGCGTGAGAACAACGACATCATGAGCCAGCTCGCCTTCTATCCGCACCACATGACGTTCGACAATTACATCAAGATATTGACGAACGCGTCCTGGTACATGGGCTACGTCAACTCGTTCGCCTATGTCGCCATCAACACGGTCATCTCGCTTTCGGTGGCGCTGCCGGCGGCCTATGCGTTCTCGCGCTATCACTTCCTCGGCGACAAGCACCTGTTCTTCTGGCTGCTGACCAACCTGATGGCGCCGTCGGCGGTGTTCCTGCTGCCGGTGTTCCAGTTCTACTCGGCACTGGGCCTGATCGATACCTGGTGGGCGGTGGCGCTTGCGCACACGCTGTTCAACGTGCCCCTGGCGGTGTGGATCCTGGAAGGCTTCATGTCGGGCGTGCCCAGGGAGATCGACGAGACCGCGTTCATCGACGGCTACTCGCTGCCGCGCTTCTTCATCACCATCTTCGTGCCGCTCATTCGCTCCGGCGTCGGCGTGGCGGCGTTCTTCTGCTTCATGTTCTCCTGGGTGGAGCTTCTCTTCGCCCGCACCCTGACAATCACGGCCGCCAAGCCGATCGGCGCGGTGATGACGCGCACGGTCAGCGCCTCCGGTCTCGACTGGGGGCTGCTGTCGGCGGCCGGCATCCTGACCATCGTGCCGGGCGCGTTGGTCATCTACTTCGTGCGCAACTACATCGCCAAGGGCTTTGCCCTCGGGCGCGTCTGAGACGGGAGGAAACCCATGGGCCTGCAATGGATGGATTGGACCATGCCCACGGCGATCTTCTTCGTGGTGATCGCGGTGATGCTGCTTTCGATGACCGTCTGGCAGGTGGTTGCGCCCAGTCCGGAACGGCGCGGGTTCCTGCCGATCGCAACCACACCCGGCGACCGTCTGTTCATCGGCCTGCTGGTCAGCGCCTACATCCACCTTGCCTGGATCGGTTTGACGAATGCGAACCTGTGGTTCGCGCTCGCCATCTCGCTGGTGTGGATGTTCGTCGTCATGCGCTGGGGGTGAGCGCGGGGATTTTCGAGAAGCGTTGCTTGGTGTTTCGGGCCTTCGCACCAGGTACGTCAGCCGGCATGCCGGCTTCAGCAGGAGGCCAGGAAAGGGAGGAAGCCCCATGTCGGGTACGACAAGGAGTAGTAGAGGGACGCTGAAAGCGCTCCTTCTCGGCTGCGCTGCCATAGCCCTGGTATCGTTCGCCGGGCCGGTCAGCGCTGCTGACAGCCTGCCGGCGGATCAGGTGGCCGCCGCCAAGAAATGGATCGACAACGAGTTCCAGCCCTCCACGCTGTCGAAGGACGATCAGCTGAAGGAGATGGAGTGGTTCATCAAGGCCGCCGAGCCCTTCAAGGGCATGTCGATCAAGACGGTGGCGGAAAGCATTCCGACCCACGCCTACGAGTCGGAAGTGCTGGCCAAGGCCTTCACCGAGATCACGGGCATCAAGGTCGTCCATGACGTGATCCAGGAAGGCGACGTCGTCGAGAAGCTGCAGACCCAGGTGCAGACTGGGCAGCCGATCTACGACGCCTTTGTCAACGACGACGACTTCATCGGCTTCCATGCCCGTTATCCGTATACGCGGAACCTGACGGACTGGATGGCCGGTCCAGGCAAGGACGTCACCGACCCGTACTTCGATCTCAACGACTTCCTGGGCCTTGCAGACGCCACAGGGTTGAAGGATCGCGGGTTCCAGGGGAAGCTGTGGCAGCTGCCCGACCAGTCGTTCATCAACGTCTACTGGTTCCGCAAGGACTGGTTCGACCGTCCGGACCTGCAGGCGAAGTTCAAGGCGAAGTACGGCTATGACCTCGGCGTGCCGCTCAACTGGTCGGCCTACGAGGACATCGCTGCCTTCTTCAAGAACGACGTGCAGGAAATCGACGGCAAGGCGGTCTTCGGCCACATGGACTACGGCAAGAAGGCGCCCGACCTCGGCTGGCGGTTCACCGACGACTGGCTCGGCATGGCCGGCGCCGGCGACGTCGGCGTGCCGAACGGCTATCCGGTCGACGAGTGGGGCATCCGCATGGACGGCTGCGTCCCGGTCGGCTCGAGCGTGACCCGCGGCGGTTCCGCCAACGGCCCGGCCGCCCAGTTCGCCCTGCGCAAGTACATGGAGTGGCTGCGTGAATACGCCCCGCCCGGCGCTCTCGGCATGGACTTCTATCAGTCGCTGCCGAGCCTGGCCAAGGGCAACGTCGCCCAGCAGATCTTCTGGTACTCGGCTTTCGCGTCCGACATGCTGGCGCCCAAGAGCAAGGGCAACAACACCGTCGACGCCAACGACAAGCCGCTGTGGCGCATGGCTCCGACCCCGCATGGGCCGTACTGGAAGGACGGCATGAAGGCGGGCTACCGCGACGAGGGCTCCTGGACGCTCCTCAAGAACGTTCCGGACGATCGCACCAAGGCGGCCTGGCTCTTTGCCCAGTTCGTCACCTCGAAGACCGTCGACCTGAAGAAGTCGCATGTCGGCTGGACCTTCATCCGCAAGAGCACCGTCAACGATCCGTCCTTCGATGATCCGGATGGCTCGAAGTATGGCGGCCTGATCCAGTTCTTCCGCGGCCCGGGCATCAAGTACTGGACGCCCACCGGCCTGAACGTTCCGGACTACGCGAAGCTCGCGCAGCTCTGGTGGCAGAACATCGGTGAAGCCGTGGCCGGCGAAGTGACGCCCGAGACCGCCCTCAACAATCTGGCGGCGGCCCAGGACAGCATCATGGACCGCATCGGCAAGTCCGGCATTCAGGGCAAGTGCGGACCGAAGCTCAACCCGGAAAAGACTGCTGAATACTGGTACAATCAGCCGGGCGCTCCGTGGCCGAAGCTCGCCAACGAGAAGCCGCAGGGCAAGACCATGCCCTACGATCAGATCATGAAAGAGATGGCAGACGGAAAGCTTCCGCTCTAGCGATCGACCTCCCGTGAAGGCGTGATCTGAAAGAGAGCGCTGCCGCTTCCACCCGAAGCGGCAGCGCTTGCTTTTCAGGCCCTCCGTTTCGCCAGACGGTCCCGAGCGAACGGTCTTGCGGCCGGATCAGGCCGGTCGCGAACCAAAATCGGTTCCTCCAGCCGCCCCGATTGGCCGATTTCGGCCCACGCGCGACAGCGATCCGGCCTCTTCCCGGTGATGGCGTTGACGATCAAACGCGGTGCCCCTTGTGCGCCGGCGAAGACGCTCCGCTGCCCCTGAAAATCGCGAAGTCGACTAGTGACCTTCGGCGCGACCTTGCGGGCGGCGCGGCCGCCTCGGTGTGGCTTCCCGGCGCCGGCTGATTGCGGCTCGACCTCTTCGATCAGGCGCGGGCGCCACGTGTCGAGCGCTGCGGATGGCGCGGTGCGTCCGCCTGCGGGGCGGTCGCCGCGTCCATATAGATTTGCAGCAGATCGACCTGCTGCGGGGTCATCCTCAGGCCGAGCTTGGTGCGGCGCCAGACGACGTCTTCGGCCGTGCGGGCGAACTCGTGCGCCATCAGCCAGTCAACCTCGGCGGCCGTCAGCGTTTCGCCGAAGTCGGCGCCGAGATCCGCGGTCGAGCAGGCGTCCGCCAACAGCCTGCGGCTGTCCGTGCCATAGCCGCGGACGAGACGGCGCGCCCAGACGTCCGACAGGAACGGGTAGTCCTGCTTGAGCGCGGCGACGAGGTCGGACACCTTGTCGTAGGCGAAATCTCCGCCCGGCAGGGGTCGGCGCTCGGTCCAGCGGCCGCCGGCGTCGGGGAAGAACGGCGCGAGCTTGGCCATGGCGGCCTCGGCCAGGCGGCGGTGGGTCGTGATCTTGCCACCGAAGATGCTGAGCAGCGGCGGTCCGTTGGTATCGAGGTTGAGAACATAGTCGCGGGTCGCCGCGGTCGCCGACTTGGCGCCGTCATTGTAAAGCGAACGCACGCCGGAATAGGTCCACACGATGTCGTCGCGGGTCACCGGCTTGCTGAAGTAGCGCGATGCGAAGTCGAGCAGATAGTCGCGCTCCGCATCGCTGATACGGGCGTCGTCGGGCGAGCCGTCGTGTTCCACCTCGGTCGTGCCGATGAGGGTGAAGTCGTTCTCGTAAGGCACAACAAGGATGATGCGCCCGTCGGTGCTCTGGAAGAAATAGCAGCGATCGTGATCGTACAGCTTGCGCGTCACGATATGGGAGCCGCGCACGAGCCGCACACCCTGGGCCGATTGGACCTCGACGACGTCTTGCATGAAATGCTGTACCCACGGCCCGGTCGCGTTCACCAGCACCTTGGCGCAATGGGTCGTCTGCCCGCCGTCGGATTCGGTCGTGACCAGCCAGTGGTCGCCGTCGCGGCGGGCGTCGATCACGCGCGTGCGCGTCATGATCTGCGCGCCCTTCTCCGCCGCGTCGCGCGCAACCAGGGAGACGAGCTTGGCATCTTCCACCCAGCAATCCGAATATTCGTAGGCTCGCTCGAAGCGCCGCTGCAGGGGCAGGCCGGCCTGGTCGTTGCGCAGATCGAGCGTGCGCGTCGCCGGCAGGATCTTGCGGCCGCCCATCGTGTCGTAGAGAAACAGGCCCAGCCGTATCAGCCACGCCGGCCGCCGGCCCTTCATCCAGGGCATGAACCGGGCGAACAGCTGACTGGTCGGTGTGTCGTTCTCGAAGCGCATGTCCGGGGAATAGGGAAGGACGAAACGCAGCGGCCAGCTGATGTGCGGCATGGCGACGAGAAGGGTTTCGCGCTCTTTCAGTGCTTCGCGCACGAGGCGAAATTCGAAATATTCGAGATAGCGCAGACCGCCGTGGAACAGCTTGGTCGAAGCCGACGATGTCGCCTGGGCCACATCGCCCTGCTCAGCGAGGGCGACAGACAGCCCGCGGCCGGCGGCATCCCGCGCAATTCCGCAACCATTGACGCCGCCGCCAACGATAAAAAGGTCGATCGGCACGGTCTCGCGTGCGGCGCTCAATAGCACTCCCTCCCTTACCACCGTCGTATTACAACGGCGCCAGCCGGTCAATCATTTTATGTTCGTTTTCAAGCGTCTTGAGTTCATTTGCGAGCGTTTTGATCGTGCAGAATTGGTGTTTCGGCTTAAGAATGGTTTCGTTGCCTCGGCGGGAGGGCGGCTCCAGAACATGGAAATGGTTCTTGCGCGTGTTGTGGGGTTGAGTTGCTCGCGTATTTGACCGATATGCGATCAGGGGGGTAGCAGAGGGTTCGGATAGAAGAAAGCGAATAGCACCAAATCGGTCAGGGGTCGAAAATGTACCTGCCAGAGCGGCATTCGAAAATCATCGAACTCGCCAAGGAAAGCGGGCGCGTTCTTGTGGACGACCTTGCCGTCAGGTTTGACGTGGCGCCACAAACAATCCGTAAGGATCTCAACGACCTGTGCGACCGCAGGCTGCTGACCCGCATCCATGGCGGCGCCCTGTTTCCCTCCGGCATCGAAAATCTCGAATACGAGGCGCGGCGAAAGATCGCATCGCAGGAGAAGACGGCGATCGGGCGCGCGGCGGCCGCCATGATCCCCGACAACGCGTCGCTCTTCATCAATATCGGCACCACGACCGAGGCCGTCGGGCAGGCCCTTTTCGACCACCACGGGTTGATGGTCATCACGAACAATATCAACGTCGCCAATAGTCTGCGCGTCTACCCGTCGATCGAGGTGGTGATTTCAGGGGGCGTTGTCAGGGGATCCGACGGGGGCATCGTCGGCGAAGCCGCGGTCGACTTCATCAAGCAGTTCAAGGTCGACTTCGCCGTGATCAGCGCATCGGCGATCGATCAGGACGGCGTGCTGCTGGATTTCGATTTTCGCGAAGTGAAGGTGACCCAGGCGATCGTGGCAAACGCCCGCCATGTCATCCTGGTTGCCGATTCCACCAAGTTTGAGTGCACCGCTCCGGTGAGGATCGGCCATCTTTCGCAGGTCGATACCTTTATTACCGATCGCTGCGCCAACGAAACCGTCCAGAAAATCTGCCTCGAGTCCGACGTCAAACTTGTCGAGACTGCGAAGTTGCCGTGAAGCGGCTGGTGGCGTTTGGCAGAATTCTTTGAGATTCCTGCACCTGCGTCCCAGGCGCGTTCAGCAAGACGCTCCGACAGGCCACCGCAATGCACGGTGCGCGCGGCGGGGTTGCCATTGGCATTGTCCGGGGCCGGCGGGAGACGGGGCGGAACCACCGGTCTCGTCGCAGCGCGTCATGCGGGCGCCGGGGATATCCGATCGGGCGAGATGGCGCCCGGCCGCAAGCCGGGCGGACCCCTCCGACCAGAGTGCGCCTGTCGACGGCCACCGCGACGCGCGCGTGGCCGATGAAACGCTCACAAGGACGGCGAGCCGCTAGGATGACGGCGGCAGCCCGATCGTGGCCTTGCCGGCCGTCGTCGCGGAGGAGAGGGACGCATGCATTCGAGATTGTTTGACCTGAGCGGGCGCACGGCGCTGGTGACGGGTTCGAGCCAGGGCATCGGGCTGGCGCTGGCAAAGGGATTTGCCGAACACGGTGCGACGATCGTCGTCAACGGGAGAACAGCGGCGAGCGTCGATGCTGCGGTGGCAGAGCTGACGGGTTCGGGATTCGCGGCCCATGCCGCGGTGTTCGACGTGACCGATCACGGCGCCGTCGGCGCCGCGGTCGACAGGATCGAAGCCGGGATCGGGCCGATCGACATTCTGGTCAATAATGCCGGGATGCAGTTCCGCTCGCCGCTCGAGGACTTCCCGATCGACAAGTGGGAGGCGCTTTTTTCCGCCAATGTCACCAGCATCTTCAATGTCAGTCAGGCGGTGGCGCGCCACATGATCAGGCGCGGACGCGGCAAGATCATCAATATCGGCTCAGTGCAGAGCGAGCTCGCCCGGCCGTCGATCGCGCCCTATACGGCAACCAAGGGCGCCGTGCGCAATCTGACGCGCGGCATGGCGACCGACTGGGCGAAGCACGGGCTTCAGATCAATGCGCTCGCGCCGGGCTATTTCAAGACGCCGCTCACCCAGACCCTGGTCGACGATCCGGAATTCTCCGGCTGGCTGGAAAAGCGGACGCCGGCCGGGCGCTGGGGGACCGTCGAGGAACTCGTCGGTGCCGCCGTCTTCCTCGCCGGCGAGGCGTCCTCATTCGTCAACGGACAGGTGATCTATATCGATGGCGGGATCACGGCCTCGATCTGACGTCGGCATGGTCGTCTTCATGGGCGTGAGCGGGGCGGGCATGGCCCGGCGATGGCCACGCGCCTCGTCGAAACCGGGCAGGCGGTGAACGTCTTCGCGGGCGTTCAATCCGCGATTGATCCGTTGTCTTCGCGCCGTCAATGGACGCCGGCCGGCGCGTGCTCCGCCGGGAATACGGATCGCGCCCGGGCGATCCAGCCGGCCGGGTCGATGCCGGCGATCACGACCTTGCCGCTGGAGGTGGCAATCGCAATGGCCTGTCGGTCGGGGAGCCACACCATGCGGCGCAGATGGCCGAAAGGCCCGATGCCGGTATCGGCGGCCGGCGGCTCGGGGCCGCGCAGGCGAACGGAAACGAACATGGCGGCATCGGCGAGCGACCAGATCTTGAGATAGCCGTCGGTATCGACGGCCGCGATCAGCTTGTCGTCCGGACTCCAGGCGGCGCCGTCGATCTGCGCGCTGCCGAGATCGATGCGTTGCGGCGCGCCCGGCTTGTCGAGGGCGTAGATGGAGAGCACGCCGCCATTGCCGGCGGTGAGCACGCGGGTGCCGCCATGATCGAGCGCAAGGATGTCGACCGCCCTGTCCGCCGGCGGCCAATCCATGGCGATCCTGTCGCGGGTCGCCAGATCCCATAGCCACAGATTGCCTTCGGTGTCGGTGGACAGCAGCCGATCCTTGCCCGGGGTTACGGCCAGGCCGAGGACGGCGTCGGGATGGGTGGCGTTGAAGTCCACCGTCTGGCCGCCGAGCGGCCAGAGGCGGATGGCGCCGCCGAGCGTGCCGGCGACAAGCGAATTGCCGTCCGGCAGCCAGCGAATCGACTCGATGACACCCTCGCCGACGTTCTTCTCGGCGATCACCTCGCCTTCCGGCCATGTCCACACGATGACGCGGCCGTTTTCGTCGGCGGCCGCAATCCACGGCTTGGTCGGATGCCAGCGCACCGAGTGGATTTCGCCCATGCCCGGCGCCGACAACATCTTGCTGAAGACGTCGCCTTGCAGATCCCACACGGCGACCCTGCCGGCACCGGTGCCGGCGGCGAGCCAGCGGCCGTCGCCGGAGAGGTCCATGTCGGTAAGCGGATCATTGTCCGCCGCCTCGAGGGTGAAGAACACCCGATCGGACGGAGCAAGCGTCCAGGAATTCACCGTGCCGCCGATGTCGGCGGAGGCGATGGCCGTGCCGTCGGCCGACCAGGCGAGCGCCGAAACCGTATCGTTGTGACCGACGAGCCTTGCGGCGAGCTTTGCCGCCTTTCCGGCGGCGACGTCCCAGATGCAGATGGCGAAGCCGTCGCAGGTGGCGGCGAGGCGCGTCGCCGACGGGTCCCAGGCAAGCGCGGTGACGGCCGCATCCTGTTTGGCCAGCTCCGTCACCGTGCCGTCGGCAGCGACCACGTCGAGCGTGCCGTCGGCCGCACCGACCGCGAGCCGTCCGGTCTTGCCGTCGAATGCGAGGGCGCGGATTTGTGGTTTGCCGGCAAGCGCGACCGGCCGAAGCGTCGGCCGGGGCGACGAGATCGACCAGCACGAGGCCGGCGTCCTGGAGTGCCAGCGCCGCCTTGCCGCCCGTCCCGTCGATGGCAAGCGCGGTGGCGTAGTCCTCGGCAAGTGCGCTGGCGGTGCAATCCGTGCCGGCATCGCCAGCGCACAGGATGGCGCTGACCTTGCGGTCGGTCTGCGAGGCAATCACCAGCCGGTCGCCGCTGGCGGCAAGGGCGGCCTTGTCGATGTCGGGCGCGAGCCGCGTCTCGCCAGCGGACTTGCCGGTGGCGTCGAGACGGACGAGGCGGCCATCGTCGAGAGCGACGACGGCACCGCCGACCTTGGTGACCGCCAGCGCCTGCGGAACCGGCGGCCGTGGACCCGAATCCTTGGTCGGCGGAAAGGCGGCAAATGCCTGCGGCCCATCTGCGCTGCCGGTCTCCCACAGCGCGATGCGACCGTCGCGGCTGGCGATCATCAGCGCGCGCGAACCCGGCACGGGGGCGAGCAGGCTCGGCTGCAGCGTGGCGTCGCTCGCGCTTCGCGTCAGGTCGGGCGCGATCGCCATCACCGTTTCGAACAGCGACGCGCGGGTCTCAGCCGTCGGCAGCGTTTCGACCGCGGTCACGGCGGCATTAACCGCAGCGCCAAGCTCGTTGGCCTGCAGGTGGGCGCGGGCGCGGAAGGCAAGCAGCGTCGCATTGGCGCCGCGCTCCGCCGCCGCCGTCTCGCGCCGGGCGGACTCGACGTTGCGCTGCTGAAGCCAGACCAGTCCGGCGGCAAGAGCGATGACGGCGAGGACGCCGATGCCGGCCACAACCAACCCGCGCCGCACCATGCGGCGACGACGCTCCTCGGCTTGCGCCTGCGCGACGCTCGCCCTGACGAAGTCGGCCTGGGCTTCGTTCAGCGCGTGGGGATGGTCGACCAGCCATTGCTTGGCGCGGCTGAGCAGCAATCCCTGGAGCAGCGCTTCCGTCTTGTCTTCGGCGCTGGCCTGCTGCCAGTCGGCCAGCGCCCGGTCGAGCTGCGTGCGGCCGATCAGGAAGTCGCGCTCCTCGTCGAGCCAGGCCCTGAGGCGCGGCCATTTGCGCAGCAGCGCCTCGTGCGCCGCCTCGACCGTGCGGCGGCCGGTTTCATCGTCGAAGATGACCAGACGGGCGGCGGCAAGCCGTTCGAGAACCGGCAGCGCCTTCTCGGGCAGCGCGTCGACGAAGGCCGGACGGCGCGAATACTCGCCTTCCTCGTCGATCTTGACCATGCCGCCGACGAAGGCCTCGCGCAGCGCCGCGGCCTCCTCGTCGGCAAGCTCGGCATCGGCAAGCACTTCGTCGGCGCGCCGGCGCACCGAGTTCTCCAGCGGGTTGAGATGGCCTGCCGGATCGCCGAGGGCGGTGTACTGAACCAGCGTGAGCGGCTGCGCGCCGTCGCTTCCCCGCTCGCCCACGTAACGGTCGTAGAGCTCGCGCAGGGTGAAGGCGAGAAGCGGCAGGGCGTCCTCGGTGCCAGCGTCCCGCGTCATCGCCGCGATCAGCGCCTCCTCCACCGTGAGACCGACGATATGGGCCGGCCCCTCGATGATCTGGCGCAAGCGCGCCAGTTGCATCGGACCGAGGGAGAATTCCTCGAAGCGCATGACGCCGTCGGCGGCACGCTGGAGGACGCCGAGGAAGTCGGAGCGTGTCGACAGCAGCGTGACGAACATGGTGCGGTCGTCGCCGGAGGCGCCGAGCAGGCGCAGGAAGCGCTCGCGGTCCTCGGGCGGCGTGATGGTGAAGAGTTCTTCGAACTGGTCGACGGCGATCAGGATGTGCGCCTCGCGCGCGCCGCTGGCCGTCTGCAGCGCTTCGGTGAGGTCGGCCAGGGCGGCGGCGCATTCCTCGGAGGCGAAGCGCTCCCGCCAGCTTCGCCAGTCCTCGGGGCTGCCGATGGCCTCGCAGGCGGCGCGGGCGAACTCGCCGACCGGGTCGAGCCGCGGCCGGAAGGGCGGCAGGACGATCCAGTTGCGCTTGTCGCGTCTGAGGCGCGGCAGGACGCCGGCGCGCATCAGCGACGACTTGCCCGAGCCGGAGGCGCCGAGCAGGGCGACGACGTTGGGCGCCCCGCGGACCCGGCGCGCGCTCAGCCGTTCGATCAGCCGGCGGACATCGTCGTCGCGGCCGAAGAAGATCGCGGCATCTTCGGCCTCGAAGGCGAGGAGCCCGGGATAGGGCGGACGCTGCCGGTCCCATGGGAAGCCGCCCTGGGCGTCGAGGGCCAGCTGGACCAGCTCGGACCTGAGCCGCTCCAATCCGCTTTCGCGGTCCTGCCTGAGGTCGAGCTGCTGGATATCGGGCGCGACGAAGCGTTCGCCTCCGGGCGCGACGATGATCGGAAAGATCGCCTTGCCCAGCGCCCGCGCCTGGGTGAATTCGGCAAAGCACCATTTGCTGTCCAGCCAGTCCGGCGTGAGGATCAGGATGACCGCCTGGGCGCCGTCGATCTGCTGGTAGAGCGTCCGCTCCCAGTTCATCCCCGGCTGGATGCCGGTCTCCTTGTCGATGTCGAGAAAGGTCTGGTCGAAGCCGTTCCCGCGCAGCCATGTCATGATATCCGCCGCGATGGCGTTGTCTTGGCTCGAATGGGAGACGAAAATCCGCGCCATCGGTTCTCACGCAGGCTGACCGACTGGAATGATCGCACAAGCCCCCGAGCGTGCAAAGCAAGCGCAGCCCCGGGCCGCCTGTCGGTATTGTCCTTGCCGATTGTGGCAAGATCGGCAAGGATTTGGCAGAATACCTGCTGGGGGATGAAGATATGCAGGTCGGGCGACAACAAAGGCGCGTGGCGCCACTGCTTCTTGTTCTTGCGGTCCTGGCACCGCTTTTCGCTGCCGGGCCGGCCTGGTGCGCAGAACGGGCGCCGAACGCCGACGGTCAGTGGAAGGAGCGCAGCCAGCTGGTCTGGGACAAGAGCCAGCGGACCATGGTCCGCCGCACCTTCATTGCCTGGGACCCGCATCCGCAACTCGACCTCGATTTCCTGTGGAAGGGCACCGGCGGGAGCGCCGATCACGCCGGCATCATCAGCGGCGACGGCCAGCTGGTGTGGCTTGCCAAGGGAGCGGCCGCCTATGATCGCAAGGCGGTCTTCAGCGACTACGAAGGCAGCGTGCGCAACGGCCGCCCGGATGGTTCGGGGCGGCTCAAGCTGAGTTCGGGCCAGGTCTATGACGGCGAATGGCGAGACGGCCAGATGTCCGGCAAGGGGACATTGCGGTTCGCCAATGGTGACCAGTATTCCGGCAGCTTCGTCGCCAGCCTGCCCGACGGCATCGGCCGCTATGTGGCGGTCGACGGAACCGTGTTCGAAGGGCATTTCAGCAAGGGGATGCGCGACGGCGCCGGGACCCTGACCCTTCCCGACGGCCGCGCCTTCCGCTCGCAATGGCTGAACGACAAGGAGATCGCGCGCGCGCCGCTCGACGCCAGGCCGCTCCAGCTGGTGCAGGCCGGCGGCGTCAGGGTCAATGTCTATATCGACCAGAAGCTCAACCAGAACTTCAAGAGCGCCGACCAGGACCTGGTCTCATACGCCTACAAGGCCGTGAACATGTCCGGCGCGCTCAGGATCCAGCTCAATTCCGCCGCGATCATGGATCTGTGGAAGGGCAATGCCACCATCCATGCCGACGAGGAGCAATGGACACCGGATCTGTTCATCGACCCCGGGCAGTTCGCGCCGCTGTTCCTGGTCGTCGAGATTGCCAATGAGGGCGGCCGCACGGCCCAGGTCGACAGCGTCTATTTCGATCTCGCCGAATCGAAGAGCGACCTCGAACCCTATGTGGTGGTCTGGGGCCCCGGCAGCATGGAGGGGGCGGCCCAGGCGTTCTTCCCCCAATTCACGCTGAAGAACTACGGCTGGGGAGCGGTCAACAATGCCCGGCTGACCTATGCCTTCGGCGACAAGTCCGGACCGGTCACGCGCACGGCCGCGCTCGATATCGGCTCGTTCGACCAGGACAAGGACACGACCGTTCTCGCCGGCCTGAAAGAGATGGGCGTCGACGTCGACAAGCTGCAGCGGGACAAATTCAAGTGCCTGTCGTCCGATGAGCATGGGTGTCTCACCTACTGGATCAATTCCGGCATTCTGGGCGAGGTCGGCAAAGCGACCTTCATCCGCGGCCAGTACGTCTTCACCCGAATCTGGGGCAAGCTCGAATACGACTGGACCGACGTTTCCGGCGCATCCAACCACAGGGTCTCGCCGGTCTCGATCGACATTCCCCTCATCTATATCGGCCTGCAGGCGGAAATGGGCTCGCCATATCCGGTGGAGCGCGGCTTCCGGACGATCAAGCTGCCGCTCGACAAGAAGAACCTGCACATCCCGGTCAATTACAAGGCGCGGCTTGCGCCCGGTGAAACCAAGCGCTTTGCCCTCAATTTCGTCGCCGAGAAATCGTCCGAGCATCGCTTCCGCTTCGTCTTCACGCTCGCCGACGGCAGCACGGTGACGTCGCCGATGATCGACCTCACCTATTTCATCCCGCGCGTGCCGACCTTCAACTGAGACGCGCACCGCCGCAGTCATGAGGGGGGTTCCATGACGCCGCACTCCGTTTGTCTTCGCACGGCGCTGGCCCGGCTGACGCTCGCTTTCGTCGCTATCGGCGCGCTCGCCGTGACCGCGAGTCCCGGCCGGTCGCAGGACGCGCTGCGCGTCATCCAGCCGAACGAAGCCGCCCCGGCGGCGGAACCCGGCCTCGCCGTCCGCCTCTACATCGACGCCAAGAAGAACAACCAGTTCAAGGATGCCGACTCTGATTTCAATTCCTTCACCTACACGGCGAAGATGGAATCGGGGGAGGTCGTCATCCGGCTGGATAATGCGGGCGTCCTCGACCAATGGAAAGGAAATGGGACGATCACCGCGACGCTCGACGGCTCATCGAGCTACTTCGAGGAGTTCGACGCAGTTCGCGCCGGTGTTCCTGGTGCTCGAGATTGCCAATAACGGCCAGCGGGCCGCCCAGATTACGCACGCCTTTCTTGAGATCGAGTCCAGCAGCACGGACCGGCAGCCCTATATTTCCACCTATGCCATCGATCCCCATTGCTTTGCCCCCTTTGATCCAACCTTCGGCTTTCTCAACTACGGCTGGGGCGAAGCCCGGGATAGCACTCTCACCTTCGCCTTTGGCGACAGATCCGGGCCAAAGACCGCAGAGATGACGATTCCCGTCGGCGAAATCTCCGCTTATGTCGAGGTTTCTGCTATCGGTGGCTTGGAGGCGCTTGGCATCGACGCCGATAAATTGGCCAACGGCGATTTCCAGTGCGCCTCGGAAGATGCCTATGATCGTTGCCTGACCGACTGGAAAAACTCAGATCTTCTCGCACCGCTGAACGGCGCTGTCTTCCCACAAGAGTCTTATATCTTCACCCGCCTCTGGGGACATCTCGACTACGTCTGGACCGATGTCTCTGGCGCGGTCCACAAACGGTCGTCGCCAGTGGAACGCGACATCCACCTGGTCAACGTTGGTGACGGGCCCGAATGTGGGGCGCCGGGCCCCGTCGAGCGCGATTTCGCAACCTTCGAGCTGCCGCTCGACAAGACCAATGTGCGCATGCCGGTTAAGCTTTCCGACAAGCTCGCGCCGCGCCAGGAAAAGCGCTACGGCTTCAACCTCATCGCCAAGAAGTCGTCGCATCATCGCTTCCGCTTCGTCTTCGCGCTTGCCGACGGCAGCACGGTGACGTCGCCGATGGTTGACCTCACCTATTTCATCCCGCGCGTCCCGACCTACAACTGAGACGCCGCACCGCCGCAGTCATGAGGGGGGTTTGATGACGCCGCACTCCATTTGTCTTCGCTCGGCGCTGGCCGGTCTGACGCTCGGTCTGGCCGCAACCACCGTCCTTGTCGCGGCCTCGAGTCCCGGCCGGTCGCAGGAAGCATCCCGGCCGATCGAACCTGTCCCGGTGGCCGAGTTCCGGCCTGGCCGTCAGCCTCTACATCGACGCCGGGAAGAACAACCAGTTCAGGGATGCCGACCCCGACTTCGCCTCCTTCGTCTACACGGCGAAGACGGCTACGGGGACGGTGGACATTCACCTCGACAGCGAGAAGATCCGCAATCTGTGGAAGGGCGACGGCGTGATCACCTCGACGCTCGACGGCTCATCGAACTACTTCGAGGATGCCGCCCAGTTCGCGCCGGTGTTTCTGGTGCTCGACCTGACCAATAACGGCCGACGCGCCGCCCAGATCAGCCGCGCCTATCTCGACATCGAAGCCAGCAATACGGACCTGCAGCCCTACATCGACAGCTGGGTGAGCGACCCCTCTTGCTTGAACGGATTCGATCCTAGTTTCACCTTCTCCAACAGTGGTTGGGGCGCAGCCCGCAACGGCACCCTCACCTTTGCCTTCGGCGATCAGTCCGGGCCGAAGACCAAGAGCCTGACGATCGACGTCGGTGACCTGGCCGGCAGCAAGGAGCTTTCCGCGCAGGACAGCTTCAGGGCGCTCGGCGTCGACACCGACACGCTGACCAACGGGAAATTCCAGTGCGCCTCGGAAGATGCCTTCGGCCGCTGCCTCGCCGACTGGCAAAACTCCGACCTGCTGAAGCCACTGAACGGCGCGACGTTTTCGAAAGAACTCCTTCCTCCTCACCCGCCTGTGGGGGCAACTTGACTACGACTGGACCGACGTTTCCGGCGCGGTCCACAAGCGGGCATCGCCGGTGGCGATCGACTTCCTTCTCCTCAATGTCGGGTTCGGGCCCGAATGCGGCGGGGCGGGACCGACCGAGCGTGATTTCGCAACCTTCGCGCTGCCGCTCGACAAGACCAATGTGCGCATCCCGCTGAAGCTTGCCGACAAGCTCGCGCCGCGACAGGAGAAGCGCTACGGCATCAACCTGGTCGCCGAGAAATCGTCGCACCATCGCTTCCGTTTCGTCTTCGAGCTTGCCGACGGCACGACGGTGGCCTCGCCGACGGCCGACCTGGAGTATTTCAAGCCGCAGACGAATTGGACGAACTGACCCCGTCGCCTCAGCGGGCGGCCAGCGCCTTGTCGTAGAAGTTCGGCATCGGCAGCAGGCGGGCGAAGAAGGTGCCCTGCGGGAAGAAGCGGACTTCAAGCACCGCACTCGAGGAATGCTTGCCCGGCTGGTCGAAGATGAAGTTGCCGAGGGAATAGGCGAGCGCGGTGTCGCCGCCGGCGAGCGCGACGACATGCTCGCTGGCGACATGGGGATGGGCGCCGACGATCAGCGATACGGCGGCGCTGTGCAGCGCATCGGCGAGCGCCGTCTCGCGGCTGCCGGGGGAGGCGTTGTATTCCTGTCCCCAGTGCATGAAGGCAATGAGCGGCGGCCGCGCCTGCGAGCGCATGACGCCATCGAGAACCGCATCGGTGACCAGCCCGGTATGCGGAACGGCGTTGTTGTCGAGATCGGTGAGCCCGACGACCCGGGCCGGCCCGAGGTCGACGGTCTGGCCGGGGCCGATCGTGGCGATGCCGGCCTGCCTGAGAGCGTCCACCATGGCGCTCTGCGCCTCTTCGCCGAGGTCGCCGGAATGGTTGTTGGCGAGACTGACGGCGACGACGTTGAGAGCCTTGAGCCAGTCGATGGTCAGCTTCTCCGGCATCGCCAGGGTCTTCGGGCCGAGGCCGGTCGGCAGTTCCGGCGAGGTCACGCCTTCGAGATTGACCACCAGCGGGCAGCCCTTCAGCTTCGCCCTGATCGCGGCCAACAGGCGCTCGCGCACCTGCGGCCGGGAGACGAGCGGTGCCATGTAGCGGCCGAAGAAGGTGTCGCCGGCAAAGCACAGCATGTGTCCGTCGACATAGCCGGCGTCATCGACGGCCGCTGCATCGTCCGGCGCGAGATAGAGCTGGATGACGTAGCTCGTGGTGCTGGTCACCTCGTTCTTGGCATAGAGCTGGAGATTGGAATTGGCGATGACCGTCGGTCGGGCGCCGAAATGCAGCTGCTGCAGGCGCATCTGAATGTATTGGGCGCCGCGCGAATCGAGATGGGAGGGCTGGCGCAGGCGGGCGACGGCGTCGAGGTCGCCGGACGATATGACGTTGAGTACCTGCTGGTCGTGACGAATGGCGTCGGCGAAGGGCAGGTAGTGGGAAAAGTCGGTCGACTGGACGATCAGCGTCCTTGGCGTGATCAGCGGCCCGATATCGTCGATGAACTGGTCCCATTGTTTCCGGTTGGAACCGATGGCGACGGTGATCGGGACGATCGGCGTGCCGGGAAAGAAATGCCTGATGAAGGGAAGGATGGCGGCGATGCCATGCTCGCGCACGAAGAGGTCGGATTCCTCGACCAGCGACGAGCGGGCCAACAGCCGATCGATATCGTCGAGGCTTGCCGGAACCGGACCGAAGACGGTCTCGAAGCTGCGCCGCGTGGTGGCGAAAGGCCGGATCGAGCGTTTGAAATGGTCGGGCGAGAACAGGATGATCTTGTCGTAGCGGTTGGCCGCGGCCACCGCGAAGGCGCGGGCGATGAGGTCGGCGGCGACCAGATGATGCGCCACCGCCATGCCGGAAACGCGCCTGTGCGGCAGATCGAGAGCCTCGGCGGCGGCGATCGCGGCGCGAAAATCGTCGTCGCGATGGTAGAGCGAGGGGATCGGCGGCAGCGATCCGGCCGGTACGGCCTGTCCCTGTGCCGCGACCGACGACAACAGACAGCAGATCGCCGCCATGATCACCGCTGGCAAACGCATCGCCCGACGCTTCCCCCTGTTCGTCGCCTGCAGGCCGAGGATCGCCTCTGCGGCGCCATCCCGCAATAGCCACCGGCCCATGGCGACGGCCGGGAACGCGCCAATATCGCCAGTCTTCTCGCGCTTCGTGCGCCGGGCTGCCGGCAGGCGGAACCCTGCCGGCTTGACAGCCTGTTGCCGCCAGACGACGCTGCGGCGGTTGGACGCAGTCAGGATACTGCGTCTGATCGACGCGGACAAATTGACGAACAAGAGGCGGGACGGGCCCTTGCGCGACTGGATCGAGCCTTATCTCAACCGCCTCTACGGGTTTGCCTTCGCGCTCAGCCAGGATCGCGATGAATCGCGCGATCTGGTGCAGGAATGCGTGGTTCGGGCGCTTGCCGCAAAACGCCGGCCGACCGACGAACCGGCGCGCCGCGCCTGGCTCTTCCGCATCCTCAGGAACGCCTTCATCGACAATTACCGCAAATCCGGCCGGGAGATCGCGTTCGATCCGGAGATTGACAACCATGCCGACGACGCGGAAAGCGGCTGGCGCGGTGATCGTCGGATCATCGATGTGGTGACCGTGCGGATCGCCATCACGCGGCTGTCTGCCGCGCAGCGGGAGATCATCGGGCTGGTAGACTTTGTCGGTTTCTCCTATGCCGAGGCCGCCGATGTGCTGGGGGTGGCGGAAGGTACGGTAATGAGCCGGGTCGCCCGCGCCCGCAAAGCCCTTCTCGCGGTGATGGAGAAGGAAAACATAACCCCGCTGGCGCGGGTCCGCGGGCTGAGACGATGACCATGCGCATGCCTGACTGGAAGATCCTCAACGCCTATGTCGACGGCGCGCTGGATCCCGCCGCTGCCGCCGCCGTGGCCGATGCGGCCGGCGAGGATGCTGCGGTCGCCGAACAGATCGCCGTGCTCTACCAGCTGAAGGGGGTCAGCCACGGCGCCGCCCCGGAGGCGCCGGCCGATCTCGCCGATCTCATGCCGAAGCGGCGGCACATATGGCCGGCGGCGTTGGCGGCATGCATCGCTGCTGCCCTGGTGATCGGCGCCGCCCTGTGGGTGGGCGCCGCGACCATGCGGTCTCCGGTGCTGCCGGCCGACCTGCTTGCCACGGCGCGCAGCCTGCACGGCAACTGGCTGATGGCCGACGCGCGCGGCTCGGCGGACGCTCCGCCGGCCGTTCTGCTTACAGCGCTTTCCCACTTCGGCCAGGTGCCGGTGGTCCCCGATCTGGAGAGCACCGAGCTCGCCGTCGGCCTGGTCACCGTGGCCCACGGGCCGGATGGTCCCCTCCTTCAGGTCGGCTATCGCGGCAATCACGGCTGTCATCTCAGCCTGTTTGCCTTCGTCGACCAACGCATGCCGACGGCGACGGTGCGCGTCGCCGACGGCAAGGAGCGCGCCTATGGCTGGCGCGTCGGCGATCTCGGCTACCTGCTGTTCGCCGTTGGAATGGATCAGACCCGCCTGGCGCTGATTGCCGAAAAGGTCGAGCAGGCAACGCGCGCCCGTGCGCCGCTCGACGCCGCAGCGCGGCAACAACTTGCCGAGAACAAGCGGCACAGCGCCACCTGCCACGCATAAAAACTTTGCCGGAGAGGGAATAATCCGGCCCCCCCATCCGTCTTATTACGGTCAGCACGCACCGGGTGCGCTTGCCGCATTAGGGACTATTGCGTCAATCGGGGCGGCTAAGGGGAGGGAAAACATGGACAATTCATTGAACACGTCGCGGCTGTCGCGCCGCCAGTTCGGCAAGCTCGTCGGCGTCGCCGGCGTCGCACTCGGCTCGTCGCCCGGGCTGGTACGCGCCGCTCTCGCCGATACGCCCGAACTCGGCCCAGATCATCGCCGGCAAGGCGTCCGGCCTGATCATCCACAATGCCGAGCTCGGCGTCATGGAGACGCCGCTCGCCATGCTGCGCAAATACGCGCACACGCCGAAGGAAATCCTGTTCAACCGCTTCCACTTCCCCCACAAGGGCGATGCCGCCTGGTACGCCACCACGTCGCCGCCGCCGGCCGACATGGTCAAGAACTGGACCATCCGCGTCGACGGCCTGGTGCAGCGGCCGCGCACGCTGACGATCGCCGATCTCGCGGCGCGCCCGCAGGAGACGCGCGTCTCGGTGCTGCAGTGCGCCGGCAACGGCCGCGCCTATTACGCTGCCAAGCAGAAGGTCGCCGGCGGCCAGTGGCACAACGGTGGCATGGGCAATGTGGTGTGGGAAGGCGTGCCGCTGCGCCCGCTGCTCGACGATCTCAAGATGGTGCCGAGCCCCGCCGCGCACTGGCTGACGGCGGAAGGCTGGGACCAGCCGGCGACGCCGGAAGGCTCCGACTTCGCCAAGAGCTATCACCTTGCCGACAGCGCCCTCGACAATGCCATCCTGGCGCTGAAGATGAACGGCGAGCCGATCCCGGCCACCAATGGCGGGCCGGTGCGCCTGATCGTCCCCGGCTATTACGGCAACATGAACGTCAAGATGCTGACCATGCTGCTGTTCGCCGCCGAGCAGTCGAACAGCGCCTTCCAGTCGGTCGGCTATCGCATGCCCAACATGCCGGTCGAGCCCGGCCAGTTCGAGGCCAACGACTACACCATCTACAACAGCGTCCCGACCTACGGCCACAAGATCAAGAGCGTCATCTTCTCGCCGCTCCCCGAGGATGGCGCCAAGGCCGGCGAGGTGGAGATCACCGGCGTCGCCTTCAACGACGGCGAGGCCAAGATCACCTCGGTCGACGTTTCGCGCCGATGGCGGCAAGAGCTGGATGAGCGCCACGATCGAGGCGCCCGAAAGCCCCTGGTCCTGGTACCACTGGTCGGCCAAGGCGACGCTCGCCGCGGGCAGCAACGTGCTGATGTGCCGGGCGACCGACGCGCTCGGGCGGAGCCAGCCGCTGGACGGGCTGACGCGCTGGAACCCGCGCGGCTATGAATGGAACGGCGTCGATCGCGTCGAGATTACCATCTGAGCGAAGCGGGGCGCCGCCGCCTTTGCGGCGCCCCTTCCGCCCGTAACCGTCAAGGCATCCACTGGAGTTGAAGCGCTGTGCGACCGGCGACCGTCCTCTCGTTTGTCTCCGCAATGGCATTGATGACCGCGGCTGCCTCCGCCGCCCAGCAATTCGACCTGCCGCAGGGCCCCGGCCGCGAGCTGGTCTACGGCCACTGCCAGACCTGCCACGATCTGCAATCGGTGCTCGACTCGTCGGGCATCCCGCGCGGCGCCTGGAATGCCGTGCTCGACAACATGAAGGGCTTCGGCCTGAGGATCAGCGCCGACCAGCGGGCCAAGATCCTCGACTATCTCGGCACCTATCTCGGTCCCAAGCCGCCGCCGGCAGGCGGCAGCGGCGGCGGAGGTGGTGACCACCGCCGACGGCGCCAAGGTCTATGAGGATACCTGCATTGCCTGCCATCAGCCGGACGGCAAGGGCAAGCCGGGCGAGTTTCCGCCGTTTGCCGGCAATCCGGATCTCTTCCTGGCGCCCGATTTCCCGGCGGTCGTCGCCCTCAACGGTCTGGAGGGCAAGATCGACGTGGAAGGCCAGCACATCGACGGCGCCATGCCGGCGTTCGATTTCCTCTCCGACGACGAGATCGCCGCGGTGGTGAAATATATTCGCTCGAACTTCGGCAACGACGCTGCCCGGCCCGCCGGTTTCGCCGATGTGACGCCGGCCGAGGTCGCCGCCCGTCGCGCCAAGCCGATGACGCCGGCGGAGGTTCACGACTACCGCGCATCGCTGAAGAAATAGGGCACGGCGCGCGCCGCTTGCGGCGGGCGCGCCGTGAAGGACGCTAGAGCGCGTCCTTGATGGCTTCGGCGAAGGCACCGACGACGACGTCGGCCTCCGCGCGCGTCAGGCAGAGCGGCGGTGCGAAGCCGATGATGTCGCCCTGCGGCATGGCGCGGGCGATGACCCCGCGCTTCAAGAGGCCGGCGACGACCTTGACGGCGGCCTTCTTGTCGGCGGCGAAGAAGGTGCGGCTGTCCTTGTCCTCGACCAGTTCGACGGCGCAGAGCATGCCTTCGCCGCGCACGTCGCCGACGTTTCTGTGGCCGCCGACGGCGTCGCGCATCGCCTGGTTGAAATAGGCGCCGACGTCACCGGCATTGGCGACGATGCCGAGCGCGTCGATCAGCTTGAGATTGGCGACGCCGGCAGCCGCGCCGATCGGATGGGCGGAGTAGGTCCAGCCGTGGCCGATGGGGCCGTACTCGTCGGTGCCCTGCATCAGAACCTGCCAGACGCGGTCCGAGACGATCGATCCCGACAGCGGCGCATAGGCCGAGGTCAGCCCCTTGGCGATGGTGATGATGTCGGCCTCGATGCCGTATTTGTCCGAGCCGAACATGGTGCCGAGCCGGCCGAAGCCGGTGACGACCTCGTCGGCAATGATGAGGATGTCGTGCTTCTTGAGCACCGCCTGGATGGCCGGCCAGTAGCCTTCCGGCGGCGGCACGATGCCGCCGGTGCCGAGCACCGGCTCGCCGATGAAGGCGGCGATGGTGTCGGCGCCCTCGCGGTCGATCAGCGCTTCCAGTTCGGCGACGCAGTGGGCGACGAAATCGGCCTCGCTCATGGCGAGATCGTCGCGGCGGAAGTAGTAGGGCGCGACCGTGTGCTTCACATAGGGCAGCGGCAGGTCGAACTTCTTGTGGAAGGCCTCGAGCCCGGTGAGCGAGCCGGTCATCAGGCCGGAGCCGTGATAGCCGCGCCAGCGCGAGATGATCTTCTTCTTCTCAGGCCGGCCGAGGACGTTGTTGTAGTACCAGACGATCTTCAGGTTGGTCTCGTTGGCGTCGGAGCCCGACAGGCCGAAATAGACCTTCGACATGTTCTTCGGGGCGCGCTCGAGGATCATGTGGGAGAGCGTGATCGAGGCCTCGGTGCCGTGGCCGACATAGGCGTGGTAGTAGGCGAGCTCGCGCGCCTGGGCGGCGATCGCGTCGGCGATCTCCTTGCGCCCGTAGCCGACATTGACGCAGTAGAGCCCGGCGAAGGCGTCGAGCAGGCGCTTGCCGTCGCGATCCTCGATATAGACGCCGGAGCCGCCGGTGATGATCCGGCTGGGGCTGTCGCCGCGGGCGTGCTGGGCCAGGTGGGTCGAGGGGTGGAAGAAGGACTCCCGGTCCCACTTGTCGAGTTGATCGTTGGCGAGCATGGCTGCTCCTTTCTGCGTGTTGCGCCGCACTACAGCCAGTTGCGGCAGACATATTTGACTTCGGTGAAGGCTTCCATGCCGAGCCGGGCGCCTTCGCGCCCGATGCCGGACTGCTTGACGCCGCCGAAGGGGATCGGCGCGCCGGTGACCTTGGTGCGGTTGACCGCCACCATGCCGAATTGCAGCGCGCGGCTCGACCCGGTAGATGCGGCGCGGTTCGTTGGTGTGGAGATAGGCGACCAGGCCGTACTGGCTGGCATTGGCCCGCGCCACGACTTCGTCCTCGGCATCGAAGGGGGTGAGCGGGGCCACCGGGCCGAAGGTCTCCTCGTGCATGATGAGGGCGTCGTCGGCAACGTCGGCGAGCACGGTCGGCGCGAAGAACAGCGGCCCGGCGGGATGGCTGTCGCCGCCGGTGAGGAGCCGCGCGCCGCGGCCGAGCGCATCGGCGACATGGGCTTTCTGCTTGGCGAGCGCGCCGGCATTCATCAGCGGGCCGATGTCGGGATTCTCCAGGCCCGGCCCGACGCTGAGCGCCGCGGTGGCCTCGGCGAAGCGCCGGCAGAAGTCGTCGTAGACCGGGCGCTCGATGAAGAAGCGGTTGGCGGCCAGGCAATCCTGGCCGGAGGTCATGAACTTGGCCTTGATCGCCTCGTCGACGGCCCGGTCGAGATCGGCATCGGCGAAGACGATGAAGGGGGCGTGGCCGCCGAGTTCGAGGACGAGATGTTTCACCGTCTCGGCCGACTGGCGATAGAGCAGCCGTCCGACCTCGGTGGAGCCGGTGAAGGAAAGCACGCGTACGCGTTGATCCTCGGTCCATGCCGGGACGATCTCGGAAGCGCGGCCGGTGACGATGTTGAAGACGCCGGCCGGGATGCCGGCGCGCTCGGCGAGCACGGCGAAGGCGATCGCCGTGAACGGCGTCTCGTGCGAGGGATGGGCGACGGCGGTGCAGCCGGCGGCGAGCGCCGCCGCCGCCTTGCGGGTGAGCATCGCCGCCGGGAAGTTCCACGGCGTCACCAGGGCAGCGACGCCGGCCGGCTCGCGCCACACCTCGACCTCGGCGCCGTGAAGGTGCGAGGTGACGCTCTCGATGTTCGGCCGCTTGGCCTCTTCGGCATAGAACTCGATGAAGGAGGCGGCGTAGTCGATCTCGCCCAGCGCCTCCTTCAGCGGCTTGCCCTGTTCCACGGTCATGATGACGGCGAGGTCGTCGCGGGCCGCGGTGACCAGCTCGAACCATCGGCGCAGCTTCGCCGAGCGCTCCTGCGGCAGCAAAGCGGACCAGGCGGGAAAGGCGGCGCAGGCGGCATCCACGGCGGCGCGGGCATCCCCGGCGGTCAGCGCCGGGACGCTGCCGATGGTTGCGCCGCTTGCCGGGTCGGTGACGGCCAGTGCGGTGCGCTGGTCGAGCCCGATCCGCCGCCCGCCGATGAGCGCGGCGCCGGAGAACAGTTCGGGGTCCGCCAGGCCCCCGATCGAATCCACCGGGGGGCGCGGCGCGGCAGCAGCACTGGCCATGCATCGTCTCCTGTCGAGCGCCAGGCGACAATAAAGGCGCCGGCGGAGAGGCATTCGCCAAACTGCCTGAGGAAAACGGATGGTTATCCTGCCCGGCCCGGGGCCAAGCGGAAGATTGCCTGCTGGTCCGGTCAGGCCGTCGGCTGGGCGAGCAGGTGGACCGGCAGCGGCTCGTCCTTCACCGGCGCGGTGACGACATAGGTGAAATAGCGCTGGACGCCGATCTTGCGGGCGAGCAGGGATTCGATCAGGTCCTGGTAGTCGGTGAGGTGGCGCACGACGACCTTGCACAGATAGTCGATGCCGCCGCCAACCGCCCAGCACTCGATGATCTCGGGTACCTCGGCGATCGCCTGTTCGAAGCGCTGGAAGTCTTCCGCGCGGTGGTTCTCGATCGAGATCTCGACGAAGACGACGGTCACCGGGCCGAAGGCTTTCAGCGATATCCGGGCGCCGTAGCTTTCGATGATGCCGGCCTGCTCGAGCCGGTGCAGGCGTTCCCAGCACGGCGTCGAAGACAGGTTGACGCGCTCCGCCAGGGCCGCCTTCGACAGCCGCCCCTCGCGTTGCAGGATGCTCAGGATCTTGATGTCCCGCGCGTCCAGCTTCGGTGTTTTGACTGTGCTCAAGCCAGCCGTCCGCCCTGTCCGTTGCCGGGAGAACACTAATGCGGCGGTGGCCGCGGCGTCCAGATGAGCGCTCATGCAAATGGCAGGCCGTCATAAGCCCAAAGGGGCGGGAAAAACGTCTAGTTGCCGAGGATGGAGCGCAGGAAGGCGCGCGTCCGCTCCTCCTTCGGTTGGGTGAAAAGCTGGTCCGGCGCACCCTGCTCCCTGATCTGCCCCCGGTCGAAGAAGCAGACGCGGTCGGACACTTCGCGGGCGAAGCGCATCTCGTGGGTGACCAGCAGCATGGTCAGGTCGTGCTCCTCGGCAAGCTGGCGGATGACGTTCAAGACTTCGCCGACCAGTTCCGGGTCGAGCGCCGAGGTGGGCTCGTCGAACAGCATGATCTTGGGGCGCATGGCCAGCGCCCGGGCAATGCCGACGCGCTGCTGCTGGCCGCCGGAGAGCTGGGCGGGAAATTTGTTCGCCTGATCCTGCAGGCCGACCAGGGCGAGAAGCTGTTCGGCGCGCTCGCGCGCCTCCGCCTTCGGCATCTTGAGCACGACGGTCGGGGCCTCGGTGATGTTGCGCATCACCGTCATGTGCGGGAACAGGTTGAACTGCTGGAAGACCATGCCGAGCAGGGTGCGCCGGTGGCGCAGGTATTTTTCCGAGGCCGGCACCAGCGCGCCGTTCTTGCGCTCGTGCCACAGCGGCTGGCCGTCGACATGGATGACGCCGCCATTGATGGTCTCCAGCGTCATCAGGATGCGCAGCACGGTCGACTTGCCCGAACCCGACGGCCCGATGATCGACACCTTCTCGCCGGGCGCCACGGTGAAATCGAGTTCGTCGAGCACGACGTGGTCGCCGAAGCGCTTCACGACCTTGTCGAAGGCGATGATCGGCTCGCTCATCTGAGGGGCAATCCTGTCTTGGGAAGGCTGACGTCGATCCAGCGCACGAACGCGGAGGCGAGCAGCGTGAGGATGAGATAGAGCCCGCCAACCATGGACAACGGAACGAGATAATCGAAGGTCTGGTCGCCGATGATCTTGGCGACGTTGAGCATCTCCAGCACGGTGACGACCGAGAGCACCGGCACGTCCTTCATGATCGACACCAGGTAGTTGCCGAGCGCCGGGACGATGCGCGGCACCGCCTGCAGCAGCACGACATGGGTGAAGGTGTGCACGGCGGAGAAATCGAGCGCCTTGGCGGCGTCGTGCTGGCCGGGCGGCACCGCCTCGATGCCGGCGCGATAGACTTCCGCCGTATAGGCCGAGTACTGGACGCCGAGCGCCAGCGCGCCGGTGAGGAAGGCGGGCAGCACGATGCCGTAGTCGGGCAGCACGTAATAGAGGAAGAAGAGCTGCACCAGGAGCGGCGTGTCGCGGAAGAACTCGGTCAGCACGATGGCCGGGTAGGCGACGATCTTGTAGCGGCACGCGCTTGAGCGCGGCGAAGATCAGGCCGAGGCCGAGCGCGATGGCGAAGCCGGCGATCGACGCTTCGATGGTCACCAGCATGCCGGTGAGCAGCATGGGCAGGATCGACCAGGCGAAGGCCAGTTCGCCGTGCGCGGTATCCCAGTGGAAGCCGAACAGCATCTCGCCTAGCTCCCGCGCCAGCGGCCGACGGAGTGTTCGAGCGCGCGCATGATGGCGGTGAGCACCAGCGCCATGCCGAAATACATCAGCAGGATCATCGAATAGATCGTGGTCGAATCCTGCGTGAAATTGCGGATCTGCTCGGCACGGAAGGCGAGGTCGCCGAGGCTGATCAGCGAGGCGAGTGCGGTGTCCTTGAGGTTCTGCACGGCGAGATTGCCGAAGGACGGCATCATCTCGGGAATCGCCTGCGGCAGAGCGATGCGCCACAGGGTCTGGCGCTGGGTGAAGTCGAGCGCCTTGGCGGCCTCGTGTTGGCTCCACGGCACGGCCTGGATGGCGCCGCGCACGACTTCGGCGCCATAGGCGCCGATGTTGAGGCCGAGCGCGAGGACACCAGCGGCCACGGGCGGCAGTCTCAGATTGATGCCGATGGCGTCGCCGGCGATCGGCAGGGCGAAATAGAGCCAGAAAAGCTGGACCAGCAGCGAGGTGCCGCGGAAGATCTCGATATAGACGATCGAGAAGCCCTTGATCGCCCAGTTGCGGGAGGTCTTGCCGATACCGAAGGCGAAGGCGCACAGCGCGCCGAGGATGGTCGAGAAGACCGTCAGTTCGACGGTGATCCAGGCTCCCTGAAGGAGCGGCCGGAGATATTCAGACCAATGCACCGGCGAAGCGCCCCCTTGTTGCCGTTCGCCCGGGGAAACGGCCGGGCGCCCGTGTGGCGCCCGGCTCAGTCTTGAGGTCAGTCTGCAAGCAAGTATGCAGGTTTCGGGCCGTCGGCCCAATGCCGGTTTCCGGTGGTCAGCCCTTGCACAGCTGCTCGGTGGTCTTGGCGGACGAGCCGGCGATGTCGGCGGGCGTGAAGCCGTAGCCGGAAAGGATCTCCTTCCAGGCGTCCGTCTTCTTGAACTTCACCAGCTCGGCGTTGAAGGCGTCGCGCAGTTCCTTCGAGTCGCTGTTGAAGTTGAAGCCGCCCCAGCTGCGCGCCTCCTTGCCGTCGATCACCGGGTCGACGAAGTCGGGGGCAAGCTCGACCTTGTCGCTCTTCTTGGCGAGGTTGCTGGCGGTCAGGCCGGTGGCGGCATAGGCGTCGGCGCGGCCGGTGGCGACGGTGGAGATGGCGTCGGCATTGGCGGCGATGGTGACGATGTTGCCCTCCGGCACGCCCAGCGACTGCATCATCTGCAGCTGGTCGGCGCCGGCCATGACGGCGACCTTGGCGTCGCCCTTGGCGAAGTCGGAATAGGTGTGGAGGTTCTTCGGGTCACCCTTGGCGACCAGGAGACCCTCGCCATAGGAGCTGTTCGGCTCGGAATAGACCACCTTCTGGCAGCGCTCGGGGCGGATCGCCATCTCGGCTGCCGTCATGTCGAAGCGGTTGGCCTGCAGGCCGGGGATGAGCGAGGAGAAGTTGGTCACCACCCATTGGATGTTCTCGGCCTTGATGCCGAGCGCCTCGACCACCGCCTTGGCGACGTCGGGACCGGCGCCCTTGGCGTCGCCGTTCGGGTCGACGTAGCCGTAGGGGATTTCGTTGGCCACCGCGATGCGGATATAGCCGCGGTCCTTGATCTCCTTGAGGGTGACGGCATTGGCCGCCGCAGCCGTCATGGCGGTCGCGGCAAGCGCGGCGAGGGCAGTGACAAGGTAGCGAGTGCGGGTGGAGCGTCGTGCCATGTTTGGTGTCCTTCCGGATGGCGTTGCTGGAGCTGCTGTTGCCGGCCACGGCAAGTCGGTCGAGAACATCGGTTGAGCGCCCCGGCGCTCGCGGACTGGTACGGCGTTGTGCTCTAGGATGTCCCCGTATTTTCTTATTGTCTCCAGCGTTGCGGAGAGCGGTATCAGTGTCGAGGGAGAATATGACTGTTTTTTGTGCCGCCGGCAGACGGATCGGCTGTCCGGTCATGGCAGATTGGAGAGATCGACTGTGTCGGCGCGGACATAGTGTTGCCCGATGTCCGCAGGGGAGGGTGCTGTCTCTCGCGCGGCCGGGGCTGAAGCGCATCGCCGTGGGGGCTTGAGGCATGATTCCGTTCTCGCGTGTCCTTGAGGCGCGGAACCGCATTGCGGGCCGTGTCCTGCACACGCCGCTGCGGCCGGCCGATGGCCTGACGCGCCGCGCCGGCGTTCCCGTCAGCATCAAGTGCGAACACCACCAGACGACCGGCAGCTTCAAGCTGCGTGGCGCCACCAATGCGGTGCTGTCGCTCTCCGACGAGGCCCGTCGCGCCGGCGTCGTCGCCGCCTCCACCGGCAATCACGGCCGCGCCGTATCCCATGCCGCAAAGGCGGCGGGGTCACGCGCGATCATCTGCCTGTCTCAACTGGTTCCCGACAACAAGGTGCGCGCAATTCAGGCACTTGGCGCGGAAGTGCGCATCGTCGGCGCCAGCCAGGACGATGCCCAGGTCGAAGTCGATCGTCTGGTGCGCGAGGCGGGCATGGCCGAGATCCCGCCCTTCGATCACGAGGCGGTCATCGCCGGCCAGGGCACGCTCGGCCTCGAGATCATCGAGGAGGCGCCCGATCTGACGACGCTGCTGGTGCCGCTCTCCGGCGGCGGGCTGATCTCGGGCGTGGCGCTGGCGGTGAAGACGCTCAAGCCCGATTGCCGGATCGTCGGCGTCACCATGGAGCGCGGCGCGGCGATGGTCATGAGCCTTGCCGCCGGCCATCCGGTCGAGGTCGCCGAAGAACGCACGCTGGCGGATTCGCTGGGCGGCGGCATCGGCATGGAAAACCGGCACACCTTCGCCATGGTCAGGGCGCTCATCGACGACACCGTGCTGGTCAGCGAGGCGGAGATCGCCGCCGGCATTCGCCTCGCTTATGAGGAGGAAGGCGAGGTCATCGAGGGCGGCGCCGCCGTCGGCATCGCTGCGCTGCTTGCCGGCAAGGTGAAGCCGCAGGGGCCGACCGCCATCGTCCTTTCCGGCAAGAACATCGCCCCGGATCTCCACCGCAGCATCGTCTGCCCGGCGGTGGGCGCGCGCGAGGACACGCCATGACCGAGATGACCATCCTCACCGAGGCCGACCTCAGAAAGCTGGTGCCGCTCGACGCCGAGGCCGTGGCGGTGGTCGAGGATGCCTTTCGCGCGCTGGCGTCGGGCAAGGTGGTGATGCCGCCGATCCTGCGCCTCGACATTGCCGAGGCCCGCGGCGAGGTCGATGTCAAGACGGCCTACGTGCCGGGTCTCGACGGCTTCGCCATCAAGGTCAGCCCCGGCTTCTTCGACAATCCCAAGCTCGGTCTGCCGAGCGTCAACGGGCTGATGGTCTATCTCAGCGCGAAGACGGGAATCGTCGAGGCGCTGCTTCTCGACAACGGCTACCTCACCAATGTGCGCACCGCCGCCGCCGGTGCGGTGGCGGCAAAGCATCTCTCGCGCGAGGGTGCCTCGGTCGCCGCGATTCTCGGCGCCGGCGCGCAAGCGCGCCTGCAGCTTCAGGCGCTCACCCTTGTCCGCCCCATTCGCGAGGCGCGCATGTGGACGATGGCTTCCGATGCGGCACAGGCTGCGGCGGCAGCGGTGGAAATGACGGAGAAACTCGGCATCTTCGTCACCGCCGTGACCGACGCGGCAGAGGCGGTGAGCGGTGCCGATATCGTCGTCACCACGACGCCGGCGAGCGCGCCCATCCTCCGCGCCGAGTGGCTTGTCGCCGGCCAGCACGTCACTGCCATGGGCTCCGACGCCGAGCACAAGAACGAGATCGATCCGGCGGCCTTCGCCCGTGCCATCTATGTCGCCGACAGCCTCGCCCAGACCCGGCGCCTCGGCGAATTGCACCATGCTTTGGCGGCGAATGTGGTCGCTGCCGATGCGACATTTGCCGAGCTCGGCCAGGTGATCGCCGGCACGGCACGCGGCCGCCGCGCCGCCGACGAGATCACGCTCTGCGACCTGACCGGCACCGGGGCGCAGGACACCGCCATTGCCACGCTTGCCGTCGTCCGTGCCCAGGCGGCCCGGGCCGGCACCATCTTCCGAACCTGAGGCACGCCATGCCCGACGTCCCGCTGAACTTCACCCGACAGGAATATGCCGACCGGCTCGCTCGCACGCGGCGTGCCATGGAGGCCCGCGGTATCGACACGCTGATCGTCTCCGACCCGTCCAACATGGCCTGGCTCACCGGCTATGACGGCTGGTCGTTCTACGTCCATCAGGGCGTGGTGGTGCCGCCGGATGGCGACCCGGTCTGGTGGGGCCGCTCGCAGGATGTGCAGGGGGCGCTGCGCACGGTCTACATGGGTGCCGACCGCATCCTCGGCTATCCCGACAACTATGTGCAGTCGAGCGAGCGCCATCCCATGCAGGTTCTCGCCGCGCAGTTGTCCGAGCGCGGCTGGGGCAAGGGCGCCATCGGCGTCGAGATGGACAATTACTGGTTCTCCGCCGCCGCCTTCGCCACGCTGCAGCGGGAGCTGCCCAATGCCCGCTTCGTCGATGCCACCGCGCTCGTCAACTGGCAGCGCGCGGTGAAGAGCCCGCAGGAACTCGACTATATGCGCATCGCCGGCAGGATCGTCTCGGCCATGCACGAATACATCGTCGAGACGGTCGAGCCGGGCATGCGCAAATGCGACCTCGTCGCCGGCATCACCAGCGTCGGCACGCGCGGCGTCGATGGCCATGGCGGCGACTATCCGGCGATCGTGCCGCTGATCCCGTCGGGGTCGGATGCCGCGGCGCCGCACCTCACCTGGGACGACAAGCCGTTCAGAAAAGGCGAGGGGACCTTCTTCGAGGTCGCCGGCTGCTATCACCGCTATCATTGCCCGCTGTCGCGCACGGTCTTTCTCGGGCAGCCGACACAGACCTTCCTCGACGCCGAAAAGGCGATCCTGGAAGGCATGCAGGCGGGGCTCGAAAAGGCGCGCGCCGGCAATGTCTGCGAGGATATCGCCAATGCCTTCTTCGCCGTGCTCAAGCGCTACGGTATCGTCAAGGACAACCGCACCGGCTACCCGATCGGGCTGTCCTATCCGCCCGACTGGGGCGAGCGCACGATGAGCCTGCGCCCAGGCGACCGCACCGAGCTCAAGCCCGGCATGACCTTCCATTTCATGACCGGCCTGTGGATGGAGGACTGGGGCTTCGAGATCACCGAATCCATCGCCATCACCGATCGCGCGCCGGAACTGCTCGCCGACGTTCCGCGCAAGCTCTTCGTCAAGCCATAGGTGAGAGGCCATGGACGGCAAGACCCTGAAGCCATCGCCGATCTCCGCCACCGTCGATTACGCCGCAGACGGCGTGCAGCACGGCTTCCTGCGCCTGCCCCACAGCCGCGACGATTCCGCCTGGGGCTCGGTGATGATCCCGATCACGGTGGTGAAGAATGGCGACGGGCCGACGGCGCTTGTCACCGGCGCCAATCACGGCGACGAATACGAGGGGCCGCTGGCGCTCTTCGATCTCGCCAATACGCTCAAGCCCGAGCAAATCAGCGGCCGCGTCATCATCGTCCCGGCGATGAACTATCCGGCCTTCCGTGCCGGCACGCGCACCTCGCCGATCGACGGCGGCAACCTCAACCGCACATTCCCGGGCAGGCCGGACGGCACCGTCACCGAGAAGATCGCCGACTATTTCGCCCGCGTCCTGCTGCCGCTGGCGACCCATGTGCTCGATTTCCATTCCGGCGGGCGCACGCTGGAGTTCCTGCCCTTCGCCGCCGCCCATGTGCTCGACGACAAGATGCAGGAGGACAAGTGCTTCGCCGCGGTCAAGGCGTTCGGCGCGCCCTATTCCATGCGCATGCTGGAGATCGACGCGGCCGGCATGTACGACACCGCCGCCGAAAGCCTCGGCCGCGTCTTCGTCACCACCGAGCTTGCCGGCGGCGGCACCAGCACGCCGGCCACCGTCGCCATTGCCCGCCGCGGCCTCGCCAATTTCCTCGTCCATTGCGGCATCCTTTCCGGCGTGGTGGAGCCGGCGGAAACCGTGTGGCTCGACATGCCGTCGAGTGACTGCTTCGTCTTTTCGGAGGACGACGGCGTCGTCGAAACGCTGGTCGAACTCGGCGGCGAAGTGACCCGTGGCCAGCCTCTGGCGCGCATCTATCCGGCTCGGCCGCACCGGCGTCGCGCCGACCGTGCTTTCCGCCCGCATGGACGGCATCCTCGCCGCCCGCCATTTCCCCGGCCTGATCAAGTGCGGCGATTGCGCCGCCGTGGTGGCGACCGTGGTCGACTAGCGTCGGCCGCGCGCCGGCGCGGCCTGTTCAGGGGCGCGGGCTTCGGCTAGACAGACCGCCTTCAAGCCATGGCCGCGCCCCTTCTCCTTCTCCAGGATATCCACCTGACCTTCGGCAGCACGCCGCTGCTGGAGGGCGCCGAACTGTCCGTTTCTGCCGGCGAGCGGCTGTGCCTGGTCGGCCGCAACGGCACCGGCAAGTCGACGCTGCTCAGAATCGCCGCCGGGCTCACCGAGCCGGATGCCGGCACGCGCTTCCTGCAGCCCGGCACGACGGTGCGCTATCTGGCGCAGGAGCCGGATTTTGCCGGCTTCGCCAGCACGGAAGCCTTCGTTGCCGCCGGTCTCGGCCCCGGCGACGATCCGCACCGGGCGCGCCTGCTGCTGGAATCGCTCGACCTCACCGGCTCGGAAGAGCCTCGCCGTCTCTCCGGCGGCGAGGGCCGGCGTGCGGCCCTGGCGCGGGCGCTGGCGCCCGACCCCGATATCCTGCTGCTCGACGAGCCGACCAACCATCTCGACATCGTCGCCATCGAGGCGCTGGAGGAGACGCTTGGCGCGGCGCGTTCGGCGATCGTCATGATCAGCCACGACCGCCGCTTCCTCGCCGATCTCGGCCGTGCCACGGTCTGGCTCGACCGCGGCATCACGCGGCGGCTGGAAAAGGGCTTCGCCGATTTCGAGACCTGGCGCGACGCAATCCTGGAAGAGGAGGAGCGCGACCGCCACAAGCTCGACCGCAGAATAGTGCGCGAGGAGGACTGGCTGCGCTACGGCGTCAGCGCGCGGCGTACGCGCAACCAGCGGCGGCTCGCCGCCCTCCACGATCTCAGGCGCGAACGCATCGACCGGCGGCGGAACGCGCCGCAGGGAACGGTCAACCTCGCCGCCCAGGATGCCGGCCAGTCCGGCAGGCTGGTGATCGAGGCGAGGGGAATCGCCAAGCGCTACGGGGATCGCGCGATCGTGCGCGACCTGTCGCTGACCATCGAGCGCGGCGACCGGCTGGGCATCGTCGGACCCAACGGCGCCGGCAAGACGACGCTCATCAACCTGCTGACCGGCGCGCTTGCGCCCGATTCGGGCACGGTGCGCCTGGGTACCAACCTCGCCATCGCCACACTCGACCAGTCCCGCGAGAGCCTCGACCCGGAGGCGACCGTGACCTCGGTGCTTACCGAAGGGCGTGGCGACACGGTGCTCATCAACGGCCAGCCGCGCCATGTGGTCGGCTACATGAAGGACTTCCTGTTCCGCCCCGAACAGGCGCGCACGCCGCTGAAGGCGCTGTCGGGGGGCGAGCGCGGCCGGCTGATGCTCGCCCGCGCGCTCGCCCAACCGTCCAACCTGCTGGTCCTCGACGAGCCGACCAACGATCTCGACCTGGAAACCCTCGATCTCCTGCAGGAGATGCTTGCCGGCTATGCCGGAACCCTGCTCCTGGTCAGCCACGACCGCGACTTTCTCGATCGTGTGGCGACCTCGGTGGTCGCCTCCGACGGCGACGGCGCCTGGATCGAATATGCCGGCGGCTATTCCGACATGGTGGCGCAACGCGGCACTGGCATCGGCAAGCGGGTGGCGGAACGCTCCGCGTCCGAGCCGGCGGCGGAGCGGCCGGCGAAGCAGCCGGCTGAACCGCGCCAGCAATCGCGGCGGAAGCTCAGCTTCGCCGATCAGCATGCCTTGAAGACGCTGCCCGGCAGGATCGACGCGCTTCATGGCGAGATCAGCCGGTTGGAGGGCGTGCTTTCCGACAGCGATCTCTACGCCCGCGATCCGAAGGCGTTTGCCGAGGCAGGTGCGGCGCTGGAGGTGGCGCAAAGGGAAGCGGCCGAAGCCGAAGAGGCCTGGCTCAACGCCGAACTCCGACGCGAGGAAATCGAAGGAAGCTGAACGCACCCGTCAGGATGCCGCCAGGCGGTGCCAGGTGTCGGCGTAGGCGGACAGGTCGATGGCAAGCGGCGTGACCGGCGCTTCGTCTTTCGGCCTGGCAGCAGCCTGCGGCCCTTCGGCGAGCAGGGCGCTCCCGTCGACGGTGCCGGTGGCGTCGGGCACGGCCAGGATCGGACGCGGAATGCGCTGGGCGAGGGCTGCGAGCAGAAGCCGGTTGCGCGCAAACGGTCCCTCGACGATGGCCGGTCCGTCGGCGCCGGCCAGCGCCATGCAGGTCTCGGTGACCAGCACCGCATAGAGGCTGGCGGCGGCCACCCGCATCCCCGGCGACAGGCCGGCGGGATCGATGGACCAGTGCCCTCGGCCCTTGCCGAAGGGGCCGGTGTCGGGGGCGAAGGTGGGCAGCGCCATGATCTTGTCGGCGACGACCTGCGCCACTTCGGCGTCCGTCGGTTCGGCATCGCTGCCATCGGCCAGGATGGCGAATTCGCGTCCGCCCATGAAGCGCGCCGTCGGCACCAGGCGGCCGAGGGCATCGACATTGGCCAGGCAGTCGCGCGCCGCATCGAGCCGGTCGACGCTGCCGCCGGGCGCCATCACGATGGTCCATGTGCCGGTGGAGAGCACCGTGAAGGGCGCGGGGCGGGTCAGCACGTGCGGCAGCAGGCTGGCATTGCTGTCGTGGATGCCGGCGACGACGCGGGCTGTCGGCGCGATGCCGGTGCGCTGCGCGATCTCGGGCGTGACGGTTCCGACCGTGTCCCATGCCTTGACCAGGGGCGGGAACAGGCGGTCCCAGCCTTCGCTGACCGCAAGCTGCGAATAGGTGGCGGTGCGCGGCGCCCACAGGTCGGTATGGCAGCCGAGCGAGGTGACTTCGGCCGCCTTGCGGCCGGTCAGCCGCCATGCCCAGTATTGCGGATAGGGCAGGATGGTCTCGGTCCTGGCGAATGCGTCCGGGAACTTGCGGCTCTGCCAGAAGAGCTGGCGGCCGGCATTGAGGCCGTAGGGAAGATCGGGGGTCAGGGTCTCGGAAAAGTCGCCGCGTGCCCGGCCATAGGCGTCGTTGATCTCTTCCGGGCCGTCATACTCGTAGTCGAGGATCGGCAGGACCAGTTCGTCGCCGGCGACGAGCGCGAAGCCGGCGCCGTGGGTGGTGACCGAGATCGTCGCGATCGCGCTCTGGCGGGCGAAGACCGCAAGACCGTCAAGGATCCATTGCCACAGGGCGTCCGTGTCGAAATGCGGATAGGCACCGTCGGTCCGCACGGTAGTGGCGGTGGTGCGCACGGCGGTCACGGTGTGGGTTTCGGGGTCGACCAGCGCCAGCTTGGCGTTCGACTTGCCGATGTCGATGACGACGATGTCAGGCTTGCTCACGCTCTGTCATTCCATATGGGCTTGGTTACATGCACCGCCTGGTGTGGATCGCCTGCCTCATGCCGCCGACGATGACGTCTTGCCTTCGCCGGCCTCCCGCGCGGCGACGATGAGACGTATTCCCGCCTGTTCGATGAACTTGGCATCCCGGGTGGAAACGCCGTCGTCGGTGATGACGGTGTGGACGCGTTCGAGCGGGCACAGGATGAGGCTCGAACGGTTCTGGAACTTGGACGAATCGACCAGCAGAACCAGCTCCTCGGCCTGGTTGATCAGCTTCTGCTCGGCCTGGATGAGCAGCGGGTCGCCCTCCATCACGCCGATCGGGCTGATGCCGCGGGCGCTCATGAACATGCGCTGGGCGAAGAAGTTGCGGGTGACGTCGTTGTCGAAGGGGCTGAGGATGATGCTCTGTTCGCGGTAGATGGCGCCGCCGGGCACGGTGATCGTGTTCTTCGAGTTGCGCAGGAGATGCTCGGCGATGGCGAACGAGTTGGTCAGGATCTGCATCCGCCGGCGGGCGAGGTGGTGGACCATCTGAAAGGTGGTCGTGCCGCCGTTGATGATGATCGAGCCGCCGTCGGCGCACAGCTCCACCGCGGCGCGGGCGATGGCGCGCTTCTTGTCGGCATTGACCACCTCGTTGACCGAGAACGGCCGTCCGGCGATGCCGACCACCTGTGGCGGGTTGAGCGCCTCGGCGCCGCCGCGCACGCGGCGCAGCCGGCTGGCGACGTGCAGGGCGCCGATGTCGCGCCGGATCGTCGCCTCGGAAGCGCCGGTCAGTTCGACCAGTTCGGCAACCGTGACCACCGGCTTCTCGGCAACTTCGCTGAGGATGATGCGATGGCGCTCGATTTCGTGCATTGCCCCTCTCGCGGGAAGCATCGCCAGGAATTCCCAAGGTGTCAATCATAAACCGTCATTTCCGATAATGTTGCGCTGCACATAGGCGGATTTGCCCTGCGCTATGCTTGGATGTGAGCGCTTTTGATTGACATTTGGGCAGTTTCTGCGAAACCATGCAATGCCGCCGCAGCCGGCGCCGCCGTCCAACCCGAAAAAAGCCGAGCCGAATGATCGCACCAACCGACAATCGTCTTCTCGTCAGCCGCTGGGACGATACCCATGCCGCCACGCTGACCCCGCCCGAGCTTCTGCTCTACCGGTCGAATCTCCTGGGGTCCGACCTGCGCATCACCAATTTCGGCGGGGGCAATACCTCGGCCAAGCTCGTCGAGCGCGATCCGCTCACCGGCGAGGATGTCACGGTCCTCTGGGTGAAGGGATCCGGCGGCGACCTCGGCTCGATGAAGCTCGACGGCTTCGCCACGCTCTATCAGGAGAAGCTCGACGGGCTGAAGGGGCTCTATCGCGGGCCGGATCACGAAGACGAGATGGTCGGCTACCTGCCGCACTGCACCTTCGACCTCAATCCGCGCGCCGCATCGATCGATACGCCGCTGCACGGTTTCCTGCCCTATGCCCATGTCGATCACATGCATCCCGATGCTGTGATCGCCATTGCCGCGTCGAAGAACTCGCGCGCCCTGACGCAGGAGATCTTCGGCGACGCCGTCGGCTGGCTGCCGTGGCGGCGACCGGGATTCGAACTCGGCCTGATGCTGGAAACGTTCGCGCGCGAGAATCCGCAGGCCATCGGCGTGGTGCTCGAAAGCCACGGCCTGTTCACCTGGGGGCAGGACGGCCGCGCCTGCTACGAGACGACGATTGCCACCATCAACAAGGCGATCGCCTGGCTGGCCGAGAAGGAAGCCGCACTCGGCAAGGCGGTCTTCGGCGGCGCCGTGAGCGATGCCGAGGCGCCCGAGGCGCGCAGGGCGACGGCCAACGCGCTGATGGTCGCGATCCGCGGCATGATCGGCGGCGAGGAGAACAAGCTCGGTCATTTCGACGACGATCCGGCGGTCCTCGAATTCGTCAATTCGAAGCGCCTCGGCGAGCTGGCGGCGCTCGGCACCTCCTGTCCCGATCATTTCCTGCGGACCAAGATCCGCCCGCTGGTGGTCGACTATGCCGGCGATGTCGAGGCGACGCTTGCCGGCCTCAAGGGGGCAATCGCCGCCTTCCGCGACGACTATGCCGGCTATTACGAGCGCTGCAGGCGGGCCGACAGCCCGGCGATGCGCGATCCCAATCCGGTGGTCTATCTGGTGCCGCGGGTCGGCATGATCACTTTCGCGCGCGACAAGGCGACGGCGCGGATTGCCGCCGAATTCTACCGCAACGCCATCAACGTCATGCGCGGTGCTTCCTCGGTCGATACCTATGTCGGCCTGCCCGAGCAGGAGGCGTTCGACATCGAATACTGGCTGCTCGAGGAGGCCAAGCTCAAGCGCATGCCGAAGCGCAAGAGCCTTGCCGGCCGCGTGGCGCTGGTGACCGGCGGCGCCAACGGCATCGGCCGGGCGAGCGCGGCCAAGCTGTTGGCCGAGGGAGCGGCCGTCGTGCTGGCCGACATCGACGAGAAGGCGCTGGCCGAGACGACAGCGGCGTTCGCCAAGGTCTACGGCAAGGACAATGTCCGCGGCTTCACCATGGACGTCACCGACGAGGCAGCGGTCATCGGTGCGTTCGCCGACGCCGTCGGCGCCTATGGCGGCCTCGATATCCTGGTCTCCAATGCCGGCATCTCGTCGGCCTCGCCGATCGAGGATACGACGCTGGCCACCTGGACCCGCATCATGGACATCCTGTCGACCGGCTATTTCCTGGTGTCGCGCGAGGCCTTCCGGGTGATGAAGCGGCAGGGCCTTGGCGGCTCCATCGTCTTCGTCGCCTCCAAGAACGGGCTTTCCGCCTCGGTCAATGCCTCGGCCTATTCGACCGCCAAGGCGGCGGAAATCCACCTCGCCCGCGGTCTGGCGCTGGAAGGCGCCGGGCTCGGCATCCGCGCCAATGTGGTGAACCCGGATGCGGTCCTGCGCGGCTCGACCATCTGGACGGGCGAGTGGCGCGAACAGCGTGCGGCGGCCTACAACATCAAGCCGGACGAGCTGGAGGAGCACTATCGCAAGCGCAGCATGCTCAAGCGCAGCGTGCTCCCCGAGGATGTCGCCGAGGCGGTCTATTTCCTCGCCTCGGATCTGTCGGCGAAGTCGACCGGCAACATCATCAATGTCGATGCGGGCAATGCGGTAAGCTTCGCGCGATAGGCATTCCCGGGAAAGGTGGCGGCATCGTCTGATCGGGCGGCGCCCGAGCCTCGGGCGCCGCTGCCCTCATAAATTGTCACAACCGCTCAAAAACGAGCGGCAGAAGCGCCCGGCTCAGGCGCTGCGGCGCAGGCGGGGCGTCGCCGGGGGCTGATCGTCGGTCAGCATCCAGCCGCCGAGCGCCATCGCGGAAGGCAACGGCGTGACGTTGAAGCGGGCCGCGAGGTCGCGCAGGTTTGCGGTCGTCATCGTCTGCCGCGGGCCGCCCATGGAGATGAGCTGCACCAGGATCTCGGCGGATTTCTCCGCCGTGTCGATCAGGCCGAAGGCTTCGTCGAGGGTTTCGCCGGCGCCGAAGATCCCGTGATACTGCCAGAGCACCAGCGTGTGCTTGGCCATCGCTTGCGCGGTCGCATCGCCGATTGCCGCGGTGCCGGGGACCATCCAGGGAATCGCACCGACGCCCTCGGGAAAGACGACGAGGCATTCGGTGCTGCCCTCCCACAAGGCGCGGGTGATGTTGTCGGTGTCGAACTGCAGCACATAGGAAAGCGCGATCAGGTTGGTGGCGTGACAATGCACGATTGCCGCCCGTTTCCCGGGGGCCAGGCGCTGGCGCACGACATGGGATTTGAGGTGGGCGGAGAGTTCCGAGGTGGGCACGGCACCGTCGCTGAAGCCCCAGCACACCACCACGGCCGTGCCGCCGGGCAGGACGCGGATGACGCCGAGATTGGCCTCCGGATTGATCTGGACGTTGCGGAAGTATTTACCCGAGCCGGTGACCAGAAAGTATTCGTCGGCAAGGTCGGGCAGGGCTTCCTCGAGCGGAAGGATGCGGTTGCCCTGCCATTCGGCGAGATAGGGGGTTACATCCTGGTCGAGCAGGCGGAACGAAACGTTGCCGCCGTTGCGCTCGTCCCAGCCCTTGAGCCATGCGTCCGAGGTGATCTTCACCATCTCGGCGATGAACCAAGATGTCTGCGTCGGTGTTGTCATGGAATTTCGTGCCCGGTCGGTTCGTTCGACAGTTTCGATCAATATCGATCAAAATCAGTCAAGAAGCAAAAGATAACGGCGCGCCAAGAGGTCGCATCGCAGCCGCTGCCGCTGCCGTGCCGGTGCATGGGCTAGCATGCCGCCGTTGGCGTCGCTTTGCGGGAAATCAGGCCGGGAAGATTGGCGCTAAGCCGCCTTGGCGGTGCGCGACAGGCGCGCCTGGATGAGGACGACGACCAGCAGGAAAGCCCCGCGGATGACGCTCTGCCAGTAGGCGGACAGCGATATCCAGCCCATGCCGTTCTCGAAATTGAGGACGTTGAAGAGGATGCCGAGCAGCAGCACGCCAGCGAGCGTGGTGATCACCGAGCCGGAGCCGCCGGTGAGCAGCGTGCCGCCGACCACCACCGCGGCGATGGCGAAGAGTTCCCAGCCGATGCCCTCGATCGGCTGGCCGGCGCCGAACTGCGAGGCGAGGATGGTGCCGGCGAGGCCGGCGAGGCCGCCGCTGGCCAGATAGACGATGAACTTGGTGCGGTCGGCCTGAAGCCCCATGAGCTTGGTCGCGTCCTCGCCGCCGCCGATGGCCAGCACCGTCCGCCCGAAGCCCGTATAGTTGAGCACGATCGAGCCGACGATGTAGGCGAGGAGGGCGACCACCGCCGGAATCGGGAAGATCCACCAGTTGCCCTGGCCGAAGACCGTGAAGCCGCTCTTGTAGTCGACGCCGACGGTTGCGTTGCCGGCCATCAGCAGGCCGGTGCCTTGCGCCGCCAGCATTGTCGCCAGTGTCGCAATGAAGGGCAGGAGTTGCGCCCTGGTAACCAGCAGCCCGTTGATGACGCCGGCGGCAAGGCCGATGCCGACGCCGGCCGCCAGCCCCGGCCACAGCCCGTAGGGGCTTGCCAGGGCGGAGGCGACGCTCGCCATGGCGGCAACACCGCCGACGCTGAGGTCGATGCCGCCGGTCATGATGACGAAGCACATGCCGAGCGAGACCAGCAGGAACATCGAGTTGTACCTGAGTACGCTCATGATGTTGTACATCGACAGGAAGCGGTCGTAGCGCGTGTAGCCGAAGAGGATGAGCGCGGCGAGCGCCAACACCACCCCATAGGTGCCGACAATGCGGATGAGCGTGGTGCGGCGCATCAGTTCGACCTGTTCTGCTGCTGCAGCCATACCGCCGCGGCGATGATGGCTGCCTTGACGACCAGCGCCGCCGCGTCGGGCACGCCGTTGGCGAGCAGCGTATAGCGGACAAGCTGGATGGTGAGCGCGCCGAGCACGGTGCCGATGATCGTCGCCCTGCCGCCGGTGAACGGCGTGCCACCGACGGCGACAGCGGCGATGGCGTCGAGCTCCATGCCGAGGCCGACGAGGTTGGCGTCGCTGGCCGAATTGATGGCGATGACGATGAGCCCGGCAACGCCGGCGCACAGGCCAGAAATGGCGTAGATGGCGAGCTTGATCCTGCTCACCGGCAGGCCGGAAAGCTCCGATGCCTTCTCGTTTCCGCCGACCGCAAGCACCCCGCGGCCGAACACCGTGCGCCTGAGCGCCCAGGCGGCAACCGCGACGATGACCGCCATCAGGATGACCTGTGCCGGAATGCCGAGTGGACGCGCCAGGCCGATCCACTGGAACTCGGGCACACGGAAGGTTTGCAGATTGCCGTTGGTCATCACCTGGGCGATGCCGCGCCCGGCGATGAACAGCACCAGCGTCGCCACGATCGGCTGGATGCGGAAGCGCGCGATGAGGAAGCCGTTGAAAAGGCCGAGCAGCCCGGTGACCGCGACCGAGATGACCATGGCCACGCGCGACCGCCACGTAGATGTTGCCGATGGGCACGAGCTTGCCCATGAAGATGATCGGCGCCAGCGCCCCCGAGATCGCCATCAGCGAGCCGACCGAGAGATCGATGCCGCCGGAGGCGATGACCAGCGTCATGCCGACCGCGACGATGACGATGGTGCAGACCTGCGTGAGGTTCACGTTGAGGGTCTGCATGGTGGCGAAGTTCGGCGTATGCAGGAAATTGAAGACGAGCAGGATCGCCAGCGCCAGCAGCATGCCGTATTTGGCGAGGAACTCGATGGGATCGAAGACGCGCCGCTCGCCGCCGGCGCGTGACTGGGCAGCTTCGCTCATTCGGCCGCCTCGGCTTGCTCGTGTCCGTGTGCCATGGCCGCGACGATCTGGTCCTCGGTGACGAGATTGCCGTCGAGTTCGGCGACCATCACCCCGTCGCGCAGCACGAAGATGCGGTCGGCGCCCTCGGCGATCTCCTCGAGTTCCGACGAGATCATGACCACCGCCAGGCCCTGATCGGCGAGCGTCTGGATCAGGCGCTGGATCTCCGCCTTGGCGCCGACGTCGATGCCGCGCGTCGGCTCGTCGAGGATCAGCAGCTTGGGACCCAGCGCCAGCCAGCGGGCGAGCAGCACTTTCTGCTGGTTGCCGCCGGACAGGTCGCGGACACGCTGGTTGGGGCCCGAGCACTTGATGTCGAGCTGCTTGATGAAGCGGTCGACGATCTCGCGCTGCTGGGCATCGTCGAGAACGCCGTTGCGGCTGATGGTGGGCAGGATCGCCAGCGTCATGTTCTCCGCGACGCTCATGTCGGGAACGATTCCTTCGACCTTGCGGTCCTCGGTGCAGAAGCCCATGCCGGCTGCGATGCCGTCGGCCGGACGCGAGGGGCGGTAGGGCTTGCCGTCGATCTGCATTTCGCCCGAACGAGCGCGGTCGGCGCCGAAGATGAGCCGCGCCGTCTCCGTGCGGCCGGCGCCGAGCAGCCCGGCGAAGCCGGCGATCTCGCCCGGATGCACGGCGAAACTGACATTGCGCACGGCGTGCCCGGCGGCGAGTTCGCGGGCGGAGAACAGCGGCTCGCCGGCATGGGCACGGTGCTCGCCGGAGAAGGAGGTCGAATGGCCCTCGGCGGTCGCGACCTCGCGGCCGATCATTGCCGAGATCAGGTCGACCTTGCTGATGTCGGCCAGGTTCGCCACGCGCACCGTGCGGCCGTCGCGCATGATGGTGACGCGGTCGCAGACGGCATAGAGCTCGTCGAGCTTGTGGCTGACGAAGATGACCGAGATGCCTTCCGCCTTGAGCTGGCGGATGACGCCGAAGAGGATCTCCACCTCGCGCTCGTCGAGCGAGGAGGTGGGTTCGTCCATGATGACGAGGCGCGCCGAAAAGCCGATCGCCCTGGCGATGGCGACCATCTGCTGGGTGGCGGTGGAGAAATCGCCGAGCGGCCGTCCGACATCGATATGGACATCGAAGCGGCTGAGCAGCCTTTCCGCCTCGGCGTGCATGGAGCGCCAGTCGAGCATGCCGTAGCGCGAGAACTTGCGGCCCAGGCAGATGTTCTCGGTCACCGAGCGCAGCGGGACGAGGTTGATTTCCTGATAGATGGTGCTGATGCCGTGGCGCTGCGCCTCGTGCGGCGAGCCGACCTCGAAGGGCTTGTCCTCGAACAGCACCTCGCCGCTGTCGCGCCGATAGTAGCCGGTCAGCGTCTTGATCAGCGTCGATTTGCCGGCGCCGTTCTGCCCAACGACGGCATGAACCTCACCGCGCACGACTTCCAGCGAAGCGTCGGCCAGCGCCGGGATGCCGGCGAAACGCTTCTGGATCATGCTCATCGCGAGAAGCGGCGGACCTGGGATCGTCGGGTTCCGTCGTCATGGCATGACTCCACGGCGAGCCCTCCCCGCCGGCAGCGGGGAGGGCTCATCGCATTCTACGACAATCAGAACGCTTCCGCGAGCTTCGCAGCGGCGTTGGTGCCGTCGTAGAAGTCGTCGTCGTTCTTGATGAACGGCGGGATCGTCTTGCCGGCGGCGTAGTCGGCCATGGTGGCGAACGCCTTCGGTCCGAACAGCGGGCTGCAGCCGCAGATGGCGCCGATCTTGCCGTCGACGATCGCCTGCACGCCGTCATGCTCGCCGTCGATGGAGACGATCAGCACGTCCTTGCCGGGCACCTTGCCGGCAGCCTCGAGCGCCGCGATCGCGCCGAGCGCCATCTCGTCGTTGTGGGCGTAGATGATGTCGGCATCGGGATGCGCCTGGAGCAGCGTCTCGGCAACCTGGCGGCCCTTGTCGCGGGCGAAGTCGCCCGACTGCGAGGCGACGATGGTGAAGCCACCGGCGGCGTTGATCGCGTCGTCGAAGCCCTTCTTGCGGTCGTTGGCCGGCGACGCGCCGACGGTGCCCTCGAGCTCGATGATCTTGGAGCGGCCATTGGCGTTCTTCGCCAGCCATTCGGCGACGCGCTTGCCTTCCTCGATGAAGTCCGAGCCGATGAAGGTGACGTAGTCGACGCCCGGCTTGGCCATGGTGTGATCGACGTCGCGGTCGATGAGGAACACCGGAATGCCGGCGTCGCGGGCGGCGAGAATCACCGGGACAAGCGGCTTGTCTTCGCGCGGCGGCAGGAAGATCGCGTCGACGCCCTGCGCGATCATCGAGTTGACGTCCGAAGCCTGCTTGGCGGACGAACCGGCCGCGTCGGTGAAGACGAGCTGATAGCCAAGCTTCTTGGCTTCGTCCTGCATGCTCTTGGTCTCGGCCAGGCGCCACGGGTTGTTGCTCTCGGTCTGAGCAAAGCCGACCTTGTAGGTGTCTTTCTTGGCCAGCGGTGGCAGCGCCGCGAAGGCGGCACGGGTGCCGATAAGACCGACGGCCGCGCCAGCAGCCGTTCCGAGTAATAGATTACGGCGGGTAATCATCGATGCTTCTCCTCCCAGAAGGTCACGACTGATCCATCGTGCGCGTGGGGTCTGAGGACCCCCCGCGCAGACCATCCTTGATCAGGTGAACAATCTAAGTCAACATATAAGTTATAATTATTAGTCAGCCTCGCTGACATATGCGCCAGTCCCCTTTCCGCGCGTGCAACGGGCACGTAAACAGGAGGCCGGTGCGGGAGGGTTCGGATCATGGACGAGGTGACGGCCAAGAGCGGCGTGCGCACGCGCAAAAGGGGCCCGCGCCAAACCAGACGTATCACCATGACCGACATTGCACGCGAAGCGGGTTGCTCGCAGGCGACGGTCTCGTTCGTGCTCAATCGCAATCAGAGCATCAAGATCTCGTCGCATACGCGCGATCGGGTGATCAAGGCAGCCCGCTCGCTCGGCTACGCGCCGCCGAACTTTGCTGCGCTGGAGCCGGTTCACACGCCGGGGGTGGATGGATCGATCGGCTTCGTCGTCGACCAGCTGTCGACCAGCCCGGAAGCGGTGGTCGCCATCGAAGGTGCGCGTCAGGCGTCGTGGGGTGCAGGCAACGTCGTGCTGATGGCGCAGACCCAGTCCGACGAGAGGATGGAGCCGCGGACGATCGAACTGCTCGCCAGCTACGGGATCTCGGCGCTCATCTACATGGCGATCTTCACCCGCGAGATCGAGGCGCCCGACTATCTCCGGCAATTGCCGATGCCGGTGATCCTGCTCAACTGCTACACGGCCGACCGCGCATTCCCGGCGGTGGTGCCGAGCGAGATCGCCGGCGGTCAGCGATCGACCCGGCACCTGATCGAATGGGGCCATTCGCGCATCGGCACGATCCTCGGCGAGCCCTGGATGGAGGCGGCGCAGGACCGGCTGGAAGGCTATCGCCGGGCGCTGGCCACGGCGGATATCCCGTTCGATCCGGCGCTCGTCGTCGAGGGCGACTGGTCGGCGAGCGCCGGCTATGCCGGGACGATGAAGCTGCTGGCGCTGCCCGAGCGGCCGACGGCGATCTTCTGCCAGAACGACCGGACCGCGATCGGCTGCTACGAGGCGCTCAAGGAGGCGGGCCTGCGCATTCCGGAGGACATCTCGGTGGTCGGCTACGACGACGAGGAGATCGCGCGCCATCTGCATCCGCGCCTGACCTCCTCGATCCTGCCGCATCGGGCGATGGGGCAGTGGGCGGTGCAGCGGCTCGACGAGCCGTTCCACAACGGCAACCGCCGCTATCCGATCACCAAGCTGGAATGCCCGCTGGTGCCGCGCGATTCGGTGGCGGCGCCGCGAGAGACGGTCAGTTCACCGCGAAGCCGCCGTCAACGGGCAGGCTCAACCCGTTCAGCGACGAAGCCGCGTCGCTCAGCAGGAACAGCACCGTCTCGGCCACTTCCGCAGGCTTGAGGAAGCGGCCGATCGGAATGCGGCTGCGGATCGGGTCGGCCTTGGCCGGGTCGCTCCAGGCAAGCTCGCCCATGGCGGTGAGCGTGATCGTCGGGTTGATGCAGTTGACGCGGATGCCCTTGCGGCCGAGCTCGTTGGCCATCGCGCGGCTCATGGCGTCGAGCCCGCCCTTGCTGGCGCAATAGGCGGCGTGATCGATCCAGCCCATCCAGGCGGCATTGCTGGAGACGTTGACGATGGCACCGCCGGCACCGCGCGCGATGCGGTCGCGGGCATATTCCTGCGAGACGATCAGGGGCGCGCGCGTGTTGACGGCGTGGAGGCGGTCGAAATCCTCGATCCGCGTTTCGAGGAAGGGGGCAAGCACGGTGGTGCCGGCATTGTTGACGAGGTAGTCGACCGGCAGCGCGGCGCGTACGGCCGCGCGTGTTGCCTCCGCGTCGGCGAGATCGACGACGATCGTGCGGCAGCCGATTTCGCCGGCAAGCAATTCGAGGTCTTCCGGCGAGCGACTGAGGGCGACCACCTCGGCGCCGCGTTCGGCCAGCATGGTTGCGATGGCCCGGCCGATTCCCTTGCCCGCGCCGGTCACCAGTGCGGATTTGCCGGCAAAGCTCATTGACGTTTCCTCCCGTCTCGCTGCCGGCGCAGACATGCGGCCGGCAAGCCCGCACAATAGCGTTCGCCGGCCGCCGGTCCACCGCCGATGGCGCGAAGCCGGCGGTCGGGGCAAAGGCGACAAGCCGCGGGTCGACGGCGGCCCGCCAGGCTGCGCTTCCGCCGGACGGCGACGCCCGGCCCTGCTTCGTGGCCCGGTGTCGCGGCAAGCCGGCGCGTCCATGTGCTATGGTCCGCCGCTGCGAGGCACGCAACGATCACGGCGGTACCCATGTCAGAAGGCAACATCTCATTCCTGTTCGACCTCGACGGCACGCTGGTGGACAGCGTCTACGAGCATGTCCTGGCGTGGCACGATGCGCTCAGTCACGAGGGCATCGAAGTTTCCATCTGGCGTCTGCATCGCCGGATCGGAATGTCGGGCGGCCTGTTCACCAACATGCTGCTGCGCGAGACCGGCCTGGACCTGGACGCGGCCCTCATCGACCGTCTCAGGCGTCTCCATACCGAATCCTACAATGCCCGATCGTCCAACATCCGCCCCTTGCCCGGCGCACAGGAGCTGCTGGCCTATCTGAGCGACGCGCAAATTCCCTGGGCGATCGCAACCAGCGGCCGCATGGAAACCGCCAGGCCGGTGCTCGAGCGCCTGGGCGTCGATCTGGCCAAGCGAGTCGTCATCACCAGGGACCAGGTCAAGCACGCCAAGCCCGATCCGGATCTGTTCATGGCTGCGGCAGCGGCGATCAACCAGCCGATCGAGCACGCATGCGTGGTCGGCGACAGCGTCTGGGACCTGCTGGCCGCCAGACGCGCCGGGGCGCTCGGCGTGGGCCTGTTGTCCGGCGGCTACGGCGAAGACGAGCTGGTGCGGGCGAGCGCCTATCGCGTCTATGAGGATCCGGCCGATCTGTTGAATCACATCGATGAGGTCGGTGGACGCCGCTGAGCGATCGCGCTGGGCGTCGGCGATTAGCGCTTGACTGGAGCGGAGGGTGGTCCACATTAGAAGGGTGACGAGCTACTTGGCTCGCCGTGCGAATCGTCAGACAGGAGGATGCCACAGCATGTCTCCGCCGGGCTGCCACCGGCCCCGCTAGACGGGGCCCAAATCCGACAATCAAATCGCTGACATGCGGACGCGAAGCGTCCGATTGATCGGTTGTGAACCGACAAAGCCTCAAATGAGGGACGGCCCCGCCTGACACACCCCGTGCGGCGGGGTCCGTTTATATGCGATATCCGCTTGATTATTGCGCGAACGGTCCCGATCACTGCCACCGGCGCCGCGATTCAAGCTGGCGAGCGGCAGCGCCGCGGCGCCGCATTCCTGCCCAATTCAGCCTGTGCCATGTGTGACTGACGCTAAAGAGCAGCGGCCAATCGCTGCCATGCAGCGAGACGGGAGGGCGTCTCGTGCGATCCCGGGACAGGACTGCTTCGGTCATAGCGTTCGGGCTGATCGTGTTTGCCTCGCTTGTCGCGACGGGCAAGGCGCGGGCGGTCGTCCAGTGCGGTGAGGCCGCCTGGTATGCCCCCGGCGGCATCACTGCCAGCGGTGAGCCAAACGTCGCTGGCGCCCTGACAGCGGCGCATCCGAACCTGCCCTTCGGCACCAAGGTAAGCGTGCGCAATCTCGCCAACGGCAAATCGGTGGTCGTGCGTATCAACGATCGTGGTCCCTTCGCCGGCAACCGCGTCATCGACCTCAGCCGCGCAGCCGCGGAGGCACTCGACTACATCCGCGACGGCGTGACGCGGGTAGAGGTAACCGTACTCGGCAACGTTGCGGTGAAGTTGCGCGGTGCCTGCACGTCGACCGATGTCGCCTCGACCAGTGGCGGCGCAGCCGACGCAACGGTCCCGCCAGCGAGCGGCGCGCCTTCTGTCCGGCCCGCACCCCAGCCGGTCTCCAAGGCGTCGATGAGCGCGCAATTCGGCATCGCCTTTCAACCGGATTCGTGGGCCGAGGCCGAACTGCGAAAGGCGCTGGAGGCATTTCTCCCGGCTCTTCGGCCACGATGACGCGGCTCATGGGCCCTGCCGTTTCAGTGGTGCATAAGCGCCTTGCCGGCCGTTGACCGGCCGCTCCCCATCGCGCAACGTCTCTTGCAGGGGCAACGAGCTTCCTCCGGGCGTATCTGGCGCCAGTCTTGCTTGGAATCAGGGCCCGGCCCGTTCGGGCGACAGGCGGGCGCCGCCGGTGTGCAGAACAACAGCTACCGTGCCTTTTTGGAGGGATAAATGCGTAATCTTCAAGCAGCGACTGAAGCAAGCGAACGTCGCGGGATCGTCCGGCGGGGGGTCCTGGGTCTGTTCGCGGCCGGCGTCATGGTGGCCGCCGGGCTCGGGTCTCATGCCGCACTCGCGGCGGACAAGATGAAGGTCGCCGCGGTTTTCGCCACGCCGATCGAGGAACCCTGGGACCACCAGATCCACGTTGCGCTGCTCCAGGCGCAGAAGGAACTGGGCATCGAATACAAATGGGCCGAGAACGTTCCTTCGGCCGACTATGCGCGCGTCTTGCGCGAGTTCGCCCGCGGCGGCTACACGCTGATCATGGGCGATGCCTTTTCGGCCGAGGATATCAGCCGCCGCATCGCCAAGGAGTTTCCCAAGGTCGCCTTCGTCTTCGGGTCCGGCCAGGGACCGGTCGAGCCGAACTTCTCGGTCTTCGACAACTGGATCCATGAGCCGGCCTACCTGTCCGGCATGATCGCCGGCAAGATGACCAAGACCAACATCATCGGTTCGGTCGCGGCGATGGACATTCCCGAGGTCGATCGACTGGTCAATGCCTTCTGCCAGGGCGCCAAGGACGTCAATCCGAAGGTCAAGTGCAAGGTGACCTTCATCGGCTCGTTCTTCGACCCGCCCAAGGCCAAGGAAGCGGCCCTGGCGCAGATCGCCGCCGGTGTCGATGCCATCTTCGCCGAGCGCTTCGGCGTCATCGAGGCTGCGCATGAGAAGGGCATCATCGCCTTCTCGAACATGTCGGATCAGTCGTCGATCGCCCCCGACACGGTCGTCACCGGGCCGGTGTGGAACATGTGGCCGACAGTCCAGGCGGCGATCAAGGAAGTGAAGGCCGGCGTCTATACGGCGCAGGACTACGGCACCTTCTCCTACATGGCCAAGGGCGGTGCGACGCTGGCGCCCTTCCATGCGTGGAAGGACAAGCTGCCGGCCGACGTCATGAAGATGGTCATGGACAAGCAGGCGGCGATCCTCGACGGCAGCTTCCGCGTGCCGGTCAACGAGGCGACGCCGGTCTCCGAATAGGCGGCTCATGAAACGGGAAGGCGGCGCACGAGCCGCCTTCCCGCCTGTCACCCCCCGCGACGTTTTCGGAGACGAGGAATGAACCCGCCGCCGCTGGTCAGCATGCGCGGCATCTCGAAGAGCTTCGGTCCTGTGCAGGCCTGCGCGGCGGTCGATCTCACCGTGCATGCCGGCGACATCCTCGGTCTTCTCGGCGAGAACGGCGCCGGCAAGACGACGCTGATGAACATCCTCTTCGGATCCTATGCCGCCGACGACGGTACCATCACGGTCGACGGCAAGCCGGTCACCATCCGCAACTCCCACGATGCGCTCGGCCTCGGCATCGGCATGGTGCACCAGCACTTCCATCTGGTGCCGCGTCACACGGTGCTGGAGAACCTGCTGGTCGGCCGCGCCGGCCCGGACGGACGGCTGACGCGGCGCGTGGTGGTCGAGCGGCTGGCGGCGATCGGTCGCGACTATCACATCAAGCTCGATCCCGACCGGCTGGTGAGCGATCTGTCCATCGGCGAGCAGCAGCGCGTCGAGATCGCCAAGTCGCTGGTGCGCGGCGCCCGCATCCTGGTGCTCGACGAGCCGACGGCTACCCTCACTCCGCAGGAGACCGAAGGGCTGTTCGCAGCGCTGAGAGCGATGACGGCGCGCGGCATGGGCGTCATCTTCATCTCACACAAGCTGGCGGAAGTGATCGAGATCACCAACCGTATCACCGTCATGCGCCAGGGACGGGTCGTGGCCGAGCGCGACAACCAGGAGGGCCTGTCGAAAGGCGAGCTGGCGCGGCTCATGTGCGGCCGCGAACTGAGCCCGCCGGAGCGCCCGCCGCAGGAGGCCGGCGCGCCGCTGCTCAGCCTCAGCCATGTCTCGGCGCCCGGCCTCAAGGACGTGTCGCTGACGCTCTCGGCCGGCGAGATCGTCGGTATCGCCGGTGTCTCGGGCAACGGCCAGCGGGCGCTGGCCGATGTCGTCGCCGGCGTTCTTGCCCCGACCGGCGGCGATATCGAGCTCCACGGTGAAGTGGTGACCGGCCTGACCCCGCGCTTTGTGCAGGCGCGCGGCATCGGGCGCGTGCCCGAGGACCGCATGGCCATCGGCATGATCGGCGCCATGCCGTTGTCGGAAAGCATGGCGCTGCCCTGGGTCGGCGGGCCGCCGTTCTCCAAGCGCGGCATCCTCGACCGCAAGGCGATCCGCAAGTTCGCGACCGACCAGATCGACCGCTTCGACATCCGTACCTCCGGCCCCGATGCGCGCACTGGCACGCTGTCCGGCGGCAACCTGCAGAAGGCTCTTCTTGCGCGCGAGATCGCGCACGAACCGAAGATCCTGCTTGCCGCCCAGCCGACGCGGGGCATCGATGTCGGCGCCACCGAATTCATCCACGGCCAGTTCCTCGACCTGCGCGCGCGCGGCGGCGCGGTGTTGCTGATCAGCGAGGACCTGGAAGAGCTGTTCCAGCTCTCCGACCGCATCGCCGTCATGTATGGCGGGCGCATCGTCGCCGATCTCGCGGTGGAGGAGGCGACGGTGGAACGCATCGGTCTCTACATGGCCGGCGTGGAGCATGCAGCGTGATGCGCTTCAGGCTCGAACGCCGGCACGACACGCCGCTCCATATTCAGATCCTGCTGCCGCTCGCTGCCGTCGTTGTGGCGCTCGCCTTATGCAGTGTGCTGGTCTGGCTCGCCGGCGCCAGCATCCCCGGGGCCTATGCCCAGCTCCTGCTCTCCAATTTCGAAACGACCTACGACATCCAGGACATGCTGGTGAAGGCGTCGCCGCTGCTCTTCACAGGACTTGCGGTGGCGGTCGCCTTCCAGGCGAAGTTCTGGAACATCGGCGCCGAGGGCCAGCTGATGGCCGGTGCCATCGCCGCCTGCTGGATCGGCGAGCGTGCCTGGCTGCCGGCCTTCAGCCTGGTGCCGCTGATGGTCATTGGCGCGGCGCTCTTCGGCGCGCTGTGGGCGCTGTTGCCGGCGCTGCTCAAGGTCAAGCTCAAGGTCGACGACGTGGTCTCGACCCTGCTCCTCAACTTCATCATGCTCTACGGCACCACAGCGCTGCTCGAAGGCCCGTGGCGCGATCCCAAGAGCGGCTATCCCAACGCACCGAGCATCCGGCCGGCGGCGGAGTTCCCGATCATCTACGGCGACACCGTGCATCTCGGCATCCTGCTCGCCGCGGTCGCCGTCATCGTCATCTGGTGGATGCTCACCCGCACGACGCTCGGCTTCCGCATCCGCGCCGTCGGCCACAATCCGGCCGCCGCCAACTATGCCGGCATCCCGGTCGGCCGCGTCATCATCGTCGCCGCGCTGATCTCCGGCGCGCTCGCCGGTCTTGCCGGCGCCGGCGAGGTCGGCGGCGTGCGCTATCAGGTCACCGCCGACCTCACTTCCGGCTACGGCTATGCCGGCATCGTGATCGCCACGCTGGGCGAGCTCAATCCGCTCGGCGCGGTGCCGGCGGCGCTGTTCTTCGCCATGGTGTTCAACGGTGCCGGCACCATGTCGCGCAGCCTCGGCGTGCCGATCTATCTGGCCGACGTCATCCAGGGCACGGCGCTGATGACCATGGTCGCCATGCGCCTGTTCGCCACCTATCGCCTCAAGCTGGTGCGTCATGCTTGAGACCGTCGCTCAGATTCTGCAGGTCTCGTTCTTCGCGGCGATCATTCGCATCTCGACGCCGCTGCTGCTCGCCACCCTGGGCGAACTCATCAATGAGCGCGCCGGTGTCCTCAATCTCGGCATCGAGGGCATCATGCTGCTCGGCGCCATGGTCGGCTTCTCCACCGCCTATTTCACCGGCAATCTGTGGCTGGGCTTGGCCGCGGCCATCGCCGTCGGTGCGCTCGCCGGGCTGGTGATGGCGCTGCTCGCCGTCGTCTTCGGCGTCAGCCAGCACGTGTCCGGCATCGGCATGACCATGCTTGCGACCGGCCTTGCCTTCTATTTCTATCGTCTGGTCTTCGGCCAGCCGGCGGTGCCGCCCAATATCGTCGCCTTCCAGCCGATCGCGATTCCGGGCCTGGCGGAAATCCCCCTCGTCGGGCCGGTGCTCTTCAGCCAGACGATCCTCACCTATGTCGCCTTCCTCGCCGTGCCGGTCGTCGCCTTCCTGCTCTACCGCACGGCGTGGGGCCTCGATCTGAGGACGGTGGGCGAGAACCCGCGCGCGGCCGATGCCGCCGGCATCAGCGTGTGGGGCGTGCGCACCCAGGCACTTGCCATCGGCGGCGGACTGATGGGGCTGGCCGGCGCCTATCTCACCATGGCGCAGTTCAATTCCTTCACCTTCGGCGTCATTTCCGGGCGCGGCTGGGTGTCGATCGCGCTGGTCGTCTTCGGCCTGTGGAGCCCGTGGCGCTGCGCCGGCGGCGCGCTGCTCTTCGCAGCACTTGAGGCGTTGCAGTTGCGCCTGCAGGCGACCAACATCCTGCACCTGCCCTACCAGGTGTTCCTGATGCTGCCTTTCGTCTTCACCATCGTTGCGATGGCATTCGTCTCACGCAGCGCGCTGGCGCCCGCCAGCCTGCTGATCCCGTTCCGCAAGGAGGAGCGCTGATGGCCGGTGGCTTCGATCTTCTCGTCAAGAATGCGGCCCTGCCGGACGGCCGCACCGGCATCGACATCGCCTGTTCCGGCGGCAAGATCGTCGGCGTCGAGGCCGGGATTGCCGGCGAGGCAGGCCGGGTCGTCGATGCCGGCGGCCGGCTGGTGTCGCCGCCGCTCATCGACTGCCACTTCCACATGGATGCGACGCTGTCGCTCGGCCTGCCGCGGCTCAACCAGTCGGGCACGCTGCTCGAAGGCATCGCGCTGTGGGGCGAATTGAAGCCGCATCTGACGGTGGAAGCGGTCAAGGAGCGGGCGCTGCGCTATTGCGACCTCGCCGTCGCCCAGGGGCTGCTCGCCATCCGCACCCATGTCGACGTCTGCGACGACCGGCTGCTGGCGGTCGATGCGCTGCTCGAAGTGCGACGAGAGATCGCGCCCTATATCGACCTGCAGCTCGTCGCCTTTCCGCAGGACGGCTATTACCGCTCTGCGAATGCGGCGAAGAACCTCGAGCGGGCGCTCGACAAGGGCGTCGACGTGGTCGGCGGCATCCCGCATTTCGAGCGCACCATGGCCGACGGGGCGGCAAGCGTCACGGCGCTCTGCGAGATCGCCGAGAAGCGCGGCCTCATGGTCGACATGCATTGCGACGAGAGCGACGACCCGCTGTCGCGCCATATCGAGATGCTCACTTACGAGACCAAGCGGTTGGGGCTTGCCGGCCGCGTCGCCGGCTCGCATCTCACCTCGATGCATTCCATGGACAACTACTACGTCTCCAAGCTTCTGCCGCTAATGGCCGAGGCCGGCGTCCACGCCATCGCCAATCCGCTCATCAACATCATGCTGCAGGGCCGCCACGACACCTACCCGAAGCGCCGCGGGCAGACGCGCGTGCCGGAGATGCGCGCACACGGCATCAACGTCGCCTTCGGCCAGGATTGCTGCATGGACCCATGGTACTCGCTGGGTTCGGGCGACATGCTCGAAGTCGCCCATATGGGCCTGCATGTCGGCCAGCTCTCCAGCCGCGAGGCGATGCGCTTCTGCTTCGATACGGTGACGGTGAATGCGGCACGGGTGATGAAGCTCGACGGCTACGGCCTCGATGTCGGCTGCAATGCCGACATGGTCGTGCTGCAGGCCGCCGATCCGATCGAGGCGGTGCGTCTCAAGGCGCGGCGGCTCGCGGTCGTGCGCCGCGGCAAGGTCATCGCCGAAACGCCGGCCGGGGTCGCCAGCGCTCAGCCTTGCCGGCCGCCCGGCGACGGTCGATCCGGCCGCCTATGCCCCGCCGCTCGGCTGATCGCCGGGCTCGCAAAGGCCGAATTACCGGTTGGTCGTTTTCGGGTGGCTTTGGCGCGGAGCCGCGTCCAGCCTCGGGGTTCCGAGCCAACTGGACGCGCCATGCCGCCATCCGCAACCGTCAATCGCCCCATGAAGCCTCTCGAATGGGGCTTGCTGCTCACGCTCTCGGTTCTCTGGGGCGGGTCGTTCTTCTTCAATGACGTCGCCGTCAGGGAGCTGCCGACTTTCACCGTCGTCTTCGGCCGCGTCGCATTGGCGGCCTTGATCCTTTGGGCGGCGGTCAAGCTGGCCGGCGAACGCATGCCAAGCTCGCCGCGGATCTGGGCGGCCTTCTTCGGCATGGGGCTTCTCAACAACGTTGTCCCGTTCTCGCTGATCGTCTGGGGGCAATCCCACATCGCCTCGGGCGTGGCGTCGATACTCAACGCCACGACGCCGTTGTTTACGGTCGTCGTCGCGCACCTGCTGACAAGCGACGAGAAGATGAGCGGCGGTCGGCTGGCGGGAGTCGTCATCGGCTTGGTTGGCGTCGCCGTGATGATTGGCGGCGAAGCGCTGAAGTCGTTCGGCGTCGACGTCGTCGCCGAGCTTGCATGTCTTGCCGCCGCCGTCAGCTACGCGTTCGCCGGCGTATTCGGTCGCCGCTTCAGGACCATGGGCGTGCGCCCGCTGGCCACCGCTGCCGGCCAGGTCACCGCTTCGAGTGTTCTGCTGCTGCCGGTCATGCTGCTTGTCGACAAGCCATGGGTGCTTGCCATGCCGAGCGCGAACACGGTGCTCTCGCTTGTCGGCCTCGCTGCGGCTTCGACCGCGCTCGCCTACGTGCTGTATTTCCGCATTCTGGCGACCGCCGGCGCGACAAACCTTCTGCTCGTGACGTTTCTCATTCCGGTGACCGCCATTCTTCTCGGCGTGATGGTTCTCGGAGAGACCCTGATGCCGAAACACTTGGGCGGCATGGCGCTGATCGGGCTGGGGCTTGCGGCGATCGATGGGCGCCCTTGGCGCGCGCTGAGGTCGGCACTCACCGGTCGTCCGCCCGTGGCGCACTCGGACGGTGGCGGCATCTGACGGGACTGCGTCGCGTGGCGGAACGGACGTGGTTTCGCAGGCGAAACCGGTGCGGCAGGACCGCGCGGCACGGATGCAAAGCCGCGTCCGGCACCCCACATGAATCCCACACGTTCATTGTGGAATGCGCCCGCATTAGTGCAGCGATGGACACGACGACACGCAGCGTGTCGCCGTCGGCGACCCATCCGGCGGTCACTGCCGTCGCAGAGCGGCCGTGGCATGCTCTCGATAGCGACGTTGCGCTGGAGGCGTTCGCCGGCAGCGAGCACGGGCTCGATACGGATGAGGCTCAGGCGCGGCTGACGGCCTTCGGGCCGAACCGGCTGCCGCAGCCGGCCCGGCGCAGCGCCTTCGTGCGCTTCCTTCTCCAGTTTCACAACGTTCTCATCTACACGCTGCTGGCGGCGGCGATCCTCTCGGCGCTGCTCGAGCACTGGGTCGATGCCGGCGTGGTGCTGGCGGTGACGCTGGCCAATGCGATCATCGGCTTCATCCAGGAGGGCAAGGCGGTCCAGGCGCTTGAGGCGATCCGCGGCATGATCGACCCCAAGGCCACGGTGCTGCGCGACGGTCACCGGGTCACCGTCAGCGCCGACACGATCGTGCCCGGCGACATCGTGCTCGTCGAAGCCGGCGCGCGGGTGCCGGCCGACATCCGCCTGGTGCGGGCGCGCGGCCTGAGGATCGACGAGGCGATCCTCACCGGCGAATCGGTGCCGGCCGACAAAGCGGCGCTGCCGGTCGAGGCGCAGGCCGCCATCGGCGACCGCCGATCGATGGCCTTCTCGGGCACCTTCGTCGCCGCCGGCCAGGGCGTCGGCATCGCCGTCGCCACCGGGACCGAGGAGCGAGCTCGGACGCATCAGCACGCTGCTCGGCGCGGTCGAAACGCTGCAGACGCCGCTGGTGCGCCAGATGGATCATTTCGCCACGCAGCTCACCGCCGCCATCCTGGTCGCTTCGGCGGCGATCCTTCTCTTCGCGCGCTTCTTCCGCGGCTATTCGCTCGGCGACGCCTTCATGGTGGTGGTCGGTATCGCGGTCTCGGCGATCCCCGAGGGCCTGCCGGCGATCATGACCATCACGCTGGCCATCGGCGTGCAGCGCATGGCGGCGCGCCACGCCATCATCCGCCGGCTGCCGGCGGCCGAGACCCTGGGCTCGGTGACGGTCATCTGCTCCGACAAGACCGGCACGCTGACCCGCAACGAGATGTCGGCTGAGAGCATCGTGACCGAGACCGGCGAATACGAGGTGACCGGCGCCGGCCGGGCGCCGGATGGCGGCTTCCGCCTCGGCGGCGCCGACAGCGATCCGGCCGGCGACCGCGTGCTGATGGAGCTGCTCACGCGCCGGCCTGCTGTGCAACGACGCCGAGTTGCGTCAGGTCGACGGCGAATGGCGCTCGGACGGCGATCCGATGGAGGCGGCGCTGGTGGCGCTGGCCATGAAGGCCGGCCTCGATCCGGCGCTCAAGCGCAAGCAGCTGCCGCGCTCCGACGAAATTCCCTTCGATGCGCTGCATCGCTTCATGGCGACGCTGCACCATAGCCATGACGGCAAGGCCTTCATCCTCATCAAGGGAGCGCCCGAGCGGGTACTGGCGATGTGCGCGGCCGAGCGCACGGCTGAAGGCGACGTGCGGCTGAGAAGCGAGCATTGGCACCGGGCGGCGACGGAACTGGCGGCGCGCGGCGAACGCGTGCTCGGCTTCGCCGTCAAGCCGGTCGATCCCGACAAGCACGACCTCGCCTTCGCCGATGTCGATGCGGACGCCGTGCTCATCGGTTTCGTCGGCTTCCTCGACCCGCCACGCGACGAAGCCATCGCTGCCATCGAGGATTGCCGCACGGCCGGCATCCGCGTGGTGATGATCACCGGCGACCACGCCACCACGGCGCGCGAGATCGCCCGACAGCTCGGCATCGCCGAGGAGCCGAAGGTGCTGACCGGCCAGGAACTCGACCGGCTCGACGAGGCGGGCCTGCGCGCGGCGGCGCGGGATACCGATGTGTTCGCGCGCACCACGCCGGAACACAAGCTGCGTCTGGTCGAGGCGTTGCAGGCCGAGGGCCTGACGGTGGCGATGACCGGCGACGGCGTCAACGACGCACCGGCGCTGAAGCGCGCCGATATCGGCGTGGCGATGGGCGAGAAGGGCACCGAGGTTGCCAAGGAGGCGGCCGAGGTGGTGCTCGCCGACGACAACTTCGCCTCGATCGTGGCGGCGGTGCGCGAAGGCCGCACGGTCTACGACAACATCATGAAGGTCATCGCCTGGACGCTGCCGACCAATGGCGGCGAGGGCCTGACCATCATGGCGGCGCTGGCGGTCGGCTTCGCCCTGCCGCTGACCCCGGTCCAGATCCTGTGGATCAACACGATTACCGCCGTGGCGCTGGGCCTGACCTTCGCCTTCGAGCCGATGGAGCCGGGCGCCATGCGCCGGCAGCCGCGCGCGGCCTACCAGCCGATCCTGACGCTCGATCTCCTGTGGCGCATCGCGTTCGTCTCGGTGATGTTCGTGACGGCGACCTTCGGCGTCTTCTTCTGGGCGCAGTCGGTCGGCGGCTCGCTCGAGGTGGCGCGCACCATGGTGGTCAATACGCTGGTGGTGATGGAGATCGCCTATCTGTTCAGCGTGCGCTACGTGCACGGCACATCGTTCACCTGGGCCGGCGTGGTGGGCACGCCGGCGGTGCTGATCGGCGTGGGCACGGTGGTCGTCGCCCAGTTTGCCTTCACCTACCTGCCGATCTTCCACTACCTGTTCGGCTCGCGGTCGCTATCCCTCTTCGAGGGGGCGATCGTGGTCGCCATCGGCGCCGTCCTGCTTGTCGTGGTGGAACTTGAAAAACAGGTTCGTATGAGGTTCATTCAGCGCGGAATCTGACCAAATCCGCAAAAACCGCAACCTGAACTGACAGCAAATTGAAAGCTTGCCGCTGCCACAATGCCGACGGGACGATGGAAACGGCCGTTTCGGGCCTCAATGACATGAGTTCGAGCCCTATGAAAAAGTTCGCTCTTTCGGCTTTCGTCATCGCCGCGTCGGGCGCCTATGTGTGGAGCCAGGCCGGCACAATCGGCCCGCTTCCGGCCGGTGCCGACAGGAGCGTGGCCTCGACCGGCGAGGCTCTGAAGACGCCGGAAACGGCCACTCCGCCAGCCCCGTCCACGGCTCCGGCCCCCTCTGCCGCGCCGGCCCGATCTCCCGTTCCGTCTCCATCCCCGGCTCCGGCAGCTATTGCCCAGGCGTCCGCCGCCCCGCCGTCCGAGCCGGCCCCAGACGCTTCGACCAGCCTGGCAGGGGCCGCTCCGGCGCCGGAAGCGCCGGCGGCGCCCAAGCTGGTCAAGGCAAGCGCGACGGCACCGGCGGCGGGCGGCGATCCGATCCATGCCTCCTGGTCGGCGTCCCATTCGACCATGTTCGGCATGATTGGCATGGGCTTCAGCGACGGCACCTATCTCGGCCCGGTGGTCGATGCCTATTACGGCGTGGTGCAGGTCGAGGCCGTCATCAAGCACGGACGGATCGATACGATCGACGTCCCGCGCTGGCCGGCGGATCGGAACACCTCCGTGATCATCAACGAGCAGGCGCTGCCCAAGCTGCGCGACGAGGCGATCAGCGCGCAAAGCGCCGATGTCGACATCATTTCGGGCGCGACGCTGCTCAGCAAGGCCTTCATCCAGTCGCTCGGCGTGGCGCTCAAGAAGGCGCATGTGTGACCCGGCCAAGGGTTAACGCGTGTTAACCGGCCAACCGTTAAAATGTGAATGAATCGTAACCGGGGCTGACAGCCGGCTGAAAGCTCGCTGCTGGCAGGATGGGTCCACGGTTGGGGCAAAAAGAACCGATCCACCCCATTTTGCACGAGTAGCAGACCCATGAAGAAGCTCGCCCTTTCGGCCCTCGTCATCGCCGCCTCCGGTGCCTATGTCTGGAGCCAGGCCGGCACCGTCACGGACCCGCTTCTGGCCGGTGCCGACATCCAGACCGGCAGCGTCCTTCCGCAAACGGTGGCCACCTCCGGCGGCGAAATGAATGTCGCGCCGCAGGACGCGCCTTTCGTGACGCCCGCAACGCCTGCGCCGGCGGCCGCTCCTGCTCCGGCACCGAGCTTCGCTGCCGACGCATCTGCCAACCAGCAGCCGCTGCCGCCGTTGCCGGCCCCGTCGGAGCCGCCCGGATTCGGGCCGGCGCCCGCGGCCACCGGGACATCGCCCGCCGATACCGTGCAGGTGACGACGACCCGGACGCCGGCGGCTCAGATCGGCATTGCCGATGCCCAGTCACCGACGGACCCGGCGCCCGCCTCCGACCCGGCGCAACCCGCTGCCGTCACCGTCCCTCTGCCGCGCCTGCGCCCGCCCTACCATCAGGTCGCGTCAGCCGCGCCGACGCCTGCCCCGGCGTCGGCGCCTTCTTCCGCGTCGGATTCGGCTGCGCCGCCGCTGGTCCGCATCGCGTCGACCACCTCCGGACTCAACGACGGCACCTATCGCGGCCCGGTGGTCAATGCCTATTACGGCCTCATGCAGATCGAGGCCGTGGTCAGGAACGGCCGGCTGGCCACCATCCACGTGCTGCGCTACCCCAACGACCGGCGCACCTCGATCTACATCAACCACCAGGCGCTGCCGATGTTGCGCGACGAGGTGATCAGCGCCCAGAGCGCTCGTGTCGACGTCGTCTCGGGCGCGACGCTGTCGAGCCACGCCTTCATCCAGTCGCTTGGCGGCGCGCTCAGAAAGGCGCGGGCGTAGTCCGGTGTCCACCATGCGGGTCACGCGGCTCATGATGGGTATGCCGATCACCGTCGATGTCGCCGGCAGCGGCGACGACGGCGCGGCGATCGAGACGGCCTTCGCCTATTTCGACGGCGTCGACCGGCGCTTCAGTACCTACAAGGACGACAGCGAGATCTCGGCGATCAATCAGGGCCGTCTCGGCGAAGCCGACTACAGCGCCGAGATGCGCGAGGTGCTGGCGCTGGCCGAGCAGACCCGGCGCGAGACCGGCGGCTATTTCGACATCCGGACCTCGGCCGGCACGCTCGATCCGTCAGGCATCGTCAAGGGCTGGGCAATCCGCAATGCCGCGGCGCTGGTCGCCCGTTCCGGCGGCCGCGATTTCTATGTCGATGCCGGCGGCGATATCCAGGCCTCCGGCCGCAATCCGGAAGGCAAGGAGTGGCGTGTCGGCATTCGCAACCCCTTCGATCAGGCGCAGATCATCAAGGTGCTCGAACCGCGCGGCAAGGGCGTGGCCACCTCGGGCACCTACGCGCGCGGCCAGCACATCTACGACCCGTATGCCCGCGGCGTGGCAATCGAGGAGATCGTCGCGCTCACCGTGATCGGTCCCGACGTGCTCGAGGCCGATCGTTTCGCCACCGCGGCATTCGCCATGGGCCGCAGCGGCATCGGCTTCATCGAGCAGACGCCCGGGCTCGAAGGCTATCTCGTCGACCGCAACGGAAGGGCGACGTTCACCAGCGGCTTTGAAGGCTATTGCGCATCATGATGAAGCTCATCGACCGTTTCCTCGACCACACCACAATGTACCGGCTGGTGCTGTGGCACCTCGTCGTGCTGCTCGGTGTCGCCATCGCGCTCAGCTTCTTCGGCCTGGTGCACTACGCGCCGGTATCGATCGTCTTCTCGACCGCGCTGATCCTGGCGGTGTGCTGGGTCACCAACCTGGTCTTCGCGCGCGTCTTCAAGGTGCCGCCGAACCAGGAGTCGATCTACATCACGGCGCTCATCGTGGCGCTGATCATGAGCCCGGTCGGGCTCACCGATGTGCGTGGCATCGGGGCGCTGACCTTCGCCGCGGTGTGGGCGATGGCGTCGAAATACATCTTCGCCGTCGGCCGCAAGCATGTCTTCAATCCGGCCGCCTTCGGCGTCGTGCTGCCGGCGCTGCTGCTCAACCAGCCGGCCACCTGGTGGGTCGGCGGCAACCTGCCGCTGCTGCCGGTCGTGCTCGTCGGCGGTGTCCTCATCGTGCGCAAGCTGCAGCGCCTCGATCTGATCGTGACCTTCATGGCGGTCGTCTTCGTGACCATCCTGGCAACGACGCCACCGTCGCAGGACATCATGACGATCACGGAGACCCTCAAGCACTCGCCGCTGTTCTTCTTCGCCTTCATCATGCTGACCGAGCCGCTGACCCAGCCGACGACGCGCCTGCCGCGGCTCGTCTTCGCCGCGCTGGTCGGCTTCCTGTTCTCGCCCAACGTCCATATCGGCTCGTTCTATCTCACGCCCGAGATGGCGCTGGTCGTCGGCAATGTCTTCGCCTGGGCGGTCAGCCCCAAGGGACGCTTCGTGCTGACCCTGGAGCGCATCGAGCGGGCGGCGGCGGACACCTACGACTTCGTCTTCTCGACGCCGCACCGGGTGGCATTCAATGCCGGCCAGTATCTGGAGTGGACACTGCCGCTCGATCATTCCGACAATCGCGGCAACCGGCGCTATTTCACGGTTGCCTCGGCGCCGACCGAGGATACTGTGCGCCTCGGCGTCAAGTTCTACCGCAAGCCGAGTGCCTTCAAGCGGGCGCTGGGCGACATGGCCCCCGGCGACACCATTCACGCCGCCCAGATCGCCGGCAATTTCACCCTGCCGTCCGATCCCGACAAGAAGCTTGCATTCCTCGCCGGCGGCATCGGCATCACGCCGTTCCGCAGCATGCTGCAATATCTCGTCGACCAGGGCGAGGCGCGGCCGATCACCGTGCTCTACGGCTGTGAATCGCAGGAGGACATCGCCTACGGCGACGTGCTCGACGAGGCCGAGCGCAAACTCGGCATCCGCACCGTCTATGCCGTCGCCCGCGGCACAAGGCGCGGCCAGTATCCGGGCTATATCGACGCCCGTCTGGTCAAGGCGGCGATCCCCGACTATCGCGAGCGCACCTTCTACGTCTCCGGCCCGCAGGCGATGGTCAAGGCCGTCCGCCACATGCTGACCGGCATGGGCGTGCATCGCTCGCGCATCAAGACCGACTTCTTCCCCGGCTTCGCCTGAGGCGGCCGCCATCAGGCAGTCGGCAGTCGATCGATTGCCGACTGCCGATTGCCCACTTCGCCTCCCCGCTTGATGCGCGGCCTGCTCCCCGCGATACTGCCGGCCCGGGGTGAAGGGGCAGGTGAATGCTCTCGTTTCTGCGCGCCAGGTCTGTCTACGCGGCGCTGGTGCTGGCGATTCTCGTCGGCGCCACGCTGATCCGCATTGCCGATCCCTTCTTCGTCCAGGCGCTGCGCCTGATCGCCTTCGATTCCTATCAGAAGCTCGATCCGGCCCCCTACGACCCCGACCTGCCGGTGAAGATCGTCGATGTCGACGAGGCGTCGCTGGCGAAGATCGGCCAGTGGCCGTGGCCGCGCACGACGATGGCCAAGCTGCTCGATACGGTCGGCGGCGACGGCGCTGCGGTTGTCGCCTTCGACATCCTGTTCTCGGAGCCCGACCGGACCTCGCTGGAGCAGGCGGTGAAGCACATGACGCCGGACGAAGCGGCGGCGCTGGCCCCGCTGATCGCCGGCAAGGAGACCCACGATCAGCTCTTCGCCCAGGCGATCGCCAAGAATCCGACGATCCTGGCCACGGCGCTCACCGCCAATAAATCACCGCCGCCGCCGCTCAAGGCCGGCTTCGCCACGGTCGGCGACGACCCCAAGAACTTCGTGCCGACATTTGCCGGCGCCAACGTCAACCTGCCCATCCTCGACAAGGCGGCGGTCGGCATCGGCTCGATCAACTGGATTCCGGACCGCGACCAGGTCGTGCGCCGGATTCCGCTGATCTATCGCGTCGGCGACCAGTACGTGCCGACGCTGACCACCGAGGCGCTGCGCGTCGCCTTCCAGGCCGGCACCTATGTGCTCAAGGGATCGAACGCCAGCGGCGAGACCGCCTTCGGCCAGCAGACCGGCCTCAACCACATCCGCGTCGGGGAGATCGAGATCCCCACCGATGCCGACGGCGGCATCTGGCTGCATTTCCGGCCGCACGACCCGCGCGCCTATGTCCCGGCCTGGAAGGTGCTCGCCGGCGAGGTCGACCCGGATGCGTTTACCGGCCGTATCGTGCTGATCGGGACCAGCGCGCCCGGGCTGATCGACTTGCGCGCGACGCCGCTCGATGCCGCCATTCCCGGTGTCGAGATCCACGCCCAGGCCATCGAGCAGATCCTGCAAGGCGCGCAGACCGGTGCCTCGCTCAGCCGGCCGGACTACGCCGTGGCCGTCGAGATCGTGCTGACGCTGGTGCTGGGGCTGGCGCTCAGCTTCGTCATCCCCAGGGTCAATGCCCTGGTGTCGGGGGTGATCGGCGTGGTGGTGATGGCGTCGCTGCTGGTCGGCGGCTACTTCGCCTTCAGCAGGCTGGGCATGCTGTTCGACCCGACCTATCCGGCGGTGACCATGTTCGTGCTGGTTGCCGGGGCGTCCACCTACGTCTTCCGCCAGACCGAAAAGCAGCGCGGCGAGGTGCGCCGTGCCTTCAGCTATTACGTGTCGCCGATGGTGGTCAGCGAGATCATCGCCCATCCCGAAAAGCTGGAACTGGGCGGTGCGGTACGCGAGCTGACGCTGCTCTTCTGCGACGTGCGCAACTTCACCTCGATCTCGGAAACGATGACGGCGCACGAGCTGACCACGTTCATCAACAATCTGCTGACGCCGCTGTCCGACATCATCCTCACCAATCGCGGCACCATCGACAAATATATGGGCGACGCCATCATGGCGTTCTGGAACGCGCCGCTCGACGATCCCGACCACGCGGCGCACGCCTGCCAGTCGGCGATCGCCATGGTCAAGCGCATGAAGGACCTCAACGAGGAATGGCGCGCGGCGGCCGAGGCCGCCGGCCGCGCTCACAAGGACGTCGCCATCGGCATCGGCATCAATTCCGGCGATTGCTGCGTCGGCAATCTCGGCTCGGCGCAGCGCTTCGACTATTCGGCGATCGGCGACGACGTCAACGTCGCCTCGCGGCTGGAAGGCCAGTCGAAGGTCTATGGCGTGCCGATGGTCGTCGGCGAATCGTCGCTGGCGCGCCTGCCCGACATGAAGGCGATCGAGCTCGACATGATGCGGGTCAAGGGCAAGGCCCAGCCGGCGCGCATCTACACGCTCTACGATGTGCTCGGCGGCCCGGAAGACGGCTTCGAGCGGCTGGCGCCGCGCCACGCGGCCATGCTGGAGGCCTATCGCGGGCGCGACTGGGACGGCGCCGACGCGGCGATCGCGCGCTGCGAGGCGGTCGGCATCGCCAGGCTTTCGGCGCTCTATGCGGTCTATCGCGGCCGCATCGCGGAATGGCGCGAGAGCCCGCCGCCGCCCGATTGGGACGGAACCTTCACCGCAACGTCCAAATAGACGGCTTGTGACGCCGATCACAGTCTTGCTAAGAGGCCCTGCCCTAAGATTGGGCAGTGGGCCTGGAGTCAGGCCGGGGCTGGAACGGGACGAGGGATAGATGGACCCAAGCGTTGGGGCGGGCACAGTCGTCGCCGTCTTTCTGTGGCTTGAGCTCAAACATTTCATCTTCGACTACGTGGTGCAGACGCCCTTCCAGTTTCGCAACAAGGGCACCTACGGCCACCCTGGCGGCATCCTCCACTCCGGCCTGCAGGCGCTGGGCACCGTTCCCGCCTTCTTCATCCTGCCGACGAGCTGGCTGATGGCTGTGACCGTCGTCATAGGCGAATTCATCATTCACTATCATGTGGATTGGTCGAAGGAGCAGTCGCTCCGGCGGATGAAGCTGACCACGACCGATGCCTGGTACTGGCGGATCTACGGGATCGACCAGCTCGCCCACCAGCTCACCTATGTCGTGATCGCAGCTCTGCTTGCCGGCGTGATCTGAAGCCTTCGGCCTAAGCAATTCGTTCACCAGAACGGACGGCCGCGAGCGCCGTCCGGACGAGGGCACTTGTCCGCCAAGGCGGGTGGGATGCACGCTCTGGTGCGCACAAGCAAGGAGATGCGGTGCATGCCGATGCGGTCATTGGTTGTGGCGACGGTGGGCCTGGCGGCGGTTGCCGTGGCGGGCCCGGCGGCGGCCGTCGAGGCGAGCGGCCACGCGGTGGCGGTTCTGCGCGCGACATCGGCGAACGGGCCGGGCGGTGACCGTGCGCTGGCGGCGCAGGGGCCGGTGTTTGCCGGCGACGTCATCCAGACCGACCAGCGGGGCACCGCCCAGATCCTTTTCGTCGACAACACAAAGATGGTGGTCGGGCCGAATTCGCAGGTGACCGTCGACAAATTCGTCTTCCGAGGATCGTCAACGGCCGGCGAATTCGCCGTCGACGTGGTGCGCGGCGCCTTCCGCTTCATCACCGGCCTCAGCGACAAGAGCGCCTATACGATCAACACGCCGGTGGGGACCATCGGCGTGCGCGGTACCCAGTTCGACGGCCACGTCGCCAAGGACGGCACGACGACGATTGCGATGTGGGAGGGCGCGGTGCGCATCTGCGACAAGGCAACGCCGCGCCGGCACTGCACGGTGCTCTCCGGCGCCTGCAGCGTCATCCAGCTCGATCCGCTCGATCACTTCAACTGGGTCAAGAACATCTATCAGCGTACCGCGCTCGTCGATCGCTCGGTCCCCTTCGCCTTCCGCCAGCAGCCGCTCAAGCCCGCGTTCCGCGTGTCCTCGCGCGGCTGCGAGGCTCACGATCTCGATCCGACGATCAACCCGAACAGCAAGGATGGCGGCAAGGCGCGGGGCTCGGGCGGAGGTTCGAAGCCGGGCGGCCGGAGCGGCAAGCCGGGCAAATCCCCATAGACGCCGCCAGATCAGCGGCGGAAGACGACCGAGGCCATGAGGGTCTGCGCGTTGTAGCGGTGGCTGGCGTCGTTCGAGCTGTTGTGGTCGAAGCGATAGGTGAGGCGGAAGTCGGACTGCGGCCCGAACGCGTTGTTGAACACCAGCGTGGCGCCCGGCGAGATGGTGTAGTCCCGCCGCTTCTCGCCATTGGGCGCCAGGTCGACCATGTAGCGCCGCGTCGAAAGCCCCAGGTTGAGCGCCAGGGTCCAGCGGTCGCCGAGCTTCTTGCTGTAGGTCAGCTGGGTGCCGCCGTCGACATAGCGGCCGGGGGCGAAGGTCTGTGGTGTGACCGCGTTGTTGGTCAGGCTGCCGCCGACGTCGCTCCACAGCAGCCACGGCGCGATCGAGGCGACGTCGTTGTCGTGGAAGACGTTCTGGAACGACCACTGGCCGCGGCCCTCGACATACCAGCCGCTGTTCGATGTGGCCGAGGGCGCGAAGTCGCGGTAGCCGGTGCGAATGCGGGCCCATTGATAGGTGCCGCCGAGATAGCCCTCGAGCTTGGCGCTGGCGTTGACCTCGTCGTAGAAGAACTTGTTGTCCGAATAGGACAGCGCTCCGCCGATCGACGGATAGAGGGTGAGCATGGTCGCGCCGAGATCGATCAGCGGGCCGGTTTCGGCGGCGAAGTTGCCGTAGTTCAGGTCGTGATGCTCGGTGTGATATTCGCCGTAGAGGCCGGCGATGGAGCGCCAGCGGACGCCGGCGATCGGCCGCTCGTCCTGCACCCGCAACTGGCCGTAGGGCAGATAGTCGGCGGTGGCGCCGCTGGCGACGAGCTCGGGATTGCTCTGCCACATGCCGCCGGCCTCGATGAAGAACTGCGTCGATGGCGGCTGGATGATGCGGCGGACGCGCATGAGGCCGCGCTTGGCATCGGCATTGCTGGGATCGTTGAGCAGCACGCGCTCATAGGCGCTGAGCGCCTTGCGGTATTCGTGGCGGCCCTCGGCAATCAGCGCGTATTGCAGGCTGAGTGCGCTGTCGGCAGGGTCGGCAAGCACGCGCTGATAGGCGTCGGTCAGCTGATCGGCCGCCGCCGGAAGCGCACACATTGTCCAGCCGACGGCCAGAAGCGCCGCCGCAAACCGTCCGATTGTCATGCCGTGCCCTGTCCCGATGGCCGTTTTTGCGGCTCGTTGTCTCGACGTTATGCGAGGCGGGGTGACCTGACTATTGCAAAACGGCCACAAGAAGAATGGAATCGTGATCTGTCCCGATAATGGTGATGCGCCGTGGGCCGGTTCGCGTAGCATTGCGGCAGACAGGGACCGGAGGCAGTAGATGGCGGCGGGATATTTGCGCCTGAGATCAATCTTGCTGGCGTTGACCCTGGCTATTGCGGCAGGGCCCGCCCTGGCGGCCACCAATATTGGTGTTGCCGCTGCGGTGAAGAACGACGTCAAGGGCAGCGGCGGCTCGCTTGGCGTCGGCAGCAAGGTGTTCCAGAACGAGGTCATCACGACCGGGGCGGCAAGCCTCGCCCAGCTCATGTTCCTGGACGAGACCACGCTGTCGGTTGGCCCCAAGTCGCAGGTCACCCTCGACAAGTTCGTGTTCAACCCGAACAAGGGCGCCGGCAGCGTCGTGTTCTCGGCGACCAAGGGCGCGTTCCGCTTCATCACCGGGTCGCAGAACCCGCGCCACTACACGATCAACACCCCGGTCGCCACGATCGGCGTGCGCGGCACCATCGTCGACTGCTTCATCGTCTCCGGCGGACTGGTCTGTATCGTCGAGGAAGGCAGTGCGATCGTCGGTGGCCACACGGTGGCGGCGGGCCAGGCCATCTTCATTTCGAACACGGGCACCGTCACCGGACCGATGACGCCGGACGGCTACTTCTTCCAGGTGGCCGGCAATATTCCCTGGCCGCTGTTCGGCGACGTGCTGCCGGCGGGCTATGAGCGCTTTCAGGGGCCGGACGGGCTGACCATCCGCACCGAGCAGCAGGACCAGCATGTCGTGCCGGTGCAGCCGACGCAGACCGATACGGGCGGCGGAGGTGGCTGCGATGTTACTGCTGCACGGATAAGTGATAGCGGATATGCAGCCGCTCAGCGGCGGCGGGTGCTGGCCCGCGCCTTGATCTCGAAGCCGAGATCGATGATCGGGTTGTCCGGCCGCATCGCCGTCGCCGCGGATGATGCGGGTGACGATGGCCGCCGCCTGGCGTCCCATTTCGTAGCGCGGCGTCGCCACCGACGACAGCGACGGATAGCTGCTGGCGCAGATCTCCACGTCGTTGAAACCGATGATCGATATGTCGTCGGGGACGCGAAGCCCGCGCCGGTGACATTCGAACATCGCACCCATCGCGATGTCGTCATTGGAGGCGAAGACCGCCTCGACGTCCGGCATGTTCGTCGTGAGCTCGGTGAACAGCGCGGCCCCGAGCGCAAAGGTGGACGGCTGCCGCGATGCCGCGATGGTGTCGGTGGTGTCGATGCCGGCCTCGGTCATCGCCCGGCGGTAGCCGTCGATGCGGCGGCGGGCGCGGGCGTCGAGGCGCGCGCTGATATGGCCGATGCGGCGGTGTCCGAGGTCGAGCAGGTGCCGGGTGGCGGCGTAGGCCGCCTCGATCTGCGAGATGCCGATGTTGATGTCGATCGGATCGTCGGTCAGCTCCATCGTCTGAACGACCGGGATGTCCGCCAGTTCGATCATGCGACGGACATTGTCGCTCTGGTCGATGCCGGCCAGGATCATCGCCTCGGGATGCTGGCCGAGCATGGTGGCGGCGGCCTTTTCCTCCTCCTCCTGCTCGTAGCGCCAGTTGAGCACCAGCACCTGGAAGCCGATCGGCAGGAAGGCGTCGTGCAGAGCCTTCAGATAGTCGGCGAAGACGCCGTTGGTGAGCGAGGGGATGAGCACGCCTATGGTGCCGGTGCGCGCCGAGGCGAGCGCGCTGGCGAGCTGGTTGGGGATATAGCCGAGCACCTCGACGGCGCGCGCCACGCGCTCGCGAAGGTCGGCCGAGACCATTTCCGGCCGGCGGAGGGCGCGCGACACAGTGACGCTGCTGACGCCGGCATGGGCGGCAACGTCGCTGAGCGTCGGGCGCCGCGGCCGGGGGCCGTTCAAGGGTCTCGGCTGCTCGTCCATGGTGTCTCGCTGCCCCTGTATATCATGCAAGTCATACGTGCGCGCCTTAGAATTCGTCCAGTTGACAGCGCTTTCATGCCCACTTATAGCTCAATGGCGCGTCGGGGGAAGGACGTGTGAGCGAATTGCCAAACCGCCAACGCTGAAGCGGTTTTGCGGTCCGTCAGCAATACGACGCCTAATCAAGAAGCTTCTTTGGGAGGGAAAACACATGAAGTCATCTTCATTCCTGCGTCTGTTGATGGGGTCCGGCGCTGCGGTCGGTGCCCTGCTCGCGTTCCAGACTGTCGCGGTCGCTGCGGGGCCCGAAGTGGTCTCCGGCCCGTCGGCCGATCCGGGCTGCTTCGCGCCGTGGTCGGCGGACACCAAGTTCCTCAAATACCCGGCGAAGAAGGGGCCGTTCCGCATCGCGCTGGCCAACGGCTACATCGCCAATACCTGGCGCATCCAGATGATCCAGACGGCCAAGGCCTACGCCGCGCAGCCGGACGTCGCCGCCAAGCTCAAGGAATTCAAGGTGGTCTCCACCGGCGAGGACGTGCCGGCGCAGATCTCGGCGATCAACAACTTCATCGATTCCGGCTATGACGCGATCGTCGTCGACGCGCAGAACCCGACCGCCTTCGAGCCGGTCATCCGGCGCGCCAAGCAGGCCGGTGTGATTCTCGTCGCCTTCGACAACATTCTCGACACCACCGACGACATCAACGTCAACGTCGACCAGAAGGGTCTCGGCGTGCTGTGGGCCAAGTGGCTGATCGACCACCTGCCCGACGGCGGCAAGGTCCTCGAAGTGCGCGGCGTCGCCGGCACGTCGGTCGATACCGACCGCCACAACGGCATTCACGAGACGCTCGATGCCTCCGGCAAGAAGTGGAACGTGACCGAGGTGATGGGCAAGTGGGACGACGGCGTCGCCCAGAAGGTTACCGCCGACGCCATCGCCACCAACGGCCCGTTCGACGGCATCACCGCGCAGGGCGGCGATACCGGCGTCGTCCAGGCCATGCTCGACGCCAAGCACCCGATGGTGCCGTTCGCCGGCGAGACCGAGAACGGCTTCCGCAAGTTCTGCGCGGAATACGCCAAGGACGGCCTGAAGTGCACCTCGGCCGGCACCGGCCCCGCCCAGGTCGCGGTCGCCATCAAGACAGCCATTGCGGCGCTCGAAGGCCAGGTCGTGCCGCAGTCGGTCAAGCTGCCTCTGGCGGTTGGCTCCTATCCCAACATGAAGGCAGGCGTCGACTACTTCCCGAAGGAGTCGGACAACTTCTTCGTCGGCAACGCCTTCCCCACCTGCGGCATCAATTTCACGGCGCAGGAAATCATGGGCCAGTCGAAAGAAAACCAGTAAACTCACCTGCAAAGGTGTCTGGCGCCGCGGGCATCCCCCGCGGCGCTTTGCACAACTAAGGACAATCCGCGGTGCCTGGGGAGGAGCCGATGGAGAGCGCTCAGCCGCTCTTTCGGATGGAGGGGGTAACCAAGCGCTATGGCGGCGTGGTGGCGCTCGACCGTGCCGAACTGACCGTCACCGCTGGCCGCATCCACGCCATTCTCGGCGAAAACGGCGCCGGCAAGTCGACGCTCATCAAGATCATGTCCGGTGTGGTTGCGCCCGATGAGGGACGCATGACGATGGACGGCCGTGCGGTCACCTTCCCCGACCCGGCGTCGGCCAATCATGCCGGCATCGTGTGCATCTTCCAGGAACTGTCGCTGATCCCGGAGTTGTCGGTCGCCGACAACATCGCCATTTCCCGGCCGCCGAAGCGCTTCGGCATGATCGACCGGGCGGCCCAGAGGCGACTGGCGGAACAGGCGCTTGCCCGTGCCGGCGCGCCCGACATCCATCCGCGCGCCCTGGTCAAGGACCTGCCGCTGTCGCGCCGGCAGATGGTCGAGATCGCCAAGGCGCTGGCGCTCGATCCGCGTGTCCTCATCCTCGACGAGGCGACCTCGGCGCTGACCTCGGCCGACGTGGCGCGGGTGTTCGAGGTGCTGAAAAGGTTGCGTGAGGAGGGGCTGGCGCTGCTCTACATCTCGCACCGCATGCACGAGATCGCCGAACTCGCCGACGAGTGCACGGTCTTCCGCAACGGCCAGAACGTCGACACCTACGAGGCCGGCACCAAGACCGACAACGAAGTCATCGAAATGATGATCGGCCGCGAATACAGCCATGTCTTTCCGCCCAAGCCGCCGGTCGGCGCCAATGCGGACAAGACGCCGGCGCTCGAGGCGCGCGACCTGTCGTGGACCAACCGCCTGCGCAACGTCTCGCTGGCCGTGCGTCCGGGCGAGGTGGTCGGCCTCGGCGGCCTCGACGGCCAGGGCCAGCGCGAGCTGCTGCTCGCCCTCTTCGGCGTCCTGCGCGGCCTTTCCGGCAGCCTGCTGGTCGATGGCAGGGAAGTCTCGGTCAACAGCCCGATGGACGCCCGTGCCGAAGGCATCGGCATGGCGCTGATCCCCGAGGACCGCAAGACCGAGGGGCTGATGCTGCCCATGTCGGTGCGCGACAACCTGTCGTTCTCGGTGCTCGATCGCGTCGCCAAGGGCGGAATCATCGACCGCGCCAAGGAGGCGCGGCTGATCGACGACGTCATCAAGCTGCTCGCCATCCGCACCGCCGGCACCGGCATTCCGGTGGCGGCGCTCAGCGGCGGTAACCAGCAGAAGGTCGTCATCGCCAAATGGCTGATGCGCGAGCCGCGCATCATCCTGCTCAACGATCCGACGCGCGGCATCGACGTCGGCACCAAACAGGAGATCTATCAGCTCCTGCGCAAGCTCGCCGATGCCGGCGCGGCGATCCTGTTCTACTCGACCGACTATGACGAGCTGATCGGCTGCTGCGACCGCGTGCTGGTCCTCTACGACGGCGCCGTCCAGAGCGAGCTCATCGGCGACGAGATCACCGAACACGCGCTGCTCGCCAGCGCGCTCAATATTGCAACCGGAGAGGAGGCCGGCGCCCAGCCGGCCGTCGACGCGTGAGGGAATGGCGCTTCTGGCTGGCTGAACAGCGCGGCACGTTGCTGGCGTTCGGCATTTTCGTCGTGATGTTCACGATCTACCTGGTCAACCACCCGGCGATCGCGAACAACGGCTTCACCGAGACCGCCGTCTCCAACGTGGTGCAGACGGCGGCAAACAAGGGCGTGCTGCTCGCCTTCGTGGCGATGGCCCAGGCGCTGGTGGTGATCACCGCCGGCATCGACCTGTCGGTGGGCATGACCTTCACGCTGACCAACTGCCTGGCGTCGTGGATCGTCCTCGGCTCACCGCTGCAAACCGCCCTTGGCGTGCTTGGCGTGCTCGCTGCCGGTGCGCTGTGCGGCGCCATCAATGGCTTCATCGTCATCTATGGCCGCCTGCAGCCGATCGTGACGACCATCGCCACCGGCGCCGTCTATTACGGCATTGCCCTGCTGCTCAGGCCCTTCCCCGGCGGCGGCGTCAACGGCGATTTCGCCGACCTGATGACCGGCAAGGTCTTCAACGTGTTCCCGGCGAGCCTGGTGGTGCTGGCGGTGGTCGTGCTGGTCGTCTGGGTGCCGTTCAGCCGCTCGGTCACCGGCCGCGCCGCCTATGCCGTCGGCTCGTCCGATGTCGCCGCCTACATGTCGGGCGTCCCGGTCAAGCGGGCGAAGTTCGTCGCCTATACGCTCGCCGGCGTGCTGGCCGCGCTCGGCGGCCTGTTCCTCACGTTCTTCACCTATACCGGCGAGGCCGCTTACGCATCGGGCAGCACCTATACGCTGTTCTCGATCGCAGCGGTGGTGCTCGGCGGCGTGTCGCTGTTCGGCGGCACGGGAAGCGCAATCGGCGCGATCTTCGGGGCGCTCGCCTTCCGCACCATCGGCGACCTGCTCTTCGTCTTCGACTTCGACCCGCTGTGGCAGCCGCTGTTCCAGGGCGTGGTGCTGATGCTTGCCGTCAGCCTCACCGCCTTCGGCCTCTTCCGGGTCCGCAACCGGCTGGATTGGTTCCTATGAGCGCGGCAACGACAGGCGGGCGCTTCGTCTCCCATCTCCCCGGTTTCATCCGCCGCGATCCGGCGGTGGCGACGGCCTTCGCCTGCATCATCGTGCTGCTGCTTGTCGGCAGCCTCTATTCGGAGAACTTCCTGTCGCCGGAATATCTGCTGCAGCAGCTCAAGGTCGCGTCTTTCCTCGGCGTCATCGCCACCGGCATGATGGTGGTTATCCTGCTCGGCCAGATCGACCTGTCGGTGCCCTGGGTGGTCACCACCGGCGCGATGATGGCCTGCGCCATAACCTCCTGGGGCACGGCCGGCATCATCCTGTCGGTGCCGTTCGGCATCCTGTGCGGGGTGGCGCTCGGCCTGGTCAACGGTTTCGGCGTGGCCTATCTGCGCATTCCCTCGATGATCATCACGCTGGCCACCAATGCCGTCGCGCAGGGGCTGATGGTGGTCTATTCGGGCGGTTTCTCGCCGCGCGATTTCGCCTCGCCGCCGATGCGCTATCTCGCCACCGGCTTCGCCATCCCCGGGTTGCCGAACGCGGTGATCGTGTGGGCTGTGGTCGGCGCCGCGGCGGTCTTCCTGCTCGGCCGCACGACCTTCGGCCGCTCGGTCTATGGCATCGGCAACCGCGAACGGGCCGCCTATCTGTCCGGCGTCAACACGCGCCGGGTGGTGATGGTCGCCTTCGCCATCTCCGGCGGACTGGCTGCCTTCGGCGGCGTGCTGCTCGCCGGCTATGCCTCCAAGGCGGCGCAGTCGATGGGCGACGTCTATCTGCTGCCGTCGATCGCCGCCGTGGTTCTCGGCGGCACGTCGATCCTCGGCGGGCGCGGCAGCTATCTCGGCACCGTTGCCGGCGTCATCCTGATCACGCTTCTGCAATCGATCCTGTCGGTCATGCAGATGCCCGAGGCGGGGCGCCAGGTGATCTACGGTGTCGTCATCATCGCGATGCTTCTGCTCTACGGGCGCGAGAAGCTGGCCCGCTAGGCGGGGTCGGCGGGTTCGCCGGAAGTAGCCCTGGGCCCCGCCAAGATATGGCGAAATCGTGGCGCAATTCATGGTTTAGCAGCGGGAATCGGCAGAAATGCGCCGCCTTTTTGTCCACAGGGCGACATATTGAGCGGGTTGAAATGTGAAGCCGGCTTGATACCATTGATCTGTGGTGATTCGCGGCGTCTGGCCTTTTTGCCGGTCTCGGATGCGCTACTGAAAGAACCGCTGATTTATGCCGTTAGATATTGTCCTGCATGCTTTGATTTGAATAACGTGGTGATCTGGAAATAGTTTTTTCGATCAGGTCTTTCGCACCGGCTTTTTGGTCGTGCACAGTCCGTTGGAAGCCAAGGGGTTTGGGTTCTTGACAAAGCCGCCGGGTCGCGCCGGCGGCTTTGGTCGTTTTGACGCCGGTGGGTGTGGTTTTGCCGCGCCTTGTCCTATGTTACCGCTCGGTGGCGACCCAGGGCGTTTTTTGAGCATGCTGGCAGCACTCAAACAGTTGTTCGACCGGCTGACCGATGAGGGCGGTTCCGTCGAAATGGAGGAGGACGAGGTGCGGCTGGCGGTGGCCGCGCTGCTCTATCATGTCGTCGCCGTGGACGGCGTCGTCACGCCTGCCGAATCGGCGACGCTGGGCGAGCTCCTGGAGAACCGCTTCGGCCTCGATCAACAGAGCACGCGCTCGCTGGTCGCCGCCGCGGAAGCCGCCGACGACGAGGCGGTCGACCTCTATCACTTCACCAGCCTGCTCAAGCAGCGCCTGGATGATGCCGGTCGCGAGCGCATCATCGAAATGATGTGGCGCCTGGTCTTTGCCGATGGCGCCATGCACGAGTTCGAGGAAAACGTCGTGTGGCGCGTCGCCGAGCTGCTGGCGGTGCCCTCGCAGGTGCGCATCCGCCTCAAGCAGGCCGTGCGCGACGGGGCCGGGTGACGCCATGCGGCCGGTTCTCGTCGTCCTTCATCAGGAGCATTCGACCCCCGGGCGCGTCGGCCACTGGCTGGTCGAGCGCGGCTACAAGCTCGATATCCGCCGGCCACGCTTCGGCGACCCGCTGCCCGAGACGCTGGCCGGACACGCCGGCGCGATCATCTTCGGCGGGCCGATGAGCGCCAACGATCCCGACGACTACGTGAAGCGCGAGATCGACTGGATCAAGGTGCCGCTCGCCGAGGGCGCGCCGTTTCTCGGCCTCTGCCTCGGGGCCCAGATGCTTGCCATCCATCTCGGCGCGGTGGTCGGCCCGCATGGCGACGGCCATATCGAGGTCGGCTGGTTCGGGCTGACGCCGACCGAGGCCGGCAGGCGGCTGATCGCCGGCTGGCCGGACTGCGTCCACCAGTTCCACCGGGAGGGCTTCGGCCTGCCGGCGGGCGCGACGCTGCTGGCGGAAGGGGTCGCCGACACCTTTCCCAATCAGGCGTTCTCCTATGGCGAGGCCGCCTTCGCCATCCAGTTCCACATCGAGCTGACCACGGCCATGGTCGGGCGCTGGACAGGCCATATCGGCGACCGCGTCAAGCTGCCCGGCGGCCAGGCGGCTGAAAAACACTTCCAGGGCCGGGCGCTGCACGACTGGAAGACGCGAGCCTTTCTCGACACCTTCCTCGACCTGTGGCTCAAGCGCGACCGGCGCCAGCCGGCCCGGATGCGCGAAGCGGCCGAGTAGATTCGGCTCGCAATCTGCGAAAGCTTTCGCATTTTGCGAGGCGCGACCGGTTACCAGAACCTTAACGCAATCAATAAATTGCGAGTCGAATTGGAGCCGACCACAAGCTCTGGCGGCGAGGCGGTTGGCAGGCTCTTTGCCAATCAAAAGCCACGCTGATTTCTGGTTGTGCGTAGTCAGCGAAAAGACTGGGCGGGGAAGGGCGGAGGCCGTCGACCCCCGGCAAGCCCTTCCCCGTCCCGGTCATGTTCCCAGCGTTGCGAAGGAAAACGCAGGCTGTCCGGCGATATGCCGGGTGAACGATGGCCCGGAACGGCGCGGCGGCCGTTCCGGGTCGATCTTTTTGGCGGATCGATCGTCAGGCGTTTCTGTGCAGACGGCGATCGAGCGAGAACCGGCCGGCTCCCGCTGCCGCGAGGAACAGGTAGCCGCCCGCCAGACCGAGGTCCTTGCCGAACTGGATGAGCTCATTCGGGTCGGCGAGCTGCCGGTGGAACAGCAAAGCGGTTGCCAGGCAGAAGGCGGCGAGCGCCAGCGCGGCCGGCCGGGCCCGGAAACCGATCACGATCATCAGGCCGCCGGCAAACTGAAGGATCGCCGTCGGATAGAGCAGGAGGCTCGGCACTCCGAACTCCTCCATATAGGCCGCGATCGCCTCGGGAGATCGAACCAGCACGGTTGCGTCGTAGACGAACAGCGCTGCGATCAGGACGCGCCCGGCGAGAAGAAGCGGGTCGCGGAGCCGGTCGAGGACGGCATCGATGCGTCTATCGGTGCTGACGATCATCTGCGGTGTGGCGTGCATGTCGACCTCGCTGCGGTGTGCCTCAACCAAACCGTCAGGTGGGCTGTCACTGACAGCCGCACCCAGCGGGGTTGCTTGTGGTTCAGCTTTCGTCAGGCGTGCCGGCGATCGCTTTGGCGAGATCCTGGTACTGTTCGCAGGTCGTGCCGCAGACGGCTTCGACCTTCGTCAGCTCGGCCATGGCGAGATCGCGTTTGCCCTTCTCGGCATAGGCTTCACCGAGATATTCGTGCGTATTGACGTTGTTCGGGTCGAGGGCGAGCGCCCTGGCGTAGTAGGCAAGACCCTGGTCGTAGTTGCCGAGCTTGCGCTCGGAATAGCCGATCATCGTCAGGACCATCGAATCCTGGTTCCTGACCGCGCCCAAGGCCGTCAACGCTTCCTGGTAGCGGCCGGCAAGCGCCAGGTCGCGCCCCTGCGTGTAGAGGGTCTTGTCGTCCATGGTGCTGGAGGTCTTCTTCTCGCATTTGCCCTTGCCGGTATTCCAGACATAGCCGGCCTTGCAGTGCGGCGTCGCGGTGCCGCTGCTGCCACTGCCGCCGTCGCTGGCGGCAAAGGCTGCTGCGCCGGCAAGCGACATGGCGCCTGCGAGAAGGAGGGTGGTCACGAGAGACGTTCTGGTCATTGCCTTGCTCCGCGTTGTTGAGGACGTGCGCGCCCCAATCTGCTTTCGACAAGGCCGTGAACGGGCAGGCAGGCATGGTTATTCGGCAGGACGACGGCGTCGGTGCTCACAAGGGCGTGACAGGGCCGGCGAGCGCACGGCAACGCTTCCTGTTCAGTTCGCAGGACAAGTCGGCTACGGTCGCGGCACGCGAAACCGGGGGGCGGGCCGCCCCATCGACGGGAACCATGGCAGCCGAAGCGCACAGAGCCGTGATGGAAGGCCTTGCCGGGCTGTTGCCGCGGCTGTGGCGCTACGGGCTGGTGCTGTCGGGAAACCGCGACACGGCCGAAGAGCTGGTTCAGGCGACCTGCGTGCGGGCGCTGGAGCGCAGCAGCCAGTTCACCCCCGGCACGCGGCTTGACCGCTGGCTGATCGCCATCCTCCATTCGATCTGGCTGAACGAGATACGCGCCCGCAAGGTGCGCCAGGGGCAGGGCCTGGTCGATGCCGAGCAGGCCCTCATCTTCGACGGAATCCGGGAGATCGAGACGAATATTCTGGCCGCCCAGGTGTTAAGGCGGGTTCAGGGTCTGCCCGAAATGCAGCGCGAAACCGTCTATCTCGTCTATGTGGAAGGGCTGAGCTACCGCGAAGCGGCCGAGGCGCTTGGCGTTCCGATCGGGACGATCATGTCGCGTCTGGCAGGGGCGCGGGCAAAGCTCGCGGGCCTTGCGACAGAGGCACAGGAAGTTAGTGAGACACATGGCCGATCCGGTCGATAGCCCGAGCGACGACGCTCTCCTGACCGCCTATATCGACGGCGAACTCGCCGCCGAGACGCGCGCGGCGGTGGAGCAGCGTCTGGCCGGCGATGCGGGGCTGGCTGCCCGTCTGCAGGTGCTGAGGCAGGGCGGCGGGGATTTCGCCGGGGCCTACGACCTGCTGCTTGCCGGAGCGCCGCACGAGCGCCTTTCAACCCTCCTCGCCGAGGCCGTCGAACAGACACGTCCGGCGGTCCCTGCCCGGCGCGGCTGGCGGCCGGCGGCGATCGCCGCCGCCATCGCGATCTTCGTTCTGGGTGCTGCTGCCGGCTATTGGGTGCCGCTGGTCACCGGCGTGGTGCAGCCGGCACATGTGGCCGAGGCGCCCAACTGGCGGCAGGCGGTGGCCGAATATATGGGCTTCATCACGCCGGAGACGCTGGCGGTCATTCCCGACAATCCGGCGGTGCTGGCGGACGAACTGTCGGCGGTCGGCCAGAGGATTGCCCTCGACCTCAAGGGCGACCGGCTCGCCCTGCCGGATGCCACGCTCAAGCGGGCCTCGCTCTATGCCTTCAACGGCAAGCCGCTGGCCCAGCTTGCCTATCTGTCGGGTGCGGACGGAGCGCTGGCCTTCTGCATCATCGCCAACGGCAAGCCGGATGCCGCGGTCGCCTTCGAAGAGCGCGAGGGCTTCAACATCGTCTTCTGGACCCGCAACGGCCTCGGCTACATGCTGATCGGCAAGGCGCCGCGCGCCACGCTGGAAGCCTTTGCCGGCGATCTCAGGGCCAGGGTTTCCTGACCACTGCTCACGCATTCACATAGGTCGACGCCCCGCGCACGTTCTCGTCGATATTGAGCTTCTGCGAAAGCGAGGGCATCGCCCGCTCGGCGCAATCGGTGCGCGGACAGGTGCGGCACGACACGCCGATCGGCGTGATCACCTGCGGGTCGGCGATGTTGAGGCCGTCGGCATAGACGATTTGCGAGGCGTGGCGGATGTCGCAGCCCAAGCCCACGGCGCGCTGGCCGATGCGGTGGGGCAGGCCGCCGGCGGCGGCAAAGCCGGCGGCGCGCCCGGCGGTGCGCGCCACGCAGAAGAAGGTGCCGCCGTCCGGCATGCGCGAAACCTGGATGCGCAGCATGCCCGGCGTCGAGAAGGCGTCGTAGACGTTCCAGCGCGGGCAGGCGGCGCCGAAGCGGGCGATGTGGATGCCGGAAGCGGAGAAACGCTTGGAGATGTTGCCGGCGATGTCGACCCGGATGAAGTGGAAGGGGATGCCTTCGGCGCCCGGCCGGCGCAGCGTCGACAGGCGGTGGCAGGCCTGCTCGAAGGAAACGCCGAAGCGGCTCTTGAGGATGTCGATGTCGTAGCGCGTCGTCCTGGCCGCATCGAGGAACAGGCGATAGGGCATCAGCACCGCGGCGGCGAAATAGTTGGCCAGCGAGCTGCGCATCAGTGCGGCGGCCTGCGGGCTGGAGAAGCCGCCTTCGGCGACGATGCGGTCAAGCTCCTCGTGATGGCCGAGATAGGCGATCTGGTGGGCGATCTGGAAGACGCGGCTCGGCGGCGTCAGCATCTCCGAAATCTCCAGCCGGCGTGCCAGCCGGTCGAAATGGCGGAAGCGGCCGGGCATGTCCTCCTCGGCGCGGACCTCGACGGTGACCGCATAGCGGCTGCGCAGGAGCGCGATCAGGTCCTGATGCAGGCTGTGGATGGAGAGGTCGCTCTCCGCCCACAGCCGCTCGGCCGCCGCTTCCAGGTCGGGAAAGTGGTTCATCCGCCGCTGGATGAAGTCGGTCACCTCCTCGGAGGGGATGGCGACCGGCGACGGGCCGTCGGCGGTGTCCTCGCCGGCGCCGCCCGGCTCGTCGAGCGGGCGGTGGCGCCGCCAGGCATCGTAGATGTCGAGCACCGCGCGGCCGACGGCCGGAAGCGTGGCCACCAGCTCCTGCACGTCGCTGGCCTTCACCTCGGCATGCTCGAAGACCGGGTCGGAGAACGCCTCCATCAGCTGCAGCGACAGGCTCTGGTCGCTGTCGGCGGTGAAATCCTGCAGATCGATGTGGAATTTCTCCACCAGCTTGAGCAGCACGCGCACGGTCACCGGCCGCTGGTTGCTTTCCAGCAGTGCCAGATAGCTCGCCGAAAGGCCCAGTTCGCGGGCCATCTGCGCCTGGGTCAGGCGCTTCTCCTGCCGCAGCCGGCGCAGCCGGCCGCCAATGCGCATCGCCTTCATGGCTGTTCCTTACATAATTTACAGACTTACAAACCGGATCTGTGGACTTGTTGACAACATTCAGAATTTCATCGCAATTTCAGATATTTATTGACCGCATCCCTTTGTCAATGGAATTTGTGCACCACACAGAGGGAGCGATCACTGATGACAAGCCTTACAAGCCGCTTCGCGGGCGTTCGCCGCGACTACACACAGGACGACGTCGCCAAGCTGCAGGGCTCGGTCGTGGTCGAGCATACGATCGCCCGTCTCGGCGCCGAGCGCCTGTGGCAGCTGCTCAACGAGCGCCCCTTCGTGCGCACGCTGGGCGCGCTCACCGGCAACCAGGCGCTGCAGCAGGTCAAGGCCGGGCTGGAGGCCATCTACCTGTCCGGCTGGCAGGTCGCTGCCGACGCCAACAATGCCGGCGAGATGTATCCCGACCAGTCGCTCTATCCGGTCTCGTCGGTGCCCGACGTCGTGCGCCGCATCAACAAGACCTTCATGCGCGCCGACCAGATTGCCAAGCTCGACGGCGACAGCGCGACCAACTGGTTCGCGCCGATCGTCGCCGATGCGGAAGCCGGCTTCGGCGGTCCGCTCAACGCCTTCGAGCTGATGAAGGCGATGATCGAGGCGGGCGCCGCCGGCGTCCATTTCGAGGACCAGCTCGCTTCGGAGAAGAAGTGCGGTCATCTCGGCGGCAAGGTGCTGGTGCCGACCCAGACCTTCATTCGCACGCTCAATGCGGCGCGTCTGGCGGCCGATGTCTGCGACGTGCCGACGGTGCTGATCGCGCGCACCGACGCGCATTCGGCGACGCTGATCACCAGCGATTTCGACGAGCGCGACATGCCGTGGCTTTCGGGGGAGCGTACCAATGAGGGCTTCTTCCGCCTGAAGCAGGGCGGCGATCACTCGGTCGCACACGCCATCGTGCGCAGTCTGAGCTATGCCCCCTATGCCGACGTGCTGTGGTGGGAGACCTCCGCGCCCGATCTCGGCGAGGCGCGCGAATTCGCCGACGAGATCCACCGGCACTATCCCGGCAAGCTCTTGGCCTACAACTGTTCGCCCTCGTTCAACTGGCGGGCCAAGCTCGACCAGCGGACCATCGCCGGCTTCCAGGAGAAGCTGGCGGAGATGGGCTACCGCTTCCAGTTCGTGACGCTGGCCGGCTTTCACGCCCTCAATCTCGGCATGTTCGAACTGGCGAACGGCTACCGCACCACCGGCATGGCCGCCTATTCGGAGCTGCAGCAGCGCGAGTTCGACGCTGTCGAACAGGGCTTCACCGCGGTGCGCCACCAGCACGAGGTCGGCACCAGCTACTTCGACGCGGTGGCGCTTGCCGTGTCGGGCGGCACATCGTCGACGGTGGCGATGGCCGGCTCGACGGAATCCGAGCAGTTCGGAAAGAGACCGATAGAGGCGGCGAACGCGGCGTAGGCGCCAGCGTCCCGCCGAAGGGAGGCACGCATGATCGAGGAATACTGGGTCGTCGGCGGCAGCTATCGCGATGCCGACTTCGCCGCCCTGAAGGACGGCACCGGCGAGGTCTACGGACCCTTCGTCAGCTATGACGAGGCGCTCAGCTCGTGGAACAGTCGCAGCGAGCGCTCGCGCGCCGAGGCCACCACCCGCTTTTCGGTCGTGGTCACGGCCGCGCGACGATAAGCCCACCCCCGTTTGGTGAAGCGTCTGCGGCGTGACCCGCCCCCGGCAGGGCTCCTTGGGAGGGGAGCCCTGCCGCCCTTTCCGGTGGTCAACATCATGGTGAGGTGGTCGCGGCAGGCGACCCTCGAACCATGGGGGTCATCCTTTGGCAAATCTTGGCTGCGCGAGATGACCCCCTCCCGGGCCTCCCCCTTTCAGGGGGAGGAGGGAAATCGCTGAAGCGCCACTCCGCCTCGCGCACGCCGACGAGTCGTGGCGCTGTGGTCCGTGGGACGAGGCAGCAACACGCGCTTCCTCCCCCTGAAAGGGGGAGGATAGGAGGGGGTCAGAGAGGGTGTTGGAGCGCGTCCCGAAAGCGCTGCCGGTGCGGTGCTACCCGGAGGTCGCCTTGAGCTCGGCGTCGATCGCCGCCTTCAGCTTCTCATAGGGCTGGGCGCCGACCATCATCTGCTTGCCGACGAGGAAGGACGGCGTGCCGCCGACCCCCATGGAATAGCCTTCATTGGCGTCGGCCTGCATGGCGTCGGTGAAGTCGGTCGCCTTGCTGGTCATCAGATCCTTGACCTTGGCCACGTCGATGCCGGGGATCGTGCCGGTCAGCGCCAGGATGTCGTTCTCGTTGCCCCAGCCGGCGTTCTCCTGATCCTGGTGATCGAACATCGCCTTGTGCCATTCGCGGAACTTGTCGGGCGCCACCGCCCACACGGCACGCGCCGCACGGCTGGCGACGTCGGAATCCGGCCCGAGAAAGGCGAAGTCCTTGAACACGATCTTCAGCTTGCCGGTATCGACATAGTCCTTCTCGAGCTGGGGAAAGACGGTCTCTTCCTCCTGCTTGCAATAGGGGCACTGGTAATCGAACCAGTAGGCCATGACGACCGGCGCGTCGGCCTTGCCGATATAGGCGGCGTCCTTGATGTTGAGGTCGGCGATGTCGGCCGGCGGCGCTGCCTGCTGGCCCGGCGTGGCCGAATCGCCGGAGGTAACGGCGGCGGCCTGCTGCAGGGGCGCCTGTTGCGTCGACCAGACGATCGAACCGGAGATCATTCCGCCGGCGATGATGATGGCAACCGGGATAAGGATGTCGCCGGGCGAGAGCTTGCGCATGGAACAAAGAATCCTTGTGGCCGAGGGATGATGCGACTGGCCGCTCCGATTCCGGCAGTATTGGGGCGGCCGACCGGCCGGCGGCCGGACGACGAAACCTAGAATCTTTCCTGGCTGGACAGAATCAATTCCGCGTCAGCACCGGTGTCGGCGCGTTGCCGGGATTGTCTCGATATCCATTGTCGCCCCCCGCATGCGTCACCATGTTGAACGATGTGACTTGGCTCTGGAGAGCCCCGCTCGGCGGAGCCTGGATCGAAAAGGAGGTCACATTGCCCGGGCGGGCCCTACGTAAACAACCTGATGATCCCCGGCGTGTTGTGCCGGGAAAAACAACGGATGTGTAGGATGGAAACCCCCGCAAAGATCGATTTTCAGGGCGCGACCTTGAACGCACATGTCCAGCAGTCGGTGATGGCGCATATTTCTGCGCTGGAAAAGCGGTTCGGGCGGATTACCGCCTGCCGCATTGCAGTCAGCGGGCCGTCGGCGCATCATCGCAACGGCGGCCAGTATGAGGTGGCCGTTCACCTGGCACTGCCCGATGGCCGCGAGGTCAATATCGACCACACGGCCAAAGTGGATGAACGTTTCGCCGACCCGTCCTTCGCCGTCAACGATGCCTTCAAGCGGGCGCGCCGCCGCCTGCAGGATCAGGTGCGGCGCATGCGCCGCCAGGTCAAGGCGCACGAGGCGCAACCGCTGGCAACGGTTGCCAGTGTCGATCGCGCCGCCGGGTTCGGTTTCCTCGAAACCGCCGACGGCCGCGAGATCTACTTCCATCGCAACAGCGTACTCGAAGGCGGCTTCGACAAGCTCGACGCCGGGACGCGCGTTGCCTTTGCCGAGGAGCAGGGTGAAAAGGGGCCGCAGGCCAGCACCGTCAGGATTGCCGGCAAGCACGGCCTGCGGTGAGGTGGGTCGATGACCAGGCGGCGCCGCATCGTCGACGATGATGTTCCGGCGGTCGACCTTGCGATCTCGCCGGAGAAGGTCTGCTTCCTGATCGTCAAGGCGCGTGAGTTCGACGCCAAGGATGCGGTGAGCGAACCGGATCCGGGCTCCAATCCGGCCGACGACATGGATGCCGCGGTGCTGGAGGATCACGGCGACGATCCGGTGGCCGAAGAGCTGGTCTCGGCCATCTACGAACTTTCCGAGGACGAGCAGATCGACCTCGTGGCGATCGCCTGGCTGGGGCGGGGCGATGCCACGGTGGCCGACTGGGATGCTCTGCGGGCGGCGGCGGAGGAGGCCCACAACAAGCGCACGGCGCGCTATCTCATCGGCATGCCGCAGCTCGGCGACTATCTCGAGGAAGGTCTGGCGGTGCTCGGCCGCAGCTGCGAAGAATACGAAATCGGCCGGCTTTAGGCCGATCGGCGCCATTTGTGCCGGCCCCGCGGGCAAGTCCTCGCGGGGCCGCTTGAATTCATCGCAACGCCCGCTGGGCCCGCTCCTGTCATCACATCACGATGCCCTATCCTCCCACCGGGGGCGTCGTGACGGCTTCCGGCCGGCGTCCCGACCGGAATGACAGAATGCAGGTCGATCTCCAGAGCGAGGCCATTGGCTTTCTGACCGATCCGCTGACCCATGGGGCGGGCGCGGATGCGGTGGAGGTGATCGAGACGCACATCTCGGTCGTGGTGCTTGCCGGCCGGCGCGCCTACAAGCTCAAGCGCGCGGTCAAGCTCAACTATGTCGATTTCTCGACGGTCGAGATGCGCCTGGCGCAGTGCGAGCGCGAGGTCGAGTTCAACCGGCGCGCCGTTCCCGACCTCTATCTCGGGGTCAGGCGCATCACGCGGGCGGCAGACGGCAGCCTCACCTTCGACGGCGACGGGCCGCTGGTCGATGCGGTGGTCGAGATGGTGCGCTTCGACCAGGACGGCCTGTTCGACCGGATGGCGGTTCGCGGCGCCCTGACGCCGGCGCTGCTCGCCGAGCTTGCCGTTGCGGTCGCCCGGCTGCACGAGACCGCGCCGGTCGAACTCGCCGTCGGCGGGACCGACAACATCGCCGGCGTGCTTGCCATCAACCAACGGGCGCTGGCCGAGGCCACGCTGTTTCCCCTCGACCGCGTCGAGCGCTTCAACCGGGCCTTTCGCGAGGCTCTGGCATTGGCCGCACCGCTGCTCGACCGGCGCCAGCGTCTCGGCAAGGTGCGCCACTGCCACGGCGACCTGCACCTGCGCAACATCTGCCTGTTCGAGGGCCATCCGGCGCCGTTCGACTGCCTGGAATTCAACGATGCCATGGCGACGGTCGACGTGCTCTACGATCTCGCCTTCCTGCTGATGGACCTGTGGCATCGCGATCTGAAGGCAGGTGCCAATCTCGTGCTCAACCGCTATCTCGACGTGCTCGACGAAAGCGACGGCCTGACGCTGGTCCCGTTCCTGATGGCGATCCGCGCCGCCGTTCGCGCGCATGTCAGCGCGACACGCGGCGAGGATCCGGGCGAGGCGGCCAATGCCGCGATGCTGCGCCAGGATGCGGTGTCCTATTTTCACCTGGCGCAGGCGCTGCTCAGGCCGGTGCCGCCGCGGCTGGTGGCGATCGGCGGCTTCAGCGGTGTGGGCAAGTCGACGGTGGCGGCGGCGATCGCGCAGGCCGTCGGCGCTCCGCCGGGCGCCAGGGTGCTGTCCAGCGACCGTATCCGCAAGCGCATGGGCGGCGTCGCGCCGACGGTGCGGCTGCCGGCGCCGGCCTATCGACGCGAAGTGTCGCGGGCGGTCTACGAGACGCTGGGGCGCGAAGCGGAATATCTGCTGGCGCTCGGCCACGGCGTGGTCCTCGACGCGACCTTCCGGCGACCGGAAGAGCGCACCAGGATCGAGCAGATGGCGTCTGCCGTGGACGTGCCCCTCACCGGCATCTGGCTGGATGTGGCGCCGGAGACGCTGATCGAGCGGGTGGAAGGGCGCGGTGCCGATCCGTCGGACGCCAATGCCGAGACGATCCGCCACCAGATCGACCAGTTCAGCGGGCCGGTCACCTGGGCCATCGTTCCCGCCGATGGCGGCATCGACGAGGTCGTCGGGCGGGTCATGGCGCTGCTCGAGCCGTCTTCGGCCGGATAGCCCCGATCAGGTCGGGAAAGCCGCGCGGATCGCGTCGACCAGCGTGTTGCCGATCAGCGGCTTCTCGACGATCGACACGGAGGCGGCGGCGGCACGCACGCGCAGGTGCGGGCCGGGATTGGTGGTGATCATGATCGCCGGCATGTTGATGCCGCGCCGGCGCAGCTCGTCGAGCAGCTGCAGCCCGTTGCCGTCGGCAAGATTGTAGTCGATCACCAGGCAACCCCACGTCTTGCGCGTCGCATCGGCGATCAGCGCCTTGGCCGAGGAGTAGGTGCGGACCGCGTAGCCTTCGATCTCGAGGGAGAATTTGAGCGAGGCGAGAATCGCCGGATCGTCGTCGATCACGAAGATCGAACGATCGACTGTCCGTATCGCCGGCGCCAGGGAATCGGAACGCTCATCCGTAGACATCCACAAGAAAAGGCACAGTAACAGCCGTTTTGCCTTGATACAGGTCAACGGCTCCTGTCGGGCGGTCAGGCGTCGGCGAGCAGCGCCATGCGGACCAGTTCCGACAGGCTGCGGGCCTGCATCTTGGTCATCACGTTGGCCCGGTACACCTCGACGGTGCGGGCGCTGATGCCGAGATCGAAGGCGATCGTCTTGTTGGGATGACCGGCAACCAGGCCGTCGAGCACCTGCTGTTCGCGCGGCGACAGCGAGGCCAGCCGCTCCTTGACCTCGGCCTTGCGCAATTCCTGCTCGCTGTCGGCGCGGTTCCGGCTCAGCGCCATGCGCACCGACGCCAGGAGCGTTTCGTCGTCGAACGGCTTCTCGAGGAAGTCGATGGCGCCGAGCTTCATCGCTTCGACCGCGAGCGGCACGTCGCCGTGTCCGGTCATCATGATCACCGGCAGCGAGGCGCCGCTTTCGTGCAGGCGGCGGAGCAGCTCCATTCCGTCGACCTCCGGCATGCGCACATCGGTGATGATGCAGCCGGCGGTTACCTGCGGCAGCGCCTCGAGAAAGGCGACGGCCGAATCGTAGACATGGACCTCCACGTCGGCGGTGCTCAGCAGGAAGGCAAGCAATTCGCGGGCATCATCGTCGTCGTCGATGACGTGCACGACATTCTCATTCGCCATCGGCGTTCTCCGCGAGCTTGCCGCTGGCCAGCGTGAAGCGGAAGGTTGTCCCGCCCGAAGGATTGCGCTCCGCCCAGATCTCGCCGCCGTGAGACTGGACGATGGTTCGCGAGATGGACAGGCCGACGCCCATGCCGTGGCGCTTGGTGGTGATGAACGGCTGGAAAAGCTGCTTGGCTACCTCCTCGGCCAGCCCGGGACCGGTGTCGGCAACGCTGATTTCGACCATATCATCCCCCGACGGTGTGGTCGACAACACCAGCTCGCGTTCATCGACGTCGACCATCGCCTCGATAGCGTTGCGCACGAGGTTGAGCAACACCTGCTGGATCTGCACCTTGTCGGCAAGCACCAGGTCGTGGCTGCGGTCGAACTGGAAGCGGACGCGTACGCCGTGCTCCTTGGCGCCGACCAGGGCCAGCGCGCTGGCCTCCTCGATCAGCTTGGCGACGCTCTCCACCCGCCGCTCGCTCTCGCCGCGGCTGACGAAATCGCGCAGGCGGCGGATGATGTCGCCGGCGCGCAGCGCCTGTTCGCCCGCCTTGTCGAGCGCGTCGCGCAGACGGCCCCATTGCTCGTCGGGCTGTTTGTCGATCAGCCGGCGCGAGCCCTTGATGTAGTTGGCGATGGCCGACAGCGGCTGGTTGAGCTCGTGGGCGAGCGTCGAAGCCATCTCGCCCATGGCGGTCAGGCGCGAGATGTGGATCAGTTCCGACTGGAGCTCCTGCAATCGCGCCTCGGTCTCCTGGCGCTGGGAAAGGTCGCGCACGAAACCGGTGAAATAGCGTCCGTCGCTGGAGCGCATCTCGCCGACGGCGAGCTCCATCGGAAAGGTCGAGCCGTCCTTGCGCTCGCCGACGACGACGCGGCCGACGCCGATGATGTGGCGCTCGCCGGTCTGCCGGTAGCGGGCGAGGTAGTTGTCGTGCGCCTCGCGATAAGGTGTGGGCATCAGCATGCTGACATTGTTGCCGACGGCCTCGCCGGCGCGATAGCCGAACAGTTGTTCGGCGGCGCTCGAGAACGACTGCATGATGCCGTTCTCGTCGATGACGATCATGGCGTCGGGAACGGTGTCGAGGATCGACTGCACGTGCGCCTCGCGCGCCTCCAGCTCGCGCTGGCGGTTGGCCGACTGGATGCGGCTGCGTTTCAGACGCATTCCGAACCAGGACATGGCGATGCCGACGAAGCCGAAGGCGACGATATCGACGATGGTGGAGGCGGTGGTCAGCGGGGCCCCGCCGGATAGGGCGACAGCCAGGACGAGGCTGATGACGGTGGCGGAAATCCCCGGCCCGACGCCGCCGACGGCGCCGGCCACCAGAACCGCCGGAACGAACATGACCAACTGCAGGTTGCCGAGCAGCGGCACATACAGCAACAGTCGGACGATGACCGTCAGCGCCAGGACGGCGGCCGCGACGATGTAGTCGCGGGCCGGCCCCGGGCGCAACACTCTGACGATACCGTCTGCCCCGAGATTCTCCCGGTTTTCAGCGGTTGCTTCCATCCGTTCAACTCGTTCGGCGATGCGCCGTGGCGGCTACGTAATACCCCGTAGGGAGATTACCCGAATTTAGCGGGTGCCCGCGGTTTGTTAGCAAAGCCCGACCAGAAAATCGAACTTTGGAGTGGGTCCATGCTGATGCACAAGTCGGGCGACATTGCCAACACCAAGCCGGTCATGCCGATCCCCACGGGGATGCCGGAGGTCAACGCGCTCACCGATGCGTTCGCAGTCATGGGCGCCGCCATGCAATTCGAGCACAATTCGGAGATTTTCGGCGAGGGTGAGCCCGCCGATTACTTCTACAAGGTCGTCAAGGGCGCGGTGCGGACCTACAAGCTGCTCAACGACGGCCGCCGCCAGATCAGTGCCTTCCACCTGACCGGCGACATTTTCGGTCTGGAAGCCGGCGCCGAGCATCGCTTCACCGCCGACGCCATCGCTGATTCGACCGTTCTGGTCATCAAGCGCAGCGCCCTGATGGCGCTTGCCGGGCGCGACAGCGAGATCGCCCGGTGCCTGTGGACGCAGGCGACTGGCGACCTGCTCCGCGCGCAAGACCACATGCTGCTCCTCGGACGCAAGAACGCCCACGAGCGCGTCGCCAGCTTCCTGCTGGAAATGGCCGAGCGCAGCGCCGGCCCGCAGAGCGTCGAGCTGCCCATGTCGCGCCAGGACATCGCCGATTATCTCGGCCTGACCATCGAGACGGTATCGCGTACGCTGACGCTGCTTGAGAGCGAAGCAGCAATTGAACTGCCTACGTCCCGGCGTATCCTGCTCAGAGACCCGGCCGCCCTGCGCCGGCTCAACGCCTGAGGCGCGGCCCACGACGGACAGGGGCCCGCCAAAGACGCGGCTTGTGCCGGCCGGTCGGCCGGTCTGGCGCCGACCATCGCGGTCGGTTGCCTTCACCATGAGCCGAGGAAACCATGTCCAAGGTCCCCATTGCTCCAGATGATTGGGTCGTCGTCTGTGACGGCCGCAAATGGCTGATCCTCGAAAACAAGGGTGATGCGGCGCTGCCCAATCTCCTCATCCGCGAGGAGCGGACGGCGGCGAACCCGCCGACACGCGAACAGGGCAGCGACCGGCCGGGGCGGGCGCGGGCGCCGGTGGGCGGCGCGCGCAGCGCCGTCGGCCAGACCGACTGGCATGATCAGGCCGAGCAGGAATTCCTGACCGGACTGGCCCAGCGGCTTGACAAGGCCGCGCAGGCGAGCGAGGTCCGCGGCATCGTGCTGGTCGCGTCGCCGCGGGCACTTGGCATGATCCGGCCGCAGCTTTCCGCCGCGGTGGTCAAGCTCGTGCACGGCGAAATCGACAAGGATTATGCCGGCATGCCGGTCGACCAGATCGAGAAACGACTGAACGGCTGAAACGACTAGCGATGACTGTGCAGGCGGCCACCGAGAGGGCAGGGGAACCGGTCTTCGAGGTGGCCGGCCTGACAAAGGTGTATCATACAGGCGATGTCGCGGTGCAGGCGCTGCGCGGCATCGACCTCGATCTCTACGCCGGCGAGATGGCGATCATGCTCGGCCCGTCGGGCAGCGGCAAGTCGACCCTGCTCAACATCCTCGGCGGCCTCGATACGGCGACGGCGGGCTCGGTCAAGTTCCGCGGGGGCGAGCTCACCCGCTTCTCCGATCGTGAGCTGACGATCTTCCGGCGCAATCACGTCGGCTTCATCTTCCAGTTCTACAATCTGATCCCGAGCCTGACGGCGCGCGAGAACGTGGCGCTGGTGAGCGAGATCGCGCCCCACCCGATGAAGCCGGAGGAGGCGCTCGAGCTGGTCGGCCTCGGCAGCCGCCTGGACCACTTCCCGGCGCAGCTTTCCGGCGGCGAGCAGCAGCGCGTCGCCATCGCCCGCGCCGTCGCCAAGCGGCCCGAGATCATGCTGTGCGACGAGCCCACCGGCGCGCTCGATTCGAAGACCGGCATCCTGGTGCTGGAGGCGCTGGCATCGACCAACCGCGAACTCGGTACCACCACCGCCATCATCACCCACAACGCCTCCATCGGCGCCATCGGCGACCGGGTGTTCCGCTTCACCGACGGACAGATCGCCGGCATCGAGACCAATGAACGCCGGCTCGACGCCAGCGAGATCACGTGGTGAGCCGGATGCGCGCGCTCGACCGCAAGCTGATCCGCGATCTTCGCCGCCTGTGGGCGCAGTCGCTGGCCATCGCCCTGGTCATGGCCTGCGGCGTCGCCACGCTGATTCTGGCGATCGGCACCTACCAGTCGCTCGACGAGACCCGTTCGGCCTATTACCAGCGCTACCGTTTCGGCGATATCTTCGCCTCGGCGACGCGGGCGCCCAATGCGCTGGCCCGCCAGATCGCGGCGATCGACGGCGTGGCGGCGGTCGAGACGCGCGTCGCCAGCCCGGTCGTTCTCGATATTCCCGGCCTGCGCGAACCGGCCACGGGTCTGGCGATCTCGATCCCGGAGAGCGGCGATATCGCGGTCAATGCCGTGTTCCTGCGCCAGGGGCGCCTGCCCGGCGGTGAGCGCGGCAACGAGGTCGCGGTCAACTGGAACTTCGCCCAGGCGCATCACTTCACCGTCGGCTCGACCTTCGGGGCGATCATCAACGGGTCGAAGATCAAGCTGACCATCGTCGGCATCGTGCTGTCGCCGGAATACATCTATGCACTCGGTCCCGGCGACATGATGCCGGACAACCGCCGCTTCGGCGTGCTGTGGATGCAGGAGAAGGTGCTGGCGCCGCTGTTCAATCTCGACGGCGCCTTCAACTCGGTCAGCCTGCGCCTGTTGCCCGGCGCCAGCGAGAGCCTCGTCATCGAGCAGCTCGACCGCCTGCTGGAGCCCTATGGCGGCACCGGCGCCTATGGCCGCAAGGACCAGCTTTCCAACGCCTTCCTCGACAGCGAACTGGTCCAGCTCAAGGGCATGGCGGAGATCATCCCGCCGATCTTCCTGGCCGTCTCGGCCTTCCTGATCAACATGATCCTGTCGCGGCTGATCTCGCTCGAGCGCGAGCAGATCGGTCTGTTGAAGGCGCTCGGCTACGGCCGCTTTGCCGTCGTCTGGCACTATCTCAAGCTGGTGCTGGCGATCGCCGCCATCGGCACGCTGATCGGGGTCGTCGGCGGCAACTGGCTCGGTCGCGGGCTGACGCGCCTCTATGCCGAGTTCTACAGCTTCCCCTTCCTCATCTTCCACGAGGCGCCGGGCATCTATCTGATCGCCGTCGGCATCAGCTTCGCCGCGGCGATCCTGGGGGCGCTGCGCGCGGTATCGACCGCCTTTGCGCTGCCCGCGGCGATCGCCATGCGTCCGCCGGCGCCGCAGGTCTACAAGCGCGCCCTCGGCAGTCTGTTCGGCGGCCGGCGGTTGTTCTCGCAGCTCACCACCATGGCGCTCCGCCATGTCATCCGCCACCCGGTGCGCTCGACGCTGACCGCTGTCGGCATCGCCTTCTCGGTGGCGCTGGTCGAGGTGGCGCTGGGCACGCTCGATTCGGTCAACGCCATGCTCGATGCGGTCTACTATCGCACCGACCGGCAGGACGCGACGCTGGCCTTCAACACGCCGCGACCGCCCTCGGTGGTGAGCGCCGCTCTCAACCTGCCCGGCGTGATGACGGCGGAGCCCTATCTCGACCACCCGGTGCGCCTGTCGAACGGTCATTATTCGCGCCAGCTCGTCATCACCGGCAAGCCGCCGGGCACCGATCTTTCCCGCGTGCTCGACCTCGATCTGAAGCCGGTGGTGCTGCCGTCCTCCGGACTGGCGCTCGGCGACCGCGTCGCCCAGATCCTGCACGTCAATGTCGGCGACATGGTGCGCGTCGCGCTGCTCGACGGCGACCGCCGTACGGTCGAGGCGCCGGTGACGCAGATCATCCAGAGCTATATCGGGCTGGTGGTGTACATGGACATCAACGCCCTGGCGCGGCTGGCGGGCACCGGCCCGCGCGTCTCCGGCGTCCATATCGCGCTCGATTCGGCCCGGCTCGACGATCTCTATGCGGCGGTCAAGAAGACGCCGCAGATCAGTTCGGTCGCGCTGCAGACGCATATCGCGCCAGCGCATGCAGGAGACCATGCAGCAGAACATGAACATCTCCCTGTTCGTCTATTTCGCGCTGGCCGTCGTCATCGCCTTCGGCGTCGTCTACAACTCCGCCCGCATCCAGCTTTCCGAGCGGGCGCGCGAACTCGCCTCGCTACGCGTGCTCGGCTTCCGGCGGGCCGAGGTCTCCAACATCCTGTTCATCGAGGTCGGGGTCGTCGTGGCGCTGGCCCAGCCGATCGGCTGGCTGGTGGGAACCGGCTTCGGCTGGCTGATCACCCAGAGCCTGGCCACCGACATCTTTCGGGTGCCGTTCGTCATCGAACTCAGAACCTACGCCGTGGGCACCCTGGTGGTCGTCGCCGCGGCGCTGTTCTCGGCTGCGATCGTGCGCCGCCGTATCGACCGGTTCGACCTCATCCGGGTCCTCAAGACGCGGGAGTAGAAGAGAAATGCTTGCCACATGGATCAAGCGCATCCTGGCGATCTTCGCCGTCGTCGCCGTCGTCGGGGCGATCGTCTATGCGCTCATACCCGCGCCGGTCGGCGTCGACATCGCAACCATCGGCCGCGGTCCCCTCGAAGTGACGGTCGACGAGGAGGGCGTGGCCGAGATCCGCGATGTCTTCCGAGTCTCCGCGCCGATTGCCGGCAAGCTCAACCGCATACCGGTTCACGTCGGCGATGCGGTGAGCGTGCATGGGGCGGCGATCGCCTTGATCCAGCCGGCGGAGCCGGCGCTTCTCGACGTGCGCACCCAGCGCGAGTTGCAGGCGGCGGCGGACGCGGCGCGCGCGGCGGTCGGACTGGCCGAGGCGCAGGTGACCAGCGCAGAAGCGAGCGAGCGGCTGGCCGCTTCCGATCTCGAGCGTGCCCAGCAGCTTGCCGCCAAGGGAGCGGTCTCGGCGCGGGCGCTGCAGAAGGCGGTGACCGATCTCGACACGGCGCGGGCCGGCGTCGAGCAGGCCAAGGCCAATCTGGCATTGCGCCAGAGCGAACTGGCCAGCGCCGAAGCGCACCTGATCCAGCCGGGCAAGTCGGGCGCCGACAGCGGAAGCGCGGATTGCTGTGTGCCGGTGATGGCGCCGACCGACGGGGTCGTCCTCAAGCTGCTGGTCGAGAGCGCGCAGGTGGTCGCCGCCGGTACGCCGTTGGTCGAGATCGGCAACCCCACGGACATGCAGGTGGTGGTCCACCTGCTGTCGTCGGATGCGGTCGAGATCAAGCCGGGGGCGCCTGCAACGCTGACCGACTGGGGTGGCGACGGCGTGCTCAATGCCTATGTGCGCCGCATCGATCCGGCCGCCTATACCAAGGTCTCGGCGCTCGGCGTCGAGGAGCAGCGCGTCGATGCAACCCTCGAGATCAGCGACCCCCACGACAAGTGGCAGGGCCTCGGCCACGATTACCGGGTGATGGCGCATATCCGCACCTGGAAGGGCGGCGACGTGGTCAAGGTGCCGGTCGGGGCGCTCTTCCGGCGCGGCTCCGACTGGAACGTCTTCCGCATCGTCGACGGCAAGGCCAAGCTGACCCGCGTCCTCCTCGGTCACCGCAACAGCCACTACGGCGAGGCGCTGGGCGGACTGTCGGCGGGCGACACCGTCGTCCTCCATCCCAGCGACCAGGTGAAGGACGGCGCCGCGGTCAGGCCGCGACCCGACGAAACCGGGCAAGGTTGATCGGAGTCAAGGGCGCCCGGCCGGTCCTGGTCTATCTTCGTTCGCGTGTTTTGGAACGAGTGGAACATACAAATATGAGCATGGATTGTGCACAGGCGGCGGACGATGTCGTGCAGTCTTCGGTGGCCCTGACCCAGGGCATCCCGGAAGCGATGGCCGGCTTCGCCGCACTCGGCAAGGGCGCCTATGCCGACAAGGTGCTGAGCCGCAAATACAAGGAACTGATCGCGCTGGCGCTCGGGGTGGCGGCGCGCTGCGACGGTTGCGTTGCCTACCATGCCAAGAAAGTCGCCGACCTGGGCGCGACCCGCGAAGAGGTCGTCGAGGTCCTCGGCGTGTGCGTGCAGATGGGCGGCGGGCCGTCGATGGTCTATGGCGGCGAGGCGTTGCGGGCGTACGACTGCTTCACCGCCCAGAAACAGGCAAAGACCGCAGCATAGCGATCCGGGAACCTCCGGCCCGGATCGCCACGGATCGCCGGCGGCGGACGACCCGCCGGAGAAACGAAAAGTCCGGGGCGACGATGTTGCGGATGGACACGGCCGTCTCCCTTCGGCCGTGTCCATGTCTTTTTTCCCGCGGCGGATGTGCTACAGGCTGAGCCGGTGAACGCCATCCGGGGGAGAAATCTCAAACCGTGTCGACCATCCGCATCACTGCCGGCCCCTTCAGCTTCGAGGCACGCTTCGAGGAAGAGGCGGCGCCGAAGACCTGCGCCAGGTTCAAGAGCCTGCTGCCCTACAAGGAGCGCATCATCCACGTGCGCTGGAGCGGCGAGGGCTGCTGGATCCCGCTCGGCGACCTCGATCTCGGCCTCGGTTTCGAGAACAACACCAGCTATCCGGCGCCGGGCGAGATCATTCTCTATCCGGGCGGCATCAGCGAGACGGAGATCCTGCTTGCTTATGGCGGCGTGCATTTCGCCAGCAAGGTCGGCCAGCTCGCCGGTAACCATTTCCTCACCATCACCAAAGGTCGCGAGAACCTTTTGGCCCTCGGCAAGCTTTGCCTGTGGGAAGGTGCGCAGGACATCCTGTTCGAGAAGCTCTAGAGGGTTGCGACATTGTGCGGACGCACGCACATGCGCTCGATGCCTCGACATTACCCCATTCTGTCCCTAAATCGGGGGCGTCGGCCGTCGGGGCTCTGATTCGGCCGTTTCTTCCGTGATCGTCATCGAGAGTTCGCAATGCGCCAGCAGGCGAAGCCGTTTACAGTAGAAGTCAAGAAAAGCCGCAAATCCGCCAAGCTGAACACCAGCCGCTCTTCGGCTTCCTCGCAGAGGCGGCGCGGGTGCGCCGGAGGCACCGGCTGCGCGGCTGTTCGAACGCCCGGCGGAGAACGGGCACAACGACCAAATGGGCACAACGGCCAGGATGGTGGCCATAACGGCGCCAACGGCCACGGCGATGTCGACGCCGATATCGCCCGTGTCTTCGGCGGGATGCAAGCGCAGCGCCCGGCGAACCGCATCCTGCCCGACCTGACGGCCAAGCCGGTGGTCGCGCCGGCGGAAGACGAAGCGCCGCGGCAGCGGCGGCCGCGCGTGGCCAAGTCGAAGGCGCCGCGCATCCCCAAGCCGAAGCCGCTGCCGGTCACGGTGCGTGAGCCGGTCGTGCGCCAGGAGGTGCCGCCGCGCCGGCGCCTGCCATCCGCGTGCGCCGCCGCGCCAAGGACGAGGACGGGCTCGCCGCAGCGAACGCTGGAAGCGTCGCCTGCCGCGTTTCGCGCGCTAGGGCCTTCCTCCTGCTAGGTTAGCCTGCCTCGCCTGCAAGAGAGGCAGGGGGCAGGGCCATGGCCGATATCATCGCCGTCGACGATCCGGACGATCCGCGCGTTGCGGCCTATCGCGACGTGCGCGAGCGCGATCTCGTCGGCAGGAAGGGCCGGTTCGTCGCCGAGGGCATGGTGGTGCTCAACGTGCTGTTCAGCGGCGGCGCGCGCCACCGGCCGCTGTCGCTGCTCGTCGCCGAGAAGCGCGTCGCGCGTCTCGCCGATCTGCTTGCGCATGTGCCGGAGGGCGTGCCGGTCTATGCGGCGGCACAGCCGGTCATCGACGCGCTCACCGGTTTCCATATCCATCGCGGCGTGCTGGCGATCGGCGAACGGGCGCCCATGCCCACGGCGCAGGCGCTCATCGCCGGCCTGCCGCCGCGGGCGCTGGTCGTGGTGCTGTCGGCCATCGCCAATCACGACAATATGGGCGGCATCTGCCGCAACGCCGCCGCCTTCGGCGCCGACGCCGTCATCCTCGATTCCGATTGCTGCGATCCCTTCTATCGCAAGGCGATCCGCGTTTCGGTCGGCGCCGCGCTGACGCTGCTCCTTCGCGCGGGTCGAGACGGCCGAAGCCGGGCTCGACCTGCTTTCCGCCAACGGCTTCGAGACGCTGGCGCTGACGCCTTCCGGCAAGGTTGCGCTTGGCGAGGTGAAGCGGGCAAATCGCGTTGCCGCGATCTTCGGTGCGGAGGGGCCTGGCCTCAAGCAGGCCGTCATCGATCGCGCAACGGCCGTGCGCATCGCCATGGCGCCGGCGGCATGGATTCGCTCAACGTCGCCACCGCCAGCGGCATCGTGCTGCACCATCTGGCGGTGTCGTCGCCCTGAGGACTGGAGCTTTCCAGGTCTGGCTCGCTTCGAGGAAGGCTCTTGCGGAGGATAGTCCGGCCCGTGTCCCCGCCTTCCTGTTTGGTCGCGGGGACGAGCGCGAAGGGAAAAGGCGAACGTCCTGCCTTACCCCAATTCGAACGTCGTGATGCCGAAGGTGCGCTCCAGCGGCAGCGCCGGGGCGGGGCCGCGATACATGCGCGCCGTCTCGAAGACCGGCGCAAGCCCGTGCCGCTTGGCCAGCGCGACCGCCGCGTCGTTGGGCTCGGGCACATCGAGGAAGATCGGGGCGCCATGGAGCCGCGCGGTCAGGCCGGCGAAGAGGCGCTCGGCGATCTCCGGCGTATCGGCGAACAGCGGGCCGATCTTGTAGCCCTCGCGGCATTGGCGAACGCAGCCATAGCCGCAGATCGAATCCGCCTCGACATAGGCCAGCGTGCGCCGGCCGGGCGGCATCAGCCAGGTGCGCAGGAAGGCTTCGCGCGGCGCCGGCTGCAGGCCGCGGTCATAGGCGACGATCGAGCCGGCAAGGCCGGTCGGCCGGTCGGGGTTCAGTGCGACGATGCGCAAGTCGGCGACTTCGTGGGCGCTCGCGGTGCCGCCGAAGCGGATGTTGCGATGGGCGAGCGCGAAGCCGTATTTGGCGTAGCGCGCCTGCTGCTCGACGACGCCGTCGAGGCCGATCACACGGTCGCCGAGGCGTGCCATGCCCGCCTGCCACAGGGCCCGGCCGTGGCGCTGCCCGCGATGGTCCGGGTGGCAGATATAGAGACCGAGAAAGCCGTAGGCGGCGCCATAGGCGACCACCGAAATGCAGGCGATCGGCTCCTTGCCGATGAAGCCCATGAGAAAGCCTTGCGGGTCGGCGGCGAGGAACGGCGCGGCGTCGTCGAGGCCGGGGTTCCAGCCCTCCGCCGCCGCCCAGTCGAGCGCGCGGTCGAGATCGGCGCGATCCATCGGGCGGATGGCGAGCGCGTTCATGGCTTCACACTCTGAGAGCATCGGCGACGGTCGCGATGTGGCGGTCGAGCGTCTCGGCGAAGGCCGCTTTCCAGGCGTCGAAACCGCCGTCGGCTGCCTCCGGCGGAAACAGCGTGGCGCGCGCCGAGTTGATCAGGCCGCCTTCGCGGCCCGCCGGCCCGGGGGTGAGCGCGGCGGCGAACTGCCTGAGATCCCCGGCCTGGTAGCCGAAGCCCGGAATGAGGAACAGCGCTCTTGGCAGGAGCGTGCGGATATCGGCCGCCTCCTGCGGATAGGTGGCGCCGACCACGACGCCCAGCGACGACCAGCCGGTCTCGGGGCCAAGCAGGCTTTCGGCGATGGGCTGAAGCGCCAGCGCGACGCTGCCATAGACCGTGCTGTTGCCGGTCTTGAGGTTCTGGAAGTCGCCGGAGCCCGGATTGCTGGTCTTGACCAGGACGAAGATGCCGCGGCCATGGGCGCGACAGAGCGCGAGATAGGGCTCCAGCGTGTCGACGCCCATATAGGGATTGACCGTCAGGCACTCGACCGGATTGGGCGCGTCGGGGGCGAGATAGGCGTCGGCATAGGCTTCCGCCGTCGAGCCGATGTCGTTGCGCTTGCCGTCGAGCACGACGTTGAGACCGCGCGCATGGGCATGGGCGACGACCCGTTCGAGCAGCGCGATGCCGGCCGAGCCGAGGCGCTCATACATGGCGCTCTGCGGTTTGACGGCGGCGACCTGTGGTGCGGCGATATCGATGACGGCAATGAGGAAATCCTCGATCGCCGCGACCGTGTCGGGATCGCGCGGGTCCATGGCGCCGCGGCGGAAGGCCGCCGGGATCATGGCCAGGTGCGGGTCGAGGCCGAGGCAGAAACAGTGGCCGAGCGAGCGGCCGCGGGCGATCACCGCGTCGGCGAAATGGAAGCCGGCTTCAAGCCCGGGTGCTCCGCTGCCGGCGGTCGTTTCGGGTGCGTCCATGGCCGATTCCCCTTTCCGCCATTCTGATAATCCGGCGACCCCCCCGTCTACGATGACTATCTGTCGATCGGAGGAACACTGGAGGATGCCCGACCAGTGGCGGGCAATTGCCGCGTCCCGCTGAAAGTCCTCAACTGCACCACGCGTGGTTCGACTGATTGCCTACCCCGCGGCGGCCTGTCGTGGTGCGTGGTGAAATTCGCTGATGTTTTGCCGCGGAGCGGTCTCCAAGGTGAGAGGTTTGGCACAGGCCCACTGCGCAATCGCATCAATATCGTAGAAACGGCTTGCCTCCATCAGCATCCGGCACTCGGTCCAGATGTCTCCGTCGACCATTGGCATGAACAGATCGTGGACATTATCGACCCCAAGATAGCAGCGCACGCCGGCTTGCCGCAGCTTCACAAACGGCGCGATTGAATTGTGCAAGGGGGCGCGCAATTCGAGTTGTTTCATGCTGAGTGCGGCTGACGGGCAAATAATGATGCCGATGTCTGCCTCGCGTATCTTCTCGATGATCCTGTCCTGTTCCCGTTCATCTTTCGACGCCAGCGAAATCGCGTGGACACCGAAGACGCGGCCCTGCATGCCATGTTCGATCGTCTTTTGGGCCAAAAGCTCAGTCTCGTTCTCCAGCGGATTGTTCTCCTGATCCACATGCACGTCGACTGGTTTGCCCAGTTTCTTGGCCAGGCTCAGCACAACATCCAGGTGTTTTTCCGGTTGCGGACGGTCCCTCGACGGCAATCCTCCGCAATAGTCGGCAATCTCGCAGGCGCGCGCATATTGATCGAAAGAACTTGGATCGAGCACACCCTGTAGGGGTTGCACACCGACTTCGAACTTAATGCGGTCGGCGTAGCGCTGCTTTACCTCAAGCGCCGCGATAACCGGGAGCATCCCGACCGTGCTGTCGGCGTCGACCATCGTTCTGCAATAGGTCGCACCCTGCTCGATCATTGCCTCGACTCCGCGGCCGATGCGTTCGACCAGATCCTCGTGCGTGTAGTTTTCCTTCAGGTAGCGATAGAGTTCCCATTTCTTCTGCATATCGACTTGGCTAAGCCGTAAATTGTCGAGTGTAATGAGGTAAGCCTTGTCGAAGTGCGCATGGTGGTTGGCGAAGCCTCCAAGCTTCTCTACTGCATCGAGGAAGTGTAACCGCAAATTCCACGGCTCGGATGCGTCTGCGAGCTTGTAGCGATACGTGCCGCTGTCAGATGCCGCGACAACCTGCTCGAGCGTCGCAATGGCTACGTCGCAGTCAGTTATAAGCGGAATACCGCTTTCGATTGACATCTTCCGGATAAGCTGTGCGTCCGACGCCTCGTCATAGTCCTGGTCGCCGGTCAGTACATTGATCACGAGGTCGAAGCGATCTTCCTTGAGGAAACTCAAGATATTCGGAGAGCGACCGTCGGAGATCTTGTATATTTCCGCTGATTTCGACGTCGTTTTCCGCCAACATGCGGTGGGTTCCCGGCGTGGCGTAAAGGGTTACTTCCAGTTGCTCTACGCGTCGGATTGCCGGCAGCATGCGCTGCTTGTCTTGTTGTTTGCCGGCGCTGATCAGGATGTTCTTTCGGCGGCGTCGGCCGAGCATCTTCAGGTTAAACGCCAGGACTTCCAGCGGTATCGGCTGAGTCATCTGTTGTCGGCCTCCGTTTCAGGGGGATTCTGGCGAATCGATCGCAGAGTCAAGAATACGGTCATTCAGCGTTCAAATTGTGCCAAAAATCTCGGCGGTTAGGCCTTGTCCCGAGGGATCGCGGCCGCTTGGCAGTCCACGCAAGCCTCACCATCATCGGCACAAAAGTGGCGGCATCGTATTGAAGCCGACAGGCTGATGGAGATGCGCCTTTGGCAGCCGTTGAGGCCCATCGGCCGGGCGGTTGCCGAAGGTATGGGGCCGGCCTGAAGAATCGGGCCTCGGCAGGTTCCCGCGCGGGTGGGAACCTAGTAATCACAGATCCCGGTTTGACGATTTTGCGGCAATGGCTACCGGTTCCCGCCTTCGCGCGGAGCCAGGATGAGCTCGGGGACCAAAGAACGACATGACGAGCTTCACGGACAAGGTGACGATTGCGGAACTGACCGCGCGCATGCTGATCGAGGTGAAGGCGGTGCACTTCCGTGCCGACGAGCCCTACACGTTCACCTCCGGCCTCAAGAGCCCGGTCTATACCGACTGCCGCAAGCTCATTTCCTTCCCGCAAGTGCGCAGCGTCCTGATGGATTTCGCCGTGGCGACGATCCTCCGCGAGGTCGGCTTCGCGTCCATCGACGCGGTTGCCGGTGGCGAGACGGCTGGCATTCCCTTCGCCGCCTGGATCGCCGACCGCCTTTCGCTGCCCATGCAGTATGTCCGCAAGAAGCCGAAGGGGTTCGGGCGCAACGCCCTCATCGAGGGCGATTTTCGCGAAGGCGCGCGCACGCTGCTGGTCGAGGATCTCGCTACCGACGGCGGCAGCAAGTTGAAATTCGTCGAAGGCATGCGCCAGGCGGGCATGAAAGTGGACCATGCCTTCGTCGTGTTCTTCTACGACATCTTTCCCGATACGCGCGCGCTGCTCGGCGGGGCCGGCATCAGCCTGCACTATCTCGCCACCTGGTGGGACGTGCTCAAAATAGCCCGCGCCGAGAAGACCTTCGACGATGCCACCCTCGACGAGGTCGAGAAATTCCTCCATGGCCCGGCCGAGTGGTCGCAGGCCCATGGCGGCATCGTGCCCGGGTGAGGGCACGCACGGGTCTGTTCTCATGCAACGGGCCCAAGTGCGAAAGCCATCGCCCCACCAGGTCCCCGGCGGCGCGGGGACGACGTCATGAGGTGCTCTCCAGGCCTATCCCTTCGCCTTCAGCGCCCTGGCCCTCTCGACCTGGTCGCGCCAGGGATATTTCGGCTCGTAGCCGAGCACCTGGCGCGCCTTGTCGATGGAGATCAGCGACTCGTTGGCCGTGAAGGGGCGTTTGCGCGGCGTGCCGGGGAAGACCGCATCGAGCAGTTCGTCGTTCGATCGGGTCATCACCGAATCGGCATTGGCGATGCCGAAGACATGGGCGCCCGTCAGCTTGGCCTTGAGTGCGAGATCGACCGCCTGGGCGCCGTCGCGGGCGTCGATATAGGTCCACAGGTTGAACTTGCGGCCGTGCGGGTCGTGGTCGAAATCGGGGAAGGCCGCATAGTCCTCCTCCGCCATGACGTTGGAGAAACGCAGGCCGACGATCTTCAGCGCGGGATCCCAGCGGCAGAACTGCTCGGCCATCTTCTCGCTGAGCAGCTTGGAGAGCGAATAGGCGGTCTCCGGCCGCTCGACCGTCTCGTCGACCGGGGCATGGATCGGCCCCTTGGCATAGGGCACGCCGTAGATGGTCTCACTCGACGCCCACACCACATTGCGGATGCCAAGCTGCCGGGCCGCCTCGAACATGTTGTAGGTCGATTGCATGTTGGTGGCGAAGGTGACGTGATTGGTCGCCTGCCCCGGCGCGGGAATCGCGGCCAGGTGGACGAGGCCGGTCACCGCCTCGACCCGCTCGTCGATCGCCGACAGGGCCGCCATCGCATCGCCGAAGTCGGTGATGTCGGCGCGGGCATAGCGCACATCGGTGGGCAGCGGCGGATTGTGCAGGTCGGGCGGCGGCACCATGTCGATCGAGGTCACGTCATGGCCGCGGTCCATCAGATAATGCACGACGACACGCCCAAGTTTGCCGCTCCCTCCCGTGACGACGATCATCGCCAACTCCCTCTTTTCGTGACTGTCATGGAATTCGTCTGACTTACCGCTTTCGTGCGTGCAAGGCAAAGACACTTGCCTTAGCAATTCATGCAGATCGCGCCCCGCGCCGCTTTGCGGCACAGTGGGCGGTTGAGGGGCAGGCAGGTGGACAAGGATCTGGCGAAGAAACGGGTGAGCGACCGCTGGTCGGACATGTCCGACGTCGAGGTCGCCGCCGATGCTGCGCGGCGGCTGGCGCTGAGGGCGAGCGCGGCCTCGGAGATCGAAGCGCGCCGCCGGGCGCTGGATCTGCTCGATCCGCGTCCCGGCGAGATCGTCATCGACGTCGGCGCCGGCAGCGGCATCGTCAGCCTCGAACTTGCGGCACGCGTGGCGCCGGGTGGCCGGGTCTTTGCCGTCGATCGGTCGGCGCCCCTGCTGGCCCACGCCGGGGCCGCCGCAAAGGCGGCCGGGGTGGGCCATATGGTCGACTGCCGCGTCGCCGACGGCCGCGCGCTGCCTTTCGGCCAGGCCGCTTTCGATGCGGCCCTGTCGCATCTGGTGCTGCTGCATGTGGACGAGCCCGGCGCCGTGATCGCCGAGATGAAACGGGTGACGCGGCGCGGCGGACGGGTGATGTGCGTCGAGATGGACTGGGAGACGATGATCGTCCATCCGGCGGCGGTGGCGGTCACCCGCCGCATCCTGCACCATTCCCAGAGCCGCCAGGTCGATGCCTGGATGGGCCGGCGCCTGTCGCCGCTGTTCCGCGAAGCCGGCTTGCGCGCCATCACCGTCGAACCGATCGTCGGTATCGACGAGGGCAGCGGCGATCGCGTCTGGCTGGACTATCTCATCGAACGCGCCGGAATTGCGGTTGCCGACAAGGTGATCACCGAGCAGGAGGCACGTCACTGGACGGAGCGCCTCGAGGAGGCCTTCGCCGCCGGCCGCTTCTTCTTCTCCATCACCCAGTTTGCGGTGATGGGCCGGGTGCCCGAGTAGAGCGGCGAAGCGGGTACGCCGTCACTTGAACAGGCCGAGCGCCTCCTTGATCGAATAGATGGTCCACTGGTGCAGGCTCTCGTTCTTATCGATCTGGACGTGGTTGAGGTCCGGCCGGGTCATGTTGTCGATCGTGCCGGTGAAGCCGCGCCCGCCGACGACCTTGGTATTGGCGCCGGTGGCCGAGTTCGACCGGTAATTGATGACCCATTTGACGTTGGGTGGGATCCGCGCCGAGTTGGTGATGTCGTAGAAGACCAGCAGGGCAACCGGGATGTGCCGCTTCTCCAGCTCGTAGGCCATCAGCAGGATCGTGTCGGCGCCCCACGAATGGCCGACCAGCGCGATCGGGTAAGGCTGCGTCCGGTAGGCCTTGACGATTCCGGCGGTGAGGGCGCGCCACTTGTCGAAGGGTTGCGAGACGGCGGGTACGCCATGGGCGTTCATCTCCCCGGCGAGCGCGTCCATGCCGCTCGAAAAGATGCCGAGTGCGCCGCGCAGTACATAGACGGGCGGTGCCCAGGGCGCGGCCGGTCCGTGCGGCGGCGTCGGTCGGTGGTGCGACGAGGAGGCTGACAACCAGCGCCACGAAGAGGGCGCCGACAACACGTCGTGCTTGCATAGTGGCATTCGCCGTCTTTGGCGGGCTCCTTGGCGGGCCGAAGTTTCCTCGTATCGGGTTCGGCGGGGTTTCACAAACCCGGCCCAGGGCGGGCATGGGTCGGCAGGGGTGTTCGACCGGCGCCGCATCCATGGCGACGCACCGCATCGACCCCTCATGGTGAGGCGCGCGATTCGCGGCCGAGGGCGCGGGTGCCCGGCGTCATGCCGACTCCGGCGGATCAGCCGCTGTTCAGGTGATCTCCTTGAGCCACGGCGGATCGGCGCCGGCCCGCGACACCGTCACGGCGGCCGCCTTGATGGCAAAGCTCAGCACGTCGGTCAGGCGTCCGCGGTCGAGCTTGGCCACCGCCGGCTTGGTCAGCAGGCCGAGTGCGTCCAGCCGGGCGAGGACGCCGGCGGTGAAGGTGTCGCCGGCGCCGACGGTGTCGACCACCTTGGCGGCCATGCCCGGCACCGACACGGCGTGATGGGCCGTGATCGCCGTGGCGCCGGCGGCGCCGCGGGTCAGGATCACCAGCCTGGCGCCGTGGTCGAGCCAGCGGCGGGCGATCTCCTCGAAGCTCGCCTCCGGCGCGATCCAGGCGAGGTCCTCGTCGCTCAGGCGGGCGATGTCGGCCATGGCGACGAGCCGGTCGAGACGGGCGAGATAGCCTTCGCGATTGCGCACCAGCGAGGCGCGGATATTGGGATCGAGCGAGATCACCCGGTCCTTCTGCTCGCGCCGCATCAGCGCTTCGAGCGTCGAGCCGCAGGGTTCGGCGACCAGGCTGATGGAGCCGAAATGCAGCGCCGCGACGGTCTTCGGAAAGGCCGGCAGGTCGGCTTCGGTCAGCATGCGCCCGGCCGAGCCTTCATCGAAGAAGGCGTAGCGGGCATTGCCGTCTTCCAGCGTGACGAAGGCCAGCGTGGTCGGCCGCTTGACGGCGGCGACGAAGGACAGGTCGACGCCGCTGTCGGTCAAAGACTGACGCAGCATGTCGCCGAAGAAGTCGGTGGACATGCCGCCGAAGAAGCCGGTCGTGGCGCCGAGGCGGGCCATGGCGACGGCCACGTTGTAGGGCGAGCCGCCAGTCGCCGGCTGGAACAGCGCATTGCCGTCCGCGCCCTTGCGCGGCAGGAAATCGATCAGAGCTTCACCGCAGGAAATGATCATCGATTTGAACCCGAGACGCTCAGCCGGCTGGCAGGGCCTCCTTGAACAGGACTTCGCGGTCGCGCGCGAAGTTGGCAAGCAGCGGCAGACAGGCGCCGCCGATGGCGCGCGCACCGCTGCCGATGACGCCTTCGATCGCGGTCACCGGCGACAGTCCCTGCCGGTCGAATTCCCCCAGCCGGGCGTTTACACGTTCCACCATACGTCGGCGGACAGTGGCGGGGAAAGCGCCATCGATGATGACGGCCGGAAAGTCCACCACAGAAATGGCTGCGACGATGGCGAAGGCGATGCCCGCTGCGGCTTCGTCGATCCAGGCATCGTGCAACGGGTCGATATCGCCCCAGTCGTCGGGCGAGCGCCACAGAATCGAGGCGTCTTGGCCGGCGTCGCGCAGCCGGTCGGCAAGAAGATAGAGCGAAGCGGAGCGAATCAGCTGCTGGGTGACCGGCTGGCCGTTGGCGGCGCGCGTGGCGACCGGCATGGAGCCGAGTGCCCCGGCATTGCCGGTGCGGCCCGAATAGAGGTGGCCGTTGAGGACGACACCGCCGCCGATGAACGAGCCGACGAAGAAATGCAGAAAGTCGGGATGCTGTTCGGGATTGCCGAACACCATCTCGGCGGCGCAGGCCGCCGTGGCGTCGTTGGTGAAATAGACTGGCCACGGGCAGACGTGCTGGACCTCATCGCGGAGGTCGAAGCTGCGCCACTGGTCGAGGACGTCATGCGGCGCGCCGATCTGCGCCTCCCAGCTCCACAGTTCGAAGGGTGCGGCGATGCCGAGCCCGGCGACGCGGCGCGCCTGTTCGGGGGTCAGGCTTGCGGTCAGCGTGGCAATACCGTCGGTGACGAAGGCGAGCACGCTGGCGGGCGTCGGATAGCTGCCGCCGAGATGGGTGGTGCGGCGCACCGAGCCGATGAAATCGATCAGCACCAGATCGTTGACGCGGCGGCCGATCTTGAGACCGAGCGAGAACGCGCCGCCCGGATTGAGGGCAAATGGCACCGACGGCTGGCCAATGCGGCCGCGCCGCGGATTCTGCTTGATGATCAGCCCGTCGGCCTCGAGCTGGCGCATGATGACGGCGATGGTCTGCGCCGAAAGGCCGGTCTGGCGGGCAATCTCGGCTCGCGGCACGCTGCCGTAGCGGCGGATCAGCGACAGGACCAGCCGCTCGTTGTAGAGGCGCACGCCGCTCTGGTTGGTGCCGCGGGCGAAATTCGGCGCGCGTGGGCGGGCGGCTTCCGCAGCGGCGCTGTCGGCGCTCGGTGTCATCTCCCGACCGGGCAGGTCGCCCGTCTGGTTCGCCGCAGACACGTTGGCCCATCCTTGGTTCGGCCTTGGTGGCCGATTTCCCCCGGCGCGCCGTGCGCCGCCTGCGACGATGCGTGCCCGGCGCATCGCCTGTCAATAATTAAATCCGCTGGATTTATAATTGACAACAGGTTCGACCTGTTGTGTCGTTGCGGGGTCAAACTCCGCGGCCGGTCCCGGGCGAGTGCCCGGTGGAGTGCGGGCCGGCCACAAGCGGAGAGACGTACCTATGGTGGGCCGCCATAGCGGCGGTCAGCAGGTTCACTTGGGAGGAAATCCGTGCAGAAACATCTGAAACTCATCAGTGCATGTGTCGCTGGCGCCATGGCTTTCGGCCTTGGCGCAGTAACGGCACAGGCTGCCGATCTCGTCGGTCTGATCACCAAGACCGAGGGCAATCCGTTCTTCGTCAAGATGCGCGAAGGCGCTCAGGCAAAGGCCAAGGAACTCGGCCTCACCCTGCAGAGCTATGCCGGCAAGTATGACGGCGACAACGACACGCAGGTGGCGGCCATCGAATCGCTGATCGCGGCCGGCGCCAAGGGCTTCGCCATCGTGCCGAGCGATTCCTCGGCGATCGTGCCGACCATCAAGAAGGCGCGCGATGCGGGCCTGATGGTCATCGTGCTCGATACCCCGCTCGACCCGATGGATGCGGCCGACGCCACCTTCGCCACCGACAACCGCAAGGCGGGTCTGCTGATCGGCGAATGGGCCAAGGGCACGCTCGGCGCCAAGGCGGCCGACGCCAAGATCGCCTTCCTCGACCTGGCCACCAACCAGCCGACGGTCGACTATCTGCGCGACCAGGGCTTCATGCAGGGCTTCGGCATCGACGTGAAGGACCCCAACCACTACGGCGACGAGACCGACCCGCGCATCTGCGGCCATGAGATGACCGGCGGTGCCGAGGACGGCGGCCGTACGGCGATGGAGAAGCTGCTCCAGAAGTGCCCGGACGTGAACGTGATGTACACGATCAACGAGCCGGCGGCGGCGGGCGGCTATGAGGCCATCAAGGCGGCCGGCAAGGAAGGCCAGGTTCTGGTCGTTTCGATCGATGGCGGCTGCCCGGGCGTGAAGAACGTGCAGGCCGGCATCATCGGTGCCACCTCGCAGCAGTACCCGCACAAGATGGCGGCGATGGCGCTGGAAGCGATCGCCAGCGGCAAGCTGCCGGACGGCGTCGCCAAGGGCGGCTTCTTCGACACCGGTGCGCAGCTGATCACCGACAAGCCGGTGGAAGGCGTTCCGTCGATCAGCATCGACGAAGGCCTGAAGCTCTGCTGGGGCTAATTCCCTTCGACGTCAATCGCACCTAGACTGTCAGCAAAAGCGGGGGAGCAACCTGACCGGCTGCTCCCCCAGCCGCGGGGCTAACAAGCGGCAGGGGAGGACCATGAACGAAAGCAGCAGCAGCGGCCCGGTCGCGGCCGCCGAATACGAGAAGGTTCTGGCCGAAGCGGACGGCAGCGCCGCCGCCTTCGAGATCGAGCACCGCGGTCCGCTGAGGCGACTCCAGGAATTCCTGCACGCCTATCCGACCGCCATTCCGTTCATCGTGCTGATCATCGGCCTCATCGTCTTCAGCGTCCTGGTGGGCGGTCGCTTCTTCGCGCCGTTCAACCTGTCGCTGATCCTCCAGCAGGTCACCATCATCGGTACGCTCGGCATCGCCCAGACGCTGATCATCCTGACTGCCGGCATCGACCTGTCGGTCGGCGTCATCATGATCCTCGCCTCGATCGTCATGGGCCGCCTGGCGGTGGTCAGCGGCGTGCCGGTGTTCATCGCCTTTCCGGCGGGGCTGCTGGTGGCGCTCATCTGCGGCTATATCAACGGCGCGCTGGTCACCTATCTCAAGCTGCCGCCGTTCATCGTCACGCTCGGCACCTGGAGCATCTTCGGCGCCCTCATCCTGTTCTATTCGCAGAGCGCCACCATCCGGCAGCAGGAGATCGCGGCCGCGGCGCCGTTCCTGCAGGTCACCGGCAATTCGTTCAAGCTCGGCGGCGCGCCGGTCACCTACGGCTCGCTGCTCATGCTCTTCATCGCGGCGGTGGTCTGGTACATCCTCAATCGCACCGCCTTCGGCCGCCACGTCTATGCCACCGGCGACGATCCCAATTCGGCGCGTCTGGCCGGCATCAGCACGACCAGGACGCTGCTCGCCGTCTACTCGATGGCCGGGTTCATCTGCGCCATCGCCGGCTGGATCATGATCGGGCGCATCGGCGCCGCCAGCCCGCTCGCCGGAGCGAATGCGAACCTCGATTCGATCACCGCCGTGGTGATCGGCGGCACCAGCCTGTTCGGCGGGCGCGGCTCGATCATCGGCACGCTGATCGGGGCGCTGATCGTCGGCGTCTTCCGCGACGGCCTGTCGCTCTACGGCCTCGACAATCTCTGGCAGGAATTCACCGTCGGCGTGCTGATCATCGTCGCGGTGACCATCGACCAGTGGGTGCGGAGGATCGCGTCATGAGCGCGCAATCCAGTGAGCCCATCCTGCAGGCGCGCGACATCGTCAAGCACTTCGGCCGCGTGGTGGCGCTCGACCATGCCGATTTCGACCTCAAGCCGAACGAGATCCTCGGCGTCATCGGCGACAATGGCGCCGGCAAGTCGACGCTCATCAAGATGCTCGCCGGGGCGCTCTTCCCCGACCAGGGCGAGATCCGCCTCGACGGCCAGCTCGTCCACTTCCGCTCGCCGCTCGATGCCCGCGCCGCCGGCATCGAGACGGTCTATCAGGACCTGGCTCTGTCGCCGGCCCTGTCGATCGCCGACAACCTGTTCCTCGGCCGCGAGCGGCGCAAGGGCGGCCCGATCGGCATGTTCTTCCGCCTGCTCGATCGCTCGAGCATGCGCGACGAGGCGCGCAAGCACCTCAATGCGCTTGGCCTGCTCACCATCCAGAACATCAGGCAGCCGGTGGAAACGCTGTCTGGCGGCCAGCGCCAGGGCGTGGCGGTGGTGCGCGCCGCCGCCTTCGGCAGCCGGGTCATCATCATGGACGAGCCCACGGCCGCCCTCGGCGTCAAGGAGTCGCGCCGGGTGCTCGAGCTGATGCTGGAGATCAAGCGGCGCGGCCTGCCGATCATCCTGATCAGCCACAACATGCCGCATGTCTTCGAGGTGGCCGATCGTGTCCATATTCATCGGCTCGGCCGGCGGATCGCGGTCATCGATCCGAAGAAATATTCGATGTCGGATGCGGTCGCGATCATGACCGGCGCCATGGCGCCTCCGCCGCCCGAGGAATGGGCTGCCTAGACGGGGCGGCAGGAGGGTTGCTGTGGATCTCGGTCTGAAGGACAGGGTGGCGGTCATCACCGGCGCCAGCGTCGGCATCGGCTTGGCAATCGCAACAGGGCTGGCGGCGGAAGGCGTGCATGTGGTGATGGCGGCGCGTCAGGAGGCGCGGCTGAAGAAGGAGGCGCGGCGCATCGCCAAGGAGTACGGCGTCAAGACGCTGGCGGTTCCCTGCGACGTTGCCACCGCCAGCGGCGCGACGGCGCTCATCGCCGCGACGCGCAAGAAATTCAAGGGCGCCGACATCCTCATCAACAATGCCGGCACCGGCTCCAACGAGACCGTCATGGAGGCGCCGGACGACAAGTGGCAGTACTACTGGGATCTGCATGTGATGGCGGCGGTGCGGCTGGCGCGCGGCCTGTGCCCGCTGATGAAGGCGCGCGGCGGCGGCGTGGTGCTCAACAACGCCTCGATCTGCGCGGTGCAGCCGCTGTGGTACGAGCCGATCTACAACACCACCAAGGCGGCGCTGATGATGTTCTCCAAGACGCTCGCCAGCGAGGTGATCAAGGACAATATCCGCGTCAACTGCGTCAATCCCGGCCTGATCCTGACGCCCGACTGGGTGAAGACCGCCAAGCAGCTCACCGCCGACAGCGGTGGCGACTGGCAGGGCTACCTGCAGAGCGTCGCCGACGAGCATGCGACGATCAGGCGCTTCGGCTCGCCCGAGGAGCTGGCCGACTTCTTCGTGTTCCTGTGCTCCGAAAGAGCCAGCTACAGCGTCGGCTCGACCTACTTCGTCGACGGCGGCATGCTGAAGACCGTGTGAGCTTCAGCAGCCGTCGTCGCGATGGCCGGCAACGGTATCGCGGCCGCCGAAGTGCGAGCGCAACGACTGGTACAGGCGCCAGAGCACCGGTGTCTGCTTGATCATCCGCTTGGCGCGGCGGAAGGCGCGGATCGCCAGCACCAGCGCCCAGCCGCGCAGCGTCCGCCCGCAGAGGTAGTCGAACAGGCGGATCACCTGATCGCCCCAGTCGAGCTTGTAGGCTTCGTCGCCGACGGTGAAGTCGAAGCGGCGGTAGCCCTTCTCGATCGAATCGCGAAGCAATTCGTGGAGGTGAACCGTGCCGGGGCCGTGGGCGGAGACCGGGCCGCCGTCGTAGCTGGCCAGGATCAGGTAGAAGGTGCCGCCGAAATTGAGGCCGACGCTGGTGGCGACGATGTCGTCACCGGCGGTGAGCCGGGCGATGTGGACGAGGTCGCGCGAGGCCGGGTCGGAGATGACGGCGCGGTAGAACGCGCAGTAACCCGGCCGCGCGAAGAAGTTGTCGGCGCCCATGCGGGCGAGCGATTGCGCCTTCTGCGTCATCAGCACCTCGAGGGTGCGCTGGCGCTCGGGGATGTCGGTGACATCGTCGAAGGCGATCGGGCCGTGCTTCTCGATGGCCCGCACCTTCTTGCGCGCGGTCTTGCGGGTCGATGACGAGCGCTTGGCGGCGTAGAAGGTCTCCCAGTCGCCGAACAGAGCGGTAGCGTGCGCGCCGCTCGGATGCAGGTCGGGCTTCAGCGCCAGGAACGGGTCGCGGACCGCGCCGATCTTCTCCGGCATGCGCGCCAGGTCGATATAGTCGAAGCGGAAGCGCGCATCGTGCGCCAGCACGGCCAGCACGTCGCGCCATAGCGTCCGAAAGTTGCTGTCGTCGAGCGCGGCGGCGAAGTCGCGGGCGAGCAGCGGCGCGTTGTAGTCGCAGACGTCGGAGGCGAGCCAGGTCAGCCGCCTGAGGCCGCGGCTCTTCTCGATGGCGAAGGCGAAGAGGAAGAGCGGTCGTCCGTCCCGGCTCCGGCCGGTGACGATGGCGGGCTGCGTGCCGGTCACGGTGCCGACATGGGTCTGCCAGGTGGAAATCCAGTCATAGGTCTGGAAGGCGGTGCAGTCGCTGTCGGCCTGCAGGGCCCGCCACGTCTCGGCGACGGCGGCGAGGTCGTCGTGAACGGCGATCGCCTGCGGCCATTCCGACGCCGGCGGCTGCTTGCCGGTCTCGGCAGCGCCGTCGACTTCCAGCGGGGGCGACAGCGTTTCGGCGAGCGAGGTGAAGCGGCTGCCCAGATCGAGCAACGAATCGTCGGGTGCGAGGCTGAACTGCGACATTTGTTTCATGCTCATGAGCTGCCGGCCGTGACCGCTGCCGGGCCTGTCTTGCTGCCAGTGACGAGATTGCGGGTGCGGCGGGCGATGCCGCGGCCGACATGGGCGGCGAAGCGCAGGCGCCGGCGCGCTTCCCAGGTGATGCCGGTGTTGATGGCGAGGTCGCGCACGCGGAAGGCGCGGGCGCGGCACTGGATCTCGTAGGCCGCCTTGACATGATCGGCGTAGAAGGCGGCGATCTTGTCGGCGCCCATGCCGGGGCTGGCCAGCCATTCGGGAATGTAGGCGGTGCACAGGCGCGCGACGTCGGTGAACACCTTGCCGGTGCCGGTGCCGGCCGAGGGGCACGAAGTCGAATAGGCGTCGCCGATTGCCACGACGCCGGGCTTGTCGAGACCGGTGGTGACATAGAGGTCGGCCGGGCGGATCTTCACCGGGCCGGAGACCGCGATGTCGCCGGTGAAGGCCTTGAGCCCCGGCAGGGTGGCGAACAACGTCTCGGCCGGAGCTTCGCGCATGGCGCGCAGCCAGGGGTCGTTCATGTCGCGATAGACGAAAAGGTTCGCCCGGGTCGTCGTCCCGATGGGGAAGAGGGTGAGGTAGGCGGTGCGCGTGCGGGCGTCCTCGGGGACGTAGGTCAGGGCAGGGAAGTCGAAAGCCGGCCGGCCGGCCGGCGCCATGTCGAAGCCGATCGAGATCGAATGGTTCGGCGAGATGTCCTGCCGGTCCATGCCGAAGTTCCTGCGCAGCGCCGCGTTGAGGCCGTTGGCGAGAACGATCAGCCGGGCGGAAATCTCCTCGCCGCCGGCAAGCGTCACGCTCTGGCGGTCGTCGCTCACGGCGATCGCCATGGCCTTGTCATGGACGACGGTCACCGTCGGCGGGATGGCGCCGCGCACGGTGTTGACCAGCGTGTCGTAGAGAATGCCGAACTGGCCGGTCGGCTTGCGGTCGGTCAGGCGGCCGGCGCGCACGATCCAGTTTTCCCGGTACGGGTTTCCTGCGGCGGCGACGATGCCGCCGAGGCCGGTCTTGGCGAGCAGGCCGATCTGCTCCTCGTCGAGCTTCTCGCAGCGGAAATCCGGCGGATAGACCGCGTGCGGATCGACCAGCACGGTATCGATGCCGGCGCGGCCGAGCATGACGGCCGCCGTCGATCCGGCGAGCCCGCCCCCGATGATGACAATGGTCGTTTGCCGCACGTCTCTCGACCTCAACCGCCCCTGCGTATCGATCTGGCCCCGCATTCGATAACGGCACGTAAAGGCGTCCGTGCTAAGTGAACTTTTTGGGGGCTGATTGGGAACACTTATCATGATTTAACCTTAATTCGGCCAGCATGAATAGTATTCGTAATTTGTTAACCTTAATACCGACGGTTTCTTTGCGAATGTTTACCTTGGGTTTGTTTTCATCTTTTAGCGCTCCCGCCGGGCGCCTTATGGTGCCGCCGGCGCGCGCGAAGGGCCGCTCCGGGATGGTCTTTCCCGCGGGGCACCGCTTGCACAACGGTTGGGGACAGAAGGCGAGGATCGAATGCGCATCGAGGAGAGGCTGAGAGAGAGCGTGGCTCGCTACGGCGCGCATCCGGCGATCGTCGCCCAGCGTATCTGCCACAGCTATGCCGAGCTCGACCTCAAGTCGGAGCGCCTGGCGGCCGCCCTGCAGAGCGGCGGGGTGGCGCGCGGCAGTCGCGTGGCGATCTTCATGGACGACGGCTGGGAAGCGGTGGTGTCGATCTTCGCCGCGCTCAAGGCCGGCGCAATCGTGATGCCGGTCGGCGCCGGCACGGTGGCCAGCGTGCTCGGCGAAGCGCTGCACAAGGGTCAGCCGGTCGCCGTCATCACCCAGTCGCGCCTGGCGGCGATGGTCGCTGCGGCAATCGCGTCGGTGTGGTCGGTCAGGCTGGTCGTGCTGGTCGGCGGCGATCGCGCCCGCGCCGGCGCAACCTGCATCTCCTTCGAGGAAACGGTCGAACGCATCGGACGCACGCCGCGGCTGGCGGCGGTCGGCGACGACAGCGATGCTGCCGTCCAGTTCGCTGACGAAGCGCCGCTGACCCATCGGCAGATCGGCGAGGCGGCGGCCGGGGCCGCCATCGGCGACGAGACAATCCCGCTTCCCGCGCTGGCTGAATGCGCCGGCTTTGTCCGGATGCTGTCGGCGCTCGATGCCGGCCGGACGATGACGGCACGCGCGGCGTCGGCGCGTGCGGTGGGCGGCGAGCATCGGGTCGCAGCACTGCGGCCGGGCGAATCCTCGTTCGGCATGTCGGGGCTGCTCGATGCAGCCACCGCGGGCGCAATGCCCGTCTTCCAGAGGTGAACAGAGCTGCCGGTCAAGCGGCCCAGCATGAGGAGCATGCGGTGTCTGAGATGAGAAAGAGGGCCATCCGCGCCGGCCTCGAGACCCTTTATTTCACCGGCACGCACCGGCTGGCGCGCTCGGTCTTCGCCGGGCTCGGCGCCATCCTGACCTTCCACCGGGTGCTGCCCTCTCACGACGAGCCGTTCCAGCCCAACAGCGGTCTCGAGATCACGCCGTCATTCCTCGACGCTGCGCTGAGCGCCCTGCGCCGTGCCGATGTCGACATCGTCTCCATGGACGAGGCGTGGCGGCGGCTGACCGGCGAGCCGGGCGAGCGCCGCTTCGTCGCCATCACCTTCGACGACGGCTACCGCGACACGCTCGAAAACGCCTGGCCGATCCTCAAGCGGCATGACGTGCCGGTGACGCTCTATATCGCCTCGGCCTTTGCCGAAGGCACCGGCGTTCTGTGGTGGGAGGTGACGAGGCGGGCGGTGGCGGAGAACGACGCGGTTGAGGTCGACATGGACGGTGTGCTGCGCCGCCTCGATTGCAGCACGCCGGCGGCCAAGGACGAGGCTCACGACACGCTTTATCGCTGGCTGCGCAGCAAGACGCACGAGGCCGAACTGGATGCGGCGGTCGGCGCGCTCGCCGCGCGAAACGGCATCGATACCGCCGCCCAGTGCCGCGAATTGTGCATGGGCTGGGAGGAGCTTTCCGGCCTGGCTGCCGAACCGCTGGTGACCATCGGCGCGCATACGGTCGGCCATCCCTTCCTGGCCAAGTGCGACGATGAGACCGTGCGTGCCGAAATGAGCGAATCGCGCGCCACGATCGAAGCCAAGCTCGGTGTCAGGCCGGAGCATTTCGCCTATCCGGTCGGCGCCCCCGATGCCGCCGGCCCGCGTGAATTCGCGATAGCCGCGGAAGTCGGCTTCAAGACCGGCGTCACCACGCGTCCGGGCGTCCTCTTCGCCGATCATGGCGAGCACCTGATGGCCCTGCCGCGTATCTCGGTCAACGGCGAGTTCCAGCAGCTGCGCTTCCTCGATGTGCTCCTGTCGGGAACCGCCACGGCGCTGCTCAACGGCTTCCGCCGCGTCGACGCCGCGTGAAGATGCCACGGCGGTGGTGACCCTCCCCGGACCTTCGGTCCGACCCTCCCCTTTCAGGGCAGGGAGAAAATGAAGCCTCATCGCATGGTGTCATTCTCCTCCCCCTGAAAGGGGGAGGTGGCCCGGCGAAGCCTTAAGCGGAGCCGGGTCGGAGGGGGTCATCATTCCCTTTGCCGCCCGTCAGATCAGCCCGCGCTTGGCCAGGTTGCGCATCAGCGCGCCGGTGCCGAAGGTCCACGGCTCCGCCGCGTCGGTATGCACCACCCGGTTCGACAGGCGGCCGAGCTTCTCGGTGGCGATGGTGACGACGTCGCCTATTCTGTGGGTGAAGCCCTGGCCGACCTCGTCGCGGTCCTCGACCGGCGCGAACATGGTGCCGAGATAGAGCACGACGCCGTCGGGATACTGGTGATGCTTGCCGATCGCGGAAGCCATCAGGTCGGCCGGGTCGCGGCTGATCCGGCTCATGGCGCTGGAACCTTCCAGGCGGAAGCCGTCCTCCCCCGCCACGGTCAGCCCGACCTCGGCGCGGCGGATATCGTCGAGCGAGAAGCCATGGCCGAACAGGCGGATGAAGGGCCCGACAGAGGCGCTGGCATTGTTGTCCTTGGCCTTGCCGAGAAGCAGGGCCGAACGGCCTTCGACGTCGCGCAGGTTGACGTCGTTGCCGAGCGTGGCGCCGACGATTGCGCCGCCCGAGGACGCGACCACGACCACCTCGGGCTCCGGATTGTTCCATGACGACATCGGATGGATGCCGATCTCGGCGAGGTGGCCGACGGCGGCCATGGGCGGCGCCTTGGTGAAGATCTCGGCGTCCGGTCCGATGCCGACCTCGAGATATTGCGACCACAGTCCCTTTTCGATGAGCAGATCCTTGAGCGCCATCGCTTCCGGCGAACCGGGCCTCAGCCTGGCGAGGTCGTGGCCGATCAGCCCGCCGATCTCGGCGCGCACTTCCGCCGCGTGCTCGGGGGCGCCGCGGGCGCGCTCCTCGATCACGCGCTCCAGCATCGATACGGCGAAGGTGACGCCCGCTGCCTTGATCGCCTGAAGATCGATCGGCGCAAGCAGCCAGGGCTTGGTCGGATCGCGCTTTTCGCGCGGCGTATTGGCGAGGATGTCGTCGATGGTGGCGACGGGTTCGCCGGCGGCGTCGTGGGCGAGGCCGGCCGGTTCCGGCGCTTCGCACAGGTCGCGCATGGTCGGCGCAGCAGAGGAGATGTCGACGACCTCGACGCCGCGCACTGCCACCAGCGAGGGGCCGCCGAGATCGGGACGCCAGATGCGGCCGACCAGGGTCGCCTGGGCGGCATCGTCGGGCAGCGCAAACGATGCGCTGGTGTTGAGATCCATGAGGTTTCCCCGTCGTCTGTTGCCGTCACCACACAGGCCGCCGGCAAATTTCCGGCGTTGCGGCCGATCAGGCAGAATTGCCGGCCGATCCTGCTAAGATTCGTGAGCGTGGTTGAATCGCCCGAGGGGGTTTTACCGCGTCTTCTGCAGAATTGGCACGGTCGATGGGGGCATCGGCCGATCTGGCGAAAAGGGGCTGGATACATGCAGCATTTGACCAGGCTTGGCGCCGCCGTTCTGGCGGGCGCGATGATCATGCCGCTGGCGGCCCATGCTGCGGCGCCGGACAATCTCGGCGATGCGGCTGTCGCGCCGAAGGCGGCGCCGGCAATGATTTCGCCGCTCGAATACCAACTCGGCACCGAGATGGTGGTGCGCGATTGGGTGCTGTGCATATCGCAGACGGTCGCCGAGACCCTCGCCAAGGCCCGTGCGGTGGGCGTCGAGGAGGCGCTGGCGGCCTATTCGGACCTCAAGGCCTCGAAGTCCTGCGGCCAGTTCTCGCAATTGCGCGTTGTTCTGCACAAGTCGCTCTACACCTCGGTGGCGGAGGACGATGCCCAGGTTTTCAGCGCGGCGGTGAATATTTCGGGACATTGGGCGAACGCCTTTGTCGTCGAAGGCAGCCTGCCGGCGGAACACTAATCCGCATCGATAGTTAGGCGCGTCGGCTTCAACGCGCCTTGCGGAATTTGGCCCTGCGTACGGCGTGCGCGGGCTATTTTCCGATTGTGGCAGGCAGTCTGGAATTTCTCCACGGAAAGGCCGCGAGCCGGCCAACCGATTGCCCGTTTCCGATGGCGAACTCGCGCGCGGTTGGGGGCGAACGCAGCGTCCTGATGCTGCGTACCAACCGAAAGAGGGAAATGATGAAGAAGCTGATGATTGCTGCCGGCGCAGCTAGCCTGCTCGCACTGTCTTCCTTGGCGGCGTTTGCCGCCGAAGCGCAGGGAACGATCAAGTCGGTCGATCCGACCGCGATGACCGTCACCCTGGACGACGGCAACACCTACGCGCTGCCCGCCAGCGTCGATGCCGCCTCGCTGCAGATGGGCGAGAAGGTGAAGATCGAATACAGCAAGGACGCCAGCGGCAAGATGACCGCGACGACGGTGATGCCGGCGGGCTGATCGCAGGCGTCAGCAAGGATTGATGGCGGCCGCGCGTCCGGGGCGCGGCCGCCTGTTTTTTTGGGCAGGCCCAGCTTTCCCGCGGGCGATTGTGGCCGGACGCCTTCATGCGGCCACCGCTGCGCCACAATTCGGTCGAGCAAACGCCGGGAATGGGGAGTGGATTTCGCGATGCCCGATCCGGGCAACGCGCGACGTCGGAAACGTCGTGTTTTTCTTTCTCAGGAGAGACAGGAATGAAGAAGTTGGTGATCGCCGCGGGCGCGGCGGTGCTTCTGGCTATGTCGTCGCTCGCGGCGCTGGCCGATGAAGCGTCGGGGTCGATCACGGACATTGATGATTCGGCGATGACGGTCACGCTCGACGACGGCAACACCTATCAGTTGCCGGCAGACGTCGATTCGACCGCCTTCGAGGTCGGCGACAAGGTCACGGTCGAATACACCAAGGACGCCGACGGAAATCTGGTGGCGTCCGCGGTATCGGTCAACCAGTAACTGCGGGATACCTGGGTGAACGGCGGCCGCGCGGCGTGCGCGGCCGCCGTTTTGTCTGCCGATGCCGGCCGCCGAAATTTAAGGTGTGGATCGGGTGCCGTCGCCGTAGGTTGTCTGCCGGAGGTGGATACGGGGCGAGGGATGATGGCGACGCTGCGCGGCCTGGCCAGGCGCCACGCGCTTTTTGGCTTCTTTGGTCTTGCCTATGCCCTGTCGTGGTGGCCGTGGCTCTGGGTCCGGCTCGATCCGGCGACTGGCGACGGGCCCATCCTGCCGTTCGGCCCGCTGCTGGCGGCCGCCATCATGCTGGCGCTCATCGGCGGGTGGCCGGCAGTCCGCGCCTGGCTGAAGAACATCGTCGCGTGGCGCGTCGGCTTCCTCTGGTACGCCCTGGTTCTGCTTCTGCCGGCTGCGATCGCGGCGATGGCGGTCGGGGTCAATCTGTTTCTCGGTGCCGAACTGCCGCCGGACGCGGAGCTGCCGGGTTGGGGAGAGCTCGCCGCGCAGTTCCTCGTCGTCTTCGTGCTGATCGGGCTTGGCGAGGAGCCGGCCTGGCGCGGCTTTGCCCTGCCGCGTCTCATCGACAAGCGCTCACCGCTTGCCGGCGCGCTGATCCTCGGCCTGTTGCATGCGCTGTGGCATCTGCCGCTGTTCGGGGTGGAATACGATCTCGCCAATCTGTGGCCGTGGCTGGCCTCGGTGCTGTCGGTGTCGATCGTGACCGCCTGGATATGGCTGGCGACGCGCGGCAACCTGCTGCTGCCGGCGCTGCTCCACGCCGCGGTCAACACCGCCGCCTTCCCGTGGGAATGGTTCGACGGCAGCGATCAGCTCCGCCTGTGGTGGGTGTGGGCGGGACTGTGGGTGGCGGTGGCAGCGATCATCGTCACGGCCAATGGCGCGGCGCTCTTCCAGCCCAAGCCGCGGTTGATGATGGGTTGATCCGCCCTAGCGCAGCATGCCGTTGAAGCGTTTCGGTTGCCCCACTGCGCGTCGCATCCGACCCGACAGGATCATGCCGTCCCTGATGTTGCGGCCCATGAGGGCGAGATTGAGTGCGCCGGCGACAAGCTCGGCGGCCTGCACGGCGAGGAACCAGGCATCAAACGCGCCTTCGGTGGCGCGAAAGGCGAGGAAACTTGCCGCGGGCACGAGAACCAAAACGCCGTTCAGCGCGATCACCGGCATGCGGCGGCGCTTGGCGGCCGCCGCCGGTGCACGGCTCCTGCCGCCAAGGCGGCTGCCGGTGACCGCGGCCGTGACGATGGCCGGAATCAGGATGACCATGCCGGCGAGGATGCCCTGTTTGACAAGGACGATGATGGCCTTGTCGCCCCAGATCTCGGAAATTGCCGTCATCGACCAGAAGACGAGAATGGCGAGGAAGGCGATAACGGCGGCGATCCGGTGGATCGCGCTCAGCGGCAGAGCGGGACACGGCGTCCTCCTGACTAGATAGCTTGCTATATATTATTGCATAGCAAGCTATTCAATGACAGAGTCGGTCCATGTCGTTCGATCGCAGCCATTCCGCCGGCTATCTCATCAACCACCTCGCCCGCATCTTCGAGCAGGCGCTGGCCGAGCGGATCGGGCCGCTCGGGCTGGCGCCGGGCCAGTTCCCGGTGCTCCTGGCGCTGTGGGAGGAGGACGGGCTGACCCAGAGCGCGCTGGTCGAACGGCTCGATGTCGAGCAGCCGACCATGGCCAACACGCTCTCCCGCATGGAGCGGGACGGCCTGGTCGTGCGCACGCCGCATGGCGAGGACCGCCGCGCCCGCATCGTGCGGCTGACGCCACGCGCCCGCGCCCTGGAAGGGCCGGCGACGGATGCCGCCAGCGCGGTCAACGCGGCCCTGCTTGCCGGCCTGTCCGAGCAGGCGCGCGACGCCTTCATCGCTGCCATGCGGGCGATCGTCGTCAGTGCGGCAAGGGGCGGCAGCGGCGGGTGACGACGCGGCGAGGGGCGTGCGTCAAGCGCGTGCGAAGCGGACCGGAAAGCCGCGCTGGACCGAGTTGCCGACGGCGGTGGTCCGCCTCGCCTCGGCGATGAGGCCGTCGATGTCGGCGTCAGGGTCTTCCGCCGTCACCCTGATCTGCACATCCGCATTCTCGGCGATCAGCGGCTCGCCGGTGATCTCCACGGAAACGTCGACCGCGAGGTCGCGGATGACGATCCCCTGCTTCTCGGCGACGTAGCGCAGGTCGTTGCACATGCAGCCGCCGATGGCGATGGCGAGAAGCTGGCCGCCGTTGAAGCCGAGGCCCATGCCGCCGGCCCGGCCATCGGGCCGGTCGACGATCACCGTGTGGGTACCGGCGCGGCCGAGCGCCGCCTGCGTGTCGGGAATGGTGCGGAAGGAGACGGTGAACGCGGCCATGCCTCACATCACCGCGCCGATCTGCCAGGGCACGAACTCGTTGTCGCCATAGCCGAATTCCTCCGACTTCGACTTCTTGCCGGAGGCCACCGCGATCACCTCCTCGAAGATTTCCCTGCCCTTCTCCTCGATGGTCACGCCGTCGAGGATGTCGCCGCAATTGATGTCCATGTCCTCGGTCTGGCGCTCATAGGTGTCGTTGTTGGTCGCCAGCTTGATCGATGGCGTCGGCTTGAAGCCGAAGGCGGAGCCGCGGCCGGTGGTGAAGGCGATCATGTTGCAGCCCGAGGCCACCTGGCCGGTGACGCCGACCGGGTCGTAGCCGGGCGAATCCATGAAGACGAAGCCGCGCGTGTCGATCGGCTCGGCATAATGGAAGACGCCGCGCATGGTGGTGGTGCCGCCCTTGGCGGCGGCGCCGAGCGACTTTTCGAGGATGGTGGTCAGCCCGCCGGCCTTGTTGCCGGGCGAGGGGTTGTTGTTCATCTCGCCGTGATTGCGCTGGGCGTAATCCTCCCACCAATGGATGATGTCGACCAGCTTCTCGCCGATCTCCGGCGATGCGGCGCGGCGGGTGAGCAGGTGCTCGGCGCCGTAGATCTCCGGCGTCTCGGCGAGCACCGCGGTGCCGCCCTCGGCGACCAGCAGGTCGGCGGCGAAGCCCAGCGCCGGGTTGGCGGTGATGCCGGAATAGCCGTCCGAGCCGCCGCATTGCAGCGCCAGCATGATCTCGGAGACCGGCACCTCCTCGCGCCTGGCGGCGTTGGCGTCGGCGAGCATCTCCTTGATCATGGCCACGCCGCGCTCGACCGTTTTGCGCGTCCCGCCGGTGGCCTGGATGGTCATGGTGCGGAACATGTCGTTGTCTTTGAGGCCGTAGTCGGCTTCGAGATCGGAGATCTGCATCACCTCGCAGCCCAGCCCCACCATCAGCGCGCCGGCGAGGTTGGGGTGGTTGGCATAGCCCCATTGGGTGCGCTGCAGCACCTGGTAGCCCTCCGAGCCGCGTCCTGCCATGCCGCAGCCCCAGCCCATGACGAAGGGCACGACGCCGTCGATGTTGGGGAAGTCTTCGAGGATGTCGGTGCGGTTGAAGGCGTCGGCGATGATGCGGGCGACGGTCGCCGAGCAGTTCACGCTGGTCAGCACGCCGATATAGTTGCGGGTGCCGACCCTGCCGTTCCTGCGGCGAAAGCCCTGGAAGGTGCGGCGCTGAGGCTCGGGCAGGACGTCTTCGGGCCGGGCATCCTCGGCGAAGTGGTAGTCGCGGGCGAATTCGGTGACGCCGCAATTATGGGTGTGGATGTGCTCGCCCGGCCGTATCGGCTGGCTGGCGAAGCCGATGATCTGGCCGAACTTGCGGATCGCCTCGCCCTCGGCGATCGCCACCGTCGCCATCTTGTGCCCCTTGGGAACGCGCGCCACGGCCGTCACCCCTTCTGCGATTGCGCCGGGCATGATCGGCTCGATGGCGACCACGAGGTTGTCTGCCGGATGCAGGCGCAGGACGCGCGGCGTCCTGGCGCGCTCGGTGAGGCCCTCGGCGGGCGCGATAGTGGTATCGGTGGGGCTCATGGCGATTGCATCTCTGTGGCTGCGATGGGTGCGGTACATTATCGATCTAGGGCATAGGGCGAAACCGCTTCGCCGTCCGGGTCAATTGGCCCGCTTTCTGCGATTGCGGGGTGGGCGGGCCCGCACGGCGAGCGTGCTCACGGCGCAGCTTTCGCCCGGTGCGTCGGTGAGCATGGCGAAGGGCGGTTCCGGCCCCTTCTCGCCGCCCTTCAGCCAGGCGACCTTGGCGCCGAGATAGCTGCGCATGCGCGCGATCCGCGCCGCCTTTTCGTCCAGTTCCTGCAGTCGCTCCTCAAGGAGGGCGATGTGGCGCCGGCGGTCTGCGCCGGTCGCGCGCAATTCCTCGATCAGCGCGGCAATCTCGCTGAGGGTGAAACCCAGCGACTGGGCAATGCGCACGACACGCGCCGTGGCCACGTCGGTCTCGGAGAACTCCTGATAGGGATTGCTGCCACCCCGCCGTCCGGCCTCCGGCTGCAGCAGGCCGCGCTTGACGTAGAAGCGGACCGTATCAGGTGAAAGGTCGGTGGCGCGGGCGAATTCGGAGATCAGCATGATGTCGCTTGACCATGGAGTTTACTCCAGGGTTATACCGGCGCCGACCAAACGACGAAAGAGGCAATTTCCATGAAAACGGCATTCGTGACTGGCGCATCGGCGGGCATCGGGGAAGCCATCGCGCGCCAATTGATGGCGGACGGCTACCGTGTCTTTGCCGGCGCGCGTCGGGTGGAGCGCATGGCGGGGCTCGCCGCCGCCGGCGCCGTCACGCTCGCGCTCGATGTCACCGACGACGCGTCGATGGTGGCCGCGGTCGATGCGATCATGGCCGAGGCCGGGCGCATCGACGTGCTGGTCAATAATGCCGGCTACGGCTCATACGGGTCGCTCGAAGAGGTGCCGATGGACGAAGCCCGCCGACAGTTCGAGGTCAACGTCTTCGGCCTGGCGCGACTGACCCAGCTCGTCCTGCCGGCGATGCGCGCGCAGGGCAGCGGCGCCATCGTCAACATCTCCTCGATGGGCGGCAAGATCTACGAGCCCTTCGGCAGCTGGTATCACGCCACCAAGTTCGCCGTGGAGGGTCTCAGCGACAGTCTCAGGCTCGAGCTGGAGCCTTTCGGAATCCGCGTCATCATCATCGAGCCCGGTGCGATCAGGAGCGAGTGGAGCGGCATCGCCCACGACAACCTGCTGCAGCATTCCGGCTCCGGTCCCTACAAGCCCTATGCCGAGGCCCATGCGCGCATCCTAGGCGGCGCGGATACCTCGTCGATGGTGTCGCCGCCCGAAGCGGTGGCGACAATCGTGTCGCGGGCATTGAAAGCGCGGCACCCGCGGGCACGCTATCCCGCTGCCGGCGGGGCCGGGCCGATCCTCATGCTGCGCAGGCTCTTTCCCGACCGGCTGTTCGACCGTGCGCTCAGGCTGATGTTCCGCCTGGCCGGCTAGAAATCAGCGGCGTGTCAGCACTGCATAGGAGAAGCGCTGGACGGCACCTTTGGGAGTCGTATGTGCCTCCGGCTTGCCGGAGACCAACCAGAAGCGGTGACCGAGCCGTGCCGCCAGCGTTTCGGGGCTGTAGCGCTGCACGGGCAGACCGCTGCATCGTTCGGGACCGTCGAGGGCGAAGGTGGCGATGATCACGACGGCACCGGGAGCCGTGGCCTGGGTCAGGGCCGCAATGTAGGCGTCCTGACGGTCGACATCGGTGAGAAAGTGGAAGGCGGCGCGGTCGTGCCAGACCTGCCATTGCCGCTGCGGCGTCCAGTGAGTGACGTCAGCGGTGATCCAGTCGACCCTGGAAGCCCTGCTGCCGAGGCGCGCCTGTGTCCGCTCGAGCGCCGCTTCGGAGATGTCGAGCACCGCGAGGTCCGAATAGCCGAGGTCGAGCAGCGAATCGGTGAGGGTCGACGAGCCGCCGCCGATATCGATGATGCCCGCGGCCCGGTCTGCCGCCGCGGTCGCGATCAGGGCGAGCGAGGTCTCCAGCCGCGGCTGGTACCAGCTCACCGCGGTCTCCTCCTTCGTGGTGAAGACCTCCTGCCAGTGCTCCCGCGTGCCGGTCATGACGTCCTCGACAAATGCCTTTGTGCTCGCCCGCGTGGCGCAGGGCTCAGGCGGGCGTCGCGTCCTGGATCTCGGTCCGGGTCGGGAAGCTCGGCTGGGCGCCGGCCTTGGTAACGGCAAGCGAGCCGGCGACCGCCGCCCGCGCCATCGCCGTGCGGAAGCTGGCGCCCTCGTCCAGCCAGGCGGCAAGCACGCCGCAGAAGGTGTCGCCGGCGCCGGTGGTGTCGACCGGCGTCACGTGAAGCGCCGGCACGTGGATCACCTCGTTGCCGTCGGCAGCCACGGCGCCGTCCGGCCCGAGCGTGGCGATGACTGCGCGGCCGAGCCTGGCGGCAAGCGCGGTGACGATCTCCTCCGGCGTGCTGCCGGCAACGGCAAGATGACGGGCAAGGTCCGCCGCCTCGTGCTCGTTGACGATCAGCATGTCGAAGGCGGCCAGCTCGTCCGGGGAGAGCGGCGCATAGGGGGCGAGCGAGAGGATGACGCGGGCGCCGGCCGCGCGTGCCTCGGCGGCGGCGGCATAGTTCTCAGCGAGCGGCACTTCCATCTGCAGAAGCAGCGTGTCGCCAGAACCGAGGGCGCCGTCCGGGATGGTTGCGGCGTCGGCATGGGCGTTGGCGCCGGGCGAGAGCGCGATGGTGTTCTCGCCGGTCTCATCGACGGTGATGATGGCCACGCCCGTGGTGCCGACGCGGTGGGTGACGGCGGTGAGGTCGACGCCGCCGGCCTCCAGCTCGCGCAACGCCGTCAGCGAGAAGTCGTCATTGCCGACGGCACCGACCATGCGCACCGCGGCGCCGGCGCGGCGCGCGGCCAGCGCCTGGTTGGCCCCCTTGCCGCCGGGAATCAGCGCGTAGTCGGAGCCGTGGACCGTCTCGCCCGGCGCGGGAATGCGCTTCACGCGCGTGACCAGGTCGACATTGATCGAGCCGAAGACCGTAATCATGGGGTGTCCAGTTGCCGGCGCCGTTCCAACGAGGAAATCGGCAGGAAGAAGGTCATGGGTCTGTTCCTCAGGGGCAGGAACTCGAAGTGGCGATAGAATGACGCGGCCGCTTCGTCCTTTGCATCTACCAATAGGGCAAAGATTGCGGGAGCGGAGTCTATCGCGCGATCGGCCGCATCGAGAAGCAGGATTGCACCGACGCGTTGTCGGCGAAATCGATGATCGACGGCGAGCCGGCCGATCAGCGCTGCGGGCAAGGACGCATCGTGCGGCAACCGCGAGGTAACCTCGGCCGGCAGGTCGACAATCGGCACGCTGGCAGCCGACAGCGTGTAGTAGCCGACAATCGTTCCCGAAATGCTCTCAACGGCGACGAAGCAGTTGGCGAAGTGCCGGCGGACATCCTGCCCGGCAAGCTGGTGCAGATAGCGATCGAGTGCCGGCACGCCGCAGGAAAAGGACTTACGGTCATGCGATGGTGCAAGTGTTTCGATCGAGAACCGTTCGGTCACCGCGATTTCGAAACCAACCGCCTATGCGAATTCCGCGCTCTCTTCCACACCGGACCGACCTCCGGCGGATTGAGCAGGGCCTCGGCAAATCGGCGCTGGTCCTCCAGAGACAGCTCGATGATCTGGATGTCCTTCAGCGCCTTCTCCGCCGCCTGCTCGGCGGCGGCGACGACGAAATCGCTCATGCTGCGCCCCTAAATCTCGGCGGCCCGCTGGATGACCTTGCGGGCATAGGGTGTCAGCCGCGCTTCGAACCGGGTGGTTCTTGTCGCGTCATTGCCGCGCTTGCGCGATTTTTGCGATTGCGGGGGCTCGTTCATTGGCAGCTCTCTTCTGGGTAATGTACGGGTTTAAGCCGTACAATTCAAGAGGCCGGCCGACGCCCACCCCTATCGCTCGGTAAACGGAATCCCGCCCTTGGCCTTGTCGGTCTTCGGCGTCTCGAAGATCTGCACCGTGACGACGTCGGCCGGCACGCTGAAGCTCTCGACCATGGCGTCGGTGAGGCCCTTCATCAGCTTCTTCTTCTGTTCCGGCGTGCGCCCCGCGGCGCAGAAGACGTGGATTTCCGGCATGTCTCAGGGTCTCCTTGGTGAAAACTGGCCCGCACTTTGCCCGATCGGAGCGGATGGCGGCAATCCCGCTCCGCTGCGCCCTTTTCGCACCCGCACCCGGCCTTTTCGCAGGTGCACAATCCGGCTAAACAGAGGGCGGGCAGCTTTTCGTGAAAGGGGGCGCGTACGTGCCGATCAAGAAAATCCTCGTCGCCAACCGCTCGGAGATCGCCATCCGCGTGCTGCGCGCCGCCAACGAACTCGGCCGCCGCACCGTGGCGGTGTTCGCCGAGGAGGACAAGCTCGCGCTGCATCGCTTCAAGGCGGACGAGGCCTATCAGATCGGCAAGCTGCCCGACGGCAAGGTGCTGGGGCCGATCGCCGCCTATCTGTCGATCCCCGAGATCATCAGGGTGGCCAAGGAATCGGGTGCCGACGCCATCCATCCCGGCTACGGCCTGCTCTCCGAAAGCCCGGAATTCGCCGAGGCCTGCGCCGAGGCCGGCATCACCTTCATCGGGCCGCCGCCGGAGACCATGCGGCTGCTCGGCGACAAGGTGTCGGCGCGCAACCTCGCCGTCTCGGTCGGCGTGCCGGTCATGCCGGCCAGCGATCCGCTGCCCGAGAACATCGCGGAGGCGAAGAAGATCGCCGCCGGCGTCGGCTATCCGCTGATGCTGAAAGCCTCATGGGGCGGCGGCGGACGCGGCATGCGCGTCATTCCCGACGAGGCGACGCTCGCCCGCGATCTCATCGCGGCGCGCCGCGAGGCCATGGCCGCCTTCGGCAAGGACGACGTCTATCTGGAAAAACTGGTCGAGCGCGCCCGCCACGTCGAGGTGCAGATCCTCGCCGACGGCCACGGCTCGATCGTCCATCTGTTCGAGCGCGACTGCACCGTGCAGCGACGCCACCAGAAGGTCGTCGAGCGGGCGCCGGCGCCCTATCTCGACGACGGGAAGCGCGCCGAACTGTGCAACTACGCCATCCAGATCGCCAATGCGGCCAAGTATCAGGGCGCCGGAACGGTCGAGTTCCTGATGGATGCGGATACCGGCGCCGCCTATTTCATCGAGGTCAATCCGCGCATCCAGGTCGAGCATACCGTCACCGAGGAGGTGACCGGCATCGATATCGTCAAGGCGCAGATTCGCTTCGCCGAAGGCGCGGCGATCGGCGACCAGGGGCCGGGCGGCGTGCCGCGCCAGGGCGATATCGCCCTCAACGGTCATGCGCTGCAGTGCCGCATCACCACCGAGGATCCCGAGCAGAACTTCATCCCGGATTACGGCCGCATCACCGCCTATCGCGGCGCCACCGGCTTCGGCATCCGTCTCGACGGCGGCACCGCCTATTCCGGCGCGGTGATCACCCGCTTCTACGATCCGCTGCTGGAGAAGGTGACCGCCTGGGCGCCGACGCCAAGCGAGGCAATCGCCCGCATGATGCGGGCGCTGCGCGAATTCCGCATCCGCGGCGTTGCCACCAACCTGACGTTCCTTGAGAACGTCATCAGCCATCCCCAGTTCCGCGACGCCAGCTACACCACGCGCTTCATCGACGAGACGCCCGAGCTCTTCCACTCGGTACGCCGGCGCGACCGCGCCACCAAGCTCCTCACCTACATCGCCGACGTCACCATCAACGGCCATCCGGACACCAAGAACCGGCCGCGGCCCGACAAGGAGGCGCTGCTCGTCCCGGCGCCGTCGTTCGGCGTCGATCCGGAGCCGGGCACCAAGCAGCGGCTCGACCGCGACGGGCCGGAGGCCTTCGCCAGGTGGATGCGCGGCGAGAAGCGCGCATTGGTCACCGACACCACCATGCGCGACGCCCACCAGTCGCTGCTGGCAACCCGCATGCGCTCGCACGACCTCGTCGAGATCGCGCCGGCCTATGCGCAGGCGCTCCCGGGTCTCCTGTCGCTCGAATGCTGGGGCGGCGCCACCTTCGACGTCGCCATGCGCTTCCTCGCCGAGGACCCGTGGGAGCGGCTCGCCGACATCCGCGAGAAGACGCCGAACATCCTGCTGCAGATGCTGCTGCGCGGCTCCAACGCGGTCGGCTACGCCAACTATCCCGACAACGTGGTCAAGTTCTTCGTGCGCCAGGCGGCCGATGCCGGCGTCGATCTCTTCCGCGTGTTCGACTGCCTGAACTGGGTGGAGAACATGCGCGTCTCGATGGAGGCGGTGTGCGAGGCGGGCAAGCTGTGCGAAGGCGCCATGTGCTACACCGGCGACATCCTCAATTCCGCCCGCCCGAAATACGACCTCAAGTATTACGTCACGCTTGCCCGCGAGCTGGAGAAGGCCGGCGCCCACATCATCGGCATCAAGGACATGGCGGGGCTGCTCAAGCCCGCCGCCGCGCGGATGCTGGTCGAGGCGCTGCGCCAGGAGACCGACCTGCCGATCCATCTCCACACCCACGATACCTCGGGCGTGTCGGCGGCCTCGGTGCTGGCGGCGGTGGAGGCCGGGGTCGACGCCTTCGATGCGGCGATCAATTCCATGTCGGGGCTCACCTCGCAGCCCTGCCTCGGTTCGCTGGTCGAGGCGCTCAAGGGCACGGAGCGCGACACCGGCCTTGACCCGGAAGCGATCCGCAAGATCTCGTTCTATTTCGAGAAGGTGCGCCACCAGTATCTCGCCTTCGAGTCGGACCTCCGCTTCGGCGCCTCGGAGGTCTATCTGCACGAGATGCCGGGCGGCCAGTTCACCAACCTCAAGGAGCAGGCGCGCTCGCTCGGCCTGGAAGCGCGCTGGCACGAGGTGGCGCGGGCCTATGCCGACGTCAACATGATGTTCGGCGACATCGTCAAGGTGACGCCGTCGTCCAAGGTGGTCGGCGATCTGGCGCTGATGATGGTCGCCGGCGACCTGACGCCGGAAGACGTGCTCGATCCCGATCGCGATATCGCCTTCCCGGCTTCCGTCGTGCAGATGATGCGCGGCGATCTCGGCCAGCCGCCGGGCGGCTGGCCGGAAGCCCTGCAGAGGAAGGTGCTGAAGGGCGAGACGCCGATCACCGTGCGTCCCGGCTCGCTGCTGCCGCCGGCCGATCTCGCCGCCGAGCGCGAGGCGGTCGAGGAGAAGGTCGGCGCGCCGGTCGATGACAAGGCGCTGGCCTCCTACGTCATGTATCCCAAGGTGTTCACCGATTTCGCCCAGGCGGCCGACCGTTACGGTCCGGTCAACGTGCTGCCGACGCCGGTCTTCTTCTACGGCCTGCCGGCAGGCGAAGAGGTCCCGGTCGAACTGGAACGCGGCAAGACGCTGATCGTGCGCACCCAGGCGGTCGGCGAGCCCGACGCCGAGGGCAATGTCCGCGTCTTCTTCGAGCTCAACGGCCAGCCGCGCATGGCCAAGGTGCCCGACCGCTCGCATGGCGCCATTGCCGGCGGCGCCGGCCCCGCGGCTCGGCGCAAGGCGGAGGAGGGCAATCCGCTGCATGTCGCCGCGCCCATGCCGGGCGTCATCTCGACGCTGGCCGTCCAGTCCGGCCAGGCGGTCAAGGCCGGCGACGTGCTTCTGTCCATCGAGGCGATGAAGATGGAGACGGCGCTGCACGCCGAGCGCGACGGCACCATCGCCGAGGTGCTCACCAAGGCCGGCGCCCAGATCGACGCCAAGGACCTGCTGATCGTGTTCGCGGGATAAGCGCCGTCAGCCTTGGTGGCGCAGCCCGCGCGAGCTGCTCGCTTTTTCCTCCGCCATCCCCCGGCTTGGCCGGGGGATCGTTCTCCACCCGCAAAGTCCTTTGTTTGGACGGGGAGACCGGCCGCACGGCGCCGCAACGATGGCTGTGCGCGCAGGGAGCCGATTCTCCGGTCTGCGCTTCGCTTCGCCTGAGAATGACGGCGAAAGGCATACCGATGGTGCGACCGGGCGACACAGGGTGCCGGGCGCTGTCCGGGAATTGTGCGGCGCGCCCGGATTACCATATATTCAAAAATTAGTATGTTTAGGGTGGAGGGGCCTGCTGCCCCCGGCCGCGCGACGGCCGCCGCGACGATGAGGGCGACATGACGACCAAACCAGTGACGCTGACCGAGCTCGAGCTGGCGCAGACCTGGAACGCGAATGCGACAGAACAGACGCCGGTGGTCTTCATCCACGGCCTGTGGCTGCTGCCGTCGAGCTGGGACCGCTGGGCCGCGCTGTTCGAGGAGGCCGGTTTCACGCCGCTGACGCCGGGCTGGCCGGACGATCCGGAGACGATCGAGGAGGCGGCGGCGCATCCGGAGGTCTTCGCCGACAAGACCATCGGCGAGGTGGCCGACCATTTCGAGATGGTCATCCGCAACCTGGACAGGAAGCCGGTGATCATCGGCCATTCCTTCGGCGGTCTTCTCGCCCAGATTCTGGCCGGGCGCGGTCTTTCCGCCGCGACCGTGGCGATCGACCCGGCGCCGTTCCGCGGGGTGATGTCGCTGCCCGTGTCGTCGGTGATGACGGCCCTGCCGGTGCTGCGCAATCTGGCCAATCTGCATCGCGCCGTGCCGCTTACCTTCGACCAGTTCCGCTACGCCTTCGCCAATGCGGTCGGCGAGGACGAGGCCCAGGCGCTCTACAAGGCGTTCGTGGTGCCGGCCCCCGGCGCGCCCCTCTTCCAGATGGCGACCGCCAACATCAATCCGTGGACCGAGGTTCAGGTGGACACGCACAATCCCGAGCGCGGGCCGCTTCTGTTCATGTCCGGCGAGAACAATCACACCGTGCCGTGGTCGCTGATCAGTTCCGAGTTCCACCTCCAGGAACAGAACGAGGGCGTCACCGAGCTGGTCGAGATGAAGGGCCGCGGCCACTCGCTGATCATCGACAGCGGCTGGGAGCAGGTCGCCGAGACGGCGCTCGCCTTCGTCAGGCGCTTCGTGAGCTGATACCGCCTGCGGCGCTGCGGCGCTTGACTTCGTCCCGAGTCGGGCAGGGAATCCGCTTTGGTCTCCCGTGTGTCGGGCTGATGCGCCTGGAGGAAAGCCATGCTGGCTTGGGCGACGAAACGGCGAGCGGCCGAAACCCGTGACTGGTACTGGGCGGCGAGCCCGGAGGACCGCAAGGAATACGACGCCTTCGGCCCGTGGGTCGACCCCGTGCGCAGCGAGGCCGAGATGCCGCGCTGCTTTCGCGATGCCTACAAGATGCATCGCGACGCCCGCTTCCTCCTGAAGGTGCCGATCGACGCCGACCGCCTGAGCGTGCGGCCGGGCATGGACCTCTACAGGATGATCATGGCCGTCCATGACGACCGGCTCAGCCTGTTGCGACTGGTCGAGGGCACGTTCACCACGGAGACCATCGGCTGGGAGGATGTCGCCGCCATCCGCAGCTTGATCAATCTGCTCGCTGCCAGTTGGTCGTTGCTCACCAGGGACGGCGAGACGATCACCGTCGACTACAATACGGTGGCGTTCCGGCGCTTCGACGCGGTGACCGATTTCATCCGGGACAAGCTCACCCCCACCGCCGACCGGCCCAACGACCGGCAGCAGGGTGCAACGGTGGCGGTCGCCGACCTTTTCTTCCAGAACATGCTGTTCGCGGTGCGCAACAGCGTCCCGCGGCCGGTGATGCCGCTTCATTTCGAAGCGCGCGACCGCTTCTGCCGCGACGATGCGAACCGCCGCCGCCTGTCGACCGGCCTGCTCATCGTCGATGCCGGGGAAGAACTCGTCATCGTCGACCGCGGCGCGCCGGTGCGGCGCATCTTTCATCCCACCTATGCCGCGTGCACCACCTTCGTTCCCTATAAGCCGCTGACCGGGTTTGCGCTGGTCTCGCCGCCCGACGACAGGGGGCGCTTCCACCGGCTGATGCTCCGCATCGACCGGCAGACGATCGCCGTGTCCTGTCTCAACGTACCGGAGAGGGTGGTGGCCTGCCTCGCCGATCGCGGCATTCCGCAGACGGCGGCATGAGGCGCAGATCGTCGCTGCGGGGCAGCCTGGCCCTTCGAGATCCTGAGGCGCGAGCGCGAGCGAGCCGCGAAGGACGAGGATGAAGCCGGTGGCCCGGACCGGCGGCGCCGATGACCCGCCTCAGTCGGCGTCCGTGGCGATCGTCACCCGCAGCCGGTTGCCGGCCGGGTCGGCCGTCTCGAAGCCGCTGTCGATGTCGTTGACCGCGCCCAGGCGCGCGCGCATGGCGGAAAGCGTGTCCGCATCCGGCACGCTGATGCCGAACCAGCGCAGCCCGGCGGAACCCGGCGGCGGCTGCGGCGCGCCGACGCCGGCCCAGGTGTTGAAGGCGAGCGCGTGCGGCTGGTAGCCGAGCGTCACGTCGCCCATGCGCACCCGCTTGGCCAGCATCTGGCGGGCGAAGCCGACGCCGTCGTCGGCATAGAAGGCCATCGCCGCGTCGAGGTCGCCGACATGCAGGTGGACATGGCCGATGCGCGTGCCGGCCGGCAACGGCTCGCGGATCTCGTCCTCCCGCGTCAGTTCCCCGAGCAGCGAATGGAGGTCGATGGCGTCGCGGCCGGAATGCCGGCGCCCGTCGGTGGTGAGCGCATAGAAGGTGTCGCCGTCCGATTTGAAAGTGCCGCGCCACGGCGTCTCGAAGGTCATCTCGATGCCGTTGCCGTCGAGGTCCCAGAGATAGACGGCCTCGGAGACGAGATGGTCGGTGGGCGAATTGGGGATGCGCGCCGCCATCAGCCGCGCGGTGACCACGGCGAGGTCGCGCCGCGTCGGCACATGCAGGGCGACGTGGTAGAGCCCGCTGGTGTGCTGCACGACCGGGCGCTCCGCGTCGGGCTCGAGCACGATCAGCGCCGTGCCGCCGGCGCCCAGCGTGATGCTGTGCGCGTCGCGGCGGATTTCGGTGAGCCCGACCATGTCGCGCCAGATGAGGAGGGCACGGTCGGCGTCGGTGACGGCGATGGTGACCGGGCCGAGCCGGGTGGTGGCGGGGAGGTTCATGGCGGAGGCCTGGCTGGTGCCGCGCTTATTTGCAGTAGAGCCCGCGGCTCGGGCCGGCGGTGCGCCGCTTGGCACGGTCCAGGTGGAAGTGGTTGGAGTGGTACGAGTCCGAGCCCGGCCCGAGAACCGTGGTGAAGGGGCCGCAGGCGGAATTGCGCACCGCGCGCAGGAAATCAGCCTTGTCGCCGCCGTCGGTCCAGCCGTGCTCGACATCGATCCAGCCGATGCCGTCCACCTTGAAGGCCGAGATGTCGATGGCGTTGCCGCGGGCATGCTCGCTGAGCTTGGCGTCGGCGAGGCCGTCGCGGTTGCGGCAGGCATAGGAGGCGGCGATCCTGAGGCCGCGTCACCTCGGCGTGCAGCGTGTCGACGCGCGATCGGCTGCACCGTGCCGTCGATCCAGGTGGCGAGCGCATCGGCGAAGTCGCAATTGATCAGCGCGTCGGTGGTCAGCGAAATGGCGCCGTCGTCGAGCGCGCTGACCGAGACCGGCGCCGGGATGCCGCAGGCGCCTTCCTGCACCGGCGCCAGCGCCTTCGCCTCGACGCCGAGGCGGGCGAGCATGACGCCGCAGGTGGAGCGTGCCGCCGGTGGTGGAAGCGATGGCGCGACGGCAGCCGGCCGTGTCCGAGGCGCCAGCGGTGCGGCCTCGATGGTGGTTGACGGCGCGTAGCCGAGCGTCGGCGCGCCGGCATCGCCCGGCCGCAGCCGCGGCATGGGCACGGAGAGAAGGTCGGCGGCCGCCGGATCTGCCGGTTTGACTGGCGCCGCCGCGGCGGGCCGCCGCCCTGGCCGGCCGATGGCGGACGCAGCGCCTTTTCCACGGCCCGGGCCGGCGGCTGGATGAGCCGCTGAAGAAGCCGAAGCGGGTCGGAAAGCGGGTCTTCGGCCCGCGCCGGGCCGGCTGCGGCAAGGCAGGCAAAGGCCAGCAGGAGTGGCGTCGCGCGTCGCAAGCTCTTGTCGCCCCGTTGTCCGCGCCCATCTGGCGCCGGTCCGCCACCGAAGCAACAGATTGCGGCCATTTTCAAGCGCCGAATCGCGCCAGTGCCGCCTGGTGCAACCTCAGGGCGTCGAGGTCGAAGCAGCAGAAGATCACCCGCCTCAGCATGCCGGGCTCGTCTTCGACGATATCGGCGACGGTCTTGACCGCGATCATTGCGGCGGGCTCGGCGGGAAAACCGTAGATGCCGGTGGATATGGCGGGGAAGGCGAGCGAGGTCAGGCCGTGCTCGCGGGCGATCTCCAGCGAGCGCGTGTAGCAGGAAGCAAGGAGCGCGTCCTCGCCCGCCCGGCCGCCGCGCCAGACGGGCCCGACCGTGTGGATGACATGCTTGGCCGGCAGGCGGTAGCCGGCCGTGATCTTGGCGTCGCCGGTGTCGCAGCCGCCGAGCGTGCGGCATTCGGCGAGCAATTCCGGTCCGGCGGCGCGGTGGATGGCGCCGTCGACGCCACCGCCGCCGAGCAGCGACGGGTTGGCGGCGTTGACGATGGCATCAACCTCCAGCGTGGTGATGTCGGCGCGGATTGCTTCGAGACTAACCCTGGGCGTCGGTTCGATCATGATGCGTCCTCCGGCCTCTGCCGCTGGTTACCGCTTTCGGGCATAGTCCGCCGTGAAGCGCGCCAGGGAGGCGCGTCCGATTTTTGGGGAAGGATCATGGCACAGAGCATCGGCAACTATCTCATCCAGCGGCTCGCCGAGAATGGCATCGGTCATGTCTTCGGCGTCCCCGGCGATTACGTGCTTACCTTCTTCAAGCAGATGGAAGAGAGCCCGCTTGCGGTAGTCAATACCTCGGACGAGCAGGGTGCCGGCTTCGCCGCCGACGCCTATGCGCGGGTGACCGGGCTCGGTTGCGCGTGCATCACCTATTGCGTCGGCGGGCTGAAGATCGCCAATGCGGCGGCGCAGGCCTTTGCCGAGCGCTCGCCGGTGGTCATCATCAGCGGTGCGCCGGGCACCCACGAGAAGAGCCGCGGCCCGCTGCTGCACCACACCGTGCGCGGCTTCGACACCCAGTTGCGCGTCTTCGAGCAGCTGACCGTCGCCCAGGCCGTGCTCGACGATCCGGCGAGCGCGGCTTACGAGATCGAGCGCGTGCTCGCCGCAGCGCGCCGGCACAGCCGCCCGGTCTATATCGAGATCCCGCGCAACATGACCATCGCCGAGATCGGCCCGTTGCATCGCCGCCTGCCGGCGGAAGAGCCGGGCGATGCGGAAGCGCTGGCGGTGGCGGTTGCCGAGGCGGTCGACCAGATGAGCCGGGCCGAGCGCCCGGTGATCCTCGCCGGCGAGGAACTGCACCGCTTCGGTCTCCAGGCGGCGCTTGCGACAATCGTCCACAAGACCGGCATTCCGGTCGCCGCCACCATCACCGGCAAGTCGGTCTTCCCCGAATCCGATCCCGCCTATCTCGGCGTCTACGAGGGCGCCATGGGCCGCGATGCGGTGCGCGACTATGTCGAGAAGAGCGATTGCCAGGTGCTGCTCGGCGCCCAGCTCACCGACATGAATCTCGGCGTCTATACGGCGCGCATCGACCGGCGCTACGCCATCTATGCCGCCAGCGACCGCATAGCGATCGGCCACCACAGCTTCGACGGCGTCGGCATGGCCGATTTCGTCGGCGGCCTCGCCGACCATCCCTGGCAGAAGCGGTCCGTGCCGCCATTCGAGCATCCGGAGCATCCCGGCCTGTTCAATCCGTCCGACAAGGCGATGACCGTCGAGGCGCTGTTCCGCCAGGTGAACGCCTTTCTTGAAGACGACATGGTGGTGATCTCCGATACCGGCGATGCGCTGTTCGGCGCCGAGGACCTGCACATAGCCAACAGCGTGCATTTCCTGGCGCCGGCCTATTACTGCTCGCTCGGCTTCGCCGTGCCGGCGGCGCTCGGCGTCAAGGCGGCCAGGCCCGACCTCCGGCCGCTGGTGCTGGTCGGCGACGGCGCCTTCCAGATGAGCGGCATGGAGGTGGGCTCGATCATCCGCTATGGCGGCAACCCGATCATCGTCGTGCTCGACAATCAAGGCTACGGCACCGAGCGGCCGATGATCGACGGCGCCTTCAACGACGTCGCCACCTGGCATTTCTGGAAGATTCCGGAAGTGCTCGGCGCCGGGCTGGGCATCAAGGTGACCACCGAGATCGAGATGGATGCGGCGCTGAAACGCGCCCGCGAGAACAGCGACGGCGTGTCGATCATCCAGGTGATGCTCGACCGCAACGACCATTCGCCGGCGCTGCAGCGGCTCACCGCCAAGATCGGCGAGCGCGCCCGCGGCAAGGCGTGAGCGGCCGGGGTGCGCCCGGCGCCTGTGACCGGCGTCATCGGCAGGCTTTGTGAATCGGCGTAAAAAGCTCTAAATCTCTGCCCGGGAGTTCCCGGAGGGGGTATCCACAGGAGGAGTCCAAAATGCGGTTTTTTAATCGGTTTCGCTCGGGTCTCATTGCGCTCATCGCCATTGCCGGTGCCAGCCTGGCGGCGTCTTCGGCCCTGGCCGACAGCGGCTCGATCAGCATCACCATCGTCAAGGGCGGCTTCTTCATCGGCGCTTCGGCCGGCAGCGGTACGCTGACCTTCCATGGCCGCCATTATCCGCTCGATATCGGCGGCATCAGCGGCGGCCTCGTGCTCGGCGCGGCGAAAGCCGAGCTCTACGGCAGGGTCAGCCATATCAGCCGTCCGTCCGATGTCGCCGGTGTCTATGGCGCGGTCGGCGCGGGCGCCGCCGGCATCAAGGGCAAGGGCGTGATCCTGCTCAAGAACCCGAAGGGCGCGTTGCTCGAGTTGCAGGGCCGCCAGCAGGGCCTGATGATCAATGCCGATCTTTCCGGCATGGCAATCGGCCTGAAATAGGCGCGAACCGAACCGGTGCGGTGGCGGGCAGTCTGGTCGCCGCCGCTTTTTCTCTCAACCAAGCGGCGAGGGCATCTCCATGGCTTCCCCGAAATGGGCAGGCATGAGCACGGCGCCGCGTGACGGCAGCCTGGTTCTGGTGCGCGTGCGCGCCAGCGAACAGGGACCGGCCGAGATCGACGCGGTGCGCTGGGCGGTGTCGGCGCGCTCCGGCGAGGAGGGCTGGGTCGCCAACGATTCCGATCCCTTCGCCCGCGTCGTCTATGGCGAGGGCGAGCTTGCCGGCTGGTCGCCGCTCCCCACCCAGATGCCGGCGCTGCGCTCCGACGCGGCTTGCCGCCGGCGACCCGCCGCCTCGCTCCGACACGCCCGACGAGGCGGACGGGGGCGGGATCTGAGGGGCTGAGCAAGGCCGATCAAATGCGGTGCTTCGCGGGGGCGTATGGGTTCGCCGCTGTCGTGAGGACCCAATGACGCCCGTGATCCGCGCCCTCTGGTACATCGAGCATGAGAACGCCGAGGACATCACCCTCGACGCCATCGCCGAGGTGGCCGGTGTGTCGCGCTTTCACATGTCGCGGGCATTCGGTGCGGCGACCGGACTGACCGTCATCCGCTATGTGCGCGCCCGTCGGCTCAGCCAGGCGGCGCAATCGCTGGCGGCGGGCGCATCGGACATTCTCTCCGTTGCGCTTGATGCCGGATACGGTTCCCACGAGGCATTCACGCGCGCTTTCCGCGACCAGTTCGGCCTGACGCCGGAACAGGTGCGCGGTCAGCGCCACTGTCGAAACCTTCAACTCGTGGAGCCGATCAAAATGGACAAGACGGACTTCGTTGAACTGCGACCGCCGCGCTTCGAGGACGGCGCGGCCCTGGTGGTCGCCGGACTGGCCGAGCGCTACACCGGCGAAACCATGGCGGCAATCCCCGGTCTGTGGCAGCGTTTCGCCGCGCACATTGGCAATGTGCCCGGACAGCAGGGCGATGCCGGTTATGGCATCGTCGCTTCGGGAGAAGAGGGGGTCGAGGGCTTCCGCTACATGGCGGGCGTCGCGGTCGCCGATCCGTCGCGCGTGCCGAGGGACCTGGAGGTCATGCCCATCCCAGCGCACCGCTACGCGGTCTTTCATCATGCCGGCCATGTTTCCGAGATCCGCACCACCATGCACGCCATCTGGAACAAGTGGCTGCCTGAGTCGGGCTACGAGGCGGCGGGAGACCCGGACTTCTTCGAGAAGTACGGCACGGCGTTTGATCCGCGCACCGGCCTCGGCGGGTTCGAGATCTGGCTGCCAATCAAGGCCTGAGCCTGCAACGGTGACCGTCCCCTTTTTCGGGGGCGGTCGCCAAGCCGAGCCGAGCAGGTCGACGCCAACGATTCCGATCCCTTCGCCCGCGTCGCCTATGGCGAAGGCGAGATTGTGGGCTGGTCGCCGCGCCGGCGCTCCACTCCGAGCGCATCGCCGCCGGCGACCCGCCACCGGCCCACCACGCTCGACGAGGCCGACGGCGGCGGGATCTGAGGGGCGGGGGTGATCCGCTTCACAGACGCGACCCGCCTATTCGCTTAAGCCCTGCACATATGCTCCGGCCCTCGGCCGGGAGCGCACCATTCATCTTGCAGAGAGCAGACCCATGCATGCCGTTTCCAACGGCCCCGCCCGAGCCGGGCTCGTCTATGCGATCGCCATCGGACTGGCCGTCCTGATCGCAGCCTTCGCCGGCCGGATCGGCGCGAGCGCGCCATTGGTGACGATGCTGACGCCGGCCGTTGCCGTCGTTCTTGTGATGCTGGCGACCGGCGAGGCACGATCGCGTTCCGCCAGGCGCGCGCTGGGGCTCGTGCGCCTGGGGCTCCGTGGCTGGCCGCTCGCCATCCTGGTTCCGGCGCTGGTTCTTCTGGCCAGCTATGCCGCCATCTGGGCGCTCGGTCTCGGCACGCTGATGCCGCCCGCGTTCACGCGCAGCCTGCCGGCAACCCTTGTCCACACGGCTATCGGTTTCGCAATCGGCATGGTGCTGGCGATGGGTGAGGAGGTCGGCTGGCGCGGCTACATGCTGCCGCGCCTTGTCGCCATCGGCCCGCTCCGCGCCATGCTGCTGGTCGGCCTGCTGCACGGCATCTGGCACCTGCCGCTGATCCTGATGACGCCCTACTACCACCACGACGGCAATCTGCTCTTCGTCGTGCCGCTCTTCCTCGTCACGCTGACGCTGGCTGGCGTCTTCTACGGCTGGCTGCGGCTGACGACGGGCAGCGTCTGGCCGGTTGCGCTCGCCCACGCCGTTTTCAACGACGTCCTTGATGCGCTGAACGGCGTGACCGTCGCCAACGTGCCGGGCGCGCTGGAATATGTCGGCGGCGAGAGCGGCGTTTTGGTCATCGCGGGCCTGGTGGCCATTGCGGTCTTTGTCGCACGGCGCATCCGGATCGGTGATGTGGCCGGGAAGGGTGCGCTGCTCGCGCTTCCTGCCACGGGATCACGGTAAGGTGTGCCCCGTCCGCCCTCACGCCGCCAGCCAGCCGCCGTCCATGGTGATCAGCGAGCCGGTCATGTTGCGCGCCGCGTCGGAGCACAGGAACACCGCAAGCCCGCCGATCTCCTCGACCGTGACGAACTGCTTGGTCGGCTGGGCCTTGAGCATGACGTCGTTCTTCACCTGCTCGGCGGTCATGTTGCGCGCCTTCATGGTGTCGGGGATCTGCTTCTCGACCAGCGGCGTCCACACATAGCCGGGGCAGAGCGCGTTGACCGTGATGCCCTGTTCGGCCGTCTCCAGCGCCACAGCCTTGGTCAGCCCGGCAATGCCATGCTTGGCAGCGGTATACGCCGACTTGAAGGGTGAGGAGACCAGCGCATGGGCGCTTGCCGTCATGATGATGCGGCCCCAGCCCTTGGCGCGCATCCTCGGCAGAGCGGCGCGGATGCAGTGGAAGGCCGAGGACAGGTTGATGGCGATGATGGCGTTCCACTTGTCGATGGGGAACTCGTCCACCGGCGCCACATGCTGGATGCCGGCATTGGGGCAGAGCACGTCGATGGCGCCGAACTCCTTCTCGGCGTCGGCGATCATGGCGGCGATCTCGTCCGGCCTTTGCATGTCGGCCGGCGAATAGCGCACCTCGACGCCGAAGGAATTGGCGATCTCGTTGCGCAGCGTCTCGATCGCGGTCTGGTCGCCGAAGCCGTTGAGCACGATGTTGCAGCCCTCGTGGGCGAGAGCGGTGGCGAGCCCCAAGCCGATTCCCGACGTCGAACCGGTAATCAGTGCAGTCTTGTCCTTGAGCATGGCATCCTTCCCCCTTGAGCGTGTCCGCCAACCTATATATTGCAGCGCAGCATGGGCGGAAAGGATGCGCGGCGCTTCTCCGCGGCCTATATGCAGCGGCATGGGGGAAAACCCGGGTCGGTTCGTCTTGGCGGACCGCCGGTGCTAGAGTTGTAAGCCGAGATGACAGCGATCAGCCCAGTCCTGGAACATCGTGAACACGACCATGCGCGCTGCGCGGCAGAAGCGATCGGCCATGCCGAGGAAACCTGCGCGCGCCAGGGCCTGCGCTTCACGGCGCAGCGCCGGCAGGTGCTGGAGGCGCTGCTGGAGAGCCACGTGCCGGCCTCGGCCTATGACGTGATCGACCGGCTGGCGACCACCGACCACCGGCCGGCGCCGATCTCGGTCTACCGGGCGCTCGATTTCCTGGTCGAGCACAATCTCGCCCACCGCATCGAATCGAAGAACGCCTATATCGCCTGCGATCGCGGCGACGACTGCGCGCCGGGCGCCACGCTCTTCCTCATCTGCGACAAGTGCGGCGCCGCGGCGGAAGCCTCGTCCGAGGCGCTCGGCCGCCTGGTCAATGCGGAGACGCTCAACCGCGGCTTCCTGCCGCGCCAGCAGGTGCTCGAGGTCCGCGGCCTGTGCGCCCGCTGCCGGGCCGCCGCCAAGGCATGACCGGCATGGGACTCAGCACATGCCACGAGGCCAGGAGAGGGTTTGGGCACGGCCGCACGACTGTCATGACCCCCACCTGTCCTCCCCCTTTCAGGGGGAGGGAGAATGTGCGGTGGCACCCTGGCCCTTCTCGGCGTCTCGTCTTGCATGAGCGCCCAATGAGTGGTGATAGAGGCTCGGTCTTCTCCTCCTCCCCCTGAAAGGGGGAGGCTGGGAGGGGGTCGCTTTCCGTCAATGGTCTTGAGCATGAGCAATTACCTTTCCGCGCCGCTGCCCCGCCACGCGACGATTCCCGTGATGGTCGGTGACGTCCAGGTCGGCGGCGGCGCGCCGATCGTCGTCCAGTCGATGACCAATACGGATACGGCGGACATCAATTCCACGGTCGCCCAGGTGGCGGCGCTGGCGCGGGCCGGCTCGGAGCTGGTGCGCGTCACCGTCGACCGCGACGAGGCGGCGGCCGCGGTGCCGCACATCCGCGACCGGCTGGCGGCGATGAATGTCCATGTGCCGCTCATCGGCGACTTCCACTATATCGGCCACAAGCTTCTGACCGACCATCCGGCCTCAGCCGAGGCGCTTGCCAAATACCGCATCAATCCCGGCAATGTCGGCTTCGGCGAGAAGCGCGACCGCCAGTTCGCCACCATGGTCGAGGTGGCGCTGAAGAACGACAAGCCGGTCAGGATCGGGGTCAACTGGGGCTCGCTCGACCAGTCGTTGCTCACCCGCATGATGGACAAGAACGCCAAGTCCGAGAAACCGCTGTCGGCGGTCGAGGTCACCCGCCGGGCGATCATCGCCTCGGCGCTCCTCTCGGCTGAAGCCGCGGAGGCGATCGGCCTCGCGGCGGAAAAGATCATCCTGTCGGCCAAGGTCAGCCAGGTGCAGGATCTGGTGGCGGTCTATACGGCGCTTGCCGAGAAGTCGAAATACGCCCTCCATCTGGGGCTCACCGAGGCCGGCATGGGCTCCAAGGGCATCGTCGCCTCTTCGGCCGCCATGGGCCTGCTGCTGCAGCAGGGGATCGGCGACACCATCCGCATTTCGCTCACCCCGGAGCCCGGCGGTGACCGCACCCGCGAAGTCACGGTCGCGCAGGAGCTCCTGCAGACCATGGGCTTCCGCGATTTCGTGCCGGTGGTCTCGGCCTGTCCGGGCTGCGGGCGCACCACCTCGACCGTCTTTCAGGAGCTGGCGCGGCGCATCGAGGACGATCTGCGCGCCGCCATGCCGGTGTGGCGCGAGAAATATCCCGGCATCGAGAGCCTCAAGGTCGCGGTCATGGGCTGCATCGTCAACGGACCGGGCGAATCGAAGCACGCCGATATCGGCATCTCGCTGCCCGGCACCGGCGAGCAGCCGGCGGCGCCGGTGTTCATCGACGGCAAGAAGGCGGTGACGCTGCGCGGGCCGACGCTGGCGGAAGATTTCCGCAAGCTCGCTCGACGACTATGTCGAGAAACGTTTCGGCGGTTCCGCGGGCGCTGCCCCGCGCAAGCCGTCGGAAGCGGCGGAGTAAGAATGCGCTGCGATTGAGCAAGGCGTCAGCCCTCCTCCCCCTGGCGGGGGAGGCCGGGAGGGGGTCAGGAACGCGAAGCCACCGCATGCCCCTGCCTCATTTCTTGCGGGCACGGACGTGCCGCCGCAGATGCGGCGGAATCGAAAGGAGCCGAAATGCCCAGAAGCACGAGAAGCGACGCGGAGGCGCGATACGCCAAGACCCAGGCGCGGCAGCGCGAGGCGGCCAAGGCGATGAGCGACGCCGAGAAGGAGGCCCAGCGGGTCGACGACAACACGGCGCGGCTGAAGGCGCTGCGCCTGGCGCGCGACGCCAAACTTGCCGAAGAGGCGGTCGTTGTCGCCGAGGCCAAGGCTGCCGAGGTCGCGGCCAAGGCCGCCGCCAAGGTGGCGAAGGGGGCTGCCAAGGCGGTGAAAGCGGCGAAGAAGAAGGTGAAGTAGGGCAGGGCAACGTCCCTTGCTCGCAAACCCTCCCCTTGAGGGGGAGGTTGGGCTCCGTGCTCGCGGCATAGCCCCTCCCTTCCCCCGAATGCGGGGAGGGTGGCAGGGCCGAAGGCCGAGCCCGGTGGGCGACGGAGGCCTGCGCAATATCAGGAGCGGTGTAGGGGTTCCGCCCTTTTCCCGTATTGCTACCATGGGCCGCCGTTCGCGGCCTGCCACAAGGGGGAAGGAGCTACTCATGCGCATCGCTATTGCGACGATTGCCACAGTGGCGGCAATCGCCGTCCCATCCGCCGCACTCGCCCATTCGCCGAATCCGCACAAGCTGCCGCTCGGCGACGGCAAGCATTCGTCGGGTCCCAAGGCCGGCTATATCTGGGCCTGCCACACGGACCCGAACGGCCACGGCGCCCAGGTCGACGGACCATGGATCGACAAGGCCGCCGGCACCTTCGACATCACCAGGAAGGCGGTGGTCGACGGCGCGGTCACCTGGCCGCACAGCTTCAAGATCGCCGTTTCCGGAGCCAAGCGCATCATCACCTGGGACGACCTGCCCGATTATCCGACCGGCAAGTTCCCGATCGCGCGCTCCGACGATGCCTACCGCTACGACCGCAATCCCAACCACATCAAGCGGCAGTCGATGAAGATCACCCTGCCGCTCAATCCGCAGCTTGCCGCCAGGCCGAGCTGCGCGCCCGGCGCGGTCGGTGTGCTTCTGACCGGCGTGGCGCTGTTCAACGCGCTCGACGCGCCCGGCCGCGATGCGGTCGCCCACGAGACCCAGGATGCCTGCCAGGGCCACCCGCAGGAGAGCGGCGTCTATCACAATCACAATGTCAGCGTCTGCGCGCTGAAGGAACTCGACTCGGCCTCCGGCCCGTCGAAGCTCATCGGCTATGCCATCGACGGCTTCGGCATCTACGGCCCGCGCGACGAGAACGGCAGCACGCTGTCCTCGGCCGATCTCGACGCCTGCCACGGCATCACCAGCCCGGTCGAATGGAACGGCAAGCGCGTCACCATGTATCACTACGTCGCCACGCTCGATTTCCCCTATGACATCGGTTGCCTGCGTGGATCGTGGTCGCAATCGACCGTGCGCACGATCAGCGGCCCGCCGCCGCAGTCCGGCCGCGGCCCCGGCGGCGGTCCCGGTCGCGGCCCCGGCGGGCCGCCCCCGCCGCGCGGTTAGGCGCGGCGCGGTGCCACTTGCCTCCCTCCCCCGCGTGAGCAGCGGGGAGGGGGGGCGAAGGCCGAGCCGGGTGGGGGGCTTCGGTCGACCGCACCGTTAAAAGCCGCGGAGCAAGACAGGGCGCCGCCACTTGCTCCCTCCCTCCCCCGAAGCGGGGAGGGTGGCCGGCGAGAGCCGGCCGGGTGGGGGGCTATTCCCCAAGCGCCGCCAGGATCGCCTGCATCACGCCATCCATGTTGCGATCGATCTCGTTGTTCCAGACACGCAGCACGCGGAATCCCGCGGCGGTGAGCGTCGCGTCGCGCCTCTCATCGCGCCGCCCGTGCCCGTCGGCCGCATGCTGGCTGCCGTCGAGTTCGATGATGAGCCGAGCGCGAAAGCAGGCGAAGTCGACGATATAGCCTTCGATCGGCGCCTGCCGGCGAAAGTGGTGGCCTTCGCGCTTCAGCGCGCGCAGATGCTGCCACAGGCGGACCTCGTGTGGCGTCATCGTCTTGCGCAGTCGGCGCGCGGTCTCGTTTGCCATCGCTGGTGGCGCCCCCACCCACCACGCGTTCCGCGTGGTCCCCCCTCCCCGCGCTTCGCGGGGGAGGGAGGGTGCGCGTGGCAAGGCTCAGGCTATCACGATGGGTCGGCGCGCGGGCGAGGCCGCCCGACACGAAATCAAAGCCCGCGGTTCAGGCAGGGCATCGCGGCAAACTCCCCTCCCTCCCCCGAAGCGGGGAGGGTGGCCGGCGACAGCCGGCCGGGTGGGGGGAAGTCTCAGTGGCGCGTCGAGGTCGTTTGCTCCCCGTCATCCCCCCGATGCGGCGCCTCTCTCCCCGTCATCCCCCGGCGAGGCGAAGCCGAGACCTCGGCGAGATCCGGCCGAGTGAGGTGTTTCCCAACCGAAATCGAAAGGATGTAGGTTATCAACCATACGAGCTTGGGGAGGAATGGTGTTCGTTTCGATTGATCACTTTCGCGGCTTCCGTAAGGTTACCAACGCTAAAATCTCGCCGCTCACGCTGCTAATAGGAGAAAACAGCGCGGGAAAGACAAGTTTTTTAGCGTTGATCCGCCTCGCATATGATTTGCTAAGTTACAGCCCTAGCGTATCGTTTAATAAAGTGCCTTTCCTCCTCGGCGCCTACGAACAAGTTGCCCACTACCGTGGTGGCAAAGGCGGGCGAGCGCCGGCGGATTAGGTTTCTCCATCAAAACACAGTTAACACCAGCGCGTCGAAGCCCAAGTAGGTCACGGGCGAAAGTAAATGGAGAAACCACTGCCCGGCAAGTTGAGTTTTCGGTAGCGTTTAGCAACCGATTTTCACAGCCAGCAATTTGCCGCGCTGGAATTTGTCACAGGCGAAGCAAGTGTCCGTTTTCGGCTTGATACGAAACCCGCGTTGCATATAAAGACAGCTAACGTCGATAGAGAAATAGACCTGACAAGGTATCTGCCCGATAATCAATTTTCGGACACGGCTTCCCGCTCAAATCTATTCTCATACCCTAAGGGATCTTCCATATCTTCTCGGACCTCGGACTGGTGAAGAAGCGACAAATAGAGCAGAGGTTGATGTATTTCGGGAGATATCGAACTATTTTATCGGGCTGATGAATCAGATGAGGCGCATCGTATACGCCTCATCGCCTGTGAGAACCAAGCCTGATAGTGCTTATACTCCTCTGGACATATTATAGCCCCGAGGGAGATCATATTCCGTATACTTTTAGCTAAACTCAAGCGACACCGCCCCCCGTGAGTGGGATCGTCTGCGAAAGCAGTTGAATGCTTTCGGCGTCGCCGCAGGGCTTTTTGAGGAAATCTCAGTAAAATTCTGGGCGCTCCGAGAGTGATCCGTTTCAGATCTATGTAAATTTCGGTGGGCCTCAGAGAAACATAATGGACGTAGGATTGTGGGATAAGTCGAGTGATTGCCGTCGTTGCGGAAATATACAATCAAGAAAATAGACGTTCTATTTTTTCTTTCGACAACAGAGGTGCATCTACATCCTAAAGCGCAAGCTACATGGGGTCTTTGTTTTGTGAGGCTGTCTCTAAAATGAACCACACGAGTTTATTCTCGAGACACACAGCGATTACATTCTAGCCGAGTTCGCATGGCGGTACGTGATGGGACACTAAGTCCGGGAGATGTATCGATACTCTATTTCGAACGCGAGAGGCTTGAGAATAACGTGTACTCTTTAGAGATTGACAAACTTGGAAATATTATTAATGCCCCTAGCGGATTTCGGCAGTTCTTTATTGAAAAATGGATTGAAATAAATAGGCGGTTAGTATGTGTATTATCATGAAAATCACAAAACGCGGTGCACTATCTGCTTCGAGATCACGAGGTTGGAGCATTTTTGATTAATGCACTCAATACCGGAAAATGCAAATTTGCTACGGGTGGGCGGCACAAGGATAATTCTGCGAGCCGGGATCGAGTATGTATACAGCAGTGGCTGCTGGCGGGGAGGCTTTGAGGATTGAATATCAAGAAGGGAATGTTAAGCTAAAGAGACTGAATATGCTGGGCGTGTTGATGTAGAAAGTGACGGTACCCGCATATATTAGCATTAGCTGAGGTTTCGGGTGCTCGGGTGTTGTTTTCCTACGACGCTGCTCTGTGCGTGCAACGATTTTTTTTCGAGCGGCAGGATTATGTGAAACTGAGAGGAAAAGTGCTGCATCATGCGCATGCGAGCGTCGTTAGGGCTGCTCCGCCGTGTCGAGCGGCGATTGTAGTTTAGCGGGCAATTTAGTTGTTGGTGTCTGCGAAACTGGCGAGGTTCCGGGCGTGGTTTAGCGCGTTCGACGGCGAGCGCGTATGCCGGAATATCTTGGCATCTTCCGCCATTGGCGATGGAACGGCTGTGCAATACGCTTCGCACTTGCACCCACCGAAGGCGCCCCCCCATGCCCCATCCCTTCCACCTCGACCATCAAGCCATCGCCGTCCGCGACCTCGACGCGAGCGTGCGCTTCTACAACGAGATCCTCGGCCTGCCCGAGGTCGAGAACCCGATGGGCAAAGGCTCGATCCGCTGGTTCGCGCTGGCGCCGGGGGTCAACCTGCATCTGATCGGCGGCAACACGGCGCCGCGGCAGGAGCGCGGCATCGGCACCCATCTGGCGCTGTCCGCGGCGGATTTCGACGGCATGGTCGCGCGGCTGGAAGCAGCGGGCGTGACCTTCGGCTCCATGCCCGGCCGCCCGCCGGACAGGGTCACCACGCGGCCGGATGGCGTCCGCCAGTGCTTCGTCGCGGACCCCGACGGCTTCTGGATCGAGATCAACGACGCCAAGCCGCGGGCGTGAGGCGGCGCATCACACTGCACAGCGGGAGCGACGTCCTCCTCTCCCGTGGGGAGAGGGCCGCGCCCCTTACGGAGCGTGAGCGACTTAGGGGCGCGGGGTGAGGGCATGCGGCGCCAGCGAGTCAGAATCCCCTCACCCGGCGCTTCGCGCCGACCTCTCCCCATGGGAGAGGTGGATTCGTGCTCGTGGTGCCAACCTCAAAAAAATAGTTATCCCCGCCCCTTGAGGCGCCCCCATATATGCGCTGCATCCCCGCCCGCGAAGGGGCGCGCTCATGAGGCGTCTTGCAGCGTGGGGCGGGGTGCGGCGCCCGCAGGTTCGCTTTTCGCAACGCGGCTTCCGGGGCGCCTCTGCGTAGGCTCGCCCGCAGGCACTACGACCGGCCGTGGTACATGAGCCACCGTAAGCCGGGCGGGTTCGGAACCGCGCCACATGAGACGGCGTGGGGCCAGGCAGCGATCCGGTGATGAACCGGCAGCGCACCGTTCGCCCGGTGGAGTGCGAGTGCAGAGGTGAAAAGTCGCCGCGGCGGGCGCTCGGCTGAGCGCCCATCAAAGATACGGACTGGCACTCATCGAGCGCCCGCCACCCCTTCATGTCTTCGGGCACGAAGGTCGTTCTTTGAAATCTTCATGCCCCGGCCATGAGGTGGCGCGGGAACGGCGGCGCTTGGCCTACCCCTCGCGCGCGGCGACGAACCGGGCGGCCTGGCGCAGCATGTCGGCGCGCGACCCGAACGGGCGCAGAATGGTCAGCGCCTCGTTGACCGCCGCGTCGAGCAGCCTCAGCGCGCCGGCGACGCCGTGGACGGCGACCAGGGTCGCCTTGCCGCGGGCGGCGTCCTTGGCCGTCGCCTTGCCGGCGGCCTCGGCCGAGGCGGTGGCGTCGATGAGGTCGTCGGCAAGCTGGAAGGCGAGGCCGAGCGCGGCGCCGAAGCGGGCCAGGCCAGAGCGCTCCGTCTCGCTGGCGCGGCCGAGGATGGCGCCGGCTTCGGCCGCATGGCGGAAGAGCGCTCCGGTCTTCATGCCCTGCATCAGGCGGATGTCGGCCTCGCTGCGCGCCGCGCCGCCGCCGGCGAGGTCGAGCATCTGGCCGCCGGCCATGCCGCCCAGCCCCGCCGCCGCCGCCAGGCTCGCCGTCAGCTCGGCGCGCACCGCCGGGTCGGGGTCGGTGGCGGGGTCGGCGAGAACCGCGAAAGCAAGCGTGAGCAGCGCGTCGCCGGCGAGAATCGCGGTCGCCTCGTCGAAGGCCTTGTGCACGGTGGGCCGGCCGCGCCGGAGGTCGTCGTCGTCCATGGCCGGCAGGTCGTCATGGACGAGGCTGTAGCAGTGCACGCATTCGAGCGCCGCCGCCGCCCCCAGGGCATCGTTGGCGGGACGGCCGAAGAGGCGGGCCGATTCGATGACGATGAAGGGGCGCAGCCGTTTGCCGCCGCCCAGCGCCGAATGGCGCATGGCGGCCAGCAGCCGGGCGGGCCGCGCGATCTCGCCGGCAAGCGGCTCGTCGGCGAGCAGCCTCTCCAGCACCGCCTCGGTCGCGTCCTGCGCCGCTTTCAGCCGGGATGTGAATTCGTCGCCCATGATGGTTCGAATTGGTCCGAAAGCGGCGGAGGGTCAAGCTTGAAGCTTGCAATTGGCAGCGCGGCCAATTGCACGCGGCTTGGGCCTCGGGCTATTCCGGGCCGGTGGCGAGCAGAGCGAAAAAGAAGCCGAAGAAGAAGCAGGCCGGCGGCCGCGGGCTGCTTGCCCGGGTGCCGTGGCGGCTGGCCGGGCGCGTCCTGGCGGTTGTGGTCCTCATCCCGCTGGTGCTCACCCCGGTCTACAAGCTGGTCAATCCGGTCTCGACGCTGATGGTCTGGGAGCGGCTCACCGCCGGCCCGATCCAGCGCGACTGGGTGCCCTTCGACGCCATGGCGAAATGGATGGTCACCGCAGTCGTCGTCTCGGAGGACAGCCGCTATTGCGAACATCACGGGGTCGACTGGAAGGCGCTCGGCACCGTCATCGACACGGTCGGGGAGAACGACCGGCCGCGCGGCGCCTCGACGATTGCCATGCAGACGGCCCGCAACCTGTTCCTGTGGACGTCGCGCTCCTATGTCCGCAAGGCGCTGGAGATCCCGCTGGCGCTCTACGTCGATTTCGTCCTCGGCAAGCGCCGGCTGATCGAGATCTACCTCAATATCGCCGAGTTCGGCCCCGGCATCTTCGGGGTGGAAGCGGCGGCGCAGTACTATTTTCAGCGCCCGGCCAAGGCACTCACCCTCGGGCAGGCGGCGCTGCTGGCGGCCAGCCTGCCAAGCCCGGCGACCCGCGATCCGGCCCATCCCTCCGCCCTTCTGCGGGCTCTCGCCCGTACCGTCGCGGCGCGGGCCCGCATCGCCGGGCCCTATATCGTTTGCCTCTATCCGTGAGCCCCGCTATATAGCGGCCAAACTTCCCCGAATTTCCCGTTTTACCGAGGTTTTCCCATGGCAGTTCCGAAGAGAAAGACGTCGCCCTCGAAGCGCGGCATGCGGCGCTCGGCCGACGCGCTCAAGAAGCCGGCCTATGTCGAGGACAAGGATTCCGGCGAACTGCGCCGGCCGCACCATATCGACCTGAAGTCGGGCATGTATCGTGGCCGCCAGGTGATGGAGCCGAAGAGCGAGGCCTGATAAGCCGCGCAAGGCCCCAAAAGGGCATCTGTAAAGGCCGGCTTCCGCCGGCCTTTTTCGTCAAATGGCCACAAGCCTGTGGTGTATGATCGTCGGGCACGAGCAAGCCCCCGGGGGGAATCCGATCATGGCCTGGACCATCTTCATCATTCCGCTGACCGTCATTCCGTGGATCGTGTTCAACATCGTCGGCGCGACCAGCGGCGCCGGGCCCTGGGACGCGGTCATCTTTCACTTGCCCATGATCTCCGGCCAGGCGTGGGACGCCAACTGGAGCGACCTGATGGTGGTGTTCGGCGTCGTGTGCCTGTTCGGCGAGGTGCTCAAGTCGACCAACACCAGCTCGCGGGCGATCGTCAACCACATCCTGTCGATGCTGGTGTTCATCGCCTATCTGGTCGAATTCCTGGTGGTCGGCTTCGCCGCCCAGTCGGTCTTCTTCATCCTGATGATCTTGGCCCTGTTCGATGTGCTGGCCGGCCTGACCATCTCGATCACCGCGGCCCGCCGCGATCTCGCCGTCGGCCACGGCGAGGGCACGTGACGTTAACGGTGCGCTAACCGTCTGCCGGAAATGCGCCGCAACCGACGGGTGTCGCCCGCTAGGCTTTTGGCGCTTCCTTAAGGCTCGGGACGGCATTGTACCGGTCACGAACCGGTCAGTCTGGCGGCCGGGGCCTTCGCATGGGTTCAAAAGGACGATTCGTGCCGCACTCAGACGGGAAGGCGAGGGTGTTCGTGTCGGCCGCTCGGGAGCCGGTCGACCGCTCCAAGGATGCGCCGCTCGATACCGGCACCATCCTGGCTGCGGTCGGCGGGGTCGCCTATGAGTGGACCATCGCCGACGACCGGATCCGCTGGGGCGCGGGAGCGGCCGAGGTGCTCGGCGTGCCGTCAATCGATACGATAGCGACGGGACGCGATTTCGCCGTCCTGCTCGATCCGGCCAGCACGATCAGCCGTCATAACGCGGTGCTCAATTCCAACGGCACCGACGATGGCGCCGGCGTCTCCTATGAGGTCCAGTACGTCCTGCTGCCGGAGCGCGGACAGGGCAAGAAGCGCCTGATCATCGAGGATGCCGGCCGCTGGTATGCCGGCGAAAACGGGCAGGTCGCCCGAGCGCGCGGCGTCGTGCGCGTGATCAACGAGCGCGCCGAGCGCGAGGAACGGCGTGCCTTCCTGTCGCGCTATGACGAGCTCACCGGCTTCTTCAATCGCACCCACCTGCTGACCGTGCTGGGCGAGGCCATCGCCGAGGCCAAGCGGCTGAGGACCTCGCTCTCCTTCCTGATCGTCGCCATCGACAATTTCCGGGCGATCAACGAGGCCTACGATTTCGACACGGCCGACCAGGTGTTTGCCGCCGTCGGCCGCCGCATCCGGGCGGAGCTCAGGGAAGGCGACGCCATCGGGCGCTACTCCGGCAACAAGCTCGGCATCGTTCTGATGAACTGCTCGGAGAGCGACATGCACGCGGCAGCCGAGCGATTCCACGCCGTGGTTCGCCGCGACATCATCACCACCGAGACCAGCGCGGTGGCGGTGACGGTCTCCATCGGCGGCGTCAACCTGCCCCGTCACGGGCGCACCGTGCGCGAAGCGATGGCACGGGCGCAGGAGGGACTGCACTTCGCGCGCAAGCGCGGCTACGGCCATTTCGTCGCCTATGCGCCGGTGCCCGCCCGCGAGGAGCGCCAGCGGGTGAACGCAGCGCTGTCGAGCGAACTGGTGGCGGCGCTGAACGACAAGCGGCTCAAGCTGTCGTTCCAGCCGGTGGTCGATGTCGCCTCGCGCGCAGTGGTCTTTCACGAGGGCCTGCTGCGCCTCGAACGGGTGGACGGGTCGGTCGCTACGGCCGAGGATTTCATCGAGCTGTGCGAGAGCCTCGGCCTGATCCGAATGATCGATCACTATGTGCTGGCGCGCACGCTGGAGGCGCTGGAGGCGGCGCCCGAGGCACGCATTTCGGTCAATATCTCCGCCGAGACGGTGGGCGATGCGGGATGGCTGTCGCTGATCGCCGCGGCCGTCGCCCGCCGGCCCGACCTGTCGAGCCGCCTGATCGTCGAGATCACCGAGACCGCCGTGATCCGCAACCTCGACGAGGCGGCGAGCTTCGTCGCGACGCTCCACGATCTCGGCTGTCCGCTGGCGCTCGACGATTTCGGCGCCGGTTTCTCGTCGTTCCGCAGCCTGAGATCGCTCCAGGCCGACATCATCAAGATCGCCGGCGTCTTCCTCAGGGACCTGCAGAACAGCCCCGACGATCAGGTCTTCATCAAGGCGCTGGTCGCCATCGCCCGCAATTTCGACATGAAGGTGGTCGCCGAGTGGGTCGAGGACGAGGCCACGGCGGCGCTGCTCGGCGAGTTCGGCGTCGATATGATCCAGGGCAACCTGATCGGAGCGGCGACGTCACAATGGCCGTGGGGCCCGCGGCGGCCCGATCGCGCGATGCGCCCGGCCGGCCAGCCGGCTGCCTGATCCCTACTTGTCGGTGAGCTTGTCGAGGCGCTTCTGCATCTCGTCGAGCTGGCGACGCAACGCGTCGATGTCGCCGGAATCGCCCGCCGGCCCCTTGCTCTTGTCCTCGCTGGCGCGTGGCGCCGCCGGCCCGCTCGCCGACGCCGAAGGGCAGGAACATGCGCATTGCCTGCTCGAACATCTCGGTGTTGCGGCGCACCTGATCGCCGATGACGTCGAGCGCGGCATTGGGGCCGAAGGCGCCGGCCATTTGCTTGCGCAGCTTGTCCTGGTCGCGCACCAGCGAGTTGATCGAAAAATCGAGATAGGTCGGGATGAGGTTCTGGATCGAATCGCCGTAGAAGCGGATGAGCTGGCGCAGGAAGGTGATCGGCAGCAGGTTCTGGCCCTTGTTCTCCTGCTCGAAGATGATCTGGGTGAGCACCGAGCGCGTGATGTCCTCGCCCGTCTTGGCGTCGACCACGACGAAATCCTCGTCCTTCTTCAGCATGTCGGCGAGGTCCTCGAGCGTCACATAGGTCGAGGTGCCGGTGTTGTAGAGACGCCGGTTCGCGTATTTCTTGATTGTTGTCGGCGTCTTCTCTTTCGCCATGCGCGGCCCCTTCCTGAGATGACCGCTGTTGCGGCTCTCATCACCCAGCCCCTTGCCCACGATAGGGTTTTTTTTGCAGTGCGCCAATATTTTGTGCAACGCCTCAAAAAATGTGTTGCGATGCAGCGTTAACGCGCTCGGCGATTGACATGCAGTCCGGCGCCAGTTTGTAGTCGGTCGCAGGATGCAATGGCCGCGACCTTGCGCTTGACGTCGCTTTCGCAAGTGCGGCTCCCGGGGCGGCGGACCAGCCAGGAGCGCTTTCCATGCCAGCCAAAGACATCGTCATCGCCGGTGCTGCGCGCACGGCGGTTGGCGCCTTCAACGGCGCTTTCGCCAATGTGCCGGCGCATGTGCTCGGCCAGACGGTGATCGGCGAGGCGCTGAAGCGCGCCGGCGTCGAGCCGGAGGCGGTCGACGAGGTCATCCTCGGCCAGATCCTGTCCGCCGGGCAGGGACAGAACCCCGCCCGCCAGGCATCGATCGGCGCCGGCCTGCCGAAGGAGACCACCGCCTGGGGCGTCAACCAGCTCTGCGGCTCGGGCCTGAGAGCCGTGGCGCTCGGCATGCAGCAGATCGCTAGCGGGCGATGCCGCGGTCATCGTCGCCGGCGGTCAGGAGTCGATGTCGATGGCGCCGCACTGCGCCCATCTGCGCGGCGGCGTGAAGATGGGCGACTTCCAGATGGTCGACACCATGATCAGGGACGGCCTGTGGGATGCCTTCAACGGCTACCATATGGGGGTGACGGCCGAGAACGTCGCCCGCGCGTTCCAGATCGGGCGCGACGGCACAGGACGAATTCGCCGTCACCTCGCAGAACAAGGCCGAGGCGGCGCAGAAATCCGGCCGTTTCGCGGACGAGATCGTGCCGGTCACGATCAAGACCCGCAAGGGCGATATCGTGGTCGACCAGGACGAGTTCATTCGCTCCGGCGCCACGCTGGACGGCGTCGCCAAGCTGAAGCCGGCCTTCCAGAAGGACGGCACGGTGACCGCCGGCAACGCTTCGGGCATCAACGACGGCGCCGCCGCGGTGGTGCTGATGAGCGCCGAGGACGCGGCCGGGCGCGGTGTGACGCCGCTCGCCCGCATCGCCTCGTGGGCGACCGCCGGCGTCGATCCCGCCATCATGGGCACCGGCCCGATCCCGGCGTCGCGCAAGGCGCTCGACAAGGCCGGCTGGCGCATCGACGACCTCGACCTGATCGAGGCGAACGAGGCCTTCGCCGCCCAGGCCTGTGCGGTCAACAAGGACATGGGCTGGGACACGGCGAAGGTGAACGTCAATGGCGGCGCCATCGCCATCGGCCATCCGATCGGCGCGTCGGGCGCGCGCATCTTCGTCACGCTTCTCCACGAGATGCAGAAGCGCGATGCCAAGAAGGGGCTCGCCACGCTGTGCATCGGCGGCGGCATGGGCATCGCCATGTGCGTGGAGCGCTAGACCGCGCCATGCTGCAAAAGAACGAAATCGCAGGGGAGGAACCGTCATGGCGAAGGTCGCCATCGTCACCGGAGGGACGCGCGGCATCGGCGCGGCGATCGCGCGGAGCCTGAAAGATAGCGGTCACACGGTTGCCGCCGTCTATGCCGGCAATGACGCAGCCGCGGCGAAGTTCAGGGCGGAGAACGACATCGCCGTCTACAAGTGGGATGTCGGCGATATCGACGCCTCGGCGGCGGGCGTGAAGCAGGTCGAGGCGCGAGCTCGGCCCGGTCGCGGTGCTGGTCAACAATGCCGGCATCACACGCGATGCCCTGTTCCATCGGATGAGCTGGGAGAGTGGTCGGCGGTGATGCGCACCAATCTCGATTCGATGTTCGCCATGACCCGCCCGGTGATCGAAGGCATGCGCGCGCGCAATGCGGGGCGGATCATCTGCATATCCTCGATCAACGGGCAGAAAGGCCAGCTCGGCCAGGCCAACTATGCGGCTTCCAAGGCCGGCATCATCGGCTTCACCAAGGCGCTGGCGCTGGAAAGCGCGCGCAAGGGGATCACCGTCAACGCCATTTGCCCCGGCTATATCGATACCGACATGGTTGCCGGCGTGTCGGAGAAGGTGCTGGAGGAAATCGTCCGCCAGATACCGGTCGGCCGGTTGGGCAAGGCGCAGGAGATCGCCTCGCTGGTCGCCTATCTCGCCTCGGACGACGCTGCCTTCATCTCCGGCGCGGTGTTCAGCGCCAATGGTGGGCAGTACATCGCCAATGGCTGATGGCGAGGGGCGTCAGCTGCGCCCTTCCCCGTCGCGATTGCGGTTGTAGGAGGCGACGATGCGCTGGATTTCGTCGCCGATGTCGCCGCTCCCTTCTTCCTTCTTCCACGTCTTCCGGCGGCGGCGGTTTCGCCGCCGGCTGACGATCCGCTGCCGACGGCGCTCGGCCGGTTCGCCCGCCTCGCGTTTCGGCGGCGCCGACGAAGGTCTCCGCTGGTCGCTGCCGCCATCCTCGACCAGAACGTCGACGGCTTCGGCAATCGCCGCCAGGATCGACGATTCGATCGCCTCGTCGGTCTCCTCCGCCGGCGGAGCGGCCGGTTTGCGCGGCGGTGGCTCGGCGCCGTCGGGCTTGGGCGCCGGCCGCGCCGACGGTTTCATCTTTGCCGAGGCGGCAATGCGCGCGGCAATCGTCGCCCTGAGATCGGTGGACGATTTGGCGGGCTTCGGCGGTTCCGGCGGCGGAGGCGCCGCCTTTGCCTGCAGGGCCGCCGATTTGGGGCGCTCCGGCACGCGCGGCGGGGTCGCCGGCTTGGCGGCGGCCGGCTTTTCGGGACGGCGCACCGCGGCGGGCTTGTTCGCCGGCTTGTCTTCGGCGGCCGGTTGCGGCGCAGGCGCCGGCTTGTCTCGGCGGCCGGTCGCGCGCAGGCGCCGGCTTGCTTTCGGCTGCGGGTCGCCGGCTGCGCGCCGGGCGGGTCGTCTTGGCCGGAAGTGCCGCCGGTGCGGCGATCCAGGCGTCGAGCAGCGCCTCGCGCTCGGCATCGAGCGCGATGCCGGCGCCGCTGATCAGATAGCGTGCCTGCTCGCGGAATACCTCGGCGAGGCGTGTCGGCGTGTCGTTGGTCGAAAAGACGTGGCCCTTCAGCGCCAGCCCCTTGACCACGAACACCACCTGGCGGGAGGTGACGTTGCGGCCGGCATCGCTCAGGCGTTCGGCGACGCTCTTGGCGGTGTCGTTGAAATGATAGCCGTGCTGGGAAACCTCGCTCGCCAGAAAGCGGAAGAGATCGGCGAAGGTCTTCGGCGAGAACATCGGAATGCTGGTCGCCGCATGAACCTCGCGGGCGAAGGCTTCGATCTTGTTGCGGTCGGCAGAGGTCGTGGCCGCAGCCGCCTTTGCCGGCGGCTTGCGTTCGGCGAGAAGCGCGACGAGTTTGCCCGCCGGAATCGCCATGTCGGCGGCGGCCTGGTAATCGGCCGCGGTCACCTCGCTGACAGTAGATGGCGACACGGTGGCCGCGGGCGTGCAGGCGCTCGACCAGTGGCGTCAGATCGGGCGCTGCGGTCATCAGGATGAAATCCAGCCCGTCGTCGGCGTCGGCCGCCGCATCCATCGCATCGATGGCGAGGCAGAGTTCGACCTGGGCCTGGCCGTCGCATTCGACCAGCTCGAAACCGGCATGGGCGAAAGCCTCGCGGGCATCGTCGGCGCTGGCCGAGCTGACATAGCAGCGTCGCACGGTTATGGCGTGCGGCGTGTCTGCCGGTTCGATCAGCTCGCCGCTCTCGATGGCGTCCGACCAGTCGTCGATGCGCTCGGCCAGCCGCTCGCCCATCCCCTCGCCGCCGGACGCGGCAAGGCCGCGGCCGAGGCCGTCGAGGTCGACGAGCAAGATGCTTTTCACCGGCTCAACCATGCTTCTCCTCTGCCGGCGTCATCGCTACCCGTCAACAGCCGTTTCGTCCAGCCCGGATTAGCTTATGCTCGCGCGCCGTTGACGGTCCACCGACATGCGCGACCGCGGCCAGCCGGGATTTGTGACATGCGCCTCAGCGATTTCAAAGTGCTTACTTTCGACTGCTACGGGACCCTGATCGACTGGGAAAGCGGCATGATCGCTGCGCTCAAGCCCCTGATCGACCGGATCGACCGGCCGCTTGGCCGGGACGAAATCCTCTCCGCCCATGCCCGGCACGAATCGGCCCAGCAGGTACAAACGCCAACCAAGCTCTACCGGGACTTGCTTGCCGTCGTCTACAGGCGGCTCGGCGAGGAGTGGGGCGTGCCGCCGAGCTGGGAGGAATGCGTCGCCTACGGCCGCTCGATCGGCGACTGGCCGGCCTTCGCCGATACCGTCGAGGCGCTCCGCTATCTCAAGCAGCACTACAGGCTGGTCATCCTGTCGAACGTCGACAACGAGAGCTTCGCGCTGAGCAACGAAAGGCTCGGCGTCACCTTCGACGCCGTCATGACGGCGGAGGACATCGGCAGCCTACAAGCCGGCGCTGGCGAATTTCGAGTACATGATCGCCAGGCTCGGCGGCATGGGCATCGACATGGACGACGTGCTGCACACGGCCGAGAGCCTGTTCCACGACCACGGGCCGGCGAACCGCATCGGGCTGAAGTCGTGCTGGATCCATCGCCGCCATGCGGCGGGCGGCTTCGGCGCGACCATGCAGCCGGCCGACATGCCGCACACCGATTTCCGCTTCACCAGCATGGGCGAATTCGCCGAGGCCCACGCCAAGGAGCGGCCGGCGGCTGACGGCTAGCCGCCGGGCGCGAAATCCGGCGGCGCCATCTCGAAGCCGGAGAAGACGAAGCCCGGCGCCACGGTGCAGCCGACCAGCGACCAGGCGCCGAGGCTGACGGCGCTCTGCCAGTGGCGGCGCGGAACGACGAGCTGCGGCGCGTCGCCAGCGGCGATGTCGCCGGAGAGCCGGTGGTGGGCGAGCGCGCGGCCATCGGCGGAGAGGCTGAGTTGCAGGGGCGCGCCGGCATAGTGGTGCCAGACCTCGACCGCATCCACCCGGTGCCAGTGGGAGCGGTCGCCTGCGCCAAGCAGATAGTAGATCGCGGTCGAATGGCCGCGTCCGTCGTCGGGCTCATCGTCGCGGAAGGTCTCGCGGTACCAGCCGCCTTCCGGGTGCGGCGCCAGGTCGAGCCGGCGGGCGATATCCGCCGCCGTCAGCCCGGCGAGGCTCACCGGAAGGCGTCCTTGCGCTTGCGGATCTCGGCGAAGACCTCCGCCGGTGCCGCGCCTCCATGCCGAGCAGCTTGCGGATGGCGGGATCGTCGACGCGGAAATAGGGGTTGGTCTTCTTCTCCAGGGCGATCGTCGTCGGCAGCGTCGCCTTGCCGGCGGCGACGAGGCGCTTCACCGCGTCGTAGCGGGCGACGAGATCGGCATTGTCAGGATCGACGGTGAGCGCGAAGCGGGCATTGGTCTCGGTATATTCGTGGCCGCAATAGACGCCGTCTCGTCGGGCAGCGCCCGCAGCTTGTCGAGCGAGGCGTACATCATCTCGGGCGTCCCCTCGAAGACGCGGCCGCAGCCCATGGCGAAGAGCGTGTCGGCGGTGAAGGCGACGGCCTCGCTCGGCAGCCAGTAGCTGACATGGCCGAGCGTGTGGCCGGGGGTGTCGATGACGCTGACCGCGATGTCGCCGAACATGAAGGTGTCGCCGCCGGTCACGCGCTGGTCGATGCCGGGGATCTTGTCGGCCTCGCCGGCCGGGCCGATCACGGTCGCGCCGAATTCGGCCTTGAGCCCGAGATTGCCTTCGACATGGTCGCCGTGGTGGTGGGTGGTGAGGATATGGTCGAGGCGCCAGCCCTTTTCCGCCAGGTGGGCGCGGATCGGCGCTTCCTCCGGTGCGTCGATGGACGCGGTCAGGCCCGAGGCCGGGTCGTGAACGAGGACGCCGAAATTGTCGGAACGGCAGATGAATTGCTCGATCAGGAGAGCCATGGCGGCCTGCTTTCTCGCTTCGCGGTGGCGGTCGTTTTGCCTAGCATCGGTCGTCGCGCGCGGCTACCCGCCTCTGATAGCATGCGCCCATGTATCTCGACGTGGTCGATCTCCGCGCCTTCTATGCCAGCCGCCTCGGCGTGGTCGTTCGCCGCCTCATCGGCCGCCGGCTCGCCAAGCGCTGGCCGCGGCTTTCCGGCGAATGCGTGCTCGGCATGGGCTATGCGACGCCCTATCTGCAGGACCTCGCCGGCGATGCCGAGCGCGTGCTGGCGCTGATGCCGGCGGCGCAGGGCGTGGCGACCTGGCCGCTGGAGGGGCCGAACCAGGCGGCGCTGGTCGAGGAGGACGCGCTGCCGCTGCCCGATGTCTCGGTCGACCGGGCTCTGGTCATCCACTGCCTGGAGATGGTGGCCAATCCGCGCGACCATCTGCGCGAGATCTGGCGGGTGCTGGCGCCGGGCGGACGGGTCATCCTGGTGGTGCCCAACCGCAGCGGCATCTGGGCGCGGACCGAGAAGACGCCCTTCGGTCACGGCCAGCCCTATGGCAGCGGCCAGCTGACAAGCCTCCTGCGCGATGCGCAGTTTTCGCCGATCGGCTGGTCGGAGGCGCTGGCGGTGCTGCCGCTGTACGGGCCGTGGCTGGGAAGCGGCATCACGTGGGAACGGGTCGGCCGTACGTTGTGGCCGGCCTTCGCCGGCGTGATCATCGTCGAGGCGACCAAGCAGCTCTACCAGGGCGTGGCGGTGCGCGAGCGGCGCGGCCGCATCAAGTCGGCGCTGCGTACCGCCTGGTATCCTGGTGCATCGGCGCCGGCGCGATGACGGCGGGATGACCGACATCGACGCGATTGCCGGGCAAATCCAGGCGGCCGATACGGTCGCCGCCTTCGGGCTGCACGGCCGGCTTTTTGTCGGACCTTTCACGACATACGCCGACCGCGAAGCCCGCGCCGACTGGCTGAGGATGCTGTCGGCCTTCGAAATCGTCTTGTCGCGCGATGGCGCGGCGGTCGATCGCGGGCAGGGGGCGAATGTGCTTGACGGCCCGGTTTCGGCCCTGCTGCATCTGGTGCGGGGGCTGGCGCAGGTCTCGCGAGAACGGCTCAAGGCCGGCGATATCGTCACGACCGGCACGGTGACGCGCGCCTTCCCGGTCAGGGCGGGGGAGCACTGGTCCACCGAAATTTTCGGCCTGCCTGCGCCGGGTCTGGCGATTGTCTTCAGTTAAGGCACACGCGGGGGGTGTCTTTTCCGGTTTTTCAGGTCATATTTCCGGCCTGTTTACCGGATTGCGTCTTGCAGGCCACAGATCGTGGAATTCAGGCATCGGCCGGCTGAAATGCGGTTGTACCGATGATATTGACATATAGTGTCGCGGGCTCGTGCCGGTATGCACCGCGATTTCCCCAATCAGTCGAATTTCTGAGGATGACAGGATGATCGACTCTTTCGATGCGACGGCCCCGCGGGCGAGCGGCTTGCTGAAGCGCACGGGCCTGGCGGCGACGCTGGCGCTCGTCGGCGTGCTCGGGACGGCTGGAGGAAATGCAGCTTATGCCGGTGGGCCGTTTGCCGGCATGGATGGCTCCTGGGCGGGCTCGGGCACCGTGAGCATGGACTCCGGCACCAAGGAGCGCATGCGCTGTACGGCGCAGTACCTGGTCAAGGACAACGACAACAACCTGCAGCAGCATCTCAACTGCTCCAGCCCCAGCTACGACTTCAAGGTCAACACCTATGTCGACCACCAGGGCGGCTCGCTGTCGGGCTACTGGGAAGAGCTGCTCAACAATGTCAGGGGCAGCGTTGCCGGCAGCGCCAACGGCAGCCGCGTCAAGGTGGTGCTGAAAGGCTCGGCATTCTCCGCGACGCTGAACCTCGTTACCCACGGCAACAGTCAATCGGTGACGATCATCCCCGGCCGCGATACCAATACCCAGGTCCAGCGCGTCGCCATCTCGATGCGCAAGCGCGGCTGACGCGAGAGTTCCGATGGGCGCTATCGGATGGGCCGCCGGCAACGGCGGCCCGTTTGATTTCGGGGCTCGCGGATGCGCGCTAGAGCGGAATGAAGCGAGGCTGAATTGACGGGGGATTTCCGTAGGGGCGGATCTGATTTACGGTGCTGGCTGGGGAAGGAGGCCAGCGCGGGATGGGTCGACCTTATTCGAACGATCTTCGCGAGCGCATCGTCAGGGCGGTTGAGGAAGAAGGGCTGTCGGCGGCGTCAGGCGGCGGAGCGCTACGGGGTCGGCGTCAGCACGGCGATCCGGCTGGTTCAGTTGTTCCGCAAGACCGGCGGCGTGGCCCCCGGCAAGATGGGCGGACACCGGCGCGAAGAAGCTCTCCGAGGCCTTGGCGGGAGAGGATGATCGAGCGCTGCCGGGGGGAAGGACTTCGCCCTGCGCGGGCTCGGTGGATGAGCTGGGTGAACTGAGAGCTCAAGGTCGATTACCGGCTCGGTGTGGGAGTACGTCCATGCCGAGAAGCTGACGCACAAAAAAAGACGCTGATCGGCTGCCGAGCAGGACCGGCCCGACATCGCCCGCCGGCGGGCGCAATGGACGACCTATCAGGACCGCATCGACGCCGGCGCGTCTCGTCTTCATCGACGAGACCTGGACCAAGCCAACATGGCGCCACGAGAGGCTGGGCGCCGCGCGGCCAGCGCCTCAAGAGCCAAGGTGCCGCACGGCCACTGGAAGACCATGACCTTCCTGGAGCACTGCGTCACGACCGGGTCGAGGCGACCATGGCTCATCGATGGCCCGATCAACGGCGAGCGGCTTCCGGCTTTATGATCGAGAAGGTGCTCGTCCCCACCCTCAGGCCCGGCGACATCGTCATCATGGACAATGCTCGGCAGCCACAAGAGCAAGGCCGTGCGCAGCGCGCATCAGGGCGGCTGGGGCCAGGCTGTTCTTCCTGCCCAAATACTCCCCCGACCTGAACCCGATCGAACAGTTCTTCGCCAAGCTCAAACACTGGTTGCGCAAGGCGGCAGGCCGGACCGCCGACGCCGTCTATGAGGCCATCGGCCCCATTCTTGACAGTGTCACATCAGCCGAATGCGCCAACTTCTTCGCTCACGCCGGCTATGCCCCAGCCTGATTATCCGCTAGCGTCTGAGCAGGAAGACCGCCTGCTGACCGTAGAGATTCACGAACCACAGCGGCGCGCCGGCGCCGATGCGCTCGCCGTTGCGCTTGAGCACCATCGACTGTTCGACATGGGCGTCGATCTCGCGGCAGAGGTCGATGAAGTCGCGGATCGTGCAGAAGTGGATGTTGGGCGTCTCGTACCAGCTCATCGGCAGGTGGTGGGTCACCGGCATGCGCCCGGTGAAGCCGAGGATGGTGCGCACCCGCCAATGGCCGAAATTGGGGAAGGAAACGATCGCCTTCTCGCCGATCCTCAGCATCTGCTCGATCACGTGGCGCGGCCGATGGGTGGCCTGCAACGTCTGTGACAGGATGACGAAGTCGAAGCCGTCGTCGGGATAGTCGACGAGGTCGGTGTCGGCGTCGCCCTGGACCACCGACAGGCCGCGGGCGACGCTTTCGTGGACGCCCTTCTGGCTGATCTCGATGCCACGGCCGTCGACGTCGCGGGTGGTCTCGAGCAGCTTGAGGAGCTGTCCGTCGCCGCAGCCGATGTCGAGGACGCGGCTGCCCGGCGTCACCAGCTCGGCGATGTTGATGAGGTCGACGCGGCTGCCGTTGGTGAAGCCGTTCTGGGGCGCGTTCATGGGGCGATGCCCCGGGCATGGGCCGCCGCCGAGAGGAAGCCGCTGACCGTCGAGAACATCTCCGGCTCGTCGAGCAGGAAGGAATCGTGGCCGCGGTCGGTCTCGATCTCGACGAAGGAGACGCTGGCGCCGGCGGCGTTCAGCGCCCGCACGACCGCCTTGTTCTCCACCGTCGGGAACAGCCAGTCGGAGGTGAACGAGATGACGCAGAAGCGCGTCTTGGTGCCGAGGAAGGCGTTGGCGAGCCGGCCGCCATGCTCGGCGGCAAGGTCGAAATAGTCCATCGCCCGCGTCATGTAGAGATAGGAATTGGCGTCGAAGCGGTCGACGAAGGTCGAGCCCTGATGGCGCAGGTAGGATTCGATCTGGAAATCGGCGTCGAAGCCGAAGGTCGGCTTGTCGCGGTCCTGCAGGTTGCGGCCGAACTTGCGGTGCAGCGCCTCCTCCGACAGGTAGGTGATGTGGGCCGCCATGCGGGCGACCGCCAGCCCCTTGCGCGGGCTGACGCCGGCGTCGATGTAGCGGCCGCCATGCCAGTCGGGATCGGCCATCACCGCCTGGCGGCCGACCTCGTCGAAGGCGATGTTCTGCGAGGAATGGCGGGCGCCGGTGGCGATCGGCAGGGCCGAGAAGACGCGCTCGGGATAGCTCGCCGCCCATTGCAGCACCTGCATGCCGCCGAGCGAGCCGCCGGCGACCGAGAACAGCGTGTCGATGCCCAGCCGGTCGACGAGCATGGCCTGGGCGCGGACCATGTCGCCCACGGTGATCACCGGCAGGTCGAGGCCATAGGCGCGGCCGGTCGCCGGATTGGTCGAGGCCGGGCCGGTGGTGCCCATGCAGCTGCCGACCACGTTCGAACAGATGACGAAGTAGCGGTCGGTGTCGATGGGCTTGCCGGGGCCGACCATCAGGTTCCACCAGCCGGGCTTGCCGGTCACCGGGTTGTCGCTGGCGGCGTGCTGGTCGCCGGTCAGCGCGTGGCAGACGAGGATGGCGTTCGAGCGCTCCCGGTTGAGCGTGCCGTAGGTCTGATAGGCGATCTGCAGGTTCTCGAGGCTGTGGCCGGAATCGAGCGCCAGCGGCTGATCGGCGGCGAAGGTCGCGACCAGGCTCGACGGGGTCTCGACTTCGTTGCGGGCGGCCTCCACCCGGCCCGTGGCGCGAGCCTGGTCGGAATCGGGGAGCGGGGTCGTCGCCATGGCTGCCGCTGAACGTCTTCGCGCTTTGCCGGAAAAGTGGCCGATTAGCTAGAAGTCGCACCCCTGACTGTCAATGTTTTCTTTGATTTCAGCGGGTTCCTTGCCTATGAGTCTGCCCGCCGGCCGACCCTCACGGGCCGGCAACCAACCGTCATCGGGAGCCTTTGAAATGAGCGCGCCGATTGCGCCGATGCCGCACCAGGGTGTCCTGGCGATTGCGCCATACATCCCCGGAAAATCCACGGCAACCGGCGGGGCCAAGCTCCACAAGCTGTCGTCGAACGAAACACCGCTGGGCGCTTCGCCCGCAGCCGTCGCCGCCTACAAGGCGGTCGCCGAGCGGCTCGAGCACTATCCGGACGGAGCGTCGACGGCGCTGCGCCACGCGATTGCGGCGGCGCACGGCCTCAATCCGGAGCGCATCGTCTGCGGCGCCGGTTCCGACGAGATCCTGCACCTCATCGCCAACGCCTATATCGGCCCCGGCGACGAGGCGATCCACACCGAATACGGCTTCCTGGTCTATCCCATTGCCATCCGCTCGATGGGCGGCACGCCGGTGGTGGCGCCGGAGAGGGACCTGACCACGGACGTGGATGCGATCCTCGCGCTGGTCGAGCGACAAGACGCGCGTCGTCTTCCTCGCCAACCCGAACAATCCGACCGGCACCTATGTTCCGTTCAGCGAGGTCCGCCGACTGCATGCCGGCGCTGCCCGCCCGCGTGCTGCTGGTGCTCGATGCGGCCTATGCCGAATATGTCCGCCGCAACGATTACGAGAGCGGCATCGAGCTTGCCGGCAGCGCGCCCAACGTCATCATGACGCGCACCTTCTCGAAGATCTACGGACTGGCCGGCTTGCGTCTGGGCTGGTGCTACGGACCGGCGCCGGTGATCGACGCGCTGAACCGCATCCGGGGGCCGTTCAACGTATCGGCGGCGGCGATCGCGGCGGGCGCGGCGGCGATTAGCGACAGCGCGCATGTCGCCCGCGCCGCCGAGCACAATGCGCTGTGGCTGCCGAAGGTCAGCGAGGCGCTCGGGCGCCTCGGCCTGACCGTGACGCCGAGCGTCGGCAATTTCATCCTGATCCACTTTCCCGACGAGGCTGGCAGAGGCGCGCCGGATGCCGATGCCTGGCTGCTCGATCGCGGCATCGTGCTGCGCCGCATGGAAGCCTATGGGCTGCCCAATGCGCTGCGCATGACCATCGGCTCCGAGGAGGCCAACGAGGCCGTCATCGCCGCGCTCGGCGCGTTCCTGGGGAAGAAGCCGGCGGGGCGATCGTGATGTCAGCGTTGGTTTGGGGGTCCCCTCCCCCCTTGCGGGGGAGGGAAAGGGAGAGGGGTCAAGGCACGGCCTTCCCGATACCCCCCTCTGGCTGCGCTAGGCTCGGCTTCGCCCTCGCCAAGCTCCGCCGTCTCCCCCGCAAGGGGGGAGAGGGTGCCGCGGCGATTGGAGAAGGCCGCATCTCATGACGAGCCCGTCTTCCAGCGCCTGGCGCTCATCGGCATCGGCCTCATCGGCGCGTCGATCGCGCTTGCCGCGCGGCGGGGGAATCTCGCGCGCCACATCGCCATTTCGACGCGCAGCGCAGCGACGCTCGCCCGCGCGGAGGAGCTGAAGCTCGGCGACAGCTATCACGCCGACCCGGCGGAGGCTGTGCGCGAGGCCGATTGCGTCGTCCTGTGCATTCCCGTCGGCGCCTATGGCGCCGTCACCCGGACAATCGCCGGCGCGCTCAAGGGAGGCGCCATCGTCTCCGATGTCGGCTCGGTCAAGGCCTCGGTCATTGCCCAGGTGCAGCCCCATCTTCCCGCAGGCGTCCATTTCGTGCCGGCACATCCGGTCGCCGGCACGGAATATTCCGGCCCCGACGCCGGCTTTGCCGAGCTCTTCGACAATCGCTGGTGCATCCTCACGCCGCCGCCCGGGACCGACCAACAAGCGCTTGAAACGACCCTCGACTTCTGGCGGCGTCTGGGCGCCAATGTCGAGGTGATGGAGGCCGAACATCACGATCTGGTGCTCGCCATCACCAGCCACGTGCCGCATCTCATCGCCTACAACATCGTCGGCACCGCCGCCGATCTCGAGACCGTCACCCAATCGGAGGTGATGAAGTTCTCGGCCGGCGGCTTCCGCGACTTCACCCGCATCGCCGCCTCCGACCCGACCATGTGGCGCGATGTCTTCCTCAACAATCGCGAGGCGGTGCTGGAGATGCTCGGCCGCTTCATGGAGGACCTGACCGCGTTGCAGCGGCTCATCCGCTACGGCGAGGGCGACAAGCTGTTCGACCTGTTCACGCGCACGCGCGCCATCCGCCGCGGCATCATCGCCGCCGGCCAGGAGACCGCGGCGCCCGACTTCGGCCGCCCGCACGGCAAGGGTGACGCGGCGGAATAGCTGCCTACGCGGGAGCGTTTCCGAAGCGCTACCTACCAGGTGCGAAGAGCCAGCGGGTATTGCTTCGCAATGCGACTCGGTCTTCTCCCTCCCCTGAAAGGGGAGGGTCGGCGCAAAGCGCCGGGGAGGGGTCGCCATCGTTCTGGCCAATGACCCCCACCCGGTCGGCTGTGCCGACCGACCTCCCCCTTTCAGGGGGAGGAGAAGAGGAAAGCGTTGGCCCAGCGCGCCAAGGTCAGAACCTTATCGGCGGGATGACGAGGCCGACCGGAAAGATACCGACGCTGACCGCGCCGTTGTTGACGACGACCGTCGTCTGCCGGGCCGGCCCGTCGGGGGTGTTGACGGGAATGGTCAGGGCCCAGACCACGGCCAGGATCTTGTTGGCATCCTTGGCCGCGCCCGGCTTGATCGCCTCGGCCAGCGCGACGAAGGCCTGCGGGTTGTTGAGGCGCACATTGAGCTTGCCCGAGAGCAGGCCGTTGGCGGCAAGCGTCAGTTGCCCGTCGGCATCGGCGATGGCGCCGCCGGCGGCAAAGCGCAGGCGGTCGATATGCATGGTGCCGCCGGCCTTGGCCCAGGCGCGCAGCCTGGCGCGCGGATCGGTGCCGAGCGAGTTGCCGAAATCGAGGGCGGTGATCGCGGCGTCGAGGTCGATTGCCGGAATCGCCTGGCCGTTGCTGCGCACCACCTTGAGGTCGCGCGTGCTGGCGGAGAAGCGATAGGCGTTGCTGGCGGCCGGTGCGGCGGAGGCTTCGGCGAGATCGGCAGTGAGCGCCTTCACCGGCACGACGGGGCCGCCGGCGCTGGAAAAGTCGAGGCTGTGGAAGATGGCGGTGGCGCTCTTGAGGCCGCCGAGGGTGGCGGTGGCCGTGGTGGTGGCGTCCGACCATTGGGTGGTGACGGCAATGCCGGAGGGCGGCGCGTTGACGACCAGCGGGCTTACCAGCGTCGCCTCGACATAGCCGGGCTGGTAGAGCGGGGCGCTCGCCTGCAGCCCGCCAAGGGCGGCCGAGAGGCGCTCGCCGGTGCCCTCCGGTCCGTCGCCATAGGCGGCGCGGGTGCAGCCGAAATCGAGCCGCAGGGGGAAGCCGCCGAGGGTCTCTCCGGCGCAGCCGAAACGGCCGCCGGCAACCGTCCGCGTGGTGACGCGGTCGATCGCCGCGCGGGCGATCTCCTGGGTGGCATACCAGTAGCCGATCCACAGAACGGGGACGGCCACAAGGATGCCGATGAGCCAGCCCCGCCAGGGGCTGCGCCGTTTCCTGTTCGTCATCGAAAAGTTCCGCGTTTGCTTCTGACCTGCTGCCTTGCTAGAGCGCCGGTTTCCCTGGTTCGGGCGCGCTCCCCTCATGTCGGATTTCTGGGTATTTGGCTATGGCTCGCTGATGTGGCGGCCGGGCTTCGATTATGTCGAACAGGCGCCGGCCCGGCTCAATGGCCTGCATCGCGCGCTCTGTGTCTATTCCTGGGTCCACCGCGGCACGCCCGAAAGGCCGGGGCTGGTGCTCGGGCTCGACCGTGGCGGCGCGTGTCGCGGGGTCGCCTACCGGGTCGCGGCGAAAAGCCGCGAATCGGTGCTCGCCTATCTCAGGCAGCGCGAGCTGGTAACCGGGGTCTATCGCGAGGTATGGCGGACGATCCGCTTTGCCGACCGCAGTCGTCCGCCGGTCAAGGCGCTGACCTACCTCGCCGAGCGCGACCATGTGCAATATGCCGGCCGTCTGCCGCGCGAGCGGCTGCTGGCAATCGTCAGCGACGGCGCCGGGCAATCGGGCGCCAACCGCGATTACGTCATCGCCACGGCGGCGCATCTCGAGGCGCTGGGTCTCAGCGACCCGCTGCTCGCCTGGCTGGCGGCGGCCCTGCAGGAACCGAAGGGGTGAAACCACGCGCCTCAGGCGGCAAGCTGCATGGACAGCGCGGCCAGGTCGGCGACGACGGCGCGCCGTTCCACCTCGCTGCCGGCAAGCAGATGGACCAGGCACAGCGTCTGCCGGTCGGCAGGCGGCGGCCAGGCGAGGTCGGCCACCGGGCCGATGCGGCCGAGGGCGTCCACCGTGACCACCGTGCGGGCGGCCAGCCGCCCGGAGGGCACCGGTTCGGCAAGCACCGCAACGACGCAGCGAAAGTCCTCCAGCGCCTCGCCGCTCACCAGCGTGAACAGGTAGCGCCGGCCGGAGCGGCCGCGAAAATAATGGAAGCGGTCGCCGAGCCCCGCCTTTAGCGGGATCTCTGGCGGGTGATCCGAGAGGAGAGGCGGAGCGACGGCGACCATGAGAACAAAAGTAGAACGTTGTTGACGTGAGTGCAACCCATCCCATCCAATTCCGACAAAAAAGAGTCCTTACCCGGTAGTTTTGGCAAGGCGCGCCGCCGCGGCGGCGGGCAGCGGAGGGGCTGGCGTGGCCGCGGCCGCCTCGGCCATGAGGCGGTCGGCGGCGGCTTCGACGGTTGATTCGAGGCGGGCAAGGAAGGCGCGCGAATCAAGGCCGGGAGGAATCGCGGCGAGGAATTCGAGGATGATCGTGCCGGGGTGGCGGGTGACCTTGCGCCGCGGCCAGTAGAGGCCGGAGTTGAGCGCCGCGGGCACCACCGGTACGCCCAGCGTCTTGTAGAGCAGCGCAACGCCGGTCTGGTAGTCGGGCGGGGCGCCGGGCGGCCGGCGCGTGCCTTCCGGGAACATGATGACCTGGCGGCCCTTGGCGATTTCCTGGCGCGCGCGCTCGGCCAGTGCCCTGAGCGCCGCCGTCTTGCCCTTGCGATCGACGTGGATCATGCCGGCATGGCGCGTATAGGCGCCGAAGACCGGGATGCGGGCGAGCTCCTCCTTCATCACATAGGTCGGGTTGGGCAGGATCGGCAGCAGCGCCAGCGTCTCCCAGGCGGACTGGTGCTTGCAGGCGATGAGCGCGCCGCCCGGCGGCAGGTTGTCGAGGCCGCGCACCTCGTGCGCCGTGCCGGCGATCGTGCGCAACAGCCAGGTCATGCCGCGCCCCCACACGCGCACCACGTTCATCGCCTTCTCCTGGGGCAGGAAGAAGTAGACGGGCAGCGTCACAAGCATGAGCCCGACGGTCCACAGATAGAAGGCGATGTTGAAGACGAGGGAGCGGAGAGGCAGCATCGGGGCGCTCCCCGGCTCAGCCGCTTGCCGCACTGGCGGCAGCGCCGGCGATCTTCACGCGCGCGGTGGCCAGAAGATACTTGCCGTATTCGCGCACCAGCAGGCCGAAGGCGGCGGCGTCGGCCCACCAGCGGCCAAGATGCAGTTCGGGATTGGTCACCGGATAGGGAATCAGCTTCACCTTCGGCATGGCCTCGGCCAGTTCGGCCATCGAACGCGGCATGTGATAGTCGCTGGTGACGACGATCAGCGAGGTATAGCCCTTCGCCTTCGCCCAGTCGCGCGCCTCCGCCGCATTGCCGGCGGTGTCGCGGGCGGCGCGGCCGAGATCGACGCAACAGGCGAGCGCCACTTCAAGATCCTTGTCGACGGTGTCGGCGAGCGCCTTGAGGTCGACCGAGGGGTTGACGCCGGAAATCAGCAGCCGCCGGGCACGGCCTTCGGCCAGCAGGCGGAGGGCGCTGTCGATGCGGGCGCTGCCGCCGGTGAGCGCGACGATTCCCTCGGCGTGGACGTCGGCCGGCACGCGCGTATCGGCAACCTCCGCGGCGAATGCCACGAAGCCGGCGACAAGGGCAATGCCGCCCAGTCCGGCCAGTACTATGGCGGCACGCGCCAGTTTCATCGGGCCCCGCATCTGCGAACGCTGCACGGCGGACCATCGGCAAGCCGGCCGGTCCGCTTGATTCGGCAGAACATCGCTCATTTGCCCAAGCGTTGCAGCGAAAAAAGGCAAGCGGCGGGCAGGCTCAGTCGGCCTCGGCAAGGTAGCGATAGACGGTGAGCCGCGAGGTCAGGGCGGTCATCACCGCAACCAGAAAGGCGATGCCGAGCGCACCGAAATAGCCGATCGGACCGACGGCGAAGCGTCCGAACAAAGCGGAGACCTGCTGGCCGTCGGCGCCGCCGATCGCCGGCACCACGACGAAGGAGAGCGTGGCGAAGAGGAAGGCGGCGGCGGCAGCGCCGATGAGGCCGCCGCGCAGCCCGAGGAGCAGGAAATGGCGCTGGAACTCGCGGGCGATGAAGCCGTCCTCGGCGCCGACGATATGCAGCACCGAGACCACGCCGCTGTTCACCGCCATGGCGCCGCGGGTGGCGAAGACGACCGAGAGCACGGTTGCCGCGAAGACCAGGCCGAGAATGGTGAGACCGGCGAAGACGGTGACGCTGGCCATGGATTGCAGGCGCGAGACCCAGCCGGCGTGGCTGTCGAGGGTGGCGCCCTTGACCTGGGCCTTGAGGTGGGCGGCGAGCGCGGCGAGGTCGGCGGCGCCGGGGCTGACGAGCTTGATGACGATCAACCGCGGGATGGGCAGCGACGACAGGTCGAGACCGGAACCGAGCCAGGGTTCGAGCAGGCGGTTGGTGGCGTTGCTGTCGAGCACCTGAACGGAGGCGATGCCCGGCGTCTTGCGGGCGATGGCGGCGGCGAGCGACGTCTCGCGCTGGGTGTCGACGCCGTCGATCGGCAGCACCTGGATGGTGACCTCGCGCTCGACGTCGGTCTGCCAGTCGCGCGAGGCGTCGCGCACCAGGGTCACCGCGCCGAGCGTCAGGCAGGCAAGGAAGCTCATGATGGCGATGACGACGGTCAGCGCGTTGGCCGAGACGGTGTTCTCCGGCACGAGCTGGTTGGGCCGCTGCGCCGCCAGCCTGGCCTGGCGGCGCAGGGCGGCGGCCTGGAGCTTCTGGGTGCGGTCGGCGTCGGCGGTGGCGTCAGTCATAGATGGTCAGCCGCCCTTCTTCGAGCACCAAACGGCGCGAATCGAACTGGTTCATCAGGGCGATGTCGTGGGTGGCGATGACCACCGAGGTGCCGAGGCGATTGAGCTCGACGAAAAGCCGCATGAGACGGGCCGCCAGCGGCGGATCGACATTGCCGGTCGGCTCGTCGGCGAGCAGGATCTCGGGCCTGGTGATGAGCGCCCGGGCGATGGCCGCGCGCTGCTTCTCGCCGCCCGACAGGATCGGCGGCAGAGCGTGCATGCGGTCGCCGAGGCCGACCCAGCGCAGGAGCTCGACCACATCGCCGCGATAGGCCGATTCCTCGCGGCCGAGAACACGCAGGGGCAGGGCGACGTTCTCGAAGGTGGTCAGGTGATCGAGCAGGCGGAAATCCTGGAAGACGACGCCGATGCGCCGGCGTACCGAAGGCAGCTCGGCGCGGCCGATCGACGATACGTCGCGGCCGAAGAAGGAAAGCAGGCCGCGGGTCGGCCTGAGCGCCAGGAAGAACAGGCGGATGAGCGTCGTCTTGCCGGCGCCCGACGGGCCGGTCAGGAACTGGAACGATTTCGGCTCGATCTGGAAGGTCAGATCGCGCAGCACCTCCGGTCCCATGCCGTAGCGCAGTCCGACATTCTCGAAACGGATCACGTCGTTGTCCCGTCAATCCCCGTGGCCGGTGGCGTTATCCACTCTTGCAAGGTCCCTGTTAAGGCTTTGTTAACGAACAAATCTGCCGGGCGTGCCGGTGGGCATGGTTTCCGGGACGTTAACCAAATCGGCCTAGGCTTACACCCGACAAACCATCGGGCTTGGGTCGTTTCATGGCAATTCTGTGTCCCTCCTGCGCCGCCCGCCAGGCGATCAGCGAAGAAGAGGTCGGCGCCGGCAGAATGCTCCAATGCGATTGGTGCGGCACGCGCTGGGTCGCGCGCCCCTTCGCGGAGAATCCGTTCCAGCGGATCGCCTTCGCGGCCGAGCCTGAGGAAGTCTCGGAGGCCATCGTCATCGAGCATATCGCGCCCGGCCGGGCACATCACCCCGGTTCGCGAGAGCGCCGCTACGCGCCACCGCCGTTTCTGCTCAATCGCCGCTGGCTGAAGGGGCTGGGCATCACGCTGGCCGTGATCGCGGCCTTCTTCGCGCTGCGCGTGCCGCTGGTCGCCGCGCTGCCGCAGAAGGGGCTGTCGGCCGAGGTCAGGCAACTCGCCTTCCAGCGGGTCCACAGCGCCACGATGGTGAAGAACGGCGTCAAGACGCTGGTCGTCGAGGGCGAGCTGGTCAACACGTCGGCCGACGATGTCGCGGTGCCCGCCATCCGCGTCTCGCTGCGCTCGCCGGCGGGGGCCGAGATCTATTCGTGGCTGGTCGAGCCGACCAAGGCCGGCCTGGCGCCAGGCGGCACGATCGGATTCCGCAGCGCCGTGTCGGCGCCGCCGGGCAATGCCAGCCAGGTTACCCTCAGGCTCGCCGAACGCGAGAACCAGATCATCGGGATGCGTTGACCATGCCGCGGGTCAGGGGGCGGACGATCCGCGTTCTCTACGACGCGGAAACGATTGCGGCGCGTAATCGCGAGATCGCCGGCGAGATTGCCAAAGCCGGCTACCGCAATCTTCTGATCATCTCCATCCTCAAGGGCAGCTTCGTCTTCGCCGCCGACCTCTTGCGCGCGCTGCATGCGGCCGGCCTGTCGCCCGAGGTGGAGTTCATCTCGCTGTCGAGCTACGGCGCCGGCACCACCTCGTCGGGCGCGGTGTCGCTGGTGCGCGACATCGAAAGCGACGTGTCGGGCCGCGACGTGCTGATCATCGACGACATTCTGGAATCGGGGCGGACCATCGCCTTTGCGCGCAACCTGATGGTCGAGCGCGGCGCGGCGCGCGTCGACGTGGCGGTGCTCCTGGAAAAGCCGGGCAAGCTCGCCCAGCCGCTCAAGGCCGAGTATGTCGGCTTCGTCTGTCCCGATCTGTTCGTCGTCGGCTACGGCATGGATGCCGCTCATGCCTTCCGCGAACTGCCCTTCGTCGGCGTGGTCGAGGAGCGCAAGCCTAGAACTGCTCGAGCAGCCGCTCGAGGTAATCGCGCTCCAGCGCCGGCCGGTAGGAATTGCCGAGTCGCTTCCGGATCGCGTCGAGGATCTCGCGGGCGCGTTGGGTATCGATCTCGTCGGGAACCTTGACGGTGGTGCCGAGATCGGGGCCGAAGGTGCGCTGCGGCCGGCCGAGCGGGTCCTGATTGGAGAACATGCTGCCGCCGCGCATGCCGCCGCCCTGGCCCTGACCGCGCCCTTGACGGTTGGCAAGCTGCTGGCCGAGCCCCTGGGCGCCCTGGCGTAGGGCTTCGAGCGCCTGGCCTTGGCTGCCGACGGCGCTGCCGGTCTGACCCTGGCCAAGCTGGCCTTCGGCGCGCCCCATGGCCTTGCCGGCCTGGTCGAGCTTGCCGGTCGGATCGAGACCCATGCCCTGCAACTGCTGCATCAGCTTGCCGAGGCCCTGCTGCAACGCCTGCTGCTGCTGTTGCAGGTCCTTGAGCGCCTGGCGCAGCTGCTCTTCGGTCATCGGCTTGCCGCTGCCGTCCGGGTTCTGTCCCTGGTCGGCGCGGTAGGTGCGGTTCATCAGCTCTTCCTGGCGGCGGATCATGTCGCCGAGCTGGTTGAGGCTCTGCATCGCCTGGCTGTTCTGCTGGTTGCCCTTCTGCGGCCGGCCGGCCTGGAGATTCTCCAGCATGTTCTGCAGTTCGGAGAGCATCTGGCGGGCGGCGTCGCGCGCCCCGGTGCGGGCCAGGTTCTCGATGCGGTCGAGCATGCGTTGCAGATCCTGCGCGCGCAGCGTCTGGACATTGGCGTTGGGCGGCAGGTTGTTGGCCTGCGGGTTCTGGCGCGCCTGATCGGCGAGTGCCTGCAGGAACTGGTTCATCGCCTGACGCAGCTGCTCGGTCAGCTTCTGGATTTCCTGGTCGGAGGCGTTGTTCTCGAGGGCCTTCTGCAGCGCTTCCTGGGCGTCGCGCAGCGCCTGGGCGGCAAGCGACAGGTTGCCGTCCTCGATGCCGAGCGCGATCTGCCACAGATAGTCGACCACGCCGCGCAATTCGTCGTCGCCATGGGCTTGCACCAGGCGAAAATAGGCGGAGCGCAAAGCGAGATAATTGCCCATGCCGTCGATCTTCTCGGGCGCCACGGTGAGCGCGTCGAGCGCGTCGGCGACGCGGGGTGCGGCGTTGGCGTCGAGCGCCAGCCGGGCACGCTGCTCGACCACGGCGCGGGCGAGCGGGTTGGAGAAATGGCGGGCAGGCAGGGTGAACTCGACCGGGGCGCTCCTGCCCTCCTGCTTGGCCTCGTCGGTGGCGACCAGCGTCAGCTTCACCTTGGCGCCGGCCCAGGGATGGGCGGTAAGGTCGCGGATGGTGTGGCCGGTGCCGTCGCGCATGCGCATCTGGGGCAGCGACAGAGGCAGCGACGGCGCCTTGTAGAGCGGCCGTGCATCACCGCTGGCCGGATCGGCGAGCGGCGTGATTTCGCCGCGGGCGGCGACGACGCCGTAATCGTCGTGAAGCGAATAGTCGAGCACCAGCGCGCCGCTCGCCTCGGCACGCGGCTCGCCCTCGAGTGCGATCTGCGGCGGATTGTCGGGTTCGACGGTGAAGCGCCAGCTAGTGATCTGGTGACCGGATTTTTCGACGGAAACGCTGCCGGCGCGCGCCAGCGTCACCCGATGCTCGAGCGGCGCGGCGGCATCGCGTGCTGCTGCCTGCTCCGCCGCGCTCGGCGCGACCGGCGTCGTCTTGCCGCCGTCGGAACGCGTCACCGCAAGGTCGTGGGTGCCGCCGGTGCGCACCGTGACGACGCTGCCGGTGGGCACGGAATATTCGGTGCCCGGCGGCTTGGCGGCTTCGCCGGTGAGAAAGATCGGCGGGCGGCCGGTATAGGCCGGCGGCGTCACCCAGGCGTCGATGCGGGCGATGGCCGCGGCGGTGCTCTCGCCGCCGCGAAAAGCCTCGCCGAGGCGGGCGATGCGTTCGGGGCCGGCCATGACGAAGCCGACGACGAAGAGGAGCGCCACCAGGAAGCGCAGCGCATAAGGGTCGTGCGCCGCCAGACGCGGCGTCGGCAGACCGGCGCGCAGGCGATCGAGGGAAGCCAGCATGCGCCGCCGGTGGGCCTCCCACAGCGCCTGGCTGGTGGGGTCGTCGGGGCGCGAGGCGAGGCGGTCGGTGAAGGCGGTGGCCGGCCGGTGCAGGGCGCCGGTCGCCTGTTCGACACGGGCGAAGGCGGCGGCCCGGCTTGGCCAGGCAAAGCGCAGCCCCCGCCAGGCAAAACCGGCGATGGCCACCACGAACAGGGCAAGGATGGCGAGGCGCACCGGCGCCGCGGTGATGCGCCACAGGCCGAACCAGGAGAGCGCCGCGAACAGCGCCGCCAGCACCAGGAACGGCGCGATCAGCGGCCACAGCCGTTCCCACACCAAGGCCGCACGGGCGCGACGCACCGTGCGGGCGATGCGCGTCTCGACCGTCTTCTCCAAATCGTCGCCGCCGGGCCGCCGGTTCGCTGCGGAATCGGTCATGCGCCTCCGTCAGGCCAATCCAGGCCTCCTGCCCCCCACGCCCATAAAGCGTAGCATAAACTGTGCCCAAAGCGAGGCAGCCGCCTTGCGGCCGGCCATCACGAGTTCGGGATCGGCGCGGGGCGCATCAAACGAGTGCCGCAGCGCCCAGTTCCTGGCGCCAATGGGCCTCGCGCTCCTTGAGGAGCAGCGGGATCATCGCCTCGTTTTCGTGGCGGATTTCTTCCACGACCTCGAAAGCGAAGGCCGCTTCGCCATGGGCGGTCCACGCCTGCTGCAGGCTCTTTGCCCGGGAAGCCGCCCATGCGCAGCTGGAACCACAGCCCGTTCTGGCGCTTGTCGATGTCCGGCGTCTGGCCGACCCAGGTCTCGCCGCTCGCCGCGCAGCGTACCGCGAAGATACCGGCGCGCACCTTCTTCTCGCGATAGCTGCGGGCGAGTTCCTTCTTGCGGGCACTGTCCATCGGACTGCCTTTCGATTGCGTTCGGGGCGGCTGGGCCGCCGGCCGCTCAGCCGAGCCAGGGCGCCGTCCGGTCCATGCCGATCAGGTCGTCATAGGTCTGGCGCGGGCGCACGACCGCCCATTCAGCGCCGTTGACCATCACTTCCGCGGCGAGCGGACGGGTGTTGTAGGTCGAGCCCTGAACGGCGCCGTAGGCGCCGGCGGTCATGATCGCCACCAGATCGCCGGACGCCAGCGGCGGCAGGCGGCGGCCGAGCGCCAGATAGTCGCCGGTCTCGCAGATGCCGCCGACGACGTCGGCGACCATCGGCTCGGCGTTGAGAATCGGCTGGGCGACCGGTCTTATGTCGTGATGGGCGTCGTAGAGCGTCGGGCGGATGAGGTCGTTCATGCCGGCGTCGAGGATGACGAAGGTCTTGGCGGTGCCCTGCTTGATGTACTCGACCCGGGCGACGAGGATGCCGGCATTGCCGACGAAGACGCGGCCGGGCTCGAGCAGGATGCGGGCGCCGAGATTGCCCAGCCGGCGGCGGATGATCTCGGCATAGGCCGCCGGCGGCGGCGGAGCCGGGTCGTCGAGCCGATAGGGAATGCCGAGGCCGCCGCCGCCATCGACATGGTCGATCGTGTGGCCGGCGGCGCGCAGATCCCGCACCAGGTCGGCGAGCCGTCCATAGGCGGCGTCATAGGGCTCCATGTCGGTGATCTGGCTGCCGATATGCATGTCGACGCCGCTCACCCTTATGCCGGGCAGCTTGGCCGCGCGGGCATAGACGGCGCGGGCCTCGTCATAGGGCACGCCGAACTTGTTCTCCGCCCGGCCGGTGGTGATCTTGGCGTGGGTGCGGGCGTCGACGTCGGGATTGACCCGGATGGAAATGGCGACGGTGGCGCCCTTCGACGCGGCGATCTCGGAGATGCGCTCCAGCTCCGGCTCCGATTCGACGTTGAAGCAGAAGATGCCGGTGTCGACGGCGAAGGCGATTTCGCTCGCCGTCTTGGCCACGCCCGAGAAGACGATGGTGTCGGGTGCGGCCCCGGCGGCCAGCGCCCGGCGCAGCTCACCCTCCGACACCACGTCGAGCCCGGCGCCTTCGGCCACGAAGGTGCGGATCACCGACTGGTTCGAATTCGCCTTCATGGCGTAGCAGATGAGCGTGTCGAGGTCGGCAAAGGCTTCGCGGAAGACGCGGATATGGCGCTTTAGCGTCGCCGTGGCGTAGCAATAGAACGGCGTCCCCACCGCGGCTGCGATCGCCGGCAGGGGCACGTCCTCGGCGTGGAGCACGCCGGCACGATAGTCGAAGTGATTCACGGAAAAAGACCTGTCAGAGGAGCCAGTCGAGGAAGAACGGCCTGTCAGGTTTCTTCGGACCCGCCGGCGTGGGCGCGCAGGTCGCGCAGGTCTTGGTGGTCACCGCTGCGCCCGGCGGCGGGTCGAGGCCCGCCTTGCGGCCGCAACCAGCCAGCCCGACGGCCAGCACGATCGCGCCGGCGACAAGCGCACGGGAAAGGATTCTGCGGTCGGCAGGCACTACGGCCACCCCCAGCTACACGGCTCCCCGGGCCACCCTGGCGGCCCGAAGCAGCTCCATCATAGTCAATCCGGCGGCTTTCGCCACCGTCAAGTTTGCCGCAAATGGCCTTTTTCCCGGCCTCAGCCCGTCTTTTCCCTGGCCAGCCGCTTCAGCCAGCGGCGGGCCTCGCGGCGGACATTTTCCGGCGCCGTGCCGCCGAGGCTGCGGCGGCTCTTCACGGAGCGGCGCACGGCGAGCACCGAATAGACGTCGTCGGTGATCCTGGGCTCGATCGCCTGCAGGGCGTCGAGCGGCAGGCGGTCGAGGGCCACGCCGCGTTGTTCGGCTTGCGCGACGATCCGCCCGGTGACGTGGTGCGCCTCACGGAAGGGGAGGTCGAGGGTGCGCACCAGCCAGTCGGCGAGGTCGGTGGCGGTGGAAAAGCCGGCCGCAGCCGCCTTGCGCAGGACCGTCACGTCCGGCTCCATGTCGGCGACCATGCCGGTCATGGTGGCGATCGACAGGTCGAGCGAATCGAAGGCGTCGAAGACCGGCTCCTTGTCCTCCTGCATGTCCTTGGCATAGGCCAGCGGCAGGCCCTTGAGAACGACGAGGAGGCCGGTGAGCGCGCCGACGATGCGCCCCGACTTGGCGCGCACCAGTTCGGCGGCGTCGGGATTGCGCTTCTGCGGCATGATCGAGGAGCCGGTGGTGAACTTGTCCGACAGCGCCACGAAGCGGAAACCGGCCGACGACCAGATGACGATCTCCTCGGCGAAGCGCGACAGGTGGATGGCGGTCAGGCTGGCGGCGGCGAGCGCCTCGACGGCGAAGTCGCGGTCGGAGACGGCGTCGAGCGAGTTGGCCGCCGGCCGGTCGAAGCCGAGCGCTTGCGCGGTCATGGCGCGGTCGATCGGGAAGGAGGTGCCGGCCAGTGCCGCGGCGCCGAGCGGCGACTCATTCAGCCTTTTGCGGGCATCGGCGAAGCGGCCGCGGTCGCGGCCGAGCATCTCGACATAGGCCATGAGGTGGTGGCCGAAGGTCACCGGCTGCGCCGACTGCAGGTGGGTGAAGCCGGGCATGACGGTGGTGGCATGGCTCAGCGCCTTGTCGGCCAGCGCCTGCTGCAGGGCGGCAAGCGCGGCGTCGGTGCGGTCGATGGCGTCACGTACCCACAGCTTGACGTCGGTGGCGATCTGGTCGTTGCGCGAGCGCGCCGTGTGCAGGCGGCCGGCGACCGGGCCGATCAGTTCGGTCAGGCGCGACTCGATATTGAGGTGGATGTCCTCCAGAGCGCGGGAAAAGGCGAATTTCCCTGCTTCGATTTCTCGCAGAATCGTGTCTAGACCGGCCACAATCTTTTCGGCATCGTCCGCCGCGATGATGCCCTGACGGGCAAGCATGCGGGCATGGGCTTGCGAACCCAGGATGTCCTGGCGGAAGAGCCTCCGGTCGAAGTCGATCGAGGCGTTGATCTCTTCCATGACGGCACCGGGGCCTTCGGCGAAACGGCCGCCCCACATGCGGTTCTTCATAATCGGGACTCCGGGAATCCAGTAGACGAATGACGGACGGACGGACGGGAAGGCGGCGTAGCGCCGGAATGCTGGGCGTTGCCGCCGTTGCCGGCATGTTGGCAGGCGCGATCGCGGTATATGTCAAGGTGTCTGCCGATAGCAACGGCGCAAGCGGTGAGGCCAAGGTCGAATGCGCCGGCGCCATGCAGGCGGCGGCGCGCGTGGCGCCGCTGGCGACCGGTCAGGTGGCGGCCTTCCGGCCGACCGATCAGCCGGATCTGGTGCGCAACCTGTCCTTCCAGGCGCCGGACGGCAGCGAGACCAGCGTGGCGGCTTTCGCCGGCAAGACGGTGCTGGTCAACCTGTGGGCGACCTGGTGCGTGCCGTGCCGTGCGGAAATGCCGGCCCTCGACCGGCTCGAGGGGGCGCTCGGCAGCGATACGTTCTCGGTGGTTGCGGTCAATGTCGACGTCAACAATCCCGAACGCGCCCGCGCCTTCCTCGACCAGATCGGGGTTTCGCGGCTTGCCTTCTACGCCGATCCGTCCTTCGCCATCGTCAAGGATCTGAAGAAGCGCGGGCTGGCCCTCGGTCTGCCGACGACCATCCTGGTCGACGGCAAGGGCTGCCGCATCGGCGGCATCGAAGGTCCGGCGGAATGGGATTCGGAGGACGCCAAGGCGCTGATCAGGGCGGCGATGGCGTCCGGCTGATGGTTCAGGCGACCTGCTGTTCGACGAAGGCGGCGGCCGGCGTGGTCCTGACCGGCGCGGCGCTCTGTCCCCGCTCGGCGACCTCGACGCGATTGCGGCCGTTGGACTTGGCGCGGTAGAGCGCCTCGTCGGCGGCCTTGAGCAGGGAATCGACGGTCGAGCCGGCGTCCGCACGGGCCACACCGGCGGAGAGCGTGGCGGTGAAGTTGCCGATGCCGGCGCAGGCAGAGGTGAAGGCGACGCGCGTGCGCTCGGCCACCAGATAGGCAGCCTCCATGCCGGCGCCGGGCAGCATGACGGCGAACTCCTCGCCGCCGATGCGGCCGATCAGGTCGCTGGCGCGCAGCATCTTGCGCGAGGTCTGGCCGAACATGCGCAGCACTTCGTCGCCCGGGCCGTGGCCATAGGTGTCGTTGATCGCCTTGAAGGAATCGAGATCGAAGAGGATGACGCTGACCGACATGCCGGTCTCGCGGCGGGTGTCGAGAACCCGCGCGGCGTCCTCGTAGAAGGCGCGGCGGTTGGCGAGCCCGGTGAGGGAATCGGTGTTGGCTTCGATCTTGTGGAGAAGCTCCTGCTTCTCGCGCGCCATCGCCACCGTGAAGATCGAGGTGCCGATGACGAAGGCGAGCGTCTCGAAGTGCACGAAGCCGAGCCAGGTCACAAGCGCGGTGCTGTCGATCGGCGTCATGGCGCCGATGGCGGCAGCGGCGGAGCCGCCGGCCGCGAAGATTGCGTGCAGGACCAGCAACACGACCAGCGGACCGCGGGCGGTCAGTTGATCGTTGCGACCGCGCCAGAACTCGAGCGCGGCAGCGGAAAGGAACGTCGCGGCGATGGCCAGGTTGAGCGCCACGTAGACCTCGGCCGTCTCGCGCACGGCCGGAATCGTGTAGGCGACGAGCCATATGCCGGCGCCGCTGCCGACCACGCCAAGGTCGACCCGGTAGCCGTTGCAGGCGCGCGCCGAAGCCCAGATCAGGGCCGGAGAGAGATTGAGCAGGGTGAGCGCCACCAGAACCGACGGCAGCCCGGGCGTAAGGTTGGACGATGCAATCAGCGGGATCGCCGCGGCCAGGGTCAGGTTGGCGCCGGCCCACCACAGCATCCCCTCCGGGTCCTTGGTCTGCATTGCCGCGAAGACGAGGAAGATGCCGCTGACCGCCGACACGAAGCTCCCCGCCGCCATCAATGTCGGCAAATCCACATGCATCGCAGAACCCTCATTTACAGCGGATGCAATGGCAGCACGCGCCCACCTACATCCCCAATCCGCCGCCGATCATAGCGAACGGGCGCTGACGTCCGGTTAGCCCGGTGGATAGAATTGGGGCGTGGACGAAAACTGATTGTTAACGTCTCGCCGCCGCCGTCAGGCGATGCGGGCCACGGTGCCGCGTTCGTTCGCCGACAGCGACCGGCCGGCCCGTTCGACCCGGTCCCGCCCCATCTGCTTTGCCTGGTACATCGCCCGGTCGGCCGCGTCGATGGTGTCTTCGAGAGACATTTCGGCGTCGGCCTCGGCGATGCCGGCGCTGACCGTCGCATTGAGCGGCCGGCCGTCCAGCTGGCGGTGCTTCTCGGCGAAGGCGTGGCGCACCCGTTCGGCGATCACCTGGGCCGTTTCGATCGTGGCGCCGGGCAGCACGACGGTGAATTCTTCGCCGCCGTAGCGGCCGATGAGGTCGGTGGGACGCAACAGGCCACGCACCGTATCGGTAAAGGCGCGCAGGATGTGATCGCCGGCACGATGGCCGTGGCGGTCGTTGATGTTCTTGAAGTGATCGAGGTCGAACATGATGAGCGAGAGCGGCGCGCCATCCTTGCGGCAGCGCGCGAACAGCCGCTCGGCGTTCTCTAGCAGGGCGCCGTGATTGGCGATGCCGGTGAGCGAATCGCTAAGGGCGGCGCGCTTGTACTGCTGCGTCTCGCGCTCCTTGCAGATCAGTGCCATGAGGATGGCCGAAACCATCAGATAGATGATGCCTTCGAACAGGATCACGCCGAACCAGCCGCCGAACGGGTCGGCGGAATCGTTCGTCAGGATGTCGTAGACGCCGCCGGCATAGACAGCCGCGTGGATCAGGAAGAGCACCATCAGAGGCCAGCGCGCCAAGATGCGCTCGTCGCGACCACGCCACATCTCGAGGGCCGCGAGCAGCAGCCAAAAGACCCAGCCGGCAAGGCCGACGAGCGGGCGGTGCAGCACGATCATCCCGGCGGCGTCGAGCGCCACCCAGGCGCCGATGGCGAGCCATATCGGTGCCCTCGGCGGCTGCTGCTGGCGGAACACGGCGGTGCCGATCCAAAACAGCGGTGCGGCGATTTCGCCGATCGCAGTACCAGCCAGAATGAGCTGCGGATTGCCGCTGGAAACGGCGGCCGCCAGTACGGTGAGCCCGCCGGCATAGACGATATTGGCGGCGAACCACCAGAGAAGCGCCTGTGCGTTGCGGAGTTGCAGCCACACGCCGAGCAACACCAAGCCGCTGACAGTTGCCGTGATGCTGCCGGCAAAGATCAATGTAGCGGGGTCGGTCTTCATTGCGGCCGGGAGTCCATCCGGGGGCGCACGTATTACGTGTTCGCCGCAGTGTCGCGGATAACCTTTACGAACCCCTGAAGCACCTTGGAGAAAACACGAGGCGCCGCCAAAAGAACTTGTTAACCGCGATCGGCCGGTTCAGCGCGTCGGAACCGGGGTCTCGCCGCGATAGTCGTAGAAGCCGCGCCGCGTCTTGCGGCCGAGCCAGCCGGCCTCGACATATTTCACCAGCAGCGGGCAGGGCCGGTATTTCGAATCCGCCAGGCCCTCGTGCAGCACCTGCATGATCGACAGGCAGGTATCCAGGCCGATGAAATCGGCAAGCTGCAGCGGTCCCATGGGGTGGTGGGCGCCGAGCCGCATGGCGGTGTCGATCGCGTCGACCGAGCCGACCCCCTCGTGCAGCGTGTAGATCGCCTCGTTGATCATCGGCAGCAGAATGCGGTTGACGATGAAGGCGGGAAAATCCTCCGACAGCACGATCGTCTTGCCGAGCCGCTTCACGAAGCCTTGCGTGGCGTTGAAGGTCTCGTCGGCGGTGGCGATGCCGCGGATCAGTTCGACCACTTCCATGACCGGAACCGGGTTCATGAAGTGGACGCCGATGAACTGCTCCGGGCGGTCGGTGGTTGCGGCCAGGCGGGTGATCGAGATCGACGAGGTATTGGTGGCTAGCAGCGCGCCCGGTTTCAGCGTGCCGCGCAGCCGGTCGAAGATCCCGGTCTTCACTTCCTCGTTCTCGGTGGCCGCCTCGATCACCAGGTCGCATTCGGCGAGGCCGTCGAAATCCTCGGCCGGGACGATCCGCTTGAGGGCAGCCTGGCGGTCGCCCTCGCTGATCTTCTCGGAACTCACCTGGCGGGCCATGTTGCCGTTGATGGTGGCAAGGCCGGACTTGATGCGGTCCGCCGAGACGTCGTTGAGCAATACCTGATAGCCGGATAGCGCGCAGACATGGGCAATGCCGCTGCCCATCTGTCCGGCGCCGATGATGCCGATTTTCTTGAGCGCGATCGTCATGGTCGAAGCACCTCGGGCCAAGCGGAATCCGGCGATCCTATCACAGCGCCTTGGCGAGTTCCGGAAGGATCTGGAAGATGTCGCCGACCAGACCGTAGTCGGCGACGGCGAAGATGGGCGCTTCCGGATCCTTGTTGATGGCGACGATCACGCGCGCGTCCTTCATGCCGGCAAGGTGCTGGATGGCGCCGGAGATGCCGCAGGCGATGTAGAGGTCGGGCGCCACGACCTTGCCGGTCTGGCCGACCTGCAGGTCGTTGGGGGCGAAGCCGGCATCGACCGCGGCGCGGGTGGCGCCGATTGCCGCGCCCAGCTTGTCGGCGAGCGGCTCGAGCATTTCACGAAAATTCTCGGCCGACTGGAAGGCGCGGCCGCCGGAGACGACGACGCGGGCGGCGGTCAGGTCGGGGCGCGCCGAATTGGTGAATTCCGCGCTGACAAAGGCGCTCGGCGCCGGCAGCTCGGGCACGGCGACGGCTTCGACCGGCGCCGGATCGCCGCCGGCAGGCGCCGCCGGGAAGGTCGCGGCGCGCACGGTGATCACGCGCTTGGCATCGGCCGTCTTCACCGTCTCGACGGCGTTGCCGGCATAGATCGGCCGCTCGAAGGTGTCGGGCGCGACGACCCTGGTGATGTCGGAGACCTGCATCACGTCGAGGAGGGCGGCGACCCGCGGCATGACGTTCTTGCCGAAGGCGCTCGCCGGCGCCACCAGCGCATCGTAGCCATCGGCAAGCGAGACGATCAGCGCGGCAAGCGGCTCGGCGAGATGGTGGGCAAGGCCGTCGGCCTCGGCGTGCAGCACCTTGGCGACGCCGGCAAGCCCGGCTGCGGCGGCGGCGACGGCGGCGCAGTCCTTGCCGGCGACCAGCACATGGATCTCGCCGCCGAGGGCGCCTGCGGCGGAAAGCGCATGGGCGGTGGCTTCGCCCAGTACCGTGTTGTTGTGGTCGGCAATCAGCAGGATGGTCACAGTACGTTCGCCTCGTTCTTCAGTTTGTCGACCAGTTCGGCAACGTCGGCCACCCTGGTGCCGCTGCGCCGCGGCGGCGGCTCGGTGATGCTGACGACCGTCAGTCGCGGCGCCAGGTCGATCCCCAGCGCCTCTGCGCTCACCTCGGCGATCGGCTTCTTCTTGGCCTTCATGATGTTGGGAAGCGAGGCGTAGCGCGGCTCGTTCAGGCGAAGATCGACGGTGATCACCGCCGGCAGGCTCAGCGACAGGGTCTCCAGCCCGCCGTCGACCTCGCGGGTGATCGTGGCGCGGTCGCCGTCGAGCGCCACCTTGGAGGCGAAGGTGCCCTGCGGCCAGCCGGTCAGCGCCGCCAGCATCTGGCCGGTCTGGTTCGCGTCGTCGTCGATGGCCTGCTTGCCCATGATCACCAGGCCGGGGGATTCGGCGGCGGCAACGGCCTTCAGCGCCTTGGCGACGCCGAGCGGCTCGACGCGCTCGTCGGTCTTCACCAGAATGCCGCGGTCGGCGCCCATGGCCAGGCCAGAGCGGATGGTTTCGGCGGCAGCGGCCGGGCCGACCGAGACCACCACCACCTCCTCGGCCGTGCCGGCTTCCCTCAGCCGCAGCGCCTCCTCGAGCGCCACCTCGTCGAAGGGGTTCATCGCCATCTTGACGCCGGAAAGCTCGACGCCGCTGCCGTCCGCCCTGACCCGCACCTTGACGTTGGCATCGACGACCCGCTTCACCGCAACCAGGATCTTCATCTCCAGGGGCCCCTTGGTTCTTCAGTCGGCGGCGACCCTATTGAGCGTTCGGCGGTATCGTCAACCGGCTGACGATCGAAGAGCGGCGTGTCCTTGCGGCGCATGACCAGCACCAGCACGGCGCCGCAGATGAGGCCGCCGAGATGCGTCCACCAGGCGACGTTGCCCTCGTGGCTGCCGAACAGGACGGCGACGACCTGGAAGACGATCCAGAAGCTCAGCACATAGACGGCGGAGAGCCTGAGCGGAATGCGGCCGAAGGCGAGCACCCACATCTTGGCGCGCGGATGCAGGATCAGATAGGCGCTGATCGTGCCGGCGATGGCGCCGGAAGCGCCGATCACCGGTCCGGTGGTGCCGGGACCGGAGAGGACGAAAGCATAGCCGGCGCCGGCGGCGCACAGCAGATAGAAGACGAGGAAGCGCATGTGGCCAAGCCCATCCTCGACATTGTCGGCAAGCACCCACAGGAAGATCATGTTGCCGGCGAGGTGCCAGAAATCGGCGTGCAGGAACGAATAGGTGACCAGCGTCAGCACGTCGGGCACCGCCGAGCGCGATACGTCGACGCCGCTGAGCACGGCGGGAAACAGGCCGAAGGTGATCACCGAGGCGTCGCTGGCGGTGCCGGCGGTGCCCGATTCGACGACGAAATAGACAAGGACATTGACCGCGATCAGGCCCCACGCCACCCATGGCCGCCGGATATGCTTGAGCGGGTTGGTGTCGTAGATCGGGATGAAGGCCATCGCTTCTAGCTCTCGCCGTCAGCGGTTCTCGCCGGGGACCCAGAGAACGTCGCCGGCGCCGCCGTCATTGGCCAGGCGGGCGGCGACGAAGAAGAAATCGGACAGGCGGTTGATATAGCGCGTCGCCTGGCCGTTGACCGGCTCGCGGGCGGCAAGCGCCACCGCCAGCCGTTCGGCCCGGCGCGCCACGGTGCGGCAGAGATGCAGCGCGGCGGCAGCCGGCGTGCCGCCGGGCAGAACGAAGGAGGTGAGGGGGCTGAGGCCGGCATTGAGCGCGTCGATCTCCGCTTCCAGGCGTTCGACCTGGCTTGCCACGATGCGCAGCCGCTCGCGGCCGGGCTTCTCCGGCGTGGCGAGGTCGGCGCCGAGATCGAAGAGATCGTTCTGGATGCGGCCGAGCATGGTGTCGAGCCCGTCGGGCAGGGCGGCGGCCTGCAGGCGCACCAGCCCGACATGGGCGTTCAACTCGTCGATCGTGCCGATGGTCTCGAAACGCAGGTCCGATTTCGGCCGCCGCTCGCCGGTGGCCAGCGCCGAGGTGCCGTCGTCGCCGGTCTTCGTGTAGATGCGGTTGATGAGGACCACGGGCGTCACCGGGAGGTGAAATAGAGGGCGCCCATCATGATGACGATGGCGACGAATTGCAGGATCACACGCCAGCGCATGATCAGCTGCGAGGTGTTGCTCGAGCCGCCGCGCACCATGTTGAAGAGCCCGGCGAGCAGCACCAGGGCGACGATGCCGACGGCAATCGGGGCGAGATAGTGGAGGAAGGTTGCCATTTAAGATCCGGGCCTCAAGCGAAGCCCCCCAAGGGTTGGCGGTCATATAGACATATTCCAGCCTTGGCGGCCACGGGGGCGGTTCCGGGGGGCGGTCTCTGAGCCATCTTGTCGCGGGCCGGGGAGGGCGCATCGTCGCTGGGAATCGGGACGGAGGCGACTCGATGCACGGACTCGATGGCAAGCGGGTGCTGATCACCGGGGCGGCGACGGGCATCGGGCGCGCGACGGCGCTGCGCTTCGCCGAGGAAGGCGCCCATGTGGCGGTCAATTTCGTCGGCGAGCGCGAACCGGCGGAAACGCTGGTGGACGAGCTTGCCGAGATCAACCCGGAAGGCGTCCATATCCTGGCTCCCGCCGACATCGCCGACGAGGACGCCGTCGACGGGCTGTTCGCCCGGGTGGTCGAGCTGCTCGGCGGCCTCGACGTGCTGGTCAACAATGCCGGCATCAAGCTCGACAGCGACCCGCACGAGATGCACATCGCCGATTTCGACCGGGTGATGGCGGTCAACATGCGCGGCGCGTTCCTGTGCTCGCAGGCGGCGATCCAGCACTTTCTCGACGTGAGCCAGCCCGGGGTGATCATCTCCACCTCGTCGATGCACCAGGTAACGCCCCTGCCCGAGGCGATCGCCTATCAGATGTCGAAATCGGCGCTCGGCGGCATGACGGCGACGCTGGCGCTGCGCTATGCCCGCGACGGCATCCGCGTGGTGGCGGTCGGCCCGGGGGCGGTGATGACGGACATGAACCCCGACTTCGAGGTCGAGCCGGCAGCGCTCAGCCGGGCCGAGGCGATGATCCCCATGGGGCGGATCGCACGGCCGGAGGAGATCGCCGGGGTGATCGTCTTTCTCGCCTCCGACGACGCTTCCTACGTCACCGGGCAGACATGGTTCGTCGATGGTGGCTTCATGATCGCCCGGCCGAGCTAGGCGTCGGGCCCGGCGGGAGCGGCGCGGCCGCTCGACGAGCCTGTTATGCATAAACACTGAGTTATGCAAGTTGCCCGGGGTGGTGCCCACAGGGGTGACCGGTCGGCTTGCTTCTTTCTCTCTATTTCCTCGGCTTGAAGAACCAGCTTGACCGATGCATATCCCATTGGCTATGGATTAAATCCATATCCAACGAGTTATCAATTGCGATGCCGCAGCCTCACGATGTCCTTTTCAAGACGCTTGCCGATCCGACGCGGCGGGCAATCTTCGAGCGTCTGTGTCGTGATGGCGACCAGACGGTGCGGGCCCTGACCGAGCGGGCGGGGGTCTCGCAACCGGCCGTCTCGAAGCACCTGGCGGTGCTCAAGCAGGCCGGGTTGGTGCGCGACCGCCACGAGGGTCGCCAGACGCATTACAGCGCGCAGCTCGGCGCCCTGGCGCCGCTGGTCGACTGGACGAGCCGGATGGCCGGGTTCTGGCAGGGCCGGTTCGACCGCCTCGAAGATCTGCTCAAGAGGATGGACCAATGAGCAAGAGCGACGCGGCGACGACGCGATCTGTCGTTGTCGAACGCGAGTTTGCACATCCGCCGGAAAAGATCTGGCGCGCGCTCACCCAACCGCATCTGATCGAGGAGTGGCTGATGAAGAACGATTTCAGCCCGGTCGTGGGCCAGACGTTCACGCTCAGTGCGGACTGGGGCGCCGTCGGCTGCCGGGTCCTGGCGGTCGAGCCGCACAAGACGCTGTCCTACTCGTGGGACACCAAGGATCTTGAAAGCGTCGTCACGTGGACACTCACCGCGACGGCCACAGGGACCCGCCTGCGCATGGAGCAGACGGGATTCCGGCCGGATCAGGAGCCCTACTATCGGGGGGCAAAGGCCGGTTGGCCGCGCTTCCTTGCAGCCCTCGAGCAGATCCTGGCGCAGACGGATTGAAGCGCCCGCCCGCGCCCGTCGCCCAGCTGAAAACACGGCCAATCGAACAACGGAACGACAGCGATGAAGATCAAGTTGACCAGCGTCTATGTGGACGACCAGGAAAAGGCCCTGCGCTTCTATGCCGACGTCCTGGGCTTCGCCAAGAAGGCCGATGTCAGCAACGGGCCCTATCGCTGGCTGACCGTGGTCTCGCCCGATGAGCCGGAGGGGACCGAGCTGCAACTCGCCCGCAACGACAATCCGGCGGCCAGGGCCTACCAGGAGGCCATGTTCCAGCAGAGCCAGCCGGCGCTCATGCTGTTCACCGACGACATCAAGGGCGACTACGAACGCATCAAAGCGCGCGGGGCCACGTTCACCATGGCGCCAACCGGCGTGACCGGCTCGACCATCGCCCAGCTGAACGACACCTGCGGCAACCTCATTCAAATCACCCAGTTGCGCTGAGCCGGCGCGTGCCGCCGGTCGCCCGGTCCGCTTTGCCTCATCCTGAAAGGGAATCCCGATGGACTGGACAATCCGGATTCGGCAGACCCATCGCTGGCTGTCGATCGCCTTCACCGCGGCCGTCGTCGCCAACTTCGTCGCGATGGGATTGGGGAAGCCGCCTGCCTGGGTCGTCTATTCGCCGCTGCCGCCGCTCTTCCTGCAGCTGTTCACCGGCCTCTATCTGTTCGCGCTGCCTTACGCGGTCCGCTGGCGCCGGGCGCCGCGCCCGACCGAACCGGCGTGAAACAGGCCGGCCTCAGCGCTGCTGCAGCAGCACCCTGTCCATGATGCGGGTGGGCAGCAGCCGCTTCAGCCAGGCACCGACCAGGGTCGGGATGGTGACCCGGTAGCGCGGCCGCGGGTGCGGGTCTTCGAGCGCATGGAAAAGCTTCTCGGCGACCGCCTCCGGTCCGCGCTTGAACCAGTTGGTGCGGTGGCCGATGGCATATTTCTTCAGCTCGCGGCCGTAGTCGCCGCGGAAGAAGGAGTTGCGCACGTCCACCGTCTCCAGGAAGTGGCCGCGGGCATTGTCGAGCATGCGCGTGTGGATGGGTCCGGGCTGGAGGATGATCGCCTCGATCCCGGTTCCATGAAGCTCCAGACGTAGCGTGTCGGTCCAGCCCTCCACCGCGTGCTTGGTGGCGGAATAGGCGCCCATGAAGCGGGCGGAGACGAAACCGAGCACCGACGAGCAGTTGACGATGCGGCCGTGGCCCTGTTTGCGCATGACCGGCAGGACGAGGCGGGTCAGTTCGTACCAGCCGAAGAAATTGGTCTCGAAGAGCTTGCGGACGTTCTCGGTCGGTACGTCTTCGAAGGCACCGGGCTGGCTGTAGGCGCCGTTGTTGAACAGCGCGTCGAGCTTGCCGCCGGTGCGCTTGAGCACCTCTTCGACTCCCGCCGCGATGGAGGCGCTGTCGGAAAGGTCGAGGCGCAGCGTCTCCAGTCCTTCGTGGGCAAGCCGGTCGGCGTCCTCCTGCCTGCGACAGGAGGCGAAGACGCGCCAGCCGCCATGCTGCTGGAGGGCGTGGGCGCAGTGGTAGCCGATGCCCGACGAACAGCCGGTAATCAGAATCGTGCGCGGCGGCGGCTGAATTTTCGGCCCGGTTGTCGCACTCGCGACTTCACCGGTATCGAGTGTGGCGCCGATCACATCGCGGCGGCTCATGTCCACCATTTTATCGTCCCCCAATGCACCCGCCGCTGGACGAAGATGGCCGAGATTTCCGTTATGATGCAAGGGGCTTCACGGTTGACATCTATGAAGGTGGTTACCTGCGGCCATTAAGTCTCACACGGATTCGATCGCGATGACCGAATCCGGCCATTTGCGCCATGTTCTGGCAATTAACCAGGGCGGCAAGAACCGGCGCCAAATCCGTGGCGTAGCGGGCAAAAAAGGCCGGTGACGCCGGTTTTTCCCCGCAATCGGGGCGAGGAAGCCAGGAGCGCGGCACGATCCATGGCGAAGGTTGAGCGTGGTCCCGTCGGTATCGCCTGGGTGGTCGTCAGCGACGCTTTCGGCCATTTCCTCTGGGACGACGGCTGGGCGATGGCCAGCCACGTCGCCCTGTCGGCGCTGATGGCGCTGTTCCCGTTCCTGATTTTCGTGGCCTCGCTCGCCGGTTTCGTCGGCGCCGAGGGGGTGTCGGTACGGGTCGCCGGGATCCTCTTCGCGGTCTGGCCGCAGGACGTCGCCGGTCCGATCGCGGACGAGGTCCGGCGGGTGCTGGCAAGCGAGCATCGCGGCCTGCTCACCGTTTCCGCCGTGATCACGGTCTATCTCGCCTCGAACGGCATCGAAGCCGTCCGCAACGCCCTCAACCGTGCCTACCGGGTCGTCGATCGCCGCTCGATCGTCTTCCGCCGCGGACAGAGCATCGTGCTGGTGGTGGCCGGAGCGGCGGCCAGCCTCGTCCTCGTCCTGCTGGCGGCGCTCGGCACCACCGTGCTGCATGATCTGCTGGCGGTGGCGCCGCTGCTCAGGCCGCTTGACCGCGCTCTCGGTCCTGGTGCGGGCCGTCATCGCCGCCCTGCTGCTGGTGGCGGTGCTGGCGGTGGCCCATGTCTGGCTGCCGGCAGGGCGGCCGCACTGGCCGCATCTGTGGCCGGGCATCGCCTTCACGCTCGCCGGCTGGTTCGTCGCCGCCTGGGTATTCCGCATCTACCTCGACAGCTTCTCGAACATGGCAGCGACCTATGCCGGGCTCGCCGGCGTGTTCACCGCCATCTTCTTCCTCTACATGGTGGCGGTGGCTGCTCCTGTTCGGGGCGGAGTTCAATGCCGCGCTCGCCCGCCTGCGGGACGGGACGATCGGCTAGGACCGATCGACGTTCGAATTCTTCCTGAGCACCCGCCATAGACCCTCGCCCGCAAGGGGGGAGGGGAAAAGAACAGGCATGTCGCTCAACAGCGATTCAACGTGATTCAGGCGTGGCCGATGACCACCGTCGCCGCGGCGCGGGCGAGCGCCGTCTCTATGGCGGCGTAGAGCTCACGCGGGCTGTAGGGCTTGACCACCGCTCCGCTGAAGCCGGCGGCGCGGGCGCGCGGCGCGGCCAGGCGAGCCCGGTCGTCGGTGATGGCGATGATCGGCATGGTCGAGCGGCCGCCGAGGGTGCGGATCAGCTCGGCGGCGACGATGCCGTCCATGTCGGGGATGGCGAGGTCGAGCACGATGAGGTCGATCGCCGGGTCGCGGCGGAGCAGCGCCAGGGCGGCCTCGCCGCCGGCAGCGGTGAGGGTTTCGCAGCCGAACTGGCCGACCAAAATGGTGGCAATCATGGCGCTGGCCGGGCTGCCGCCAACAATGGCCACCCGCGGCCGGCGGCCATTGACCGTGAGATGAACGATCGGTTCGTCGTTCATGACGCCCTCGCCAAACGCAACAAGACGGGGCAAGTATCCCCGGTTTTGCTTAACGAGCGGCTAAACTGGAACCGTTGTGAATCAGATCGTCACCATCGTGCTTCCCGTCTTCGGGCTGATCGGCATCGGCTATGCCGTCGCCTGGGCGCGCCTGCTGCCCGAGGGCAGCGACCGGGCACTGGCCGATTTCTGCTTCATCATCGCCCTGCCGCTGCTCATTTTCCGCGTCTTGGCGACTGCCGATTTCTCCGGCGGTTCGCCGGTCAATGTGTGGCTTGCCTACTATGTCGGCTTCGCCGTCGTGTGGACCATCGGCACGCTCACCGTGCGCCGGCTTCTCGGTCGCGACGCGCGCACCGGCGTGGTCGCCGGCGTTTCGTCGGCGTTTCCCAACATGCTGCTGCTTGCCATTCCGCTGGTCATCGTCGCCTATGGCGACAAGGGTGCGGCGGCGCTGGCCGTGCTCATCACCATCAATCTGCCGGTGATGATGACGGTCAGCACCATCCTCAACGAGCGGGCGCTGGTCGTCGATGGCGTGTCGGCACATGCCAATCTGCGGGCGGCGCTGTGGGCGGCGACCATCGCGCTGGCCACCAATCCGATCATCATCGGCATCGCCGCCGGCATCGTCTGGCGCCTCACGGGGCTGCCGCTCGGCGGGCCCGTCGGCACGGTCATCAGCCGGCTGTCGGGTATCGCCGGAACGCTGGCGCTGTTCACCGTCGGCATGACGCTGCGCCGCTATGGCCTGAGCGGCAATGTGCGGCCGGCACTCATCATCGCCGGCCTCAAGCTCATCGTCATGCCGGCCATCGTCTTCGCGCTGCTGGCGACGGTCATCCCGCTGCCGCCGGTCTGGGCCAAGGCGCTGGTCATCGGCGCGGCCTGTCCGACCGGCGTCAATGCGTGGCTGGTGGCAGCCCGCTTCCGTACCGGCGAGGCGATGGCCTCGAACGCCATCACGCTAAGCACCGCGGCGGCGGTGGTCACCGTCGCGGCCTGGCTGCACGTGGTGGAGTGGCTGTAGCGTCCCGGTCTGCCTCAGTCCTGGGCGGCGTAGTCGACGACGCAGACCTTTTCCAGGTTGGGGTCGAGCCAGCGCTCGACGAAGGCATGATGGGCGGGATGCGGCAGGTATTGGTCGCGCCCCTGCGGACCGGCGAAGGTCACGATGAAGCAATGCGTGAAGTCCTGGTTGAGGCCTTCCGGCGATGAATTCAGCCCCCATTCGAAATCGGTGACGAACGGCAGCGAGGCGCAGAACGCCCGGAAAGCGTCCTCGATCCCGGCCACCGTCTCGGGTGGCGTGGCGTCCTTGAACTTGAACAGCACGACATGGCGGTAGACGTTCGGACGTTCGCTCATCGCATCGACTCCCTTGCCCGGTTCTGAAAACGCCGGCGCCGGAGTTTAGCGGCAGGAGCCGGGGAGCGCATCCGCGAGATGGTCGCGGGGCCGATTTGTAGCTGATAAAGTGCAGCGGACAGGCATCTCGCCGGCCAGGGCCGGCAGGGCCACCATGAGTGCAGCAAGCGCACGAAAGAGGCTGCGGCCGGAGGAAACGATGAACAATTTTGAATTTCGCAACCCGACCAAGATCATCTTCGGACGCGGCACCGAAAACCAGGTCGGCGCCGAGGTTTCGGTCTATTCGAAGAAGGTGCTGCTGCACTACGGCGGCAACAGCGCCCGCACCTCCGGCCTCATCGACCGGGTGACCGCCTCGCTCAAGGCGGCCGGCGTCGAATGGGTGGAACTGGGCGGCGTCAAGCCGAATCCGCGCCTCACCCTGGTCCATGAGGGCGTCAAGCTGTGCAAGCAACACAATCTCGGGCTGGTTCTGGCGGTCGGCGGCGGCAGCGTCATCGACTCGGCCAAGGCCATCGCCATGGGTGCGGTGATCGATGGCGACGTGTGGGACTTCTACATCGGCAAGGGCGAGCCGAAGGCAACGCTGCCGGTCGGCACGGTTCTGACGCTCGCCGCCGCCGGCTCCGAAGCCTCGGTCAGCAGTGTCATCACCAACGAGGATGGCTGGCTGAAGCGCGCCGTCGACACGGATGTCATCTTTCCGAAGTTCTCGATCATGAATCCGGAACTGCTCTTCACCATGCCGGATTTCCAGGTCGCCTGTGGCGCCACCGATATCATGTCGCACCTGATGGAGCGCTACTTCACCAATGTGAAGAACGTCGATTTCACCGACCGCCTGCTCGAAGCGACGATGAAGACGATCATCGCCGCAGCCCCCAAGGTCATGGCCAATCGCCAGGACTACGATGCCTGGGCGGAGTTCATGTGGGCCGGCACGATCGCCCATAACAGCCTGCTCAACACCGGCCGGGTCGGCGACTGGGGCTCGCACATGATCGAGCACGAACTCTCCGGCATATACGACGTGGCGCACGGCGCCGGCCTCGCCGTCGTCTTTCCGGCCTGGATGAAATATGTCCAGAAGCACGACGTGAACCGCTTCGCCCAATGGGCGGTGCGGGTGTGGAACGTCGAGCTCGACGTCTTCGACCTGGAGGCAACCGGGCGGGCAGGTATCGACCGCATGGAGGCCTTCTTCCAGTCGCTGGGCCTCGCGACGACCCTTCCGGGTCTGGGTGTGACCGACGACCGCTTTGCCGAAATGGCCGAGAAGGGCACCAACGGCGACACCAAGAAGCTCGGCAACTTCGTCAAGCTTGATCGCAAGGGCTTCGAAGCGGTCCTGCGCCTCGCCGCCTAGGCCGATAGACCCCGACCTCCCTCCGAATTCGGGGGGAGGTGTCTACAGCCCGACCATCCGGCGGATGTCCTGCGGTGTCTTGCCGGCGGCGCGCAGGCTGGCAAGCGCGGTGTCGCGGTCGGACTTGGAAAACTTGCGCCCGGCGGAATCGGTGATCAGCCGGTGATGGAAGTAGCGCGGCGCCGGCAGGCCGAGCAGGTGCTGCAAGAGCACATGGACAGAGGTCGCGGCGAAGAGGTCGCGGCCGCGCACCACATGGGTGACGCCCTGCAGCGCGTCGTCGACGACGACGGCGATGTGGTAGGAGGCCGGCCGGTCGCGGCCGACGAGCAGGACGTCGCCAAAGGCGCGTGGATCTGCGGCGACGGTGTGCGGCGTGCCGGAGCCGTCCTCCTGCCAGTCGAGCCGACCGGCCATGGCGGCGGCCTTCTCCATGTCGAGGCGCAGCGCGTGGGGGGCGCCGGCATCGATCAGGGCCTGCCGCTCGGCCGACGATCGCGCGCGATCGTGCGGAGGATAGAGCGGCACCCCGTCAGGGTCGCGCGGCCAATCGGTCCCTTCGCTGGCGGCGCCGACCTCGCCGCGGCTCATGAAGGCTGGATAGACCAATCCCATCGCCGAAAGGCGGCCGATCGCTTCGGCATAGTCGCTGATGTGCTCGGACTGGCGGCGCACCGGCTCCTCCCATGCGAGCCCCAGCCAGCGGAGATCGTCGTAGATTGCGGCCTCGTATTGCGGCCGGCAGCGGGTGGGATCGGTGTCTTCGATCCTGAGCAGGAAGCGGCCGCCCGCCTGTCGGCAGAGGTCGAAGTCGGTCAGCGCCGAGAAGGCATGGCCGAGATGCAGGCCACCGGTGGGCGAGGGGGCGAAGCGGAAAACGGGTTGCACGGGCTCATATTCGGCTTGAAGGCTCATCACCCCTCATTTAGCAGCCCGGGCAAGCCATGCGCACCATCGAGACCACGGACGACGTCGCTGCGGGCGTCGCCTTCCTCGCCAAGGCCGACAGGCGCCTGAAACCGGTGATCCGCGCTGCCGGCGATTTGCCGCTGCGCCGGCGGGCGCCGGGCTTCGCCGGGCTTGCCCGGGTCGTCATCGGCCAGCAGGTATCGGTGGCCAGTGCCGATGCCATCTGGGGGCGCTTCGTCGCCGTCTTCCCGGAGATCACGCCGCAGGCGATCGGCCGCGCCCGCGAGCCGCGCTTCCGCAAGGCCGGTCTGTCGGCACCCAAGATCCGCACCTTGCGCGCGGTCGCCGCCGCCTGCCGCGACGGGCTCGACCTCGATGGCCTGGCCGAGCTGCCGGCCGAGGAAGCCCACGCAAAGCTCACCGCCATCAAGGGTATCGGCCGGTGGACTTCGGACATCTACCTGCTTTTCTGCCTCGGCCATCCGGACATCTTCCCGGTCGGCGACCTGGCGTTGCGCATGGCGGTTGCCGATGCCTTCGGCCTCGAACCGCCGGTCGATCCCGCCGTGCTTGCCGAATGCGCCGAGCGCTGGTCGCCCTGGCGCAGCGTCGCCGCCACGCTCTTCTGGGCCTATTACGGCGCCCGCAAGAAAGCCGGGAAGCTGCCGCTATAGGCGCATGGTTGCTGTTGGCTTCGGCGGTCAGTTCCGGCAATTTGACCGGCATGGAAACGGGCATCCGGAAACAGCATGACAATCCTTGACGGGCCGCGCATTGCCCCGCTTGCGGGCGGACCGGCCACCAGTCTCGTGGTCTTCCTTCATGGCTATGGCGCCGACGGCAACGACCTCATCGACATCGGCCGCCTATGGGCGCCGGTCCTGTCGGGGGCGGCATTCGTCGCGCCGCACGCGCCCGAGCCCTGCGCCCAGGCGCCGGTCGGCCGCCAGTGGTTCCCGCTCGCCGAAGCCGACCCGCATCGCCTGCGCCAGGGGGTGCAGTCGGCGGCCCCGGCGCTCGACGCCTTCCTCGATGCCGAACTCGCCGCCCATGCTCTTGCCGACAACCGTCTGGTTCTGGTCGGCTTCAGCCAGGGCACGATGATGGCGCTGCATGTCGGCCCGCGGCGCAAGGGCCGCATTGCCGGCATCGTCGGCTATTCCGGGCTGCTGGCAGGGCCGGAGCATCTGACCGAGGAACTCAGCCATCTGCCGCCGGTCCTGCTCGTCCACGGCGATGCCGACCCGGTCATCCCGGCGATCGCGCTCACCGCCGCGACCCGCGTGCTCGGCGATGCCGGCTTCGAGGTCGAATTGCATGTCCGCCCCGGCCTGCAGCACGGCATCGATCAGGAGGGCCTCGCCCTCGGCGTCGATTTCCTGCGCCGGGTGCTGGCCTGAGCGAGGCGCCATGTCTGGGGCAGTCATCGAGATCGTGCGCGTGCGCGACGAGGCGGACGCCGAAGAGGTACGGGCGATGGCGCGGGCGCTCAGGGCATGGAACTACGAATTCATGCCCGACATGACCGCCGTCATCGACGCCTATTTCGACGGGCACGACTTCGAGGGGCACCTGGAGAGGCTGCTCACCACCTGCAATCCGCCGGAGGGCGAATGCCTTCTGGCGCGGCTGGACGGGGTGCCGGTCGGCGCCGTCACCCTGCAACGGCACGCGGGCGACGAGGCGGAGCTGAACCGCCTGTTCGTGCAAGAAGAGGCGCGCGGGCACGGCGTCGGCCGGGCACTGGTCACCAGTCTCATCGAATCCGCCCGGGCGCTCGGCTATCGCGCCATATTCCTGAGCACGGTGCGCCGCTTCGATGCGGCGCTCGCCCTCTACCGGTCGCTGGGCTTCGTCGATGATCCGCCGGGCAGCGATCCCGACGGCATCCAGATCGACATGCGGCTCGACCTGGCCTAGCCGGCCGGCCCATTCAGACGCGGTTCAGGGCGGCCGTGCTGTTCTGCCGCGTGCCGCCGCCGCCGAGATGACAGAAATTTAAGCAAGGAACGGCGGAGGAAGACGGCGATTGATTCGTGTCAGTCAGTGACCCTCGTCACCATATAGAAGACGCCATGCTGCAAAAAACGCCCGAAACGGGTGATCCCGTGCGCCAGTCCTCGCCCAACAGCGAGATCGGCGCTGTTCTCGCCAGCGGCCGCAAATCCGGCCGCCGCCGCCGTGTCGTGACCATCGCCGTGGTCGTCGTGGCGGCCCTGGCCGGCCTCGGCGCCTGGCTCATGTCCGGCTCCGGCGGACCATCGGTCACCTATTCGACGCAGCCGGTCACAAAGGGCGACCTCACCGTCACCGTCACGGCGACCGGAACGGTCCAGCCAACCAATGAGGTCTCGATCTCGAGCGAGCTGTCCGGCACCGTCCGCTCGGTCGCCGCCGATTACAACGACACGGTGAAGAAGGGCGAGGTGCTGGCCAGGCTCGACACGGACACGCTCAACGCCAATCTGGCGCTTGCCAAAGCGACGCTGGCGGCGCGCAAGGCGGATGTGGCCCAGGCGCAGGCGACGGTGACGGAGACGGATATCGGCCTGAAGCGCGCCGTCGACCTTCTGGCGCGCAACGTCTCGTCGCAGCAGACGCTCGATTCGGCCAAGGCCGACAGCGAGCGTGCCAAGGCGGCGCTGGCCGCGGCAGAGGCGAATGCAAAGATCGCCGAGGCCAATGTCTCGATCGCCCAGACCAACCTCGCCAAGGCCGAAATCCTCTCGCCGATCGACGGCGTGGTGCTGTCGCGCGACGTCGAGGCGGGCCAGATCGTCGCCTCGTCGCTGTCGGCGCCCACCCTGTTCACGCTCGCCGAGGACCTCACGAACATGCAGCTCGAAGTCGGCATCGACGAGGCCGACATGGGCAAGGTCAAGCACGGCGACAAGGCCACCTTCACCGTCGAGGCCTATCCGGGCAAGAGCTTCCCGGCGGAGATCGCGCAGGTGCGCTACTCGCCGGCGACGGTGGAAGGCGTGGTCACCTATACGGCGGTGCTCACCGTCGACAATTCCGACTTGCTGCTCAGGCCGGGCATGACGGCCACCGCCGACATCACCGTCGAGACGGTCAAGGACGCCATTCAGGTGCCCAATGCGGCGCTGCGCTGGTCGCCACCGGTGACCGCCGAGCGCAGTTCCGGTCGCGGCGCCGGGCTCTTGGGACTGCTGATGCCACGCCGGCCGGCCAGGAGCCAGCCGCCGGCGGGCGCTACCAACGGCCGCGCCAAGGTCTGGGTGCTGCGCGACGGTGCGCCGGTCGCCGTGCCGGTCAAGGTCGGCTCCTCCGACGGCACCCATACAGTGGTGACCGGCAAGCTGACGGTCGACGACAAGGTCATCGTCGCTTCGCGGACGGCATCGTGAGGGCGCGGCCATGGACGCGCCGCTGATCGAATTCCGCCAGGTGACCAAGACCTACGGCAGTGGCGACGCGGAGGTGGCGGCATTGAAGGGCGTCGATTTCGCCATTCCGCGTGGCGAATTCGTCGCCATCATGGGCCCCAGCGGCTCGGGCAAGTCGACGGCGATGAACATCCTCGGCTGCCTCGACCGGCCGACCTCGGGCACCTATGCCTTCGACGGCGCCAATGTCGGCGATCTCGATGCCGCCCATCAGGCGTTGATCCGCCGCCATTTCATCGGCTTCGTCTTCCAGGGCTTCAACCTGTTGCCGCGCACCTCGGCGATCGAGAACGTCGAGCTGCCGCTGATCTATCGCGGCATGCGCGCGGCCGAGCGGCGGCGCGTGGGGCTCGACGCGCTGGCCAAGGTCGGGCTGGCCGACCGCGCCCATCACGACCCCAACGAGCTCTCCGGCGGCCAGCAGCAGCGTGTCGCCATTGCCCGGGCCATCGTCACCAGCCCGCAGGTGATTCTCGCCGACGAGCCGACCGGCAATCTCGATACGGCGACCAGCCGCGACATCATGAACCTGCTCACCGCGCTCAACCGCGAGGTCGGCATCACCGTGGTCATGGTCACCCACGAGCACGACATGGCGGACTACGCCCATCGCGTGATCCATTTCCTCGACGGCGAGATCGCCCATGACGGGCCATCGGCGGAGGCTGCCTGACATGCTCGTCGAAACCCTCAAGCTGTCGCTGCGCACCATCATGCGCAATGCGCTGCGCTCGTTCCTCACCGTGCTCGGCATCGTCATCGGCGTGGCCGCGGTCATCGTCATGGTGGCGCTCGGCCAGGGCACCACGGCGCAGGTGACCAACGACGTCGCCAAGCTCGGCTCGAACCTCTTGATGGTGCGCGCCGCGCGCGGCGGACCGGGACCGGACGTCGCCGGTGCCGCCACCAAGAACTTCGACCAGCGCGACGTGGCAGCGCTCGCCACCCAGGTGCAGGGCATCCGCGTCGTGGCGCCGGCCGCCAGCAGCAACATGACCGCGGTCTATGGCAGCGCCAACCACGCCATGCAGGTCACCGGCACCGACAACCGCTTCTTCGATGCGCGCGACTGGCCGGTGGTCGAGGGGCGCGAATTCACCGATGCGGAGCTGCAGTCGGGCGCCGCCGTGTGCGTTCTCGGCAGCACCACCAAGACCGATCTGTTCGGCCAGACCGAGGCGCTCGGCGCCACCATCCGCCTGAAGCAGATTGCCTGCAAGGTGATCGGCATCCTCGAGACCAAGGGCGCATCGGGCTTCGGCCAGGACCAGGACGACACGGTGGTGATGCCGCTGAAGACCGTCCAGCGCCGCATCACCGGCAATAACGACGTGCCGCTGATCTTCGTCGCCGTGGCGGACGGCTATACGACGGCCGAGGTCACCAACAGCATCGAGGAGCTGTTCCGCGAGCGCCGTCACATCGCGCCCGGCGAGCGCGACACGTTCAACGTCTTCGACACCGCCCAGATCGCCAACATGCTGACCAGCATCACCGGCGTGCTCACCGGCCTGTTGTCGGCGGTGGCCGGCGTCAGCCTGCTGGTCGGCGGCATCGGCATCATGAACATCATGCTGGTGTCGGTGACCGAGCGCACGCGCGAGATCGGCATCCGTCTGGCCATCGGCGCGGAGGCCGGCCAGGTGCTCCTGCAGTTCCTGGTCGAGGCGATCGTGCTGTCGCTGTTCGGCGGCGTGGTCGGCGTGCTGGTCGGCTTCTCGCTGTCGGCGGTCGCCGCCAGCTTCCTGCATGTGCCGCTGGTCATCGACCCGCGCATCGTCGCCATCGCCTTCCTGTTCTCGGCGGCGGTGGGCGTCATCTTCGGCTACTTCCCGGCGCGCCGCGCCGCCCGCCTCGATCCCATCGAGGCGCTCAGGCACGAATAGGCAAAGCCGGATCGGCATTTCCCGAAGCGCCTCCCCAATCTCCCCCTCCCCCTTGGTGGGGGAGGGCTTCCGGCCTTGGCTTCGCAGCGAGCGCAGTGAGCGAGAAGCTTAGGCCGGAAGGGAGAGGGGGACACCGGTGCGGCTACAGCAAAGCGGCGATGGAGCCGGCCGCGCCGGCGCATGCAAGGCCCAGTTCCCGCGCACACGGCGCGCGCCTGTCGCGCTCGTGGCTTCCCTCGGTGCTTCACCCCTCACCCTGTTTTTCTAGGCTCGCTCCGCTCGCCAAGAAAAACAGCCCTCTCCCGCAGGGGGAGAGGGGGGCTGGGGCTGGCGTCCGCAGGAAATGCCCGGCGACAGCGGCGGCCGCGCCCTGGGAGGCGTCGCCCTCAGTGCAGGCTCGGCCCCTTGAGGAAGCGGTTGCGGTCGCCCGATGGCACCGTGATGTCGAGCGGGCGGCCGTCGCGGTGCACGGTCATCGGCACCTTGACGCCGGCATCGCCGAGCGACCAGATCTTGCGGAAGAGGCCGGCGAGACCCGTGACCCGCATGCCGCCGACGGAGAGCACGATGTCGCCCTCGCGCAAGCGCCCGGCCGGCGGGGCCCTTGCCGGAGACGCCGGCAATCACGACGCGATCGTCGACTTCGGTCGCATAGAGGCCGAGCCACGGCCGCGGCGGCCGGTTGGGCTGACCCATCATCAACATGTCGTCGAGGATCGGCTTCAACAGGTCGATCGGCACATACATGTTGAGCGGCACGCCCTCGCCCTCGTCGGTCGCCTGTTCGAGCTGCAGCGAGCCGATGCCGATCAGCCGCCCGTCGCCGCCGATCAAGCCGGTGCCGCCCCGATAGGGGTGGGCGGGCGCGGTGAAGATCGCCTCGTCGAGCAGATATTCCCAATAGCCGGCGAATTCCTGCCGGGCGACCACTTTTGCGGCGAGCGAATGGCCGGCGCCGCCGGCACCGGCGGCGACCACCGGCGCGCCCGGCACGGCATCATCCGAATTGCCGAGCCGCAACGCCGGCATGTCGAGCCGGCCGAGCGCCTGCACGAGGCCGAAGCCGGTGTCCTGGTCGTAGCCGATCGGGGTGGCGGCGACGATGCGGCCGTCGGCGAGCGTCAGCCAGATCTCGCTGGCCTCGGTGACCAGATAGCCGATGGTGAGGATGACGCCGTCATCGCGGATGATGACGCCATTGCCGCTGCGCTCGGTGCCGAGAATGTCGGCGGTGAAGGCGTCGACGGGCACGACCGAGCGGATGCCGACCATCGCCCGCAGTGCCGCGTCGAGGTCGAAACCATAGTCTTCGGCATGCGGTGCCACTTCGGGGGCACTCTCCAGTCGAACGAAACCGCCATGGCGCTGCTCCTCGGGACGCCTCCTCCCTCAGTTATTCTATTTAGGCAATTCGGGCGGGGATGTGGAGGGGGGCGGCGGTAGGCGATCGATTTGCTGCTAGCCGGCGGCGCCGAATAGCCGTGGATCATATGCCGCCCGCAATATGGAGACGATCCGGACGCGCCCGGCGTCAGGATGGAGCGGATTGAGAAGGATATTCCATGCTCTCGGAACGATGACCGACGGGACCCGGTGGATTGCGGTGGTCCGGCTTTCCAGCCACCGGTCGCCAAGCGCGCGGGTGTACGCGAGGTTCGTGCCCCATTCGGGAACTCCCGAAAGGTCTAGGCAAGGAATCGGCAATGCCGCCTGGAACGTCGACCTCAAGCAGCTGATAGGTCGCCGGCAGGTCGCTCGCCTCGATTTCCGAGCCCACCAGATTCTCCAGGAGCGCCAGTGCCGGATGTTCGGCAAGGTACACGATCGGCCGGCCTCGCGTGTGCCAGCGTGCCGATGCCCGCTTGCCGCCTTCGCCCGAAAGATCGGCGTAGTTCGAGATGCGCCAGATGCGCACGGCGCGCCGCGCTCAGGCTACCATGCCGAAGTCGATACGCTGCAGCATGTCTTCCACCACCCGCGCCCCGGCTTCGCTGCCCAGAAATGCCAGCGGGGTGGCGCCGTCGAGATGGCGCTTTGGCTTCCGCAGCCACCGGTTGGCCTTGTCGGCGTCGCCGAAGACGCGGGTGGCGAGGCTCGCCACTCGTTCCAGCCGCAGCGCCTTGTCGGTCTCCTCGACCGACAGGGGCTCGTTTGCCGCCTGCCGACGCGCCAGCGTGCGTTTCGGCACAACGAGTGCGTGGATTTCGGCCTGCGAGTAGCCTTGTTTCGCGAGGACGCCGAGAGCGGCCGGTGTGGCGCGAAATCATTGGCGACTTGGGCAGGGCCGCGTCTGCGATGTCGCGCACGACAACCTCGCGCGCTTCTGCGGCAGCCGATGTCTGCGGGGAACGTCTGTGAGAAGCCATGTCAGTGCCATATGCCTCGCTTCATCAACAATATGGCAATGCGGGCGGCGTTTGTCGAGGCAGTGCAGCCGGATGTCGCTGTGCTCCCCCGCCCCCCTTCACATGGCTGTCACAGCCCGTATAGAGTATGCGCCGCACCGGAGGCCTAACCTTCGGGCATTACGGATAGAATCAGGAAGGCGTCAGTGAATATCGCTGTTTCGCCGGGGTCCAATCCGGCGCTCGTGCTCAATGCCGATTACCGTCCGCTCAGCTACTATCCGCTGTCGCTGTGGTCGTGGCAGGACGCCATCAAGGCGGTGTTCCTGGAGCGCGTGAACATCGTTTCGGAATACGATACGGCGGTTCACAGCCCTTCCTTCTCGATGAAGCTGCCCTCGGTGGTGTCGCTCAAGACCTATGTCAAGCCGGCGCGCCACCCGGCGTTCACGCGCTTCAACGTGTTCCTGCGCGACCGCTTCGCCTGTCAGTATTGCGGTACGCGGGACGATCTGACCTTCGATCACCTCGTGCCGAGATCGCGCGGCGGCCAGACGACGTGGGACAACGTCGTCGCCGCCTGCTCGTCATGCAACTTGAGGAAGGGTGGCCTGAGCACCGGCGAAGCGCGCATGTGGCCGTCGCAGATGCCCTTCCAGCCGACCGTGGCGCAGCTCCACAATAACGGCCGTCATTTCCCGCCGAACTACCTTCACAATTCGTGGATGGACTATCTCTACTGGGACACCGAACTGGAGCCCTGAGGATCCCGGGGCTGCGGCAATTGGTTTGCCGGCACTCCGGTTCCGCTGCCGCCCGATTTCCGTTCGCAACCACGCAGCCGTGCCCCCTCGATCCGTCGTCCTCCGCAGGCACCGGCGTGAAACACCCGGCGGCTGCGGGAAAATAAATCTGTCCCCGCCCCCTCAAACCCATGAGACGATGCTCGCGTCCGCTCCCGAGAAAGGGGTCCCGTGTCGACCGGAACTTCATGGGGGGAGCGGAGCGGTGCCCCCGCCCGGGAGAGGCTTCCGACCTTTCCCCTGCGGGGCGTTCCCGGCGGGATCGTCGGTCTTGCGACCGGCTGGCCTTAAGGGCCTGAGCCTCGTCTACCTTCGGGGTAAAGAGCCTGCCGGGAGACGGGATAAAATCGCCGCGGCGGGCGCTCGGGCGAGCGCCCCAGTTTCGCGGAGTAACCGCACGGCATTCGCCGGGCGCCCGCCACCCCCTTATGCCTTCGGGCAGAGGGACGCTCTTTGAAAGGCTCATAGCTCGGAGCAAATCGCTCGCGAGAACGAGAAGGCATGTCCCGGTGGGATGAGGAGAGCGTGCCGATACCGCCCCGTCCCCCAAACACAGGCCGTGCAGTGATACCGAGGAGGTTGGCCTTGCTCCCCCTCGCCCCTTGCGGGAGAGGGCTTTCGGCCTTGGCCTCGCAGGGCGCAAAGCGCCCGAGAGGCTTAGGACGGAAGGGAGAGGGGTAAGGGCACGGCGCTCGATGCCCGTGTCCCGGGCGCAGCGCGGCATGGAATGACGCGCTCTGCGCTGCGTCCGGGGAACGGGAGGCGGTGATGCAATGGGGCAGCATGACCGGTGCGACCGGTGCCCACTCGGTGCCGGGGTGTGCCGCCGGCCTGCGATTGCTACACTGACCGGGCACATCCCGCGTCCCGACGAACCCGGAGGCACATGGCCTTCAAGCTGATCGAAGTGGTAACGCCGGAGGACCGCGTTCAGGCGGTGCTTGCGATCGCCGAGGAACTCGACGTCGATGACGTCCAGAAGGCACCGGCGCCGCTCGCAGACGGTCGCCGGATGATCCGGCTGGTGGTCGGCGAGATCGACCGGCAGGGCCTGCTCGACCGTCTGCAGGGCGCTCTCGGCAAGTCGGAGAACTGGCGCATCGTCATGCTGCCGACCGATGCCGTCATCCCGTTCGAGGAGCCGGAGGAGGAAAAAGAGAAACCGGAAGGAGAGGACGCGGGCCAGGAGGAGGACGAGGGGAAGAAGCAGGAAGAGCAGGCCCGCGCCTCGCGCGAGGAGCTCTACCATCTGGTCGAAGGCGGCGTGCGCACCGACAGCAATTTCATCCTGCTGGTCTTCCTGTCGACGGTGGTCGCCTCGGTCGGTCTGGAGCAGGACAGCGTCGCCATCCTGATCGGCGCCATGGTCATCGCGCCGCTTCTCGGGCCGAACGTTGCCTTCGCCTTCGGCGCCGCCATCGGCGACCGCACGCTGATGCTCTCGGCCTCCAAGGCGACTGTGCTCGGCGTGGTGCTGAGCATCCTGATCGCCGGCATGCTTGCCTTCCTGATCGCGCCCAACGTCGCCAGTCACGAACTCATGGCGCGCACATCGGTCGATTATGCCGGCATCGCGCTGGCGCTCGCCTCGGGTGCTGCCGCTGCGCTCTCGGTCACCACCGGCCTGTCGAGCGACGCTGGTCGGCGTCATGGTCGCGGTCGCCCTGCTGCCGCCGGCGGTGACGGTCGGTATCATGCTGGCGGCCGGCAATGCAGGTCTGGCCATCGGCGCCGCCATGCTGCTGGTCGCCAACATAGCCTGCGTGAACCTGGCGGCGCAGCTCGTCTTTCTGGTCAAGGGCATCAAGCCGAGGACGTGGTCCGAACGGAAGAGCGCGCGGCGCGCCGTCACCGTCAACATCGCCACCTGGATCGCGCTGATCGCCGTGCTGGTCGGGATCATTGCGTGGCGCCAGACGGCACCGGTTTGAGCGCGCCTCAGCGATAGGTCGCCGCGAGGTGGCTGACCGCCACGTCCTTCACTTGCGGCAGGCGCCCGTCGAAGGAGCGGAAGGCGAGCGCGCGGTTCTCGCCGGGAAGCAGCAGGAAGCTCGCGTCGTCGAAGGCGCCGGCAAAGGCGGAGGCTTCCGGCTTGACGAAGAAAGCCGGCGCATCGGCGGAAGCCACGAAGGCGCCGGGCACCTCGCCGGCTGCCAGCGTGACCGTGGCTTCGGGCAGGTCGAGGCGCTTGGGCTTGTCGGCAAGGACGACAAGACGCATCAGCGGATCGAATTCGGCAGCGCCGGCCCTGCGGGCGTCGATGACGTGGGCGAAGCCGCCGCCGGAAATCGTCGGTGAGCCGATTTCGATGGCGCGGTCGCCCGGCACCTCGGCCGAGAATTTCCTCTGGTCGAGCACCGTTCCGTCGCGGTCGATCGTTCTCAGTCGCACCTCGACCGGCACCGACGCCAGGCCGTCGTTGATGGCGGAGATCTTCAGCCGCGCGCCGTCGATGCGTGCGGCCAGCGCCAGCGGCGCGAAGAAGCGGCGGGCGTGATAGTGCAGCGTCTTCCAGCCGATGGCGTAGTCGAGGCTCGACCACGAGATCGACGGCCAGACATCGTTGAGCTGCCAGTAGAGCGCGCCCATCGTGTGTGGCTTGAGGCTGCGCCAGAAGCGCACCGCGGTCTCGATCGCCAGAGCCTGCTGGAGCTGGCTCAGATAGAGGAACTCCGCGAAGCCGCTCGGCATGCGGAAATAGCGCGTCATCGTCTCGACGATGCGGCCGTTGCCGGCGGGATCGCGCTGGTGCCACTCCATCACCGGCGACATGGCGTTCCACGCACTCGGCTCCGCGAAACGGCGGACGTCGTGCATGGTCGGGAAGGACTGGAAGCCGAACTCGGAGCAGAAGCGGGGCTTGACGTCGTAATAGTGCTCGAAGTCGCGGTTCTCGTGCCAGACCGACCAGAAATGCATGTCGCCGGAAGAGTCGTCGTGCCAGGCATCGCCATAGTCGAGCTTGCCCGAGCAGGGCGATGACGGCCAGAAGGTGCGGCTCTTATCGCTTTCCGTGACCGCCTGCTCGATCACGCGGTTCAAGCGGTCGTAATTGACCAGATAGCGGTCGCGGTTCTGCTTCGACGCCTCGTACCAGTTGAGCGAGCCGATCACCTCGTTGTCGCCGCACCAGATGGCGACGCATGCGTGCGAGGCCAGCCGCTTCACCTGATAGCGGACCTCGGCGTCGACCTGTCTGAGGAACTCCGGCGTCGAAGGATATTGCGAGCAGGCGAACATCATGTCCTGCCAGACCAGCAGGCCAAGTTCGTCGCACAGCTCGTAGAAGGCGTCGAACTCATAGAAGCCGCCGCCCCAGACGCGGATCATGTTCATGTTGGCGGCAACCGCCTCGCCGAGCAGGCGGGCGATGCGCTCGCGCGTGATGCGGCTGGGCAGCGCATCGGCGGGAATCCAGTTGGCACCCTTGGCAAAGACGGCCAAGCCGTTGACCTCGAAGGTCATCGCGGTGCCGGCCGCGTCGGGCTCATTGATGAGCCTGAGCTTCCTGAGGCCGACGCGCTTGGTCGTCCGGTCGCCGGGGATTTCGACGCTGGCCTCGTAGAGCGGCTGCTCGCCATAGCCGGCCGGCCACCACAGCGCCGGCGAATCGAGGTCGAGCGACAGGGTCGCCCGTCCGCCATGTTCGGCGCCGACATTGATATCGGCGGTGATCGTCCTGCCGGCAAAGGTGAAGGTCACCGGTACCGTCGCATCGCTGCGGGCGGCCAACTCGACATCGGCGGTCACCGTCACGTTGCCGTCGCCGTGATGGTCCTGGCGGATCACCGCATGCTCGATGCGCGCCTCGCCATAGAGGTGCAGCGTCGGCTCGGCATAGATGCCGAGCACCATCAGGCACGGCCCCCAGTCCCAGCCGCCGTGGCACTGCGCCTTGCGCAGCATATTGAGGTCGGCGACGCGGTTGTTCTTGGTGGTGGGGATCGGGAAGGGCTGTTTCGCCGCCCGCGCCGCCGCTTCCTTGGTCGCCGAGCGGAAGCGGATGGCGATGTCGTTCTCGCCGGCATGCAGCACGCCGGTGAGATCGATGCGGTGGCGGACGAAGCTCGAATTCGAGGCTGGCGACCGGCGTTCCGTTGACCGTGACCTCGGCAACGGTATCGACGAATTCGAGATCGAGCACCGGCCATGTGCCGGCAAGCATGCCGGCCGGAACGGTGAAGCTGCGGCGGATCTCCCATTCGGCCTCATGCACCCACTGCACGTCCGCTTCGTTGGTGCCGATCATGGGGTCGGGGATGCGGCCAGCGGCGATGAGCGACGAGTGGATGTCGCCGGGTATCGGGCAGGGCGCTATCGCCGAGCCGTCAGCGTCGTGCAGGGTCCACGGACCGGCGAGCGAGATCTCTGTCATGAGGCTTTCCCGGACAGGCGGGGACGGTGGCTCCGGGGCTCGTTGCGCCTGCGGAGAGGCGATCAGCGTTAACAGATCATCTGGCAGTATTGTGAAATATCCGTTGGCGCGGCGGGGGTGCGGGGCGGCGCCCGGTCGATCCCTGGGCTCGGTGCGGAGGCAGGGCGCTTCGCCGGCCAACCGGCCCGCGAGCACGTTAAACCGCGTCTTTTCCGGGCTTCAGCGGCAATCGCCGACGCGCCCGCCGCTGGCGACTGCCCGATGCTTCTTTTAGAGCAGATTTCGCTGCTCTACTACTTTTGCGAGTAGAACCCGCCGATCAACGAATGTTCAACGCATTTGCTGCATAAGCAGAAGGGAAAATTCAGGGATTCGGCGGAAGCTGCAGGCCGCGCGCAATCTGATGGTGCATATGTCTAGCGCTAACCGAGCTTATCGGACGCGGAAGGACCTGCCGCCGGAAATCTATATTCCGCTGGTCGATTCGCTGTACGCCGAATCGGCACCCTGTTCCTGGGGTCGGTCGCGGTCTCGCTGGCTGTGCTGCTTTCGGCGTGGAAGACGCACGATCTCGTCATCGGCGGTCTGTGGGTGTTGCTCGTCGGCATCGCCGTGGTGCGGGCGTTCGACATGCGCAAATATGCGCGCGTCAAGCCGACCATCCAGACCGTCGAACAGGCGGCGCGCTGGGAGCGGCGCTACGTCGTCGGTGCCGCCGCCTTCATGGGCATGCTCGGCGTTTGGTGCCTGCTCGTTTTCTTCCGGACAGACGATGCCTTCGTGCAGCTGATCTGCATCGCCGGAACGATCGCCTACATGATCGGCATCTCGGGCCGCAATTTCGGCAGCGCCCAGGTCGTGGCGGTGCTGATCATGGTCGGCGGTGCCCCGGTGACCCTGTCGCTGCTGGTGCCGCTGCAGTTGCACTACGCGTTCGCTGCGGTCCTGCTCGGCGGGTTCTTCGTCAGCTTCAAGTTCATCTCCGACCGGCTGCGCAAGACCCTGCTCGATGCGGTCGTTTCGGCGCGCGACGTCACCTTGCTCGCCAACCGCTTCGATACCGCCCTCAACAACATGCCCTCCGGCCTGTGCATGTTCGATTCGGATCAGCGCGTGGTGGTCATCAACAACCGGCTGCTCGAGCTGCTCGACCTGCCGGCCATCGACCGCAAGGGAGAGACGGCGCGCGATCTCGTGCGCGACTGCGTCGCGGCCGGGACGATCCTGCGCTCGGAGAGCGACCGCTTCGCCACCAATCTCGAACAGCGCCTCACCGGCGCCGACAAGTCCGGCTTCACCATCCACAAGCAGGACGGACGGACGCTGAGCCTGACGTTCCAGCCGATGGAGAATGGCGGTTCGGTGGCCCTGGTCGAGGACATCACCGAGCGCCGCGAGGCGGAGGCGCGCATCCGCCACCTCGCCCGCTACGACTCCCTGACCGGCCTGCCCAACCGCATGCACCTGCGCGAGCGCATGGAGGCGACGCTGGCGGCGGCGGGATCGAAGCCGTCGGCCATCCTGTTCGTCGATCTCGACCAGTTCAAGCAGGTCAACGACACGCTCGGGCATCCGCGCGGCGACCTGCTGCTCAGCGCGGTCGCCGACCGGCTGCGGCGCCTGGTCCGCGAAAGCGACATCGTCGCGCGCTTCGGCGGCGACGAATTCGTCGTCGTGCAGACGCCGACCGCCGGACCGGAGGAGGCCGCAACGCTGGCGCGCCGGATCGTGGCGGCGCTTTCGGAGACCTACGAAATCGACGGCCACCAGGTGGTCATCGGCGCCACCATCGGCATCGCCATGGCGCCGCGCGATGCGACCGGCGCCGATCACCTGCTCAAGAATGCCGACATGGCGCTGTACTGGTCGAAGGCGGAACAGCGCGGCACCTGGCGCTTCTTCGAGCCGGGAATGGACGTGCGTGCGCAGGAGCGGCGCAGCCTCGAACTCGACCTGCGCAACGCACTCGCCAACGACTCGTTCGAGGTCTACTACCAGCCGCTGTTCGACCTGAAGACGATGAAGGTGACGACCTGCGAGGCGCTGTTGCGCTGGCGGCACCCGTTGCGCGGCATGATCCCGCCGACCGAATTCATCCCGGTGGCCGAGGAGATGGGGCTGATCGTCGAGATCGGCAACTGGGTGCTGCACCAGGCGTGCCGGACATGCGCGACCTGGCCCGGCGACGTTCGCGTGGCGGTCAACCTGTCGGCCAACCAGTTCCGCCGCGGCAACGTGACCGGCACCGTCCGCGAGGTGCTCGCCGCCACCGGGCTCGACCCCAGCCGGCTCGAAATCGAGATCACCGAATCGGTGCTGCTGCAGGATACCCGCGCCACGCGGTTGATCCTGCGCCAGCTCCGCGAACTCGGCGTGCGCCTCTCGCTCGACGATTTCGGCACCGGCTATTCGAGCCTCAGCTACCTGCACGGCCTGCCGCTGAACAAGGTCAAGATCGACCGCCTGTTCCTCGAAGGCCTGGAAGCCGGCAGCCGGGCGCTGATCCTGCTGCGCGGCGTGGCGCGGCTCTCGCGCCGACCTCGGCCTGACGGTGACGGTCGAAGGCATCGAGACCGAGGAGCAGCTTGCCATCGTCGCCGCCGAGAGTGCATCAACGAGGTGCAGGGCTTCCTGTTCAGCGTGCCGATCCCCGGACCGCAGCTCATGAACCTGCTGCCCTCGAGTTTCGGCGGCGCCGACAGGCCGAGACCGGCCCTGCAGCGCAGCGCCGGCTGACGCCGGCTGCGGCGCCGCGTTCGTCAGCGGCCATTTTGACACAGCGCAATCGCCGCTCCGCGGTCTTTCGCCGGTATAACCGGCGGAAGGCCCGCCTCTCCGCACCTAACTTCCTGAATTTCAAAGATAAATCCCGCGTCGGGCCGGCGGTGCGCGCCGCCCGATCGGTAAAATTTACTTTAATTCCTGATTGTTAAGCCTAACGATTTACGAATGGTTAGCAGACTGTTAACCTGCCTCCCAGCCTGAGGAGGCGTGTAAAATGAGTACTGCGGCGGCAAGGACGCTTCAGCCAAGCTTGGCGGAGCGGGTACGAGGAGTTATTGCAGCGCGTAGACTATCGACGCGCTGATACGGATGAAGATCGCGAGGCGATCTATCGGCTTCGCTACGAGGCCTATTTGCGCGAAGGGGCGATCGAGCCGAATTTCGCGCGCCGGCTGACCGACAGATACGATGATCTGGACAACGCCTGGATCATCGGCCTGCACGTCGACGGGCGACTGGTGAGTTCGTTCCGGTTCCACGTCGCCACGCAGGAATTTCCGGACATGCCTGCCATGCAGGTGTTCGGGGACGTGCTGACGCCGGCGCTTGAAAGCGGGCACACGGTGGTCGACCCGACGCGGTTCGTCATCGACCCGCAGCTGGCCAGCGAAACCCCCGAACTGCATCTGTCTGACGGTGCGGGTCGGGCACATGGCGGCGGAGTTCTTCCATGCCGACATGGTGCTGGCCACGGTGCGCGCCGAGCATCAGGCATTCTATCGCCGGGTCTTCGGCCACACGCTGATCTGCGAGCCGCGGCTCTATCCCGGGCTGACCAAGCCGATCAGCCTGATGATGCTGACAATCCCGACGAGGTGCGCGAGCGGATCAACCGGCGCTATCCCTTCTTCGTGTCGTCGCTGGCTGAGCAGGCGGCATTGTTCGGCTATCCGGAAGCGTTCGAGCGGCAGATCGGCCGCGTTCGTCCGCGTGGCCGCGAACGACCAGACGGCACTCGCCGGCTAGCGTTCGCGCGCCTCCGGAGCGCTTCGAAAAGGCGCCGCCCGGGCATTGCCTCGGGCGGCGCCTTGTCGTCTACTGGTGTCCGCTTCCGACCGACCCACTACTCACCTGCCGTTTCGCGGCCGGGCGTTCGAGCGATCGACGCCTGCCGCGCGGCGCCGCCACCAAAACGGGGAATACCGTCATGGACTACACAAGACTCGGCTCGACCGGCGTCACCGTCTCGCGTCTCTGCCTCGGCATGATGACCTACGGCGTGAAGACGAGCCGCGAATGGGCGCTGGAGGAAGACGAGGCGCGGCCGTTCATCAAGAAGAGCCTTCGACCTCGGCTTCACCTTCTTCGATACCGCCGACGTCTATTCCAACGGCGTCAGCGAGGAGATCACCGGCAAGGCGCTGAAGGATTTCGGCCCGGCGCGCGACAGCTACGTGCTGGCCACCAAGGTCTACGGCGCCATGGGCGAGAGCCCCAACCAGCGCGGCCTGTCGCGCAAGCACATCATGGCGGCGATCGACGCCTCGCTCACCCGGCTCGGCATGGACTATGTCGACCTCTACCAGATCCATCGCTTCGATCCGGCGACGCCGATGGAGGAGACGCTGGAGGCGCTGACCGACGTGGTCAAGGCCGGCAAGGCGCTCTATATCGGCGCCTCGTCCATGTTTGCCTGGCAGTTCGCGCAGATGCTGGCGATCTCCGACCGTCTCGGCTTCAGCCGCTTCGTCACCATGCAGAACCACTACAACCTGCTCTACCGCGAGGAGGAGCGCGAGATGATCCCGCTCTGCCGCAAGGAGGGCATCGGGCTGATCCCGTGGAGCCCGCTCGGCGCGCGGGCTGCTGACGCGCTCGAATGCGGAATCGGACGCGACGCTGCGCGCCAAGACCGACACCTTCGGCAAGGAGCTCTACGATCGCGACGAGGCCGATCGCGCGATCATCGATGCGGTCACGCGCCATCGCCAAGAAGCGCGGCGTGCCCAATGCGCAGGTGGCGCTGGCCTGGATGCTGTCGCGGCCGGGCGTCACCGCGCCGATCATCGGCGCCAGCAAGATGAGCCATCTCGACGACGCGGTGGCGGCACTCGACATCACGCTCGAGGAGGACGAACTGAAGGCGCTGGAGGCGCCCTACCGGTCCCAGCCGATCCGCGGACACGTCTGAGAAGGGGGCAGCCGGTGGCGCGCCGTATCATCATCGACACCGATCCCGGGCAGGACGACGCCGTTGCCATCCTGCTGGCGCTGGCGTCGCCCGAGGATTTCGACGTTCTCGGCATCGTTGCGGTCGCCGGCAACGTGCCGCTGGCCCTGACCGAGAAGAATGCCCGGCGCATCGTCGAGCTTGCCGGCCGCACGGACGTTCCGGTTCACGCCGGCTGCGTGCGGCCGATGGTGCGGACATTGCGCACGGCCGAGCATGTGCACGGGCGCACCGGGCTCGACGGCTATGCGCTGCCCGAGCCGACCATGCCGCTGGCCGCAAAGCACGGTGTCGATTTCATCGTCGACACGGTAATGGCGGCGCCCGAAGGCGAGATCACGTTGTGCACGCTGGGGCCGCTCACCAATGTCGCCATGGCGCTGGTCAAGCAGCCGGCGATCGCCGGGCGGCTCAGCCGGATCGTCATGATGGGCGGCGCCTATTTCGAGGTCGGCAACATCACGCCGGCGGCCGAGTTCAATATCTATGTCGATCCGCAGGCGGCCGACGTGGTGTTCCGCAGCGGCATTCCGCTGACCGTGGCGCCGCTCGACCTGACCCACAAGATGTTGACCACGGAGACGCGGCGGCGGGCCTTCGCGGCAATTGGCAATCGCACCGGCGCGGCCGTCGCCGGTCTGCTGTCCTTCTCCGAACGTTTCGACCTGACCAAATACGGCAGCATCGGCGCCCCCCTGCACGACCCCTGCGTCATCGCCTGGCTCCTCAAGCCAGAGCTGTTCGAGGGGCGCGAGATCAATGTCAGCATCGAGACGGTCAGCGAACTGACCATGGGCATGACGGTGGCGGACTGGTGGCGGGTGACCGATCGCCCGGCCAACGCGCTGTTTCTGCGCGAGGGCGATGCCGACGGCTATTATGCGCTGCTGACGGAGCGCCTTGCCCGCCTGCCGTGACGGCGGCCCTCTCGGATTTCAGCCTGCCATGATCAAGGGCGTTCTCTTCGGCTTCCTCACCTATGCCCTGTTCTCCTGCGCCGACGCTTCCGTGAAGGCGATGGGCGGCAGGTTGCCGGTGTTCGAGATCGCCTTCTTCATCACGCTGGCCTCGTTCTCGACCTTCGGCTTCGCCCGGTCGAAGTCGGAGCGCTGGCGCGATGTCTTTCGTCTCAATCGTCCCCATCTGGTCTTTCTGCGCGCCATCTGCGGGACGGCCGGCGGTATATTCGCGTTCTACGCCTTCACCACCATCCCGTTTGCCGAAGCCTATTCCGTCCTGTTCACGATGCCGCTGTTCGCCACCCTGCTGGCGATTCCGGTGCTCGGCGAAAAAGTCGGCTGGCGGCGATCGCTGGCGGTGGCGACCGGTCTCGTCGGTGTGCTGCTGGTGGTGCGGCCGGGCTTTCACCAGCTCCACCTCGGCCATCTGTCGGCCCTGGCGTCGGCCGTGTGCGCCTCGGTGGCGATCATCACGCTGCGCAACATCGGGCCAACCGAAAAGCGGATCAGCCTGCTGGCCGTGCTCTATTCGGTGGCACTGACGGTCAACGGTGTCCTGATGATCCACCAGTTCCGCGTGCCGGATCTGCCGGAAATCGGCCTGATCATCTTCGCCGGCATCGCCGGCGGCTTCGGGCAGATCTCCATGTTGGCAGCGACCCGGCGGGCGCCGGCCAACCGCATCACGCCGACCCAGTACAGCCAGATCATATGGGCGATCATCCTGGGTGCGACCGTCTTCGGCGAATTCCCCGATGGCGTCGCCTTCGTCGGCATGGCGCTGGTGGTCGCTTCGGGGCTGTTCACCTTCCTGCGCGAGGAGCAGCTGAGGGGCTGGTCGCGCCGCACCATGGTGATGCGCAACCGGCTTGCTATGGAGGTTGTTCACCCGGGACTTGGGAGTAAGGCTGTGGTTGCGAAGCCAAACAGTCTTCTGGTGGAGCCCCGGATGAACATCCACAAGAATGCCCGCATGACGGTTCGTGGTCGAGCCCTTCTTGTGAGCGGATAAACAGCGATGGCTGGAGGAGCGCAGGCTGCCTTGGCTGCCGGCGTTTCGGAGCGCATGGCTACAAGTGGCTGGCGCGCTACCGGTCGGGTGGCGAACTGGCCCTGCATGATCGGCACTCGACGCCGTTGCGATCACCGCACGCACCCCGGTTGCGGTCACCACCCAGATCGAGGGACTGCGGCGCAGCGCCTGAGTGGCCGGCGCATCGCTCGGCGTCTCGGTTTGCCGGTCTCGACCGTCGGAGCTGTCTGCGTCGCCGCGGCTCGGCTGCTCAAGCAGCTCGATGAGCGTCCCGAGGTCGTGCGCTACGAGCGCGCCAAGCCAGGCGAGTTGATCCACATCGACACCAGAAGCTCGGCCGCATCGACGGCCTCGGCCACCGCATCACCGGCGACCGAACCAGACGCAAGCGCGGGCTTGGCTGGGACACCTCCACGTCGCCATCGACGACGCTCGCGGCTGGCTTACACCGAGCTGCTGCCGGCCGAGACCGGTGAAGCCTGCGCCGGCTTCCTCGCCCGCGCTAGCCAATGGTTCGCCGCCAACGGCGTGACCGTCCGCCGGGTCATGACCGACAACGCCTTCGCCTACACAACAGCCGCGCCTACAAGGCCACATTGGCGCAGATGGGCGCGCGCCACATCACCACCAGACCCTACCGGCCGCGAACCAACGGCAAGGCCGAGCGCTTCATCCAGACCGCCTGCGCGAATGGCTCTACGCCAGGCCCTATGCTCAATCCGCCGAGCGCGCTGCCGACATGCCAAGTTGGCTGCACTGGTACAATCACCACAGGCCGCACTCAGCCCTCGAGGCAAGCCACCCGCCTTCAGGCTGAACAAAGTCCTTGGCAACGACACCTAGCGGCGGGCACGGTATGTGCTTGACCGGACGGCCGGCGGCGCCAGTTATGGAGCTTCGGCTTCAGGTCAGGACAGGAAAGGGGCGACGGACATGGTCACGCGGGGTTTCTTCGGGCATCGCCCGAGCGCGGAAGAGGCGAAGCGCCTGCCGCCGGGGCAATATCTGGAGACGGGCTTTCCGGTGCTCTCTGCCGGCCCGACGCCGATCGTCAAGCCGGCGGACTGGACCTTTACCCTCAAGGTCGGCCCGAGGCCGGTGAAAAGCTGGAGCTTTGCGGAATTCCAGGCCCTGCCGATGAGCGAGATCAAGCGCGACATCCACTGCGTGACCAAGTGGAGCAAGTTCGACACCGAATGGCGCGGCGTCACCTTCGACGACATCCTGGCGGCCGCCGGACTCGATACCCCGCCGACCGATTATGTGCTGGCCCATTCCCACGACGGCTACACGACCAACGTGCCGGTCAAGGACCTTGTCGGCGGCAAGGCGATGGTGGCGCTTTCCTATGCCGGCTATCCCATCACCTCGGACCACGGCGGCCCGGCGCGGCTGCTGGTGCCCCACCTCTATTTCTGGAAATCGGCCAAATGGGTGAATGCGCTGCAGTTCACCGAAAGGGACGAAGCGGGGTTCTGGGAGTTGCGCGGCTACCATATATATGGTGATCCGTGGCGTGAGCAGCGCTTCACGGGCGACTGAAGGGCCCAAGCAATCTGATGGATCAGCCGGTTTTGTCGGGCGGGCGTCTGGCCTGGCAGGAGGCGACGGTCGTGGGCGTTCGGCCGCTGACGCCGCGCGTCAAGAGCTTCCTCCTGAATGTTCCCGGTTGGCGCGGTTTCCGCGCCGGCCAGCATGTCGACGTGCGCCTGACGGCGCCTGACGGCTATCAGGCCGAGCGCAGCTATTCGATCGGTTCGGCGCCAGAATTCGCCGGAGATCGAACTGATCATCGAGCAACTCGACAAGGGCGAGGTTTCGCCCTTCTTCCACGAGATCGTCGAGCCTGGCGACACCATCGAGCTGCGCGGGCCGATCGGGGGCCATTTCGCCTGGCAGCGGGCCGATGGCGGACCGTTGCTGCTGGTCGGCGGCGGCTCCGGCGTCGTGCCGCTGCTATCGATGCTGCGCCATCGCGCGATAGTCGCCCCGCAGATGCCGACGGCGCTCATCTATTCGGCGCGGGCGCGCGAGGAGCTGATCGCTGCCGAGGAGCTGCTCAAGCGGGCGGAGAGCGAGGCGGGCTTCTCGCTGTTCGTGACGCTGACACGCGAGAGCGCGGTGGATGCACCGTTCCGCATGGGGCGCATCAATGCCGGTCTGGTTGGCGAGGTGCTTGCCGGCTTCGGCGAGGCGCCGCGCCATAGCTATGTCTGCGGCTCGACCGCCTTCGTCGATTCCGCCACGCGGCTTCTGCTCGACATGGACGTGCCGTTTCCGTCGATCAAGACGGAGCGCTATGGCGGTGACCCGGCGCGCCACGACGCCTCCGGCCCGCCCGGGCCATAGTCGGATCGGAAGATCAGTTGGCGGTTGCCGGCGTCGTCGAGGCTCGCATCCGGGCGAAGAACGCGCCGAACAGGCCACCCAGGGTCAGCACGACGGAGACGACCGCGTTCCAGGCGGCGAAGGACAGGCCGAGGAAGGTCCATGTCACTTCGGTGCAGGGGACGACCTTGGTCTTGTCGAGCTGGCTGAGCAGGTCGCCCGTGGTCACGGTCGCGGGGCCGTTGGCGGTGCTGCAATCGGTGGGGCCCGCCCACCAGCCGTATTCGGCGCCGGTGTGATAGACGGCCAGGTAGGTGCTCCAGGCGAAGAACACAGCCACCAGCAGAAACGCCCCGCGCGTCAGCCAGGTCGGGCCACCGAAATAGGCAGAAGCGAGTGCGACCAGCGCCAGCGGGACGCCGATGTAATAGGGCATGCGCTCCTGATAGCAGAGCTCGCAGGGGATGTAGCCGCCGATCAGCTGAAAGCCCCAGGCGCCGACGATCGTGGCGAGCGCGAGGACGAACAAGCCGGCGGCAACGACCACCGGACGGCGGCAGAACGCGACAAGTGTCGGGGGATTGAAGGTGGCGGTCATGATCGTTCAGACCAGATAGCGGACAGCTGCGCAACCGGCAAGCAGCAGCACCATGAAAACGGTGAAAACAAGGCTGTTCAGGCCATGCGCAACGCCAGGTAGAGCAGGATCAGGAGTGCGGCAACGGCACCGGCAATGGCGCCAAGGCGGTGTTCGATGAAGGTGCGGATCGGCTCGCCATAGCGGCGCAACAGCCAGGCAAGGGCGAAGAAGCGGGCGCCGCGGGCGAGGATCGCCGAGCCGATGAACAGCCAGATGTCCACGCCGGCAGCGCCCGACAGGATGGTGACGACCTTGATCGGCGGCAAATGGGCCAGCCCGGAGGTGACCAGCATCAGCAGGATGGCGTCGCGGTTGGAGGACGAGCGCAGGGCCTCGAAGGTGTCGAGCTTGCCGTAGAAGGCCAGGACCGGCTGGGCGATCGCCTCATAGGCGAAATGTCCGATCAGCCAGCCGAGCACGCCGCCGGCAACCGAGGCCGCCGTGGCGACCAGCGCATAGCGCCAGACGCGGTCGCGGCGGGCGAGCGCCATGGGCAGGAAGAGGACATCCGCGGGCACCAGAAAGAAGGAACTTTCGATGAACGCAATGACCGCCAGCCACATTTCGGCGCTCTTGCGCTCGGCAAGCGACATCGTCCAGTCGTAGAGGCGGCGGAGCATGGCGGCCTGTCTAGTCTGGGGCCGGAATCCTGTCCAGCCGTCTTGGACAATCGCGTTTGACCGGCTCCCGGCGGTTCCGTATATCCGGTCCGCGAGCCCCTGTGGCGGAATTGGTAGACGCGACAGACTCAAAATCTGTTGCCTGAAAGGGCGTACCCGTTCGATTCGGGTCAGGGGCACCAAATCCCGTCCGCGCGATGAGTGCCGGTCCACATGGCCGGCCGGTCGCTTGACCGGGGCCTGCCGTCGTGGCCAGGCTCAGCGCGCCATCAACCATGTCACGCTTCCGCGGTTGCGGTGCTGTTTGTCCTGAGACACGGTGCGATTGCATCATCGTGCTGATCGCCGGGGAGAATGCCGTGGCGAGGAGCGTTCCCAACTTGGCCTGCTCGGCCGTTCTGGCGATGGCGGCTGCGCTGAGCGGTTGTCTTCTGTTTACGGTGTCGGGCGAAGCCGGCTGCAAGCCACAGATGCACCTCGGCGGCTTCGGTTTTTCGACAAGCACCGACATCGTGCGCTTCACGATCGGCAAGCTTCCCTTCGCCATCCCTCGCAACGATTTCCGGATGGAATCGGATATCTGCGAAGGTCACACGACGACGTTCCTGCTGCGCGTTTTCTATCCGTCATTCGCGGGCGCGACCAAGGACAGCATCGACGCCCTGCAGACCGGCGGCCGCTGGGGCAATCGCGTGCAGATCCTGGCATGGGAGAAGTCCAACGGGCCACTGCGCGGGATCCTCATCGGGTGGACGAAATACTACAAGACGACGCGGCGTACCGAGCCGCTCTACGGCATGCAGGTCATCGACTACCAATTCGTCGGGAACCGCTGGGAGGTCTACTTCTCGCCGAGCTTCGATGCGCCGGTGGTCATCGGCAAATGTGCGGGTCGCGTAGGCGGGCCGTACACAACGTGCACGGAACTGATCAAATTCCGCGGCCTGCAGATCACGCTGGAATTCGATGCGGACCTTCTGCCCGAGCGCGACCGGCTGGTGGCTGGGGTCAAACGGTTCATCGAAAGCTTGATCGAAAAGCCGGATTGAGCGGCCCGCCGGCTGCTCGTGTTCTCGGCGGGCCTGCCCGTCAGTTGCAGGCGCTGTCGCTGTCGTGGCGGATGGCGCAGACGATCGCCTTGCCGCGGACGGAGCCGTAGGTGCGCACGACGCGGGCCTCGAAATAGGCCCACTTGCTGCGCGTGTCGGCGATCGCGGCCGCTACGGCGCGGGCGAAGTTGCCCTTGACCGCACCGCGCTTGGTGGTGCCGGTGCCGGCCTGGCCGGTGCGCGGATTGATCGGCCCGGTATCCTTGTTGAGGTCGGCGTGGCGAACGTGACCGTTGCAGTGCAGCCGTTCGGGAATGCCGTCGAAGCAGCCGCTCATCAGTCCCGCCGGCGGGGCGCCGCGATTGCCGGGGGCGAGCCAGGGGGCGGGGCCGCTGTTGCCGAGACCAGGCGGGTTGGTGAGCCCGATGGGGCCGTCGGCGGGTTCATCGACCCAGTTGGTGTGGGCGTAGAAGTCCTGTGCGGCGTGGAAGGCGAGGCCGAGATTCTCGAGCACGTTGCATTTCGCCCGGCCCGGCTTGCCGTTGTAGGTGCACGAGATGAAGGTCGGGATTTCCGAGGTATTGACGTTGCCGCGGCGGTCGGCGATGGCGCCGGCGGCTTTCACGGCGGCGTTGATGTGGGCGAAGATGCCGGCCCGGCAGGCCGAGAGGCGCTTGAAGGCCTCTGCGGCGCTTTGCGGATAGCCCGGCACGTCGAGGTGGTCGCCGCCGTCGCAGTGGGCGGACTTGGTGCTGAGGAGGCCGCGGTCAGGCCGGTCGGGCGCACCGACGGCGCCGAAGGAGCCGCGCTTGCCAGCGATCTCGTCCATGGTCTCCGGCCCGAGATGGAAGACCAGGAGGGCGGCGCGCGTGATGCGCTCGTGCTCGGCCTGCTGACCCAGGATATTGACCGAGCCGAAGGCGAAGGCGTGGGCAGTTAGACAGAAGGAAACCGCGGCAGCCGCGGCGCTATACCTGAACATCGCTGGAACCCCCTTGTTCCGCCGGCACGGCGGTCGCTTCACTTGCCTGCGTGTCTTCCTCCTCGGCGGCTGCCGGCAGGGGCCGCTTCAGACAATCACTGGGAATCGGTCGTGTGGCAGTTGACGTCTGGCTTGCCGATGCGGCTCAGCACGGCGGTGTCGCCCTGTGTGGAGAGGGTGTCGTCGCCGTTTGAATAGCGCGCGCCGGACCCGGATTCCGCCTGAATCAGCGGGACTTCGGGGCCGTCCGAAAACGACAGGACGGCGATCGAATAGGAGCGCGAATTGTCGAACTGGGCGCGGAACTGCGTCCCGTCGTCACAAACGTATTGGTAGGTCAACAGTTGTGGCGGCCTCGGCGTCGCAGCGTCCGTTTCTGCGAAAACCGACCGGCAGGTCTGGAGGAATTCTTCGACCGGCTTGGAAGAGCCCTCCAGCGATACGGTGATCGGCTGTCCGTCGCCGGCCGAGAAGGCGATGCTGCCGCCGTGGCTGAGCACATGCCAGAGTGGGTCGTTCGCGCCCACCTGGACGAGGATGCCGGCGGATTCGGAACTCTGGCTGGAAACCACCGCCGCATAGGTGGCATCGAAGGTGCCGCTACGCATGCGGGCGGTTACCGGCGCACCATCCGGCGCATCGCCGTAGTCCACCGACAGCAGAACGGGCATGGTGGGGCCCTGCATGCCGCTGTGACAGGTCGCGGTGAAGGCGACGGCATCCGTCTCCGGCACCCCATAGGAAAGCGCGTAGGTGGTCTGGCCGTTCTGGTCGCCGTCGTAGTGGTCGAAGCTCCATACGGCACGGTCCGCTTGGGCGAAGGCGGGCAGCGCCGCCATCGCAAGCACGATGGCGGCGGCCGGGATCGTCGCGCGGTTCAGTTGCATGTCTGGAAAGCTCCGGGGATCGGTGCGTCTATACCGCAGATGATGCCACCCCACTGGTAGCCGATACGGCCGTGAAAACGGATCTTGAACCAGGGGAAGTTCTGGAACAGCGGCGCGTCGGATTGCGCCAGGAGGGTAATCGGCTCCCTCTCCTGGAGACTGGCGATCGCACCGAAGTTGGCGCCTGGACCGGAACGGACCTTGCCGCCCCATGAGCGCGCCCGGATCGGGAAAATTCCGCCGGCTCCCGCGTCCGGTCCCGGACCGGCGTCGCCGGCGGTATATTCGTTGAGATAGGCGACCCGATCGAGATAGGCGCTCATCAGGCAATCGACGGACGCGCCGCACCGGTTGCGCTGCCGTAGCCAGGCGTTCTGGTCCTGGAGGAGAGTGCCCCGCTGGTTGGCGGGTAGTCGATCCAGCAGAGCCGCATAGGCCTCCACCATCTTCTCATCCCACTGGGCAAGCTCGGGGTCGCTGCAGATCGCCTGCTCTGCCGGCAGGCTGGCGCGCCGACAGTCGAAACTCGGCCCGGCATTGGCGTTTGGCTGTTGAACGGGGGCGAAATCCGGATTCCCCCGTCCGACATCGGGGGGACCGCCCATGCCCGCTGCCGAGGTCAGCCGGACGGTGCGCGGCCTGCCCCGCGGCATGTAGATGGCGATGCAATCACCGGGGCCGTTGGTCACCATCCACGGATGGGTGAGGAAGGTGTTCACGGTGAAGCGCTGGCCGGGATTGAGCCAGGCGTACTGCTTGGTGCCGCCCTGGAAGTCGACCCACAGGATGGCGCGACCCTCACCGCTCCTGTTGACGAAGGTCATCTGGGTCGGATTGTCGGAGTTCTGCGAGCGCAGTGACTGCATCGCCGAGCAGGGAATGTCGCCGCCGGCGGCGGTGGCGGGCAGCGGTGCGATGACGGCAAAAGCCACAAGAGCGGCGAGCAGGAAGCTCATGCGCATGATGCTTCTCCAAATGGTTCGAGTACGGAACGACCGGGAAGCGGTCAAATGCCAGCGAGAGGGTCGCCGCTATCGCGATGGGCCGAGGCGCAGCCGGGGCGGTGGGGCGCGCCGAACGAGCCGCAATTCCCGGCGATCTCGTCCGTGGTCTTCGCATCGAGGCAGCAGATCGAAACCGCGGCAGCCGCGGCGCCATGCCTGAACATCGCTGGAACCCCCCTTATTCCGCCGGTACGGCGGTCGCTTCACTTGCCTGCGTATCTTCCTTCTCAGCGGCTGCGGCCGTCTGCTTGTGACGTTCGAACTGGAGATGATAGAGGCGGGCGTACTGTTTGCCCAGTGCCAGAAGCTCGCTATGGCGGCCCTGCTCGACGATGCGGCCGTCGACCATGACGCAGATCTTGTCGGCGCCGAGCACCGTCGACAGACGGTGGGCGATGACAATGGTGGTGCGGCCCTGGCGCAGGTGCTCGAAGGCGGCCTGGACCTGATGCTCGGATTCGGTGTCGAGCGCCGAGGTCGCCTCGTCGAGCAGGATGATGCGGGCATCGCGCAACATGGCGCGGGCGATGGCGATGCGCTGGCGCTGGCCGCCGGAGAGCGACATGGCATTGTCGCCGAGCAGGGTGTCGTAGCCGTTCACGGTCGCGGCGATGAAATCGTGGGCCATGGCGTTGCGGGCGGCCTGCTCGACCTCGACGTCGCTGGCGTCCGGCCGGCCGAAGCGGATGTTCTCGCGAATGGTATCGTGGAAGAGCACGATGTCCTGGCTGACCAGCGCGATGTGGTTGCGCAGGCTGGTGATCTTCACATCGGCGATGTTCTGGCCGTCGATCAGGATGCGGCCGCCACCGACATCGAAGAAGCGCTCGATCAACGCGATCACCGTGCTCTTTCCCGCGCCGGAGGGACCGACAAGCGCCGTGGTCTGGCCGCCGGCAGCGGTGAAGTCGAAGCCGCGGAACAGCTTGGCGGTGCCGTCGTCGCGATAGGAGAAGTCGACGCGGTCGAAGACGACCTCGCCCCTGTCGACCTTCAGGTCCGGTCCGTCTTCGTTGCGCTCTATGGTAACCGGCGTGTCGAGGAGCTCGTACATCAAACGCACGCCGACCAGCCCGGCTTCAAGGTTGATCTGCATGCGGGCGAGCCGCTTGGCGGGCTCGTAGGCGAGCGCTATTGCCGCGATGAAGGACATCAGCGCGCCCGGCTTGACGCCGAAATAGATGGCCTGATAGCCGGCCCACAGCACGATCATGGCGATGGCGAAGCCGCCGAGCACTTCCATCAGCGGGCTGGTGCGAGCGCCGATCTGAACGATCTTGTTGGCGCGGGTGCGCACGTCGTCGATCGAGGCGGCCATGCGCTTGCGCATGACACCCTCGAGATTGAACGCCTTGACGATGCGGATGCCGGCCGCGGTCTCCTGCATGTCGGAGACGACCTGCGACAGCGAGGTGAACTGGTCGCGGGCGACGCGCCGCACGCGCTTGATCAGCTTGTTGATGGCGAAGATGGTGATCGGGCCGACGATCAGAATGATCAGCGACATCGACCAGCTCTGGATGAACATCACGATGATCAGCCCGACCAGCGACAGGAAATCGCGGCCGGCGGCGGTAATGACCGTGTCGAGCACCTGGCGTGCCGCCGCGGCGTTATGCGACATGCGCGTGATCAGCTCGCCCACCTGCGTGCGATTGTAGTAGTCGACGCCGAGATTGAGCATGTGATCGAAGAGGCGGGCCTGGATGCGCGCTACGACGGCGTTACCGATCCGCCCGAGAGTGACCGAGCTGGCATAGAGGCTGTAGCCGCGGACGAAGCCGTTGGTGACGATCACCGCGGTAAGGACCCACAGCATCATGGCGTCACGGTCGAAGAACACCTTGTTGATGATGTCCTTGATCAGCCAGGCGTTGAGTGCCGTCGTTGCGGCGATTACGAGGCTTAGGATGATGGCCCAGGTGTACTGCCCGGCGAATTCGCGGCCCGTCTCGCGCAATAGCCGACCGATCAGATCGAGCGAGCCGTCGCGGGCGATTTTGGGCAGTTTCAGGCCAAAGGCCATCATGCGTTTCCTGGGTTCCGGCAATTTCGCGGCGCACTCTAATCTGAGCGGGATGGCATGGCGACCCCCGAAAACCGGCGCCTCAGGCCGGCATCGCCGTTTCCACCAGCCGCGCCCAGTAGGAGCAGCCGAGCGGGATGATCTCGTCGTTGAAGTCGTAGCCGGCGCTGTGCAGCCCGGCGCTGTCGCCGTTGCCGATGAAGACGAAGGCGCCGGGGCGCTGCTCGAGCATGTAGGAGAAATCTTCGCCGGCGAGCAGCGGCGGTGCATCGGTTGCGACGTTCGCCTCGCCGGCCACCCCGGCGGCAATGCCGGCGGCGAAGCCGACCGCAGCCGGATCGTTGACCGTGATCGGATAATTGCGGTCGTAGAACAGGCTGATCCCGGCGCCATGCGCCGCGGCGATGCCTCTGGCGATCTCGCCGATGCGCCTCTCGGCCAGGTCGCGGACCGCGCCCGAAAGACAACGGACGGTCCCGGCGATTTCGGCGGTCTCGGGGATGACGTTGTAGGCGGTGCCGGCGTGGAAGCGGGTCACCGAGACGACCGCGGCATCGAGCGGGTCGACATTGCGCGAGACGATGGTCTGCAGCGCGACGACCATCTCGGCACCGACGACGATCGGATCGATGGTCATGTGCGGACGGGCGGCATGGCCGTCGCGGCCGGCGATGGTGATGGTGAACTCGTCGGTCGAGGCCATGATCGGCCCCGGGCGCATGGCGAAGCGGCCGACGGGGAGGCCCGGCAGGTTGTGCATGCCGTAGACCTGCTGGATGGCCCAGCGGTCCAACAGACCATCCTCGATCATCGCCTTGCCGCCGCCGCCGCCCTCTTCGGCCGGCTGGAAGATCACAACCGCGGTGCCGTCGAAGTTGCGCGTCTCTGCGAGGTAGCGGGCGGCACCGAGCAGCATGGCGGTATGGCCGTCGTGGCCGCAGGCGTGCATCATGCCGGGCACGGTCGAGGCGTAGGGCCTGTCGGTCTTCTCGGCGATCGGCAGGGCGTCCATGTCGGCGCGCAGGCCGATCACCTTGCCGCTTTGCGTCTTGCGGCCGCGGATGACGCCGACGACGCCGGTGCGGCCGATCCCGGTGGATACCTCGTCGACGCCGAAATCGCGCAGGCGGTCGGCCACGCTGGCGGCGGTGCGGTGGACGTCGTAGAGCAGTTCCGGATGCTCATGGAGATCGTGCCGCCAGGCGACGATATCCGCGTGGAAATCGGCAAAACGGTTGACGATCGGCATTCCGGAACTCCTTGGGCGGCCGGACTATAGACCGATTGTGCAGTGCAGCGCGAGCCGGTCAGGCCGCCGGCGCCGTTGCGGCGAGCCCGCCGGCCTTCTCGATGAAGCCGACCACCGCGTCGAGCCCCTCGCCGGAGCGCATGTTGGTGAAGACGAACGGCCGGGTGCCGCGCATCGTCCTGGCGTCGCGGTCCATGACCTCGAGCGAGGCGCCGACCATCGGCGCCAGATCGATCTTGTTGATGACCAGGAGATCGGAGCGGGTGATGCCGGGGCCGCCCTTGCGCGGGATCTTGTCGCCGGCGGCCACGTCGATGACGTAGACGGTGATGTCGGCAAGCTCGGGCGAGAAGGTCGCGGCGAGATTGTCGCCGCCGGATTCGATCAACACCACGTCGAGGGAGGGGAAACGGGTGCTGAGATCGGCAACCGCGGCGAGGTTGATGGAGGCATCCTCGCGGATGGCGGTGTGCGGGCAGCCGCCGGTCTCGACGCCGACGATGCGGTCGGCCGACAGCGCCCCGGAGCGGGTGAGGAACTCGGCGTCCTCCTTGGTGTAGATGTCGTTGGTGATCGCGGCGATGTCGTAGCGGTCGCGCAGGCGCTTGCAGAGCGCATCCATCAGCGCGGTCTTGCCGGAGCCGACCGGGCCGCCGACGCCGACGCGGAGGGGGCCATGGGGGGACGTCATGAGCGGAACAACCTCGTGTACTGGGTTTCGTGTTTCATCGAAGCGATGTCGGCTCTAAGCGCCGCGCCACCGAGATCGTCGAGGGATGCGGTCGCGGCCGCCGCGGTGACCGCGTCGATGACGGTGCCCGATCCGGCGACGACCTTGAGACCGTCGGTCTGGCCGATGGGAATGGCGCGCACGCCGGCCGAGACGACGTTCGCCACGAAACCGTGGAGCATGGCGGCAAGCGCCGGCTGCGCGGGGATGTTGTGGGCGGCGGCCGAGAGCCCCACGGCGACCGGATAGGGCAGGGCCGCGTCGGGCGGAAACAGGGTGGCGAGCGCGGTTAGCCGGTCACAGGGCCAGGCGGCAAGCACGGCGGTGAGGAAGGCGCGGCCCTGGGCGGTCGATTCCAGGTGGCGCTCGCGCGAGGGCTGGAAGGCGGCGCCAAGTTCGGCAATCGTCTGCAAGCGGCCGGTATCGTCGGCCTTGGTCGCCCGCCAGGCTTCCATGAACAGGATGGCGTCGTTGCGGCCGGCGCCGTGGCTGAGAATGTCGCTCAGCCAGACGGAAAGCGTCGCCGCATCGCGCACGCTGCCATCCTCGATCGCCCATTCGAGCCCGTGGCTGTACGTGTAGCTGCCGACCGGGAAGGCGGGCGACAGCCAGGCGAGCAGCTTGCGCAGCGCTTCGGGGGCAAGAGCGGCCTCAGCCATCCAGCCGGTCGTCGTGCTCGAGGCAGCCGGCCATATCGTCACGATCATGGTCGTGATGGTGGTGGCCGTGGGCATAGGCGCCGCCTTCGGGATCGAAGGGGGCGGTGATGTGGGTGACGGTGGCGTCGAGGTGGGCGACCATGTCTTCGATCACCGAATCGCAGCGAATGCGCAGGTGGTTGCCGAGAAGCTGGGTCGGCAGATGGCGGTTGCCGAGGTGCCAGGCGACGCGGAGCAGGCCGGCGGGCGTGTCCGCCGTGATCTCGGCGAGCGGTTCGGGCGCCGCATCGACGGCGACGATGCGGCCGTCCTCGAGCACCAGCCCGTCGCCGTCCCTGAGCGGCACGGCCTGGGCCAGATCGAGCAGGAAATCCAGCCCGCCAGTAGCGGTCATCGCCATGCGGCGGCGGTGCCGCTGGTCGTAATCGAGGATGATGCGGTCGACAGGTTCCCCCGACCATTGTCCGGCGGGGTGGATTTGGGTGGCGCGGATCATCGGCTTGCCATCTGGCTAATCCCGTCCAGCCGCGATACCACCGGATGGTCCCGTCGGCAAACGGCAAAGGTCATGCACGGCATCCTCTTCGACAAGGACGGCACCCTGCTCGATTTCGAGGCGACGTGGCTGCCGGTATTGCGGGCCTTTGCCCGCGACCTGGCGCATGGCGACGAGGCAACCGCCGAGGCGATGCTGGTGAGGGGCGGCTTCGACCCGGAAACCGGCCGTTTCCGTGCCGGCTCGACGATTGCGGCCGGCACCTCGGTCGATCTGGCGAAGCTGTGGTATCCGACGCTCGACGGCGATGCGCTGGCGACAATCGTGGCGCGTATCAACACCGGGTTTGCCGCCGGCGGGCCCAACCAGTCGGTGCTGCTGCCGGGGGTCACCGAGACCCTCAGCGAGTTGGCAGGCCGGGGCCACGTGATGGGGGTCGCTACCAATGACGGTACGGCGATTGCCAGCGAGGCTCTGGTTGCCATCGGCCTTGGTGACTTTTTCGCTGTAGTGCTGGGCTACGACGCGGTCACCCACCCGAAGCCGGCGCCCGACATGGTGCTGGCCTTCGCCGCCGCGGCCGGGCTGGCGCCGGCGGAAATCATCGTGGTCGGCGACAATGCGCACGATCTGGTGATGGCGCGCACGGCCGGCGCGGGTGCCGCGATCGGCGTGCTTTCCGGCAACAGCGCGGCAGAAGACCTGGCGCCGTTTGCCGATGCGCTGCTGTCCTCGATCCGCGACCTGCCATTGTGGCTTGCCGAACGCGGATGAAGCGCGAAAGAGCCTCATAGGGCGCGCCCGCGCATCTGCGCTGCCAGCATCTGCCATGCCCGCATGATGATAAGCACCAGGAGCACCGTCATTGCGACGGTGGTCGTCCATGACTTGGTGGTCGTCCAGCGGTCGGCAGTGGCGGCCATGTCCGGCGTCAGGCCGCCGGCGCCGGCGGTCAGCATGACGCTGACGGCGGCATTTTCGACATAATCGAACAGAGCGCCGGGAATGGCGACGAGCGCGATCACCCAGCGCCAGCGTCCCCAGCCTTTTGGCGCCAGCGCCGCGATGGCGAAGAACAGCGTCGCGGCCAGCAGCCCGGGATAGGCGGTATCCAGCTTGTGCTGGACGTTGAGGTAGAGCGCCTTCCCCTCCGGCGAGAGCGCGGTCAGGAACGCTTTCGCCTCGTCGAAGGAGTAGCCCGAGGGTCTGAGGTCGAACGGCGTGAGACCGCCGGAGGCGGTAGTGATCGCCGGCAGCGTCCACATCAGCATGGTGGCATAGACCGCGAGCGCCACCGCGAATAGGAGCCAGAAGCCGATGCGTCGCGCGGTCATGGGCGGGCTCCCGTCGTGGCGGGCCGCTCTAGAATAGGAAGTACCTCTGCGCCATGGGCAATGTCTCGGCCGGCGGGCAGGTCAGGAGCTCGCCGTCGGCGCGCACCTCATAGGTTTCCGGATCAACCTCGATCTCGGGCAGGGTGGCGTTGTGGATCATCGAGTGCTTGGTGATGCCGCGGGTGTTGTGGACGGCCAGCAGCGTGCGCTCGGTGCCGAGCGTCTTGTCGATGCCGAGCGCCAGAGCGGCGCGGCTGACGAAGGTGACCGACGAAGCGGTCATCGCCTTGCCGAAGCCGCCGAACATGGGGCGGTAGTGGACCGGCTGCGGCGTCGGGATCGAGGCGTTGGGATCGCCCATCGGGGCGGCAGCGATGGTGCCGAGCTTGATGACGAGGTCCGGCTTGACGCCGAAGAAGGCCGGCGACCACAGCACCAGATCGGCGAGCTTGCCGATCTCGATGGAGCCCACCCATTCGTCGATGCCGTGGGTGATGGCCGGGTTGATGGTGACCTTGGCGAGGTAGCGCTTGACGCGGAAATTGTCGTTGTCGCCGCTCTCTTCGGCGAGCCGTCCGCGCTGGACCTTCATCTTGTGGGCGGTCTGGAAGGTGCGGATGACCACCTCGCCGACGCGGCCCATGGCCTGGCTGTCGGAGGCGATCATCGAGAAGGCGCCCATGTCGTGGAGGATGTCCTCGGCGGCGATGGTCTCCTTGCGGATGCGGCTTTCGGCGAAGGCGACGTCTTCGGGGATGGACTGGTCGAGGTGGTGGCAGACCATGAGCATGTCGAGATGCTCGTCGAGCGTGTTGACCGTGAAGGGGCGCGTCGGATTGGTCGAGGAGGGCAGCACGTTCGGCTGGCCGCACACCTTGATGATGTCCGGCGCATGGCCGCCGCCGGCGCCTTCGGTGTGATAGGCGTGGATGGTGCGGCCCTTGAAGGCGGCCACCGTGTTCTCGACGAAGCCCGACTCGTTCAGCGTGTCGGTGTGGATCATCACCTGAACGTCGTAGTCGTCGGCGACCTTGAGGCAGTTGTCGATTGCCGCCGGCGTCGTGCCCCAGTCCTCGTGCAGCTTGAGCCCCATGGCGCCGGCGGTGACCTGTTCCTCGAGGCCGGCCGGCAGCGAGGCGTTGCCTTTGCCGGTGAAGCCGAGATTCATGGCGAAGCCGTCGGCAGCCTGGATCATGCGGCCGATGTGCCAGGGGCCGGGCGTGCAGGTGGTGGCGTTGGTGCCGGTCGCCGGGCCGGTGCCGCCGCCAAGCATGGTGGTGACGCCGGAATAGAGCGCCTCGTCGATCTGCTGGGGCGCGATGAAATGGATATGCGCATCGAGCGCGCCGGCGGTGAGGATCTTGCCCTCGCCGGCGATCGCCTCGGTGGCCGGCCCGATGACGATGTTGACGCCGGGCTGGACATCGGGATTGCCGGCCTTGCCGATGCCGGCGATCTTGCCGTCCCTGATGCCGACATCGGCCTTGACGATGCCCCAGTGGTCGACGATCAGCGCATTGGTGATGACCGTGTCGACGGCGCCGTCGCCGCGCGAGAACTGCGACTGGCCCATGCCGTCGCGGATGACCTTGCCGCCGCCGAATTTCACCTCCTCGCCATAGGTGGTGAAATCCTTCTCGACCTCGATGACGAGGTCGGTGTCGGCGAGGCGGACCTTGTCGCCGGTGGTCGGGCCGAACATATCGGCATAGGCGGCGCGGGAAATCCGGTAGGGCACGGGTTAACCTCTCCTGCGGCTTCTAGGGGAACGGGCGGCGCGGCGGCAATGAAGGCGACGCAGGTTTCCCCCGAATGCGCTATGATTGGGGAAACGATGAACCGAACGAAGGGATTCACCATGACGAGATTGCGCGTGGCGCTGGCAGCCCTGGGCCTGATCCTGGGCCTCAGCCTGCTGGCGACGCTGCCGGCCGAGGCCGGCTCCGGCAACGACCGGGCGATCCGGGATCTCAGGACGTTGCGCCATGTCGACCGGCTGGTCGTGATCGACGTAGGCACCCGGGCCGACCGCTACATCTGGGCCAAGCGGGCGCACGAAAGCGTGATGCCGCTGACGCCGCTGCAGGCGGCGATCGTGCGCAACCATGCGCTGGTCGAGGCGATCAACCACAGGGTATGGAGCTTCGACCTGAAGTCGGTCTACGCGGCGCGCGTGGTCGGCTACACGGTCTATCTCTACATGGGCGAGCCGCCGCCGATCTGAGGCCCGCATCGCGTGGGTCGCGGTGCGGCTCACAGCTTGCCCATGATCTTCTGGTTGAAGCCGAAGACCAGCCGCTCGCCGCGATAGGGCACCAGCGTCACGGTGCGCGTCTGGCCGGGCTCGAAACGCACGGCGGTGCCAGCGGGAATGTCGAGGCGCAGCCCGCGTGCCTTTTCGCGGTCGAAGCTGAGCGCCGAATTGGTCTCGTAGAAATGATAGTGCGAGCCGACCTGAACCGGGCGGTCGCCGGAATTGGCGACCTCGATGGTGACCGTCGGCTGGCCGGCGTTCAGTTCGATCTCGCCCTCGGCGGGGATGATTTCGCCCGGGATCATCTTCAGCACCTCAACGAATGGGATTGTGGACGGTGACGAGCTTGGTGCCGTCGGGAAAGGTCGCCTCGACCTGAACGTCGTGGATCATCTCGGCGATGCCGTCCATGACCTGGGCGCGGCCGACGACATGGGCGCCGGCTTCCATCAGCTCGGCGACGGGCTTGCCGTCGCGGGCGCCCTCGACGACGAAATCGGTGATCAGCGCGATCGCTTCCGGGTGGTTGAGCTTGACCCCCCGCTCCAGCCGTCGGCGTGCAACATTTGCGGCCATGGCGACGAGCAGCTTGTCCTTCTCACGCGGCGTCAGGTTCATGGGGGCTCCCTCAGCAGTTCCACACGCGCGGCATCGCACGGCCGCGCAGCGCTTCGATCAGGCGGGTGACGTCGGCGCGCAGCGCCTGCCCGTCCGGTGCGATGAGGCGGGCAACGAGCATGCCGTTCCAGGCGCTCACCCCCGCCTCACCGGCATTGTCTATCAGGGCGGAGCGGGCGCGGTCGATGGCGCTTTCCGCATCGGGCGCCACCAGGACGATGGTGGCGAGCGCCTGCGCGTGGCCGCCGGTGGCGGTGCCGGCCAGCGTCACGGTGGTGTCGCCGTCGAGACGCAGGCCATCGGCGAAGACCAGGCGGCCGTCGCGGCGGATACGCCAGGAATCGCGGACGGTGACGTCGCGGGCGGTCTCGCCCATGGCGGTGCGGCCGAGAACGATGGACTCGACGGCGAGCAGCCGGGCCGACGGCGCGACGTCGGCGGTGAGCGTGCGCTTCAGGGACGAGCGGTCGAAGAGGATGGTCTCCTGTGGCAGCCAGTCGAGCGAACCGCCGTCGGCCACGCTGAGCGCCGTCTCGACCGCAGCCTCGCCGGCGGTGCGGCGATAGATGCGCTCGGCCGCCTGGGCGGTGACGGTCGCGGTGGCGCCTGCGCCGATGCTGATCGACCAGGAAAAACGGTCACCGCCGGTGATGCCGCCGGCCGTGTTGACCAGGACCGCGGTGAACGGGTCGCCGGCATGGGCGCGCGGAAAGCGGAGCTTGGCCGAACCGGACTGGTAGTTCTCGACGAGCAGCGTGCGCCCGCCCTCGGCGCGCACCACCAGCCGCGCAATTCCACGGGCGCGCTCCAGCGCCGCAGCCATGCGCGGCCGGGCCGGAGCGCGACCACGTGGGCCGAGGGAGTCGACGGCTGGCTCAACGGCGATCATCGGCGGATCATTCGCGAGGGCCGGGCTGGTTGCAAGCCTGGGCAATCATGGTGCACGCGTCCATGGTGCACGCCTGGTGCAAACTTGGCGCCAGTTTTCGCCGCGTGCCCGCCCGCCGATTTGCCGTGTGCGTACAGGCATTTGCCGTTTTTCCCGGCAAACGACCGCGAAAAAGGCATTTCCGGTGCTTTGCCAAGTGATGCCGAAATCGGCTAGGAGAGAGCGGGACGTTCCCATGTGCTTGCGGCCGCCGGCCGCTTGAAACCGCCGAGGCCAGGCTCATTGCGTCTGACGGTCCGCTTGCTTGCCCTGATTGTCGTGCTGATCGCCGGGCCGGTGCGCGCGGCCGATGGGCCGGCCTATATCCTTGTCGATGTGGGCAGCGGCACCGTGCTCGATTCGCGCGACGCCGATCATCGCTGGCAGCCGGCTTCGCTGACCAAGCTGATGACCGCCTACCTGACCTTCAAGGCGCTGAGGGACGGCACACTGACGCCGACCTCGCCGGTGAAGATCTCAGCCAAGGCCACGACGCAGGCGCCGGCGAAGATGGGCTACAAGGCCGGCACGATCGTCAATGTCGACAATGCGCTGAAGATGCTGCTGGTCAAATCGGCCAACGACATCGCCATGGCGCTGGCCGAGACCATCGGTGGCAGCGAGAGCGGCTTCGTCGCCATGATGAATACGGAGGCACGGCGCCTCGGCATGGCGTCGACCCATTACGACAATCCGAACGGGCTGCCGGACAACGGGCAGATCACCACGGCGCGCGATCTGGCGGTGCTGGCGCGGGCGTTGTGGGTCAATTTCCCAGAGCGCCGCGAGCTTTTCCGCATTCCGGCGATCCAGGCCGGCAAGCACATCCTGCGCTCGGAGAACGTACTCCTGGAGCGCTATCGCGGCGCCAACGGCATGAAGACGGGCTTCGTCTGCGCCTCGGGCTACAACATCGTCGGCATGGCCAATCGCGGCGGCCGGCAGATGATGGTCGTCGTGCTCGGCGCCAGTTCGTCCAAGACCCGTGCGGAGACGGCGGCCGTCCTGCTCAACCGGGGCTTTGCCAATTTCTACAGCGGCAAGCCGCACCCGACGCTTGCGGGCTTCGAGAGCCAGCCGTCTGCCACGGCGATGGCGAATATGCACGATCGGGTGTGCAAGCTGGGCGGCATCCCCGACGATCCCGATCCATTGCTGGCCAGTGCCGGTTCGGATTCGGTGCTGGGTCCGCGCCTACAGGCGATGGCGCCGGTACGGGTCTATACCGGACGGGCCGACGTGGCCGGCGGCAGTGCACCGGTCAAGGCGCCGGCAGGCAAGGTGCCGCTGCCGCGCTTGCGGCCGACGATGCTGAGCAGCAACGCGCCGCCGGCCTATGCCGAGCCGCCGCCGCCCTCGCCGACGGCGATCGTCATCAAGCCACCGCTCGACCTCACCAAGATACACTGAGACCGGCGTCGTGGCTGCCCGCCCGCGCAAGCCGCCGATCCCGCTCACCGTCATCGCCGGCCCCTTGAGCGCGGGCAAGACGACGCTGATCAACCGGGCGCTCAAGCACCCGGACTTCGCCAACACCGCCGTCATCCTCAACGAGTTCGGCGTGGTCGCGCCTCGAGAATGCGCTGGTCGAACGCGCCGAGGACGAAATCGTGGCGCTCGGCGGCGGCTGCGTATGCTGTGCGGTGCGCGGCGAACTGGTCGACGCCCTCGAAAACCTGCTGCGCAGTCTCGACAATGGTCGGATCGCGGCACTCGGCCGGGTGATCATCGAGGCGAATGCCGAGGCCGATCCGTCGGCGATCCTCGCCGGCATCGGCATGCATCCCTATCTGCCCTTGCGCTTTTCGCCGGACGGTATCGTGGTGGTGGTCGCGGCGCAGGATGTGGCGGCACTGGACCCGCAGACGGCGCGCCAACTGGCAATGGCGGATGTCATTGCCGTGACGAAGGCAGGCGATCGCCTGGATGTGGTTGCCGGGGACCTCACACGCCTCAATCCGATGGCAGCGATCGTCGATGGCGGTTCGGCGGACCCGGCGGTGCTGACCGGGCATGGGCCGTTCGACCCGGCAAGGACCGACATCGCGCAGTGGCTCGGGCCCGAGAATGCTGCGGGCGGGGCGCATGCACTCAACGTCTTCACGATTGCCAGGCAGCGGGCGATGCCGCTTGCCGCACTTGACCGTTTCCTCGACCATCTGGCGGCGCTACAGGGCCCCAATCTCATCCGCGTGCGCGGGCTTGTGGCCGTCGAGGGGGGCGAGAGCGCCGTGGTCGAGGGCATCGGCGCCTTCTTCCTGCCGCCGCGCCTCATTCCCTCGCCGTCGGGTGAGCCGGCGACCCGCTTCTCGGTGGCCGCCGCCGGTGCGCTCGACCGTCAGGTCTTGGAGACCTATCTCGACGCCTTTCTCAACGAGGCGCGCATCGACACGCCGGACCGCACGGCGATGACCGACAACCCGCTGCGCGTGACCGGCTTTTCCGCCCGTTCCGGTCGCTGAAGCGAAGCCGCTCAGGCCCAGCCGCGCAGGCGGTAATAGATGAGACCGATCGCTTCGTGGATGATGTTCGTGGTGTCCGCAAGCGCTCCGGCGTTGGGCAGGAAATCGAGCATGCTGCCATAGATCGGGTAATGGGCGTCGACGTCGGCGGTGGCGGCGGTGACGGCCATGCCGGCATGACGGAAGGCTGCCATGGCGCGGCGCATGTGGCTGGCCGAGGTCACCAGAAGCACGGAATGCCATCCCCTGTCGGCGAGGATCGGCTTGGTGAAGACGGCATTCTCACGTGTGTTGCGGCTCTTGCTCTCCAGAACGACCGCCGAGGCCGGCACGCCCAACTCGCCGAGCAGTCCGCCGATCAGGTGCGCCTCCGGCTCGACCACGGTGTCCCAGGGCACGTCGCCGGCGGTGGCGACAATGTGCGCCGCCTTGCCGGCATGATAGAGGCGCGCCGCCTCGAACAGGCGGTCGACGCTGGCATTCAGGTCCGGCACGACGCGTGGGGGTACGGGCTGTCCGACGAAGCCTCCGAGCAGCACGATGACATCGGCACGGGGCAGGTCGGCCACGGGCACCTGCGGATAGGCTGCCTCCCACGCGATGGACAGAAGGTTTGCCGTCACCGGCATCGCCGGCAGCCAGAGCAAGACAATAACCAGCCTCAGCGCGAGTTGGGAGATGCGGCGGAAGCGGCCGAGCAGCAGCGCCAGGATGGTGAGCACGATCGCCAGTCCGAGCGGATAGAGGACGATCGGAACCAGTTTCGACAGGAAGAGAATCATGGCTCACCGCTTGCGCGGCCGTCGCCGCATTCGATCAGGAAAGAGAGGATACCGTCCCGCTCACCGCTGGCGATCAGCCGATGGCCGGCTTGCGCGCAGAAATGCGGAATGTCGATGGCCGCCAGCGGGTCGGTTGCGGTCAGCGCCAGACGTTCGCCGCGTGACATGGCGAGCAGTGCCTTGCGCGCCTTCAGCACCGGCAAGGGACAGGCGAGCCCGCTGGTGTCGATCGTGAGGGTGTGGCCGTTTGGCAATTGCCCCGATCCTGTCACAGGGGACCGTCGCATGGCGCGATGCTACGAATCCGCCGGCTGATGTCCAGAGGAGTGCTGCGGCGGGGCGGGAGGAGCTGATGCGCGCGCCGCGCCGACCCGGCCGGTTTGCCGCGCTTTTCGGTAACCTATTGTTAACCTTTATGAAATTCTCAGTTTTGCTTCAATTGTTGGTACATGACTTGGGTCGTATGCGATAGGGATGGGGCGGCAGACCGACCAGGGCAGCGATGTGTCGTCGGAGATGCGGAGAAGCAGGTTGCGCATTTCGTTCGTCGATGTCGTCGGGCGAATACCGGAAAGCCGCCTGCGCGCCCTTCTCGCGCAACCGGCGGAAATCATCGATTCGATCCTCACCGGCAGCGACGACCGCTCGGTGTCGCAGCGCATCGCGCTGATTGCCTTTGCCACGCGCATCGTCAGCGCGGCGATCGCCTATTTCAGCCAGGTGATCATGGCCCGCTGGATGGCCGACTTCCAGTACGGCATCTTCGTCGTCGTCTGGGTCGGCTCGGTCATCATGGGCGGACTTGCCTGTCTCGGCATACAGGTCGCGGTGCTGCGCTTCGTGCCCGAATATCTCGGGCGGCGCGAACTGGAGCTGTTGCGCGGTGTCATCGTCGGCAGCCGCATTCAGGGCCTGGCCACCGCCACGCTGTTCGCGCTCGCCGGCCTCGCCGGGCTCTATGCCTTCGGCGACCATATCTCCGGCTATTACCTCGTACCGCTTTATCTCGGCGCCGTGACGCTGCCGATGATCGCGCTCGGCGACATTCAGGAAGGGCTGGCGCGCTCCTTCAACTGGGCGAACCTGGCGCTGTGGCCGACCTATATCGTGCGGCCGCTGCTGATCATCGTCTTCATGGGCGGCGCGCTGTGGTTCGGCGCGCCCACCAATGCGGCGACGGCGATGGCGGCGGTGGTCGCTGCCACCTACGTCACCACCATCGGCCAGTTCTTCAGGCTGCAAAGCGCGATCGGCAAGACCGTGCCGCGGGGCCCAAGAAGCTACCAGCCGCTGGTGTGGGTCACCGTGGCGCTGCCGATCTTCGTCGTCGAGGGCTTCTTCAACCTGCTCACCAATGTCGACATCCTCATCGTCGGCCGGCTGATGCAGCCCGAGAAGGTCGCGATCTACTTCGCCGCGGTGAAGACGATGGCGCTGGTCCATTTCGTCTATTTCTCGGTCAGGGCGGGCAGCGCCCAGCGCTTCTCCCAGTATTACGCTGCAGGAGACGATGCCCGCCTGTCCGCCTTCGTGCGCGATACCCTGCACTGGACCTTCTGGCCGTCGCTGGCGATGGTCGCCGTGCTGATGATCGCCGGGCGTTGGCTGCTGGCGCTGTTTGGTCCGAGTTTCGTCGAGGGCTATCCGATCCTGTACATTCTGTCGGTCGGTCTGCTGCTGCGCGCCTCGATCGGGCCTGCCGAGACGCTGCTCATCATGGCAGGGCAGCAGGGCATCACGGCGGTCGTCTATGCGGTGACCTTCTTCCTCAACGTCTCGCTGAACTTCTTCCTGATCCCCTATTTCGGCATCAATGGCGCAGCGATAGCGACAGCGATTGCGCTCAGCGCCGAGACGCTGGTGCTGTGGGTTCTTGTGCTCGGCCGCCTGTCGATCAATTGCTCGATCCTGATGGTGCGCAAGACGCCGCCAGGCGCCCTCGGGGTGCACTGACGATGGCCGCGACCGGTCTTGCCCGTAGCGGGGCGGCGGCGCGCGCCGGCGGTGATGCGCGCTTCGGCATCGTGGCGGCGGACGATCTTGAATCGATTGCCGCGGAGTGGGCGGCGCTCGCTGCGGGACCCGGCAGCGGCAACCTGTTCTTCCATCCGGAATTCGCGATTCCGGCGATCACCCATCTCGGCCACGGCGCCGTTGCGGCGGCGCTGGTCCGCGCCGCTTCCGGCGCCCCTGCCGGTCTGGTGCCGTTCACGCGCACGCGCCTCGGGCGGATCGCCCCGGCCGTCCGCCTGTGGACCCACAAATATGCGCCCTTCGGCGAGCCTCTGGTGGATGCCAACGACGTTGACGGGACGTTGGCTTGCCTGGTTGACGGCCTGGTGCCGGACGATTCCGGGCTCAGCCTGATCCTGCCGGAAATGGCGGTGGAAGGTTCGATCGCCGAAGCGGTGCGCACCATTGCCTTCAGGAGCGGCCGGCCGCTTGCGTTCCTCGATGAACATCGCCGCGCCATGCTGGCGCGCAGCGCCACCGCCGGCGATCTGCGTTCCCGGCTTTCAAGCGGCCGGCGCAAGGAACTCGGCCGCCAGCTCCGCCGCCTGGGCGATGCCGGCCCGGTCACCTTCACCAGCGATATCGAGCCGGACCGCGTGCGCGCCCGCTTCGAGGAGTTCCTGGCGCTGGAGCAGGCGGGCTGGAAGGGACGACAGGGAACGGCGCTGGCCTCGTCGGCGGTCACCGCGGCGTTCTCGCGCGAGGCCCTGTTCAACCTGGCCGACGCGGGCAAGGCGCGCATCGATTCCCTGCGCGCCGGTGCGCATCCGGTGGCCATCGTCATCAGCCTGATCGCCGGGGTCGCCGCCTACACCTGGAAGATCGCCTACGACGAGGCCTATGCGCAGTTCTCGCCGGGGGTGCAGCTCATGCTGGAGGCGCCGGCGCAGCTGTTCTCGGACCCGGCGGTGTCGATCATCGATTCCTGTGCGACCGCCGATCACCCGATGATCGACCGGCTGTGGCCGGATCGGCGCGGCATCGCCACCTTCGTGCTGGGGCCGCCCGGCGGAGGCGCGCTGTTCTCGGTCGGTATGGCGGCGGCCCGCGCCGAACTGGCGGCCCGCGCCAATGTCCGCCAGCTGCGGGATCGTTTCGGCTGAGGCTCAGCGCCCGAAAATCATGAAGCCCGGTCCGGGCCCCGGCCCCGATCTCGGCCCGCCGGTGCGCGGGACGTAGCGCTCGCCCAGTTCCAGCGACCAGTAGGTGTGGTAGCGGCCGCCCGGCTGGATGGCGAGCGCGATGCCCATCAGTGAAACATCGGGCAGCAGCATGTTGGCATTGTGGCCCGGTGACTTGCGCCAGGCTTCGAAGACCGCGGCCAGCGATTTCTGGCCGGCAGCGACGTTCTCGGCGGCCATGGAGGCCTGGAAGCCGCCGGCGGCGATGCGGTGGGAGAAGCTGCCTTCGCCGGGCAGCGTATGGCTCATGCGGTCCATGGCGGCCATGCGCTTGGCATGCTCGGCGGCGAGCCTCATCAGGGTGGGATCGAGCTTAAGCGGCTTGAGGCCGTGATCGACGCGATATTGCGAGATCAGGCGAACCGCGGCCTCCGCGTCGACCGTACCCGCCTGCGCGGCTTCCGGACGCTCGAGCATGGTGCCCAGGGCGCCGGAGATGCCGCCGCCACAGGAGGCAAGGAAAACCGGCAACAGGGCCGACAGGATAACGATGGAAGCGCGACGCATGGGCCGATCCGTCTCAACCGCGACTGCGGCGGTAATGCGACGGAATGGCTTCGGGGGCAAGCCTCGCGACGCAGCCCTCTTCCTTCCTGCCTGCGTCTGGGCTACTCCCACGGGCATGACCCCGCTCGTCGCCAAGATCGTTTTCCTGCTCGGCATCGTCGCCTGGTATGTCATCCGCTACCCGGCCCAGCGGCGGGCGAAGAAGATGGGTGTCGCCCGCTCGGCCGGGGGCGCGCGCGACCGCACGCTGCTGGTGATCGCGGCGCTGGCGCAGTTCCTCATTCCAGGTGTTTATGCGCTGACCGGCTGGCCTTCCTTCGCGAATTACGGTTTTTTTGCCGTCCAGGCTTGGGCCGGCGTGCTGGCGATCATTGCCTCGCTGGTGCTCTTCCGCGTTACCCACAAGCAACTTGGGCGCATGTGGTCGGTGACGCTGGAAATGCGCAAGGAGCACAAGCTCGTCACCGATGGGCTCTACGCTCATGTCCGCCATCCGATGTATTCGTCCTTTGCGCTGTTCGCCTTGGCGCAGTTTCTGCTTCTGCAGAACTGGATCGCCGGGCCAATCGGGCTTGTCGGTTTCGGCGTCCTCTTCTTCATGCGGGTGCCGCATGAGGAGAGCGTGATGATCGAGACATTCGGCGACGCCTATCGCGACTACATGCGGCGCACGGCACGCATAATTCCGTGGATTTATTAGGATGTCCGGCGGGCTGTGGCACAACCGCACTTGCCCGATGCGTCTTGCCGGGTATCGTAGGGTGTAGGGGCACTTTCAACGAAGGGGTGGATCATGTCGGGGGTCGGAGTAAGGGGCGCGGTCTGGGGTCGCGCTGTGGCGATCGCTGTGGTGCTCGGCCTGGCGGCGGTCGTGGCGCGGCCGGTCGAATCGCTGGCGGCGAGCAATGTCGAACTGGCAGTTGCCAAGGCCCAGCCGCGCGGCAGCGTCTATCTGTTTCTCGGGCTCTTCAACGTCTTCTCGACCGGCCTCGATACGCTGTCCGACGAGTTGAAGAAGAAAGGCGTGCCGAACACGGCCATGAATTACTCCGGCTGGCTGGGGCCGGCCGGGGAAATCGAGAAGCGCTGGGCGAAAGACCGGGGACGCACCCGGCCGATCGTGCTGGTCGGCCATTCCTTCGGCGCCGACGCGGCGATGGCCATGGCGGCCCATCTGGACAGGGACAACATCCCGGTCGACCTTGTCGTGATCTTTGATGCCACGGCGCACTGGCCGGTGCCGGCGAATGTGCGCCATCTGATCAACTTCTACGGGGCGACCGACGGCGTCGGAAAGAAGCTCTCGCCCGGCAAGGGCTTCCACGGCAAGCTCGAAAACATCAACATCGACAAGCTGAAAGAGGCCATCGGCCATCTCAACATCGAGAAGCAGCCGGCCTTCCACCAGCGCGTCATCCGCGAAGTGCTGCGGCTCTATGGCCGCAAGGCATAGATCCGCAACCTGATCGGCCGACGTCGCTGGCTAACTGCGTCCCGTCGCGCGGCTGAGCCGCGCGTCGGCCAGCGCGAAGAGCTGGTCGACGGCGATTGCGAGCAGGCCGACGACAACCGCGCCCTGAATGACATAGGCCGTGTTCGAGCCGGACAGTCCTTCGATGATCGGCGAGCCGAGGCTGAGCGCGCCGACGGTCGAGCCGATCGCCGCCGTGCCGATATTGATGATCACCGAGGTACGCACGCCGGCGAGGATCACCGGCGCGGCGAGGGGCAGTTCCACCCAGATGAGCGTCTGGGCGGGCGTGAAACCCATGCCTTCCGCTGCGCCGCGCGCGGCCGGCGACACGCCGCGCAGGCCGGCGATGGTATTGTCGACCACCGGCAGGATGCCATAGGCGATGAGCGCGACGATGGTCGGCTCGGCGCCGTAGCCGACCAGCGGCACGGCGATGGCGAGCACGGCCGCAGGCGGAAAGGTCTGGCCGATAGCGGTGACGGTGTCGAGGATGCCGGCGAAATCGCGGCCGCTCTTGCGGGTGACGAAGATGCCGGCGGCGATGCCCGCAATGACCACGGGAAGGGTGGCGGCAAACACCATGCCGATGTGCCACAGCGTCAGGGTGAGGAAGCTGGCGCGGGTGTAGATCGGGCGTTGCAGCGCCGGAAACCAGGCATGGAACAACGGCTGCAGCGTCGGCATGCCGAAGACCAGCGCTACCAGCAGCAGCGTCGGCAGCAGCGCCAGCGTGATGCGGCCTGACCGGCCGGGGCTCGGCGAAGTGGGGGTCACGCTCACGGTCGTTTCCTGAGCAGGTCGTCGAGACCGATGGTGCCCTGCGTTTCGCCGGCCTTGTCGATCACCGGCAGAACGTTGTGGCCGGTGCCGAGCATGCGGGCGAGCGCCATGTCGAGGTGCTCGTCGCTGCCGATGGGCGGACCTTCGGCGTGTCTGTCGCGGGAGAGCCAGTCGCGCACGCGGCGGACCTTGAGCAGGCGGAGGCTCGCCGCCTCGCCGCCGACGAGCGCGCGGACGAAATCGTTGGCCGGGTTGGCGAGCAGGTCTTCCGGCGTGGCGTCCTGCACCACCTTGCCGTCGCCGAAGACGACGATGCGCTGGCCGAGACGCACCGCCTCGTCGATGTCGTGGGTGACCATGAGGATGGTCTTGCCGGTTGCCGCGTGGATGCGGATCATCTCGGTCTGCAGTGTGTCCCGGGTGACGGCGTCGAGGGCGCCGAAGGGCTCGTCCATCAACAGGATGTTGGGGTCGGCGGCGAGCGCCCGGGCAAGTCCGATGCGCTGCTGCTGGCCGCCGGAGAGCTGATGCGGACGCCGGTGGCGGAATGTCGCCGGGTCGAGCTCGACCAGGGTCATCAGTTCGTCGATACGCTCGTCGATGCGCTTCTTCGGCCAGCCGAGCAGACGTGGCACGGTGGCGATGTTGTCGCCGACGCTCCAGTGCGGAAACAGGCCGATCGACTGGATGACATAGCCGAGGCGACGGCGCAGCGCGACCGGATCGAGGGTGGCGATGTCGTCATCGTCGATGCGGATCGCGCCGGAGTCGGGGGCGATCAGCCGGTTGACCAGTCTGAGCGCAGTCGATTTGCCGGCGCCCGACGGGCCGACGAGCATGCAGAATTCGTGGCTCGCAACGGTGAAGGAGACCTCGTCGAGAGCGACGTGCCCGTGGAACGCCTTGGTGATTTTTCCAAATGAAATCATTGGTTTATGGCCCGGGTCGCGACGAGCGTGAGAAGGCGGAGAAGGATGTCGGCGGCGAGCGCCAGGAGGATGGCGGAAAGCGCGCCGAGAAGCACGAGGTCGGTCGCCGTCTGGCCTAGACCGATGAAGACGAAGCTGCCGAAGCCGCCGGCGCCGATGAGGGCGGCGACCACCGTCAGGCCGATGAGCTGCACGGTGACGATGCGCAGGCCGGCCAGCAGAACCGGCAGGGCGAGCGGGATCGACACCCAGAACATGATTTGCAGTGACGTCATGCCCATGCCGCGGGCGGTGTCGATGGCCGAAGGCGGCACGCTGTTCAGTCCGGCTTCGGTGTTGCGGGCGATCGGCAACAGTCCGTAGAGGGTGAGCGCGATCAGGGCCGGGGTGAAACCGATGCCGCGCACGCCGATGGAACGCAAAAACGGCAGCCAGTCGGAGAGCATGGTGAGCGGCCCGATCAACAGGCCGAAGAGAGCGATGGAGGGGACGGTCTGGATGAGGCTCAGCACCGAGAAGATGCGGCCCGAGCGCTGCGGCCGGCCATTTGCCAGAATGCCGAGTGGCACGCCGATGATGAGCGCCAGTGCCAGGGCGAAAAGTACCAGAACGATATGGCGGACAAGCGCCAGATTATATTCCTCGCGGCGGATCGACCATTCGTGCACCAGCGACAGGTCGTTGAACCAGCCACGCGCGGCGAAGGCGGCAAGCACTGCGACGACGCCGAAGCCGACAAGAACGTGCAGCCAGATCGCCTTGCGAAAACGCCTGAGGCTCTCGGCGATCGCCAGAGCCGAGGCAACCAGCACGATCCAGAAGGCGCCGCCCAGCGATACCCGTGCCGCGCTGCTCGTCGCGGCGGCGATGATGTGGGTCGCGGCGGCGCCGGCGGCGATGAAATCGGAGAGAAACAGGAGGACGGCGCCGATGAGCGTGATCGTTTCGCCGAGCCAGCGCGACCGCCACAGGGCGCCAGCGACGAGCAGCACGAGACCGGCAGCGATCGCCAATTCCGTGAGCGGCACGTCGGCGTTCCACAGGGCGATCGCCTTCGGCGTGAGAATGCGGTTCGGCGAGAAGCCGACGAAGCCGAGGCCAAAAACGCCGGCCAATGCCACCGCCACAAGGAAAAAGGTGACCCGGCTAAAGGCCACCTTTTCGGTTGCATCGTCGGCATTCGCTCCGTTGGCCAGGCCCGAAGCCTGGCCGCTGTCCGTCGCAGCTATTTGAGGAATCCCTTCTCTGTCAGATAGTCCTTGGCGACCTTCTTGGCGTCCTCGCCCTCGACGGCGATCTTGGCGTTGAGAGACTGCAGGGTCTCGAGCGTCAGCGTCTTGAACACCGGATCGAGCAGATCCTTGATCTGCGGATATTCCTTGAGCGTTGCAGCACGGATGGTGGGCGCCGGCTCATAGACGGCCTGCACGCCCTTGGTGTCGGTCATCACCACGAGGCCGAGCGCGGCGAGCTGGCCGTCGGTGCCGTAGGCCATGGCGGCGTTGACGCCGGAGGTCTGCTCGGCAGCCGCCTTTTCGGTGGCGGCGGTGTCGCCACCGGAGAAGACGAGAAGCTGATCGGCGGTCAGCTTGAAGCCGTAGGCTGCCTGGAAGCCGGGCAGCGCCGCCGGGCTCTCGACGAATTCGGCTGAGCCGGCGAGCTTGACCTTGCCGCCGCCGGCAACCCACTTGCCGAAGTCGTCCATGGTCTTGAGGTTGTTCTTCTCGGCCACGTCCTTGCGCACGGCGATCGCCCAGGTGTTGTTGGCCGGCGCTGGCTGCAGCCAGACGATGTCGTTGGCCTTGTCGAGCTCCTTGGCCTTCTCGTAGGCCTTGGCCGCGTTCTTCCACGCCGGGTCGTCGGGGACGTTGAAGAAGAAGCCGGCATTGCCCGTGTATTCCGGATAGATGTCGACCTCGCCGGAAAGCAGTGCGGTACGCACGATCTTGGTCGGCCCGAGCTGAACCTTGTTTTCGGTCGGGATGCCGGCGTGGTCGAGCAGTTGCAGGATCATGTTGCCGAGCAGCCCGCCCTCGGTGTCGATCTTCGAGGCGACGACGACGGTATTGCCGGCGGCGAGTGCAGGACCGGCGGCAAGGCTGAGACCAAGCGCGGCGGCGGCGATCTTCATTGCGAATTTCATGAGACTTGTCCTCCGTTGGCGGCGCGGCCGAAGCGGAAGGAAAGTCCGCATGGAGCCGCAGCAATCGTCAAATTCTTATCCGCGGGGAACCCGCCGATCTGGCCAGACCACAGCAAACGGGCATCGCCGAACTGCCGACGACCCGTGCCGAAAATAGGTTTGGCTGCGATGACGTCAAAAACACAAATGTGTTTGGGCACGCCGTCGCGGCGCCGGTCCTCTGACTTCATCGCAGGCTGTTCCGATTCTCTTGAGGTTCGGATGTTGCTCTTGGATCCTCCGCTGCGTGGCCCTGGGGCGCATGAGGGGCGAATCCCGCTCGTGTGTCGCCCGTGCGGGGCCTGCGGGAAGCAATCTTCCGGGCTCCCTCCCGGCGTGAACGGCCGTCGAACGCAGCGACAAGAACCGGGTCCCGAACAAGCGACGGCGCCTCCAGCATAGGCAACCGGCGTTCAATGTCAAAAACGGCGCACTTTCCGGCCATTTCCTACTGACAGTTTTGGGTAGCGGCCGCTCGGTGGTGGTGCGGCTTCAAGACCGCAGCGACGACTTAGGGGCCGACGCAGCGCCGGTTGGATCGTCGGCCAGGTATTGCCGCGCCTTCGGCAACCAAGCGGCTATGTCTGGCCGTACAGTGACCGGCTTCACTGCATTGCCGCAAATATCTGCAAAGTTTCGCGCCCGCATTAATCGATGCGGCATCGTTGCCGTGTCAGCCTCGATGCGGGCGACGCGCAAGGTCGCACTCATTTTCATGGCCTGAATATCTGTTTTTGCTTTGTCCTGAACCCTTTGTCCCGGGAGGTTACAGATGCGGCATCATTCGAAGATCGTATATGCAGCCATTGGCATTTCACTGCTGGCAATGAGCGCGGCCGTGGCCGCGGCGCCAACGGAAGCGCAACAGCAGGCGATTCGCTCCAATTGTGTGAAGGATTATCGCGCCCACTGTTCCGGCGTGCCGACCGGCGGCATGGATGCCTTGGTCTGCCTCGAGAAGAACGTCGACAGCCTGTCACCCACCTGCAAATCGGCCGTCGAAGCAGTCGAGCCGAAGGCAAGCGCGCCCCCGCCTGCCGCCAGCACCGCGGCACCGGCGACCGGCGGGAAGACGGCGGACAAGGACGACAGCAGCGCGAAAGCGGCTGCCGCCGACGCGCCGGCGACGACGGCCGCACCTGCACCGGCGAGCGAGCCGAAGCTGACCTTCCGGCAGGAGATGGCGATCGCCGCGGGCTCGTGCGCGGCCGACTTCCGCCTCCTCTGTCCTCACTTACCGGTGGGCCGCGGTAATGTTCTGTTCTGCTTGCAGGTTCACGCCAGGCGGCTGGCGGAGCCCTGTCGCAATGCGTTGACCAAACTCGGCGTGGATCTGAGGTAGCACCCGACGGCTGTTGAACAACCGGTCGGCCGTGGCCGAAGCGGCCGACCGCTGAGGCGACAAAGGGAGGCAAAACGATGGATCTGACGCGCAGACGACTGATGCAACTATCGGCCGGCGGCGCGCTCGCGCTGACCGCGGATGCACACGCGGCGCTAGCCGCCGCCGATCCGGTCGACGCCGTTCGCGCCAATGCGCTACGCTTCTTCAGCGGGCGCGGATTTACCGAAGCATCGCCGCTCGGCATGCTGACGGGCGCCGAATTCAACGGCGGGCTGCGCTACGACGAAACCCAGCCCGGGCCATTGGTCGGACCAGCGATGACGGTGCAGACCGCCGCGCGCATCGGCGACATCGAAGAGCGAACGCGGCCGGGTGTGCTGGCGGTTTTCACGATCTTCGGGATCAGTCATCCGCAGCCGGTCGAGCCGACCCTGCATGTCGCCGGCATCGTGGACTTCCTGATCGACGAAAGACGGCTCGATCGCGACCGGCTGCTGTTCGTCTCGACCGAGCGATTCCGACCGCTGGTCGACCGGCTCGACCGCGTCGATGCCGCTCAGGTCCTCGAACGGTCCTTTGACGAAGCGCTGGCCATTGGGGACGGATCGGGGGTCTTCGCCCCGGCCGGTCACCCGCTCGCGCCAAGGACGGCGTCGGTCGGTGTGTACTATCGCCTGCCGGGTACCGCGAAGGGCGGTGCGGTGGCGTATCCACCGCAAGGCCATATCGAGATTGCCGAGATTGGTATTGCTTCGCTGGAGGGCGACCACCACGCGCCGTTGGACGCCGCCATCGGGCTGGAGCGGGTCGCCATGGCCGAGGGAAACGCGGTTCCCGACTTCGAGGAAACCAGGCTCAACCTGCTGCGCGTCATCGAGGACGAGGCGCGACGCACGGGCAAGGACCTGCCGCCCGGCTATACGATGTTTGCCGCCCTCTAGGAATTGGCTTGCCGACTGTTCGCCTGAGCCGGGCGGGCGACCGGGCGGCGGCGCGTGAGGTGCAGTGAGGCCGGCCGGTTCCGGCGTTCGCCGCGCCCCAGGGGCACGACACCGGCTTCTTCAGGGTGTGGCCTCTTTTGCGCGGCGCTTGCCGTGTTGGGTGCGTTCGTCGCGTTGACGGAGGAACTCACGCACGTCGCCAAGCGAATCTCGCAGCAGAGCGTGCATCTGCTCACGGGCGAGATCCGGCTTCTTGTCGCGGATCGCCTCGAATACGGCCCGGTGCTGCTCAAGGCGGTTGTCGCGGATGCGGGCGGCACCCTCCCAGCTCAGCTTGAAGGTCGAGAACAGCGCTGCGTAGATCAGGCTGCCGAAAGCGCCGATGAAGTGGTTTCCGGTGGCGTTCAGGATTCCCAGGTGGAAGCGGAGATCGGCGCTGATCAGGTCGCCTTCGCCGTCCTTGAAGCGCACCATTTCGGCAAAGGCGGTGCCGATCTGCTCGATCGTGGCCGGCGAAGGAGCGGCGGCGGCGGCGGCGGCGGCCTCCGGCTCGATCATGTGGCGAAGCGTATAAAGTTCCGAGATGAATTCCTCGTTCGGCACCGCCTCCAGGTGCCAGGTGAGCACCTCGGGATCGAGCATGTTCCAGTCGGACTTGGGGCGGACGCGCGTGCCGATCTTGGGGCGCGGCAGGATCAGCCCCTTGGCCGCCAGCACGCTGTAGGCTTCGCGCAGCGCCGTGCGCGATACCGCGAAGCGGGCGCGCATCTCGGATTCGTTGGGCAGCAGCGTCCCGGGCGGGAAGATGCCGGCGACGATCTCGCAGCCGAGCTTGTGGGCGATATAGGCGTAGACGTTGCGCTCCACGAGGGCCCCGTCGCTGGCGCGCTCGGATGGTGTCTGGGCACGCAGAGGTTTCAGTTTCGCTATGAGGCGGGCATGACGACTCGATTGCGGCATGGCGCCTCCAATCCCATCACGCCGTTCGCCGCAGACTGAACGAGCCGACGAGCGAACGCTGCATCACGATGAACAGGAACAGCAATACGCCGCTGGTGATCATGATCCAGGCGCCGTTGAGCGAGCCATTGAAGATGATCAGTGTGGCGATCAGGCCGAGGATCATGCCGCCGAACAGCGTGCCAGCGACCATGCCGACACCTCCGGTGAGCAGGGTGCCGCCGAGCACGACCGAGGCGATGGCGTTGAGTTCGTTGCCGGTTCCCGCCAGCGGGTAGCCGGAAGAGGTGTAGAGGGCGTAGATGACGCCGCCGAGCGCGCTGTAGAAGCCGCCGAGCGCATAGATCATGATGGTCGTCTTGCGGATGGGCACGCCCATCAGGATGGCCGAGGTGCGGTCGCCGCCGATGGCGTAGACGTTGGTGCCGAAGCGCGTGAAATGGGCGATGACGATGGCTGCCACCCAAACCACCAGCATCACGATGGCGGAACTGGCAAGGAAGCCGTGGTCGGGCAGGGGTATCCTCCAGCCGGCGAACTGGCTGACGAAGGGATTCCGGATCGGGATCGAATCCAGCGTCACCATGAAGCAGGCGCCGCGCAGCATGAACAGACCGGCGAGAGTGATGATGAAGGGCTGAATCTGACAGAAATCGATGACCAAGCCCAGGAAGGCGCCGAACAGGATGCCAAAGCCGAGCATAAGCGCGGCGGATGCGAGCGGGTGCCAGCCGGCGACGTCGAGGCTCGCCATGCACACCCCGACGAACCCGATCATCGATCCGATCGACAGATCGATGCCGCCGGAGATGATGACGAAGGTGGTGCCGATCGCCGCGGTGATGATGAAGGCGTTGTCGGCAAGGATGTGGCCGAGCACCAGAAACGAGAAGAAGTGCTTGTAGAGAAGGCCGCCGGTGATGAACAGCGCCGCGAAGACGACGACGGTCGCCGTGAGCGGCAGATAGCGTTCCCTCATGATGCCTTCCTCCGGCGGAACAGCAAGACGACTGCGGCACGGAAGTTGTCCGACTGCAGCAGCAGTACGAACAGAACGACGACCGCCTTGACCAGCAGGTTGTATTCGGGCGGCAGGCCGCTCATCAGGATCGAGGTGACCAGCGCCTGGATGATGAGGACGCCGATGAGCGTCATGCCGAGATAGATACGGCCGCCCATCAGCGAGCCGCCGCCGATAACCACCGCCAGGATGGCGTCCAGTTCGCTGAACAGCGCCACGCTGACGGGATCGGAGGTATGGACGTCGGCCGTCAGGATGACGCCGGCCACTGCCGAGAGCAGGCCGGAAAGGATGTAGGCGGAATACTTGACCAGGCGCGAATTGATGCCGGCGAGGTCGGCGGCGGCGGAATTGGCGCCGACGGTCTCCAGATACAGGCCAAGTGCGGTCCTGCGGATCAGCAGCCACAGGAGGATGAAGACCGCCACGCCGACATAGAGCCGGGTCGGGATCAGGCCGATGCTGCCGACGCTCAGACCCTGAAGCAACGGGCTCTGGAAGCTCGGATCAGTGCCGCCATAGATGAGGTTGATCATCAGGCCGATGCCGCGGCCCGAGACCATCAGGATCAGCGTGGCGATAATCGGCTGAATGTCGAGCACCGCCACCAGGAAGCCATTCCACACGCCGCACAGCAGGCCGACGCCGATCGCGATCAGAAGAATGACGAAATGCGGGTCGCCTTCGTGCATGCGCCAGGCAATGGTCGCCCCTACCACCGCGATGATCGAGCCGACGGACAGATCGATGCCCTTGGTGCCGATCACGATGGCCATGCCGAGCGCGATCATCGCCGGCGGCATGCCGCGATAAACGACGTCGATGACGCTGCCGAACAGGCGTCCCTGGACGATGCGGATCGAGAAGAAGTCCGGCGAAATGATGCCGTCGATGATGAGGATCACCGCCAGCGCCACCAGCGGCCAGACCGCCCGGTGGCCGAGAACGGTGCGCAGCCGTTCGCCGAAGGTCTTTGTTTCTGCCACAGCAGTGGATTGGTGCGTAGTCATCCGGCCGCAATCGTGTGAATGATGTTTTCGCGAGTGATGTCGTCGCCGACCATCTCGCCGATCTTCTTGCGGTCGCGCAGAACCGCAACGCGGTCGCTGACGGCAACCAACTCATCGAATTCCGACGACGCGACCAGCAACGCCAGGCCTTCGCCGCACAGGCGGCGGATCAGAGCGACGATCTCGGCATGGGCGCCAACATCGATGCCACGCGTCGGCTCGTCGAGAATCAGGATTGTGGGTTGCGACGCCAGCGAACGCGCCAACACCACCTTCTGCTGATTGCCGCCGGAAAGCTGGTTGACCGGCTTTTCGGCGTCCGGCGTGGCGATGTTGAGCGCCTGGATCATATCTTCGGCGAGCTTCTTCTGCTGGTCCTGGGACAGCAGATTGAACCAGCCGCGCTTGAGCTGCAGGCCAAGCATGATGTTCTCGCGCACGCTGAGTTCGCCGACCAGCCCTTCGGCCTTGCGGTCTTCCGGGCAGAAGGCGATGCCATTGTGCAGCGATTGGCGCGTCGAATTGTGGGGAACCGGCTGGCCGCGCACCGTCAGCTGCCCTGAATCCGGGCGAATCGCCCCGAATACCAGCTTGGCGGTTTCCGTGCGGCCCGATCCCAGGAGGCCGGCCAGTCCGACGACTTCGCCGGGACGCAGCGACAGGTCGAAAGGCTCCATCGTGCGCTTGCGTCCAAGCCCCTCGGCCACCAGAACCGGTTCGGCCGCGGTTTCACCGGCGGGGCCTGCCAGGCGCGCCTCGACCTGCTCGAGCTCACGGCCGATCATCATCGAGATCAGTTTCACCTGGGGCAGCTCGGCCGTCAGTGCCTCGCCGACCAGACGGCCGTTGCGCAGGACGGAAATGCGGTCGGAGATTTCGTAGACCTGGTCGATGAAGTGCGTGATGAAGACGATGGCGATGCCTTGCGACTTCAGGTCGCGTACGATCTGGAAAAGTAGTTGGGTTTCGGTCGCGTCGAGGCTGGCCGTGGGCTCGTCGAGCACGAGCACGCGGGTGTCGTCCTCAAGCGCGCGCGCGATGGCGATCAACTGCTGGACGGCTACCGAATAGGAGCCGAGCGGCTTCTCGACGTCGATGTCGAGATTAAGGCGCTTCAGCCGTTGACGGGCCATGTCGCGCGACTTGCGCCAGGAAACGATGCCGTGGCTGCGCGCTTGGCGCTGCAGCGTCAGATTCTTGGTGACCGTCATTGTCGGGATCAGGTTGACTTCCTGATAGACGGTACTGATGCCGAGCGCCTGCGCGTCGGCGGTGGTGTGGATGTGAACCGGCTTGCCGTCCAGGCGAATCTCGCCCTCGCCCTCGTCGGCATTGAGCGCACCGGTCAAGACCTTGATCAGGGTCGACTTGCCGGCGCCGTTTTCGCCGAGCAGGGCATGAACCTCGCCGGCTTTCAGCGTGAAATCCACCTTCTCGAGTGCCCGTACGCCCGGAAAGGTCTTCGAAATGCCGCGCATCTCGACGCGCGCAGTTCCGTTCTCAGTCACACCAGCCCATCCCGTTCATGTTCTCAGGCCAGCTTAGCATACCAACCTGTCTGCGAAGAAAGCGGCGCCTCGCCCGAATTCGAGGCCAGGCGCCGCTCTTCGTGTCGCTACCCTAGGTGCGGTTCGACCTTAGTAGGCCGGGACTGCAGCGTGATGCAGATCTGACGGGATCACGATCCACTTGGGCAGGTCCTTGGGAGCCTTCAGGTAGTCGAGGATGACCGGGTAGATGTACTTGCCGATCGCCGAACGAAGCTCGACCGACGCGTTGGCGTCGCCCGCGGCCAGGGCCTTCTTCATGGCCGGCACGTAGTCGACCGAAACCATCAGAACGTCCTTGCCGGGCTTCAAGCCGGCTTCCTTCATGGCCTGAATGGCGCCGAGCTGCATGTTGTCGTTGTGCGCAAACGACGCGCAGATGCCCTTCAGGTTGTCGGTCGCCTTGATGAAGGCTTCCATGACCTTCTTGCCGCCCTCAGTCGTGAAGTCGCCGCTCTGGGTCTTGACGATCTTCATGCCGGGGAAGTTCGAGATCACTGCCTCGAAGCCCTTCTTGCGCTCGATCGCAGGAGCCGAACCAACAGTGCCCTGCTCCTCGACGATGTCGCACTGGCCCTTGCTGGCCTGAGCCAGCCAGGCACCCGCCAGCTTGCCTTCGAGGTTGAAGTCAGCCGAAATGCGGGTCACGAACAGCGACTTGTCCTGCACGTCGACGTCGCGGTCAGCCAGGAATACCGGGATGCCGGCGTCCTTGGCTTCCTTGAGCACCTGATCCCAGCCGGTGACAACCACCGGGGCGATAAGGATGGCGTCAACCCTCTGGGCGATGAAGGCACGAACGGCTTTCAGCTGTTCTTCCTGCTTGCCCTGGGCATCGGCAAACTTCAGGTCAATCCCGTACTCTTTCGCCAATTCCTGCATGTCCTTGGAGAACGCGGGGCGCCAGTCGCCCTCGTCGCCCACCTGCGAGAAGCCGATGGTCACGGCAAAAGCCGACGAACCCGCGAGCATCATCGCCATGGCGGCCACTGCGCCGCCAATCCACTTTGCTGTCTGCATTAAACCCTCCCGTTCCGGTATGGACCGTGTTCTTGGTGGCCGGCCCTTGGGGCCAAGGCCGGCGATAATCGTCGGCCCTCGGCCACCTCAATCCTCATATCATCTTACTAATGAGCCAGACAACCCCATTCCTGACTGGCACTCAGGCGTAAGTCGAATCGTTGAGCCGAATCTCGTTGCGGAAAGCGCGCAGTTCGGTGTCGCGATCGATCAGCAGGTACTCGATTCCGGCCATTTCTGCGAAGTCTTCGAGATGTTCCGGGGTCAACGCCAGTGAGAATCCGGTGTGGTGGGCACCGCCGGCGTAGATCCAGGCAGCAGCACCAACCGCAAGGCTCGGTTGGGGATTCCAGAGGACGCGGGCGACCGGCAGCTTGGGCAACTTCTGCGGCGGCGCGACGGCCTCGACCGCGTTGACGATCATGCGGAAGCGGTTGCCCATGTCGACGATCGTGGCATTGAGGGCATCGCCGGTCTGCGAATCGAAAACCAGCCGAACCGGATCTTCCTTGCCGCCGATGCCGAGAGGATGCACCTCGCAAGACGGGCGTCCCTTGGCAATCGTCGGACAGATCTCGAGCATATGGGCGCCGAGCACCGCCGGGGCCGCGGGATCGAAGTGATAGGTGTAATCCTCCATGAAGCTAGTGCCGCCCTTGAGGCCGTGCGCCATGACCTTCATGGCGCGGACCAGAGCCGATTGCTTCCAATCGCCCTCGGCGCCGAAGCCGTAGCCGTCCGCCATCAGCCGTTGCGCACCGATGCCGGGAAGCTGTTTCAAGCCCGTCAGGTTCTGGAAGTTGTCGGTGAAGGCGGTGAAGCCGCCATCGGCGAGAAAGGCCCTGAGCGCCAGTTCGATACGCGCCGCGTCACGCAGCGATTCCCGGCGCGCACCCTTCTTCTGCAATACCGGCATCATGCGGTAGCTGTCGTCGTATTCGGCACATAGCCGATCGATCTCGGCGTCGGTGACCTGGTTCTGGAAGGCGACGAGATCGCCCAGACCGTAGCCATTGACCGACATGCCGAAGACAACCTCGGCCTCGACCTTGTCGCCTTCGGTGACGGCTACCTCGCGCATGTTGTCGCCCAGGCGGGCAACCTTCATGTGCTGCATCTCGTGCAAGCCGGCGGCGGCGCGCAGCCAGGTGGCGAGCGAGGCGTGGACGCCTTTCTCCTTCCAGTGGCCGACGACTACCTTGCGCGGGATGCGCAGGCGCGCACAGATGTGGCCGAACTCGCGGTCGCCGTGCGCCGACTGGTTCAGGTTCATGAAATCCATGTCGATCGACGACCACGGGATGTCGCGCCCGAACTGGGTGTGCAGGTGGCAGAGCGGCTTGGTCAGCCGGGTCAGCCCGCTGATCCACATCTTGGCAGGGCTGAATGTGTGCATCCAGACCACGACGCCGATGCAGTTCGCAGCGGCGCTGGCCTGGATGAGGGTCTCCCTGATCTCGTCCGGCGTCTTGACGATCGGCTTGAAGACGAGGCGGATCGGCAGGCCGGCCTCGTTCAGGCCAGTCAGGACCTGGCGTGCCTGGGATTCGACTTGGGCAAGCGTTTCCGGCCCGTAAAGGTGCTGGCTGCCGGTCACGAACCACGCCTCAAGCGGCGCAAAATCGATGGTAGCGGCAGGTGCGGGGGGCGCCCCGGAGGCTTTCGCCGTGCGGGGCGTAGCGGGTTTTTTGGTTTGTTTGGGCATCAGCTCGCTTCTTCGGAATGCATTGACAAGCATGCCTGACGGCCTAATCATAATACAATAAGGCTAAAGCGCTTTGCTAGGCAAAAATCCGCGGACTCCCGATATCCCCATGCTGCTTGCGAAACTGCGTGAAAATGTGATGAAGGCGAACCAGGATCTGGTTCGCGAGGGTGTCGTCAAGTTCACTTTCGGCAATGTCAGTGGCATTTCGCGCGAGGAGGGGCTGGTCGCCATCAAGCCGAGCGGGGTGCCCTATGACGAGCTTACGCCATCGACGATCGTCGTCACCGACCTCGACGGGCGGGTGATCGACAGCAATCTCAGACCCTCGTCCGATCTGCCGACCCACCTCGAACTTTACAAGGCGTTCCCCAATATCGGCGGTGTCGCGCACACCCATTCGGAGTTCGCCACCTCCTGGGCGCAGGCGCGCAAACCAATTCCATGCCTCGGTACCACCCATGCCGACTATTTCTATGGGCCGGTGCCGGTCACCGACGACATGACGCCGGAAGAAATCGGCGGCGAATACGAAAAGGAGACCGGGGCGGTGATCGTGCGCAAGTTCGCCGATCTCGGCCTCGATCCGGATGCGGTGCCGGTGGTGCTGGTTGCCGGCCACGGTCCCTTCGCCTGGGGCAAGGACGCCGACGATGCGGTGCACAATGCCGCCGCGCTCGAATATATCGCGCGCATGGCGGCGCACACGTTTGCCGTCAATCCGGAGGCAGAGGCCGTGTCGCGCGCCCTCGGCGACAAGCACTTCTTCCGCAAGCACGGCGCCGGAGCGTATTACGGGCAACCGAAAGGCTGAACGTGATCGCCGTGACACGGCTATGCCTTCGCCGGCGGAGGGAGCTGCTGCCGGTTTTTCACAAAGCCTGGGAGAAACCAGAGCCGTGACCATTATGGCGGCAGTCGATTTCGGCGATCCGGCGGGTGACGGGAAATTCAGGGATGTGCTACCGACCCTGATAAGAATTGCGCGCCGATAGGGCGCAACCAACAGTTCGGGGAGGCGGGGGCATGGCCGGCCAGGGCCGCATCGGCGAGGCATTTCGCAAGCAATTCGGGACGGAGCCGCGGATCTATCGCGCGCCTGGCCGGGTCAATCTGATCGGCGAACATACCGACTACAATGACGGTTTCGTATTGCCGGCGGCGCTCGATGTCGCGACCTGGGCCGCGATTGCGCCGCGCACGGATCGGGCGCTCAATGTCCACTCGCTGATGATGGAGGAAACCGTCAGCTTCGATCTCGACGAGGAGAGCCCGAAGGCGCGCAAGCATTGGAGCGACTATGTGCGCGGCGTTGCCTGGGTGCTGGAGGGCGCCGGCCATCGGCTGACCGGTGCCGACCTGATGATCGACAGCACGGTGCCGCTCGGCGCCGGCCTGTCCTCTTCCGCCGCGATCGAGGTGGCAACCGGCTATGCCCTGCTCTCGAACAGCGGCTTGGCGATCGACCTGACCAGGCTGGCACTGGCGGCCCAAAAGGCCGAGAACGAGTTCGTCGGCATGCGTTGCGGCATCATGGACCAGTTCATCGCCTGCCACGGCGCCGTCGGCCACGCTCTGCTGATCGATTGCCGAAGCCTCGACCGGCGGCTGGTGCCGATCGATCCAGGCGTGCGGCTGGTGATCTCCAACACGATGGTGCACCACGAGCACGCCGCCGGCGAATACAATCTGCGTCGGCACGATTGCGAGGACGGCGTGCGGCGCCTGTCGGCGGCGCTGCCCGGCATCAAGGCGCTGCGCGACGTGACACTGCAAGACCTGGAGAGCCACAAGGATCTGCTGACGCCGGTGATCTATCGCCGCTGCCGTCACGTGGTGAGCGAAAACGAGCGCACCGTGCGTGCTGCGGACGCGCTTGCCTCCGGCGATGTCGCCCTGTTCGGCCGCCTGATGAACGAATCCCATGTCTCGATGCGCGACGATTTCGAAATCTCCTGCCGCGAAGTCGATCAGATGGTTGCGTTGAACCAGGCGGTCGACGGGGTCTACGGAGCGCGGATGACCGGCGGCGGCTTCGGCGGCTGCACGATCAGTCTGGTCGAGGCGGGTGCCGTGGAGGCGTTCCGGCAGAGCGTGGCGAAGGGCTACGAGGCGACCACGGGAATCGCGCCGCAAATATTTACCTCGACGGCCGGCGCCGGCGTCGGCGAGGCCGCTTGAGGGCGCCCCGATGTCCTTTCTGGAGACTTCGTCGCATCGTCGCTTCAATCCGCTGACCGGCGAATGGGTGCTGGTGTCGCCGCACCGTACCCAGCGGCCATGGCAAGGGCAGACGGAGAAGAGCACACAGCCGGCGGCGCTTGAATACGACCCGCAGTGTTATCTCTGCCCGGGGAACAAACGCGCCCATGGCGCGGTCAATCCGGCCTACAGCCACACCTTCGTCTTCGACAACGATTTTCCGGCATTGCTCAAGGGAAGCGACGGCCGGCTCGATCTCCACGGACTGATGGTGGCCGAGGAGGAGCCGGGAATCTGCCGGGTGATCTGCTTCTCGCCGCGCCACGACCTGACGCTGGCGCGCATGAATGCCGCCGACATCGAGCGGGTCATCGCCGTGTGGGGCGAGCAATACCGCGAATTGGGTGCCATGGACGGGATCAATGCGGTGCAGATCTTCGAAAACCGCGGCGAGATGATGGGGGCGAGCAATCCGCACCCACATTGCCAGGTGTGGGCGACCCGGGCGCTGCCCAACGAGATGGCCAAGGAACTGGCCACGCAGAGCGAATATTGGCGCGAGCATGGCTCGCCGCTGCTCATCGACTATCTGAATCTGGAACGACAGGCAGGCGAGCGCATCGTCTTCGAAAACCAGCATTTCACCGTGCTGGTGCCCTTCTGGGCGGTGTGGCCGTTCGAAACGATGGTGCTGCCCCGGCGCCACATCGCTTCGCTGGCAGCGCTGAGGGCGGAGGAAGTCACGGCGCTGGCTGCGGCGCTCAAGGAACTGACCACCCGCTACGACAATCTGTTCGAAACCTCCTTTCCCTACTCGATGGGCTTCCACCAGCAACCGACCGACGGCGAAGCGCACCCGGGATGGCAGCTGCATGCGCATTTCCTCCCCCCGCTCCTGCGCTCGGCGACGGTGCGCAAGTTCATGGTCGGCTTCGAACTGCTCGGCACGCCGCAACGCGACATCACAGCGGAAGCCGCGGCCCGGCGGCTGCGCGACCTGCCCGCCGTCCACTATCGCGACCGAAAGTAGGGCCGCCCGCCCGGGCCGTCGTGCTGGCTGGCGGACCTGCGACCAGGCGGTCGGCCGACTTCGCGCTTTCCTTTCCGACGATAGCTTGTTTAGCTCAGGTTGCGCCGCCGGACGCTGTCCGGGAGAGCGTTCATTGTGCCCGCATCGGAAGTGGCCGTGCGGCGCGTGCGACAGAGGAGGCGTTGACCATGGATCTGCAGAAGTTGATCGCCCAGACGGGCGGGTTGGACGCAATGGCCAACCAGGTGGGCATCAGGCCGGATCAGGCGGCGAATGGTCTGGGTGCTCTGCTTCCCGCGGTGCTCGGCGGCCTCAAGAAGAACGCGCAGGGCAATGAACAGGGCCTGGGCGGCCTGATGGGTGCGATCGAGGGCCTCGGCGGCGGAGGCCTGGTCGACAATGTGGTGGGTGACCAGCCGACCGACGTCGCCAAGGGCAACGACATTCTCGGTCAGATCTTCGGTTCTAAGGATGTGAGTCGCGCGGTCGCCGCCCATGCGGCGCAACAGAGCGGACTCGACGTGTCGATTCTGAAGAAGATGCTGCCGATCGTGGCGATGCTCGCGGCCGGCCAACTGGCGCGGGGATCAAGCGGCCAATCCGGTGGGCTCGGCGGCCTTATCGGTGGACTGCTTGGCGGCGGTCAGCAAGCCGGTTCGGCCGGGGGGCTTGGCGGACTCGCCCAGTTGCTCGACTTGAACGGCGACGGCAATCCGCTCGACGACATCCTCGGAATGGCCGGCAAGCTCACCGGGCGATAGCGTCATACGCGTGAAAGTGCCCGTGAAAGTGCCTGAGTGCGGCACTCTCGCGGCATTGGCGGCAGCGTCCGCCATGCCGGTCAAGCGCCGGCGCCCTCTCTCCGCCAGCCAGTATTGCGATCGGAGCTGAGGAGGCTCGCCGGCACGAAAAAAGGCCCTTCCCCGCGGACGGGAAAGGGCCTTCGGCGTAGCGCCCTAATTCCGTTGGCGCAGCATCATGGCATAGACACTGACCGAGATGGTGATCAGCATGCCGTAGATGAACTGCGTCCAGAAGCCGGTCAGATGGACGGCGATGATGCCGGGCTCGAGCGAGGCGATGATCAGCACGCCGACGAAGGTGCCGATCATCGTGCCCTTGCCGCCGAACACCGAGGTGCCGCCGATAAAGACAGCGGCGAGCGTGGTCAGCAGGTAGCCGTCGCCGGTGGTCGCCCAGAAAAAGGTGAGCTGGTTGAGGATGAAGACCACCGACAGCGCTGCCGACACGCCGACGATGACGAAGCACATCGTCTTCACGAAGTCGACGCGGATGCCCATCATGCGGGCACTGGCCTCGTTGTCGCCGATGAACAGGACGTGGCTGCCGAACGAGTGGCGCTTGTAGATCAGGCCAAGGAAGATCGAACCGACGACAAACCAGATGAACTGGGCGGGAATGACGCCGAAGAGTTCGCCGGTGAAGAACGGATGGATCGGGTTTGCGGTGATCTGCGAGATCGGGATGCCGTGACCCTGGGTGACCACGTTCGTCAGGCCGCGCCACAGGAACATGGTGCCGATGGTCGCCACGATCGACGGAATGCCGACCTTGGTGACCAGCAGCCCGTTCATCAGGCCGATCATGGCGCCGGACGCCAGGCAGAGGAAAAGCGCGATGAGGAAGCTGTTGGTGGCGAGATAGGACGAAGCGAATACCCAGCCCGAGAAGCCGGCCGCGGAAGGGAAGCTCAGATCGATTTCGCCGAGCGTGACGATGAAGGTCGCCGACATCGCCATGAGCCCGAAGAACGGGATCGAGATCATGAACGAGCGATAGATGTTGAAGCTGAGATAGGTCCCCGGGGCGGCGATGATGAACACGGCGTAGAGCACCACCAGCAGCCCGATGATGCTGAGCTGGAACCGGTAGGTGTGGAGGAACGCCCGGCTGAACAGAGCCGGAGTGTGGGGTTGGCTTTGAGTTGTCGTGGTCACGGGTTTCAGCTCACCTTGCCGGCATGGTGCAGGGCCACCATGGTTTCGACCAGCTTGTCGCGGGTGACCTCGGACTTGAGGAAGCGCTCGGCAATGCGGCCGCGGTCGATGATGACGAAGCGATCGGCCACGTCATAGACGTGAAAGATGTTGTGGTCGATGAAGATCGCCGATTTGCCCTGATCGCGAATGGACCGGGTGAAATTGAGCACGCGCTCGGTCTCGGTAATCGACAGACCCATGGTCGGCTCGTCGAGGATGATGAGATCGGCGTCGAAATAGAGCGCGCGGGCGATGGCCACGCCCTGACGCTCGCCGCCGGACAGGCCGCCGACCTCGCTGTCGACGGTGATCGCCGACGAGGTCAGGCCCATGCGCGTGCGCATGAGCTTTTCGGTTTCGCGGCGCTGCCCGGCGAGGTCGAGGAAGCCGAGGAAGGTGGTGCGTTCGTGGCCGGCGAAGACGTTGCGCCACAACTCCTGCTGCTCGGCCAGCGCACGTTCCTGATAGACGCACTCGATGCCCAGAGCGCGCGAGGAGCGCGCGTCACGGGCGCCGATGCTCTTGCCCTTGAAATAGATCTCGCCGGCGCTGGGCGTGTGCACGCCGGTGATGAGCTTGATCAACGTCGACTTGCCGGCGCCGTTGTCGCCGATGAGCGCGACGATCTCGCCCTTGTTGATTTCCAGGTTGATGTCCCTGAGGACCTGAACATGTCCAAAGGACTTCTGGATGCCCTTCATTTCCAAAAGGGGGCCATTGGATGTCATGGAACAACACACATTCGTGTCGGAGGCAGGATGAGACGGAGCGTCGCGTGACGCTCCGTCTCGGGTTTCTCGTTGGGGGTCGCAAGACCGCCTAGCGGACGCCTTCCTTGGCGAGAGCTGCGACAGCCGCGATGTTGTCCTTGGTGATCAGCGACGAGGCGGTGTCGATGTTCATGCCGGCGAAGCCCCACTTCGAAGTGAGGTACATCTGGATGATCGGCAGGAAGCCTTCGAGGAAGGGCTGCTGATCCTCGACCACCGCGATGTAGCCGTCCTCGATGCCCTTGACGATCGGGGCGGAGAGGTCAAAGCCGGCGCCGCAGATCTCGCCCGGCTTCTTGTTGGCCGCCTGCAAATAGGCCGGAATGGTGGCCGTCAGCGCGCCGTGATCGGTGATGATCGCCTTGAGGTCGGGATTGGAGGCCGCAACGCTGGCGAACACCGGGATGCCCTGGGTCGAATCGGCGTTGATCGCGTCGGAAATCTCCTGATAGACGACCTTCACGCCGGCTGCCTTGAGAGCGTCCAGCACGCCCTGGGTGCGCTGGCCACGGCCGGCCTGACCGAGCAGACCCCATACGAAAGCGGTATCGCCTTCCTTGAGGCCGCAGGCCTTCACGGCTCCGGTGCCCAGAGTCTTGCCGGCGGCGAGCAGATCGGCGGCACCGGCATAGCCGAAGCCGTCGGCCTGGTATTGGGCCAGCTTGTTGGGCAGCGGGACGTTCGAGTCGGTCACGATGATGCCGGCCGCCCTCGCCTGATCGATCAGCGGGCCAAGGGCTTCTTCACCTGGGTGACCCATGATGGAGATGCCCGTCGGCTTGCGGGCGATCGCCTCGCTGAATTGCTGGACCATCTTCTGCGGGTTCCAGTCGGACCACACGTAGTCCACCTTGCAGCCCGTCAGGTCCGCCGCCGCCTTGGCGCCGGCATAGACGATCGAGGCAAAGGGACCGCCTTCCGGTCCGCCCGGGAAGAACACGAAGTTCTTGCCGGCGCAGCTCAAATCAGCGGCGGCGTACGCGCTCGAACTCGCCATGAAGGCCGCGACGCCAGCCAAAACTAGCCATTTCTTCATAAGTTCCTCTCCCTCCGTTTTGCAGGAGTTCCCTACCCAATTGCAGGGATACCCCGCCTTTCTCCCAAGGCTGCATGTCAGGGTCATTAGTATGATGATATTTCGGCAATATCAAATCCTATCGTGTCTTCTGACCGGATTGAGGCGTCTGTGCCGCGGGGCGCGACGGCTGCCGGCGATCAACGTGGCGGAGGGCGGCCGTCGGCGGGGGGGCGCCGGCAATATGCCGTGTCACAACCTGCAGACCATGTGGATCGGGCAGGACACCGAGGCCAGACTGGTCGTTGGCGCAGCGGTGTCGCCGAAAAGCCGTGTCTGCTTCACGGCACGATGCTTCTGACGCCATCGTCCTCGGCAAGCAGGGCGTCGATCGCTTCGGCAATGGCGTCACTGTCATTGTTGCCGATTGACCGCGTCGCCCGCGCCTTGACCGCGTCGTCGGCATTGCCCATGGCGATGCCGAGGCCGGCGGCAGCGAGCATGGTGATGTCGTTGTAATTGTCACCGAAGGCGACGATTTCTTCTGGCGTGATGGTGTGCTGCGCAGCCACCGAGAGCAGCCGGGCGCCCTTGCTGATGCCGGAAGGCACGACATCGATGCGATTGCGCCAAGAATATTCGACATTGAACTCGGCAGAGGTCTGGGTCACGGCGTACCAGGTCGCAAGGCGCGCGGCGTCGGGATGAGAGACGACTGCTTTCCAGATCGCGGGCGCAGATGCGACCAGCCGCTTGAGATCGGCCTTGCGCATCGCGGGTCGCCAGTGTTCGGGCAGGCTGCCGATCCAGGCGCTGAGGCGCTCGAGATGCGGTGTCATCGTCTCATAGACGATGGCGTTGTCGGTATAGAACATTACCTGCACCCCATGGCTGCGGCAGCTCTCGACCAGTCGATCGGCCGCGTCGGCAGTGATGGGACGCCCGTCGAGGGCGCGGTCGGCGGCAAAGTCGTAGAGATAGGTCCCGTCGCAACAGATGGTCAGCGTACGCAGGCCGAGTTCAGCGTAAAAGGGCCGCGTGACGCTGTGGTGCCGGCCGGTCACCAGGATGACCATGAGGCCGCGCGCAATCGCGGTCTGTACTGATTGGCGCGTTCGCGGACGAATCTCTCCTGCGGGATCGAGGGCGGTGCCGTCGAGATCGAGCGCGATCAATCGGTATTTCAAGGTCCAACCGCGGGCTCTGCCCGATCGACCTCTATCGCGTAATCCAGCTTGCTGGCGGCACGCGGGCAGCGCACCGCCATGGCGGCCTCGATCATCGCCGAGAAATCGTATGCGTCCCAGGCGGCTCGGCCGATGAACAGTCCGTCGATCGTCGCCTCGGCAGCAAGTGCGGCGACGTTATCGGGATTGACGCTGCCACCATAGAGCACCGGTGCGGATCGGCCGCCAAGATCGGCGATTGCTTCGCGGATGGCCGTGTGAACCAGATGGATGTGGGGCGGCATCGCAGGTACGCCGGCTTCACCGATCGCCCAGACCGGCTCGTAGGCGATCAGGCATTGGTCGAGTTCCTCGGGCGCCAGACCGGCGACGGCCAGCTTGACCTGGCGGACAACCGCCTCGGCGGAGGTTCCCGCGTCGCGTTCGACAGCGCTGTCGCCGACGCAGAGCAGTGGCCGTATGCCATGGCGCAACGCCGTCTTGACCTTGCGGTTCAGGGATTTGTCGGTTTCGCCGAAATACTGCCGACACTCAGAGTGGCCGAGTTCGACGAGATCGACTCGGAATTCCTCGAGCATTCTCGCCGAGATTTCGCCGGTGAAAGCGCCGGCCTCGGCCCAGTGCATGTTCTGCGCACCGAGAAGCAGTGCGGCGTTGCCGATCGCCTCACGGGCGGCGGCGAGGGCGGTAAACGGTGGAATGATGAAGAACGCGGCATCTGTGGAGGGTACCGGCAGCATTCCCAGAAGCGTCGAGATATAATCGCGCGCCTCGGCCGCCGTCTTGTTCATTTTCCAGCTGGTACCGATCCAAAAGATACCCAAAACAGCCTCCGTCGACATCGAAGGATACCGCACCATGCCGTAGGTTGACGCGCCCGGCAACGGTACGGGCCCTTCGGCGGGTCCCGCGCAGGCCGACCGGACTTGGGTGACGAGAACTCGCCAGCCCCCCAATCCCAAGCGCTTTCCGCCTGCGTTGATGAGACTTGAACATGAGAACGCATTTGAGCCTTGATCCGGATCATTTTCCCGTCGGTCGGTCGGCGTGGTTGACGCCAGCGCCAATCAAACGACCCGGTTTCATGTCCCCCCCTTTGCTGGCAACGACTTTGATTGTTCCCGGACGACGGGCCGACATCCCGATAAAATAGGGGAGGGGATTTCGTTCGCCAGCCAGCGGCGGTCGCCGTCGGCCAATCGCGCGTTACATAACCAGGCCAGCGCGTCCGAAACGACCCGGTCCGGTGGCGGCCAATGCCCGGCACTTTCGGCCCCAATTGTGCCTGGCGTACTTCTTGGCGTATTTCGATACTGTTCTTTCTGGTTGCCTCGATACATTATCGATGGCGAACGCATCCGGCAAATATACGATCCTGCACATCCAAACGATTGGATATGAAGCGGAATCGACTAGCGATCTCCTGTGCACTTTTTGTCGCAGACCGATACTTTTTTGCTCGGTCTCGGCTTTCGCACGGTGATCGACTGCGTCCTCGACCGCCATCGCGGATGTCCTATAATCGCTTGAAAAAAGTGCGTTATTCATGCTGCGATGCAGCCTTGCGGCTGGCCCGCCAACGATTGGTTGCATCGGTTTGGAGGCTTCCATCCATGCGCCAAGCGGCCGAGTGACGGGATGGGCGCTGGCACGTTCTACAAAACAGGGAAAGTACATCTTGAAAAAGAACGCGCTTCCGATGCACTTTGGCTGATGGTTCGACGGCGGGACAGCGCAGCCGGGCTGGCGGTAGGCGCGGCACTGAATGACCGGCCTGCCAGACCGGTTGTGCGGGCTGCGCGTCGCGGCCGTTGAGAGGGAGAAACTGCAATGAACTATTTCCTCGGGATCGACGTGGGCGGCAGCGTCATCAAGAGCGGCCTCTACGATGAACAAGGGCAGGAGAAGGGCGTTGCGGCCATGTCCGCGCCGGTCCTGGCGCCGCAGGTCGGCTGGACCGAGCGCGACATGGATGAGATGTGGCAGATGGTGTGCAACAGCATCCGCCAAGTGCTGCAGACCAGCGAAGTGGCGCCGGCCGATGTCGCCGGCATCAGCTTCTCCGCTCACGGCAAGGGGCTCTACGCGGTCGACCGGGACGGCAAACCGGTGCGCAACGGCATCGTCTCGTCGGATTCCCGCGCCATGCCGCAGGTGCGCCAGTGGAAGGCGGCGGGCCTGGACAGCAAGACCTATCCGCGTGGGTTCCAGCAGGTATGGCCCAGCCACCCGGTTTCGCTGCTCGCTTGGCTCAAGCAGAACGAACCCGACAACTATCGCAGGATCCACCGCATCCTGATGGCGCATGACTGGGTCCGCTACCGCATGACCGGCGAGTTTGGGGCTGAAGTCACCAATATTTCCGGCAGCAACCTGTTCAACGTCGAGCGCCGTGAATACGACCCGGAACTGTTGCGCCTGTTCGGCATCGAAGAGATGGCCGACAGCCTGGCGCCGGTCATCGATTCGGTGGAAAGCGCTGGCGGCCTGACCCGCAAGGCGGCCGAGGAGACCGGGCTCGTCAAGGGGACGCCGGTGTTCGGCGGCTTCTTCGACGTGGTTTCGGCGGCGGTGTGCACCGGCTTGTCGGACTCGGCCCGCATCAATGTCACCATGGGAACCTGGACGATCGTGACGTGGGTCGCCGACCAGATCCCGCAGGACGACTATCCCTATACCTGGGGACGCTACTGCATTCCGGGCAAGTATTTCGTGCACGAGGGCAGCCCGACGGCAGCGGCAAATCTTGAATGGTTCGTGCGCAATTTCATGGGCAACGAGAGCAGGCCCTATGAGGTTGCCAACGCGCTGGTTGCCGCGCGCGAAAAGGCTTCGTCGAGCATCACCTTCTTCCCCTATCTGTTCGCCTCCAACCTCGGCGACAACCTGTCGGGTGGCTTCTATGGCCTGGCCAATGCGCACGACTTCGGCGATATGGTTCAGGCGATCTACGAGGGCATCTGCTTTTCGCAGCAGGCGCATCTCGAGCGCATCGTCGCGCTCGCCGGCAGCGATCACCCGCTGCGACTGACCGGTGGCCCGGCACGCTCGAAGGAGTGGGTGCAGATGGTTGCCGACCTTAGCGGCATGACGATCGAGGTCGTCCATGTCAGCGAGTCGGGCTGCAAGGGCGCTGCGATGGCGGCGGCGGTTGGTTCGGGCGCGTTCGCCTCGTTCGAGGATGTGATCGCGACGATGGCCGCGACCAACTCGACGGTTCACCCCGATCCTTCCGTGCTGCAGCGCTACCAGAGCAAATATTCAAGGTTCCGGCAGCTGGCGGAGGTCCTGAACACCGTCCCGGCGGCCAACTGACGGAGCGATCGACCGGCCGATCGTTTTGCGCAACCGCTTCATCGGCGCGCCGGCGTGACGCCCAGCGAGCCCGCAATCCGGACAGGCGAATAGATGAGAAAGCATCCGCTCGGCATCTACGAGAAGGCGTTGCCGCCGAATCTGAACTGGGCCGAACGCCTGGCACTGGCCAAGGCCTGCGGCTTCGACTTCGTTGAGATGTCGCTTGACGAGAGCGATCAGCGGCTGGCGCGCCTGGAGTGGACCCTGGCCGAGCGGCGCGAGGTGGCGACAGCCATCCTCGACAGCGGCTTGCGGATCCCGACCATGTGCCTGTCGGCGCACCGCCGCTTCCCGTTCGGCAGCCGCAACTCGGCGATCCGCGAAAAGGCAAGGGCGGTGATGCTGGCTGCCATCCGGCTGGCGCAGGATATCGGTATCCGGACCATCCAGGTCGCCGGCTACGACGTCTATTACGAGCCGCACGACGAGGACACCGTGGCGCGGTTCACCGAAGGCATGCACTGGTCGGTCGAGCAGGCGGCGGCGGCGCAGGTGATGCTGGCGGTCGAGATCATGGACACGCCGTTCATCAATTCGATCAGCAAGTGGAAGGTCTGGGGCGATCTGATCAGGTCGCCATGGTTCACCGTCTACCCGGACGTGGGAAACCTGTCGGCCTGGGGCAACGACGTGGCTGCTGAGTTGAGGCTCGGGATCGATCGGGTCGCGGCGATCCATCTTAAGGACACCCAGCCGGTGACGGCGTCTTCGCCGGGGCAATTTCGCGACGTCCCCTTCGGCGAGGGTTGCGTCGACTTCGTTGGCGTCTTCCGGCTGCTGCGGGAGCTGAACTATCGCGGGACGTTCCTGATCGAGATGTGGACCGAAAAGGCGGCCGAGCCGGTGGCCGAGATCATTGCCGCCCGTCAGTGGATCGAAGCCCGCATGAAGGAAGGTGGATTGGATGCTTGATGAACTCAAGGAAGCGGTATTGCGGGCCAATCTGGCGCTTCCTCGGCATGGCCTGGTGACGTTCACCTGGGGCAACGCTTCGGCAATCGACCGTGACAGGGGACTGGTGGTCATCAAGCCCTCGGGGGTTTCCTACGAGAACATGACCGCCGGCGACATGGTGGTGGTCGACCTCGAGACGGAGAAGGTGGTCGAGGGCAGACTGAAGCCCTCGTCGGACACGCCGACCCATCTCGTGCTCTACCGCGCGTTTCCGACCCTGGGTGGCATCGTCCACACCCATTCCCGCCATGCCACGATCTGGGCCCAGGCCGGCATGGACATTCCGGCGCTGGGCACGACGCATGCCGACTATTTCTACGGTCCGGTTCCATGCACGCGTCGGATGACGGCGGCGGAAATCGCCGGCGCCTACGAGGCGGAGACCGGCCAGGTGATCGTGGAGACGTTCCAGGCCCGCTCGCTCGACCCGGCCGCGGTCCCCGCCGCCCTGATCCACTCGCACGGTCCCTTCGCATGGGGGACGGATGCCGACGAGGCGGTTCACAATACCGTCGTCCTGGAAGAGCTGGCCTATATGGCGCTGTTTGCCAAGGTTCTCGATCCGCAGCTTCCGCCGATGCAGCAGGAACTGCTCGACCGCCATTACCTGCGCAAGCACGGCAAGGATGCCTATTACGGCCAGCGCTAGCCGGCCGCAGGCCCGATCGCTGGCATCAGGGCCGACCACGGCAGCGATATGAAAGCAGCCGGCGACGGGCCGCGGATGGCTGGGAGTATGGCGGGCATGTGCTCGTAGAGTGCTCCGAATCTCGCGCAGAAAAGTATCGTAACTTCTGCTCTCCTTCGGTAGATCCCCCGGCGGTTCAGCAGTCTAATCGGCTGATCGTTCGCAATGACTGTCGTCTGCTAGGAGACGCTGGAAGCGAGCCTTGCCAGACACGCAACAGCCTGCTGTGTGCGCAACGACCAGGGCCGGCCATCAGAAAAGCCCAGCCTCCCGTATTGGGGTTGTCCGGGTCTTCCGTCTCGGGCGACCCCTTTTTGGCACTGGCGCGGCCGCTATCCGGTTGCGGCTGCGCGGGGCCGGATCAGCGGATCATCCCGGCGTCAACTCCGCGCTTCCGGAGTCTGCAGTCGAAGCGGGGTCTGCCGGGCCGCAGATCGCGTCGTGCAGTGCCCGGGCGTCCGAGACGACGACCTCCGCTCCGGCCTCACGCAGGCGTTCGGCCTGCCTCTCGCGCATGCCGTCCAGATGACTGCCGCCGACAAAACCGATGGCGCGCATTCCGGCTGCGATGGCTCCCAGAATGCCGTGGGGCGAGTCCTCAACGACGGCGCAGTCCGCGGGGGCGACGCCGAGCTTGTGCGCCACATGAAGCACCAGATCCGGTGCAGGCTTGCCGCGCGCGACCTGTTCGGCGCTGAAGGCGCGGCCGGCGAAGTATGCCTGCAGACCGGTGCGATCGAGGCTGCGCTGCATGCGCTCCACCGAGCCGCCGGTGGCAATGCCGATTGCAAGTCCGGCGCTGCGCAGCCGGTCGAGAAGTTCGGTCACACCGTCGATGATCGGCAGGCGAACCGCATAGAAGGCGTAGAGGCGGCGGTAGAAATTCTCCGGAAAATCGACAGGGCAAGGGCGGCCCAGGCGCCCCGCCACATAGCGGCAGACTACCGGCAGCGAAACGCCGAGAAAGTCATCGCGCAACTCGGTCCAGTTTGCTTCGGCAATACCAAGCGCACGCATTTCGGCGGCTATCGCTTCGAGCGCGAATGTCTCGCTGTCCACCAGGCAGCCATCCAGATCGAAGATCACCGCCCGGGCGGTTGTCATGGGCATACTGCCGCGAGTCGGTGTCGGGGCCGTCACAAGGCACGATCAAGCAGACCGACGGCAGCGGCGCAAGCACCACCGTGCGCGAGGTAGACAGGGCTACTTGGCGAGTTCAGTTCCGTGTGCGATGGCGTCGCCATTGTCGAAGTTGAAGAGGTGGATCTTTTCGGGGGCGATCAGGAACGGTATCGTCTCACCGGTCTTTTCCTTGACCGGCGTATAGGAGACGATGACCATCTGGTGCCCGCCGGCATCGATGACCAGATGAGTTTGGTCGCCGAGCCACTGGTTCGACAGCACCAGCGCCCGATCTTCACCCTGGCCGATCGCAATGCTCTGCGGCCGCACGCCGAGATGCAGCTTCTGGCCGATTGACAGCGCGCCGCGCACATCGGCGCTGTCTGTGGGAATGTCGACTCCGATCGCCTCTCCGCCTTTCGGGCCCTGCACGACGACGCGCATGCCGTGGCCATTCTGCGCCACGACCGCGTCATACACGTTCATCGGCGGCTCGCCCATGAACGAAGCGACAAACAGGTTCGCCGGGCGATCCTTCAATTCGGCGGGTGAGGCGATCTGCTCGAGCACCCCGTCTTCCATGACCGCGATGCGGTCCGCCAGCGCGTTGGCCTCGGTCTGGTCGTGGGTGACGAACATCGCGGTCATGCCGTGCTGAATCAGGTAGTTCTTGATGCGGCCGCGCAACACGGCGCGCAATTGCGGCTCGAGCTGCGACATGGGCTCGTCCAGCAGGTACAGGTCCGCCTTGCGAGTCAGCGCTCGCGCCAGGGAGGCACGCTGCTGCTGGCCGCCGGACAGGGAGACCGGATAGCGATTGAGGATCGGGCCGATCTCCAGCAATTCGGCCATCTCATCGACGCGCTTGTCGATTTCGCTGCGCTGCAGCCGCGCGCCCTTGAGGGCAAAGGCGATGTTGTCACGCACCGTCAACGGCGGATAAAGCGAATAGCCTTCGAAGGCCATGGCGACGTTGCGCTTGGCCGGAGCAAGGTCCTGGATTCGCCGTTCGTTGAGTCGCATTTCGCCTTCGGTCACGGTCTCGAAACCGGCGATCATGCGCAGCGTCGTTGTCTTGCCACACCCCGAAGAGCCGAGCAGGGCGACGATCTCGCCGTCCTCTACGGTCATCGAAAAGTCCTTTACCGCGTGAATCCCTGCGGATATCGGTCCGTAGAACTTGTCGACATGATCCAGGATCAGACTGCCAGCCATTCTGGGTATCACTCCGTCTTTGCTTCGATACGTTGGCCTTGGTCGTGATCAAAGACCAGGATGCTGTCGGCCTTGATCGTCGCGTAGGCCAGCTCCGTGACGACGGGTTGTTGTTGAGGAGTGGATGTCGGGCGCCGACGCAAAGCACTCGGTGCCGTCGGCCAGCTGGAACAGGGTCACCACACGCTCGTTGAGCGGGGTCACCGCCACGACCTCGATCTTCAGGGCATCTTCCTGTGCCTCGCGGGCGATCGTGATGTTCTCGGGCCGGATGCCGATGCGCACCTTGCGTCCCTGGAACCGCTCGAAGGCGGGGCCCAGAGGAATCCTCAAATCCGCCAGGCGGACGCTTGGGCCCTTGCCGTTCGTCTCGATCGTGGAGGAGAGCAGGTTGATCGTGGGGTCGCCGAACAACTTGGCGATCGCGACGTTCGCCGGCCTGAGGTAGATGTCCACGGGCGTGGCGATCTGAGCCAGGCCACCGCCAGCCAGGACGGCAATGCGGTCACCCAGTGCCATTGCTTCCTTGTAGTCCTGCGTCACATAGAGCGTGGTCGACTTGAACTCCGCAAGCAGGCGCGGCAGTTCAAGGCGCATTTCGTAACGCAACTTTGCATCGACATTGCGCAGCGGATCGTCGAGCAGCAGCACCTGCGGCCCCGCCACCAATGCACGCGCCAGCGCCGTACGCTGCTTCTGACCATTCGACAGCGCCTTCGGCACGTGCGTCAGCACGTGATCGATCTTCAGCAGCTTTGCGATCGAATGCACCTTCTCGTCGAGATCTTCCTTCGACATGCCGCGCGCGGCAAGCGGCGACGAGATGTTGTCATAGGCCTGCATGTGCGGGTAGAGCGCGAAATTCTGGAACGCCATGCCCACGCCGCGTGCGTCGGACGCCATGCCGACCAGCGATTTCCCGTCGAGCCGGATATCGCCGCTGTCGGGTTCTTCGATCCCGGCGATCAGTCGCAGAAGCACGGTCTTGCCGGTGCCGGAAGGTCCGAAGATGACGACGGTCTCGCCGTCGGCCGTGGTCAGCGAGACGTTGCTGAGCACGTCGCCGGTCTTGAAGGATTTCGAAACTCCGTCGAGTTCAAGCGTTGCCATCGGTCTATCCTTTCACGGCGCCCAACGACAGGCCCTCGACCAGGTAGCGCTGCGCATAGAGCGCCAAGAGCAGCGTCGGCAGGATCGACAGCACGATGGCGGCCGCGATCTGTCCGTATGAGATGCCTGCTGCCGTCACGAACGCCAGCGCGCCGACCGTCACCGGCTGCTTGTCGGCAGAAGCAAGGATCAGTGCGAAGATGAAGTTGTTCCAGCAGAAGATGAAGGCGAGCAGGCCCGCCGCAGCGATGCCCGGCAATGCCAGCGGAATGGCGATCTTGAAGAAGGAGCCAGCCCACGAATGGCCGTCGATGCGATAGGCGTGCTCGATGTCAGGGCTGATGTCCTCGAAATAGCCGCGCACGATCCACAGGATCAACGGCAGGGCGATCAGCTGATAGACCCAGATCAGGCCGATATAGGTGTCATTGAGCCCCAAATCGGTGAAATAGAGGGACAACGGCAGGAGTACGAGCAGCGGCGGCGCGAAGCGGAAGGACAGGAGCGTGAAGGCGATGTCCTCGCCGAGCCGGAACTTGAAGCGTGCGAAGGCATAGGCCGCCGGCACGCCGAGGATGAGCGCCAGGATGACGGACGAGGCCGACAGGAACGCCGAGTTCCACAGGTTCTGCATGAAAGTGAGCTTGAGCGTGCCCACGGCCGTTACCAACTCGCCGGAAACCAGCGCGGTGTAGTTGCTGAACGTTGGACGGAAGAACAGGCTCGGCGGAATGCGCAGAATCTGCTCGTTCGTCTGGAACGACATCAGGACGATCCAGAAGATCGGGAAGAGAAAGAAGACGAGCACCACCGCGATCAGAATCCGCCGGATGATCGTCTCGAACAGCGACATGCTGGACATCAGCTTCGCCCCTATGCAACGCCAGCGGCGCGTTCGCGCAGCTTGAGCCAGTTTTTGACGAAAATGTTCGAGATGAAGAAGGTGATTGCCCACAGCACCATCAGGATGGCCGCGGACCGCCCGACATTGGTGTACTGGAAGAACTCCAGATAGGCCGAAACCTGGAAGGCGAGCGTCGAATCGCCCGGGCCGCCTTGCGTCATGGCGTAGATGACGTCGAACTGCTGAATGGAATCGAGCATCCGGAAGAGGCTCGCCGTGATGATGTACGGCATCAGCATCGGCAGGGTGATGCGGAAGAAGACGAAACTGCGCGGCACGCCGTCGAGCTCAGCCGCCTCGAAAGGCTGCTTCGGCAAGGCGCGCAAGCCGGCAATCAGAAGCACCATGATGAACGGCGTATAGACCCAGATGTCGACGAGGATGACGGTGAACAGCGCCGTTGACGGGCTCGATGCCCAGCGGAAATTGGTGAGACCGACCAGGCCGACGAGATAGCTGAGAATGCCGAAGCCGGGGTTGGTCATGAGCTTCCACATCAGCGAGGCAATGGCCGGCGCCGTCATGAGCGGCAGCAGCAGCAGGATCGCCGCGACATTGTTGAAGCGTGTGGGGACGCGCAGAAGCAGCGCGATCCCGAGCCCGATCAGCAGCTCGATGCCAACCGTCGCCACCGTATAGATCAGGGAGATCGCGACGGTGTTCCAGAACTCGTGGCTGGTGAACAGGTTGACGTAGTTGTCGAACCAGATGAAGCCCCGGAGATAAGGCAGCGCCAGATTGTAGCGCTGCAGCGAATAATAGATCGATGTCAGGAAGGGGATGATGATCCCGACGCATACGACCAGGGCCGGCAGGCTGAGCAGGTAAGGCAGGATTTTTTTGTTCATTTTCGGTGAGCTCGCATCGGCATGGGACTTTGGTGTCCGTGTCCCTCGCTGTGCTGCGCAGTTTTGCGGTCGGGCGGTCCGGGATCAAGTCCCGGACCGCCTTTTCAGGCCCCGGGAGAGTTAGAGTCCGGCCTGTTCCATCTGCTTGTTGATGCTTGCGGCGAGTTGGTCGAGACCCTCGTCGACTGGCACCTGGTTGGCGACCATCCGCTGCAGCGCTGCCGCCCAGTCAGTGGTCACGTTGAAGAACAGCGGCTGCGGCGTGAAGTAGATCTTCGAGCCCGGTGCCGACTTCTGGAACTGCTCGAGATAGCCGACGCTGCTGGCCATCTTGTTCTTGAAGCCTTCATCGTCCCACACCGACTGACGTGCCGGGTCGACGAACTGCATCTTCACACCGCCGAAGAGGTCATGCTCCTTCGACGTTGCCCACTGCAGCCAGTACCAGGCGGCGTCCTTCTGCTGGGAGAAGCTCGACATGGCGAGCGACCAGATCCAGACGTTCGGGGTCGGCTCGGTCGCGCCCGGCTTGGCGGCGAAGGCGTGGAAGCCGATATTGCCCTTCTCCTTGGTATCGCCGGTGTTCTGGAAATAGCCAAGAATGTCGGCGTCGAAGATCATGCCGGTGGCGCCGGCACCGAGGTCGTTACCGACCTGGTACCAGGTGTAGGTCGCCCAGTTCTTCGGCCCGGAGTCCTGGATCATCTTCACCCAGAGCTTGGTGAACTCCTTGGCGTCGGGGCTGTTCATGGCGGCCTTCAGGTGGCCGTTCTCCACGACGAAGTCCTTGGCGCCGTAGTTGGAGTAGCCGGACAGGAAGCCGGGGTGGATCGTTGCCCAGGAGCGCGATCCGCGCACCGCGATGCCGTAAGCGTCGGTGTCCTTCTGAATCTTCGCGGCCGCATCCATGAGGCCGGGGAGATCCTTCGGGAGATCGATCTTGTTGGCGTCGAACAGGCGCTTGTTGTAGCTGACCGAGTTGAGCTCGAACGCCCAGGGCAGGGCCCACTGCTTCGCGCCGGGACCGCCGAGCGGATCGCCGGGCTTGCCGGACCACGAATCCGACGCAAGGATGGTCGGGATCATGTCGGCCTTGTCCCAAGCCGGCGAGGTCTTGGGCGAGTCGATGAATTCGTTCAGGTCGACCAGCCATCCGGCGGGGCCGTACTGCCAGGTCTGGTAGGCGCCAGTCATGAAGCAGTCATACTGGCTCGACTTGGACGACAGCGCGGCGGTCACCTTGTCGAAGTAGACGTCTTCCGGGAACACGTCGTACTTGACTTCCATCCCCGTCAATTTCTTGAAGGAGTCGACGTCAGCGATCATCGCGTCGGTGTAGGGGTGCTTGTTGAGCAGCAGGTTGATGGTCTTGCCCTTATGCGCCTGCCAGTCGAAGTCCGCAGCCATGGCGCTGGTCACCGACTCGCTCAGGAGCATGTTGCCGACGCCGGCTGCCAGACCGAGCTTGGCGGCGCCACCCATCAGTTCGCGCCGGCTCATCTTGCCCGCCACAAAGGCGTCTATGAGATTTCTTTCCTTGTCATGCATTTAACGATCCTCCGTTCGTTGCACCTGCGTTCCTCCGCGGCCATCGCTTCATCAGACCGGGATTCTTTTTCAATGTGCGTATGCAGCGCACACTTCCCTTGCCCGGCCAGCGTGCATAGCCGACCTTCTGGCTCGGATGCTCATCACGTCGCTGTCGACGACGGCGCACCTTCTTCTTCAGCTGCTCGCGTTCCAGCACAAACGACCGCCGGTCGCAGCCACTGAACGATTGTTGAGCCGTGTCGTCTAATCTTCCGAAATACTGAATCTGCGGAGATTAGAAGCGATCCATATCGTTTTACCGCCACTCGTCAACGCAAGCGCACTCGCTTTGACGATGGCGCACGTAGTTACTCCTCCCATTTGAGCCAAACTGGCTTGGCCCGACATCTGGATTTCTATCGCAAAAAGACATCGTACGCAACTTTTGTTGAGACCTGATGCAAATTTGGCACTTGCTACTCCAGCGAGCCAACGCTGAAGGATGCCAATGGCGTTGCGAAAATTCTTATTGTTCAAATGCTTAAGTCGATTTATGGGGGGAGTAGCGGCAGCCCCGGCGCCAGCTTCATGCATACTGGATTTCTGGGATCCCGATGAAATTTTGTTGTCGTTTGATCAAATATCGGATATGCATCGCGCAAAGCGGGTATGAAGAGCGTGCAGCCCACGAGTTCGCCAGCAAGTGCGCCGCGTCGCATACGTCAGGCCAACGCCATGGCGGCCCTTCATGCGCTGCACCGCTTCCGTCGTCTGAGTCGTGCTGATCTTGCCAGGAAGATGGGCCTCAACCGTTCATCGTCTGGGAATATTATCGCGGAACTGACGGCGGCCGGCTTCGTCCGCGAGGTTCAACAGGAAAACAAGCCAAAACGCACCGGACAAACGCGTGCCGGACGCCCGGGGACCCTGCTTGAGCTGGTACCCGACGCGATGTTCTTCCTGGGGGCCGAGATCGGCGCGGAACATATCACCACCGTCGAGATCGATCTGACCGCGAACATCGTCCGCAGCGCGACGGAGCCGTTCGACGGGCCCACTGTTCCGGTCGAGGAAGCGATCGCCGGTGCCGTGCGGCAGGCCTTTCACGATGTGCCGTCGGAACGAATGGATCGCTTCGGCGGATTCGGCCTGACGGCGCCGGCGCAGATGGATGCGGATGGGCGCGTGACCAGCGCTCCAATCCTCGGCTGGAAGGATGTCAACCTGACCACCTTGACCGAGGCCGCCTTGCCCGTGAACGTCCCGGTTCTGGCCGAAAATGACGCGAACGCGTTCGCCATCGGGTCAACCTATTCGCAAAGCAAGGCACAGTCCGGGGTGACCGTATTCCTGGTCATCGAGAGCGGTGTAGGCGGGGGAATTGCCATTGACGGCAGGCTGTTTCGTGGTGCGCGCGGCCTTGCCGGCGAGGTCGGGCATCTCATCATGCCCGGACGCGAGGAACGCAAGCTGGAACAGTCCATCGGCCTGGGGCACACGCTGGCGCGCTACCGGTTGAGCACGAAACGGGAGGACCTCGGTCTGCAGGACTTCCTGACGGATGTGCGCGACCGCGCGCCCTATGCCATCACGATCGCCGACGATTGGGCACAGGCCTTGGCCTTCGCGGTGGTGCAGGTTACCTGCATGATCGACCCGGACCGCATTGTCCTTGGCGGGGCGATGGCCCAGTTGTATCCGCTGGTGGCCGCGCGCGTCGCCGCTCATATCCGCGGCCTGCGCGACGAAAGCATTCGCGCCCCTGAGATCGTGCTGAACGAAGATGCGGTTCATGGCTCCGCCTTCGGCGCCGCCTGCATCATGCATCAGCGTTTTTTTTCGCTGGAGAATGAGCGTTTGCCGAAGCTTTATTCGGCCACGGGACAGCGCGCCGAGAGTTCCTTTTTGCCCCATCACCTCGGCGATATGTTGCCGGTCTCGACAAATTGAGCTAAGACCTCAGCCTCAATAGCATGCGCCGACCCCCGGCGAGGTCAAAGTCGGGTTGCCGGGTTGCGTGCCCGGGAGGTCAGGCCAGGCATGAGTACGGGGCCGTCACTAGTTGCTTCGGATTGGCCGGGTGCCACGGTCGTTGCGAGCGAGATCCGCATGGGAATCGCGGCCGCAGCAGTGGGTACGGGATCTTCTGGAACCAGCAAATCTGGACGAACCGCTTGCGAGCGGCGGGCGCGCGCCCGTTGTGCGCAGCGTGACCGGATCGGTCCTGCTGGCGGATGGCGGCTAGACCACACGCCGAAGCGGACGAATATGAACCAAACGTCCCGCACCGCGGGATACTGCTGAAAGGAGAGACAAGATGGCCAACCAAATGGGCGGCAAGGTCGCCGCGGTTACCGGCGCGGCATCGGGCATCGGGCTGGCGTGTGCCGAGGCGCTGATCGCGGAAGGCGCGCGCGTCGTGTTCGTGGATCGTGACGAAGCGGCGGTGAAGAAGCTCTGCGAGAAGCATGGCGATGCGGCGATCCCGCTGATCATCGATCTTCTGTCGCCGGAAAGCTGCGCGACGCTGCTGCCTGCAACGCTGGAAAAGGCCGGCCGTCTCGACATCCTCCTCGCCAATGCCGGCGTTTATATCGGTGGCAATCTGGTCGAGGCCGATTCTGCCGCCATCGACCGCCTGCTCAATCTCAACGTCAATGCCGCGATCAAGAACGTGCACGACGTGCTGCCGCACATGATCGAGCGCGGCAGCGGCGACATCATCGTCACCAGCTCGGTCGCCGGCCATTACCCGGTTCCGTGGGAGCCGGTCTATTCGGCGTCGAAATGGGCCATCACCTGTTTCGTGCAGACGGTGCGACGCCAGGTCAACAAGCTCGGCGTGCGCGTCGCCCAGGTTTCGCCGGGCCCGGTGATCAGTGCGCTGCTTGCCGACTGGCCCGAGGAGAATCTGCGCAAGGCCAAGGAATCGGGCAGCCTGATCGAGCCCACCGAGGTTTCTGACGCGGTCATGTTCATGCTCACCCGCTCGCGCAATGTGACCATTCGCGACATGATCGTCCTGCCCACCAATTTCGACATCTAGGCAGGAGCCGGACCCGCGGTACCGGACATGCCGGAGACGGTCCATGACGGACTGTCTCCGGACTCTGGCCAAAATCAATCGCTGCGATGGATGCTTTCCCGCGCCTTGCGGTCACGGGGCATGTGTCTAGGCTGCGATCTGCACGCGTCTGTTTTCCGACATCAGTTTGCGGAACGCGGAGGGCGGCATGCCCTTCTGATTGAGGAACTGACGATTGAAGTTCGAAAGATTGTTGAATCCCGAACTCGTAGCAGATCTTGGTGATCGACAACGTCGTGTCGCTCAGGAGCTGACAGGCGAGATTGATACGCAACCTGCCGATGTACTGGATCGGCGTCATGCCGGTGTGCCGCCGGAACGAGCGCGAGAAGGCACTGGGCGTGAGACCGGCGATCTGGGCAAGCCCGGCTTCACGGAAATTTTCGGTCAGGTGTTCGCGCAAGTAGGCGAGCACCTTGTTGATGCCGGTCGACATGTAGCCGGACGGATCGGGAACATAAGAGGCGCTGGCCAATGGCTCGACACATTTGGAGCGGTTGAGCGCGCCCATGATGCCAAGAAACAATTCGACCCGGCGTGCGCCGCGCGCAGTCATCAGCTCGCCCATCAGGGGAGCGACCTCGTCGACGGTCTCCTTGCCGAACAACAGCCCGCGTCTGCTGTCGGCGAGCATGTCCTGAAACTCCGAGATTTCCGGGACCACCGGCATCAGGTTGTTAATGAAATCTTCGGTGAATTGAATGATCTGGCCGCGCTCGGGCACCGATTGCCCGACGGGCACATCGGAAATCCAGTTGTGCGGCAGGTTGGGGCCCGTGAGAATCAGATTGCCGGGCTCGAACTCGCCGATGAAATCACCGACGAAGTAGCGCCCGCTGGTCGCAACGACCAGATGAATTTCGTACTCCGGGTGAAAGTGCCAACGCACGGTCCGAAACGGATATCCGTGGGACCAGGCAGCGAAGGACTTGCTTTGAGAAATATGGACAATCTCGAGATCTGGCTCCATGCCGACTCCCTCCCCCTACCAAGTTTGAATTTCGGCCGCTCCCCTTACCGACTCTTCACCTGCATCGCCCGGGTCCTCACCCAGAACTAGAATAACTTAGTGACGATGAAAGGGGAGGCTACCTCGATCTGGACCCGATATTGATACTTTTTGGCGATCTAGCCAACCAAATCGGCACAAATTCGTGCTGACGATGCCGATCCGGCGGGGTGCGAACGCCGGGGTCCCGCTCACATCAAATGCGTGGCTACGGGTGTTCGATGACCGTCCTCCATTCCTCCCCGATAGGACCGAACCAAATGGTCGCGTCTGGTGAGACAGCCTGGCGGCGCGGCTGAGGTGGATCTCGATTGTTCTTGGGCCGCCAATAGCTCCGTCGTTTCCGCCGTAACGAAATCCCCTGCCGCGTCGTGTCTGGCCGCGCCTTGTCACTGCGCCGGCTCCAACAAAGCCGCCAGCTTGGCATCGAGCAGGCCGCATAGCGTCTCGGTGTCCTTGGCGAAGGAGCGAATGCCCTCGGCGAGCTTCTCCGTCGCCATGGCGTCCTCGTTGAGCTGCCAGCGGAAGCTGACCTCGTCGAGCGCCAGGCGCTCGATCTTGGACGATGGCGGCTGGGCGCCGAGTTGGCGGACCACCTCGCCGTCCATGTGGCGCAACTCATCGAGAAGGTTCGGACTGATGGTAAGCCGATCGCAACCCGCCAGCCCAAGGATCTGGTCGGTATTGCGGAACGAGGCCCCCATGACGACGGTCTTGTAACCGAAGGCGCGGAAATACGCGTAGATCTCGCGGACCGAACGAACGCCGGGATCGTCCTCGGCCGAGGTGACGGTGGTGCCGTGGGCCTTGTACCAGTCGGTGATCCGGCCGACGAAGGGCGAGATGAGGAACACGCCCGCTTCACCGCAAAGCGCCGCCTGCGCCTTGCTGAAGATCAGCGTCAGATTGCAGGCGATGCCCTTGTCCTTGAGCGCCGCGGCCGCCTTCACGCCTTCCCAGGTGGCGGCGATCTTGATCAGGATGCGCTTGGGATCGACGCCGGCTTCCCGGTAGAGCGCAATCAGCCGCTCGGCGCGTTTGATCGTGGCAGCGGTATCGAAGGACAGGCGTGCGTCGACCTCGGTGGAGACGTAGCCCGGCACGATGCGAGAGAGTTCAGCGCCGAAATTGACGGCCAGCTTGTCGAGCGCCAGGGCGAGACGCGCCGTGGGTTCCGTCTCGCGGGCGTTGGCGTAGGCGACCGCGTCGTCCATCAGCGCGGCATATTCCGGCTTGCTGGCAGCTTTCAGAATGAGACTCGGATTGGTGGTGCAATCCTGGGCGCCCACCGCCTTGATCTGGGCAATGTCGCCGGTATCGGCGACGATGACCGTGTGGCGAGCGAGTTCGGTGAGCTTGTCTGCCATTCCCTGCAACCTTTGCCTTCTGCAAAATCTCGGCATCCGAACGGAGCCGGCAAGCGATCGTCGAACGCTTCAGTGCGAAGACCTGTTCGGGAGCGGTCCCTCAAGGGTCGCACCATCGGCGCCGGTCCGACATCACCGCGCTGCCACGGCCCACATTCCTAACGGGCTGTTGTTCAAGAGTGATCACAACCGCAGCTGAAGTCAAGAAAATAGAACGCAATTTGTTGCTTTCGTAACAGTATTCGTATCGGCCGACCGTGCGCCGTTGGCGCCACTCGTATCACACCGCCCGGGAGGCGGATGCCGGGACGGCGGACGCCATCGCGCTTCGTGGGGCGCGCCTGGCAGATCGCGATAAAACCGCCGCTTCATGGCGTTGATTCAATGAAAACGGCCCCTGGCGATGGGCTCGAATAGCCTGCGCCCTGGGACAAACGGATGGGCAAGGCAACGATACCGATCCCCGGCGGCGGGCCAGGGAGAGTCCCCCGCAACACGGGCAGGGGATCACGGATCGGGCGAACGATGTTATATTTGGGTGTTATCTTTCCCGCCAAAACGCGGTAATATCTCTCCATTTAACAAGCGAGGACGATACGATTTTGGATATCGAAGACGATAGACCCCGGAATGTGAAGCCCTCTTCTGGCCCGGTCGGGCGCCGCAAAGCTCTTCTCGATTATCTGTTGCCCGTCGGTTCGGCACAGGTTGACGAACTGGCGGCCCATTTCGGCGTCAGCCGCATGACGGTGCACCGCGACCTCAGGGTTCTCGAGGAACAGGGCATCGTCCGCCGTGTGCACGGCGGTGTTACGATGCGGTCGTCGAGCCTGGTCGAGAGCACGATCCTCTATCGCTCGCGGCTCGCCGACGCGGAGAAGGAGGCGCTGGCGCATGCGGCCGCCGAAATGGTCGAGCCGGGCCAGGCCATCATTCTCGACGATTCGACAACCGTCTCGCGCATGGCCCCGCTGATCGTCGCCTGCAAACCGCTCACCGTCATCACCAACAGCCTGACGGTGATCGACATGTTGAAGGGCGCCCACGGAATCGAGACGGTTTCTCTCGGCGGCCACTACAATCCGAAGTTCAACGCATTCTTCGGCTATATCTGCGAGCAGTCGGTGGCGACACTGCGCGCCAATACCCTGTTCATGTCGACCTCGACGGTTTTCGGTGCCACCGCCTATCACCAGCAGGAGGAGGTGGTGAAGACGAAGCGGGCGCTGATGGACGCCGTCGACCGCCGCGTGCTCATGGTCGATAGCTCAAAGTTCGGCATCACCGCGCTGATCAAGCTGGCCAACCTCAACGAATTCTACACGGTGATCACCGACAGCGGTATCGCGGCGGCGGATGCCGAGACGTTGCGCAAGAGCGGCGTGCAGCTGCGCATCGTCTCGCCTTGACGCCTTGCCGCGGACGGCAATTGGGGTCGTCCGGAAACGACAGCGACATCGCGGCGCGCCGGTTGCGGCGGCGCGACCAGCTCCATCGTCACGGAACGGAATGCAGTGGCGCGAGGGCGCCGCACCGCGCGGTGGGTAGCGGACATCGCCGCCCCAACGCCGTCGCGATATCCGGTGTGCGAAGCGAGGATCAAAAAACCCGCCGCGCTGGCGCGGCGGGTTCTCGTGTGCCTTGGCTGAAGCGGCGCGGCCGATGACGGTCACGCCCCGGCAGAAGCCTACGGCTTCAGCACGATCTTCAGGGAATTTTCGCCGGACTTCATCATCTTGAAGCCCTTGTCGTATTCCTTGAGCGGCAGGATGTGCGTCACCACGCCCTCGGTCGGCAGGCGGCCGTCGGCGATTGCGTCGATCACCCACGGATAGATGTACGGGCTGAGGTGGGCACCAAGGAGATCGAGCTCCTTTCGGTCGCTGATGATCGACCAGTCGACGGTGACGTCATGGCTGAACACGCTGAACTCGACGAAGCGGCCGAGCTTGCGGATCATCTTCAGGCCCTGCAGGACGGCATCCGGATGGCCGGTTGCCTCGATATAGACGTCGCAGCCGTAACCGTCGGTCATGTCCTTGACGATCTTTTCGACGTCGTCCTCGCGCGGGTTGAAGACCAGATCGGCACCGAAGGCCTTGGCGAGCTTGAGCCGCTCGGGCCTGGTGTCGAGAACGATCAGCTTCTTGGGGTTCTTGATCCTGAGCGCGCCGACCATGCCGAGGCCGAGCGTGCCGGCGCCGGCGAGCACCACCACGTCATCGAAGTCGACCTTGGCGCGTTGCACGGCGTGGGCCGAACAGGCATAGGGCTCGGTCAGCACCGCCTTCTCGAGCGGAAGATCGTTGGGAACCTTGTGCGTGCGCGATTCCTTGGGGAAGCGCATATAGGTGGCCATGCCGCCATTGACGTTGTTCTGGAAGCCGTAGACGTCGTGCTTCTCGCACATCCAGTATTCGCCACGCTTGCAGAAACGGCATTTCTCGCAGGGCACGATCTGCTCGGAGGCCAGCCGCTGGCCGAGTTCGAACTCGCCGGCAGCGGCGACGTTCTCGCCGAGCTCGACGGCGATGCCGACAAACTCATGGCCCGGAATCATCGGCGCCTTGATGTAGGCGGGCTGGTCCTTGTCGCCCCAGAAGGAGGGAGCGCCATCCCAGCTCTTGATGTCACCGGCGCAGATGCCGCAGCCTTCGACCTTGATGATGATCTCGTCGGGGCCGGCGCGCGGCGTTTCGACGGTCTCGAAACGGTAGTCGCCCGGCGCATAGGCGACCACGGCGTCCATGGTCGCCGGGATTTCGCCGAGCGAGACGGAATGGGCATGTTTTACGATGTTTGCCTTTATGTTCATCTTTCTACTCCTTGGGGACGGTGAGGGGCGGGGAGCGTCGCCGCTGTTGTGGCTTGTGGCACTCCGTCGCCGGTATCGAATTTCACCTCTGGTTTCCGACTCAACTCAAGCCCTTGTTTGCTCCTTGGCTGCGCCGACACTGGCGGCGGGCGCAGCGCTTGTCATGCCGTGATGCCATTCACGCGACCTTCGGCCCGATGCTCTTGGCCATGGTTTCCAGGATCACGCAGCAGGATGCCGATCCTGCGTCCAGGACACCGCGCGAGCGCTCGCCGAGGCGGGCGGCCCGTCCGATCTTGGCGACCATGGCGACGGTCGAATCGCGCCCCTTGCGGGCGGCATCGGTCATCTCGTCGAGGCAGGCAGTGAACGGCTTGCCGGCCTCAAGCGCGCTGTCGAAGGCGGTGACCGCCGGCACCAGTGTATCAAGCAGGGTCTTGTCGCCCGGCTTGGCGCCGCCAATGTCGACGACGCCGTCCATGCCGCTGCGGATCATCTTGCCGAACGCTTGAGCGTCAAGCGTCGTCACGCCGTCCAGCGAATCGGCCATATCGCTGAAGAAGGTGCCGTAGAGCGGTCCCATCGAGCCGCCGATGCCGGACATCAGCGTGTCGCCGAGAATGGCGAGGCTGTCCTTCAGTCCGGGAACCGGCTCACCCAGGGCGTTGCGGCACATGGTAAAGCCCTTGGCCATGTTGATGCCATGGTCGCCGTCACCGATCTTGCCATCGATCTCGCTGAGATGGTCGCGATTGGCGACGATGGCGGCGATCAGATCGGTGACGACGAAGCCGGCTTCGCTGACTGCAAGAGGCATCGCCTCATCCCTTCAGGTTGGTGAGGCCGGTCGAGCGCGCGGGATATGCCAGTAGCCGGTCAAGCTCGTCGTCGAGGCGCATCATGGTCAGCGTGACACCCATCATCTCCAAAGAAGTGAAGTAGTTGCCGACATAGGTGTGGCGGATGTCGAGCTTGCGCTGGCCGAGCACTTCAGCGATGCGATCGTAGAGGATGTAAAGCTCCATGATCGGCGTCGCGCCGAGCCCGGAGAGCAGCACCGCGACCCTGTCGCCCTCGGCAAACGGCAGATCGGGAAGCACATAGTCGAGCATCATGTCGGCCATTTCGGCGGCGGGCTTGGTCTCCATCACCGTGACGCCGGGTTCGCCGTGGTGGCCGATGCCGACCTCCATCTCGCCGTCCTTGATCGAGAAGTTGGGATGGCCGACCGCCACGATGGTGCAGGGCGACAGGCCGATGCCGATCGAGCGGGTGTTGTCGATCGCCTTCTGGGCGGCGGCGATCACCTCGTCGAGGCTGCCGCCTTCGGCAGCGCGGGCACCGCCGACTTTCCACATCAGGATCTCGCCGGCAACGCCGCGGCGCTTGGCGATCTCATCCTTGGGTGCCGAAGCCACGTCGTCGTTGGCGACGACGGTCTTGACGGTGAGGCCGTTCTTGGCGGCCATCTTGATCGCCATTTTGACGTTCATGTTGTCGCCGGCGTAATTGCCGTAGAGACAGGCGACGCCCGCTCCGCCATCGCATGCCTTGAACGCGTCGTGGAACGCCTGCGCAGTGGGGGAGGAGAAGATCTCGCCAATTGCCACCGCGTCGACCATGTTGTCGCCGACATAGCCGAGAAAGGCCGGCTCGTGCCCCGAACCGCCACCGGTGACGACACCGACCTTGCCAGCGCGCGGCGCCGACTTGACTTTGATGACCCGGGAGTTGTCGGTTGCAGCGACCAGATCCTGGTGGGCCTTGACGTAGCCGAGGACGGCATCTTCGACCATGTGATCCGGGTCGTTGAAAATTCTGTTCATTTCGTCATTACCTCCTGAAGCCTTTTTTCACGGCCCGGATCTTCATCGCCTGGCAAACTCGGCGCGGTGTTCGGGTCGGTATTGGATGCGTATTTGGCGTCGACGGATTCGATCGCCAGAACGTTGCCGCCCGACGGGCCGTTGGGATCGAAATCGAAGGCGACGTCGAGGTAGGCATCGGCGATCGTCTTGGCGAGTTCGGTGCCGACGACGCGGGCGCCCATCGTGATGATCTGAGCGTTGTTGGACAGCGCGGCGCGCCGGGCAGAATAGGTGTCGTGCGTAAGCGCGGCGCGGATGCCGCGCACCTTGTTGGCGCTGATGCTGACACCGATGCCGGTGCCGCAAATGAGGATCGCCCGATCATAGGTTCCGGCAAGTACGGCCGAAGCCACGCGGTCGGCCATGTTGGCGTAGAACGGGTCGGCCTTGTCGCCGACACGCGATACATCATACGCCTCACACCGCCCCTTGAGATGCTCGGCGAGAATGTGCGCAAGGCCTTCGCCAGCGCTGTCGCCCGCTACCGCGACTTTCATGATCCCTTCCCTTCCCGAGAAATTCATGGATGCCCTGTCTCGCCCGCGGGATGGCAAGCATCACTGCGCGCGGAGATTGTAACAACCGGCCCGGCGGCAATGGGTGACTGCACAGATTTGTCACTTCTTCGGATCGCCGAGCTTCGACGCCTCATCGCCAAATTAACACCCAAGTGTTAGAAATCAATTCCAAAATGTGCATTTTCGGCTGATTTCTTGGTGTTTTTGTGATTTTATCCCGCCGTCGCCGTCAAACTCACCGTGTCGCCAGGAAGGGAAAGCGTAACGGCGGTCGGCCGAACCTGCGCAGTTCTGGCAGGCCGGCCATCGTTCGCTGGACAAAGCCGGCATTGTGGGGCGATTTCCTGTCCTTGGTACAAATTGTATCAGTCGTTGGTACAATTCGTATGTAATCGGCGTGAGCGGGGTCTTGTGGATCGCTGCAGCGGTTCGGTCGCGGTTGGAACCGCGCAGCGGAGCGGACGACGATAGCGACCGCCGCTCACGGTGCCGGCGCTTCTCTGGCGACAGCCATGCCGACAAGGCAACTCGTCCGACTGCGCGTCGCTCAGGCGCAGGCGTCCATCCAGGGCCGCAGTGAGCGGCGCACGGCGCGCCGAATGAGGGCGTCCGGATCGCCCAGGTCGTCGCCCGCTTCGAGCGCCTCCTTGACCAGAAGGCCGCTGAGATACTGGCTGAGAATGCCGATATGCGGCTGGGCTCGGCGATAGCGGGCATCGAGATCCGCGACGGCGGACTGAGCGTCCTGGTGGCCCCAGTAATAGCGGATGCGGTCGGCCAGGCCGTAGTGCCGCTGGCTCTGCTGCGATTTCGCATCGCCATGGATGTGCTCTTTCCAGACGCCGGGCTCGGCCAGCATCAGCCTTTCCATGGTGTCGCGCAGGCGGCGCGGGCCGCCGTCGACCTCGGCCGCGGCCATCTCAAGTCCGTAGAGCGTCTCGCGCAGCGCAAATGTCAGGCTCGGGCCGACCTTGAGGATCGCGAAGCCGTCGTCGACCAGCGCCCGCAGTGCGGCCGCGGTCTGGTAGTCGGTCGAATGGGCCTCGTAGACCAGCCCCGGCAGGTCGGCACGCGCCGCGACAAGCGCGCGCGCCCGCTCCGGGTCGTAGAGCACGACGCTCATCTGCGCGGATTCCACCCGGGGCTGCACGACGATGGCGATCACCCGGTCGAAGGCGGCGGCGAGCCCGTTGGCCGCGAACACCCGCTTGTGCACCGCGTAGGTTTCGCGCACCGCCTCGGGTCTTGTGGGCATGAGGTCGGTCAGCTCCTCATGCGCCCCACCCGGCGTCGGAATCTCGGTGCCGATGATATAGGCGAAATCGCTGCCGACGCTCTCGGCCACGGCGCAAAGCTCGGCCGCCCGCTCTGCCGTCGTCGCGTCGTCGAGCGCCACCGGCTCGCCGGCGCAGCCCATCGAGCAATCGAGATGCAGTTTGCCGATCCCGGCCTCGGCATAGGCCTGCATCATCAGCCGTGCCTCGGCCATGGCTTTCTCTGCGGGCAGATGGCGCCAAGGGTTCGGCCCGAGGTGATCGCCACCGAACAGGAGCTTGTCGGCCGGGAAGCCGACGCTGGCGGCGATCCGCTTCACCTCGGCGACGAAGTCGACCGGGGTCATGCCGGTATAGCCGCCCCGATGATTGACCTGGTTGCAGGTGCATTCGATCAGCCCGTATTGCCCCTGGGCCAGCGCTTCCTCGAGCGCGGCGGCGATGACCAGCGGATGGGCGGTGCAGGACGAGACGATTCCGCGGACCTCCCCGCCCAATGTCCGCAGCGGATCGTTCATTTCTTGCCTCCATGCTTGTCGGCGAAGGCGCGCACCGTCTCGGCGTGTTCGGCCCCCGACATCGGCCCGCGCTTCATCACCGCCAGCGCCCCCGCGGCGGCGGCCAGGCGCAGGCATTCCTGCGGCGTCTCGCCGGCCGTCCACAGCGTGACGAACGCGCCGCCGAAACTGTCGCCGGCTCCGGTGGGATCGACCTCGGTGGCCGGGAAAGGCTTCTGACTGAGGACCTGGGTGCCGTCATGGTAGGTTGCGCCGGCGCTGCCGCGCTTGTGCACGACTGCCTTCATGCCGCGGGCGAGATGCTGGGCGATGGCCTCGTCGGCATTGTCGGTGCTGACGCCGAGAAAGACCTCGTCGCCCGAGGGCAGGAACAGATCGGTGAAACCCAGCACCTTTTCGATCGCTTCCTTGAGGCCGGGCTGCTTCAGCATCTCCTTGCGCAGGTTCGGGTCGAACGACACGGTCCCGCCGCGTGCCTTGATCTCGCGCGCAGCGCGTTCGGTCATTGCCCGGATCTCGGGCGTGAACATGGAGTTGCCGACGACGTGGAGATGCGTGGCGGCGGCGAAGACGCGCTCGGCCTCCGGCGTCATTTGCACGGTGCCGCTGGCCGAATGGGTGATGTTGTAGACGAAATCGCGGTTGCCGTCGGGCCGGTAGCGGACGAAGGCGGTGCCGGTGGGCAGCACCGGATCGATCCGCACGGCCGAGATGTCGACTCCGTCGTCGCGCAGCCGGTTGAGGTTCACGCGCCCGAAATCGTCGTCGCCGACGGCCGAGACATAAGCGGTATCGGCGCCCATCCGTGCGGCCTGGCTGATGAAGATCGTCGGCGCGCCGGAGGGGAACGGACCGGTCAGCGAAATCGGCTCGAGAAACCCGTTGCCAGTCGTGTCGGCCATGATCTCGACGAGGATTTCGCCCAGAGCAACAATCTTTGTCATGTTTCCTCCCTCACGGGCTTCAGGCCCGCCCGGCCCAGGAGGCATTGCCTCGGGGCTGCGGCGTGGTGGTCATCCATGGTCCGGCCGGATCTGGCCGAGAGCGGACGAAGTCTGGCCCCATCCTTCCCGATGCCGGCAAAGCGGCCGGCCGGATCGCGGAACTGATTATCGGTGAATTCGTCGGCGCACTGGCCACTTGTTGGTTCTCGTTGTCGCCAAGCTCGCGCATTCGAGGAAAGCCGTCCAGTGCCGTGACCTGGCTGCGACCTGATGCCCGACTGCCCTGCCGGCGGCATATCGCAAGGCGCTGCTCTTGGTGGTGACCCCGGCGCGATTCGAACGCGCGACCGTCAGATTAGGAATAACTGGCCACGGGGTCCAATGAGGTTTGACTTCGTTAAGTGCGGTGAAGCGGCTTCGCCTCACTCCCGGCGGTCCTGAGTTCCAACCGCACCGGATATTGCAGTCTCACAGTTTCTGCAATTTGCGGCTTGACTCATTCCAATATGCAATATCTATTGCAGTTCTCTTGTGTCCGCAATAGTCGGTGCTGGGAGACGCGCTGACAAGCGCTTAACGAAGGGAGGAAGCCCGATGAAATCTCTAGTGAAGGCGTCAAGCCTTGCCCTTGCCGCAGGGGCATTTGTGGGCTGCGCGATGGCGATGGGTGCAGGTGGCGCCAAGGCCGCCGACCAGCAATTCACCATTGCCATGATCACGCATGCGCAGCCGGGTGACACGTTCTGGGACATCATTCGCAAGGGCGCCAATGCGGCGGCCAAGAAAGACAACGTCAAGCTGATCTATCTGGCGAGCCCCGACGCCAACAAGGAAGCGCAGTTGATCAAGAACGTGATCGAGCAGCACGTCAACGGCATTGCGTTGACGCTGGCCTTTCCCGACGCCGAAGCGGCGAACGTGAAGGCCGCGCAGGCCGCGGGTATTCCGGTCGTCGGGTTCAATGCCGGTGTCGACCAATGGAAGAAGATGGGCCTGCTCGGCTATGCCGGCCAGGACGAGTCGGTGGCCGGTGAGGCGGTCGGCGAGAAGCTGAACGAGGAAGGCGCCAAGAACGTCATCTGCGTTGATCAGCAGCAGGGCGCGGTCCAACTGGAAGCGCGTTGCAACGGCATCAAGTCGACCTTCAAGGGCAAGATGGAAGTGCTCTACGTGACCGGCTTCGACATGCCGACGGCGAAGTCGCGCGTTGAGGCCAAGCTGCAGCAGGACCCGTCGATCGACTATGTGGTCACCTTGGCCGCGCCGTTTGTTCCGACTGTCCTCGATGCCATCCAGGCGGCTGGCAGCAAGGCCAAGGTCGGCACGTTCGACATGACGCCGCGTGTGATTGACATGATCGCGCAGGGCAAGGCGCAGTGGGCGGTCGACCAGCAGCCCTATGTCGAGGGCTACGAGTCGGTCGACATGCTGTGGCTCTACCTGACCAACGGCGACACCGTCGGTGGCGGCGGCCCGGTGCTGACCGGTCCCTTCTTCGTCACCAAGGACAACGCCGCGGACGTGGCAAAGTACGCCAAGGCCGGCACCCGCTAAGGCGCGACTGTCGCGCAAGCGACCCCTCCTGAAGAAGGACCGCCGACCGGAGAGGGCATGAATTGCCCGCCGGCCGGCGGTCCCGGAGCCAACGGGACGCCGACGCCATGACGACTACCGACACAGCTGAGCTGCCTGTTGTTCGGCGGCAGGCTCAACCACAGCCGATCTGGAAGACGATCCTGAAGCGTCCGGAGGCCGGTGCGCTCGGCGGTGCGATCCTGGTGTTCATCTTCTTTTCGGTGATGGCGCCGCCGTTCCGGCAGGTCGCCGCCTTCACCACCGTGCTCTACCAGGCATCGACCATCGGCATTCCGGCGGTCGCGGTGGCGCTGCTGATGATCGGCGGCGAGTTCGACCTTTCGGCCGGTGTGGCGGTGACGACGTCGTCGCTGGCGGCATCGATCTTCGCCACCCATGTGGCGGGCAACATCTGGGTCGGGGTCGCCTTCGCGCTGGTCTTCTCGCTGATGATCGGGGCGATCAACGGCTACCTGCTGATCCGCACCAAGCTGCACAGCTTCCTGGTGACGCTGGGCAGTTTCCTGATGCTGCAGGGCCTCAACATCGCCATCACCAAGCTGATCACCGGCAATGTGGCGACCCAGGACATCAGCCAGATGCCCGGCTTCGACATCGGGGTGGCGATCTTCGCCTCGAACTTCCGGATTGCCGGGGCGCAGGTGTCGATCGCGATCATCTACTGGTTCGTCTTCGTCGGTCTGGCGACCTGGGTGCTGCTGCGCACCAAGGTGGGCAACTGGATCTTCGCGGTCGGCGGGCAGGGCGACAGCGCGCGGGCGGTGGGCGTGCCGGTCAAGCGGGTGAAGATCGGCCTGTTCATGCTGGTCGGCTTCGGCTGCTGGTTCCTGGCCATGCACCTGTTGTTCGCCTACGACACGGTTCAGTCGGGGGCGGGCATCGGCAACGAGCTGCTTTACATTGCCGCCGCGGTGGTCGGCGGCTGCCTTCTCACCGGCGGCTACGGTTCGGCGGTTGGCTCGGCTCTGGGCGCCTTCATCTTCGGCATGACGACGGAAGGCGTGATCTATGCCGACTGGGACCCGGACTGGTTCCAGTTCTTCGTCGGCGCGATGCTTCTGATCGCGACGGTGGTCAACACCTGGATCCGCGCACGGGCATTGAGGGGGCGCAGATGAGCGAGAGCAGCAAGACGCCGATCATCCAGCTGAAGAACATCGGCAAGGACTACGGGATCATCAATGCGCTGTCGGGGGTCAACCTGACGGTACGGCAGGGCGAGGTGACGTGCATTCTCGGCGACAACGGCGCCGGCAAGTCGACGCTGATCAGCATCATCTCGGGGCTGATCAGCCACTCGGAGGGCGAGTACCTGGTCGACGGCAATCCGGTGCACTTCTCTTCGCCGCGCGAGGCGCTCGACCTGGGCATTGCGGCGGTCTACCAGACGCTGGCTCTGGTGCCGCTGCTGCCGGTGTGGCGCAACTTCTTCCTCGGCTCGGAACTGACGCGCGGGCGCGGGCTGATGCAGCGCATGGACGTTGCCGCCATGTGGGAGAAGACCGGCGACGAGCTGCACCGGATGGGGATCGACCTGCAGGATCTCGAACAGCCGGTGGGGACGCTGTCTGGCGGCCAGCGGCAGGTAGTGGCGATCGCGCGGGCCATCCACTTCGGCGCGCGGGTGCTGATTCTCGACGAGCCGACGGCGGCGCTGGGCGTGGCGCAGTCGGGGCTGGTGCTGAAATACGTCGCTTCCGCCGCGCGCGACCAGGGGATCGGGGTGATCTTCATCACCCACAACCCGCATCATGCCTATCTGGTCGGCGACCACTTCATGGTGCTCCTGCGCGGCGAGGTCGACCTCGACATGCCGAGGTCCGAGCTGACGCTCGACAACCTCATGTTCCATATGGCAGGCGGACAAGGCCTGGCGACTTTGGAGCATGAATTGCAGGGGCAACAGGAAGTGCGTGCTGGCTGAAGCCGCCTTCCGAGTTGACAGGCTTTATTCTGCGAGAAAGGCAATTGCATCAACGGAAGAAGCGCGGCAGGTTCGGTGAATGCTCTGCAGGAGCTAGAGAATGAAAGAGAACGGGCCGCCCAATACCTATGAAGCGCTCATTCGCGTCATCCATGACCGCTTTGAGCAGATGAGCAAATCTTATCAGGAAATTGCCACTTATCTGACGCAGAACCCCAATGATGTGGCGGTGATTTCGGCCCACGCGATCGCGGAAAAATGCGGGGTGCATCCCTCGAGCTTCGTGCGCTTCGCGCAATACCTCGGCTACGAGGGGTTCAAGGAACTGCAGGCAGTCTTCCAGCGCCGGCTTTCCACGGCTGCGCCGGGCTTCGATGCGCGTATCAAGGCACTCGAAGACGAGCTTGGCGCGCGCGAGGACCGAAGCGAGACGAGTTTTCTGCGCGACCTGGTCGTGCGGGACATCTCTTCCCTTCAGGATCTTCTGACGGGAACGACAGCGGAGCAGATTTCGGATGCGGTCGGGCTGATGGAGAAAGCCGATACGATCTACCTCGTCGGCCAGCTCCGCTCGGCTCCGGTGGTGGAACTTCTGCGCTATGTCCTGACCATGTTGGGAAAGCGCACCGTGCTGCTCGATGCCAGCGGCGGGCTGGCGACCCACATGGCCAAAGTCATGCGGCCGACCGATCTTCTTTTCGTCGTCTCGTTCCGCTTCTACGCGAGCGAGGTGGTAAATATTGTGGAAGAAGCTGCCGCTAGCGACGTGCCGATGGTTGCCATCAGCGACAGTACGCTGTCGCCATTCGCCAAGAACGCTCGGGTACTGTTTGCGGTTCCGGAGCACGAGTATACGTTCTCGCGCTCTCTCGCTGCGCCCATGTGTCTTGCCCAGGCGTTGATCGTCGCCCTGGCTTCGCGGCTTCAGAGGGAGTCGGACCAGCCGCGCATTCCGGTCGCCACTCAGGAGCAAGGGGGCGCGGCGTCAGAGCACCGCGCCCGCCGGCGGAAATCAGGCCGGTAGCGTCATCGGGCCGTCGGGTACGGGCATGCTTCCCGCCACTGCTCCCCAGACGGACTGGTCGAAATTGACGATGGCACCGGTCATCAATCCAGCATCGTCGGAAACCAGGTAGTTGACCGCTCGTGCCGCCTCCTCGGGATCGACAAGGCGACCGAAAGGCAGCTCCTTCACCGCTTTCTCCATCCAGTTGGGATCGCCTTTTTCGGCGGCCTGAAGCGCGATCTCGTGGTCGGAGGCCATCCAGCCAACATTGAGCTGGTTCACGCGAATGCGGTTGGCCATCACTGCGAAGGCAGTATTGGCGGTGAGAGTGGTCAGAGCCCCCTTGGACGCGCAATAAGGGCTGATAAAGGGCTGCCCGGACAGCGCCGAGGTCGAGCCGATATTGCAGATCGCGCCTTCGATGCTGTCTCTGATCATCAGCTTGATGGCACCCTGCATCATGAAGAACGGCCCGCGGACATTGGTCGCGAACATGCGGTCGAACAAGTCGGGCGTGGTGCTGAGGATCGTCCCGCGATCCGTCAATGCGCCTGCATTGACGAGCACGTGGATGTGACCGAAGCGCTTGTCGGTGTCGTCGATCACCCGCCGGCAATCGTCGACCGATGCAAGGTCGGCGCGCAGAAACAACGCCGGCGTGCCGTATTGTGCCGTGATCCCGGCCGCCACAGATTGGCCGCGCTCCTGATTGCGACCGGTGACCACGATTCCGGCGGCTCCGGCTGCAGCGAGGCGGCGCGCAATGGCTGCGCCGAGCCCCTGCGTGGCACCCGCGATCACGCAAATCTTGCCGTCCATCCTGTTCATTCGACCACCTCGTATCCTGCCAGCGCCATCACGCGCATGAGCTCCTTGTGTCCCTTTTTCGCCATCTCGAAGGGCGGACTGACCTTGGGGTCCTGCTCCGCTTCGACGACGAACCATCCTTCGTAGCCGTAGGAGGCCAGCCGCCTGACGATGGCGGCGAAATCGAGCGAGCCGTCGCCGGGCACGGTGAAAGCGCCCTTCACAACCGCGTCGAGGAAGCTCTCCTTGCCGCGATCCAGCGACGCGATCACCGGCATCCGTACGTCCTTGGTGTGGACATGGCTGATGCGGCCGTGATGCTTGTCAATGACCCGCAGTACGTCGCCGCCGGCAAAGGCCATGTGGCCGGCATCGAACAAGAGCGGAATCCCCTCGCCGGAATGGTTCATGAACAGGTCGAGTTCCGGCTCGGTTTCGATCGCCGCTGCCATGTGGTGATGATAGGAGAGGGGCATTCCCTGTTCGGCACACCATTCGCCGAAGGCGGTCATCTTGCGGCCATAGACCTTGATCTCGTCTTCGGAGAGCTTCGGCTTGCCGGCAAGCGGCGCCGAGCGGACGCCCTGGATCGAGCGCGCGGTTTCGCCATAGACGATGCAGGGCGCTCCGGCGGCGATGAAGAAGTCCATCTGCGGCCGGATGCGATCCTTTTCCTTCTCGATGTCGCCATCGAGCAGGAGGCCGGAGAACCAGCCGCCGCAGACCGAGATGCCGTAGCGATCGAGAATCGGGCCGAGCTCAGCCATCTTCATGGGGAAGCGGCGGCCGGTCTCCATGCCGGTGAAGCCGGCGGCGCTCGCCTGCCGGAGGCATTCCTCGAGGCTGACATCGTCGGACAGTTCCGCCAGGTCGTCGTTCCACCAGGCGATCGGGGCAATTCCAAGTTTTGCCTTCATGGGCGTCACACTCCAACGCGCTGCTTGGCGCGAATCTGTTCCTGTTCTTTGCGGGCCTGCCGCACCGATTCCCGCGACGAGACCTCGGGCACGCCGACATCCCAGTCGGCGTCACCGGGGACCCAGGCGTGGGGCTCGGTGGCGATCGTTAGCACGGTGGTTCTGTCGCTATCCTTCGCCCATTTGAGTGCGGCGACGAGGTCACCGAGGCTGTCGCAGTGGCGCGTCGCGGCTCCCATGGCCTCGGCGTGCTTGGCAAAATCGACGTGAAGCGGTGCCGCGGGATTCTGGACCCGGCAATCGGTCAGAAGATTGTTGAAGCCAGGGACGCCCTTGGCCTGCTGCAAACGGTCGATGACCGCAAAGCCGCCATTGTCGCAGACCACCACGATCATCTTGTGGCCGCTCAGAACGGTCGAATAGATGTCGGAGTTCATCATCATGTAGGTGCCGTCGCCGACCATGACGATTGGCGTGCCGCCGAGGCCGCCGGGGCCGGCATTGGCCATGGCGTGCCCCCAGCCGGCGGAAATCTCGTATCCCATGCAAGAGAAACCGAACTCGAGGTCGAAGCTGTTCGGTGCCTTGACGCGCCAGCCTTTGGCGACCTCGCCGGGAAGGCCGCCGGCGGCCGAGATCAGCGTGTCGGTGTCGGCGGCCGCCTCGTTCACGACGTGGACTACTTGCGCATAGGTCGGCGGCGCGGTGTTGCCGAGAGCCTGATGCTCGTCGAGCAGCGCGTCCCATTCCTTGAACAGCGCCTGGGCATGCGCCATGTGGCCAGGATCGGCGCCCCAGGCACCGAGCGCGGCGTCCAGCTCCCTTATCGTTTCGAGTGCGTCGCCGACCACGGCGATGGCGCGGTGCTTCACGGCATCGAACCGCGCCGCATTGATCGAGATGAATTGCGCTTGCTGGCCGAACGCCGTCCACGAACCGGTGGTGAAATCCTGCAGCCGCGTTCCCACCGCCAGGACCACGTCGGCTTCGGCGGCGAGCGCATTGGCGGAGGTTGAGCCGATGATGCCGATCGGGCCGGCATGGGCAGGGTGATAGTGGGTGACGCTTCCCTTTCCGGCGATCGTTTCCAGAATCGGGATGCGGTGTTTCAAGGCGAAGTCAGCCACTGTCTGCTCGGCAAGCGAGTAGCGCACGCCGCCCCCGGCGATCAGGATCGGCTTCTTTGCCGTTTTCAAGAGAGCCGCGGCCTCGGCGAGCCTGGCGCGGTCCGGGCGTGGGCGCGGGATCGTCCATATGCGGGGCTCGAAGAAGACCTCGGGGTAGTCGAAGGCGACTTCCTGGATATCCTGCGGGAGGGCAAGGAAAGCCGGCCCGCAATCCGCCGGATCGAGCATCGCCGCAACGGCCTGCGGCAATGACGAGATGATCTGCGCCGGATGCGTGATCCGGTCCCAGTAGCGGGTGACTGCCTTGAATGCGTCGTTTACCGTCGCGGTCGGGTTGCCGAAATGCTCAACTTGCTGCAGCACCGGATCGGGCAGGCGATTGGTGAACGTGTCGCCGGAGAGCAAGAGCACGGGCAGGCGGTTCGCATGGGCTGTGCCGGCAGCGGTCACCATGTTCAGCGCGCCGGGGCCGATCGAAGAGAGGGCAATCATGATTTGACGGCGGCGTTTGGCCTTGGCGAAGCCGACGGCGGCGAGAGCCATCGATTGCTCGTTCTGCCCGCGCCAGGTCGGCAGCGCGTCCTGGACAGCTTCGAGTGCCTCCGAAAGGCAGGTCACGTTGCCGTGTCCGAAAAGCCCGAAGACGCCGGCGAACAGAGGCACGCGCGTGCCGTCGATGTCCGTGAACTGTTGCGTCAGCCAGCGCACCAGGGCCTGGGACATGGTTAGTCGGATTGCTGCCTGGGCCATCTCGCTTCCTCCCTCGACGTTTGCCACAGCATTCTAGCGCGCACGAAATATTGACAAAACAAAAAAATTGCAAGAAATATTGCGCAACGAACCGGGAGGAAGATTGTTGGTCAGGATCGGAGTGCTTGGCTGCGGGCGCATAGGCGTCATGCATGCTGCCAATATCGCCGCACATGCAAAGGCGCACCTTGCGGCGGTGTACGACATCAACCGGGCTGCGGCCGATGCCGTTTCGGCTTCGACGGGAGCGCCGGTCATGGACTCTGCAGCCGATGTCTTCGCGGCTGGCGATGTGGACGCGGTGTTGATCGCCACAGCAACCGACACGCATGTCGATCTGCTGGAGCAGGCGGTGGCGGCGGGCAAGCCGGTGCTGTGCGAGAAGCCCATCGACCTCAGCCTTGATCGTGTGAATCGCTGCGCTGAAACGATCCGCGGCACCACGCTTCCGATCCAGATCGGTTTCGTGCGGCGCTTCGATTCCGGCCATAAGGCGGTCTTCGACGCGGCCCGCGGAGGCGAAATCGGCGAATTGCACCAGGTGATCATCACGTCCCGCGATCCGGGCCTTGCCTCGGAAGCCTATCTGAAAGTGTCCGGCGGAATCTTGCGCGACATGACGATCCACGACTTCGACATGGCACGCTACATCCTCGGCGAAGAGCCGGTTGAGGTATTCGCGACCGGATCTCGGCTGGTCGCACCGGCGCTCATGCAAACACTTGGCGACTACGATACCGTGACGGTGGTGATGACGACTGCCTCCGGCAAACAGGCAATTATCACCAACTCGCGCAAGGCCACCTATGGCTACGACCAGCGCGTGGAGGCGTTCGGTAGCAAGGGCATGGCGGTCTCGGAAAACCGCCGACCGCATCACATGGTGCTGTCCGGCGAAGGTTTCACGGACCGTGCGGCGCCGCTTCTTGACTTCTTCATTGAGCGCTATCGGGACGCATTTGACGACGAGATCGGCGCCTTCGTCAACGCGATTGAGACCGGTCAACCCGTGCCCGTCGGATTCGAAGACGGCCGGCTGGCGCTGGTGCTTGCCGACGCCGCCGTGAAATCGCTCGCGGAACGGCGGAGCGTGAACGTCCAGGAGATCGTCTGATATGTATGCGCAATACGGATTGTTCATCGACAACCAATGGCGGGGGGCAGCCGATGGCGCCACCGCAGCCGTGTTGCAGTCCGGTCACCGAGAGCCCGCTGGGCGAGGCGCCCGTTGCCGGTGTTGCCGATACCGAAGCGGCGCTGGCTGCTGCGGTGAACGGTCTTGCCCGCTGGCGCGCGACCGCCGCGTTCGCGCGGGCCGATGCCATGCATGCCATCGCCGACGAGATGACACGACGGGCCGATGAAGCCGCCCGGATGATCTCCTCGGAAACCGGCAAGCCCATCGCCCAGGCGCAGCGGGAGTGGAGCCTCAGCGTCGATCAGTTCCGTTGGTATGCCGAAGAGGCGCGGCGCATCTATGGCCGTATCATCGAGAGCCGGGTGCCGGGTGGGCGGTTCGAGGTAACCCACGAGCCGGTTGGGGTTGCGGCGGCCTTCACCGCATGGAATTTCCCGGCGTCCCTGCTTGCGCGCAAGATGGCGCCGGCACTGGCGGCTGGGTGCTCGGTGATCGTGCGGCCGTCATCGCAGACGCCGGGCACGGCCATGGTGATGGTGGATTGCTGCCGAGCCGGCCAACTGCCTGCAGGGGCTGTCAACCTGGTGGTCGGGCCGACGGCGACAACCTACGTGCCGATCATGGCTGCGAAAGCGGTCCGCAAGGTATCGCTCACTGGATCGACGCGGGTCGGTCAGCAAATGATCCGCGACGCGGCCGACACCATGAAGAAGGTGTCGATGGAGCTCGGCGGGAATGCGCCGCTGATCGTTTATGACGACGCCGATTTGGAGGTGGCCCTCAACGCATCGGTGCCGACGAAGTACGCAAATGCCGGCCAGGTCTGCGTGACGCCTGACCGGTTCTACGTCCACGAGAGCGTCCATGACGCCTTCGTCGACGGCTTCGTCGCGCGGGCGAAGGCGATCAAGCTCGGCGATGGGCTCGATCCTTCGGTCGGCATGGGGCCGCTCATCAATGCCGGGCGCCTTGCCGAGATCGAAGGGATCGTGGAGGAGGCCGTCAAGGCCGGCGCGCAGGTGGCGACCGGCGGGCAGCGCCCGGCTGATTTCAATGCCGGCTTTTTCTTCGAGCCGACGGTGTTGACCGAGGTCACTGACGACATGCGGGTGATGGCTGAAGAGAATTTCGGTCCCATCGCCGCCATCACCCGCTTCGCCTCCGACGAGGAGGCGATTGCCCGGTCGAACGCCTCCGATATGGGGCTGTCAGCCTATGCCTTCACGCGCTCACCGCATCGCGCGCGGCGCACGGTGGCAGAGCTGAAATCGGGGATGGTGGGCATCAACTCCTTTGCCCTGGCGGCGTCCGAAGCACCCTTCGGCGGCACCAATTTCTCCGGCATGGGGCGCGAGGGCGGTCCAGAGGGCATCCGCGACTACCTCGACGTGAAGCTAGCGCAGGTCGTTTTCTGAGATGATCCCGAACAAGCTGAAGCGCCTGTGGGCGGAAGGAAAGCCTACGATCAACGGCTGGTGCTCGATCGGAAATCCATTCACGGCCGAGATCATGGCCGCCCAGGGCTACGATTCGCTCACCATCGACGTGCAGCATGGCGCGCTCGATTATTCGAGCGTGCTGCCGATGCTGCAGGCGATGCGTGCCTCGGGCGTGGTGCCGATGGCCCGCGTTCCCTGGCTCGAGCCGGGAATCATCATGAAGGTGCTCGACGCCGGCGCCTACGGGGTGATCTGCCCGATGGTGAGCACGGCCGAGCAGGCTGCCGAGTTCGTCAGCTATCTGCGCTATCCGCCACTGGGCCAGCGCAGCTTCGGCCCGACACGTGTTTCCTTTGCGGCCGGGCCGGACTATGGCGCCGAGGCAAATGGCGAGATCCTGGCATTTGCCATGATCGAGACGGCAGACGGCATGGCCAATCTCGACGCGATAGCAGCGACGCCCGGTCTTGATGGCCTCTATGTCGGGCCGGCGGATCTGACCCTGGGGCTCACGGACGGTCGTCTGCCGCCTGGCTTCGATCGGGAGGAACCGGAAATGATTGCCGCCATCCAGAGCATCGCTCAAGCGTGCAGGAGTCATGGCATCCACGCTGCGCTCCACTGCGGTACGCCGGAATATGCCGTCCGCGCGATCGGTTGGGGCTTCGAAATGACCACCCTTTCCGGAGACAGCAGGCTTCTGGCCGCGGCGGCAGGGGCGAGTGTTGGCCGCTACCACGATCTGGTCGGACAACGGGCAGCGAAGGCGGAGAAGGGGACCTATTGATGCCGCACCTGCTGATCGCGGGAAAACTCCATCCGTCGGGACTGGCGCTCCTCAATGGGGCGCCTGGCGTGACCTATGATTATGTCGAAGAAGTCTCCGAGGAGAGTTACGCTCCCCTCATCGGCAAGGCTGATGCGCTGGTCATCCGAACCCAGCCGCTATCGGCGCGGACGGTGGCCGAGGCGGATCGACTCAAGATCGTCTCTCGTCATGGCGTCGGTCACGATGCAGTCGACGTGGCGGCTCTCAATGCTCGGAACATCCCGCTATGCGTCGTGGGCGACGTGAATTCGACCTCGGTCGCCGAGCACGCAATGTTGCTGATTCTCGCCTGCGTCAGATTTCTCGTCAGAGCGGATCGTTCGGTTCGCGCCGGCATGTGGGGGTGGCGCAACATGCTTGAGGCGCAAGACGTTGCCCGAAAACGGTTGCTCATCTTGGGTTATGGTCGCACCGGTCGTCATCTGGCACAACTCGCGGATGGGTTCGATATGGAAGTCCGCGCTTTTGACCCGTTTCTGATGAATGGAAACTGGCCTGAAGGTGCGGCGTCGGCGGTTAAGTCGCTGGAGGAGGGGCTCGCCTGGGCGGACGTGATCTCGGTGAACGTACCCAAGGCCGGATCGCCGATGCTGGGGGCGGAAGAATTCGCGCACCTCAAGCCCGGAGTGATCATCGTGAATACGGCGCGCGGTGGCATCGTCGACGAAGCAGCTCTGGCTGCGGCTCTTGCCGACGGGCGGGTGGCGGCCGCCGGCCTCGACGTCTTCGACACGGAACCGCCGGCGAGCGATCATCCGTTGCTGGCTTTCGATCAGGTCGTGCTGACGCCGCATATCGCCGGGCTCACCCGGCAGGCGGCGGAGCGCATGGCGGTCTCCTCAGTGCAGAACGTGCTGGATTTCTTCGCTGGGCGCATCGACCCCGACCTCATCGTCAACAAGACGCTTCTGAGATGTCCAGGCCTCGCTTCCGCATAGGCCTGATCGGCAGCGGCTTCATGGGCAAGGCACACGCCTTCGGCTATGCGACGGCATCCCGCGTGTTCGACCTGCCCTTCACGTTGGAATTCGCAAGTCTCGCGGACATCACCGAGGCGGCGGCGGCGAATACGGCCGCAGCACTTGGCTTTGCGCATTCCACCGCCGACTGGCGGTCGTTGGTGGCCGATCCCGACATCGATGTGGTGAACATCACCGCGCCCAATGCACTCCATAAGGAAATGGCGCTTGCCGCCATTGCCGCCGGCAAGCACGTCTATTGCGAGAAGCCGCTGGCGCCGCTGGCAAGCGATGCGCGCGAGATGGCGGAGGCGGCCGAGGCGAAGGGCGTCAAGACCCAGGTTGGCTTCAACTATCTGTGCAATCCGATGCTGGCGCTTGCTCGCGACATGATCGCGGCCGGCGAGCTCGGCGAAATCCGCGGCTATCGCGGCTTGCATGCCGAGGACTACATGGCGGATGCCGCCGGCTCCCTTCACCTTCCGACACGATCCGGCCGGCGGCGGCGCACTCGCCGATCTCGGCAGTCATGCGCTGGCGACTGCGGAGTTCCTGTTGGCGTCCGCCGCCGGCCCCATCACTCGCGTGATGGGAGATTGCGTGACCGTGATAGCGGAGCGGCCGGACGGCAAGGGAGGCAGCCGCAAGGTCGAGGTGGACGACATCAGCCGCGCGTTCCTGCGCTTTGCCAGCGGCGCCACCGGCTCGATCGAGGCCAACTGGATCGCGACCGGGCGCAAGATGCAGCACGATTTCGAGGTGTTCGGCACCAAGGGCGCGCTCGCTTTCAGTCAGGAGCGTTTCAACGAGCTGCATTTCTTTGCCGGCGACGATCGCCGCGGCCGACAGGGCTTTCGGCGGATCGAGGCCGGCCCCGACCATCCGCCCTACGGGCTGTTCTGCGTCGCGCCGGGCCACCAGCTCGGCTTCAACGACCTGAAGGCGATCGAGGTGGCGGGTTTCCTCGACGCGATCGCCGGACGCCGGCCCGAGCCGTTCAATTTCCGCGCCGGCTTGCGCATCCAGACGCTGGTCGAGGCGATCCACGAGTCGAGCCGCGCCGGCGCTTGGAAGGCGGTGTGATGAGCCTAGCCGTGGGAGTCATCGGAACGGGCGTGATGGGGGACAGAACACGCCCGCATTCTGCGCGAACAAACCAGTGGAGCTCATCTGGCGGCGGTCTGTGACGCAGATCCTGCGCGTGCCGCAGCGGCGGCTGGAGGCGCGGTGACATTCAGGCGGCGATATGCGGCGCGCCCGTCGAGACGGCAGCATCGGCGCCCCATCGGTACTGCACAACGTCCATCGCAACTTGTCGGCACCGGATGGATTCACCCGCGCCATGGCGGTGAAGCCGGGCGCAAGAACATCACCGTGCTAGGCGGTGGCGGCATGAAGCAAATCGTCAAGGGGATCATGGATGGCAGCAACGACATGGTCGACGCGGATGTCCTTTGTCATCCGTTCGGCAAACCATAGAGCCAGGCGGCAAAGCCGCCTGGCGCGAAGAAGGGGGCGACATTGCCCCCCAATTCGCTTCGCTTGTTGCCTCCCTGACGCCGGCCCGCCACACACAAACGCTGCTCACCCCATTGTCGGCATGACGAACTCGGGATCGCTTCTCACGCCTGTGGGCCAGCGCGTGGTGATGGTCTTGAGGCGGGTATAAAAGCGCACGCCTTCGGGACCGTACATGTGGTGGTCGCCGAACAGCGATGCCTTCCAGCCGCCGAAGCTGTGGAAGGCCATCGGCACCGGGATCGGCACGTTCACGCCGACCATGCCGACCTCGATGTCGTGAGAGAAGCTGCGCGCCGCATCGCCGTCGCGCGTGAAGATGGCAACGCCGTTGCCATACGGGTGCTTGCCGATCATGTCGACGGCCGCGGCATAGTCGCGGGCACGGGCAACGGAGAGGACCGGTCCGAAGATCTCCTCGCGCCAGACCGCCATGTCGGTGGTGACACGGTCGAAAAGCGTGCCGCCGACATAGTAGCCGTTCTCGTGGCCCTGTCTGTCGATGCTGAATGTGCGCCCGTCGACGACCAGTTCGGCGCCTTCGGCCACGCCCTGATCGATGAACCCCCGCACCTTGGCAAGGTGCTGGGCGGTCACCAGCGGCCCCATTTCCGAGGCGCGGTCGCTGGCCGGACCAATCTTCAGCGCCCGCACTTTCGGCGCCAGTCGGTCGATCAGCGCGTCCGCCGTCTTCTCGCCGACCGGAACGGCCACCGAGATTGCCATGCAGCGCTCGCCGGCCGACCCGTAGGCGGCGCCCATCAGGGCGTTGACCGCCATGTCGAGATCTGCATCCGGCAGGATCACCATGTGGTTCTTGGCGCCGCCAAGCGCCTGTACGCGCTTTCCGTGGGCCGTTCCGGTCGCATAGACATAGCGGGCGATCGGCGTCGAGCCGACGAAGCTGACCGCTTTGACGTCCGGGTGAGCGAGGAGCGCGTCGACCGCCTCCTTGTCGCCCTGGACGACGCTAAACACGCCATCGGGCAGCCCCGCTTCTTTCAGCAGCTCGGCGATCAGCAACGAGGCTGAAGGGTCGCGCTCTGACGGCTTGAGAATGAAGGCGTTGCCGCAGGCCAGCGCGACTGGGAACATCCACATCGGGACCATTGCCGGAAAGTTGAACGGTGTGATGCCGGCCACGACGCCCAGCGGTTGGCGCAGGGAGTGGCTGTCGACATTGGTGCCGACATTCTCGCTGACTTCGCCCTTCATGAGATGCGGCGCGCCGATGGCAAACTCGACCACCTCAAGGCCGCGTGTGACTTCGCCGAGTGCGTCGTCGTGCGTCTTGCCGTGCTCGGCCGAGATCGCCTCGGCGATGCGGTCGGCATTCTGTTGCAGCAGGGCCTTGAAGCGGTCGAGGACACGGGCGCGGCGCAGGGCCGGCGCTCTGGCCCAGGCCGGAAACGCCGCCTTGGCCAGCGAGACGGCTTCCGTGACCTCCTCAGCCGAAGCCAGCGGACAGCGCTTGGTCACCTCGCCCGTCGCCGGGTCGAAGACGTCCGAAAAGCGGCCCGAGCGGCCGGCGATGGTCTGGCCGCCGATGAAGTGGGTGAGGTCGGTCATGTGTGTTCCTCCTGGTTGGCATGACCGGTGTCCCATCGCGTTTCTTGCAAAGCAATCGCATGAAATGCGAAATAGATATGCACAAATTGCGATTACGGAGGTTTGCATGAACTGGGATGACGCCCGAATGTTCCTTGCCGTTGCGCGGGCGGGGCAGGTCCTTGCCGCCTCACGCAGGCTTGGCGTCAACCAGGCGACGCTGAGCCGGCGTGTCGCCGCGCTCGAGAAAGCGCTCGGGGCGAAGCTCATCGTCCGCCGCACCCACGGCTGCGACCTGACTGAGGCAGGCACCAATTTGATGGAGTCGCTCGAGCGGGTGGAAGCGGAGTTCCTCGCCTCTCAGGCCCGGCTGGACGAGACCGATGCAGCGATTTCGGGAACCGTGCGCATCGGTGCGCCGGATGGTTTCGGCGTGGCCTTCCTTGCCCCGCGCTTCGGCACATTGGCCGATCGCTATCCCAATCTGCACATCCAGCTCGTGCCGACGCCGCGCAGCTTCTCGCTGTCGCGGCGCGAGGCCGATATCGCCGTGCTGGTCGGCCGACCGGAGAAAGGACGGTTGCGGGCGCGCAAGCTCATTGACTACACGCTCGGTCTTTATGCCTCGCGCGGCTATCTGGAGAGCCACCCGGCGCCAAGAGCTGCGGCTGAACTCACGAACCATCGTCTGATCGGCTATGTCGAAGACCTGATCTATGCGCCGGGCCTGAACTACGCATCCGAGTTCCTGCGCAACTGGCGCTCCCAGATCGAAATCTCGAGTGCGATCGGACAACTTGCGGCGATCCGCGCCGGCGCCGGCATCGGGGTTCTTCACGACTACATGACGCGGCCTGAACCCGACCTCGTCCGCATTCTGCCGGCGCTCAGCGCGCGCCGGTCATACTGGCTGGCGATCCACGAGACTCTGCATGCCGTTCCACGCGTCCGCGCCGCCGCGGATTTCATCGCCGAAACGGTCCAGGAAAATCGCCAGAGCTTCATCGTGACACCAGCTTGAAGCTGCGTCGCATGCGACGCGCCCGACAAGTGGGACCCGTCGCGCGGGCCGTTCGAGGCGATCGCGGGGTTCTACGTTTCTCAGTCTTCTCCGGGCCGAGATCGAGCGTCAGCAGAAGCGCGACGGCGTCCCCGGCTACGCCCGCCTCCACGGCAGGGACGTTGCGCGGGCCCGAGAGGCGGCGGGCCTCAAGGTCGCACGCGACCAGCTCCGATTGGCATCGTCGTTACCCCAAGCGCTACCCCGGTCGTCCCATAACTAAGCGGTCAACTCAATAACCCCTTGAAATTGCTGGTGACCCCGGCGCGATTTCGAACGCGCGACCCTCAGATTAGGAATCTGATGCTCTATCCTGCTGAGCTACGGGGCCCCGCCGCCCGTTTAGCACAAGTGGCCGGGACAGGCGAAGCCCGCAGGCCGGCTCGCCGGTGATAGAGTTCGGGTCATGTATGCAATGCCGAGCTTGGCGCCCCTGTGGGCGGCCGTCCTTGTCGTCATGACCTGCGGCGCCGCGGCCGGCGGCGACAGCGCGGCGGCCGGGCCTGTGGCCCGGCAAGCGGGCCGGCGGTCGCAGTGGCCAATGTCATCGACGGCGATACGCTCGGCCTTGTCGACGGCCGCATGGTTCATGTCGCGGGCATCGAAGCGGTGAAGGCGGGCTCGGAGGGCGGCGAGGCGGAAGCCCTGGCCCTGGCGGCTCGGGCAGAAATCGCCCGGCTGGTGCATGGGAGCACGGTGACCGTCTTGCCCGAGCCGGCAGCGCCGGATCGCTATGGCCGGTTGCATGCGGCCGTACGGCTTGCCGATGGGCATTCGGTGAGCGAGGCGCTGATTGCCAAGGGGCTTGCCCGGGTACGCCTGTTTCCGGGCGAGAAACCCTGTCTTGCCAATCTGTTCGCCGCCGAAGCCGGCGCCCGGGCGGCCCGCCGCGGGCTTTGGGCGCTGCCGGATTTCGCCGTGCGCAAGGCCGGCGATCCTTCGCTTCCGGCGCGAACCGGTCTATATGAATTGGTCGAGGGCCGGGTTGCCTCGGTTGGTCACGGAAAGTACATGGTTTTCCTGGATTTTGGTCGGGATTATCACCGTGATTTCACCATCATGGTGCCGAAAGCGATGGTCGGTCAGATGCCGGTGCCGGTAGATGCGCTCAAAGGCCGGCGGATCAGGGTTCGTGGCGTGATCGAGGAAAGCGGAGGCCCGGCCATCCGGCTGGGCGCGCCGGACGAGATCGAGTTGCTGGACGAGAACTAAGGTGCAGGCGATCGCAGTGGAGACACGCGGGAAGGCGCGGCGCCGCCGTTGGTCGGCGGCGGTGATCGTGGCTTTGGCGGCCGTGGCGCTGGCCGGATGCAACGCGCTGATGGGCGGCGGCAGCCCGACCGCCAACGTCTTCAACGACAGCACCAGGCCAGCCGCCAACAGCATCGACAGCCGCGAGCACGCGCGCATCGTGGCGGCCTATGGCGGCATCTTCCACGACGCCAAGGTCGAGCAGACGCTGGCGCCGATCGTCAGCAAGATCGTGGCTGCCTCCGACCGGCCCGACCAGCCCTACCGGATCACCATCCTCAATGCGCCTGCGGTGAACGCCTTCGCGCTTCCCGACGGCTATCTCTACGTCACCCGCGGCCTGCTGGCGCTGGCCAACGATTCCTCGGAGGTCGCCGCCGTGCTCGCCCACGAGATGGGCCACGTCATCGCCAACCATGCCGCCAAGCGCCAGCAGAAGGCGCGTGACGCGCTGGTGGTCAGCCGCGTCGTCAACGATGTCCTCGACAACAAAGAGGCCGGCCAGCTGGCGCTGGCCGCCAGCCAGCGGACGCTTGCCGCATTCTCGCAGCAACAGGAGCTGGAAGCCGACGCCATCGGCGTGAAGATCATCGGCCGGGCAGGCTACGATCCCTTCGCTGCTGCCCGTTTCCTCAGTTCCATGCAGAACTACGCCGCCTACCGCCTGTCACTGACGTTGCAGGACCAGCGGCCGGACTTTCTGGCTACCCATCCGGCGACGCCGGAACGGGTGGCCTTTGCCATCAAGGCGGCGCGTCAGTTCGGGGCCCCGGGCGTCGGCACGGTCGATCGCGACCGCTACCTCGAAGGCATCGACGGCATGGTCTACGGCGACGATCCGAACCAGGGCTTCGTGCGCGACCGCACCTTCGTCCATCCCGGACTCGGCATCGGCTTCACCGTGCCGGAGGGCTTCGTCATCGACAATACCAGCGAGGCGGTGCTCGCCACTGGCGTCGATGGCACGGCGCTGCGCTTCGATGCGGTCGGCCTGGCGCGCGATACCGCGCTTGCCGACTATCTGAAATCGGGCTGGGTCAACGGCCTCGACGAGGGAAGCGTGCAGAGCTTCTCGGTCAACGGCCTGCAGGCGGCGTCGGCGACGGCCGCGGCCAAGGGCTGGCATTTCCGTATCGCCGTCATCCGTACCGGCGGCAACGCCACCTATCGCTTCATCTTTGCCAATGAGACGGTGACGCCGGCTTTCGTCAAGGAAGCAGGCGAAACGGTCGATGGCTTCCGCACGCTGTCACAAAGCGAATTGGCTGATTTCCAAGCATTGCACATCCACATCGTTACCGTCGCTGCCGGCGATACCGAGGCGAAGCTGGTGCGGCGCATGCACGGCGTCGACCGGCCGCTGGCGCTGTTCCGCGTGCTCAACGATCTCAATGCCGGGGCGAAGCTGACGCCCGGCACCAAGCTCAAGATCGTCAACGACAGCTAGAATCGTGTCCTGGTGCGGGCTTCGCACAGGCGAAAAAAATGCCCTCTCCCATGACGGGAGAGGGCGAGGTCACATGGTCACAGGATATTGGGGCAGACCTAGAAGAAAGTGGCGCGGTCCGGGTGATCGCGCAGCAGCGCCTCGCGCAGTTTCTCCAGCGCGCGGTTCTCGATCTGTCGGACCCGTTCCTTGGAAATGCCGAGGCTTGCGCCGAGCGACTCCAGCGTCGCGCCTTCCTCGCGCAGGCGCCGCTCGCGCACGATCCTGAGTTCGCGCTCGTTGAGCACGTTGAGCGCCTTCTGCAGCCAGGAGAGCTGGCGCTCGCTGTCGATCCGCGAGCCGACCGTCTCGTCGGGGAGCGCAACGTCGTCGACCAGGAAATCCTGGCGGTTGGCGGTGTCGCTTTCCAACTCGTGAATGGGCGCGTTGAGCGAGGTGTCGGGGGCGGAGAGGCGCGAATCCATCAGTTCGACGTCGCTCGTCGCCACGCCCAGTGCCCCGGCGATCTCGGCATACAAAACCTGGCGCGGTTGCTCGGTGTTCTGCGCCATGCGTGCCCGCAGGCGACGCAGGTTGAAGAACAGCGCCTTCTGCGACGACGATGTGCCGCCGCGCACGATCGACCAGTTGCGCAGGATGTAGTCCTGGATCGAGGCGCGGATCCACCAGGTGGCGTAGGTGGAGAAGCGCACGTCGCGTTCCGGGTCGAAGCGTGCGGCCGCCTCGAGCAGGCCGACATGGCCCTCCTGGATCAGGTCGCCCATCGGCAGACCGAAATTGCGGAAGCGTGCAGCGATGGCGATGACCAGGCGCATATGCGCCGCAGTCAGGCGGTGCAGGGCCGCCTGATCCTGCTCATCCTTCCATCGCACTGCGAGGTCATGTTCCTCGTCGCGCTCGAGGTAGGGCGCGCGCATGGCAGCCCTGACGAAATCGCGGCGGGATGCGGCTGACTGGCCCATCGTAACCTCCTTGCGGCTTCAAGGGCCGCCCGAGGAATCGCCCATGCCGCCAATGTAATCGCAGGTGGGTCAGCGCGGGGCACACATTGGCGTGAACGCCGATTAAAAAGCGTTAACCAAAGAAAAAGCGCCCGGGCCATGGGCCCGGGCGCCTTGGCAAATCCTTGGCGGGGTTTGGGTCAGGCGGCCTGAGCGTCCGCCGTCTCGGCCTTCGGAGCGCCGCGGCGCGGGCTCTTGGCGAGGTTCTGCTCGATCTGGCGGATCGCCTCGGTCTCCGAAATCTTGCTCACCGAGGAAATCTCCCGCGACATGCGGTCGAGCGCGGCCTCATAGAGCTGGCGCTCGGAATAGGACTGCTCCGGCTGCGTCTCGGAGCGGAAGAGGTCGCGGACCACCTCGGCGATGGCGATGAGATCGCCGGAATTGATCTTGGCCTCGTATTCCTGGGCGCGGCGGCTCCACATGGTGCGCTTGATGCGGGCGCGGCCACGCACGGTCTCAAGCGCCTTCTTCACGGTGGCACCGTCGGCAAGCTTGCGCATGCCTACCGAAGTGGCCTTGGTCACCGGAACACGCAGGGTCATCTTGTCCTTGACGAAACTGATCACGAAAAGGTCAAGCTTCAGCCCCGCCACCTCTTGCGTATCGATGCCGACGATCTTGCCGACACCATGAGCCGGGTAGACGATGAATTCGCCAGTCTTGAACCCGGAACGCTGGGTGGACTTCTTTGCAGTGGCCATTGAGACATCAACTCCGTTAGACGCCACCCGCGGGGTCGGGCGGCAACCGGCGGCAGCGCCGCTTCTTGCTCGGTCTTGCCGGTGCCAAGCCAACCGCGGCATGAAGTCCACATTCGTGGCTGGTGCAAGGCATCCGTAACGGTCTCCGGCCAAACCTTAGCGGTTGGGCCGGCGCCGGAAGCGCTTGGAACCGGTCACGCTGAAGAAATCGCGCGGGATGCGAGCGGTAAGCTCGTTTTGTTCCGACAATCCGCTGAATATATCACAAAAACGGTAAATTTCAATGGGTTACCGGGCCGACGGTAAACAATATTGACGTTTGTTGCGCTGCATCACTAACGGCTGGAGCGGATTGGCCTGCAATTCCGGGGGCTTCCCGGGCAAGGGCGTCAGTCGCCCTCGCCCGGCTCGGGGGAGAAATATTTCTCGAACTTGTCAGGCACACCCTCGAAATCCTTGGCATCCGCAGGGCGCGTCCTTCCTGGCGGTGATGTTGGGCCACTTGGACGCGTATTCGGCGTTAAGCTGCAACCAATTCTCGAGCCCCGGCTCGGTATCCGGCTTGATGGCGTCGGCCGGGCATTCCGGCTCGCACACACCGCAGTCGATGCACTCGTCGGGATGGATGACGAGCATGTTCTCGCCCTCGTAGAAACAATCCACAGGGCACACCTCGACACAGTCGGTGTATTTGCACTTGATGCAATTGTCGTTGACGACGTAGGTCACGTTTCGATCCGGCTGGTTGCGCCGTCCGGCGCTCAGAAAACGGCGGATTTTCGGTATCTCGTTTGGTGCACGCGCGCAAGGCGCGGATGGTCGCCCGATGCGGCCCGGGCGGATCGATTTGGCGCTCAGTCGCCGTCGGCAGGAAAATCGTCGCCATTGGCGGTGCGCAGCCTGTCGAGCGCCCGGCGGTCGCGCTTGGTGGGGCGGCCGGAGCCGGGCGCGCGGTCGGCCGATGGTGCCGGGTCGCCGGGTGCGGGGGCTTCGTCCGGCGGCGACAGGTCTTCATAGAGAAGCCGGGCCTCGGGGGCCGGGCCGCGGCGCGTGCCAGGGGCAATCACTTTGAGGACGCGGACGCCGCGGTCGCTGGCGATGGTGAGAACGTCGCCGGCCTTGACCAGCTGGCTGGCTGCCTCGACCTTGTCGCGGTTCACCCGGACGCGGCCGGAAAGGGCCAGCTTCTGGGCCAGCGTGCGCGTCTTCGTCAGCCGGGCGAACCACAGCCATTTGTCGATGCGCTGGCGACCGTCGGCGGCCATCAGAGCCTTGCCCGGCCAGATGACGCCAATTCCGTTTCTCGACCGGCTTGGGTGTCCGGCGTCGAGACGAGATCGGCGTCGGGCGCACGCTCGGAACCCGAAGGGACGTGCGCTCTTCCACCGTTATCGTCGCCGCCGGTCTCGGCCGTGCCGCCGGGGCGGCCGTCGCCCGCCGGCTTGATCCTGTCGCAAAGTCGCTCCGTCGGGATGGGTCCATCTGGCCGGGAAAGGCTCTCTGCCTAGGAATCTTCCTCGCGCCCTTCGAGCCGCGCCTTGAGGGCAGCCAGCGCGGCGAAGGGTGAGTTGGGATCGGCTTGTCTCTCGACCCGCTCGGGACGGCGCGCGGCCGACGGCGTGTCTTGTGGCCGGTCGCGGCGATCCCGACGCTCCGGGCGATTGGGGCGGTCTGGCCGATCGGAGCGATCATGGCGGTCGTGCTGGCGCGACTTGCCGGATTTGCCCCTGCGGCGATTGGGGTGGCGCTGTGGCTGTTCCTCGCCGTCGGTTGCCGGCGCGGCTTCGCCGTGTGGGGTTGCGTTGGCTGATGCGCTGCGCTCGGGGCGACGCTCGCGGCGCTGCTGGTGACGATGGCCGCCCGGGCGACCGGGGCGCCAGATCTCGATGAAGGCGGGTTCGGCCTGGGTTTCCGGCTCCGCCGGTTCGGCAGCAGCCGTTGCTTCCGGTGCCCGCTCCGCGGCAGCAGGTTCGGCCGCCGGCCCTGCGACCACCTGCGGTTCCATCGTACTGGCTTCCGCCGCCGGGGGCTCCGCGCCGGCTGGTTCTTCCACGCCGGAGGCGACCGTCTCCTCGGTGGCGGCCGGTGCGGTCTGCTCGTCTGCTGCGGGGGACAAGGCACGGCGCCTCGGCCTCTGCCGGCACTGCTGCTGCGGCTTCGGCTTCGGGTGTGGCCGGTTCGGCCTCCGCCGCAGCCGATGTTCCGTCTTCCGGTGCGACGCCTTCCGGCGCGGCTGCCTCGGCCGGTGCCTCAGCTTGCGGTGTGGGCGGCGCCGGGCGGCGCTCCATGCGGTAGCCGAGCGCAGCAAGCACCGAGGCGAAATCCTCGCCGGAACAGCCGAGCAACGAGGTCATGGCGACGGTGACCGTGAAGCCATAGCCGTCGATGGCACCGTCGGGCGGCGTCGGATTCTCCGGCGTCGGCCGCCAGGCGATCAGCGGCCTGATGAGATCGGCCAGACGTTCGAGAATGTCTATGCGCACGGCGCGCGTGCCGGCCGGGCGGTAGCCGACGACGCGGTAGAGCGCCGCAGGCACCTGCGGATCGACGGGGACGCTGGTGCGGCCCGAGGCGGCAAGCCGCTGCAGGTCGGTCAGGCCGGGGATGTCGAGGCCGCCGTTCTTAAGCGCCCAGAAGGTGGCAAGCAGGGCACTCGGCGCCGGCTTGAGCAGCGCCGGCACGTAGATGTGATAGGCGCCGAAGCGAACGCCGAGGGCGCGCATGCCAGCGCGGGCTTCCTGGTCGAGGGTGCGCACCTCCTCGGCGATCGCGGTGCGGTCGATGATGCCGAACGCTTCGGAAAGGCGGAAGGCGAGGCCGCGCGCGGCGGGGGCCAGCGCGGCAGCGGCGCGCAGGTCGAACAGGGGTTTGAGCAGGGTCTCGGCCTGGGTCGCCAGCCACAGGTCGATGCGCGCCTGCACGCGGTCGTGGCCAGCGGCGGGCAGCAGTTCGTCGGCGAGCAGGATCAGCCGAGGTTTCAGCGCGTCGTCGCCCTCGGACAGTCGCGCGATCGCTGCCCCCCGCCAGCGCAGCGTGCCATCGCCGGCGAGAATGAAATCCTTGTTGGCCGACGTGGCGACCTTCTCGGCGCGCTCGGCGATCTCGCCGGCGAGCGCCTTCTGGGCGGCGCTGCGGAGCGCCTTGGCTTCCGGTCCGTCCGCCTGGGGGTCGGGCGCAAAGCGGAACCCCTCCAGGCTGCCGACGTGCTGGCCTTCGACCAGTACCTCGCCGGCCGACGTAATCTCGGCTTCGAGCATTGCGTTCTCTTTCAACCGCCGCATCAACACGCTGGTCCGCCGATCGACAAAACGGGCGGTCAGCCGCTCATGCAACGCGTCCGACAGTCGATCCTCTATCGCGCGCGTTCGTTCCTGCCAATGGCCGGGGTCGCGCAACCATTGCGGCCGATTGGCCGCGAACGTCCAGGTGCGGATGTGAGCGATGCGATTGGCAAGCGTGTCGATGTCGCCGTCGGTGTGATCGGCAAACGCGATCTGCCCGGCGAACCAGTCGTCGGGGATGGCGCCGTCGCGGGCAAGAAAGCCGAACAGGGTGGAGACCAGTTCGGCGTGGTTGCTCGGCGCGATCTTGCGGTAGTCGGGGACCTGACAGACGTCCCAGAGCGTCGACACGCGCTCGCGGCTATTGGCCAGGGCGCGGACGTCGGCATCACGGCTGACCAGTTCGAGCGAGACCACGTCTTCGGCCGGTGGCGCCTTGACCAGGCCGTTGACGGCCGGCGGCCGATCGAGGGTCGCATGAAGCGCGGCGAGCGTGGAGAAATCGAGATCGCGGTTGCGCCACTGGATCGTCTTCACCGGGTCGAAGCGGTGGGTCTCCAGAGCCTCGACCAGATCGTCGTCGAACGGGTCGACGCGGCTGGTCACACCGAAAGTGCCGTCGCGCATGTGGCGGCCGGCGCGGCCGGCGATCTGGCCGAGCTCGGCGGCGGTCAGGCGGCGGAACTGATAGCCGTCGAACTTGCGGTCGGAGGCGAAGGCAACGTGGTCGACATCGAGGTTGAGGCCCATGCCGATGGCATCGGTGGCGACGAGGAAATCGACATCGCCCGACTGGAAGAGATCGACCTGGGCGTTGCGCGTGCGCGGGGACAGCGAGCCCAGCACGACCGCCGCGCCGCCGCGCTGGCGGCGGATGAGCTCGGCGATGGCGTAGACCTCGTCGGCGGAGAAGGCGACAACCGCGGTGCGCCGGGGCAGGCGGGTGATCTTCTTCGAGCCCGACCAGGCGAGCAGCGACATGCGCGGGCGGGTCACCACGTTGACGCCGGGCAGCAGCTTCTCGACGATGCCGCGCATGGTGGCGGCGCCGAGCAGCAGGGTCTCGTCGCGGCCGCGCAGGTTGAGCAGGCGGTCGGTGAAGACGTGGCCGCGCTCGAGATCGCCGGCGAGCTGGATCTCGTCGATCGCCAGGAACGACACGTCGGTCTCCGTCGGCAGTGCCTCGACCGTGCAGACGCTGAAACGCGGATTGGCGGGGACGATCTTCTCCTCGCCGGTGATCAGCGCCACCTGGTCGGCGCCAATGCGATCGGCGATCTTGCTATAGACCTCGCGCGCGAGCAGCCGTAGCGGCAGGCCGATCATGCCGGTGGGATGGGCGAGCATCCGCTCGATGGCCAGATGCGTCTTGCCGGTATTGGTCGGCCCAAGCACGGCAACAACATTGCGGCCACGCACGCCCGCGTTCAGCTCTGACTTGGGAGAAACATTCATGTCGGGACTGGCGTGTCTTCCGTCGTCCGCTCGGGGCCGCGCCGCCGCGTCCGCGGGGCGGGCGCTGCCAATCCTTCCCCTCTATCACAGCAGTGCCTGAATGCGCGAGTTTCCTTCACGTTCTGGTAGTTTTTTGACAGGGCGAACGAGTCTGGAACAAAACCGGCCCGAATCGGTGACTCAACGCGAGTGCCATTCCGTTCGCCACGATATCTGTGGTGCGGCCCGCTGTTGCCCACGATATGTTGAAAGCCCTCCGCAGAAATGGCAGGGCAGCACAAGCTTTGCTGCAGGCGCGCTTTTCAGACTCGCGATTGCGACAAGATTTTGACGGCCGGCAAGCCGGAGGTTTCTGTGGACAGCCTGTGGACAAGTCAAAGGCGCCGGCGGTGATGCCTCAGTCGGCCTTGGCCTGCCGCTCGGTGGCACTGACGGTGAAATCGCGGGAAACAATCACCAGATCGCCCATCTGCGTGCCGATCAGGATGCGGTAGGGGACGAGCACGCGCGTGCCGTCGACCGGAACCAGCCAGACTTCGAGACGCTTGTTGTCGGCCATGTATTGCACCGATTTCCGGTCCGGACGATGGCCGGCCACCGGAACGTAGCGGGCGCCGCAGATGAACACCTCGCCGGAATAGGCGCCGGGATCGCTGCTGTTGACGTGCTTGCTCTGCTTGAAGGTGAGCTTCACGTCGTAGCGCTGCCAGCCGTCGAAGATCTTGACGGTACGATTACAGGCGCTGACGCCGGTGACCGCCTGAGGCTGGTTGACGGCCACCATGAAGGCGCCCACCGGATCGACCACGTTGCGCTTGTGCCTCGAGGTTACCGGCACGCGGTCGGGATAGGGCAACAGGTGCGGCGCCGCGGAAAGGTCGACGATCGACCCGCCGCGCATCGCCATGCTGACATGGGTCTCGAAGCCCTTCTCGTTGGTATCCAGGTTGTAGGTGGCCGGGGTGACGTGGCTGCCGCGGATGCGGCCATTGCCGGCGAGCACGGCGTGAGCGTCGGAGACAAAGCGGCTGACGCCGTAGGTCTGCCCGCTGATAGTGGCGGCATAGCCGGCACTGGTGAAGCGGCCCTCGGCATTGACCTTGCCAATGGTGATGCCGGCAATGGTGATCAGATAGTCGGCCTTCAGCGTCGTGTCGGCGGCGTGGGCGGCGGTCGCAGCCACGGGCGTCGCGACCAATGCCGCGAGCAGAATCCGCCGGAAACTCCGGGTGATGGCGGAAAGGGCGATCGTCATCATAGTGCCGAGTGTCGCATCAAGGGCCAGCATGACGGCAGGATGCGTCCGATCATGGCTGACAATTGGTTAACAAGAGCATTATTACGGTGATTTGCCTCTGACGTCATCATACCCGAAAGGGGGACTGATAAAAGTCCCGAGGCCAATCGGCAAAACCGGCCGAATGCCGCCTTGACGGCGAAATTTGCCGTCACTATAGGAGTGCAACTTTCCAAAAAGGCCCGTCATCTTGCATGCCGAATGGCGCAAATCGGCGGAAAACGAGGATTTTCCCATGGCACGGCGCTGCGAATTGACCGGCAAAGCGGTCCAGACCGGCAATAATGTCAGCCACGCGAACAACAAGACGCGTCGGCGGTTTCTCCCCAATCTCAGCCAGGTGACGCTGATGAGCGAGGCGCTGGGCGGGTCGGTCAGCCTCAAGATCAGCTCGCACGCCCTGCGCTCGGTGGAGCACCGCGGCGGCCTCGATAAGTTCCTGGTGGCCGCCCGCGATAGCGAGCTGTCGCCGAAGGCGCTGAAGCTGAAGCGTCAGATCGGCAAGAAGGTGGCGGCGGCAGCAGCAGCGGAGACCGCTTCCGCCTGAATTCGTCACGGCTGTGACAAGATCTCAGACGGCGCCCGCGGGGCGCCGTCTTCGTTTCAGTCCTGCGGCCGGGGCGTCGGGTGGGGCGGTGGCGGCGGAACCAGCGCGAACTGCAGCAGGAGCGTGCGCTGCAGGATCCTGTTGCCGTTGTCGTCAGAGATCAGGGTGAGGATCGTCTCGCCATTATCGCCGGTGCGAACCGCCAGCCCCTCCATGTTGTCGATCTGGTCGCCCATGCCGGCCTCGATCAGCACCGGCCCGTCCACGGTCGCTCCGGGGCGGATGGCGGCGCCGGGAATGCGCCGCATGCGCATGCCGAAGCCGCCGGTGTAGGAAAAGCGGCGTTCGAGCACGAGCAGGTCGCCGTCCGGCAGGAAAGCGGCATCGGTGACGTCGAACGGCTCGGTGCGCTTGAGCGAGAAAGTGCCAGCGCGCTTGCCCCCGACGATGAAGCCGCGATGGTTGCCGGCGTCATCCAGCGAATGTTCGGCGATGGCGACGATGGCGCCGGCCAGCGGCCCTGCCGCAGGTGCGATGGCGATGGCTTCGAGGCCCTTGTTGGCCCTGAGATGATTGACGAACTTCGGCAGCTTCAGATCGTGCCGCCGGGCGGACGCAAAATCACCGCCGAAAACGGCGATTGCCGCTTTCTGCTCGAAGGAGACATAGGCGGTCTCGCGGCCGTTGCGGTTGACGATGCGCAAGCCTTCGGCATCGGCCGCGCTCTTGCTCTTGAAGGGGTGGCCGGCGGGATCGAGCATGGGTGCCAGCATCGGCCGGGCGATGCCCACCAGCCGCCCGTCGGTCTCGGTGAGCCGGGCGGTAAACCAGTAGCCGGTGTCGGCAACGGCATAGAGCGTGTGGCCGTCGGCGGCGAAGGCAAGCCCGGACAGCGAGCCGAAATGCCGGGCACTGGAGGTGAGCTGCAGGCCGCCGCGGAACTCCAGCGTGCCGAACCGGGTTTCGGTGGAACCCAGGGCGAAGTGGGAGAACGGCCGCACCGTGACCTCGATCGGCGCAAAGCCCGTCTGCGCGGCCTGCGTCCCCGGCGACGGCAAGACGGCGAGACAGGCGAGGATCGCGATGCGAAACCGCCGGCGGATCATTGCAGGGTCGGGCGCCTCTGCTGGTGGGGCCGCCGGGGCGGGCGCACCGGCTCTTCCATCGCCTTCTCATCGAAGAGCTCGGCCAGCTTGTCGGTCATGGCGCCGGCGAGCTCGTCGGCGTCGACGATGGTCACGGCGCGGCGATAGTAGCGGGTGACGTCATGGCCGATGCCGATGGCGATCAGCTCCACCGGCGAGCGCGTCTCGATTTCCTCGATGACGTGGCGCAGGTGGCGCTCGAGATAGTTGCCGGGATTGACCGACAGGGTGGAATCGTCGACCGGCGCACCGTCGGAGATCATCATCAGGATCTTGCGCTGCTCGGGGCGCACCAGAAGGCGGCCGTGGGCCCAGGCCAGCGCCTCGCCGTCGATGTTCTCCTTGAGCAGCCCCTCGCGCATCATCAGGCCGAGATTGCGCCGCGAGCGCCGCCAGGGGGCGTCGGCGGCCTTGTAGACGATGTGGCGCAGGTCGTTGAGGCGGCCGGGATTGGGCGGCTTGCCCGCCTGCAGCCACGCTTCGCGCGATTGCCCGCCCTTCCAGGCGCGGGTGGTGAAGCCGAGGATCTCGACCTTGACGCCGCAACGCTCCAGCGTGCGGGCGAGGATGTCTGCGCAGGTGGCGGCGACCGTGATCGGGCGGCCGCGCATGGAGCCGGAATTGTCGAGCAGCAGCGTGACGATGGTGTCGCGGAACTCGGTGTCGCGCTCGGCCTTGTAGGTCAGCGCGTTCATCGGGTCGACGACGATGCGCGACAGGCGGGCGGCGTCGATGATGCCTTCCTCGAGGTCGAAATCCCAGCCGCGGTTCTGCTGCGCCATCAGGCGGCGCTGCAGGCGGTTGGCGAGCCGCCCGACGGCGCTCTGCAGATGGGCGAGCTGCTTGTCGAGATAGGAGCGCAGGCGCTCCAGTTCGGCGAGGTCGCACAGCTCCTCGGCCTGGACCGTCTCGTCGAACCTGGACGTGAAGGCGCTGTAGTCGACCAGCGCCGGCATGTTGGAGAAGGGTGCGTCGGCGCGATGAGCCTCGCCGGTGTCCTGGGCGTCGGCCATGTCGGCGTCCTCGACCGTCTGGTCGGCTTCCGCCTCGCTTGCTTCGCTGTCGCCGGCTTCGCCCTGGTCGGCGGATGCCTCCATCTCCTCCTGGCTCGCCGCGTCGGCGCTTTCGGCGCTGTCGGAGGCGCCTTCGGCGTTGTCCTGATCGCCGGTCTCGTCGTCCTCGTCGCCCTGATCGCCGGCCTCGCCGGAGAGTTCGTCGGCCATTTCGAGCGCCGACAGGATCTCGCGCACTTCAAGAGCGAAGCGCGACTGGTCCTCGATGGCGCCGGTCAGGCGCGACAGGTCCTTGCCGGCGCGCTCCTCGATCCAGTCGCGCCACAGCTCGACGATTTTGCGGCTCGACTTGGGCGGCGCCTTGCCGGTCAGACGCTCGCGCACCATCAGCGCGACGGCGTCTTCGAGCGGCGCATCGGCGCGCTCGGTGATGTCCTGGTAGTTGGCGCGGTGGTAGCGCTCCTCGAGCATGGCCGAGATGTTGCCAGCAATGCCGGCCATGCGGTTGGCGCCGAGCGCCTCGACGCGCGCCTGCTCGACGGCATCGAAGACGGCACGGGCATTCTTGCCGGCGGGGGCGTGGGCGCGATGGACCTTGGGATCGTGGCAGGCGAGACGCAGCGCCAGCGAATCGCCGACGCCGCGAGTGACGGCGACGTCGTTGGCGGTCAGCTTGCGCGGCGGCTCGGGCAGGCGCGCCTTGTTCTGCGACAGCATCGGCCGGTCGGCGGCGAACGACACTTCCAGTTCCGGTTCGCCGGCAATGGCGCGCATGCAACCGGTGACCGCGCGCTTAAACGGCTCGGTCGGAGCTCTCGACCGGCTTGGCGCGCAGCGTGCTTTCGGTGTGGACCGTCGTCCGCTCCATTCAGGTCATCACCACATTGGCGGTCGACTCGGGCAGCTCCTCGTTGAAGCAACGCTGATAGAACTCGGCAACCAGGCTGCGCTCCAGCTCATCGCACTTGTTGACGAAGGTGACGCGCAGGGCGAAGCCGACATCGCCGAAGATGTCGGCGTTCTCCGCCCAGGTGATCACCGTGCGCGGGCTCATCACGGTCGACAGGTCGCCGTTGATGAAGGCGTTGCGGGTCATGTCGGCGACGCGCACCATCTTGGCGATGATGGCGCGGCCCTTGTCGTCGCGGTGGCTCGGCACCTTGGCGGCAACGATGTTCACCTCGTTGTCGTGGGGAAGGTAGTTGAGCGTCGAGACGATCGACCAGCGGTCCATCTGGCCCTGGTTGATCTGCTGGGTGCCGTGATAGAGGCCCGAGGTGTCGCCGAGGCCGACGGTGTTGGCGGTGGCGAACAGGCGGAAGGCCGGGTGCGGGCGGATGACCTTGTTCTGGTCGAGCAGGGTCAGGCGGCCGGAGACCTCGAGCACGCGCTGGATGACGAACATCACATCGGGCCGGCCGGCATCGTATTCGTCGAAGCACAGCGCGATGTTGTTCTTCAGCGCCCAGGGCAGGATGCCGTCGCGGAACTCGGTCACCTGCATGCCGTCGCGGATGACGATGGCGTCCTTGCCGATCAGGTCGATACGGCTGATATGACTGTCGAGATTGACACGCACGCACGGCCAGTTGAGGCGGGCGGCGACCTGCTCGATATGGGTCGACTTGCCGGTGCCGTGATAGCCGGTGACCAGCACGCGCCGGTTGCGGGCGAAGCCGGCAAGAATTGCCAGGGTGGTCTCGCGGTCGAAAAGATAGTCCGGATCGGTGTCCGGCACGTGCTCGTCAGTCTCGGAATAGGCCGGCACTTCGAGATCGCTGTCGATCCCGAAGACCTGGCGCACGGATATCTTCATATCCGGCAGGGGAGCTTGTTCGAGCGCGGCTTCAGCCATTGTATTTCTCCGTCGCGCCGTGCGAGGACGCCTTGACGATTTGGGGTAATCCGGCCCTTGGGACGGCCGGCTGCCGTCGTATTAGCAAAAACCGACGGACCGAAGGTAGTGGTAAGCCTGAATAATCTGTCGCAGCCGGTCTTCCGAGCTGCGGTCGCCGCCATTGGCGTCGGGATGCAACTGCTTCACCAGGGCCTTGTAGCGGGACTTGATCGCGTCACCGGTTTCGTGGCCCTCGAGGTCGAGGGTGGCGAAGGAGCGGCGTTCGAGGTTGCGCAGCGGCCGGCGCTCGGGCTCGCTTTTCGGCTCGGCGCGGGGCGCCTCGCCGCCGAAGATGCCGAACGGATCGGCAAAGGCGGCCGACCAGGTGAAGCGCGCATCGCGTCCTGCCGCGCCGGGGGCGGAGCGGTTGACGCCCATGTTCCAGGTCGGGCGATGGCCGGTGGAAGCGGAGCGCTGATAGTCGACGATCTCGTCGTCGGCCATACCGGCGAAGTAGTTGTAGGACTTGTTGTATTCGCGCACGTGGTCGAGGCAGAAATTGTAGTACTCGCCCTCGTGGCCGCGGCCCTTTGGGGCGCGATAGCCGCCGATGCGGCCGCATCCCTGCACGTCGCAGCGGGCCGCGTCGCGGTCCTCAACCGTCGTCTCGCCGGGAGAAATGCGGATGCGGTCGAAATATTTGGAGTTCAGGTCCATGGCTGGATTATGGTCGCGGCCCGTGGCGCCGACAAGGCTGTGATCACCCAAAAACCGGCAGAATCAACGCAATGACAGTGGCGGATAGAATCAGGTCGAAGTTAACCGAGGCTTTTCACCCGGACGCCCTGGAGGTGGTGGACGAATCCCATCACCACAAGGGCCATCATGCCCACCGGCCTGAGGGAAACACGCATTTCCGCGTGCGCATCACGGCGTCGGCCTTTGCCGGGAAAAGCCGGGTCCAGACCCATCGCATGATCAACGATGCGCTGGCCGAGGAACTGGCCGGCGATGTCCATGCGCTGGCGATCGAAGCGAAGGCGCCGACGGCGCACTAGGACCGCTCGCCAAGAGAAACGGCCCTCCCTCACAAGGGGGGAGGGCAGCGAGGGCTCGCCCTAGCTCTGCAGCAGCGGTGCGCGGCCGTGAGCCTGCGTCTCGCCGTCCAGCCATTTGAGATAGGCGGCGCGGTCGATCCCGGTCGTATTGCGGCTGTGGAAATAGAGCTTTTCGGCGAAGTGCCGGGCCGGCGTGGTGGCGAGCGCCAGATTGATCAGCATGTTGGGCGGGGCAAGGTCGAGGGCGCGGCGAAGCGCCGACTTGGCGCGGAAGCGTGGGATCTCGCGAGCGAGCGCGATCTCCGGCGCCGGACCGCCGCATTGCAGGTGATCGGCGATGAGCGCGGCGGCGCGACGGCCGTAGCGGAAGGCAAGCTGGATGCCGCCGCCGGTGGCCGGCGATACCCAGCCGGCGGCGTCGCCGATCAGCAGCACGCCGGGCGCCGCCGTGCGGCGGAGCGGGCCGCCGCAGGGGATGAGGCCGGACCGTCGGCCGGTGACCTTCAGCCGGCTCCAGCCGAACTGGGGCTCTGTGCGCGCCATGAAGCGGGCGAGGTCGGGCTTGTCGCCGTGGCGGACGGCAAGGCCGAGCTGGATGGCATCCGGCCCCGGCGCCGCCCAGGCGATGTAGCCGGGCGCCAGGCGCGAATCGACGAAGCAGTGCAGGAAGCGCGGATCGACTGCGTCGTCGGGTTCAAGCTCCACCTCGAGGCCGGTGAGGAAGGCGCGGTTTGTCGCCAGACCGAAATCGGCGGCGACGCGCGACTTGATGCCGTCGGCGCCGACCAGGAAGCGGGTGGAAATGTCGATGCCGGCAAGGCGGATGCGGTCGCCGTCGCGGCGGGCGCCGGCGAAGCGGGTGGCGGGCAGCACGTGCGCCCCGGCGTCGCGGGCCTGATGCGCCATCCAGCGCAGCAGGTCGGGCGTGCGCGTGGTGAAGAAGGCATAGCCCGGCGAGAAGAGGTCGACGCTCTTCAGGCTCGGCGAATAGAGCCTGACGCCCGGCACGCGGCGCGTCAGATGGTGGGGGATGTCGATCTCCTCGATTGCCTCGCGCACCAGGATGCCGCTGCTCGAAACGCGGGCGCCGACCTCGGGCTTGGCATCGATGACGGCGGTGGACAGGCCGCGCGAGGCCGCCGTGCGGGCTGCTGCCAGCCCGGCGAAGCTGGCGCCGACGATGACGAGATCGAACTGCATGGGGATCGCCCTCCCGGTTGGACCGCAGCGATCACAACCGCAGAATGCGGCCGAAATCCGGAGGTCAGCCGGCGGCGCCCGGCGTCTTCGGCGGTACCGGGAGAGGAGCGGGCGCGGCCGGGATCGGCTTGAGCTTGCTCAGCGGCGTGATTCTCAGCGCCGTGATGCGGTTGCGGTTGCGGCGCTGCACCTGGAAGCGGAAGCCGTGGAAGGTGAAGGCCTGTCCGGGCTCGGGAATGATGCGCGCCTCGTGAATGACCAGCCCGGCGATGGTGGTGGCTTCCTCGTCGGGCAGATTCCAGTCCATGGCACGGTTCAAGTCGCGGATCGGCACCGAGCCGTCGACATTGACCGAGCCGTCGGGCTGCGGCCGCACGCCTTCGACGGCGACATCATGCTCGTCGGCGATGTCGCCGACGATCTCCTCGAGGATGTCCTCCAGCGTGACGACGCCCTGCACCTCGCCATACTCGTCGACGACGAGGGCAAAATGCACCTTGCGCTTGAGGAAGGCGTTGAGCTGGTCGGGCACGCTGGTGGTATCGGGCACGAACCACGGTTTGGCGGCGATCGAACGGATGTCGATCGCCTCGACCTTGCCGCCGGCGGCTTTGAGCGCGCGCAGCAGGTCCTTCACATGGACGATGCCGATGATGTTCTCCGGCTCGTCCTCCCACAGCGGCACGCGGGTGAAGGGGCAGGCGAGGATGTCGTCGACGATGTCGCCAATCGGCTGGTCGGCGTCGATGGTGTGCATGCCGGTGCGGTGGACCATGACGTCGGAGACGTCGAGTTCGGAGAGGTCGAGCAGGCCGCCGAGGCGGTCGCGCTCGGCCTTGACCACGCTGCCTTCGGCGTGGAGCAGGTCGACCTGGCCGCGGATCTCCTCCGCCGGCGAGAGGATCGACTTGCCGTCGGAAGCGTTCCAGCCGATCAGGCGCAGAACGCCGCGGACGATGAACTGGACGGCGATGACGACGGGCGAGAACACCGCCACGATGACCGCGATCGCTGGAGCGACGGCGCGAGAAGCGCGGTCGGGATCGCCGATCGCCAGGGTCTTGGGCAGAACCTCGCCGAAGACCAGCACAAGCAAGGTCATCGCCAGCGTGGCGTAGACCACGCCGGCCTGACCGAAGAGCTCCAGGAACAGGCTGGTCGCCAGCGCCGAAGCGAGGATGTTGACCAGGTTGTTGCCGAGCAGCAGGGCGCCGATCAGGCGCTCGCGCTCCAGGATCAGGCGGCCGACGATGCCGGCGCGGCGATCGCCGGACTTCTCCAGAGCCAGCATGCGCGCCCGCGACGCAGCGGTGAGCGCGGTTTCGGATCCGGAAAAGAAAGCCGACAGCACGACCAGAATGGGAATGGCCACGGCCATCGCCCAAAGGAACGTGGTCATGTCGCCAGTTGCTCCGCAAGAAAATCGGACACTTCGCCGGGCGGCACGTCATGGGCGACGAAGGCGGCGCCGATGCCGTTGACCAGAATGAAGGTGAGCTGTCCGCGGCTGACCTTCTTGTCCTGGGCGATCGCGCGCATCAGCGTGTCGGCCGCGATCGGTTCGCCGGGGATGTCGGCGATGCGGGTAGGAAGGCCGACGGCGGCGAAATGCGCCGCGACGCGGTCGGTGTCTTCCTGCGCAATGAGGCCGCGCCGGGCGGAGAAGGCGAAGGCGAGCACCGTGCCGATCGCCACCCCCTCGCCGTGGAGCAGCCGGTCGGAATAGCCGGTGGCGGCTTCCAGCGCGTGGCCGAAGGTGTGGCCAAGGTTGAGAAGCGCGCGCGTGCCGCTGTGCTCGTGCTCGTCGGCGGCGACCGTCTTTGCCTTGCCGCGGCAGGCGACGGCGATGGCCTGGTCGCGCTCGGGCCAGCCGGCGACGATGGCGCGCCAGTTGTCCTCCAGCCAGGCGAAGAATTCGGCGTCGCCGAGCAGGCCGTATTTGGCCACTTCGGCATAGCCGGCGTTGAAGATGCGCGGGTTCAGCGAATCGAGCACGCCGGCATCGGCGAGCACGAGGCTGGGTTGGTGAAACGCGCCGACCAGGTTCTTGCCGCGCGGCGTGTTGATGCCGGTCTTGCCGCCGACCGAGGAATCGACCTGGGCGAGCAGGGTGGTGGGAATTTGCACGACGCGGACGCCGCGGCGCACGATCGATGCGGCAAAGCCGGCGAGGTCGCCGACCACGCCGCCGCCGAAGGCGACCACCAGATCGGAACGCTCGATGCGCGCGCCGAGAATCCCATCGACGACGGTCGCCAGTGTTTCGAAACTCTTCGACTTTTCCCCGGGCGCCACGGTGATGGTGGAAAAATCGATGTCGGCCGCCCTGAGGCTGGCGGACAGCGTGTTGAGATGGAAACGCGCGACATTCTCGTCGGTCACCACGGCGACGCGCCGGCCGGGCATGCGCCGGGCGATCTCCGCCCCGGCCTGCTCGAGAACGTCTCGGCCGATGAGAATGTCGTAGGAGCGCGGGCCAAGATCGACGGTGACCACCGTCGGTTCAACAGGTCGGGCAGCGGTTGTTGCCATCGCTCAGGCCTCGGCCACCGCCTCCCGGCTGAGAAAGTCGGCAAGGGCTTCGAGAATGTCGTCAATGACCACGTCGTGGGCGACGTCGCGCGACTGCACCTGGATGTCGGCTTCGGCGTAGACCGGATAACGCTCGGCGATGAGCCGGTCGATGGTGGCCGCCGGATCCTCGACCTTGAGGAGCGGCCGGTTGTTGCGGCGCTTTACCCGCGACAGCAGCAGGTCGCGGTCGGCCTTCAGCCAGATCGAAATACCGGCGGCCTGGATCGCGGCGCGGGTGTCCGGCTGGATGTAGGCGCCGCCGCCGGTGGCCAGCACCTTGGGCTTGCCGTCGAGCAGGCGCTGAATGACACGGCGCTCCCCGTCGCGGAAATAGGCTTCGCCGTGCTCCTCGAAAATCTCCGGAATCGTTGCGTTGGCGGCCAGCTCGATCTCGGCGTCGGCATCGACGAAGGCCATGCCGAGGCAATTCGCCAGACGGCGGCCGATCGATGACTTGCCGGCGCCCATCATGCCGACCATGACCAGCGTCCGCCCCGCCAGCAGACGCGAGACCCTGGTCTCGAGCGGCAGTCCATTGTCCTGTGCCAATCCGGCCTTCGCCACGGCTCCCTCGCAAATGCGCCTGTTGCGGCCGAGGTAAGAGCCGGTTTGGGGGCCCCGTGTCAAGGCGCGCGGCCGTCAATCGGCCTGCGGCTTGCCTTCCTGGCCCGATTGTCGAGAATGACAGCAGGGCCGTGGGGGTATGTTCTGTCATCGGCCCAAATCGCGGCGAGCGGCCGACCGGGATTTCTGATGCCGAGTTTAATCCGTTTTCTCATCGTGCTCGTGATCCTGGGCATACTCGGTGGTGCCGGAATGATTTATCTCGCCATGTTCGTCGGGCCACATACGCGCGAAATGACCGTGCGCATCCCGGCGGAGAAGCTGCACGTGCAAGAGCCGGTGCCGCCGGTGCAGCCGCAGTCGCCGCCAGCGCAGCAATAGGCCATGAGGCCCCGGGCAAAGGCGGCGGCCGGCAGTCATCACATCGAGGCATTCCTCGAAATGATGAGCGCAGAGCGCGGCGCTGCGCCCAATACGCTGGCCTCCTATCGCCGCGACCTGGAAGACTATGCCCGCTTTCTTGCCACGGGCGGCGGTTTCGAACGCGCCGGGGTGGAGGCGGTGCGCGCCTATCTCGACGATCTCGACCTGCGCGGCTTTGCCGCGACTTCCGCCGCGCGCCGGCTGTCGGCGCTCAGGCAATTCCACCGTTTCCTGGTCAGCGAGGGAGTGCGCGGCGACGACCCCACCGGCATCATCGAAGGACCGCGCCGCCCGGCGCGCCTGCCCTCGGTGCTGAGCGAGGACCAGGTCACCCGCCTCATCGAGCGGGCGCACGAGGAAGCGCAATGCGAGGGGAGCGATGCGGCGCGCCTGAGGGCGCTGCGCCTCCACGCCCTGGTCGAGATGCTCTATGCGACCGGCCTCAGGGTGTCGGAACTGGTCTCGCTGAAGGCCGCCGTCATGCGCAAGGACCAGCGCATGTTCACCGTGCGCGGCAAGGGCGGGCACGAGCGCATCGTGCCGCTGACCGACAAGGCGCGCGACGCGGTTTCGGCCTATCTCAAGGCGCGGACGGAGTCCGGCGTGGCCGACAGCCCGTGGCTGTTCCCCTCCTTCGGCGACAGCGGACACCTGACCAGGCAGGCTTTTGCCCGCGATCTCAAGGATCTGGCGGCGCGGACCGGGATTCCCGCGGCGAAGATATCGCCGCATGTCGTGCGCCATGCCTTCGCCAGCCACCTGTTGCAAAACGGTGCTGATCTGCGCGTCGTGCAGCAGCTCCTCGGCCATGCCGACATTTCCACCACGCAGATCTACACGCACGTCCTTCAGGAGCGCCTGAGGGCGCTGGTCACCGAGCACCACCCGCTGGCGAGGGAGAAGTAGGACCACCGGCCGGCGCGCGAATATAACTACCGGCCCGCCGGAACGGTCCGCCAAACCGGTCAAGCCAGGGTTGCGGCGGTGTGCTTGCTTGACTTGGGCCGGCGCTCCCGTCAGTTTGCCGCCGCTTTTCGCTGGCGCGGCGCCTGCGGAGGCAGATGTTCTTCCGTTTACCGCGAGACTTGATGCGCAGTTACCTCGACTTCGAGAAACCGGTCGCCGACCTGCAGGGCAAGGTCCAGGAACTGCGTGCGCTCGAGAAGGAAGGCGACGCGGTCGCCATCGGCGAGGAAATCGCTCGGCTTGAGGCCAAGGCGGCGCAGGCGCTGGAGGAAATCTACGGTAAGCTTTCGCCCTGGCAGAAGACCCAGGTCGCCCGTCACCCGGAGCGGCCGCACACCAGCGACTATGCGCGCGCGCTGATCGAGGAATTCACGCCGCTGGCCGGTGACCGCAAGTTCGGCGAGGATGCGGCGATCGTTGCCGGCCTCGGCTACTTCCGCGGCAAGCGGGTGGCCCTCATCGGCCATGAGAAGGGCAACGACACCGAAAGCCGGCTGAAGCACAATTTTGGCATGGCGCGGCCGGAGGGCTACCGCAAGGCGGTGCGCATCATGGAGCTCGCCGATCGCTTTGGCCTGCCGGTGATTGCGCTGGTCGATACCGCCGGCGCCTATCCGGGGCTGGGTGCCGAGGAGCGCGGCCAGGCGGAAGCCATCGCCCGTTCGACGGAAGCCTGCGTCAATCTCGGCGTGCCCAATGTCGCCGTGGTCATCGGCGAGGGCGGCTCGGGCGGCGCCATCTCGATTGCCACTGCCAACAAGGTGCTGATGCTCGAACACTCGATCTACACGGTGATCTCGCCGGAGGGCGCCGCCTCGATCCTGTGGCACGATTCCAGCCGGGCGCAGGATGCCGCCACCGGCATGAAGATCACGGCTGAGGACCTGCAGAGGTTCGGCATCATCGACCGCATCATCCCGGAGCCGATTGGCGGCGCCCACCGCGAGCCCGAGACGATCATCAAGGCGACCGGCAAAGCCATCGCCGAGGCGCTCGGATCGCTCGACAACCTGCCGCCGGAGGAGATCCGCCGCCAGCGGCGCGAGAAGTATCTGGCGATCGGCCGGACGCTTTAGCTTTCCAGCGTTCTGGCTGCCTTTTCCGTGCCACACGGGCACGGGAAACTGGCTTCCGTGCTCGCACGAATGTGAGCGCCGATGCCGCCGGTTAACACTGCATCAAGCTTGACAGGGCTAACAGAATCCCGACTGTGCCGGCGGGTCGTGAGGGGCCCAGAAGGGGTGCGTATGGTGATTCGACCAGTCCCGGGGGGAGTTCTGCGCGCAGTCGCGCTGCTCTCCGTGGCACTGCTGGTGCTGGCGGGCTGCAACTACGCCGATCTTCCCAAGGACGAACGTCCTGTGCCGGGGTTCCTGGTCGCCAAGATGCGCCAGCTCGACATGAAGGACACGGCGCCGATCTTCATCCGCATCTTCAAGGAAGAATCGCAGATGGAGATCTGGAAGCAGCGCGCCGACGGGCGCTACGGCCTGCTCAAGACCTATTCCATCTGCAAATGGTCCGGGGCGCTGGGACCGAAGACGAAGGAAGGCGACCGGCAGGCACCGGAGGGCTTCTACACGGTCACGCCGGCGCAAATGAACCCGAACTCCAACTACTACCTGTCCTTCAACATCGGCTATCCGAACGCCTATGACCGGGCGCTGGGGCGCACCGGCTCCAACCTGATGGTGCATGGTGCCTGCTCTTCGGCCGGCTGCTATTCGATGACCGACAAGGATGCCGGCGAGATTTTCCGGCTTGCCCGCGATGCCTTCCGCGGCGGGCAGAGGGCGTTCGAGATCCAGGCCTTCCCGTTCCGCCTGACGCCGGAGAACCTGGCCGAGCATCGCGACAATCCGAACATGGATTTCTGGCGGATGCTGAAGGTTGGCTACGATTCCTTCGAGCTGACGCATGTTCCGCCCAAGGTCGATGTCTGCGACCGGCACTATGTGTTCAACGCCGATGCGGGCGACGCCACGTTCAATCCATCGGGGGCTTGCCCGGCCTATACGATGCCGCCGGAGCTTGTCGCCGCGCTCCAGCGCAAGCAGGCCGCGGACGACGCCGCATTTGCGCGGGACGTGGCCATACTGGAGCAAAAGCAGCAGGAAAAGGCGGTGCGCGATCAGGCGGCCGCCGAACAGGCGGCCAATCCGTCATTCCTCCAGCGGCTGTTGAGGGGCGGCGCCCAGCCGCCCGCGGCCGGAGCGCCCGAACCAGTGGCGGCAACCGCGCCGGCCAGCCGGGTCGTGCCGCCCAGGCCCGAGGTTTCGGCGCCGCCGCCCAGGGTGGTGGTGCCGACGCCGAAACCGGCGCCGGCGCTGGCCACGATCGCCCCGGCACCGGCCGAGAAGCCGGCGGCCGCCAAGAAGCCGGTCCCGGCAGCGACTGCGACAGCCGCGGCGGCACCGACGGCGCCGCAAGCACCTGCCGCGGCGCCAGCGCCGCCAGCCGCCACCGCCGGCGTTGCCGACGACGGCAAGATCAGTCCCGGCGAGACGCCGGAGATCCAGCCGGTGGGCAAGTTCGTCAAGAAGAAGTTCCTGTGGCCGGGCGAATTCGCCCCCACCGAGGCGAGCAAGACCGGGCCATCAGGCTAGGACCAATCGACCTTCGGTGTTTATCCAGCGCCTGTTTGGTCGCTCCTCCCCCACAAAGGGGGAGGGGAAGAGGATAAGCCCGTCGATGAATGTCGCTCCAGGCCAGGCCCAAGCGGCGCGCCGTGCCGTCAGGCCAGACGGCCGTGGCAGTGCTTGTATTTCTTGCCGGAACCGCAGGGGCAGGGGGCGTTGCGCGGAACCTTGCCCCAGGTCGCCGGATTGTTGGGGTCGATCTGCGCCGCCACGGTGCCCGCTCCGGCGGTGTAGCGCGCGTTGCGCACCGGCTGCTGGCGGCCGTCGGCGGGCGAATCGTCGAATATGGCGTCGACGCCGCCATCGGGATCGGGATGGCTCGCCTGCAACGCCTCGAAATCGCCTTCCGGCGCCAGCGGCGGCGGGCGCTGGACGATCTCGATATGCATGATCTGGCGGGTTACCGCCTCGCGCAGCTGGGTCAGCAGGCGCTGGAAGTGCTCGAAGGATTCGGTCTTGTACTCGATCAACGGGTCGCGCTGGGCGTAGCCGCGGAAGCCGATTACCTGGCGCAGGTGGTCAAGCACGACCAGGTGCTCGCGCCACAGATGGTCGAGGGTCTGCAGCAGCACCGCCTTCTCGATCTGGCGCATGACTTCCGGCGAGAATCGCGCCGTGCGCGAGGCCGCCATCTCGTCGCCGGCGCGGATGATGCGATCGAGCACCTCTTCCTCGGCGATGCCCTCTTCCTTCGCCCAGTCGGCAATCGGTAAATCCAGGCCGACGACATCAAGAACCTCGTCGTGCAGGCCGGCGGTATCCCACTGCTCGGGGTATGCCCGCTCCGGAATGTGCCGGGTGACGAGGGTTTCGATCACCTCGCGGCGCATCTCGTGGATGGTGTCGGTCACCACCTCCTGTGACATGAGCTCGATGCGCTGATCGAAGATCGCCTTGCGCTGATCGTTCATCACATCGTCGAACTTGAGCAGATTCTTGCGGATGTCGAAGTTGCGTGCCTCGACCTTCTGCTGGGCCTTCTCCAAAGCGCGGTTGATCCACGGATGGACGATCGCCTCGCCGTCCTTGAGGCCGAGCTTCTGCAGCATGCCGTCCATGCGCTCCGAACCGAAGATGCGCATGAGGTCGTCCTGCAGCGACAGGAAGAACTTGGAATGTCCGGGGTCGCCCTGGCGTCCGGAGCGGCCGCGCAGCTGGTTGTCGATGCGCCGGCTCTCATGGCGCTCGGTGCCCAGAACGTAGAGCCCGCCGGCGGCCAGCGCCTGCTCCTTGAGCTTGTCGATCTCGGCGTGGATCGCCGCGACGCGCGCCTCGCGCTCGGGCCCCTCCGGCACGTCGGCGAGTTCCTGGCGGATGCGCATGTCGAGGTTGCCGCCGAGCTGAATGTCGGTGCCGCGGCCGGCCATGTTGGTGGCGATGGTGACCGCCCCCGGCACGCCGGCCTGGGCGATGATGAACGCTTCCTGCTCGTGGTAGCGGGCGTTGAGAACCTGATGCGGCACCTTCTGCTTGTGCAGCATCTCGGAGAGGATTTCCGACTTGGCGATCGAGGTGGTGCCGACCAGGATCGGCTGGCCGCGCTGGCGGGCATCCTTGATGAGTTCGATGATTGCGGCGTTCTTCTCGTCGGCCGTGCGGTAGACCTCGTCGTCGTCGTCGATGCGGACCATCGGCATGTTGGTCGGAACTTCAACCACGTCGAGATTGTAGATGTCGCCGAATTCCTCCGCCTCGGTTACCGCCGTGCCGGTCATGCCGGCGAGCTTGTCGTACATGCGGAAATAGTTCTGGAAGGTGATCGAGGCGAGCGTCTGGTTCTCCGGCTGGATGGGCTGGTGCTCCTTGGCCTCGAGCGCCTGGTGCAGCCCTTCCGAGAAGCGCCGGCCGGGCATCATGCGGCCGGTGAACTCGTCGATGATGATCACCTCGCCGTTGCGGACGATGTAGTCCTTGTCGCGCTCGAACAGGCGGTGGGCGCGCAGCGCCTGCTGGATGTGGTGGACGACGGTGACGTTCTCGATGTCGTAGAGCGAATCGCCCTTGAGCATGTCCGCCGCGGCAAGCAGCTTCTCCAGCTTGACGTTGCCTTCCTCGGTAAAGGTGGCGGTGCGCTGCTTCTCGTCGACCTCGTAGTCCTCGGCGGTCAGATGGGGGATGAAGGTGTCGATGGTGTTGTAGAGCTCGGAGCGGTCGTCGAGCGGCCCCGAGATGATCAGCGGCGTGCGCGCCTCGTCGACCAGGATCGAGTCGACCTCATCGACGATGGCGAAATTGTGCCCGCGCTGGACCATCGACGGCAGTTCGTACTTCATGTTGTCGCGCAGGTAGTCGAAGCCGAACTCGTTGTTGGTGCCGTAGGTGATGTCGCAGGCATAGGCGTTGCGGCGCTGGTCGTCGTCGAGACCGTGCACGATGACGCCGACCGTCATGCCGAGGAACTTGTAGATCTGGCCCATCCACTCGGCGTCGCGGCTGGCCAGGTAGTCGTTGACGGTGACCACGTGCACGCCTTTGCCGGTCAGCGCATTGAGATAGACGGCAAGCGTGGCCACCAGGGTCTTGCCTTCGCCGGTTCTCATCTCGGCGATGGAGCCCTCGTGGAGCACCATGCCGCCGACGAGCTGGACGTCGAAATGGCGCTGGCCGAGCGTTCGTTTGGCGGCCTCACGCACGGTGGCGAAGGCGGGAGCGAGCAGGCTGTCGAGGCTGGCGCCGTCGGCGAGCTGGCGGCGGAATTCCTCGGTGCGGGCGCGCAAATCCTCGTCGGACAGCGCAGCGACCTCGTTCTCCAGCGCGTTGATCGCGGCGACCTTGGGATTATAGGTCTTCAGCCGGCGATCGTTGGCCGTACCGAAGAGTTTGCGAGCGATAGTGCCAAGACCGGCCATGATATGAAAATCCTTGAGCTTTCAGGTGTCCCAGCCGGGGCGTGGCGCCGGCGCTAGCTGCCGACATCGCCGTCCCTGCGACGAACGCCGGCGTGGGATACCGTCGTCACCGCTCAGGATTTAAAGCGTTCTGGACGCCAAGCGTGGAGACAGATAAGAGGGGGGATAATCGATGTCAACGGCGCAAACCTGACCTGCGCATCGCCTTTCGGCTGCCGCAATGAAGCTGTCGAAAGAAATCCCGACCAACGCGAACGGAAGAGTTACATGACCGTCACGGCCTCAATACGGCGCTGCGGAAGCGCTGCGGCGCTTGCCGCACTGCTTGCCCTCGCCGCCCTGGCGCAGCCCGCGTCGGCTGCCCAACCCGCCTCCGATCCCGTCGTTGCCAAGGTCGACGGCATGACGATCACCGAGTCGGATCTGGCTCAGGCTGCCCTGGATTTCCGCGACCAGATCGCCAACATCCCGGCTGATCAGCGGCGCGCCCAGCTTCTCCAGCACCTGATCGATACCAAGCTTTCGGCGCGTGCCGCCGAGGCGGACGGCCTCGACAAGTCGCCGGAGGTGCAACGGCGCCTGCAGACGGTGCGCGACCGCACCCTGCAGCTCGAATATGTGCGCACCAAGATCGTGGCGCAGGTCACGGATGCGGCGCTGCACAAACGCTATGACGAAGCGATGAAGTCGTTCGTGGCGACGGACCAGTATCAGGCTGCCCATATCCTGGTGAAAACCGAGGACGAGGCCAAGACGATCATCGCCGAGCTCGACAAGGGCGGCGATTTCGCGGCGATCGCCAAGGAGAAATCGCTCGATACCGGCTCGGCCACCAAGGGCGGCGAGCTTGGCTTCTTCGACCCGAAGCAGATGGTGAAGCCCTTCGGCGATGCGGTGGTGGCCATGAAGGTCGGCACTTACACCGAGAAGCCGGTGCAGTCGCAATTCGGCTGGCATGTCATCAAGCTCGAGGCGAAGCGCAAGGCACCGGCACCGACCTACGAGCAGGTCGCCCCGCAGATTCGCCAGCAGATGATCTCGGAGCTGTTCGCCACGACGATGCAGGACCTGCGCGCCAAGGCCAAGATCGAGATCATACAGGCGAGTGCGCCGGCAGAACCGGCGAAGCCGGCGAAGTGATCTGAGCGGCGCCGGCTCGCCGCCGGCGACCGCGCTCAGGCCGGCCTGGTTGCCAGCCAGGCACCGACCAGGTGGCGCGCGGCGGCGCGGATTTCCGCGTCGCCGGCAGCGGTCCTGCCGGTCAGCAGGTGGATCCAGGCGCAGGCCATGATCAGGTCGGCAGCGACCAGCGGGTCGATTTCGCTCACGGCTTCACCGCGTTCCTGCGCTCTGGCGATCATCCGGCCGGTATGCCGGCGCCGGTCGCGCGCATAGTCGGCAAGGGCTGCGGCGGATTTTTCGTCCGACTGTGCTTCCGCCAGGATCGACCGGAAGATCGCGCCGGACGGCGTCTGGCGCCAATGGTCGAGCAGGCTGCGCAGAAAAAGGTAGACGTCCTGCTCGAGGGAACCGGTGTCGGGCGTGGGGACACGCTTCTGGCGGTGGTAGACGTCGAGCAGCAGCGCCGCCTTGCTCGGCCACCAGCGATAGATGGTGGGCTTGCCGGCCCGCGCGCGCCGCGCCACCGCCTCGATCGAGAAGCCGGCATAACCCTGCTCAGCCAGAATTTCCTCGGCCGCGGCACGAATCGCGTCGGCGCTGGCCGGGTTGGGGCGTGCACCGATCGAGCGGCGGGGCGCATTGCCGGCGGGCATCTCGCCTTCCCTGTCAGCCATCTTGCTGGTTCCTGAGCCGGTCACGTTCCCCACCGCAGGCACGGGTTAGCACAAGGCTTGACGAAACGAAACGGGTCGTTCTATATAAACGAAACGGGTCGTTTCATAGGAGATCACCGTGCCGACCGTTCCCGCCACACGTTTCTCGCGTCCGCGCTTCGCCCTGCTGATCCTGCTCGGTGTCTATCCGGCGATCACCAGCCTGCTCTACCTAGCAGCCGCCTTCACCCAGGCGTGGACCATCTGGCAGCGGACGCTGCTTGTCGCGCCGCTGATGGTTGCGGTGGTGGTGTGGGTGGTGACGCCGGTCGTGCAGCGATACTTTCACGCCTTCATCAATCCACGCGCCTGAAACGTCTTGCGCGAGCCGGGCGCATCGGGCACAGCATCGCGACCCGCGTCCAACCGCCCGAAAGCCGATGTCCTCCGCCATGTCTCCGCTCGCCGTCCCGTTTCCGGACCTGCCGGAACTCGGCGGCGTGCGTTTCGCCACCGCGCAAGCCGGCATCAAGTACAAGAACCGCCGCGACGTGCTGCTGATGCTCTTCGACAAGGGCACCGAGGTCGCCGGCGTGTTCACGCAGTCGAAATGCCCGTCGGCGCCGGTCGAGTGGTGCAAGGCGGCGCTTGCCTCCGGCAAGGCGCGGGCGTTGCTGGTGAATTCCGGCAATGCCAATGCCTTCACGGGAAAACGCGGGCGCGACGCGGTCAAGCTGTCGGCGGGATTTGCCGCCAAGGTCGCCGGCTGTCCGGCGCGGCAGGTCTATCTCGCCTCGACCGGGGTCATCGGCGAGCCGCTCGATGCGACGAAGTTCGATGCGGTGCTGGCCGAGACCGCGGCGCAGGCCAGGCCCGGGCCCTGGATCGAGGCGGCGCGCGCGATCATGACCACCGACACCTATCCCAAGGGATCGACCCGCACGGTCGATCTCGGCGGTGCTCCGGTGACCATCAACGGCATCGCCAAGGGGGCGGGCATGATCGCCCCGGACATGGCGACCATGCTGTCCTTCGTCTTCACCGATGCGCCGATCGCCGCGCCCGTGCTGCAGAGCCTGCTGGCGAAGGGTGTCGTCGACAGCTTCAATGCGATCACCGTCGACAGCGACACCTCGACCTCCGACACGCTGCTCCTGTTTGCCACCGGCGCGGCAAGGCAAGCCCCGCGCATCACCGATCCGCGCGACCGGAGGCTGGCGCCTTTCCGCGCTGCGCTCAACGAAGTCCTCACCGAGCTCGCCCATCAGGTGGTGCGCGACGGCGAGGGGGCGCGGAAATTCGTCGAGATCCGGGTGAAAGGCGCGGTATCGAAGAAATCGGCCCGGCGCGTCGGCATGGCGATCGCCAATTCGCCGCTGGTCAAGACCGCGATCGCCGGCGAGGACGCCAATTGGGGCCGCATCGTCATGGCGGTGGGCAAGGCCGGCGAGCCGGCCGAGCGCGACCGGCTGGCGATCTGGTTCGGCGAGGTGCGCGTGGCGGTGAAGGGTGAGCGCGACCTGGCGTATTCGGAGGACGCCGCCTCGGCCGAAGTGGAGAAGCAGGACATCGTCGTCACCGTCGATCTCGGCATCGGCCGGGGGAGCGATACGGTGTGGACCTGCGACCTCACCAAGGAATACGTCGCCATCAACGGCGACTACAGGACCTGATGGACCGGCGCTGATGTGCGACCGCTGCGAGACCAATCCGGTGATCCTGGTTTCGGCCTGTGCGCTGATCGACCGCGACGGGCGCGTGCTCATCACCCAGCGGCCCGAGGGCAAACAGCTCGGCGGCTATTGGGAGTTTCCCGGCGGCAAGATGGAGCATGGCGAGACGCCGGAGCAGTCGCTGATTCGCGAACTCGACGAGGAGCTCGGTATCGACGTGTCGGCGGCCTGCCTGGCGCCGCTCTCCTTCGCCAGCCACGCCTATGAGCACTTCCACCTGCTGATGCCGCTCTATGTCTGCCGCAAATGGCAAGGAACGCCGCAAGGGCGCGAAGGGCAGGCGATCAAATGGGTGCGCGCCAGGGACCTTCGCGACTACAAAATGCCGCCGGCCGATCTGCCGCTGATCCCGGTGTTAATCGATCTTTTATAGTTTGGCTTGACCATTCCTTAACCGTGCCGCTGGGGGGCAGGCGTGAGGAATTGTCATGTCGATCCGATTTCCCGATGACGCCATGCTGCCGCCGAGAGGCCGGGCCGACACGCGGCCGGCTAGGCTCAAGCCGGCCGTCTTCGTGCCGATTGCGATTGCACTCGCCGGTGTCGTGGCGATCCTGTTCGGCGGGCTGCCGGCGCGCGATCCCGCCACCGCGATCAGCAAGGCCGAACAGGTCGATCCGGTGGTGACCGGCTCGGTCCAGCCGGCTTCCTTCGCCGACATGTCGGCCGAAGACCAGCGCCACGCGCTGGAAATGCTCGACCGGTAGAACCGGGCCTCAAATCCCCTCTTTGCCGTCATCCTCCGCGAATGCGGAGGATCGGGTTCGACACAAGGGACGCTGCGATTTGCGGAAAGCGATCCTCGGTCGCGGCTTCGCCTTGCCGGAGGATGACCGAAGGCGAGAGGTTTATCGCCCCGCCTTCTCGCCGGCAGGCTTTTCGACGGTGCCCAGAGCATCGGCGAGGCGCATGCGGGCGCTGCCGGGCCTGAGCGGCTGCTGCTGGCTTTCGTGCGGCGCCCAGCCCGACAGCGAGATGACATCGAAGGTGGCGCGTACGCGCCCGTCGGTATCGGCAAAACGCTCATGGTAGATTTCGACGAGGCGCATGAGGACCGCGCGGCGGAGCGGCCGTCGCTCGCGCTCGACCAGAACATTGGTCAAGCCCATGGCACGCAGGTCGCGCATCAGATGGAGCGCCGAGGCATAGCGCACGGTGCGGGAGTCCTGATCGACCACCGGCAGGGCGAAGCCGGCGCGCTGCATGAGGGCGCCGACAGTTCTGACATCGGTGAAGGGCGCGACGCGCGGCGAGGCACCGCCGGTGATCGCGGCTTCGGCTGCGGCGAAGGCCTGGCGCAGTTCGCCCAGCGTGTCACCACCGAGAAAGGCGGCGAGGAACAGGCCGTCCGGCTTGAGCGCGCGGCGCATCTGGGCCAATGCGCCGGGGAGGTCGTTAGCCGCGTGCAATGCGAGGACGGAGACGGCGAGGTCAAGGCTTTCCGGCGCGAACGGCAGCAGTTCGGCGTCGCCGACGGCGTCGGGCCGGGTCTCCGGGATGCGATCAAGCCGAACGATGCGGTCGACCTGGCCGGTGGCGGCGAGGACGGGGAAGGGGCTGCCGATCTCGGCGGCGACGGCGAATTGGCGCTTCACCGCCGCCAGTCGCTCGGCCATGTCCTCGGCGACCGCGCGCCAGAGGAAGTCGGCGCCGGCCAGGTCGATGTGAAGCGCGCGCCGGCGGCGGGCATCGGCCAGCGCATGGTCGAAGATCAGGGGCGGTCCGCTCATGGCGTCCGGTTATGGGGTGGTGCGTGGCCGGCGTCAAAGGCAGGCGATGGCGCGGCGTCGCGGCGGGCGATAGACTTGCCGGCGATGGAGCGCACGGGCGACGGCATTTTCGATCGGACGGGGAAGGACAGCGGTGCCGCGCGGATCGCATCCGCGGCGGCGGCGGTAGCCCGTCGCCTGATCGACCTCACCCTGCCGCCGCAATGCCTGGCCTGTCGGGCGCCGGTGGCCGAGATCGGCACGCTGTGCCCGGCCTGCTGGTCGCGGCTGAGACTCATCGAGCGGCCCTATTGCGAGCGGCTCGGCATTCCCTTCGCATACGATCTCGGGCAGGGCGCGCTGTCGGCCGAGGCGATCGCCGACCCGCCGCCCTTCGACCGGGCGCGCGCGGTGGCAGTCTATGACGATGTCGCCCGCCGTCTCGTCCACGGCCTGAAATATCGCGACCGGCTGGAACTCGCCCGCTGGATGGCGAACTGGATGGCGCGCGCCGGCGGCGGGCTCGTCGGTGCGGCCGATGTCGTTGTGCCGGTGCCGCTCCACCGCCGGCGGCTGTGGTGGCGCCGCTACAACCAGTCGGCGCTGCTGGCCGGCGTGCTGGCGGAGACGGCCGGCAAGCCGGTCGCCAACGACGTTCTGTTGCGCATTCGCGCCACGGCACAGCAGGTGGGCCTTACGGCGGAAGAACGCGACCGCAACGTGCGCGGCGCCTTCCGGGTGACGGCGGAGGGCAAGCGGCGCATCGCCGGCCGGCGCGTGCTTCTGGTCGACGACGTCTACACCACCGGTGCGACGGTCAAGGCCGGCACGCGGGCGCTCTTGCGTGCCGGGGCGTCTGCCGTCGATATCCTCACCTTCGCCCGGGTTGTCAAAGGCCTGATTTGACCGACATATATCAATTATGGAAACCGAGTCTGCCCTGCCTGCCGCACCGCCGGTGGTCATCTATACGCGCCAGTTCTGCGCCTTCTGTACGGCTGCCAAGCGGCTGCTCGACGGCAAGGGCGTCACCTATCTCGAGCACGACGCGACGGGCAGCCCGGAGCTGCGCGTCGAGATGATCCAGCGCGCCAATGGCCGCCATACCTTTCCGCAGATCTTCATCGGCGACACCCATGTCGGCGGCTTCAACGAGCTGTCGCAATGGGAACACAGCGGGGCGTTGGACAAGGCACTTGGGGCGCTGAAGGGAAGCCAGGAACCGGCATGACGCAATTCGTGGCAGCGGCGGTGCAGATGCGCAGCGGCATTTCGGTCGCGGCTAATGTTGCGGCTGCCGAGGTGCTGATCCGCGAGGCTGCCGCGCAAGGCGCTGATTATGTGCTGACGCCGGAGATGACCAATATCCTCGAGCGGGAACGCGCGCGCCTGCTGGCGGCAGTCTCGCTGGAGGAGAGCGATTCGGCGCTTGCCCGCTTCCGCGCGCTGGCCAAGGAACTCGCAATCCACCTGCATATCGGCTCGATGGCGATCAAGCTTGGCGAGGAGGGGGAGGACCGCGTCGCCAACCGCGCCTTCCTGATCGCCCCGACCGGCGACATCCTCGCCCGCTACGACAAGATTCACACTTTCGATGCGGAACTTGCCGGCGGCGAGAGCTACCGCGAATCACGGCTCTACCGGCCGGGCAATGTGGCGGTGGTCGCCGACCTGCCGTGGGCACGTCTCGGCCTCACCATCTGCTACGACCTACGCTTTGCCCATCTCAACCGGGCGCTCGCCAAGGCGGGTGCGACGGTGCTGGCGGTGCCGGCGGCTTTCACGCGCACCACCGGCGAGGCGCACTGGCATGTGCTTATCCGCGCGCGGGCGATCGAAACCGGCTCCTGGGTGATCGCGGCGGCACAGGGCGGCAGCCATGAGAACGGGCGCGAGACCTATGGCCATTCGATGATCGTCGACCCCTGGGGAAGGATCGTCGCCGAGGCGGAACGCGAGCCCGGTATCATCATGGCCACGATCGATCCACAGGAAAGCCGCAAGGCGCGCCAGGCGATTCCGGCACTCGCCAATGCACGCGACTTCGCGCCGCCGGTCATTCCGGTGACCGAGCCGGAGGCGACGGTGTCATGATCCGCTACACGCTCCGCTGCTCCAAAGGCCACGAATTCGAGACGTGGTTCCGCGGGATGGCCGACTACGACCGTGCGGTGAAAGCCGGCGAGGCGGCCTGCCCGGTCTGCGGCGACACGCATGTCGAGAAGGCGCTGATGACGCCGGCAGTCAGCGGCACCAAGAAGAGCACCGATGCCGAAGCCGGCGGCGGCGACAAGGTGAAGCTTGCCGTTCCCGATCCGCGTCAGCAGGCCATGCTCAAGGCATTGCGCGAGCTGCGCAAGCATGTGACCGAACATGCCGACTATGTCGGCGACAAGTTCGCCGAGGAGGCGCGCAAGATCCACTTCAACGAGGTGGAGGCGCGCGGCATCTATGGCGAGGCGACCAGCGACGAGGCGCAGGCGCTGGCCGAGGAAGGGATCGACTTCCTGCCGCTGCCGCAATTGCCCGAAGACCGCAACTGAGCGCATCCTCATGGTGAGGTGCACGGCGTAGCCGGGCCTCGAACCATGAGGCCTCATCCTTGGAGGCTCGCTTCGCTCGCACCTCGGGATGAGGGGCTGTTCTAGCGGAAACGCTCCAGGTCCTCAGGCTTTCTGACGGTAACCTCGAGATCGCGCACCAGCCCGTCGGCAAGCGCGTAGACCCAGCCGTGGACGCTGATCGGCTGACCGCGCGCCCAGGCCTCCTGCACGAAGACGTCCGAGCCCACGTTGCGCACCTGGCGGATGACGTTGAGCTCGCACAGGCGGTCGAGACGGGCGCCGGGCTCGGCGATGGTATCGAGTTCATGCGCGTGATCGTGCGCCACCTCGCGGATTGGATGCAGCCAGTGGTCGATCAGCCCGCGGCGCTTGCCGTCGACGGCGGCGGCGACGCCGCCGCAGCCGTAATGGCCGACGACCATGATGTGCTTCACCTTGAGCACATCGACGGCGAACTGCAGCACCGAGAGATAGTTGGCGTCCTGCGGCGGGGCGAGATTGGCCACGTTGCGGTGGACGAACAGTTCGCCGGGATCGAGGCCGACGATCTCATTGGCCGGTACGCGGCTGTCGGAACAACCGATCCACAGATATTCCGGCGCCTGCTGGCGGACCAGCCGGCGGAAGAAATCGGCGTCGCCGGCGATCTTGCCGGTCGCCCAGGCGCGGTTCTTGGCTTTGAGATTGTCGAGCATGCGGTCATCCGTGTGGTTTCGGCCGGCGGTCGTCGTTGCCGCCGTCGATCAGGCGGAGGTGGTCACCCGTTCATGCCGGAGGGCTTGACCCGGATCAAGGCTCAGCGCCCGGACCGGGCCATGGTTGCCGATGCATCTGACCGAAATCCGTGTCTGGAGGATCCGACAATGGCGGACGTGAAGATTCGCGTGTTCAAGGGCGACGAACGCGAACCGGCGACGACCGTGACCATTCCGGGCGGCGTGCTCAAGATCGCGGCCAACCTCATCCCCCGTAAGGCCGTCGCGGCCCTCAAGGATCAAGGAATCGAACTGGAGGAGATAGTCAGGCTCGCGGAAAACCCAGAGGCCCACGGCAGGCTCGTCGAGGTCGAGGACCATCAGAAGAACGAGACGGTCGTCATCTCGTTGGAATAGCACTGCGATCCGTTCACTCCCGTGTCGCCGCCATCATGTAGTTGACGTCCATGTCGGCGGTCAGGCGAAAGCGGTCAAGCAGCGGCACATACATCACACCGGTCTCGGCGGCGGGCGTCAGGCCGGCGCCGCGATAGGCGCCGCGCAACTCTTCCGGCGTCACCAGGCGGTCGTATTCGTGGGTGCCGCGCGGCAGCCAGCGCAGCACGTATTCGGCGCCGAGGATGGCGAGCAGATAGGCTTTCCGCGTGCGGTTGATGGTCGAAGCCATGGTCAGCCCGCCGGGCTTCACCATGCCGCCGGTGGTGGCGATGAAGGCGGCGACATCGGTGACGTGCTCGACCACTTCAAGGGTGAGCACGACATCGAAGCGTTCGCCGGCGGCGGCGAGGTCTTCGGCCGTCGTGGCGCGGTAGTCGATGGCGAGGCCGCCGGCGTCGCCATGCAGCCTTGCCGCGGCGATGGTCTCCTCCGACGGGTCGATGCCGGTAACCGCCGCCCCCATGCGTGCCAGCGGCTCGGTCACCAGCCCGGCGCCGCAGCCGACATCGAGTATCCGCAGACCGGAGAGCGCCGCCGGCGCTTTCGCCTCGCGGCCGAAACGGCCACAGATCTCGCCCTTGATCCAGGCGAGCCGCAGCGGGTTCAGCCGGTGCAGCGGCCGCATGGGGCCGTCCGGGTCCCACCATCGGGTTGCCAGGGCAGAGAAGCGTGCGACCTCGGTCGGGTCGACGGTGGTGGCGGCGGAAGCGTTCATCATGTCAGTGTAGCCGAGCCGCTCTCCCGTTGCGACTGTGCCGCCAAGCGGCTATGAAAGCGCGCCTTTTCGGGGAGACCGGTCAACCGGCAGCAAATTGTCATGGCACGCCTAGTGATGAAGTTCGGCGGCACATCGGTCGCCGATATCCCCCGGATCAGGAATGTCGCTCGGCATGTGAAACGTGAGGTCGAAGCCGGCCGCGAGGTGGCGGTGGTGGTGTCGGCCATGGCCGGATTCACCAACCAACTTGTGGCGTGGACGCGTGAGGCCGCGCCGTTACACGACGCCCGCGAATACGATACGGTGGTGGCGGCCGGCGAGCAGATCACCGTCGGGCTGCTCGCCATCGCCCTGCAGGAGATCGGCGTCAACGCACGCTCCTGGCTGGGCTGGCAGATTCCGATCCGCACGGATACCGCCCACGGCGCGGCGCGGATTACCGAGATCGCGGGCAGCCGGCTGGTCGAGCGGCTTGGACAGGGGCAGGTGGCGGTGGTTGCCGGCTTCCAGGGCGTGGCGCCCGACAACCGGGTCGCGACGCTTGGCCGCGGCGGCTCCGATACCAGTGCGGTGGCGTTGGCCGCGGCGCTGGGCGCCGACCGCTGCGATATCTATACCGACGTCGACGGCGTCTATACGACCGATCCGCGCATTGTGCCCAAGGCGACGCGGCTGCCGCGCATCTCCTACGAGGAAATGCTGGAAATGGCCTCGCTGGGGGCCAAGGTGCTCCAGGTCCGTTCGGTGGAAATGGCCATGGTGCACAACGTGCGTACCTTCGTGCGGTCGAGTTTCGACGACCCCGAAGCGCCCGAACTGGTCAATGCCAGCACACCGCCGGGAACCCTCATCTGCGACGAGGACGAAATCGTGGAAAAGCAAGTCGTCAGCGGCATCGCCTATACCAAGGACGATGCCCAGATATCGCTCCGCCGGGTCGCCGACAAGCCAGGTGTCGCGGCGGCCGTCTTCGGCTCGCTGGCCGCGGCCAACATCAATGTCGACATGATCGTCCAGAATGTCTCGGAAGACGGGACGCTGACCGACCTGACCTTCACGGTGCCGATCGTCGACTACGATCGTGCGCGCGCCGTGCTGGAAGGGGCGCGGCCGGAGATCGGCTACCAGATTCTCCAGGGATCGACCGACGTGGCGAAAGTCTCGGTGATCGGCATCGGCATGCGCAGCCATGCCGGCGTTGCGGCCGAATGTTTCCGCGCTCTGGCAAGCCGGAGTATCAACATCCGGGCGATCACGACCTCCGAAATCAAGATATCGGTGTTGATCGATGCCCCCTACACCGAGCTTGCGGTACGGACTTTGCATTCGCTATACGGGCTCGACAACCATTGACCGGCTCATGCGGGCGCGGCGGGTGAAAGCCGGCGAACCCCAGAAAAAGGCCGAGAACGCCCGAGGGTAGCGGTGATGCGGGGCTCTCCCCCCGCCGGGCCGCGCGTTCTGCTTCGTCGGCTCCGCGAAGTCATGGCGGAGCCGATCAGCGCGCAAGCCCGGCTCGACAAGATCGTGACGCAGATCGCGGCCAACATGGTGGCCGAGGTGTGCTCGGTCTATGTCCTGCACGCCGACGGCAACCTCGAACTCTACGCCACCGAGGGTCTGAAGGCGGAGGCCGTCCACCACGCCTCGCTGCGCGTCGGCCAGGGCCTGGTCGGCATCATCGCCGACGAAGCCCGGCCCCTGAACCTGCCCGACGCCCAGTCGCACCCGGCCTTCCGCTACATCCCGGAAACGGGCGAAGAGATCTACCACTCGTTCCTCGGCGTGCCGGTGCTCAGAGCCGGACGCACGCTGGGTGTCCTCACCGTTCAGAACAAGGCGCACCGCACCTATCACGAGGAAGAGGTCGAGGCGCTGCAGACCACGGCGATGGTGCTCGCCGAGATGATTGCGGTCGGCGAGCTGTCCGGCCTCGGCCGGCCCGGCACGTCGCTCGATCTCAAGCGGCCGATCGCGATCAGCGGCATTCCGCTGTGCGAGGGCGTCGGTCTCGGCCTTGCCGTGCTGCACGAGCCGCGCGTCGTGGTGACGGCGCTGCTTGGCGAGGACGTCGGCGTGGAATCGCGCCGGCTCGACGAGGCGATCGCCGGTCTGCGCCTGTTCGTCGACGACATGCTGTCGCGCGACGACATCGCCACGGCCGGCGAGCATCGCGACATCCTCGAAGCCTACCGCATGTTCGCCAATGATCGCGGCTGGGTGCGGCGCATGCAGGAGGCGATCCGCAACGGCCTGTCTGCTGAGGCGGCGGTCGAAAAGGTGCAGAGCGACATGCGGGCGCGCATGCTGCGCCAGACGGCGCCGTTCCTGCGCGAACGCCTGCACGATTTCGACGACCTGACCAACCGGCTGCTGCGCGTGCTGATGAACAAGCCGCACGGCCCCGGTGGCGACGATCTGCCCAAGGACGCGATCATCGTGGCGCGCAACATGGGCGCCGCCGAACTGCTCGACTACGACCGCGAGCACATCCGCGGGCTGGTGCTGGAGGAAGGCGGGCCGACCAGCCATGTCACCGTCGTCGCCCGCGCGCTCGGTATTGCGGTCGTTGGCCGTGCCGCCAACGCCGTGGCGCTGGTCGACAACGGTGACGCGGTCATCGTCGACGGGATCGCCGGCGAGGTGCATCTGCGCCCCAATGCCGATGTCGAGGCGGCCTATGCCGAGAAGGTGCGCTTCCGTGCCAGGAGGCAGGAGCAGTTTCAGCTTCTCCGCGGACGACCGACGGTGACCACGGACGGGGTGCCGCTCAAGCTGATGATGAATGCGGGTCTGCTCGTCGATCTGCCGCATCTGGCCGAATCGGGTGCGGAGGGCATCGGCCTGTTCCGCACCGAGCTGCAGTTCATGGTTGCCGAAACCATGCCGCGGATGAACGAGCAGAAGGCGCTCTACGGCGAGGTGCTCGACGCGGCGGGCGGCCTGCCGGTGACCTTCCGGACGCTGGATATCGGTGCCGACAAGGTGCTGCCCTACATGACGGCGACCAACGAGGAAAACCCGGCAATGGGCTGGCGGGCGATCCGTATCGGTCTCGACCGGCCGGGGCTCTTGAGGACGCAGCTCAGGGCGCTGTTGCGCGCTGCGGCGGGCCGCGAGCTGCGCATAATGCTGCCGATGGTGACCGATCTCGACGAGGTCAAGAAGACCCGGGCGATGATCGACAAGGAAATCGCCCAGATGCGCCGCCACGGCCATGTCGAGCCGCAACGACTGATGCTCGGCGCCATGATCGAGGTGCCTTCGCTGCTGTTCCAGCTCGACGCGCTGGTCAGCGCCGTCGATTTTGTCTCGGTCGGCTCCAACGACCTCCTGCAGTTCATGATGGCGATGGATCGCAGCAATACGCGGCTGGCCGGGCGCTTCGATGCGTTGTCGCGGCCGTTCCTGCGGGCGCTCAGGCAGATCGCGCAAACCGCCGAAGGCAAGGTTCCGGTGACGCTGTGCGGCGAACTCGCCGGCGACCCGCTGGGCGCCATGGCACTGATCGGCATCGGCTACCGGTCGCTGTCCATGTCGCCGGCGTCGATCGGGCCGGTCAAGGCGATGGTGCTGGCGCTCGACGCCGGCAAGGTCGCCCGCAAGCTAGACATTCTGCTCGAGAACGATTTCGGCGAAGCCGGCGTCCGCAGCGAGCTGGCCGCATTTGCCGAGGCCGAAGGCATTCCGTACTAGCCGGTTTCCGTGAATAGCCATGGCGCGGCCGCCGCCCGCGCCCGTGATACGATTGAACCATGCCATCCACCGTCTCACTGCCCCGGGAAAAGATCAGCGCCGTCGTTGCCCGCATGGCGGAAATCGACGACCGCCTGTCGCGTCCGCTCGACCGCGAGGTGCTGGTCAAGCTGACGCGCGAGCGCGCCGAGCTGGAGCCTGTGCACTCCGCCGTGACCGAGTTGGAGGCGGCGGAGAAGGAGCGCGGCGAGCTCGAATCGCTGCTTGCCGACCCGGAGATGGCGGCGCTGGCCGAGGCCGAGAGCGCGGCGCTCGACGAGCGCATCGCGAGCTTGAGCGAAAAGGTGCGCGTTCTGCTGCTGCCCAAGGACGAGGCGGACGAGAAGAACGCCATCCTCGAAATTCGCGCCGGCACCGGCGGCGACGAGGCGGCGCTGTTTGCCGGCGACCTGTTCCGCATGTATCAGCGCTATGCCGACCTGCACCGCTGGAAGGTGGAGGTGCTGGAGGAGAATCCCGGCGAGTACGGCGGCTACAAGGAGATCATCGCCAGCGTCAACGGCAAGGGGCGTGTTCGCCCGGCTGAAGTTCGAATTGGGCGTCCACCGCGTGCAGCGCGTGCCGGAGACCGAGGCGAGCGGCCGCATCCATACGTCCGCAGCAACCGTGGCGGTGCTGCCCGAGGCCGAGGATGTCGACGTCAAGATCAATCCCGACGAGATCCGCGTCGACACCATGCGGGCGTCGAGCGCCGGCGGCCAGCACGCCAACACAACCGATTCGGCGATCCGCATGACCCATGTGCCGACCGGCATCGTGGTCGTTTCCACCGGCCGCTCGCAGCACCAGAACCGCAGCCAGGCAATGCAGATACTGGCGACGCGGCTCTACGATCTGGAGCGCCAGAGGGTGGATGCCGAGCGCTCGGCGGCGCGGCGCGGACAGGTGGGCAGCGGTGACCGCTCAGAGCGCATCCGCACCTACAATTTTCCGCAGGGGCGGGTGACCGACCACCGCATCAACCTGACGCTCTACAAGCTCGACCAGGTGCTGAACGGCGAGGCGCTGGACGAGATCGTCGAGGCGCTGATCACCGAGCACCAGGCGAGCCTGCTGGCCGCCGAAAACGCCGCGTGAGCTTCGTGGCGCCGGTGGCCAGCGGTGAGACGATCGGGAGTCTGCGCCGCCGGATCGCGAGTCCAGCTCAAGGCGGCATTCGCCGAGCGCGGCCATGACGGCACGCCGGCGCTCGATGCGCGCCTGCTCACCGCCCATGTCGTGGGGCTAGCGCCGCAGGCGGTGCCGCTCAACGACGACGAACCGATCAGTGCCGAGCTGGCCGCGCATGCCCTTGGCCTTGCCGAACGGCGCGCGCATGGCGAGCCGGTGGCACGCATCGTCGGCCACAAGGAATTTCACGGACTCGACTTCGTCCTCTCCGCCGATACGCTGGTGCCGCGGCCGGAAACCGAGACGCTTGTCGATGCCGCGTTGGACATGATCGGCCGGGGCGCGCATGCGCGGATCGTCGACATTGGCACCGGCAGCGGTGCGATCCTGCTGTCGGTGCTTGCCGAGCGGGAACACGCCATCGGCATCGGCATCGACATCGTGCCGGGCGCTGTAAAGACCGCTCGGGAGAACGCGACCCGCCTGGGCCTCGCCGGGCGCGCCCTTTTCGTGGTTGCCGACTGGCTGGCGGCGGTGGGCGGGGCCGATGTAATCCTCGCCAATCCACCCTACATAGAGGCGGAAACGATCAGCCGGCTCGAGAGGGAAGTGCGCGTGCACGATCCGATCCGGGCGCTCAGCGGCGGCGCCGACGGCCTCATGGCCATCCGTGGCGATTGTGGCGGATGCCGGTCGGGTGATGGCCAAAAGAGGCGCGCTTCTGATGGAAATCGGCGCGGGACAGGGACCGGCGCTTGCAGCAATTGCCGAGGGTCACGGCATGACGGTCCGCTTCGCGCAGGATCTCGCCGGAATCGACCGGGTGGCGATCGTGGCCGGCGACTGAAAGTGCCTGGAGGCGTTGAAAGAAAAATACGCTTGGAAATCAGCCGCGAACCGGCTACTTTCCGGGCGCCGCAGACAGGCGGGCGCGTCCATCTGGTGTTGATCATGGGCGCGAGGTCGCGGCAGCGGAAGCTGGGGGAGTTGCTCCGGACCGCAAGAAACGCGAACTCGTCACGTCCGGATGTCCGGACCGTACTCTCAGTTCGGACAAATCGGGCTGACGGGAGCTTTCCCGTTGGGGAAACCTTAACCGGGTGAGTCGACGTCGACAGGGGCCAACAGGCGGACCGGCGCAGCCGGAATCCGCCTCCGACCAGAGTGCCGCAGAGCACGCTGGGCTGTACGCAATGATTCCGGTGCATGGATAGAGACAAGTCGATGAGACCAGGACAGCAGAACAAGCGCATGCGCGGCCGCAACCGCAAGGGTCCGAACCCGCTGACCCGCAGTTTCGAGAGCAACGGCGGCGACGTGAAGATCCGCGGGACCGCTCTCCATATCGCCGAAAAGTACGTTCAGCTCTCTCGCGACGCCTCCTCCTCGGGGGATCGCGTTGCGGCTGAAAACTACCTGCAACACGCCGAGCACTACTACCGCATCCTCGCCGCGGCGCAGGCACAGATGCCCCAGCCGCAGCCGGTCATGCGCAACGACGACGAGGGCGAAGGCGAGGGCGACGAAGAGGGCGATAACGGCGAGATGACGGCCAACGGCTCCGCTCAGCCGCAGCCTCAGCAGCCGGTGCAGTACGGCGGCGAACAGCCGGGTTTCATTCCTGGCGACCCGCAGCCTTACGTCAACGGCAATAGCGACGGCCAGGAGCCGTCCGTCGAGGGCCAGCCGATGGAGAATCGCAGCGGCGAGACGCGCGAGCGCGGCGGGTTCCGTGGCGGACGCCGGCGGCGGCCGTTCCGCGATCGTCAGGGCGGCGAGCGTAACAGCGACGGGGCGAGTGAGGCAGCATCGGGCGAGGCAGCGTCGGGCGAAGCCGCAGCGGCAGCCGCCGAAGAATAGGCGCCGATCCCGGCTCTCAGATCGGTCCGATTTCCAGGCCGATGGTCAGTTCACCGCCCTCAACCACACGCAGATAGACACCGCAGTCCGGGTGGCCATAGGCCCGCAGCAGGTCGCGCGGCAGCGTCAGATCGCGCTCCGCCGTTTCCGGGTTGACGTTGGTGGCGGCACAGCGGTCGATGCGCGCATAGGCCTCGAAGGTCACGCCGCCGGCTGTGACGGTCTTGCCGAGCCAGTCGTCGAATTCGGCCCAGGCCGGCAATCCCTCGACATAAAGATTGCCGCGAAAGCGCAGCGGGTGGACGCTCAGGCCGAGCATCTGCTCGATGTCGCGCACGGTCGCCAGATTGATCAGTGACAGGCATTTCCGCGCCGTGTCGGTGAAGGCATGGCCAGGCGCCGAGACAATGCGCGCGGGCCCGCGCAACTCGTCCGCCTCATAAGCGTCGAAGAAGGCGGCAAAGCGCCGCGCGCCCGTCGTCCGTTTCGAGCGACCCCTCGGCGACGACCTCACCGCCCTTGCGGATCGTCAGCGTGCGCGCCGCCTCGTCGAAGCTGGTGTGCAGTGCTGCCAGCCGCTCGTTACGCATCAGCATGAGGAAGGCGATCTTGGGCAGGTGCTGCGGCGCTTCCGGGTCGAACTTCGACGGTCCGTTCTCGATCGCCCAGGCGCGGTCGAAAGGCAGCGTCTCGCCGGCTTCGACGCGGACGCTCGCAAGGGCCTCCGGCGAGAGGCCCTTCACCGGATAGCGGTAGATCGAAACAATCTCGGACATGGGAAGAGGGAAGCCCGGCGGCAGCCGTTCCGTCAAGGCGCCTGATCGCGCACGTGAACGACGGCGATGTCGTCAGCGTAGAGCCGGTGCCAGCCGGGCATACGGTCGAGATAGGCGACCGCCGCGTCGTCGGGCGCGAGCAGCGTCGCCTGGATATCGTACTGCTTCAGCAGGCGCTCGAAATCGGGCAGGTCGGAGAGGGTGACGGCGTTGTAGTAGCGGTCGACGAAGGCGGTGCCGAAAAGCTCGGTGCGGCCGTCGATGAAGGTCGGGATGCCTGCATAGACGAGGTAGCCGCCGAAATTGTAGTCGTTGAAGACCGGACCGAGATCGGCCTTCTTCAGCGCCGCGACGGCGGCGGCCGGGGTGATGCGGCTGTCCGGCGCGTAGTGGAACGCGGCGCGAGAGCGCGAGGCTTGCCGGCACGAGAACGGCGATCAGCGTCGCCGCGGCACCGGCGAACAGGCGCCGGCCGGCTGCCTTCGCACGGCTCGGCGCGGATGGTAGGCGATCTGGCTTGCCAGCGGGCGGGCGACGACGAGCGGCGCGATCAGGCCGAAGACCTCGGCATTGCGCGCCGCCGAAAGCGCCATGTGGACGAGGCCGAGCAGGATGACGATGCGCACCGGCGGCAGCGTCACGCCGCGCCAGAGGATGGCGCCGAGGCCGAGCAGCAGGACGACTTCGAGGCCGCCGAAATGGGAGAAGTTGGCGGGCTTCCATTCGCCGATGATCGACAGCGCCGAGCCGAGATCGAGGATGCGCACGGTCATCAGCATCGACTGCCAGCCATAGGGCGTGATGCAGCCGGCGGCGAGGCTGAGCAGGCCGAAGCCGACCCAGCGCAGCGCGGTCCGCACCCGCGTCTTCGGCGGGCTGCCGAGACGATGGCGTCGAGGCCGAGCGCGCCGACCATCATGATGCCGAAGGTGAAGCCGCCGTGGAGGTTGGCCCACAGCGACCATCAGCGGCAGCAGCCACAGCGACGGCGCGCGCTTTTCGTCGGCGGCGCGGACGAGCCCGGCCACCCAGGCGACCATGACCGGGAAGGCCAGCGCATGCGGCCGCGCAACGACATGGGGCGCGGCGAGCAGGAAGGCGATCGGCGACGAAGCAGGAGCGCATAGAGCGGGCGCAGGTCGGCAAGCAGGAAGCGCGTCAGCAGGGCGAAGGCGAGCGCGATGGCGGCGGCGGCGAGCATCACCATGCCCGGCCAGCCGGCGAGCGCGTGGGCGCCGGCATAGAGGACCTGCGACAGCCATTCCTTGGCGATCCACGGGGCCCCGGCAAAGGTGAAGGAGAAGGGGTCGTGGGTGGGGAAGGCGTGATGGGCGACGATCCAGTTGCCGACGACGATGTGCCAGTAGCTGTCCGGGTCGTTGAGCAGGTTGGCTGCCGTTGAGGAGCACGACAAGGTAGAGGACGCCGCCGACGGCGAGCGGGATCAGCGCCGGCGTGAGCGCGGCGAAGGCCGGCGGTCTCATGCGCGTGCCGGAAGCGGCAGGGAATGATCGCGGCTCACCATGCTGCGGCGCGGGCTCTCTTCTGTGCTGACGGCGAAGCGGCGGAGCGCCCAGCCGACGGCGGTCCAGATGAGAGCGACCAGCGGGATCGAGGCGAGGCCGTCGACCGCATAGTGCCAGCCGAGCGCGACCGAAGCGACCTAGAATGAAGGCCAGGAAGGCGAGGCCGGCGATGCCGAGCCGGCGGTTCATCTGAAAGCCGACGATGGTCCACAGGGTCGCCATGGCGACGTGCATGCTGGGGAAGGCGGAGATGCCGGTGCCGAACGAAACCATGCCGTGCTCATAGACGACCCACAGTGCGCGCTGGATATCGTAGGCCGACCAGACGCTGCCGCTGTTGCCGCCAGCAGGTCGATGAGCGGCTGGAAGCGGGCGGTGTCGCCGGTGACATGGCCGTAATAGACCGGGCCGGCCGACATGAAGAGCGAGCGCCAGCAGGTTGCCGATAAGCGCCCAGGCGAGGATGTAGGTGAGGAAGAAGCGGACCGGATGGGTTTCAGCGACGGCGTCAGCGCGACGGTCGCCGGCACCAGGGCGAGGGCCAGCATCCAGCCGGTGACATAGGAAGAACTCGACGGCGCCGAGAAGGTGCAGGCGCGCAATCAGCGGGGTCACGAAGGTCCAGGGATCGTGGCCGGCGAAGACGGGCGCATTCGAGATCGGCCAGCGGCTTGTCCCAGACATAGCCGGACATCTGCGGCAGCATGTTCTTCACCGAGGTGAAGGTCCCGATCAGCACGACCTGCAGGGCGACCAGCATCAGGCCGGCGAAGGCGCGCGGCGTGGCGTAGTCGGCAGGCGCTGGCGATGAGCAGCGCGAGCGGGTGCTCCGGGCGCTCGCGCAAGATGCCGGGGAGCGTGCGGGCGAGCAGGAAGATCAGGATGGCGGCGGCGCCGAGCTGCGAGCCAGACGGGCGCGTAGAGGAGATAGCTGATCTCGGGTGGCCGGGGACCGCCAGGGCGAGCGATGTTGGCGACGACGATGTAGATCGCGGCGAGAAGTAGATCAGCCGGTCGGCGGCAAGTTCGGCCATGAAGCCCGGCCAGGCGGCCCGGGCGGTCGCCAGTCGCGCCAAGACCAGCCGGCGCTCTTCCGGCCGGGACTCCTCCGAGATTTCGGTCATCGGCCGGCTCCCGCTGGGTACTCCAGCGGGGACTCTGCCGGGCTCAGGGATAAGGAAGGGTTAGCGCGTTGAGGAGACGGCATAGTTGCAGCAGTCTCAACAGCCTTTGCCCCGGTCCGACCGGGCGCCCCGTGGCGCCCGCAGGTCCGGGGCTGACGGCTTCGAGTATCCGGCTGCCCCGCCTTGCACCGGAAAAGGCCCGTGCCCATATCCTGTGCAGGCCGCGCCTGCGGGGCGGCGACGCCGATTTTCGGCGGAAATCTTGTTTGAACGGACCGGCGGGCCAGATGGGCGCCGGGGCCGGGTCAGGAGGCATTGACATGAATTTCGAGACCTATACCGAGCGGGCGCGTGGCTTCGTCCAGTCGGCACAGACCGGGGCGCTGGCCGCCGGCCACCAGCAGTTCACGCCGGAACATCTTCTGAAGGTTCTGCTCGACGATCCCGAGGGCCTTTGCGCCGGGTTGATCGAGCGCGCCGGCGGCCGCGCGCGCGATGCGCTCGCCGCTACCGAACAGGCGCTGGCCAAGCTCCCCAAGGTGAGCGGCGGGCAGGGCCAGATCTATCTGGCCGCGCCACGGCCAAGGTGTTCGACACCGCGGAAAAGATCGCCAAGAAGGCCGGCGACAGCTACGTCACGGTCGAGCGGCTGCTGCTCGCGCTGGCCATGGAGAAGGCCGCCGGCACGGCGAAGATCCTGGCCGATGCGGGCGTCACGCCGCAGACCCTCAACGGCGCCATCGAGGCGATCCGCAAGGGGCGCACCGCCGACACGGCTTCGGCCGAGAACCAGTATGACGCGCTCAAGAAATATACCCGCGACCTGACGGCGGACGCCCGCGAGGGCAAGCTCGACCCGGTCATCGGCCGCGACGAGGAAATCCGCCGCACCATCCAGGTGCTGGCGCGGCGCACCAAGAACAATCCCGTGCTGATCGGCGAGCCCGGCGTCGGCAAGACCGCGATCGCCGAGGGGCTGGCGCTGAGCATCGTCAATGGCGACGTGCCGGAAAGCCTGAAGGGCAAGAAGCTGCTCGCCCTCGACATGGGCGCGCTGATTGCCGGCGCCAAATATCGCGGCGAGTTCGAGGAGCGCCTGAAGGGCGTGCTCAACGAGATCCAGGCTTCCGAAGGCGGCGTCATCCTGTTCATCGACGAGATGCACACGCTGGTCGGCGCCGGCAAGGCGGACGGCGCCATGGACGCCTCCAACCTGCTGAAGCCGGCGCTGGCGCGCGGCGAACTGCACTGCGTCGGCGCCACCACGCTCGACGAATACCGCAAATATGTCGAGAAGGACGCGGCGCTCGCCCGGCGCTTCCAGCCGGTCTTCGTCGGCGAGCCGACGGTCGAGGACACCATCTCGATCCTGCGCGGCCTGAAGGAGAAATACGAGCTGCACCACGGCGTGCGCATCACCGATTCGGCGCTGGTTTCGGCGGCGACGCTGTCCAACCGCTACATCGCCGACCGCTTCCTGCCCGACAAGGCGATCGACCTCGTCGACGAGGCGGCGTCGCGCCTCCGGATGCAGGTCGATTCCAAGCCGGAGGCGCTGGACGAACTCGACCGGCGCATCATCCAGCTCAAGATCGAGCGCGAGGCGCTGAAGAAGGAGACCGACCAGGCCTCCAAGGACCGGCTCGGCCGGCTGGAGAAGGAACTGGCCGACCTCGAGGAGCGAGCCGAGCGCGCTGACCCAGCGCTGGCAGGCCGAGAAGGAGAAGCTGGCCGCCGCCAACAAGGTCAAGGAGCAGCTCGACCAGGCGCGCATCGAGCTCGAGCGGGCGCAGCGCGCCGGCGATCTCGCCAGGGCCGGGCGAGCTGGCCTATGGCCGCATCCCCGAGCTGGAGAAGCAGCTCAAGGCCGCCGAGGAGCAGGAGCGCGCCGCCGGCGACATGGTGGAGAGGCGGTGACGCCCGACCACATCGCCCAGGTCGTGTCGCGCTGGACCGGCATTCCGGTCGACCGGATGCTGGAAGGCGAGCGCGACAAGCTGCTGCGCATGGAAGACGAGCTCGCCAAGCGCGTCGTCGGCCAGGCGGAGGCGGTGCATGCCGTCTCGACCGCGGTGCGGCGGGCCCGTGCCGGCCTGCAGGACCCGAACCGGCCGATCGGCTCGTTCATGTTCCTGGGCCCCACCGGCGTCGGCAAGACCGAGCTCACCAAGGCGGTGGCGGCGTTCCTGTTCGACGACGAGACCGCGATGATCCGCATCGACATGTCCGAATTCATGGAGAAGCACTCGGTCGCCCGGCTGATCGGCGCGCCGCCCGGCTATGTCGGCTATGAGGAGGGCGGGGCGCTGACCGAGGCGGTGCGTCGCCGGCCCTATCAGGTGATCCTGTTCGACGAGATCGAGAAGGCGCATGCCGACGTGTTCAACGTGCTCCTGCAGGTGCTCGACGACGGGCGGCTGACCGACGGCCAGGGCCGCACGGTCGATTTCCGCAACACGCTGATCATCATGACCTCGAATCTCGGCAGCGACTTCCTCGCCAATCTCGGCGAAGCGGAGGATGTCGATGCGGTGCGCGGACCGGTGATGGACGTGGTGCGGGCGCATTTCCGCCCGGAATTCCTCAACCGGCTCGACGACATCATCCTGTTCCACCGGCTGAAGCGGAGCGACATGGCGGCGATCGTCGACATCCAGCTCGCCCGGCT
>CAVUOD010000032.1:0-22757 GCA_963743015.1 uncultured Alphaproteobacteria bacterium
GCGTTTATAGTCCGCCCTCCGCCAGCAGCGCCTTGGCGATGAGGTCCCACTCCTCGCCGAGCAGCGCTTCGCGTGCGGCTTGCCGGCGCGGGCGTACCAGTAGCCGGCATTGCCCTCGTCGCCCTCGACCCGGTGGAGATGAGCGTGGACCCAGGCCGCCGCGGGACCCTCGTCGTCCTGAACGACCTTGTGCGCCGTGTGCCAGTCGCCCTTGGCCAGATGCCACAGCGCCGTCAGCGGGGCACTCGATCCGGCCGGCGGCGCGGCACCCTCCAGCGACTTGCGGAAACTCGTCAGATCCATGGAGGCGTCATTCCCAGCGCTAAAACTCGGGGGCTCTATGTAGCCTCGTTCGGGGCGTGACGCGACCCGATAATGGGCCGACGTCCGGCGCCGGCGGCGCGGGTGTGACCGGGGTCACTGGCCTGCCGACCGCGCCGAGCCCACTATCCAGGTTGCAGGCTGGATAGCCGCACCCGGCCAGGAGCCGGGGCCATGTGACCACGGGAGAGGCGACGCTCCCCCGGCACATGAAGGCGTTGCTTGCGTGCATGCAGGGGGGCGCAACTCTTATCGAGGAGTTCGCCATGTCGTGGAAGACCGGTTTCGCGGGCATCGTCGTTGCCATGGCCCTTCTCGCGCCCAGCTCTGCGCCCGCCGCGACGCAGACCTTTGCCAATCCCAGCGTCAAGGGGGTGCGCCTCGACTGGTGCGCGCATTTCGGCACGGACTGCGGCCAGGCGGCCGCCGACCTCTTCTGCCGCCAGAACGGCTTCAGCAATGCCCAGCGCTTCGCCATGGACCCCAATATCGGGCGCCGCGGCATCGCGACCCTGGTCTTCGGCGACGGCCGCCTGTGCAACGGCCCGAAGTGCAGCGGCTTCCGCGCCATCACTTGCGCCAAGGCCGACGTCGCCACGCCGGCGCCGGTGCCGAAGGCAATTCCGCGGACGCCGGCGATCGTCGCGGCGCCCTCCGCTCCACCGCCGAAAGTGGTCGTCCCGACGGTGCGGCCGGTTCCGGTCCTCCGCCCCAAGATCACGCTCAAGCCGACCGGCCCGGTCGCGGGCAAGCCATCGCCGGGCGGCAAGGAAAAGGCCGGACCGGGCGGGCTGACCATCGCCCACGGCGCGGTCGCCAATCTGACGCTCACCTACCCCGAGGGCGCTTGGCTCTATCACTGCACCAGCGGCTGCGAGTTCCGCCTCGACACGGATATCGACATGAGCAGAGGCGGCGGCTCGCAGACCGTCGGCTTCACCGGCGACGTGAAGAAGATCCCGCACGCCGGCGGCTTCCTCTGGCAGGTGGCGACGGCCCCCTTCCCGCCATTCGGCAAGGGGGCGCCGGCCGACTTCGCGCCGCCGCATCTGGTCGCCTCCGGCACGTTCGCTGGCGCGGCACACGACGTGCCGGTCGATTTCAAGGCGCTTGCCAACAGCGGCAGCGGCATCGGAAAGGCCCGGCTACATATGCCGCCGCCGGCGGTCTTCTATGTTCGCATCGTGCCGGTGATTGCGCCGGGCGTGAAGGTCTTCGCCGGTACGCCGTCGAACGTCATCAAGGTCTATTACGGCCACAAACCGCCGCCGCAGCCGCCGCTGACGCTGCCGAGCACCAGTCCGCCCAACCTGTTCAACGTCAAGGTGGTGTCCTTCACGCCGCCGGACTTCGCCGACCCGAACCGCTGGGGCTGCGTGGTGGTCACCGGCTACGAGCCGGGCACCAGCAGCATGATCAAGGGCCTCTATCCGCTCGGCGAGCACTGCCCGCCGGACTACAAGGGCAAGGGGCACAACATCAATTCGCTCGGCGACCTAGTGGATGCCGCCGGCAGCGGCATCACCGACCTGTGGGACTGGGTGAGCGGCACCTATAGCGACCTCAAGAAGATCGCCGTCGACATCGTCATGGACTACACGCCGTTCGGCCTGCAATGCAAAGCCATGGTCTCGGCGGTCGGCGGCAAGGGCTCCGATTGCCGTGTCGTGGCAGAAGTCGGCGTCAATGCAGGCATGGCTGCCCTCGGCCTGCCGCCGAGCATCCCCAACTACAACCAGCTTGTCGACCAGGGAGTCGACGCCGCCGTCGACCTCGCCGCCGACCAGATCACCGAGCAGACCGGCATTCCCTGCATTGGCCCGTGCCAGGACGCGCTCAAGAAGGGCCTGAGTGCGGCCGCCGACAACCTCAAGAAATCCAACGACACCCCCGGCTGCGTCGGCACCGAGGAGGCTCACCAGAACGGTCGCGAGCCGCTCTGTCTGCCGTCGGGCGTCTACGCCAAGCCCGCGCATGGCGCGGTCGATCAGCCACCATTGGCGATGATTGCAGTGACGCGCACGCAATACGACCGCGACCCGACGAGCCTCTACAAGGAGGCCTGCTACGCCGACCTCGCCATCCACTTCAGGAACGTCTTCCCGGCGCAAAAGGTATCGGGGCCGTTCCACAACACCAAGGATATCCCGACCACCACCATCAAGGGCGACCTCTACAATACGGCCGGGCTGAAGCTGCCTGAAACGATGCCCAAGGGGTCGACCAAGGTGATCCCGATCGTCTTCCAGTCGGCGGTGAAATTCGAGTTCGGCTGGACGCACGATCTGTGGCAGCAGTCGGAAATCCCGGCGCGCGACTCGCTAGGACCGATGGGGCCGGACTGGTTCACCCTGTTCTCCGGCAGCACGGCGACGGTCGCACCCAATGTGCCCTGCGGACAGGTGGCCGGATCGATCCAGAGCCAGATGCCGAAGCTCAGCGCTAGGCGGAGTCCACCACCGCGTCGAACTCCATCTCGACCAGCCAGTCGGGATCGAGCAGCGCGTTGACCACGACCATGGTCGAGGCCGGGCGGATCGCCGCGAAGGTCTCGCCATGGGCGCGGCCGGCTTTCTCCCAGTCCGCGGCATTCGCCAGATACATGCGCGTGCGGATGACATCGTCGAGGCTGGCGCCGGCCTTGGCCAGCACCTCGGAGGCGATGGCGATGCAACGGCGGACCTGCGCCGCAACGTCGCCGGCACCAGCGGTCCTGCCGTCCGGCCCGATCGGCGCCGTGCCGCTGATGGCGATCGTGGCGCCGATGCGAACGGCGCGCGAGAAGCCGATGACCGGCTCGTAGGGGCTGCCGGAGGAAATGTTCTGACGGGTCATCCCACCCTCAACTCATCGCGAGCCGAGCCGCAAAAAAGCAGCCGACGGCAAACGAGATAAATGATAGCCAGCCCGTGGCATTTGCAGTCCACAATGTGAACTTTGCGACCCGTTGGCTGAATCTGTTCATGCTTTCCAGCTTGCTTCGATATTCATCCCTGGCCGGCTTCATGCGATAGAAATATTCAGGCGTGTATCGCTCGTTGACCTCAAGAATCTTGGTGTCGCGCTGATGCACGTCTGCCATCGCGGTAGCTTGATAATTCACGTACGCGCAATAGGCACAAATGGCTGCCAAGAGAATGCCAACAACGAAAGAAACAAACGACGGAGTGAGGCTGGTCACGGTCAGTTTGCCGGGCGCCAACGCGAGGTAGGCCGGCACCGCCACCAACGCTCCGCCATTTACAAGAAGCGCGCTCTGTATCGCCAGCTTAGCGACATCATAGGAAGCGTTCTCAAGCGCAACTATGCGCGGCCCATATGTCTGCGTCAGATTCCTTGCTCAAGCCTTCGCTGAGCTTCCAGAGAATTCTGGTTCGCGTCATGCGGTCGCCCACCACTGTTCCGGGGTGAAGCGGCCGGCGACGTCCTCGATGACCTCGCTGGCGCGGAAGAGCGTGGCTTCGTCGAAGGGGCGGCCGATGAGCTGGAGGCCCATCGGCAGGCCGGTCTCCGTCCGCCCGGCGGGCACCGCAATGCCCGGCAGGCCGGCCATGTTGACCGTCACGGTGAAGACGTCGTTGAGATACATCTCGATCGGCGAGGCCAGCGCCATGGCTTCCAGCCCGAAGGCGGCGGTCGGCGTCGCCGGCGTCAGGATGGCGTCGATGCCGTCGGCGAAGACCGTCTCGAAATCGCGCTTGATCAGCGTGCGCACGCGCTGGGCGCGGAGATAATAGGCGTCGTAATAACCCGCCGACAGAACATAGGTGCCGATCAGGACGCGCCGCTTGACCTCCTTGCCGAAGCCCGCCGAGCGCGTCGCCTCGTACATGGAGATGATGTCGTCGCCGGGGACGCGCAGGCCGTAGCGCACGCCGTCATAGCGGGCGAGATTGGACGAGGCCTCGGCCGGGGCGACGATATAGTACGCCGGCAAAGCATACTTCGTGTGCGGCAGCGAGATGTCGACGATTGTCGCGCCGGCTTCTTTCAGCCACGCCTTGCCCTCTTCCCATAGCGTCTCGATCTCGGCCGGCATGCCCTCGACGCGATATTCCTTGGGGATGCCGATCTTGAGGCCCTTCACCCCCTGCCCCAGCGCGGCTTCATAGTCCGGCACCGGCACGTCGGCCGAGGTGGCGTCCTTGGGGTCGATGCTGGCCATCGATTTCAGCATGATCGCCGCGTCGCGCACGTCGCGGGCGATCGGCCCGGCCTGGTCCAGCGACGAGGCAAACGCGACGATGCCCCAGCGTGAGCAGCGACCGTAGGTCGGCTTGATGCCGACCGTGCCGGTGAAGGCGGCCGGCTGGCGGATGGAACCGCCGGTATCGGTGGCCGTGGCGCCGGCGCAGAGATGCGCCGAGACGGCCGTCGCCGAGCCGCCCGACGACCCGCCGGGCACCAGCGGCGCGTTGGAGCCCTTCGACCGCCAGGGGCTGACCACCGGGCCGTAATAGGAGGTCTCGTTGGACGAGCCCATGGCGAACTCGTCCATGTTGAGCTTGCCGAGCATCACCGCGCCGTCGGCCCACAGGTTGGCGGTGACGGTCGATTCGTAGGTCGGCTTGAAACCGTCAAGCACGTGGCTTGCTGCCTGGCTGTGGACGCCCTCGGTGCAGTAGAGGTCCTTGATGCCGAGCGGCACGCCCTCGAGCGGCCGCGCGTCGCCACGCGCGATGCGAAGATCGGATTCGGCGGCCATCGACAGCGCCTTCTCCGGCGTCTCGACGATATAGGCGTTGAGCGAACGCGCCGCTTCCATGGCCTTGAGATAGGCCTCGGTCAACTCGACGGCGGAGAAGCGGCGCGCCGACAGGCCATCGCGGATTTCGGCAATGGTGAGCGCGGTGAGATCGGTCATGCGGAAAGGCTCTTTTCGTAAAACCGCGAATAGCCGGAATCGGGATAGTCGAGCACGGCGCCGCAGCGGCTGAAGCCGCCGCGCTCGTAGACGCGCCAGGCCTGCTCGAAGCCCGGCGCCTCGCCGGTCTCCAGGACGAGGCGCGCGATCCCCCACTCCTGCGCCTGGCGCTCGATCCGTTCGAGCAGCAGCGAGCCGATACGCTGTCCGCGCACTTCCGGCAGCGTGAACATGCGCTTGACCTCACCGAGGCCGCCGCCGTGGTCCTTGAGCGCGCCCATGCCGAGCGGCCGGCGACCAGCGTCGCGGGCGACGAAGACGGTCACCGTCGGCGCCGCCATCTGCTCCGCGGTGAGCTGGAACTGGAACTCGCGCGGCGTCAGCGGCATCAGATAATCATTGAGCGCCGCCACCATCAGACGCACGTCATCCTGCAAGGGCGTCTCCACCGCAATGGTCACGTCCGATGCCGGCCGCTCGGCCTGAAGGGCCGCCGCCATGGTCATTCGACCACCTTGGGCACGACGTAGAAGTGCGCCTCGCTGACCGGCGCATTGGCGGTGACCGCATCGGCCTTGGCGCCGTCGGTGACCGCATCGTCCCTGAGCTTCATCTTCATCGGCAGCACCGCCGTCATCGGCTCGACGCCGGTGACGTCGACCTCGTTCAACTGCTCGACGAAGCCGAGGATGGTGTTGAGGTCGTCCTGGAGCTTCTCCGCCTCGGCATCGCTGACCGCGATGCGGGCGAGATGCGCCACGCGCTTGACCGTGTCCTTATCGACTGACATCTCACGCAAAATCCGTTGAAGTTCCGCCCTCTTAGCAGAGGGGCTTTTCCGCCGGCAAGGCCAATGACTGAGCACTCCCGCACGGCGATTGAACGGCGGCGGGAGCGCGGCTAGCCTCGCCCCAGTCGAGCCGATCGGACGAGACGATGCCGGCGCCTGAGAAAATCGCCGAAACGCCCGGTTTCTGCCGCGATTGCCTGACCCTGGCAGCGGCAGGCGCCAGCCGCTGCGCCCGTTGCGGCAGCCCACGCCTCATCCGCCATCCCGAGCTTTTCAGCCTGACCATCGCCCACCTCGACTGCGACGCATTCTATGCCGCGATCGAAAAGCGCGACCACCCGGAACTTGCCGACCGGCCGGTGATCGTCGGCGGGGGAAAACGCGGCGTCGTGGCAACCGCCTGCTACATCGCCCGTATCCGCGGCGTGCGCTCGGCCATGCCCATGTTCAAGGCGCTTGAAGCCTGCCCCGATGCGGTGGTGATCCGCCCGGATTTCGAGAAGTACAGCCGCGTCGGGCGCGAGGTGCGCACGCTGATGCAGTCGCTGACGCCGCTGGTCGAGCCGTTGTCGATCGACGAGGCGTTCATGGACATGGCCGGCACCGAGCGCCTGCACCACGGCCCGCCGGCTTTGGCGCTCGCCCGCCTGCAGAGCCGCATCGAGACCGAGATCGGCATCACGGTCTCGATCGGCCTCTCCTTCAACAAGTTCCTCGCCAAGATCGCCTCCGACCTCGAAAAGCCGCGCGGCTTCTCGGTGATCGGCGAAGCCGAGGCCACGACTTTCCTGGCTTCGAAGCCGGTCGGCCTGATCTGGGGCGTCGGCAAGACCACGCAGGCACGGCTGGCGGCCGACGGCATCCGCAATATCGGCACGCTGCAGCAGATGGACGAGGCCGAACTCGGCCGGCGCTACGGCAGCATGGGGCTGCGGCTGGCGCGGTTGGCACAAGGCGACGACAGCCGCAGCGTCGAGCCGGAGGGCGAGGCCAAGAGCGTCAGCAACGAGACCACCTTCGACAGCGACATCGCCGACCCGCACAAACTGAAGGCGATCCTGCGCGCCCTGTCGGAGAAGGTGTCGCGGCGGCTGAAGAAGGCGGAACTGGCCGGCGTCGCAGTGACGCTCAAGCTGAAGACCGCCGACTTCCGCCTGCGCACCCGCAGCCGCCACCTCGCCGACCCGACGCAGCTTGCCGACCGTATCTTCCAAGCCGGCAGCGAGCTGCTGGCCCGCGAGGCGGACGGCCAGACGAAGTTCCGCCTGATCGGCATCGGCGTGTCGGAATTCGCCGACCTGGCGCTCGCCGATCCGGACGACCTGATCGACCCGGCCGCCGCCAAGCGCGCCAAGGCCGAGCACGCGGTCGACACAATTCGCGACCAATTCGGCACCAAAGCGGTGGAACTGGGACTGGTGTTCGATACGGAGAGGAAGCCGCGGCGGCCGTAGCGACGTCAGTCGTGAACGATGACGTTCAGCAGCCCGGCATGCACCTTGATCTCGCCGTTGTATTCGATCAGGCCGAGCTTCCGGAACTTGTTCATGAATTTGTTGACGCGCGAACGGGTCGTGCCGACGCGCGCCGCCAGCACATCCTGACTGATCTTCGGAACGATCGGACGCAACTGCCCATCGTCGCTGAAGTTGGCAAGCAGGAGGAGCAGCCGCGCCAGCCGTTTTTCGCTTGAATTGAAAAGCTGGTCGACAAGATCCGCTTCGACCTGGATGTTGCGCGTCATCAAGAACGTCATGAACTTTTCGGAGAAATCCTTGTCTTCGTGGAGCCGCCGGACCATTGCCGCCTTTTCGATCCGAATGATCCTCGAATCCATCGTGGCAACGGCAGAGGCCAACCGACGCGGCTGACCGGATAGACATCCCTCGCCGAAGAAATCCCCGGGTCCGAGGAGCGCGATAACACCCTCCTTGCCCTGATCGGAGACGATGGTGAGCTGAACCCCACCGGTCTGGACATAGAAGACGGCATCAGCCGGGTCGCCCTGACTGAAGACGATATCCTTGGCATTCAGTTCAGGATCAGACGCAAACCCGGCAAAGCCGGCAGTAATCATTATCGGATCAAGATACGCCGCTTTGACAACCATCGGCTTCGTCCGCTTTCGATCTCACATGAAATTTTGAATAGTTAATGAATAAGGCGATCTTACAACGTTCTGTTTAGCTTGTGAAGCAGAACTGGGTAATCTGTGCAAAAGTGAACATCGCCGGAATTCCGAACGTGCCCAATTGAACATGCAAGAAATCCCTCCGAATTCGAGGGAGGTTAGGATGGTTGACATCGCCCCGCACCGCAGCAACCGAACTCGTAACTTTCTTTTCATCGGCCCCGATCACTTCGAGCGCGTCGGTGTCGAAGATTGTCTTCTCCACGTCAAGAACAGTCTGCCGCGGGATAAGCGTCGCCCGATACGGATGCATTGGGAAAAGAAGCTCGCATCGGCCCTGACAGCACTGGCGAGCGATAATTTTGAGGGCGTCCTTGTCGACCTGTTTCTGCCCGGCGGCGCGGGACCTGAGACTCTGGAAGCCATCCAGCAGGCTGCACCCGACGCCTGTGTGATGGTCGTTGCCGCGACGGACCAGGCGCTGACGGGATCCGCCGCAAGACGTCAGGCTCGGGACGCGCTTGTTGCCGGATTGCTCGAAGTTCGGCCGCTTTCACCGGGCCTGCTAAGCGTGATCGAGGGGAAGCCGGCCGACCAGGCCGTCTCTGCCGACGAGGCGCAGGCCGGAACTACCCTCGAGTCGATCGGCGATGCGGTGCTGTGCACCGACACCCTCGGTTGCGTGACGTATCTCAACCGCGCCGCGGAAAAGGCCACCGGGTGGCCACGCGAAGAGGCCATCGGCCGCTTGGCGAACGATATTTTCCGCGTAATCGACGGCTCCACGCGCGAACCGATCCGCGATCCGCTACAGCTCAGCATCATCAAGAACGAGCCGATGGTGTTGAAGAACAACGCCATCCTGATCCGCCGGGATGGAAGCGAACTGACCGTCGCCGACACCATCTCCCCAATTCACCAGCGCAATGGAAAAGTGACGGGCGCCGTTGTCGTCTTCCAGGACGTCAGCGAAGCACGCGCTGCCGCGCTCAAGATTTCCCATCTGGCGCATCACGACTTTCTCACCGACTTGCCCAACCGGGTCCTCTTCGACGACCGGCTAAATCAGGCAATCAGCCTGGCGCAGCGCCACCAGCGACAGATCGCCGTTCTGTTCCTCGACTGCGACAACTTCAAGAACATCAACAACTCGCTGGGTCACATGATGGGCGACTTTCTGCTCCAGTCGTTGGCGAAGCGGATCGCCTCCGCCGGGCGCAGTTCCGACACGGTCAGCCGGCAGGGCGGCGACGAATTCATTATCCTGCTCCCCGAAGTGAACAGCGTCGAGGATGCCGAAACATACGCGACAAAGATTCTCAACGAAGTCGCCAAGCCGCATCTCATCGGTGACCACGAGCTTCACCTGACGGCGAGCGTCGGTATCGCCGTATATCCGGCCGATGGCCGCAATGCCGAAACCCTGGTCCACAGCGCCGACATCGCGCTTTACGAAGCCAAGAAAAGCGGCCGCAACACGCACAAATGCTTCCGCCCGGACATGAACGCTCGTGCGCTTGAACGGCAATCGGCCGAAGGCGGTCTTCTGAACGCGCTGGAGAAGGAAGAGTTCCTTCTCCACTACCAGCCACGCGTGAACCTGCTGACGGGCGCCGTCACCGGTGCCGAAGCGCTTATCCGCTGGCGCGATCCCGAGCGCGGCATCGTCCCTCCCGAAGATTTCATTCCGCTCGCCGAGGATTCCGGACTGATCGTGCCGATCGGACGGTGGGTCATGCGCGAAGCGTGTCGACAGGCAAACAGCTGGCGAGACGCCGGGCTGCCGGTCGGCATCTTGGCGGTCAACGTCTCTCCCGTTGAATTCCGCAACCCCACCTATCTGGACGGAATTGCCGATCTGCTCGCGACCGGTCTCCTTGAGCCCGGCATCCTCGAACTGGAACTCACCGAGCGAACGCTCGTGCAGGACCAGCATGCCGCCAACACGACACTGAAAGCCTTGTCGGATCTGGGTATCAAGCTGGCGCTCGACGACTTCGGCACCGGATTTTCGAGCCTGAGTTATCTCCAGCGCTTCGCCATCAGTACCCTGAAGATCGATCGCTCCTTCGTGGAGAGACTTCCGGAGGAGGCACGCGACAGGTCGCTGGTCGGGGCGATCATCGAGATGGGCAAAAGCCTGGAGCTAGCCGTCGTCGCCGAGGGGATCGAGACCGAAAGCCAGCTCAACATACTGCGCGATTTGAACTGCACGGAGGGCCAGGGTTTCCACTTTTGCCATCCGCTTCCACCAGACGAGTTCGCGACCTATCTCGGCGCGACGCGGAGCCAGTGAGGGTTCAAGCCATGTTGGAAGACACACGACAAGAAACCGAAACGATCGTGAAGCCAAACGGGCGTGACCGAACTGCCCGTATCCAGCCGCTCGAGGCGACCCGCAACGAGCGGTCGGTCCATGTGCTGGTCCTTGGCGAAAAGGACTATTTCAGGACGGTTGTCGATTCCGTCGCCGCCGCAGAAATTTCCCTGATCGATCACGCGGCGACAGAAGACGAGCTGTTCGAAAAGCTGCAACGCGAAGACTATGACTGTGTCATCGCCGGTCAAACCGCCTGCGGCCGCAACAGCATCGAGCTGCGCGAACTGATCGAACAGCGTGTCCCAAATCGCTCCGCCATGATCATGCTGACCGATGTCGCCAGTCAGAAAGTCGTCCTCAAGGCATTCCGAAGCGGCTTCAGCGACTTCGTTTCAATGGATCACGAGTTTGGCCGGGAACTGGTCCAGGCGGTGCGCCGTGCGGTCGCCGCCAATCGCAAAACGCAAATCCTCAACGATGAGATCGAGCACCTGTCGATGCTCGCGCGCTATGACCGGCTGACCGGTCTCCCCGACCGTAGTTTCCTCGAGGAGCGTCTCGCTACCTTGCACTCCAGCGCGAAAAGGCACACCAACTCGTTTGCCGTATTACTGGTTGATATCAACCGCTTCGACGAGATCCGTGACACTCACGGCCAGGCGATCGGCGACCGGATTCTCAAGGCCTTCGCCCAGAAGCTGACGTCCGCCTCACGCGCCTCCGACACGTTCGGTCGGTTTGGCGGCGCCGAGTTCCTCTATCTCATGGACCGTGAGGTGTCGCAGGCGAAGGTGGAGCAGGCCTGCCTCCGGCTCACCGAGGCATTGTCGTTCTCCGTCGAGCTGGACAGCGTCAGAGTGGCGCTGTCAGCCAGCATCGGTGGCGCCGTATTCCCCTTCGACGGCAAGACCGGCGACGAGCTGCTGAGCACCGCCAAGCAGTCCCTGCAGACCGCAAAGACCACAGGCGTCGGGCATTATTTGCCGCAGCCGGCGCAACCCGTGTCGGCGGACACGAGCCAGACCGCGGCGCCGGCCGCCGTTCCCGCGACGAACGGGTCGGATACTGCCGTGGCCGCCGCGGCAACCGATACTGCGATCGCCAACGAACGTGCCGAGAACCGACGCCGCGAGCGTCGCGACCGCGTGCTGTTTCGCGGCAGGATCATTCTCGACGACGGCTTCTCAACAATCGACTGCGCCATCCGCGATCTGTCGCCCCACGGCGCCCGCGTGACGATCCAGGACCATGCGGTCCCGCCACGGTCATTTTCGTTGATGATCCTCGACACTGGCCGTGTCTTTGACGCGATCCGGCGATGGCAGCACGGCCAGAGCATAGGGCTGGAACTCTCGGCCGAAAGATGACGCGGGACGAGATCGCAACAATCGGCGTCCGATCTCGGCAGACTTAAAATTTTTGATAATTCGTCTAAGCAACGGCGAGGGTCTTCTTTTTAATACATCGGGCTGGCGTAAATAATATAATTCATTGAACAATATTATCCGGGAGGACTCACAAGTAGTAACGAATTGTTATTCAGCGATCATTATATTGCGCTGAAATAGACCGAAATCTCTGTGAGGCCGCATGTCAATATCGGAGTCGTTCCAAAGATCAGGAGCTCCGGTCGTCGCGGATGCGGAGCGGGCCTCGTCCGCGCTTGCCGCGATGCCTTCTGGGAACGAGCCAAAGGTGCGCTTCGGCCTCGCGGTTCGGATCGCCTTCTGGGCGACCTTGCTCGGAGCGATCACTGCGGGCGCGATCGCGTTCTTCATGTACCAGGGCGCTGTCGATGCGCTGATCGGGCGCGAGAAACAAGGTCTTTCGTCGTCGGTCAATGCCGCCGCCCTTCGCCTTGTCGCGCGGCGCGAATTTGCTCGCCAGGATGTGCTGTTCTTGTCGCGGACGCTCCCGGTGGAAGGCATCGTTCGTGCCCAACTCAATGACGGTGTCGATCCGTCCGACGGGGTCAACGAGGCCGAATGGGAACGGCGCCTTGGGGCGATCTTCGCGGCTCTCCTCGAGAGCCGGCCGTCCTATGTGCGGTTACGCTATATCGGCATGGCCAATGGCGGCAGGGAGATTGTGCGCGTCGAACGTGGCGCCGACGGCACAATTCGACAGACGCCGCCGAACCTGCTGCAGGTCAAGGGCGACCGTCCGTTTTTCGACCAAACGGCGAAGCTCCCCAAGGGCGAGGTGTATGTCTCCGAATTCGAACTCAATCAGGAATTCGGCAAGCTCGTGGTGCCGTACCTCCCTGTGATCCGCACCGCAACGCCGGTCTTCGACGAAGCCGGCATCCTGCGCGGCGAGGTGATCATTAACGTCGACGCCGTGTATTGGTTCAACCTTCTCAGGGATACGCTGGCACGCGACGAGACCTTGCTCGTCACCAACCAGGCGGGGGACTATCTCGCTCACCCCAACTCGTCGAAGACCTTTGGCTTCGATATTGGCAACCGTTATCGGATTCAGGACGATATCATCGGCGTCGACGCTTTGTTCGATGGCGGTGCGCCGGAATTCTCAGGATTGGTCCGGACGGCAGGCGGCGATGAACTCGTCTCCGCGAAACGGGTCCACCTCGACCCCCGGCAACCGGATCGCTATGTCGTCGTTGCTGCCAAGCTCGACAGTCAGGTGCTTCTGAGTGGCATCCAAGCCCAGCGCAAGACGATGGTCTTGATCGCTCTCGGCCTCATCGCGGGCGGCGCCTTCTTTGCCGTGTTGCTGGCGAGCGCCGTAACGCGGCCGCTTCGCGACCTGACGGTTGCGGCGACCACCATCGCCGCCGGCGGCCGCGCCATCAACATCGAAGCGGCGACGCGCCGTGGCGACGAAACCGGCGTACTGGCCCGCGCCTTCGCGGCGATGACCGCCAGAATCGCGGAGCGCGAGGAAGAGGTCGAGGCCAAGGCCGACGAACTGCGGCGCTCCAATCAGGAACTGTCGCAATTCGCCTATGTCGCCTCCCACGACCTGCAGGAGCCGTTGCGCATGGTCAACAGCTATCTCGGCCTGCTGGCGCGCCGCTATCGCGGCAAGCTCGACGCCGAGGCAGACGAGTTCATCGGATATGCTGTCGATGGCGCCGAGCGCATGAAGCGCCTGATCAACGACCTGCTCGGCTACTCGCGCGTCAGCAACCGGCCGCTAAATCTGGAAAATCTGGCCGCGGGCGACATCGTCACGGGCGCGATCAAGGCGCTCGATGAACAGGTCACAGCAATCGGCGCCAACATCACGGTCGAGCCGCTGCCGGAAATCGAGGCCGATCCGGTCCAGATGGATCGGCTGTTCATCAATCTCATCGACAACGCGCTGAAGTATCATGGCGACGCGTCACCCCAAGTCCACCTGGCGGCCGAATGTCGGGGCGACTTTTGGGAGTTCTCGATTGCCGACAATGGCATCGGCATCGAGCCGGAGTTCCGGGAAAAGGTCTTCGATATCTTCGCGCGCCTGCACAGCCGCGAGACCTATCAGGGAACTGGAATCGGTCTGGCGTCATGCCGGCGGATCGTCGAGCGCCATGGCGGCAAGATCTGGGTCGACCAGGCACCCGGCGGCGGTTCGGTCTTCCGTTTCACGTTGCCGGCGGCGCGAGCAACCACGGAGGAGAGCAATGATAAGTGAGGGACGGGTGCGGCCGATCGAGATCCTGTTGATCGAAGACAACCCCGCCGACGTGCGACTGACGGTCGAAGGCCTCAAGGAGGCAAAGGTCGCCAACAAGTTGCACGCCATTATGGATGGCAGGAAGGCGCTCGACTTCCTTTTTCATCGTGGCGAGTATGTCGAGGCACCAAGGCCCGATGTGATCCTCCTCGACCTTAACCTGCCGGGCGTGGACGGACGCACGATTCTCAAGCAGATCAAGGAGGATCCGATCCTGCGCGTCATCCCGGTTGTCGTGATCACATCGTCCGAAGCCGAGGCGGACATCATCAAGTCCTATGAGTTCCCACGCCAACTGCTTCATTTCCAAACCGATCGATTTCGAGGGGTTCCTGAAGATCGTGCACTCCATCGAGGACTTCTGGTTCGAGGTTGTGAAGCTGCCGCCGGCGGTAGCTTGACGGCGTTGGTGCGCCCATGAGCGGACTTGCCGATCACCTCACAATCCTTCTGGTCGAGGACAATCCAGGGGACCGCCGCTTGGCGGAAATCGCGATGCAGGAGGCTTGCAGCGACGCACAAATTCGCTGCGGACTCCAGATGGCCGGGACACTCGCCGAAGCCCTGTCCCGGCTTGGCGACTCGCAGAATTGTTACGACGCGGTGCTGCTTGATCTCGGCCTGCCCGATGCCAAAGGGCTGGACGGCCTGCGCGCGGCACGGGCCGCGAAGCCGAACGTACCGATTATCGTACTGACCGGCCTTTCCGATCTTGTTACCGCGACCGAAGCACTCAAGTTCGGCGCCAGCGATTACCTTGAGAAGGCCGAGGTGCAACCGCGGCCGCTGCTGCGCTCGATCCGCTACGCTATCGAGCGCAAAAAGAGCGAGGGCGAGTTGGTCCACCTCGCCAATACCGATCCGTTGACCGGCCTTCTCAACCGGCGGGCGTTCTTCGAGCAACTCCGCCGCGCGCTGGCCGACGCCCGCCGCACGGGGCTCGCCTGCGCCCTGCTGATTATCGACGTTGATCACTTCAAGGAGATCAACGATCTGTATGGCCATGAGACCGGCGACATACTTCTCAGCAAGGTCGCGCGGACGCTCGAAGGACAAATTCGCGAGACCGATTCCGTTGCCCGCCTCGGCGGCGACGAGTTCGCGGTCCTGGCCGCCCATATAGGATCGGCGAGCGCCGCCATAACGATCGCCGAGAAGATAGGCTTCGCAGTCAGATCGATTGTCGATCTGAACGATACAACCGCCGAGGCAAGCGTCAGCATCGGCATCTCGGTATTTCCCATTGACGATGCCGAAGTAGACGAGTTCGTCTCCCATGCCGACGTGGCGCTGTACAAGGCAAAGACGGTCCGCCGCGGCTCGATCAATTTCTACGACGCCACAATGGATGCAGAGGCCAAGGCCGAGTACGCGCTAAAACTGCGTATGCCCGAAGACATAGCCAACAGTCGACTTTTCCTGAATTTCCAACCAATCGTCGACGCAAACACGGGCGCTATCGCCGCCGCCGAAGGGCTGGCCCGGTGGCGGAACGAGAACGGAGAGCTCATTCCCCCAAGCGAGTTCATTCCCTTGGCGGAGAACTCCGGTCTGATTTCAATGCTCGCGCTCCACCTGTTGGAGGAAGCGTGTGGCTGTCTGCGGCGGTGGATCGACGCAGGACTCGAGGTCGTTCCGATTTCCATGAACGTCTCTCCCGTCCAGTTCCGGGATCCGACGTTTGGTCTGCAGTTGGTCAAGACGCTCGAGAAGTTCCGGATTCCACCGTCGCTGATCAATATCGAGATTACCGAGTTGACGATCACCAACAACACGGATGTGACCCGCGACAATCTCCAATTGATGAAATCGCTCGGTATTGCCATCCACATCGATGACTTCGGTACCGGCTATTCATCCCTGTCGCTGCTCAACGACCTCGCCTTCGACGTACTCAAGATCGACCGCAGCTTTGTCTCCCGCCTCGGCACTGGGGCGAGGTCCGAGGCAATTGTCCAGGCGGTGATTGAACTGGCCGTCGCGCTCGGTCTCAAAACGATCGCAGAGGGCGTCGAGACCGAAGCACAGGCGTTGAGCCTCACCCAATCTGGCGTCGATTTCCTTCAAGGTTACCTCTTCTCCCGGCCGGTACCTGCGGATCAGTTCGCGAGCTTGCTCAAAACCGGCATACCGGACGCCTCGGCTACGGCTCGCCTATCAGCGACGTCGTAGTCATGGCGAGCGGCGATCCGGCGATGGCAGCACGGCCAGAGCATAGGGCTGGAGCTCTCAGCCGAAAGATGACGCGGGACGCGGTCGCAACAATCGGCCTGTGAACGACCCGGCCGCCGCCAGGCGGGCCGGGGCCGAATTCGCCCACGCTCCATCCCGGCCACGCCCCTGTTTTTTGGCGGCCTTGGCAGAATTGTGAAGTCGGTCATAGAAGATTTTACGATTCTGCCAGATGATCCCTACAGTTGTCGGACGCCGAACGGAGGGGAAATCCGTGCATACCAACCGCATCATCACGCTGTTCCTGGGAGCCTGTCTGGCAGGGCTGCTGTTCAGCCTTCCGGCCCGCGCCGACATCCTCATCCGCGTCGACAAGACCACCCAGCGCATGACGGTCAGCGTCGACGGCCAGCAGCGCTACACCTGGCCGGTGTCGACCGGACGGCCCGGCTATGACACACCCAACGGCACCTTCTGGGCGCTGAGCCGGGACAAGGACCATCGCAGCAAGGAATATGACAACGCGCCGATGCCCTTCTCGATCTTCTTCACCAACAAGGGCAATGCGGTGCACGGCACCCGTGACCGCGGCCTTGGCCGGCCCGTCTCGCACGGCTGTGTGCGGCTGTCGGTGAAGAACGCCGCCATCCTCTGGGACCTGGTGAACAAGGAAGCGCTCTACAGCACGGTGGTGCAGATCGACGGCTCGATCGACCATTCCAGCGGCCGCAGGATCGCGCGCGCCGCGTCGGCACCGTCGGGTTAGGGCCTTCGAATCCCCGCCTGCGCGGAGACGATCGGACCGGTCGCTTCTGCCTCAGCACTTCGGCGCCGGCAGCATCTCCAGATGGGTCAGGTGGCCGACGAGCGCAAACTTGCCGTAGTCGATCCTGAGCTTGCGACCGATGCCGTTGGCATAGACCACGAACGAGGTGACGTAGCTCGGCGCGTCGTCGGTGCCGCTGCCCTTCTCGAAATAGCTCACCGTCACCGGCCAGTGCGGCAAGCCGGCGAAGCCGGCCTCGCCGACCAGCGTATCGTCGCCATAGTCGTCGGGCGCTGACGATTCCTTGCCGACGACCGCCGCGGTGGCATAGACGATCTCGCCGTTGTCCGAGCCGTCATAGACGTCCATCGAAACGAAGTGTTTGCCCGCCGCCGCCGCCGCCAGAACGCGCCGCATCTGCTCGGTGGGAAACACCGTGCTGGCATCGAGCGTCAGGTGCTTGTTGCCGGGCTTGGTCAGCGCCACCGCGATGCCGCCGGCAATGCGTGTCGCCACACCGGCCGACTCGTCGGTGAGCCCGTCGTTGACGTAGGTCTGGTTGGAAAAATCGAAGCGCCCGTCGGCACTCTCCGTCGTATCGCTGCGCGCATCGGTGATCTGCGAATTGCCGTCCGCGTCCTCGCCCTCGGTGACGATGCGCATCTTGCTCTTGTAGCCGCTGCACCGCGCACCGACGAATTCGACCGCCATGCGGCCGCTGACCGTCGCCGTCGACGCCATCTCGCTGTTGCTCTCGTCGATCGTCAGCTCGTAGACCGCCCGGTAGGACGCCAGATCCGGCACCTCTGCCCGCGCCGCCGGGACCAGCAGCAGAAGGCCGGCTAGGCCGGCAAGCCCGACGGGCGACATGAATCGCATGGGTCGTTGTTCCATGGTTCTTGCGTCGCCCCGGATTCTGCGCGACTAGATCGGCCACAACAGGACAACCGAAGGGGAAAAGCAATGGCCGAAACTGCCGAGGCCCGCCTGACCGCGCTGGGCGTGACCCTGCCGGAACCGCCGACGCCGGCCGCCAGCTATATTCCGACGCTGGCGACCGGACAGCTCGTCTTCGTTTCCGGCCAAGTGTCCATCCTGCCCGGCGGCGACAAGGTCGTCGGCAAGCTTGGCCACGAGCTTGGCGTCGAGGAGGGCCAGCAGGCGGCCCGCATCTGCGCCATCAACATCCTCGCCCAGCTGAAGGTCGCCCTCGGCGATCTCGACAAGGTCAAGCGCATCGTCAAGCTCACGGGCTTCGTCAACTGCACACCCGACTTCACCGATCCGCACCGGGTCATGAACGGCTGCTCCGACTTCCTCATCGAAGTGCTCGGCGAACGCGGCCGGCATGCCCGCTCGGCCGTCGGCGTGGCGAGCCTGCCGCTCGGCGTCGCCGTCGAGGTCGAAGCCATCGTCGAGGTCGCCTGACGGGGTAGACAGATGTCCGAACTCGGCTGGTTGACGGCGCGGCCGATCGCGCACCGGGGCTACCACGACCGCGCGCGGCGGCGCATCGAGAACACGCTGCCGGCGGCGGAAGCGGCGATCGCCCATACGTTTGCCATCGAATGCGACCTGCAGCTGACCGCCGACGGCCGCGTCGTGGTCTTCCATGACGACACGCTCGACCGCCTGACCGAAGCCACCGGGCCGGTCGGCGCGCGCACGCTTGCCGAGCTGCGCGCCGTGCGCCTGCACGACAGCGATGCCGGCATTCCGACGCTGGAGGAGTTGCTCGACCTGGTCGACGGACGGGTGCCGCTGGTCATCGAGCTGAAGAGCCGCTGGGACGGCGACCGGCGGCTGGAGCGGGCGGTAGCGCCGATCCTCGCGGATTATTCCGGTCCCGCGGCGGTCATGTCCTTCGATCCCATGTCGATGCTCGCCATGCGCCGGCTGGCACCGGCCCTGCCGCGGGGCATGATCGGCTACGATTTTCCGAAAGGCCCCGACGAGGGGCGGCTGCCCTGGCCGGCGCGCTTCGCGCTCCGCCACCTGCTCGCTGCTGCGATCGTGTGGCCGCATTTCGTCTCCTTCGGCATCGACGCGCTGCCCGCCAACGCGCCGCTGATGCTGCGCCATGTCGGCATGCCGCTCATCTGCTGGACCGTGCGCACGCCGGCCCAGTGGCAGAAGGCGCGCGACTACACCGACCAGATCACCTTCGAGGGCTTCGACCCGGACGCGGCGGGGACGTGAGCGCAACCGCCGGTCAATTCGTTCCCGGCAACTGAAGAAGAACCACCTGCCCCACCAACCACACCGTCATCCTCCGCTTCGCCACTGCTGTCCGGTTCAAATTGGGCTCCATGAGAAAGCCATCTGGTGGGTGTTTAGGGGTGGGGTCGGCGGAGGCTTTGTTAGGGCGTTGAGAGACCTGAGGTGCATGATGTTGAGGCGCACGAGGCGGGCGAAGGCGATTGGCTGTCGGATGGCATCCTGAGTGGCCATAGCCACGCGCAGCAGGATGTAGGCGATCAGGGCGACGAAGATCTGGATGCGCACAGCGTTCTCGGATGTTCCGAGGAAATGTCTGATCTTGAGGTTCTGCTTGAGCCATTTGAAGAACAGCTCGATCTGCCAGCGCTGCTTGTAGAGAGCGGCGATCTCGTCGGCGGGGGCGTCGAGGTCGTTAGTGAGGATGCGCAGGGTCTTGGCGGTCGAGATGCGCACGGTGATCTCGCGCACCGGATCGCTCATGGGATTGCGCCGGGAGCGCGCCATGCGGGCAGGCAGCAGGCCGATACGATCGGAGATGATGGTGCCGTTTTTGGGCACGGCGTTCTCGGCGGTCACGGTGAGACGGGTGTGGGACTTGAAGCGTGTGACGATGCGGCAGCCTTGCGCATCGAGGTCGGCCCACCAACCGAAATCATAATAAGCCAGGTCAAAGACATAGGTCATGCCGGGGATGGGGCGGATCGCCTTGGCGGGGGTGATGTCGTTGACGGATTGATCGGTGAGAGTGATTTCCATGGGCGCATCTGCGTTGGGGTCGTAGACGAGGTGGAGCTTGGCGGCCCAATTGTCGTGGCGCTGGCGGAGCCAGGCGGCATTGAGCGAGGACATGCGGATGTGGGTCGCATCGAGAATGCGCACCGCCTCACTCAGATGACGTCGCACGCCGCGGCTGGCAGTCGCCGCCATGTGGGCGAAGAGATCGGCGAACAGGCCCCAGGGTCGGTGGGCATTGGCATCGGCCAGCGTCGATCGCGCCGGCACCTTGGCGCCGACATGATAGAGCCGCGCCGCGTGGCTGGTCATGCCGGCTTCGATCTCGCGCAGGCTCGTCGCCCCTGCGAGCTGGCCGAACAGCAGAGCCAGGAACTGGTTCTTGGTGGACAAGCGCCGCACCCGATGGTCGGCCCGGTACTCTTCCACAAGGCGGTCGAACACGGCCCAGGGAACATGCTTCTGAAGGCCATGAAAGACGCTATTGTGATGCCGCATGGCGTTGATCCTCCGCTCGTGTCCAGATCGTCGCGAAACGTCTGAAACCGAGTAGAATCAACGCCATGCACCTTGTCCAGAAATTTAAGCCGGACAGCAGTGGGCTCGACCGGAGGATCGGCCGAGGCAAGCACACCGGACGTCATGGTCACCGGAGAGCGATCCTCCGGTCTCGCTCCGCTCGCCGAAGGATGACGAGAGGCGCGCCCCACGTCTTGCGCGGAATTGAAGCGGCTCTAAGTTGATGGCAGTCCCCTTTTTCGGAGAGCCCCTGCTCCGTGGCCGCACCCATTCCGCCGCAAGCCACCTTCCGCGTCCTGTCCTCGCTCGGCGACGTCGCCCGCGACGACTGGGATGCCTGCGCCAACCCGGCCGGCGCGCCCTATAACCCGTTCCTGGCACACGATTTTCTCTGGTCGCTGGAGGAATCCGGCTCGGCCACGCGCAAGACCGGCTGGCTGGGCCAGCACCTCGTGCTCGACGGCGCCGACGGCCACCCGGCGGCGGTGATGCCCTGCTACCTCAAGAACCACTCCATGGGCGAATACGTCTTCGACCATGGCTGGGCCGACGCCTATGAACGCGCCGGCGGGCGCTACTATCCCAAGCTCCAGGCCGCGGTGCCCTTCACGCCGGTCACCGGCCGGCGCCTGCTGGTCAGGCCGGATGCGGACGCGGACCGGAACCGCGCGCTTCTCGCTGCGGCCGGCGCCACGCTGACCGGCAAGATCGGCGCCTCCTCGCTGCACGTCACCTTCGCCACGGAGGCCGAGCAGCAGCTCCTGGCCGAATCCGGCTATCTGGCGCGCACCGACCGCCAGTTCCACTTCGTCAACGAGGGCTATCGCGACTTCGACGACTTCCTCGACGCGCTCGCCTCGCGCAAGCGCAAGGCGATCCGCCGCGAGCGCCGCGATGCGCTCGCCGGCGGGCTGGAGATCGTCCGCCTGACCGGCAAGGACATCACCGAGGAAGCCTGGGACTCCTTCTTCCATTTCTACATGGACACCGGTTCGCGCAAATGGGGCCGGCCCTATCTCAACCGCCGCTTCTTTTCGCTCATCGGCGAGCGCATGGCCGACCGCGTTCTGCTCATCTTCGCCATGCGCCATGGGGTCCCGATTGCCGGTGCGCTCAACCTCATCGGCTCGGACACGCTTTTCGGCCGCTACTGGGGCACCACCGCCGATCAGCCCTTCCTGCATTTCGAGCTCTGCTATTACCAGGCGATCGAATGGGGCATCGACCACGGGCTGAAGCTGGTCGAGGCCGGGGCGCAAGGGGAGCACAAGCTGGCGCGCGGCTACCGCCCGATGACCACCTATTCGGCCCACTGGATCGCCGATCCCGGCTTCCGCACCGCGGTTGCCGATTACCTCGACCGCGAGCGCCACGCGGTCGCCCAGGATCAGGAAGCGCTTGCCGAATACCTGCCGTTCAGAGAAGAAGAAGGCAGTCGGCAATAGGCAGTCGGCAGTCGATCGGATTATGCTACTGCCGAATGCCGATTGCCGGGACAACGCCCATGACCGAGGCCTACGACGACAGCAACATCTTTGCGAAGATCCTGCGCGGCGAGATTCCCTCGCACCGGGTCTATGAGGACGACGACACCATCGCGATGATGGACGTGATGCCGCAAGGCACCGGCCATACGCTGGTGCTGCCCAAGGCGCCCTCACGCAACCTGCTCGACGCCGATCCGGCGACGCTGGGCAAGCTGATGCAGACGGTGCAGAAGATCGCCAGCGCGGTGAAGACGGCCTTCGAGGCCGACGGCGTCATGGTTGTCCAGTACAACGAGGCCGCCTCGGGACAGACCGTGTTCCACCTGCACGTCCACGTCATCCCGCGCTTCGCCGGCGTGCCGCTGAAGCCGCATACCGGCACGATGGAAGACCCGCAGGTTCTGGCGACCAACGCCGAGAAGGTGCGCCGGGCACTGGGGTAGCGGCTGCGGCTTCGCGAAGGGCATGAGCGAATGAAGAAAGGGCGGCCCGCGAGCCGCCCTTTGTCGTATTCCCCGGCCCTCTTCCGCCTCAGTCGGTCTTCAGCGGCACCTTGGGCACCAGGCCGCGCTTGTTGCCGCCGTTGCCGCCGGACGGTGGCGTGTCGGGCTTCGGCGCCGCTTTCTTGGCCTGTGCCGGCTTGCGGCGGCGCGGCGCCGAGCGCTTGCGCGGCGTCGGCTCCGGCCTGGGCGTCACCGGACCGTCCTCGATGGCTTCGAGATCGAGGCCGCTGGCGTCCGCCTTGACGGCG
>CAVUOD010000033.1:0-185622 GCA_963743015.1 uncultured Alphaproteobacteria bacterium
CGACGGGGTGCTCGTAGGAAAGCGGTTCATTGTCGCACTAGCGGCCGGAAAGATCCTCAAAGGGCCACTACGCCTCTTGACCGCGTAACTTTTTTCGCCCACATTTGAGGGCGCAAAAAGTTACGCGGCCTGTAAAGGGTTGTTCTATGACGGAATCCACACGTTTTTTCGATGAACCATTGGATCGCGATCAGCGCATCCGGGAGCTCGGCTTGGACATTGGCGAGCTTGGCGACGCGCGGGCTGGCCTGATTGAGGTTGTGAAGGCGGTTGTCGCCGGACGGGCGGATTCTACCGACAACAACGCAAGGTCGTCCGGCGGATTCAACGCTTGGGACTATGGAGTTAGGCGCATCCGCGAGGTTTTTCGCGGCCGCAACGATTGGGACAAATACGAGGAAAATGGCATTGAGGGCATCATCAATCGGCGTTTGCGATTGAAGGTGACGATCGTCAGTACCAACTCGGCGTGCAATCCTCATTGCTCGCCCCGCAATCGCACTCCGAAGGGGCCCGCAACCGAGAAAATTGTCGATCTGGCTGCTCAGGCGACCTTCTTCCCTCCTGACGATGTTGAGAGGCCGGATGGGTACGAGTTTTGGGAGCTTTGCGTTGCCGACAACGGCAACGAGGTTGTGGCGGAATTGTCGCGACCGACGATGTTTGAATCCAATTACTTCATCAAATTCAGCGAGCGAATTTTTCTGATTGAACCCGGCGAATGGGACGCGATTAATGTCTCGTCCGATGACGACGAAGGCCCGGAGATCGAGCCGCGCGTGCGCCGCAAGTGACGTCTCATGTTTACAGGTGCACGACTTAGCCTCGCGCGCAGACGCCGGGGGCTAACCAAGAAGGGGCTCGCCCAGTCGGTCGGCGTCACACCGCATACTATCTTGCGGTATGAGAGTGGCGTCATGATCCCGTCCAATGAGATAGTGGATCGGCTAGCCGAGGTGCTTTCATTTCCCAAGGGATTCTTTTTTGGGCCGGAGATAGATGAAATCTCCAGTGCTGCGGCGAGCTTCCGCAGCATGTCTGCGATGACCGCAAGGGAACGCGATGCAGCGTTGGCGGCTGGCACGCTGGCGTTCCTCTTTTCTGAGTGGGTCGAAGAGCGGTTTGAACTTCCAATTCCGGAATTGGCCGACCTCAGCAACACTAAGCCTGACGTGGCAGCCAGGTCGTTGCGGCAGGTTTGGGGACTTGGTGAGCGCCCGATAAGAAACATGGTTCATCTGTTGGAGGCGAAAGGTATTAGGGTTTTCGCGCTAGCGGAGAACACGCGGACGGTCGATGCGTTTTCTTTGTGGCGAGGCGAGCAGCCGTATGTATTCCTGAATCTGCAGAAGACGCCGGAGCGGAGCAGGCTCGACGCCGCTCACGAGTTGGGCCACCTTGTTTTGCACAAGCACGGTGGCCCAAGTGGTCGGGCTGCGGAAGACGAGGCTAATCGGTTTGCCTCTTCTTTCCTTATGCCATCGGCCGACGTTGTAGCCGTCGCGCCTCGCGTTCACACGCTCAATCAGGTAATTCAAATCAAGAAACGGTGGGGGGTGTCTGCTCAGCGCTTGCCGTCCGATTGCATCACCTGAATGCGATCACTGATTGGCAATATCGGACCTTTTGTATTCAGGCGACACAACGGGGCATGAGAGAGCGCGAAGAAAACGGCATCGAGCGCGAGTATTCGGCGGTCTGGCAGAAGGTCCTGACGGCTCTTTGGAGCGAGCGCGTGACGAAGGAGAAGATCGCTGAGGAGCTTCGATACCGTCGTCTGAAGTTGAAACTTACTGTTTGGACTTACAGGTGTCCCAACAGCCAAACGCGAGGGGCGGGACACCTCCGGCCTTCATTTGGTCCGCGATTGAACCTCCGTTTTCGCAGAGCATGACGCGCAGAGAGCGAACAAGCCGTAGCCTGCATGGAGCGGAGGGCGATGCGGGAATCATCGCCTCCCGGATTTCGCTCACGCTCAATGCAGTCTACGTAACCCCGGCACCATCAGCGCGAAATACTTATCCTCCGTTCGTTCCCGCGCCGGCGGGAACCCAGGTCTGACTTCCCGCACGGCACCTCCGGCCTGGATGCCCGGCCGGAGCCGGGCGTGAGTGGGGCATGGGCCCTGCCCCCTCCCGTCATCCCCCGGCTTGACCGGGGGATCGCTCTCCACAAATCGCAGTGCTTCGTCTGCCGAGACCGATCCTCCGCCTGCGCGGAGGATGACGCACAGAGAGCGGCGGCTCCAATTCGTCCCCCTCGGTGCTATATTGACCCCATGAACAAGGCCCTGAACGACATCGTCCGTCGCGCGGATGCTTGGCCCGATGCGGCGCAGGAGGAACTGGCGGCGCTTGCCCGCGAGATCGAGGCCGAGGTCAACGCCGGCGCCTACCATGCGACGCCGGAGGAACTGGCGGGTATCGATCGCGGCTTGCGGGATTCGGCGGAAGGCCGATTCGCAACCGACGAACAGGTCGAGGCGGTCTTCACCAAGCACCGCAAATGAAGGTCGTCTGGACCGAATCGGCGCTTGCCGATCTGGACGAAATCCTCGCCTACACAGCCGAGCACTACCCCACTCTCATCGGCCCCTTGGAGCGCCGCATTCGCGCGGCGGTCGCGCGCATCGCTGACTGGCCCCTCAGCGCACGCGCGGTCGAGGAACGCCCCGGCGTGCACGTCGTGCCGCTGATCCGATATCCATATCGGGTCTTCTATCGCCTCGCGGGCGAAACCGTCGAGTTGCTCCACATCCATCACGCCGCGCGCGATGAAAGCCCGCAGCCGTAGCCCTTTCCTCCGTTCGTTCCCGCGCAGGACTCGCCGCGCGGCACCTCCGGCCTGGATGCCCGGTCGGAGCCGGGCATGAACGGGGTCTGTTGGCAGAAGTCGCGCCACCACTCTCCCGTCATCCCCCGGCTTGACCGGGGGATCGCTCTCCGCAAATCGGAGCATCTCGCCTGACGAGACCGATCCTCCGCCTGCGCGGAGGATGACCGGGGGTGATGGCGGAGGATGACGGGCGGAGTGACCGACGGGTGACGGCGCGCAGCCTCGCCCAGCCGCCCCTCCGATCGCCGATTGCCATCCGGCCGGCGGGTGATACCGTCCGCCTCCCGCCTTGCCCCCTGCAACCCCAGAGAACCCTCATGCCGCTTTCCATGTATTCGATCTCGGTGCCGGTCTACGCGCACATCCTCACCCAGCTTGCCGCCACGCTCGACAAGGCCGCCGCCCATTGCGAGGCCATGAAGATCGAGCCCGAGGCGCTGATCGGCGCGCGCCTGTTTCCCAACATGTGGTCGCTGGCCGAGCAGGTGCGCGCCGTCTGCAATCACGCCACGCGCGGTCCGGCCCGCATCACCGGCCTGCCCATCCCGCAATTCGAGGGCAAGGACGAGAGCTTCGCCGACCTCAAGGCGCGCGTCGCCTGGGCGCTCGCCTTCGTCAACGGCCTCGGCCCCGACCAGTTTGCCGATGCTGCCGAGCGCACCGTCAGATTCCCCTCGGGCGGCACCGAGGTGTCGATGACCGGTGAGCGCTATCTGCTCTTCTTCTCGATGCCGAACTTCTATTTCCACGCCACAGCCGCCTACGCCATCCTGCGCCACAACGGCGTTCCGCTGCACAAGGAAGACTTCCTGGGCAGCCTCTGAGCCGCAGGATGGTGGGGCCCCTCGAGGGGGAGGTTCGCCGGGCAAACCATGGCCCTTGCCGTCATGGCCGGACTTGTTCCGGCCATCCACGCCTTTCTCGTGGTCGCTGGCACGGCAAGTGGTGAGCACGCCTCCCCCTGTGTCGCCCGCCACAGCGTCCCGCCCGCCCTTGCGGCATGATTGCGCGACCAGTCGGGGAGAGCGCCATGGCCGACGACACGCTGCCGATCGTCTTCAGGTCGAAACGGCTCACCGGCCTCGTCATGACGGCCGTCGGTGCCGGCATCGTTGCCGCGGGCATCGCCAAGGCATTCAACGACAGCTTCTCCTACAGCGACGACCATTTCGGGCCGATCGTGCTCAGCTCGCAGACCACCGGCTGGCTGATGATTGCCATCGGCCTGCCCTTCGCGCTCTACGCGCTGGTGACGGTCGTGCGCGGCTGCCCGACCTTGCGGCTCGACGATGCCGGCCTCCTGCTGAACCGCTGCCTGCAGAGCCCCGTCAGCGTGCCGTGGAGCGGCCTCGCCGATGTGGTGATCAAGCGCATCCCCGCTCCCACGCGTGGACGGGTGATCATGGTCGACGTTCTCTTTCTGGTGACCGGCGAGGGCAAGGAGATCGGCGTCGGCAACATCGGGGAGCCCACAGCCATCGCCGAGACGATCCGGCGCATCGCCGCGCGGATGAAGAGCGCGGGAAGGGCCGGGCCCGCTTCGCCGCCCTCCCCTAGTCCCGCCTGACCGCCTCTTCCCCGCTGCCGAAAAGGGCCGCGGCCAGATCCTGCGGGCTCTTGCCGGCGGAGTCGGCGACCGACTGCAGGCTCGCCGCGGGATCGCTGACCGTAACGCCCATCTCGGAAAGCTTCGCCATGATCCCGCTGGCGTCCGTCTTGGCCAGCGGCGCAAGATCGGAGAGCGATGCGTTGGCCACGACCCGGCTGATGGTGATCGCCGCGCGCAGATTGGGCCGGCCGCCCTCGCCGGCCGCCTCGGTGCCGAACAGCACCGGATAGGCGAGCGCGGCACTGATGAGCGCCGTTACCATCAGCCCGCCATAGAAGGCCGGGCGTCTGAAATAGCCCAGGAACTGGCCCCAGTTGCGCACGATGTGGAAGAGCGCGCCGGCGATCATCAGGAAGCCGATCCAGATGTGCAGCGCTTCGGTGGGTGGCGTGTGGATGCGGAAATAGAGGAGAACGCCCGTCACCGAGGTGATGACGAACGAGGCGAAGATGAGGGTCGATCCCCATTTGTTGATGAATCGGCGCATAGGTGGTCGGTGTCCGTGCAAGACGCGTTGCGGTCGCTCCCGCGAAAATCGGGCGGGCATCGCATACACGTGCCGGACACACGGCTTCCGACGGGGGTGAGACGGGCTGCCGCATCCCCAGGGTGCCGGCTGCGGGGTCTGCCGCCCCGGCTTGACATGGCGTTCGGCCACTACATGTTCACATGGGGGCGTCGAGAGGCCGTCATGGGCCAGTGGATCGCGACCCCGATCGCGCTCGTTGTGGAAGATGATGTGATCCTGCGCCAGGATCTGGTCGACCACTTTCATGCGGCCGGTTGGCTCACCTTGGAGGCGGCCTCTGCCGAAAGCGGCTTGGCCCTGCTCCAGCGCGACTGCGAAATCAGCATTGCCGTGATCGACGTACGTCTGTCCGGCAACATGAACGGACTGGAGCTGGCGAAGGTGCTGCGCGCGATCGGCTGCCTGGCGCCGATCGTCTATGTGTCCGGATATCCGGTCGACAGCAGCCAGATGGTGTCCGGCAGCGTCTATCGGCCCAAGCCGATCGCGGCAAGGGACATGGTGGTCGTGTCGGAGGCCCTTCTGGAGGGGAATCCACTCCCCCCCAACCGGGGTGCCTGGGGGCCCTGATCACCCCGATGCGGCGCGGCTGGGCCGGTGGCCGACGTCGTTGAGCCCGCGGGCCGGAAGCAAACACGCGGGGATCGGCAGAACCACGGCAGGCGCGGGTGCGTCGACCGGACAGCCCCTCAGGCGCGGGCGCGGGCGGCGCCGGGGCGCAGCTTGGCCTTCTTCGGCGCGGGCAGAAGCCCCTCGCGCTGGGCGAGCTTGCGGGCCTGCTTGCGGCCGCGCCGGATCGCCTCGCCCTTCTCACGCGCCTTGCGCTCGGAAGGCTTTTCGTAGAAACGCTGGCGCTTGAGTTCGCGGAAGACACCCTCGCGCTGCAGCTTCTTCTTGAGTACCTTGAGGGCCTGTTCGACATTATTGTCGCGAACGAGAATATGCAGGGTATTTCCTTTCACCGGTTTGCGCCGGAACGCTCTTTCCGCCGGGCGGCGAAAATCAATCGGGACAGGAATCCCAATCAGCGTGCCGGAATGATCCTTCGAATTCGCGAAACGGTCGCCGGCGAATTCGACTCCAAGCCGCATTGTGGCGGCTTTCGGCGGGAATCTGTTTGTCCCCGCGCCGCTTTATCTAGTACCGCCGGCGCCTGATCGCAAGCTGCCTGAGCGCCATGCCGCCCCTGCGGCGTCGCCGACAGCCCGCCAGGGCGGTGGCCGACGGGGTCCGGCTAACCCGCCATTAACCACGGTGCGGGTTTCAATGACGGCCGTGTCGGGCGCTTTCGCCCGCCGCCGGAGGGTCCGCCATGTTTCACCGTTGCCTGCTCGCTGCCGCCGTCGCCTGCGCCCTGTCGGCACCCGCCGGCGGCGCCCTGGCCGCCGACCTCGCCGTCGGCCCGCCGGGCCATGCGCCGGCCGGCTGTGTCGCCGTCGACCATGCCCCGCTGTTCTGGCACAAGCACCGCTCCGATCGGGTGCGCATCTACGACGTGGCGCCCTACGATCCGCGCTGCCCGCAGGGTCCGCTCACCGGCGTCTACGTGCCGCCGCAGACCGCCTATCTGGTGTCCTCGCCGACCCGCTACACTGAATGCGTGTGGCCGTGCAAGGATTCGGTCCACCACGACTGGTATGACGGGCGCCTGTGGTACCACAATGCCGGCACGCCCAATCGGCCGGACGTCTTCATGATCCTCCAAAGGGATTGAGCCCGCTGACGGCTGTCCGCCAAGAGGTTGGAACCGCTAGCAATTTCACTAGCGGGTTAATCGCAGCTTTACACCCCTGTGGCACGAACATCCCTTTGAACAGGGGATTTCGCTCTTGATCGGCCTGTGGTCGCGACGCGGACGCATGATTCTCGGCGCTATCGGCCTCGCCCTGGCCGTCGCGCCGATCGTCGGCGCGCAACTGGCCATCGAGCACTCCACCCGCAAGCACGCCGAAACCGTGACCGACGCGGTTGCCGAGGAATTCGTCGCCAACGCCGCCCGGGTCATCGGCAGCGGACTGAACGCCATCAACCTGCTCTCGCTCGAAGGCGTCTCCGCCTGCGATGGGCGCGCCCTCGCCCGCATGCGCACAGTCACCACCTCGGTGCTCCCGGTGAAGGTTGCCGCGGTCGTCGACGCCGACGGCAGCATCCGTTGCAACCAGTTCGGCAGCGCCGACACGATCGAGGCGCTCTCGCCCCGGCAAGCAATTGCCGGCGGCAATGCCAGCCTCCGCCTGGTGCGTCTGCGCTCAACCGGCAGCAAGGCGCTCATGGTCGAACGCGCCCTCGACGGCGGCGGCGGCCTTGCCGCCTTCATCTCCGACGAGGCCATCGATGCCAACATGCTGCCGCCCGTATTCAAGGACAGCCTGGTCGGCACGCTCAGGCTGATCGACGGCGCGGCGATCACGCATTTCCAGCCGTCCGATGTGACGTCCCGCGACGCCGCGGCGAACGACCCGATATCGGCGGAGGCCCACTCGCTGCGCTTCCCGATCGCCATGAACCTGACGATTCCGTTCCGGGTCTTCGAGAACCGCAGCAGCGAACTGCTCGCCTATGCCCGGATCGGCGGCGGGATCGCCAGCACGCTGATCTTCGCCCTGCTGGTCTATCTGCTCAGGGGGCCGCCGGTGGAGATCGCCAGGCTGCGCGAGGCGCATGCCCGCGGCGAATTCGTGCCCTACTACCAGCCGCTGATCGATATCGGCAGCGGCCGGCTGGTGGGCTGCGAGGTGCTCATGCGCTGGGTCAAGCCGAACGGCACCGTGATCGAACCCGATTCCTTCATCCTGCTTGCCGAATCGAGCGGGCTTGCCGTGTCGATGACCCGGTCGCTGATGCGCGCGGTGCGTGACGACCTCGACCACGCTTTCGGCGCCCGCCCGCGGCTCAAGATCAACATCAACCTGTTCAACGACCATTTCGTCCGGCTGAAGACGGTGCGCGACATCGTCGGGATCTTCGGCGGTGCCAGCGTCTCGTTCAGCCAGCTCGTCTTCGAGCTGACCGAGCGCCTGCCGCTGCGCGACGTCCGGCGCGCCCGGGTGGTCATCCGCGAACTGCAGGCGCTCGGCGCCCGCGTGGCGCTTGACGACGCCGGCGCCGGACATGGCGGCCTCGCCTACCTGCATCATCTCGGTGTCGACATGGTCAAGATCGACCGGCTGTTCATCGAGACGATCGGCGTGGGCAAGACCGCGGCACCGATCGTCAACTCGCTCATCAAGCTCGGCCACGACCTCGGCATGGAGGTCGTCGCCGAAGGCGTGGAGACCTTCGAGCAGCTCGACTATCTGCGCCGGCACGGCGCCGACAGCGCCCAGGGCTTTCTGTTCTCGCCGCCGCTGCCGGCGCGCGCGTTTCTCGATCTGGTCGAGACCATGGAACCGGTTGGCCGGGACCTGGCGGCGGGTCCGGCGCCCCTGCCGGCGTCACGGCGCGACCAACCGGCCGCGGTTCCGGCGGCGTGAGGCGGGCTCAAGGCCGCGCTTCGCCGGCAAAGGTCCATCATCTGCCTTGTCCTTGCCGCGAAGTGCGGCGAATATCGCGCCGCCTTGGCTGGCGAATCCGTCGGCCCCAAGCCAATCGCCCGGGAGGGTAGCCATGCTTCGCAAGGTGTCGCGTCTGGCCGCGTTCGGCTCGTTCCTGATAGCCATCCTCGCTGCCGCGGGCGCTTCCGCAGCGCCCGACGCGCATGCGGTCGCCGATGCGTTCGTCGCCGCCTTCAATGCCAACGGCAAGGCGGTCGCCACCTACGGCAACGCCACCGCCAACGGCGATACGGTCACCGTCACCGACTTCAAGGCGGTGCAGCCCAAGCGCCGCGGACGCGACCTGACCGTCGCGACCATAGAAATGACCGGCGTGGCCGAGCGTCAGCCGGGCGGCTTCACCACCGCCAGCATGACCTTCAGCGACGGCAGTGCCAGCTACCGCCAGGGCGTGGTGAAATGGCAGACGGCGGTCGTCAACGATGCGGTCATCCCGACGCCCGACGAGGTTCATTCGCTCAGCAACAAATATCTGCCTTTCAGCACCGCCTCGGTGAGCGGCGTCACGATCAGCGGCCCCGAGCTTGCCCAGCCCATCGATGTCGCCAAGGTCGACCTTGCCATGGCGGCCGACGCCAACGGCGAACCCGACAACGTGACCTTCACCACCACCGGCGTCCATCTGCCGGCCTCCGCCTTCAGTGCGCCGGAAGTGCGCAGCATGATGCAGGGCCTCGGCTATACCGATCTCGTCCTCTCGGTCACCTTCGATGCCGGCTTCGATACCGCCGCCGACAAGTTCACCCTGCGCTCGCTTGCCGTCGACATAGCCGACGTCGGCAAGCTGAAGGTCACCGGTGCGTTCAGTGCCGTGAAGGTCCACGGCATGGTCGGCGCCCGCGCCGACGGCAAACCCGCGCCGCGGCAGTCACCGGACCTCGATGCGCTGACCGTGCGCTTCGACAATGCCGGCGTGGTCGAGCGGGCGCTCGACATGCAGGCGCAGATCCTCGGCACGACGCGCGAGGACGTCGCCGCCCAGTGGCCGATGCTGCTCATGTTCCTGATGGGCGATGCCGGCGGCATGGACTTCCAGCAGAAGGTGCAGACGGCACTCACCGACTTCCTCAAGTCGCCGAAGTCGCTGACCGTCACGCTGGCACCGGCAAGCCCGGTGCCGTTCGCCGAAGTGGCCAAGACGCTCGACGCGAATCAGACCAAGCTGCCCGAGCTGCTCGGCCTCGATATCTCCGTCAACAAGTGAGCCCCGCCGCGATCGCCGCGACCATGAGGATCACCACGCTGCCCCGGTTCGCCGCCACCGGCCTCATCGCCGCGGCGGGCCTTGCTCTGCTCGTCCAGACGGCTGCCGCCGAGGCGCCGGCCGAAACGGCGATCAGGAGCTGGGTTGCATCGATCGACGCCTCGCCCGACTGGCAGGCCGCCTACACGTCCCTCACCTATGATGCCGCGACGCAGAAGGCGGTGCTCACCGGCCTGGCGATCCACAGCCAGGTGCCGGGGATCGATCTCAGTTTCGGCACGGTCGCGCTCACCGGCTTTGCCCTGGCGGCGGACGGCGGCTTCACCGCCAGCCGCATCACGGCGGACGAAGGCTCGCTCGAAGCCGGGCCGTTCAAGCTCGCCTTGTCGGATGCCGAGGTCAACGGATTCGCCATGCCGGCACTGCCGGCGCTGAACTGGGATGCGCAGCATCCGTTCACCTCGCTGATCAAGGTCTATGCGCCCCTCAGCCGTCTGGCGATGACCAATGGCCGTATCGGTGAAATGGGCGTGATCGCGAACAATGCCGGCGTCTCCAGCCGCATCGTCTACGACCAGTTCCGCATCGACCGCTGGGCCGACGGCAAGATCGCCGCCGTCACCGCCGGACCGCTGAGCATGGTGTCGCCGAGCCCGGACGGCCTCATGAACATGAAGGTCGCCAGCTTCGAGGCGCACGACATCGATATCGACGCCGTGCTCAGGGTGTTCGATCCCGACCGCTACACGGGCGGCGTCGGCGACGGCATCTGGCACAAGGTGAGCGGCCTTGCCGCCTACCACGATTTCGCGATCGCCGGGCCGGGCGTGAAGATGACGATGACGCTCGTGTCGACCGAGAATTTCAAGCTGCGCCAGCCGCGGCACAGCTTTGCCGGCTATCTCGACCGCATCATCGCCAATCCGAACGCGCCCACCGACGATCCGGAATCGGCGCGGGCGATCGTCGACATGCTGTCGGCCTATGGCCTCGACCGCCTCGGCATCAGCCGGCTCGACATCGCCTCGACCGGCATGAACAGCTTCCACCTCGGCGGCTTCAACATCTCCGATCTGTCGATCGACCGGCTGGGCGAGTTCGCCATCGACGACTTCGCCACCGACGTTCCCGACGTGGGGGCGTTCAAGCTCGGGCATTTCGCCATCGGCAAGGTGGCATTGCCGGGCGTCGATACGCTGGTTCAGGCGATCCTCGCCGGCCAGCAGGGCGGCAAGGCCGATGCGGCCAGCCTGGCGCCGAAGCCGGGCTTCATCGAAATGTCGGGGCTCGACGTCGCCCCGGTCGGCAGCCCGCGCGTCACGCTGGGCAAGCTGCGCGTCGATCTCGCCGACTATGTCGGCGCGCTGCCGACATCGATTTCGGCCAGTGTCGGCGATCTCGTCGTGCCGGTCTCGGCGCTCGGTTCCAACGGCCAGTCCGTCTTCGCCAAACTCGGCTACGATACGCTCGACATCGGCTATCGCCTCAAGGCCGGATGGAACGCGACCGACGAGACGCTCGCCGTCGATCACCTGCAGGTCGACCTGAAGGACGCCGGCGGGCTTGCCCTGTCGATGCTGCTCGGCGGCCTGCCGCGCGCGGCGATCGAGAGCCCGGCGTCCCTGCCCGACGTGCTGCCCGGCCTGTCGCTGAAATCCGCGGCGCTGACCCTCAAGGACGATTCGATCGTCGGCAAGGGCCTCGACCTCCTGGCCGAGAAGATGCACGCCAATCCGCAGACGTTCCGCCAGCAGTTCGCCACTGCCATGCCGCTGCTCTTGTCGCTGTTCGTGCTGCACGACCCGAAGGTGGCGACGCTGGTGCGCAAATCGGGAATCCTGGCCAAGCTGGCGCCGGTGGTGAAGGACTTCGTGGCCGCGCCGGGATCGTCGGTCACCCTCTCGCTGGCACCGCCGACGCCGGTCGCCTTCCCGGCGATCAGTGCGGCGGCCGAAAACGATCCGGCATCGCTGGTCACCATGCTTGGCTTGACCGTCGACAGCTCCGCCGCGCCGGCTGAGGACGGCGGCGGCAAGCCGCCGCCGAAAACGCCGGTACCGGCGGACAAGGCCGCACCTCCGGTGGACGACGCGCTGCGTCCGACCACACCGGCACAATAGGGCGGCGTCGCTACTCCGGCAGGCTCAGGCGGATGTGCAGCTCGCGCAGCTGCTGGGCGCTCACCTCCGAGGGGGCCCCCATCATCAGGTCCTCGGCGCGCTGGTTCATCGGGAACAGCGTCACCTCGCGCAGGTTCTCCTCGCCGCAGAGCAGCATGACGATGCGGTCGATGCCGGGGGCGATGCCGCCATGCGGCGGGGCGCCGGTCTGCAGCGCGCTCAGCATGCCGCCGAACTTGCTCTGCAGCACATCCTCGCCGTAGCCCGAGATGGCGAAGGCCTTCTTCATGATCTCCGGCTTGTGGTTGCGGATGGCCCCCGACGACAGCTCGACGCCGTTGCAGACGATGTCGTACTGGAAGGCATGGATGCCGAGGACGGTCTCGTGGTCGGCCGGATCGAGCGCCAGAAAGGCGTCGTGGTCGTAGTTCGGCATGGAGAACGGGTTGTGCGAGAACTCGATCCGCTTGTCGTCCTCGTTCCACTCGAACATCGGGAAATCGACGATCCAGCAGAAGGCGAAGCGGTCCTCCTCGATCAGCGAAAGGTCGCGGCCGACCTTCTGGCGCGCGCTGCCGGCAAAGGCGAGGAACTTGTCCGGCCGGCCGGCGATGAAGAAGACGGCGTCGCCGTCGCCCAGGCCCAGCTGGTTGCGGATCGCTTCGGTGCGGTCCGGGCCGATGTTCTTGGCGATCGGCCCGGCGCCTTCGCCGTCATTGCGGAAGAAGATGTAGCCGAGGCCGGGCTGGCCTTCGCCCTGCGCCCAGGAATTCATGCGGTCGCAGAAGGCGCGATTGCCCCCGGTCGGCGCCGGAATCGCCCACACCACGACCTTGGGATCGGCCTCGATCTGGCCGGCGAAGACCTTGAAACCGGAGCCGGCGAAATGCGCCGTCACGTCGGCCATCTCGATCGGATTGCGCAGGTCCGGCTTGTCGGAACCGTATTTCTTCAGCGCCTCGACATAGGGAATGCGCGGAAACTCCTGGGTCACCGCCTTGCCGTCGGCGAATTCCTCGAACAGGCCGCGCAGCACCGGCTCGACCGCCTGGAAGACGTCCTCCTGCTCGACGAAGCTCATCTCGATATCGAGCTGGTAGAACTCGCCGGGCGAGCGGTCGGCACGGGCATCCTCGTCGCGGAAGCAGGGTGCGATCTGGAAATAGCGGTCGAAGCCGGCGATCATGATGAGCTGCTTGAACTGCTGCGGCGCCTGCGGCAGCGCGTAGAACTTGCCGGGATGGAGCCGCGAGGGCACCAGGAAGTCGCGCGCGCCTTCGGGAGAAGAAGCGGTCAGGATCGGCGTCTGGAACTCGAAGAAGCCGGAATCGGTCATGCGCCGGCGCAGCGACGAGACGATCTCCGCCCGCTTCATGATGTTGCGGTGGAGCTTGTCGCGGCGCAGGTCGAGGAAGCGGTATTTCAGCCGCGTCTCCTCAGGATAGTCGACATCGCCGAACACCGGCAGCGGCAGCTCGCCCGCCTCGCCCAGCACTTCCAGCTCGTCGATGAAGACTTCCACCGCCCCGGTCGGCAGGTTCGGATTGACCGTCTCCTCGGTGCGCGCCTTCACCCTGCCGTCGATGCGGATGACCCATTCGGAGCGCACCCGCTCGGCGGCGCTGAAGGCCGGCGAATCGGGGTCGGCGACGCATTGGGTCAGGCCATAGTGGTCGCGCAGGTCGATGAACAGCAGGCCGCCGTGGTCACGCACGCGATGCACCCAGCCGGAGAGGCGTGCGGACTGGCCGACATCGGCGGGCTTAAGGGCGCCACAGGTATGGCTGCGATAGCGGTGCATGGAGGTGTCTCTGAAGTCGTGAAGAGGTTGCCCGGCAGGCTCAAATGCCCGGTTTCTGGCCGCCGGAAAAGCGCACGCGACGGGGTGGCTGTCAAGGCCCGCACGCGCCGGCCGCGCCCGATGGCGGCGCGCACGACTCGCCCGCGCCCGGCCTCTGCCCGCAGATCGGTGCGCGGTCCGGCTGCCGCACCGTCAAATTTGGCAGGGCGGCGGCGCGTCTATCCGAGAAAAGCCTTGCATCACGGGAGCTTGTCGTTAATTCAGTAAATTCAGCAAAAGCGTCGCGGGCGACAGTTACGCAAGGGACAAGTCGCCCCCTGGTCGGCTATACGAACACCATGAATATTGTCACCTCGACCGCCGACCTTTCCGCCCTGTGCAAGCGTCTCGCCCGTTTCCCGACGGTGACCGTCGATACCGAATTCATGCGGGAGACGACGTTCTGGCCGAAACTTTGCGTAATCCAGATGGCAAGCCCGGAAGAGGCCGCGATCATCGACGCGACGGCGGCCGATCTGGATCTCGATCCATTCTTCAAACTGATGAAGAATGAGAAAGTCATCAAGGTCTTTCATGCCGCCCGCCAGGACATCGAGATCGTCCACCATCTCGGCGGCCTGATCCCCCATCCGGTGTTCGACACCCAGGTCGCCGCCATGGTCTGCGGCTTCGGCGAATCGGTCAGCTACGATCAGCTCGTCCACAAGCTCACCGGCACGCGCATCGACAAGTCGTCGCGCTTCACCGACTGGAGCCGCCGGCCCCTGTCGGAGCGCCAGATCGACTATGCGCTGGCCGACGTCACCCATCTCCGCGACGTCTATGCCGCCCTCTCCCAGCGCCTGGAGGAGCAGAAGCGCACCGAATGGGTGCGCGAGGAGATGGAGGTGCTGACCTCGCCCGGCACCTACCAGGCGGAGCCGGAAGAGGCTTGGAAGCGGCTGAAGCTGCGCGTGCGCAAGCCGATCGAGCTTGCCGTCATGCGCGCGGTGGCGGCGTGGCGCGAACGCGAGGCGCAGGCGCGCGACGTGCCGCGCAGCCGCGTGATCAAGGACGATGCCATCTACGAGATCGCGGCGCAGCAGCCGGTGACGGCGGCGGCGCTGGGGCAGCTGCGCACCATTCCGCGCGGCTTCGAGCGCTCGCGGGCGGCCGACGATATCCTCGCGGCGGTGCGCACGGCCATGGCGATTCCGCGCGACCAGCTGCCGCGCATCCCCAAGCACCGGCCGGCGGCCAACGGCAACGGCGCGGCGGTCGACCTGCTCAAGGTGCTGCTCAAGATGACCAGCGAGAGCCACGGGGTCGCCTCCAAGGTCATCGCCACGGTCGACGATCTCGAGGCGATTGCCAGCGACGACGCGGCCGACGTGCCGGCGCTCTCCGGCTGGCGGCGCGAGCTTTTCGGCGAAGCGGCGCTCAAGCTGAAATCGGGCAAGATCGCGCTCGCCGTGAAGCAGAACCACGTGGTGACCATCAACAAGGGCTGAGCGGCGGCCAGCGGCCCACCTCTCTTCCGTCATCCTCCGACGAGCGAAGCGAGATCGGAGGATGGTTCACCGATAGCCGCAGTGTCTCATCGATGCGCCGTGCTTGCAGCACTCGGTCCTCCGGTCAAGCCGGAGGACGACCGTGTATGGGAGGCGCCCCCTACTCCGCCACGATCGTCGGTTCGAGGCCGGCGAACTTCGCCACCTGGGCGAGACGGCGCAGCACGCGCGCTCCGCCGAGGGTGGCGAGATCCTCGGGCAGCACCAGGGCCAGCATCTTGCCGCGGATTTCGATGCGCGTGCGGTTGACCACGCCGGGGGTGGCCGCCGACAGCAGATGCGCCACGCGCAGCGTCGCGCCGAGCGCCCGGGCGCGTTCCATCAGGCGGATGGGGACCAGTTCGCGGATGCGCGGCGAAAGCTGCTCGTCGATCAGCCCCTCGTGCCGATAGAAGTTGGCAAGCGCCAGATAGGCGCGGCCGGGATGGTCGATGCCGATGAAGGAGGCATGGGCGATCAGGTTGAGGCTCTGCTCGCCGCGATATTCGGGGTGGGCGCGCCAGCCGAGATCGGTGAGCAGGCAGGCGGCGTGGCGCAGGCGTGTCTCGGCCTCGGTCTCGTCGAGGCCGATGACGCGGAAGGCCATCGCCGACCACTCGGCCAGTTCGTGGGCGTGGCGGGGCGAGCGCGAGCGCAGGAAGGACAGCTCCTCGCAGGCGCAAAGCAGCGGATCGCGGGCCTTGGTTTCCGGGTCGAGCAGCTCGTAGAGCAGGCCTTCGCGCATGCCCAGCGCCGAGAGCACGACCTGGGACGGCTTCATCACCTTGATCACCTGCTCCAGCACCACGGCGCCATAGGGCAGCAGCGGCCGGCGATTGCGCGAGACGACCTCGATCGAATCGAGCGAATCGAGTTCGCGCCGGGCAACCATGCGGCAGAAGTCCGCGGCCTCGCCCGCCTCGATGGCGTAGTGGTGCATGACGTGCAGCGGATAGCCGCCCTGGCGCATGTGCAGCCGGGCGAGCGAGCGCCAGGTGCCGCCGACGGCATAGAAGATCCGCTTCTCGCCGCCGCGCAGAACCTTCGACTTGTCGAGCGCCTCGGTGGCGATCTTCTCGGCTTTCTTGATCGACCCCTCGGCCATCTCCTCGAGCCTGAGGCCGCCGAGCGGGAAGCTCTCGCCGATCCCGGTCTTGTTGTCGCGGATGTCGACCACCTCGATCGAACCGCCGCCGAGGTCGCCGGCGATGCCGTCGGGCTGGTGGAAGCCGGAAACCACGCCCTGTGCGGACAGCCGCGCTTCCTCGCTGCCGGCCAGCACCATCGCCTTGACGCCGGTTATGGCCTCGACCGAGGCGATGAAGTCGGGGCCGTTGGAGGCATCGCGCACCGCTGCGGTGGCCAGAACGTGCAGCGCGGTCGCGCCGATCTGCTTGACCAGCGCGGCGAAGCGGCGGATGGCGGTCAGCGCCGAGGCGATCGCCTCCGGCTCGAGCCGGCCGCGCGTCGCCAGGCCGCGCCCCAGGCCGCACAATTCCTTCTCGTTGAACAGCGGCGTGGCGGCGCGGCTCAGCCGTTCGTAGACGACAAGACGAACCGAATTCGAGCCGATGTCGACGACGGCGACCGGCCCGCCGCCATTGAGGCGCCCTGGCGCCCCGGGAACGATGGCGAGATCGACCGCCAGCTCACGCTCCCCGACCGCGCCGCCGCGACGGTTTGGGCGTACCGATCTTGAGGGCTTTGCCGCGACCGGAGAGGCTCGGATTGGTCATGAAATACTGGTGTGCGTTGACAGGCGATTCGCCCTTCTGGGGTACGATGCGTTGTGACGTGCCATCAGGCAAGACCCGCCAGCTCTGCTGGTTGTCGGCGAGATTGGTGACCATGATCTGGCCGAGGATCTGTTCGTGGACGGTCGGGTTGAGGATCGGCACGATGGCCTCGACGCGGCGGTCGAGGTTGCGCGGCATCATGTCGGCCGAGCCGATGAAGACCTTGGCATCGGCCGACGGCAGGCCATGGCCGTCGCCGAAGCAATAGATGCGGGCGTGTTCGAGGAAGCGCCCGACGATCGATTTCACGCGGATGCGCTCCGACAGGCCGGGAATGCCGGGCCTGAGACAGCAGATGCCGCGCACGACGAGGTCGATCTCGACGCCGGCCTGGCTGGCATCGTAGAGCGCGTCGATGATCTGGGAATTGACCAGCGCATTCATCTTCATCCAGATCTGTGCCGGCCGGCCGGCCTTGGCGTGGGCCACTTCCGCCGCGATGAGACCGAGGATGGCGCGCCTCAGCATATGCGGCGAGATCGCCAGGCGCTCCAGCGTCTCCGGCTCCGAATAGCCGGTGATGTAGTTGAAGATGCGCGCGACATCGCGGGCGATCGCCGGATCGGCCGAGAAGAAGGACAGGTCGGTGTAGATGCGCGCCGTGACCTGATGGTAGTTGCCGGTGCCGATGTGGACGTAGCTGGCGAGCTGGCCGCCCTCGCGGCGGACCACCAGCGACAGCTTGGCGTGGGTCTTCAGCTCGATGAAGCCGTAGACCACCTGCACGCCGGAGCGCTCGAGGTCGCGCGACCAGCGGATATTGGCCTCCTCGTCGAAGCGCGCCTTCAGCTCGACCAGCGCGGTCACCGACTTGCCGGCTTCCGCCGCCTCGCCCAGCGCCTTGGCGATGGGGGAATTGTTGGAGGTCCGGTAGAGCGTCTGCTTGATGGCGACGACATCGGGGTCGGATGCCGCCTGACGCAGGAACTGCACCACCACGTCGAAGGATTCGTAGGGGTGATGGACGACGATGTCCTTTTCGCGGATGGCGCCGAGGGCGTCGCCGTTGTGGTCGCGGATGCGCTCGGGATAGCGCGGCGTATAGGGCGGGAACTTGAGGTTCGGCCGGTCGATGGCGACGAGCTGGGAGAGATCGTTGAGCGCCAGCAGGCCGTCGACCAGGAAGATCTCGTCGCCTGACACGTCGAGCGCCTCGGCAACCAGTTGCCGCAGGCTTTCCGGCATCGCCGCCTCGATCTCGAGGCGGATCACGGAACCGCGGCGCCGGCGCTTGAGGGCGCTCTCGAAGAAGCGGACCAGGTCTTCCGCCTCTTCCTCCACCTCGATGTCGGAGTCGCGGATGACGCGGAAGGCGCCCTGCCCGTCTACCTGGTAGCCGGGGAACAGGCTGTGGACGAACAGCGTCACCGCCTGTTCGAGGCTGATGAAGCGATCCTTGCAATCCCCGTTCGACGGCAGGCGGATGAAGCGCTCGATCGAGCTCGGCACGCGCAACAGCGCCGTCATGCGACGGCTGTTGGACTTGCGCGTCATCTGCAACGCGACGGTCAGGCCGAGATTGGGGATGAACGGGAACGGGTGCGCCGGATCGATGGCAAGCGGGGTCAGCACCGGGAAGATCGAATCGAGGAAATAGTGCTCCAGCCATTCGCGGTCGGCATCGCTGATGCGGCTGGCATCGATGAGGTGAACGTCGGCCTCGTCGAGCTCGCGGCGCAGCACCGCCCAGCGCACCTGCTGGTCAGTGGCGAGGCTGGCGCATGCTTCGCCGAGGGCGCTGAGCTGGCCGCTCAGCGAGCGCCCGTCGTCGGACACCATGGCGATGCCCTGGCGCTGCTGGCCCTTCAGGCCGGCGACGCGCACCATGAAGAATTCGTCCAGGTTGTTGGCCGAGATCGACAGGAAGCGCAGCTTCTCGAGCAGCGGATGATTGGGGTTTTCCGCCTCCTCCAGCACCCGGCGATTGAACTGAAGCCAGGACAGCTCGCGGTTGATGAAGCGCTTCTTCGACTGGCGCAGCTCCATACCGGCGGCGACGTCGGAATCGACGACCACAGCATCTTGGCTGGCAACTTGCGGGTTCTTCTGGTCCATCTGGCCCAAAACCGGGGTTCTCGTGAAACCATACTCCTACCCGGCAATTATGACGATTCCGACAAGATTGGGCCGGTTTTGTGCCGTTTTAAGCGGGCAGCCGACTAAGTCCCCAGCCCGCGCTCATGCAGCGCGCCGGTGATCTCGTCGAGCGCCACCGGATCGTCGATGGTCGCCGGCATCCGGTACGGCTCGCCGTCGGCGATCTGGCGCATGGTGCCGCGCAGGATCTTGCCCGAACGGGTCTTGGGCAGGCGCGGCACGACCAGCACCGTCTTCAGCGCCGCGACCGGGCCGATCTGCTCGCGGACCAGCGCGATGATCTCCTTCTCGACCGCGGCGGGGCTGGCCTTGACGCCCATCTTGAGGACGACGAAGCCGACCGGCAGCTGGCCCTTGAGGCCGTCGTGGATGCCGATCACCGCGCATTCGGCGACCGCGGCGTGGCTGGCCAGCACCTCCTCCATGCCGCCGGTCGACAGGCGATGGCCGGCGACGTTGATGATGTCGTCGGTGCGCCCCATGATGAACAGATAGCCGTCGCTGTCGACATAGCCGGCATCGGCGGTCTGGTAGTAGCCGGGGAAAGCGGCGAGGTAGTTCGAACGGAAGCGCTGGTCGTTGCCCCACAGCGTCGGCAGGGCGCCGGGCGGCAGCGGCAGGCGGATGGCGATGTTGCCGAGCGTGCCGGGCGTCGACCGGATGGCCGGCATCGTCGAGCACCTTGACGTCGTAGCCGGGCATGGCGGCGGTCGGCGAGCCGCGCTTGACCGGCAGATGCTCCAGCCCGAGCGGATCGGCGGCGATCGCCCAGCCGGTCTCGGTCTGCCACCAGTGGTCGATCACCGGCACGGCGAGCTTGTCCTCGGCCCAGCGCACCGAATCCGGATCGGCGCGCTCGCCGGCGAGGAAGAGCGCACGCAGGCTGGAGATGTCGTGGCGGGCGATCAGGGCGCCGTCCGGGTCCTCCTTCTTGATGGCGCGTAGCGCCGTGGGCGCGGTGAACAGCACCGATACATTGTGCTCGGCGATCACCCGCCAGAAGGCGCCGGCATCGGGCGTGCCCACCGGCTTGCCCTCGTACAATACGCTCGTACAGCCGTGAATGAGCGGCGCATAGACGATGTAGGAGTGGCCGACCACCCAGCCGATGTCCGACGCCGCCCAGATAGACCTCGCCCGGCGCGACGCCGTAGACGTTCTCCATCGACCATGCGAGCGCGACCATGTGGCCGCCATTGTCGCGGATGATGCCCTTGGGCTGGCCGGTCGTGCCGGAGGTGTAGAGGATGTAGAGCGGGTCGGTCGCGGCCACGGCGACCCAGGTCTCGCTGCGCCCGGCGCCGCGCGCCTTCTCCATCTCCCCGGCATAATCGCGGTCGCGCACCGGATCGAGTTCGGCGCGGTGCTGGTCGCGCTGGACGACGATCACCGTCGCCGGCTTGTGCGTGGCCTGATCGATCGCAGCACTGGCCAGCGGCAGATAGGGAACGATGCGGTTCGGCTCGATGCCGCAGGAGGCGGTGACCAGCAGCTTCGGCTGGGCGTCGTTGATGCGGCTGGCCAGTTCGTGGGCGGCGAAGCCGCCGAAGACGACCGAGTGGATCGCGCCCAGGCCGCGCACAGGCGAGCATGGCGACGATCGCCTCGGGGATCATCGGCATGTAGATGATGACGCGGTCGCCCTTGGCGATGCCGTGGTCGGCGAGCACGGCGGCGAAGGTCGCCACATCGTCGCGCAGCTCGCGATAGCTGATCGTCCGCTTGGTGCCGGTGACCGGGCTGTCATAGATGACCGCCGTCTGCTCGCCACGTCCCGCCTCGACATGGCGGTCGAGGGCGTTGTAGCAGGTGTTGCAGGTCGCTCCGGCGAACCAGCGGCCATAGACGCCGTGATCGGGATTGAAGGCGGCGTGCCACGGCGACGCCCAGGCAATCGCCTTGGCGGCCTCGGCCCAGAAGCCGATCGGATCGTCCTGCCAGCGCGCATAGGTGTCGGCGTAATTGCCCATCGGCGTCCCCTCTCCTCGGCCACCGCATCGGCAGGCTTGACCTGTCCGCGCGGCGGTTCTTGGTGTTTTTCCAAGGAAACTAGCACGAACGCCGCGGCGCGAAAGGCATCGTCCTAGTCGGCGAACAGATCCGGCTGGTGGTCGATCACCCGTGCCAGGGTCTCGGCGGCAAGCCGCCGGCTGATCGCCCGGCCGCCGGCCAGCGCCTCGCGGTCGAGTTCGGCCACGATCCGGTTGGCCGCCTCCAGCGAGCGTTCCATGCGCGTGACGATGGTCTCGATGACGCTGGCGTCGACGGTGAGCTGGCGATCAGCGAAGAGCTTGACCAGAACCAGGCGCAGAAGCGCATCGTCGGGCGCGCCGAGCTCGACCGGCCGGGCGGCGCGCAGGCGCGAGGCAAGGTCGGGCAGCCGCACGCGAAGCCCGCCGACCGGCAGCCGGCTGGTCATCAGCAGCGGCACGTGTCGCTCGCCGCTGAGATTGATCAGGTGGAACAGGCCGGCCTCGTCGAGCGGGCCCGCATGCAGGTCCTCGACCGCCACGGCGCCGGCGCCGACCAGGGCCTCGACATTGCCGAGCGCGTTCGCGGCCGTGACCGCAGCGTTGCTGGCGGTGCGCCAGATTTCGACGAGGTGGGTCTTGCCCGATCCCGCCGGGCCGGAGAGCAGCACCGCCCGGTCGGGCCAGGCGGGCCAGCCGTCGATGAGCGCGACCGCGGCGCGGTTGGCGCGCCGGTGAGATAGTCGGCGCGCGTCATGGCGGCGCGGTGCGGCAGGCTCAGCGGCAACTGCCGGGCGGACGACGCGCTCACTCATTGGCGGCCTTGCCGGCGCTGCCGCGATAAAGCGGGCTCGCCTGATAGCGCTGAATCGCGAAATGGAGAAGCACGCCGACTGCCGCCGCCGCCGGAATGGCGACCAGCAGGCCGAGGAAGCCGAAGAGCAGGCCGAAGGCGAACAGCGCGAAGAGCAGCCAGACCGGGTGCAGGCCGACGCGCGTGCCGATCAGATAGGGCTGCAGGACATAGCCTTCGAGCACCTGCCCGGCCATGAAGACGGCGACGGTGGCGACCAGCCAGATCCAGTCGGGCCAGAACTGGACGATGGCGATGATGATCGAGGCGACGAAGCCGGTGGTGAAGCCGAGATAGGGGATGAAGCTCAATATGCCGGCGGCGAGGCCGATGAGCAGGCCGTAGTTGAGGCCGATGGCGACCAGGCCGGCGGCATAGAAGATGCCGAGCACCGTGCCGGACAGCATCTGGCCGCGCACGAAGGCGGCGACCTTCTCGTCCATGGCGCGGGCGAGCCGGCGGATCTCGTCGGCATGGTCGCGCGGCAGAAGCCCGTCGATCCAGGCGGTCATGCGGTGCCAGTCGCGCAGCAGATAGAACACCACGAAGGGCGTGACGAAGAGCAGCGAGGCGATGTCGACCACCGTCCGCCCGCCGGTGAGCAGCGAGGAGAGCAGCGTCTGCAGGATGCTGGCGCCGTTGGCGAAGAAGCCGGTCAGCGAGGCGCGCAGGCTCTGCGCGTCGATGCCGAGATAGCGCGCCCAATCGCTATCCAGCCACGGACCGAACATCGTCTGCAGGCGGCCGATCAGGCTCGGCAGCTGCTGCAGGAAATCGACGAGCTGGTTGATCAGCACCGGCACGATGAGGATGAAGACGGCGATGAACAGGATGGCGATCAGCACCACGATGGCGAGCGCCGCGATGCCGCGGTTGATGCCCCGCTTCTCCAGCCAGTTGGCGACCGGATCGAGCGCATAGGCCAGCGCCGCGCCGGCGACGAAGGGCAGCAGGATGGCGCGGAAGACGAACAGGACCGCGACGAGTGCGGCCAGCGCCCCCAGCCAGAACAGCGTGATCCGGGTCTGGCGCTTCATCGCGGCCAGCGCTCGTCGCTGGGGCCGTCGGGCGAGCCGGCGGCGCTCTCGCCCATGCCCATGTGGCGCATCCAGTCGACCAGATAGACGGCGGCCGACGCGATCGTCAGGATGCCGACCAGATAGACCAGGACCATGCGCAGCGTGGCGAGGCCGGCGCCGAGCGCCAGGTCGCCGAGGACGACGGCGGCGAGCACGATCTGCACCACGGTGTTGAGCTTGCTGATGATCAGCGGGCGCATCTCCATCGGCTGGTCGAGCATCCACGACAGCACCACCGCGCCGACGATGAACAGGTCGCGGCTGACCACGAGGATCACCACCCACAGCGGCACCTCGTCGAGCACGGCGAGCGAGATGTAGATGGAGACGAGCAGCGCCTTGTCGGCCACCGGGTCGAGATAGGTGCCCAGCGTCGAGCGCAGGTTGAAGCTGCGCGCCAGGAAGCCGTCGACGGCGTCGCTGACGCCGGCGACGATGAACAGGACGAAGGCCGCCGCCGACTGGCCGCTGATCATCAGCCAGACGATCAACGGCACCAGCACCAACCTGCCGATCGTGATCAGATTGGGAATCGTCACGAACAGAAGGGCCCCTGCTCCCGGAGATCCCGGCCGCCGACCGGGACAATTGGCTAGACATGGCACTACCGGCCGGCGAGGCCAAGGGCGGACCGGCCCGCCGCCGCAACCCTTGGCATCTTGCTTTCCGATACCTTTTCATGGATTTGGATGCCAGCGGTCGGAGGCCTTCGAATCCATGACCACCCCTGCCCGGAGGCCGGGCGCGGCCTATGCCGATGCCGGCGTCGATATCGACGCCGGAAATGCCCTTGTCGAGGCGATCAAGCCGTTGGTGCGGGCCACAAGGCGGCCGGGCGCCGACGCCGAAATCGGCGGATTCGGCGGCCTGTTCGACCTGAAAGCCGCGGGATACCGCGATCCGGTGCTGGTCGCCGCCACCGACGGCGTCGGCACCAAGCTCAAGAATCGCCATCGATACCGGGATTCTCGACACGGTCGGCATCGACCTGGTCGCCATGTGCGTCAACGACCTCGTCGTCCAGGGGGCGGAGCCGCTGTTCTTCCTCGATTATTTCGCCACCGGGAAGCTCGACCCGGAGGCCGGGGCGCGAATCGTCTCGGGCATCGCCGAGGGCTGCCGCCAGGCCGGCGCGGCGCTGATCGGCGGCGAGACCGCCGAAATGCCCGGCATGTATGCAGGCAAGGACTTCGATCTCGCCGGATTCGCCGTCGGCGCGGTCGAGCGTGACGGCATATTGCCGCGTCGCGACATCGCCGCCGGCGACGTGGTGCTGGCGCTCGCCTCCTCCGGCGTCCATTCCAACGGCTTCTCGCTGGTGCGCAAGCTTGTCGCCGATGCCGGGCTGTCCTTCGACGCGCCGGTGCCCTTCGACAATGGCCCGTCGCTCGGTCAGGCGCTGCTGACGCCGACCCGCATCTATGTGAAGCCGCTGCTGGCAGCGGTGCAGGCTACCGGCGCGGTCAAGGCGATGGCCCACATCACCGGCGGCGGCATCACCGAGAACCTGCCGCGCGTGCTGCCCGAGACGCTGGCCGCGCGCATCGACCTGACCAGGCTGCCGGTGCCGCCGGTGTTCCGCTGGCTGGCCGGGCTTGCCGATATCGCGCCCGATGACATGCTGCGCACCTTCAATTGCGGCGCCGGCATGATGCTGGTCGTGCCGGCGGCCTCCGCCGACACGGTCACGGCGGCACTCGCCGCTGGCCGGCGAGACGGTGGTTGCCGTCGGCGAGATTGCGCCGCGCATCGACGCGCCGGTCGCCTATTCCGGAACCCTCGACCTCGACAAAGCCATGACCGAACGCAAGCGCGTCGCCATCCTCATTTCCGGACGCGGCAGCAATATGAGCGCGCTCATCCGCGCCGCAGCGAAGCCCGATTATCCGGCGAAAATCGTGCTGGTCCTGTCGAGCCGTTCGGACGCGGAGGGGCTGGAAAAGGCGGCCGAGGCCGGCATTGCGACGGCCATCGTCAGCTCCAAGGAGAACAGAGACCGCGCCGAATTCGAGGCGAAGATCGAGGAACAGCTCAAGGCGGCGCAGACCGACATCGTCTGCCTGGCCGGCTTCATGCGGCTGCTGTCGGAGGATTTCGTCGAGCGCTGGCGCGATCATGTGATCAACATCCACCCGTCGATCCTGCCGTCCTTCCAGGGACTCAACACCCATGAACGGGCGCTCGCCGCCGGGGTCAAGCTGCACGGCTGCACGGTGCATTTCGTGCGCGCCGCGATGGATGCCGGACCGATCATCGCACAGGCCGCCGTGCCGGTGCTGTCCACCGACACGCCCGAGGATCTCGCCGCCCGCGTGCTCGGCGCCGAGCACCGCATCTATCCGGAGGCGCTGGCGCTGGTGGCGGCGGAGCGCACGCGCGTGGTCGGCGAGCGGGTGGTGATCGCCGACCTGCCGCCGGAGGCCGCGCTCGGCGTGCTCACCTCGCCGGCCGTCGATCTAGGGCGATGAACTACCGCCACGCCTTCCACGCCGGCGGCTTCGCCGATGTGGTCAAGCATGCCGTGCTGGCGCTCCTCATCGAGCGGCTGAAGCAGAAGGACACCGCCTTCCGCCTCATCGACACCCATGCCGGTGCCGGCCTGTACGATCTCGCCAGCGACGCAGCGGCGCGCTCCGGCGAATGGCGGGACGGCATCGCTCGGCTGTGGCAGCGCGACCTCCCCCCTAACCTCGCCGCCCTGCTCTCTCCCTGGCTGGCGGCGGTGACGGCGGCCAACACGCCCGGCGATATGCTGCGCTTCTATCCCGGTTCGCCGTTGATCGCCCGTCACCTCTTCCGCCGGCAGGACCGCTTGACCGCGATCGAACTGCACCCGGAGGACGCCAGGGCGCTTGCCGTCCAGTTTGCCGGCGATGTCCAGGTCCGCACCATTGCGCTCGACGGCTGGCTGGCGCTCGGCGCCTTCCTGCCGCCCAAGGAGCGGCGCGGACTGGTGCTGGTCGATCCGCCCTATGAGGAGACTGACGAATTCGAGCGCCTCACCGGCGCCTTCGCCAATGCCCACAAGCGCTGGCCGACCGGCATCTACTGCCTGTGGTATCCGGTCAAGGATCTCGCCGCCGTCGACCGGCTGCGCGTGCGGCTGGCCAAATCCGGCATAAGCCGGCTGCTGCGGGCGGAGCTTTGCGTGCGCGAGCGCGGCGCCGGCGGCACCTTCAACGGCACCGGCCTGATCGTCTGCAATCCGCCCTGGCAGTTTGCCAAAACGCTCACCGCGCTGCTTGCCGGCCTCGTGCCGATCCTGGCGCAGGGCGACGGCGCCGGCCACACCATCGACGAAATCGCCGGGGAGTGACATAGAGCCTTTCACGGCCAGATGGGACCAATTCCGTTTCTCGACCGGCGCGGCGATCCGGCGTCGAGCCCGGCGAAGGGCGATGTGGGGCATCGGCTCAAGCCGGGATCGGCGTTGGGCGCCCGCCGGTCGGAAACCCGAAGGGACGGGCGTTTTTGCACCATTATCGGCGCCGTCGGTCTCGGCCGTACCGCCAGTACGACCTTCGCCCGTCGGCTTGATCCTGTCGCAAAACAAGCTCCGTCGGAATGGTTCCATCTGGCTGCGAAAGGCTCTTACTCGCCTTGACCGGGCTCCGGGGCCGTCGCATTGTTTCAGCCGACGAAATTCGGGGAGACGACAGCCATGCTGCGCATCCTGATGGGCCTCGTGGCGCTGGGGCTTCTGGCGATCCCGGCTCAGGCCGCGGATTACTATTATGGCGGCGAGAGCTATGCGGGCGTGCCCTATGGCACGCACTTCCACCGCCTGCCGGTCTGCGGCGAGGCCAAGGTGCTGGCCAAGGTGACCAACAAGTTCGCCTATTACGACGCACACGTCATCGGCAGCGGCCTGGTGATCGCCGATATCGGCGACATCCGCGAGACCAAGGTGAGCGTCAACGGGCCGAGCCCGATCCCGCGCCGCTATTGCCACGCCACCGCCTACTCTCTCCAACGGCAGGCGGTCCGAGTTGGTCTATCTGATCGAATTCCAGGCCGGCTTCGCTTCGATCCACTGGAACGTGCAGTCCTGCCTGCCCGGCTATGACCCCTACCGGGTCTATGGTGCCTGGTGCCGTTCCATCCGTCCGTGAGTCTTGCCAAGCTCTTAGCGGCGTTTCTTCTGGTCGCCGCGCCGGCCTTCCTGACGGCTGCGCCGGCTTCGGCCGGCGGACGGCCGGGCGATTTCGACTTCTACGTCTTGTCGCTGTCGTGGTCGCCGACCTACTGCGCCACCGACAGCCACCCGAACCCGGCCGAATGCGACACGCCGCGCGGCTTCGTCGTCCACGGCCTGTGGCCGCAATACGAGCACGGCTATCCGTCCGACTGCCCGTCGAACATGCCGCGCAGCGTCAGCCGGGCAACGATCGAGTCCATCGCCGACATCATGCCGAGCGCCGGGCTGGTCAATCACGAATGGCAAAAGCACGGGCTGTGCTCGGGCCTCAATCAGGCCAGCTATTTCGCCACGCTGCGCCGGGCATCGGAAGCCGTCACGCTGCCCAACGGCCTGACCGGCCGCAAGCTTGCGCCACGCGAGATCGAGCAGGCCTTCATCGCCGCCAATCCGCGCATGTCCGCGACCGGCATCGCCGTCGCCTGCCGGCGCGGCCTCCTGCAGGAAGTGCGCATCTGCCTGACCAAGGATCTCCGGTTCCGCCGCTGCCTGGAGGTCGACCGCCAGGGCTGTCACGTGCCCGAGATCACGGTGCCGGCGGGACAGTGAACTGCCGGCCGGTAGCCCGGATGAAGCGCAGCGCAATCCGGGAAAGGCGTTCGCCCCGCCCCCACAAACGGAAACGCCCCGCAGCGGCGAACCGCGGCGGGGCGTTGAAGCCTTCCGGAGGCCGGGACGATCAGAACTTCATCGCAACGCCAAGCATGAGGTCGTTCGAGGTCTGGCTGATATTCGCCCCGCCGACCGTCGCCGAACCGAGATCGGTGTGGCGGTATTCGAGCCGGCCGGTGACATTGCTGGTCAGCGCCGCCTCGATGCCTGCGCCCAGCGTCCAGCCGGTCCTGGTCGTCGACGCACCGGCATTCTTGATGTCGCCGAAGGCGACGCCGCCGGTGCCATAGATCAGGTAACGGTCATAGGCGTAGCCGAGACGGCCGCGCAAGCGTGGAATCCCAGCCGTTCGACTTCTGGCCGGAGCCGATGATGTCGCCTTCGAGACCGACGATCCAGTTCGGCGTGACCTGGAAGTTGTAGCCGGCGAAAGCGCCGCCCTTCCAGCCGTCGGTGGTGCCCCAGCCATAGCCGCCGCTGAGGCCGACATAGGGACCGGTCCAGTTGAAGGCCGGCGCCGGATTGTAGACTTGCGAGGCCGGCGGCGGCTGATAGGTCGGCAGGTCGGCGGCAAGCGCGATACCGGCACTGCCCACAAGTGCCAGCGCGCTAGCGCCAATGGTTCGGATGGCAAACATGTTCTACTCCTCGTTCTTGCCCGGCGACATCACGACTAGCCGCCCACGACGCCAGGCCCCCGCTTTGCTGGCCGCCATATGCGAGCAGGAATACGGCGTAAACGTTAATGAAATACGGCCGCACGGCGGCGAATCGATGATCGATTGTGGCGTTGCATCCGTGTGACAATGCTGACGTAACGCATTGAACTGACACGCATTTGGACATTTGCCCGGCGCGTCCTATCTAGGCTCTGTCCGGCGCCGTCCTGTCCGTCACTCTTAAATAGGGTTAACCAAAGGTTATGCCACCCGCCTCTCCCGTCGCGCTGGTAACCGGCGGTGCGCGCCGCATCGGCCGCGCCATCGTCGAGGATCTCGGCGCGCATGGCTGGGCGGTCGCCATTCACCGCAACCATTCGCGTGGCGAAGCCGAAGGCCTCGCCGCCGCCATCCGCGACAAGGGCGGGCGCGCCGCGGTCGTCACCGGCGATTTCGCCGATCCGCGACTGCCTCGCGCGGGTCGTCGGCGATGCCGCGGCAGCGCTCGGGCCGTTGACCCTGCTGGTCAACAACGCCTCGATCTTCGAAGCGGACGCCGTCGGATCGCTCGACCGGGCACTGTGGGACCGGCAGATGGCGATCAACCTGACGGCGCCGGTGTTTCTCGCCGAGGCCTTCGCCCGGCAGCTGCCAGACGGTGTCGAGGGCAATGTCGTCAACCTGCTCGACCAGAGCATCTGGCGGCCGACGCCCGCCAACTTCTCCTATCAGATCAGCAAGGCGGCGCTTGCCGCCGCCACCGAGAGGCTGGCCCAGGCGCTGGCGCCGCGCATCCGCGTCAACGGCATCGCCCCCGGCCCGGTGCTGCCCAGCGTGTACCAGACCGAAGACGGCTATCGCCGCCTGGTCGAGTCCACGCCGCTCCACCGCGCGCCCGACCTGACGGAATTCGGCCGCACCATCCGCTATAATGTCGAGACGCGCTCGATCACCGGCCAGGTGATCGCCCTCGACGGCGGCCAGCACCTCGGCTGACCGGACGCAACGCCATGACCGATGCAGCCACCACAGACAGCGAGCGGACGGCAGGCAAGCCGGCACCCACCGGGCCGGAGGTGATCGCCGACGCGGTCAAGCGGCTGCCCAACGGGCCCGGCGTCTATCGCATGATCGATGCCAAGGGCGCGGTGCTCTATGTCGGCAAGGCGCGCAGCCTGAAGAAGCGGGTGCAGAACTATACGCGCGCCGCCGGCCTGCCCCTGCGCATCCAGCGCGTGATCATGGCGACCGCGGCGATGGAGTTCGTCTCGACCCGCACCGAGACCGAGGCGCTGCTGCTCGAGGCCAATCTGATCAAGCGCCTGAGGCCGCGCTACAACGTGCTGCTGCGGGACGACAAGTCGTTCCCCTACATCCTCATCACCGGCGACCACAAGGCGCCGCAGATCGCCAAGCATCGCGGCGCGCGCACGCGCAAGGGCGACTATTTCGGCCCCTTCGCCTCGGCCGGCGCGGTCGGTCGCACGATCAACGCACTGGAGCGCGCCTTCCTGCTGCGCTCGTGCTCCGACGCGGTCTTCGACAGCCGCACGCGGCCCTGCCTGCTCTACCAGATCAAGCGCTGCTCGGCGCCGTGCACCGGCGAGATCAGCCTTGAGGACTACGGGGCGCTGGTGAAGGAGGCAAAGGACTTTCTCTCCGGGCGCAGCCAGGCTGTGCGCGCCACGCTGCAGAGTGCGATGAGCGAAGCGGCCGAGCGGCTCGACTTCGAACAGGCGGCCCGCTATCGCGACCGGCTTGCCGCCCTCTCCCACGTCCAGGGCCACCAGGGCATCAACCCGCAGACCTTCGAGGAGGCCGACCTGTTCGCCCTTCACCAGGCCGGCGGGGCGACCTGCATCCAGGTCTTCTTCTTCCGCACCGGCCAGAACTGGGGCAACCGCGCCTACTTCCCGCGCGCCGACAAGGGACTTGAACCGGGCGCCGTGCTCGGCGCCTTCCTCGCCCAGTTCTACGAGGACAAGCCGGCGCCCAAGCTGATCCTGCTGTCGCACGATTTCGAGGAGCGGGCGCTGCTCGAAGCGGCACTGAGCGAGCGCGGCGACAGACAGGTGAGCGTGCTGGTGCCGCAGCGCGGCGAGAAGAAGGACCTGGTCGCCCATGCGCTCGCCAATGCCCGCGAGGCGCTCGGCCGCGAGCTGGCGCAGGCATCCTCGCAGCGCACGCTGCTCGAAGGCTTCGCCGAGCGCTTCGGTCTCGGCGAAGCGCCGCGCCGCATCGAGGTCTACGACAACAGCCACATCATGGGCACCAATGCGGTCGGCGGCATGATCGTCTCCGGCCCGGACGGCTTCGTCAAAGGCCAGTACCGCAAGTTCAACATGCGCTCGGCCGACCTCACCCCCGGCGACGACTACGCCATGATGCGCGAGATGCTCGGCCGGCGCTTTTCGCGCCTCATCAAGGAAGCCGGCCCGCGCGAGACGCCCGAGCCCGAGCCGGGCGCGACGAGGCGAGCGAGACCATCGGCCCGTGGCCCGACGTGCTGTTGATCGACGGCGGCCGCGGCCAGCTCGCCGCGGTGACCGAGACGCTCGCCGAACTTGGCATCACCGACCTGCCGCTGATCGGCGTCGCCAAGGGGCCGGACCGCGATGCCGGACGCGAGACATTCCATATCAGCGGCCGCGAGCCCTTCATGCTGCCGTCGCGCGATCCGGTGCTCTATTTCGTCCAGCGGCTGCGCGACGAGGCCCACCGCTTCGCCATCGGCTCGCACCGGGCCCGGCGCAAGTCCGACATCGCCCGCAGCCCGCTCGACGAGATCGACGGCGTCGGGCCGGCACGCAAACGCGCGCTTCTGCGCCATTTCGGCACGGCAAAGGCGGTCGGGCGGGCGGGCATCGACGATTTGCGCGCCGTGCCGGGGATTTCCGACGAAATGGCCCGGGCCATCCACGGCTTCTTCAACCAGGCCGGCGATTGACCGCACCGGGAAAAGCGCCAGATAGACGGCGGGACTGGAGTCGGCCTTCCGAACGTGCCTTCCTGTCGTCGAAGCGTTAGGATCGACCTCTAGCGTGGCGGCGGTGACGGACCGTCACCCGGCCGACAGGCGAATTTTGATGCACGAGACGCAGCCGATCGAGCAGACCCAGGGCGCGCGGCCTCCAAGCGGCCAGGCCCACACCTATTCGCTGCCCAACCTGCTCACCTATTTCCGCATCATGGCCGTGCCGCTGCTGGTCCTCTTCTTCTATCTGGAGAGCACCGCCAGCCGCTGGCTGAGCTTCGCGGTGTTCATTGCCGCAACCGTATCGGATTTCTTCGACGGCTATCTTGCCCGCGCCTGGCAGCAGCAATCGTCCATCGGCCGCATCCTCGATCCGATCGCCGACAAGATCCTGGTCGCGACCGCCCTGCTCCTGCTCGTCTCCGACGGCACCATCGCCGACTGGTCGGTGCTGGCGGCGATCGTCATCCTCACCCGCGAGATCATGGTCTCCGGCCTGCGCGAGTTCCTCGCCGAGCTGCGCGTCAGCGTGCCGGTGACCAATCTTGCCAAGTGGAAGACGACCATGCAGATGGTCGCCATAGGCTTCCTGCTCGCCGGCCCGGCGGGCGACAAGTTGATGCGCTACTACCTCCAGGATTTCGGCCTGTTCACCTATGTCGGCCTGCTGCTCTTGTGGATATCGGCGCTGATCACCGTCTATACTGGCTATGATTATTTCCGCGCGGGGCTGCGCCACCTGATGGGAACCGACTCGTGAAGCTGGTCTATTTCGCCTGGGTGCGCGAGCGCATCGGTCTCGAATCCGAGGAGGTGGCGCTGCCGGCGGACGTCCACACCACCGGCGCGCTCATCGACTGGCTGAAGACCCGCGGTCCCGGCTACGAACTGGCCCTGGCCGAGCCGCGCGCCGTGCGCGTGGCGGTCGACAAGGTCCATGCCAGCGGCGACGTGCCGATCGCAGATGCGCAGGAAGTGGCGATCTTTCCGCCCATGACCGGCGGCTAGCTGATCATGAGCGTGCCGGTCACTGTCCGCGTGCAGGTGGACGATTTCGACATCAACGCCGAGATAGAGCGGGTCAAGCGGGCGAGCAACGACGTCGGCGCCGTGGTCAGCTTCACCGGCGTATGCCGGGCGGAAAGCGGCCGCCTGGCGGCGCTGGAACTGGAGCATTATCCCGGCATGGCGGAGGGCGAGATCGACCGCATCGCCAAGGAAGCGGCGACGCGCTGGCCGCTTGCCGCCGTCACCGTGATCCATCGCCACGGCAGGATCGCAGCCGGCGACAACATCGTCCTGGTCGTCGTCGCCTCGCAACATCGCCATGCCGCCTTCGAAGCGGCCGGCTTCCTGATGGATTACATGAAGAACCAGGCGCCCTTCTGGAAGAAGGAGCATGTCGCCGGCGGTGCCGAAGGCGACTGGGTGGAATCCCGGCAGGCCGACGAGGACAGCGCCAGGCGCTGGCGGTAGAGCCTCACATGTAGAGGTTGTAGCTGGCCCACTGCTCCTTGGGGATCGGCTTGCCGACCTTGTAGGTGAACGACTTCACCTGCAGATGGTCGGGCGTGGTCGTGCAGGTGAAGGCGAACTGATACCACTTGTCGCGGCTGCGCAGCGCGCCGCCGTCTCCCTTCATCTCGTCGCCCTTTATGTGCGGCGCCGCCAGGGCATCCACGGCGGCATGCGTCGGCCTGAGGCCATTCCTGGCCTTGCTGATCTCGATCAGGGCCTGGAGATTGCACGCCTGAACGAAGCGCGTCGTCCCCGAGAGTTCCTTCAGCTGCTTGGTCAGCGATGCGTTGAACGCCGAGGCCGGCAGGATGCCGGCGAGGAGCACGGACACGGCAACAAGCAATCGTTTCATGGGTTCCGCCCGGTATGGTTTCGTCAATTGCGGGGAAGGCCGCCGCGCGCTGCCGCGGCCGTTCGGCCCTAGTTGGGAAATTGGCCGGTTCGATGGCAGAGGCCGTCAGCCAACGATCTCGATGGCGGAAAACCAGTAGGCGATCTCCTCGCGCGCGGTCTCCGGTGCGTCGGAACCGTGCACCGAGTTCTCGCCGATCGAATTGGCGAAATCCTTGCGGATGGTGCCCGGATCGGCCTTGGCCGGATCGGTCGCGCCCATGACCTCGCGGTTCTTGGCAATGGCGTTGTCGCCTTCCAGAACCTGGACGACGGTCGGGCCGGACGACATGAAATCGCACAGTTCGTCGAAGAACGGCCGGCCCTTGTGGACGGCGTAGAAGCCTTCCGCCTGCTTGCGGCTCATCCACACGCGCTTCTGCGCGACGATGCGAAGCCCCGCCTCCTCCAGCCGCGCGTTGATCTTGCCGGTGAGATTGCGCGCGGTCGCGTCCGGCTTGATCATCGAAAAAGTACGCTCAACAGCCATTTGGTCGTTCCTCACTGATTTGGCGGGATGGGAATTGGAAAGGTGGCGGGTGTATAGCCCGGCAGATCGGCGCCCGACAAGGCGGCGAACAGCCGCCAGCCGCATGGTTCAGAATGCGACCAGGATCGCCCCGCCGCCGATCAGCGCGATGCCCAGCCAGTTCATCAGGCTGAGCTTCTCGCCGAGAAAGAGGACGCCGAAGATCGCCACCATCACGACGCTCAGCTTGTCGATGGGCGCGACCTGGGCGGCATTGCCGATCTTGAGCGCGCGGAAATAGCACAGCCACGAGCCGCCGGTGGCGAGCCCCGAGAGGATGAGGAACAGGTAGGTGCGCGGCGATACCGACGCCGGCGACTGCATCTCGCCGAGGCCGAGCAGGATGGCGGCGGTGACGATCAGGATGACGATGGTGCGGATGAAGGTGGCGTAGTCGGAATTGATGCTCTCGACGCCGATCTTGGCGAAGATCGCTGTCAGCGCCGCGAAAACGGCGGCGGCGACCGCCCAGAATTGCCAACTTGCCGTCATTGCCTCGCTCTCCTCGTCTTCGCTCGCCGTGGTGGCGCCGTGCTGTCCGCAGCAAATGGCCGCAGCAGATCGACCAGCGCCAGGAAATGCGCCCGCCGTGGCGACGCCCGGCGCCAGGCAAGGCCGATTGTGCGATGGGGCTCGGGCGCAGCAAAGCGGACCAGCGCCAGACGCGGGTCGGCCGAGATGCCGGCATCCACCGCCATCTGCGGGACCAGCGTGATCCCCTGCCCCGCCGCCACCAGCTGCACGACCGTGGCGATCGAGGTGGCGCCGAAGCTCCTCAGCCGCCGCGGGTCGATGCGGTGGCAGACCGCCAGCGCCTGATCGCGCAGGCAATGGCCGTCCTCGAGCAGCAGCAGTTCCTCCGCCGCGATCGCCTCGGCAAGCGCCGGCGATCGGTCGGCATGCGGCGAGCCGGCGGGCACGGCGAGCAGAAAGGTGTCGTCGAAGGCGGGCGCCTCTTCGAAATCGCCGGCATCGAGCGGCAGGCTCGCCACGATCGCGTCGAGACTGCCGTCGGCCAGCTCTTCGACGAGATGCGCCGTGATCGTCTCGCGCACAATGAGCTGCAGCCCGGGATGCACCTCAGCCGTGCGGGTCAGCAATCGCGGCAGCAGGAAGGGCGCCACCGACGGGATGACGCCGAGGCGCAGCGGCCCGGCCGGCTGCTCGTTGTGGGTGCGTGCCAGTTCTTCGAGGTCGCGCACGGCGGCGAGGATGTTGGTTGCCCGTTGCTCCACGTCGCGGCCGAGTTCGGTGAGGCTGGCGCCGTCCGATCCGCGCGCGACCAGAGCACCGCCCAGCGCCGTTTCGAGCTCGCGCAACTGCATGGAGAGCGCCGGCTGCGAAATGCCCGAGGCTTCCGCTGCCCGTCCGAAATGACCGGACGCGGCCAATGCGTGGAAATAGCGAAGCTGGCGCAAGGTGATCATGTCGATAAGAATACCTTATTGTCGCATCATGACAATATGATTGGATTTTATCGGACCAAGCTGCCACGTTTCCAAACAAACGCACCCAGCAGCACTTCCCGGAAACGATCCTGCTTCGGCCGGGCGCTGGTGCTGCGTTTGCCCAATATCCCCCGGAGGAGGCTCAGAGAGAGATATGGACGCGAAGGTCGACAAGGCCGGCAAATGCCCGGTCATGCACGGAACGACGAGCGTGGGAATGCGCTCGAACAGCGACTGGTGGCCGAACCAGCTCAACCTCAGGATCCTTCACCAGAACTCGCCCCTGTCCGACCCCATGGGCGCGGCGTTCGACTACGCGGCCGAATTCAAGAAGCTCAACCTGGCGGCCGTGAAGAGGGACCTCACGGCGCTGATGACCGAATCGCAGGAGTGGTGGCCGGCCGACTACGGACATTACGGCGGGCTGTTCATCCGCATGGCCTGGCACTCGGCGGGCACCTACCGCACCGGCGACGGGCGCGGCGGCGCCGGCGGCGGCCAGCAGCGTTTCGCGCCGCTCAATTCGTGGCCGGACAACGGCAACCTCGACAAGGCGCGCCGGCTCCTGTGGCCGATCAAGCAGAAATACGGCAACAGGCTTTCCTGGGCCGACCTGATCGTGCTCACCGGCAACGTCGCGCTGGAATCGATGGGCTTCAAGACCTTCGGCTTCGGCGGCGGCCGCGCCGATACCTGGGAGCCGGAGGAGGACGTCTACTGGGGCGCCGAGACCGAGTGGCTGGCGACCAGCGACAAGGCCAACAGCCGCTATTCGGGCGAGCGCGATCTCGAGAACCCGCTTGCCGCGGTGCAGATGGGCCTGATCTACGTGAACCCGGAAGGACCGGACGGCAATCCTGACCCGATCGCCTCGGGCCGCGACATCCGCGAGACCTTCGCCCGCATGGCCATGAACGACTACGAGACGGTGGCGCTCACCGCCGGCGGCCACACCTTCGGCAAGACGCATGGCGCCGGCCCGGCCAGCCATGTCGGTCCGGAGCCCGAAGCCGCGCCGATCGAGGCGATGGGCCTCGGCTGGTTGTCGAGCTGGAAGAGCGGCAAGGGCGTCGACGCCATCACGTCGGGCCTCGAAGGCGCATGGACCTCGACCCCGACGCGCTGGGACATGGGCTATTTCCACGTCCTGTTCAAATACGAGTGGGAAAAGACCAAGAGCCCGGCGGGCGCATGGATCTGGCGCCCCATCGGCCTTGAGGAACAGGACATGGCGCCGGAGGTCGACGGCTCGGGCAGACGAAGTCCCGATCATGATGTCGACCGCCGACATGGCCATGAAGCTCGACCCGATCTACGGCCCGATCTCGAAGCACTTCATGGAACATCCGGACGAGTTCGCCGATGCCTTCGCCCGCGCCTGGTTCAAGCTGACCCATCGCGACATGGGCCCGAAGGCGCGCTATCTCGGCCCGGAAGTGCCGCAAGAGGATCTCATCTGGCAGGACCCGGTGCCCGCCGTCGATCACAAGCTGATCGGGCCGAAGGACATCAAGGCGCTGAAGGCGCAGATTCTCAAATCGGGCCTCACCGTCTCCCAGCTGGTTGCGACCGCCTGGGCATCGGCCTCGACCTTCCGCGGTTCCGACAAGCGCGGCGGGGCGAACGGGGCGCGCATCCGCCTCAGCCCGCAGAAGAAATGGGCGGTCAACCAGCCGGCGCAGCTCGCCAAGGTGCTGAAGGCGCTGGAGGCCATCCAGGCGAAGTTCAACCGCGCCAACAAGTCCGGCGGCAAGCAGGTGTCGCTCGCCGACCTCATCGTGCTCGGCGGCGCGGCGGCGATCGAGCAGGCGGCGGAGACGGCCGGCCACAAGGTGACCGTTCCCTTCACGCCCGGCCGCACCGACGCGATGGCCGAGCAGACCGACGTCGACTCCTTCGCCGTGCTCGAGCCGGCTGCCGACGGCTTCCGCAACTACCAGAAGACCCGATACACGATTTCGCCCGAGGAGCTTCTGGTCGACAAGGCGCAACTGCTGACCCTGACCGCGCCCGAGATGACGGTGCTGGTCGGTGGCCTGCGTGTGCTCGGCGCCAACCACGGCAGGTCGAAGAACGGCGTCTTCACCCGGCGGCGGGAGACGCTCACCAACGACTTCTTCAAGACCGTGGTCGACATGGGCATCGCGTGGAAGGCGACCTCCGCGACGGAGGAGGAGTTCGAGGGCCACGACCGCAAGACCGGCAAGGTCAAGTGGACCGCCACCCGCGTCGACCTCGTCTTCGGCTCGAACTCGCAGCTACGGGCCCTCGCCGAGGTCTATGCCCAGGACGACGCTGAGAAGAAGTTCGTCAAGGACTTCGTGGCGGCCTGGGCCAAGGTCATGGAGCTCGACCGCTTCGACCTGCATCGCTGAGGCGGCAAGCGCAAATCGATCGGGCGGCAGCGCGCGGCGCTGCCGCCCGTTTTTCGTCCGGCGCCGATTGGCGCTCTGCTCCCTGCGGCCGTTCAGCCGCCGCAGGTGAGAGCGAAGACGTAGCGCGGTGCGGTTCCGGCCTCGATGGTGATGGTGCCGTGCGCCCCGGCATAGGGTCCGGTGCCGCCGGTCACCACCAGGATCGCATTGCCCGCCTTCTGGCTGGTGTCGGCGGCGTTGGCGAGCGTGTAGAACGTCATTGCGGCGATCCAGCCGTCGGGCAGCGTGACGAAATACTGGCCGGACAGCGCATCGCCGTGGCTGTCGTCGCCGGGCGCCGTCAGCGTGGCGACGAAATGCACCGCGCCGACCGGCTTGCCGCTTTCATCCGCCAGCTTTCGCCATCCCGCCCTGACGTCGCCGATGCTCTTGCCGGCCGGCGGATTGTCGATCGCGTTGACGGCCTTTTCGCCGCCGACAAGGGTGAAGGAACCGCAGGCCGGACCGGCGGCCTGAACCGAAGTCGCGGAAAGGATAGCGGCAGCAAACGCCGCGCCGAGAACCGCTGCGCGGGACATGGCGGCCGGGCTCCTTCGTCCTCGGTTGCGTCGGTCGATGCGGTCACCATGCGGGGCCGGGCACAGATTGTACAGCCGCAGAAGCCGCCGGGGGGTTCCCATTCCGTCATGCCGCTGTCACCTTCGACCGGTCAATGAAGTCATCTGCCCCCCGCAGCCGGAACGAGAGGGAACCACCATGGGCGATGTTCACGTTGTCTTCGGCACCGGGCCGGTCGGACGCGCTCTGATCGATGCGCTCATCGAGCGCGATCTGCCGGTGCGCGCCGTCTGTCGTGCGCCATCAAACCTGCCGGGCGGCGTCGAGACGGCCGCCGGCGACGCCGCCGACCCCGCCTTCGCGGCCGGCGCGGTCAAGGACGCGGCCGCGCTCTATCAATGCCTGAACCCGCCCTATCACCGCTGGGGCGAGCTTTTCCCGCCGCTCCAGCGCTCGCTGATAGACGCCGCGCGCGGCACTGGCGCCCGCTACGTCTCGTTCGAGAACCTCTACATGTATGGCGACAGCCAGGGCGCACCGATTACCGAGGACTTGGCCGTGGCGCCGACGGCGCGCAAGGGCAAGGTGCGCGCGGCCATGGCGGCGGAACTGAAGACGATGGCGGATGCCGGCGACCTCGCCGTGGCGACCGCGCGGGCATCCGACTATTTCGGTCCCAATGCCCGCGAACAGTCGCCGCTCGGCACGCGGGTCATCGGCCGGGCGCTCGAAGGCAAGCCGGCCCAGGTGATCGGCGATCCCGATCAACCGCACAGCTACAGCTACCTGCCGGATATCGGCCGCGTCCTGGCGGTTCTCGGTACCGACGAGCGCGCCGTCGGCCAGGTCTGGCACGTGCCCAATGCGCCGGCCTGCACGACCCGCGAACTCGTCGCCATGGTCGCCGCCGAGGTCGGACACGCCGTCAAGGTCACGCCGACGCCGAAGCTGCTTCTGCAGGCGCTCGGCCTGCTCAACCCCGTCGTCGGCGAACTGGTCGAGATGCTCTACGAGTTCGAGCAGCCGTTCGTGGTCGACGGCGGCAAGTTCGAGCGGGTCTTCGGGACGGGCGCGACGCCGTTCGCTCAGTCGATTCCGGCGACCGTCGCCTGGTGGCGTGCTTTGGCCAAACCCTAGCGCCTTTTCGTGGCGGAAGGACGAAACGCCGGGCTTCGCGCCCGGCGTTTCCTTATTCGCAGGCACAGAAGGCTGCGCGCTCGGCAAGCCCGGCGCGCAGCACTCCGCGGCCTATGGAGCCGATCAGGCTTTCTTCTTCATCTTGCACTCCGGCGCCGCCTTCATGGCCGCAGAGGCCTTGGCGCGCGTCGGATAGCTCGAGGTGCCGATCTCCTTCATCGACTTGCCGTTCGGCTTGTGCGTGGTGATGTAGCAGCGGTTGGTCTTCGCGCTCTGCTCGACATAGTAGGCCTTGGCGGCCTTGGGGGCCATGGTGGCCGCGAGGACGGGGACGGCGGGGATGGCGAAGGCGGCGATGATGGCGGTGGCCAAAAGCGCTTTGCGGAACATGTCAGTCTCTCCTTGAACGGGTTCAATCAGTCGCCCACAGCGCCGCGGCAGCGGCCACGGGATGCATCGCTGCGCCCGATCGATGCGGCGCCGAACTGCATGGCGGTGAAAGAAACAGGCCGGAGTAACTCGGGTATTTCAGGATCGGCCGGATTTGTAACAGGCGGTTGCAAAGCGGGCCGGCGGCGCCTCAGAGGGCCCGGATGGCGCGCAGGGTGGTGTCGTCGACAGCCGGCGCATCGGCGTAGAAATGCCCCGTGTCGATGCCGAGCGCGGCGAGCCTGGCGCCATAGGCGGCAAGCTCGTCGCGCGTGACATGGGCGATCTCGCCGGCCATCGGCACAAGCGGTCTGCCGGCTGCCACCGGCGCCCAGGCCGCGAGCCCGCGCTCGATTGCGGCGGCAGGGGTTCCGCCGTTGATCGACGCGACGCCGTTGTCGGTCTCCATGCGCCAATAGCTCTGCGGCAGGAGGATGGTGCTCGCGGCCGCGAACTCTGCCCAGGGAATCTTCCGGCAGCGGCCCGGATAGACACAGCCCGATGTCGTGGCGAAGATGAAACCGGCGGGTGCGGCAGCGGTGATGCGCCGGCAGAACTCGCGCGCAAGCGGCGCCAGCCCTTCCCTGTTCCAGTCGTCGACGCGGCCGCGCGGCGGATCCGATTCGGGATCGACGACATATCCGTCGAGGCCGGCGGGGATCAGTGCATCGACGACGAAATCGGCCTCGTCGAGAGCGTAGTAGTGCGGCGGCGGCGTGCCCGAAACAGGTTTGGCCGCAGGCCAGCGCCACGCATAGACCTTCAGGCCGTGCCGATGGAGCCGGCCGATCGCATCGGGAAGGCAGCGCGACGTGGTGCGCAGGCAGACGGTGTCGCAGCCCGCTTCCGCCGCATGGGCGATGACGCCGTCCACGCGCGTCTGCGTGTGGATATCGACAGCCCAGAGAACCTTGCTGCGCAGTCCCAAGTCGCCCCCGCTCTACGCCACCCGGCTGCTATGCCGCCGCCGGCATCGCCCGTCCCATGCCGTCGAAGAGGTCGAGGCAGCGCTCGAACCAGGCGTGCACCGGATCGTCGTCGGCGATGAGCCTGAACGGGCTCATCACCCGCGTCCACTGCAGCGCGGCGAAGGGACTGTAATCCGCATAGAGCGGCGCCTCGCCGCCGATGAACGGCTGATGGGCGAGCATGAGGCGCAGCGGCTGCCATGCAGCCCGCCAGGCGATCACCCGCTCCTCCCTGTCCGCCTGCACGTCCTCCAGCGTCCTGCCATAGCGCTTCTCGCGGCTTGTCCGGAAATAGACCTGATCTTCCGGAGACAGGCGGTCGTGGATGTCCTTGATGATCATCAGGGCCGCCGGCGACTGCAGTGCCGCGTGCGCCCACTCATCGATAAAGCGGGCCATCTGCCGGCCGCCCGCGCCGCCGAACAGCGACGGACGGTCGGGATAGGCGTCTTCGAGATGGAGCGCGATGTCGAAGGATTCGCGCATCAGCCGGCCGCCGTCGTCGATCACCGGCACGGTCGGCGAAAAGCCGTCGCCGATTTCCCTGATCCGGGTGAAGGGAGTCGGCCGCGTCTCGAATGCGAGCCCCTTGTGGGCGAGCGCCATGCGCACTTTCCAGCAGGGCGGACTGAAGCGGCGTTGCGGATCGCCGGCGCAGAGATCGTAGAGCACGATCGCCATGAGCTTCCCTCCCGACATTCTGCTCGCTAGTTTCGGCCCGTTTTAACACGGTACGAGACCATGCAGACGCATTTCACAATGTTCGCCGCCTATAACCGCTGGGCCAATCAGCGCCTCTACGACGGCGGCGGCGGCGCTCTCCGATGCCGACTACCGGGCGGATCGCGGCGCCTTCTTCGGCTCGCTCCACGGCACGCTGAACCACATCCTGGTCGCCGACCGCATCTGGATGCGCCGCTTCACCGGCGATGGCCCGCAGCCGACGCGGCTCGACGAGATCCTGTTCGACGACCTGCCGTCGCTGACAGAAGCGCGCCGGGCCGAGGACGCGCGCATCGTCGCCTATGTCGACGGCCTTTCCGGCGCCGACCTTGCCGGCACCTTCAGCTATCGCACGATCACCAGCCCGGCCGACATCACCCAGAAACTGGCGCCGGCCCTGGCGCATTTCTTCAACCACCAGACCCACCATCGCGGCCAGGCGCACACGCTTCTCACCATCGCCGGCGGCAGGGATGCGGCGCCGCCGCTCGACCTCATCTATTTCCAGCGCGAGACGGGGTCGGGCTCGGCTGAGCCCGATCCCAACTCTGCCTACATGTCCCGCCGCTTGTCCTTCGCCTTCATGACGCGCTTCACCATGCGGCCGAAGTCGCGGTCGCGCGCCCGGCGCTCGTGCAGGGCGGCCGAGTTGTGCGCATCCTCGCGGGCAAGCTTCAGGTAGCGGGCGTAGCGGGCCGGATCGAGGGTGCCGTCATCAAGCGCCGCGCGCACGGCACAGCCGGGCTCGCTCTCATGGCTGCAATCGGCGAAGCGGCATGTCGCCGCCAGTGCGACGATGTCGGCGAAGACGTCCTCGATGCCCTCGGCGGCATCGGCAAGCTGCAGCTCGCGCATGCCGGGCGTGTCCATCAGCAGCCCGCCCGCCGCCAGCGGATAGAGCGCGCGGCCGGTGGTGGTGTGGCGGCCGTGGGCGTCGTCCTCGCGGATCGGCCTTGTGGCGATGTCGCCGCCGGTCAGCGTGTTGACCAGCGTCGACTTGCCGACGCCCGACGAGCCGACCAGCGCGATCGTCTCGCCGGCACCGCACCAGGGCGTGAGATGGGCGGCCTCGCCGGCCACGCGGGCATCGAGGCATTCGACCAGCAGGCCCGGCATCAGCTTCGCCGCGCGGCTCACATAGGTGTGCGCATCGTCGGCGAGGTCGGCCTTGGTGAGCACGATCACCGGCGTCACGTCGGCCTCGCGCGCCAGCGCCAGATAGCGTTCGAGGCGGGCGACGTTGAAATCCTGATTGCAGGAGGTGACGATGAACAGCGTGTCGACATTGGCGGCGATGAGCTGCACGCGCCGGCCGGTGCCGGCCGCCTTGCGCTTGAACAGGCTCTTGCGCCGAAGCACGCGTTGCGGCGCACCGCCGGCGCGGTCGACGAGCAGCCAGTCGCCCACCGTGGCATGGGCTTCCTCGTCATCGGCGGCAACCGGCGGAATGCGCCCGTCAAAGTCTGGCCCGGCCACGTCGAGGCCGTTGCGGTGAACGGCAAACACGCGCACGGGAGTGAAGGGCGCCAGTTCGGCGGCGCTCACCTGCGATTGGAAGAACTGGGACCAGCCATAGTCGGCCAGTCGTGAAGAAGTGTTGGTCATTGGTCTCGACCGTTTGGGCTTCGCCGCAAAAGCGAAAGCCAAGCGACATCACGCCGCCAAAGGGCAGCGAACGAAGGTCTGGCTGGTCGAGATGGACGCCGGCCCTTGCAGCCGACGGAATTCGAACGGGTCGATGCCGCCTAGACGGCGATCCCCTCGCCAGCGGGGCGACGGGCAACAATGGCCGTGGACATGAACGCTCCTTCTGGCTCGAGCCGCAATGGGCTCCGGGTTGTTGACGGCGCTTGAAATACTCCCGGCGACGGCGCGGTGCAAGAGCACGCTCCCCGGAACGGCTGCAGCGACCTCATGGCGCGGTGCGCTGGGAGCGCGCCCCGAACCACGGGCCCGGCCCTACTTGGTCACCTTGCAGAAGATGACCTTGCAGCTCTGCGGGTGCCTGCTCTTGTCCTGGCAGTCGGCCTTGGCCAGCGCCTCGGCGACGGCCTTGACGGTGAAGCCGAGCAGGCCGGTCTGCTTCTCCGTGTAGCGCCTGCCGGCAGAATCCTTCGCCGTGCACACCGCGGTTGCTGCGAGCGCCGGCGACGCGACCACGAGAAACGCGGCCGCGGCAAGCGCCGCCAAGCCGGAACGAGCGAGTTTCATGATGCTTTCCGTGCTCCGTCTCAGGCGTGCTTGTGGATCGGGTCGACCCAGGCCACCGCCTCCGGCTTCTCCACCGGTTCGATGTCGAGATTGACCACCACCGCCTCGTTGTCGGAGCGCACCAGCACGCATTCGAGCGGTTCGTCGGTGGAGGCGTTGATCTCCTGGTGGGGCACATAGGGCGGCACGAAGATGAAGTCGCCGGGGCCGGCCTCGGCGACATATTCCAGTTTCTCGCCCCAGCGCATGCGCGCTCTTCCCCTGACCACGTAGATCACGCTTTCCAGCGCGCCGTGATGGTGGGCGCCGGTCTTGGCATTGGGCTGGATCTTCACCGTGCCGGCCCAGATCTTCTGCGCGCCGACGCGGGCGAGGTTGATGGCGGCCGCACGGTCCATGCCCGGCGTCTGCGCGGTGTTCGGATCGAGCTGGTCGCCGGGGATGACCTTCACCCCGTGCGTCTTCCAGTCGACCGGCTGGTCGCTCTTCATTGGCCCTCCCTCCCCTTGCCGGCTCACCAGGCCATCGCCCGGCCGTCGAGCGCGCTGATCAGCTTGGCATCCTGCTGATAGATGTCGTTGCGGAAATTGGGCGTGCCGCGATCGACCCAGGCCGTCAGATAGGTGATGTGGATGGGCAGCGGCTGGGCGAGATTGACGGTCGTGCGGTCGCCGCCGGCGATCACCGAATCGATGCGCCGCCGGCTCCAGCCGGGATTGTCGACGAGCACCTCGGTGGCAAGATCGAGCGGCCGCGACAGGCGCACGCAGCCGTGGCTGAAGGCGCGGCTGTTGGCCGAGAAGGCTCCCCGCGACGGCGTATCGTGCAGATAGACGTTGAACTGGTTCGGGAACATGAACTTCACCCGGCCGAGCGCATTGGTCGGCCCCGGCCGCTGGCGCAGCAGGAATGGGAAGTTGCCCGGCCCGTACTGGCTCCAGTCGATGTCGGTGAGCTGGTAGACCTGATCGCCGCGTACCGCCTCGAAGCCTGCCGCCGCGAGACCGGCCGGGTTCTTCTGGAGACGCGGCAGTTCCTCCCTGACGGCGATGTCCGTCGGCACGTTCCAGTACGGATTGAATTCGAGATAGCGCACGCGGTCGCTGAACTCCGGCGTGCGGCTGTAGGGCTTGCCGACCACGACAGCCATCCTGTCGACCACCTCGCCGTTGTCGACATGCTTGAGTTCGAAGCCGGCGATGTTGACGATCAGATGGTCGCGGCCGAGATTCTCGGGCATCCACCGCCAGCGCTCCATGGCAACGACGATCTCGCTGATGCGCGTCTCGACCGGCACGTTGAGCGCGGCGACGGTGTTCCTGCCGACGATGCCGTCGTCTTCCAGGCCATGGCGCTTCTGGAACCACTTGACCGAATTGACCAGGCCCTGGTCGTAGAGTTCCGCCGGGCCGGACGACTGCTGCGGTGCGCCGTCGGTGACGAACAGCCGGGCGCGCAGGGCCGGCACGCGGGCATCGCTCATGCCGGGTTTGAGCGAGTCGCCGAGCGGCACCGATGGCCAGCCGCCCTTGGCGGCGATCGCCATGTAGTCGGAAAGCGTCTGCTTGAGCGCGGCATAGTCCGGCGCCGGCGGTTGCCAGCCATCGAAAAAGGCGTCGATGCTGCGCGCCTTGCCGAGCCGCTGCAGCGCCGCAAGCTGGTCGATCGACCGGTTCCCCAGGAAGAAGTTGGGATCGACCTTGTGCGGCAGCAGCCGGCCGACGCGGAGGTCGGAGGCGTATTCGAGGAAGGCAGCGGAGAAATAGAGCTCGATGATGGCGCGGCTGCGCGCATCCGTGCGGGCGGCGGCGCCGGCGAGCTTGGCCAGCTGGTCGGTGGGATAGGAGCGCGGGTCGAGGCCGTCGAAGGCGGCCGCGCGCAGGCGCGCGATGAACGCGTCCATGCGTTCCCGGCCGACCCAGAGCAGCGGTTCGCCGTTCTGCTCATAGTAGGAGATCAGCGCCTCGCTGCGCTGGCGAACGGGCAGCGGCAGGTGCGGTTCGTTGGCGAGCAGGTCGCTGACATTGATGGTCACCGCCGCCTGTTCGGCCGCGGCGAGCGGGACGAAGGCCGCCATTGCCGGGGCGGTGAACGACGGTATCGCGAGCAGCACGGCGGCTGCCGAAAGGATCGGACCTCGCATCATGGTCGTCGCCTCACATCGGCGGGGCGTAGAGGATGCCGCCCTCGGTCCACAGCGCGTTCATGCCGCGGCGGATGCCGAGCGGGCTGCCCTCGCCGAGGTTGCGGTCGAAGATCTCGCCGTAGTTGCCGACCTTGGTGATCACCACGGCCAGCCAGTCCCTGGCGAGGCCGAGCGCGTCGGCGGCCGGCTGGCCCATGTCGACGGCATGCTGTTGCTGGGCGGCGGCGCCGATCGACTTTGCGTCGAGGCTCGCCGCGCTCAGGCCGGCTTCCTCGGCGTCGATCAGGCCGAACAGCGTCCAGCGCACGAGATCGGTCCAGGCGCGGTCGTCGTCGCGGGTTACCGGTCCCAGCGGTTCCTTGGAGATGACCTCGGGCAGGATGATGTGGTCTGCGGGCACCGGCAGCAGCGAGCGCTCGGCGGCAAGCGCCGAGCGGTCGGCGGTGAACACGTCGCACTCGCGCGCGGCATAGGCGGCACGCGCCTCATGGCGCGTGTCATAGGTCATGAAGCTGACCTTCATCTTGTGCGCGGCAAACCAGTTGGCGGCATTGGTCTCGGTGGTGGTTCCCTTGATGACGCAGATGCGCGCGCCCTCGAGCTGCAGGGCGCTGGTGAAGCCGTCGAGCACCAAGGCGAGGAAACCCTGGCCGTCATAGTAGGAGACCCCGGCAAAATCGATGCCGAGCTTGAGGTCGCGCGTCATGGTCCAGGTGCTGTTGCGCGACAGGACGTCGATCTTGTGCTGCTTGAGCGCATCGAAGCGCGCTTCGGCCGAGAGCGGCACGAAATCGACCTTGTCGGGATCGCCGAGCACGGCGGTGGCGACCGCCCGGCAGAAATCCACGTCGAAGCCGTGCCAGGCGCCGGAGGCGTCCCTGTCGGAAAAGCCCGGCAGCCCCTCGCTGACACCGCAGGTGAGCTTGCCGGCGGCACGGACGTCGTCGAGCGTGCCGGCCGCAGCGCCCTGCGGGGCGCCGCCCAGCATCGCCAGACAGGCAACGGAAAGGCAGAAGGTGAGATGTCTCATCGAGCCTGCTCCAAAAGGTTTCCGGCCACGGCGTGCGCTGCACTGGCCGATACTAGCCGATGTGCGGTGGGCGCCAAGGTCTCCGGTCACACCCGCCACATCTCCACGAAATTCGGGAGATTCTTCGGCCGAACCGCGGCGAAGCTGGCGTAATCGCATGCTAGTCTGCTGCCGGCGGGCAGACAGCGCAGATCAACGGGGCAGATCACAGGAGGAGGCAGTCATGCGATTTCCGTCGAATGCCGGCAGGCTCTTCGCCGCGGCGGCCATTGCCCTGATTGCGGCCGTCGCGCCGGCCGGTGCGGCAAGCTTCGACTGCGGCAAGGCGCGAACCGCCGACGAAAAGGCGATCTGCGCCGACCGGACGCTGTCCGAGCTCGATGTCGCCATGGCGACGCTCTACGGCGTGCGCATGCAGATCCCCATGCTGATGGGCGCCCGCGGGGCGGCGCAGGACGAGCAGCGCGCATGGCTCGCCGAGCGCCGCGCCTGCGGCGGCGAGGTCACCTGCCTGACGGCGAGCTATCAGCGCCGGATCGTCGAACTGGACGGGACGATTGCCGACGCCATGCAGGATTACTGCAAGCTTATGGGCATCTGCGGCTAACCGGGCCCGCTCCTATCGGTGCGAACTGACGACCCGGCAGGTGCGCGGATAGACACTGTCGACCCGGCACTTGGCAAGCGCGCGCGAGCAGGTGCCGGAGGGGTAGATACCGACTGCTGTGTAGAGCGCACCGCGGGCGTTCTTGGCCGTGCAGACCCAGGCGGAGGCCGGCGAGGCCGCGGCGGTCATCAGACCGGCCGCTGCGACAATCAGAAGAAGGCGTGAACCAGCGAGCTTCATGGATCAGTCTCCTTTTGCAGGCCGACGACGACGCGACCGCCGCCCCAACGTCACTCACGCCGCCCGGCGGGATAACCTTACACTGACTCCAATCGTTGGGGGACTCCCTCGCAGAGAGGCGGCGCCTCGCCCCTTGCCCCACCGGCCGCTTCGCGGCACAAACCCGCGGCCATGCTGCATATCAACGACCTCACCTTCCGGATCGGCCATCGCCTGCTGATCGACCACGCCACCGTGGCGCTGCCCGACGGCGCCAAGGTCGGCCTGGTGGGGCCCAACGGTGCCGGCAAGACCACCCTCTTCCGCCTGATTTCCGGCGAGATCGGCCCGGAGAGCGGGTCGATCGGCCTGCCGAAATATGCGCGCATCGGCCAGGTGGCGCAGGAGGCGCCGGGGGGGCGCGACAGCCTGATCGCGGTGGTGCTGGCCGCCGACCACGAGCGCGAGGCGTTGCTCGCCGAGGCCGAGACGGCGCACGACCCGCACCGTATCGCCGAGATCCATACGCGGCTTGCCGACATCGATTCGCATTCGGCGGAGGCGCGCGCCGCCACCATCCTGGCCGGCCTCGGCTTCGACGAGACGGCGCAGCAGCAGCCCTGCTCCTCCTTCTCCGGCGGCTGGCGCATGCGGGTGGCGCTCGCCGCGACGCTCTTCGCGCGGCCTGACCTGCTGCTCCTCGACGAGCCGACCAACTATCTCGACCTGGAAGGCACGCTGTGGCTGGAGAACTACGTCGCCCGCTACCCCTATACCGTCATCGTCATCAGCCACGACCGCGACCTGTTGAACCGCGCCGTCGACACCATCGTCCATCTCGACCAGGGCAAGCTCACCCTCTATCGCGGCGGCTACGATTCATTCGACCGCCAGCGGCGCGAACGCCAGGCCCTGCAACTGAAGCTGAAGGCCAGGCAGGACGACCAGCGCCGCCACCTGCAATCCTTCGTCGACCGCTTCCGCTACAAGGCGTCGAAGGCGCGCCAGGCGCAGTCGCGCATGAAGATGCTCGAGCGGCTGGAGCCGATCGTGGCGCTCGCCGACAATACCGTGGTGCCCTTCCACTTCCCGCCGCCGGCCAGGCCCGCGGCGCCGCCGATCATGCAGATGGAAGACGTGTCGGTCGGCTACGAAGCCAACCGGCCGGTGCTGCGCGCCCTCGATCTGCGCCTCGACGACGACGACCGCATCGGCCTGCTCGGCGCCAACGGCAACGGCAAGTCGACGCTGGCCAAGCTGCTTGCCGGCCGGCTGGAGCCGATGGGCGGCCGCTTCCGCCGCCTGCACCGGCTGGACGTCGCCTATTTCGCCCAGCACCAGCTCGACGAGTTGAAGCCGCAATGGTCGCCCTACGACCATGTCCGTGCCCTGATGCCGGACGCCACGGAAGCGCAGGTGCGCGCCCGCACCGGGGCGCTCGGCTTCGTGCGCACCAAGATGGACACCAAGCGCCGCCGACCTCTCGGGCGGCGAGAAGGCACGCCTGCTGCTCGGGCTTGCCACCTTCGCCGGCGCCAATCTGATGATCCTCGACGAGCCGACCAACCACCTCGACATCGACAGCCGCGAGGCGCTGGTCCAGGCGCTCGCCGACTTCCCCGGTGCGGTCATCCTGATCAGCCACGACCGTCATCTGATCGAGGCATCGGTCGACCGGCTGTGGCTGGTCGCCGGCGGCACGGCGGCGCCCTATGACGGCGACCTCGACGACTATCGCCGCGAGGTGCTCGACGGCCGCAATGGCGGCAACGGCAATGGCGGCGCGGCGCGCAAGACGCCTTCCAATGCTACGGCGCAGGATCGTCGCCGGGAGGCGGCAGGGCGCCGCCAGCAGACGGCGCCGCTCAGGAAAAAGATCAAGGATGCCGAAACCTTGATCGAATCTCTTCAGAAAGAGATTCATCGCCTGGACGCAAAGCTCGGAGATTCCGGTCTCTATGCGGGCGACCCGACGGAAGCCGCCAGGCTCGCCAAGGCGCGCGCCGATGCGGTTCGTTCGCTGGCTAAGGCCGAGGAGACGTGGCTTGCCGCCAGCGCCGCGCTGGAAGCGGCGATGGCGGACGTGGAATAAGGCGGCGAATAGCGAAATAGGGAGTGGCGAATAGCGAATAGAAAGCCGTCAAACTTCCCCTATTCGCTATTCGCTACTCACTACTCGCTCCCTTTCACGCCTTCTTCTCCCAGCGGCCGCGCTCCGACTGCTGCCAGTAGGTGGCGTCGTGGCCGGCGGCCTTGGCCGCCTTCCATGCCGCCCGCGCCTGGTCGACGGCATCGGGGTCGTTGCCGTCGAAGAGCCGCACGATGCGATTGTAGGCGCCGTAGTCGGCAATGTCGGCCCCGTCGGCGAGAAAACGCACCTCGGCCCGGTTGGGGTTGTCCTCGTCGGTGGTCAGCCACACCGGCTGGGCCTCGGCGTGGCCGTCCTTGATGGTCCCGTGCGGCAGGAAACCGTCGTCGCGAAAGGTCCACAGATGGGCGTCGAGCGCGTCGCGACGCTCCTCAGAGCCCACCTGGACGACCGCCCGCCACTTCCGCTCGAGGCACTTTTCGAGCAGCTCGGGCAGCACCCGCTCCAGCGGCTGGCTCTGCAGGTGGTAGAAGAGGACTTCGGTCATTCGTCCACCCCTTGCCACGGCCGGCGCGCAGTGTGGCGGACGTGCAGAATTTCAATCTCCGTCCACAACGCGATAGTGGATTCGGTAGGGATACCGCACCACGAGCTTGCTGCGAATCTCCGGCGTCCGACGGTTGCGTGGCCCAATCGCTGGACGTGAACCTATCAATTCAATCGCTAGCAAGATGGACAGCCTGACGCGATCGGCGGTGGCACTGGATTCGCGAAGATAGAATTCCTTGATGGCCCGCAAGTCGGCACGCGCCTGCGCGGTGAGTCTTGTCTTCATCACCGCCAAGGGCGGTGGAGGAGCTCCTCGACTTCCTCGTCAGAAGCGAATTCGCCCCGCTCCGCTTCGCGCAAGCCCTGCTCGATGGCCGCCTGTTCCTCGTCAGTCGGCTCATAGAACGCGTCCTTGCCCTCAAGCGCCAGCAGCATCGCCGCCGCCTCCTCCTGGAGTTCTTCGGGCCACTCCAGCACGCGGTCCAGCACTGCCTTGATCTCGTGCTTCGTCATGAATTGAACCTACCATCAATGAGCGACCTGGGTCATCACCGCTCGTAATGATCGGCCACCAGCCGGTCGAGCAGGCGCACGCCCCAGCCCGACGCCCAGGAGCGGTTCACCTCGGTCTGCGGCGAGCCGAAGCCGGTGCCGGCGATGTCGAGATGGACCCAGGGCGTATCCTTGACGAAGCGCTTGATGAAATGCGCCGCGGTGATCGAACCGGCGTCGCGTCCGCCGGCGTTCTTGACGTTGGCGAACTTCGAATCGATCTGCTTGTCGTATTCCTTGGCGAGCGGCATGCGCCAGACGCGCTCGCCGGTCGCCTCGCCGGCGGCGGAGAGCGCCGCGGCCATCGCGTCCTCGGTCGCATACATGCCGGCATAATGGTGGCCGAGCGCGATGATGACGGCGCCGGTCAGCGTCGCCAGATCGATCATGAACTTCGGCTGGAAGCGCTCCTCGGTGTAGGCGACCGCATCGGCGAGCACCAGCCGACCTTCCGCGTCGGTGTTGATGATCTCGATGGTGCGGCCGGTCATGGCGGTGACGATGTCGCCCGGGCGTTGGGCGGCGCCGTCGGGCATGTTCTCGACCACGCCGATGACGCCGATGGCGTTGACCTTGGCCTTGCGCCCGGCAAGCACCCGCATCAGCCCGGTGACGGCGGCGGCGCCGGCCATGTCGCCCTTCATGTCCTCCATGCCGCCGGCCGGCTTGATCGAGATGCCGCCGGTGTCGAAGACGACGCCCTTGCCGACGAAGGCAACCGGGCGGTCCTTGGCGCGGCCGCCGTTCCAGCGCATCACCACCAGACGCGGCGGGCGCGGCGAGCCCTGCGCCACGCCGAGCAGGGCGCGCATGCCGCGCTTCTTCATCTCGGCCTCGGTGAGCACCTCGACCTCGACGCCGAGCGCCTTCAGCCCCTTCGCCCGCTCGGCGAATTCGACCGGGCCGAGCATGTTCGCCGGTTCGTTGACGAGGTCGCGCGCCATCAGCACGCCGTCGGCGATCGCATCGCGGGCGGTCCACGCCGCCTTGGCGCCGGCCAGATCAGCGACCTGGATGGTCATCTCGACCGGTTCCTTGCCGACACCGTTGCCGTTGTCCTCGCCGTTCGTCTTGTAGTTGTCGAAGACATAGGCCCTGAGCTTCATGCCGAGGGCGAAATCGGCCGCGGCCGCCTTGCCGAGGCGGCGGCCGTCGGGCCGCTCGAAGAGGACCGTCGCCGCCTTGGCCTTGCCGAGCGTTCCCGCGGCCGCTCCGCCGAGTTCGACCCAGTCGTTTTGCGTGATCTCGGCCGGCGCACCGGTGCCGACCAGAATCAGCCGGTCGAAATCGGCCCCGGCCGGCGCCAGCAGATCGAGAATCGCCTTCGCCTTGCCGCTAAACCCGGTGGCCGCGGCAGCGCGGGCGATCGGCGCATCGAGTCCGAGGGCGCGCGCCTGGGGGCCAAGCGCAAGGTCGGGACCGACCAGGGCGACGACAGTTGCGGCGAATTTGCGGCTCGGCTTGGCGAAATTGATGCTGGCACGATCGGTCATGTCGGGCGGACCTCACTCAAAAAGGGCGGATTTCGGCCCTCACGATAGCAGAGAGTGGGCCGCTGGGCAGATATTCTGGATTGCGCGGGCTGACCCCGTTGCGCAATGCAGCAATCCCACCATAATCCCCCGCGGCGGCACCGGCCCGTAGGCGCATATGAAGCTCATCGAGCAATACATCTTCCGCAGGATCGTCGGGGCGACGACGCTGACCTTCGTGGCACTGGGGACAATGGTGTGGCTGTCGCAGGCGCTGCGTCAGTTCGATCTGGTCACCGCCAACGGTCAATCGGTGTGGACCTTCCTCTATGTCTCGGCGCTGCTGGTGCCGGCGCTGGTCACCGTCGTGCTGCCGGTCGCCCTGCTGATTGCGGTGATCTACTCATTCACCCATCTCAACGGCGATTCGGAACTGGTGGTCATCAATTCCAGCGGCGCCTCGCAGGCAGTCGTCCTGAGGCCGGTGCTGCTGGTCGGGACGATCGTCACGCTGCTGGTCGCCGCGATGTCGCTCTACTTCGCGCCGCTGTCGCTGCGCGCCTGGCAGACGCTGATCACCAATGTGCGCAGCGACATCCTCACCACGATCCTGCAACCGGGCCAGTTCATGCAGCCGGTTGGCAAGCTGACGATCCATATCCGCAGCCGCGACCCCGACGGTACGCTGCACGGCATCTTCGTTGCCGACGATCGCGACCCCGGCCAGACCTCCACCTACCTCGCCGAACGCGGCGCCGTCATCGACAACGCGCTCGGCATTTTCATGATCATGAACAACGGCACCATCCAGCAGCGCAGCAAGGCCGATCAGTCGATCTCGATGATCGAGTTTTCGTCCTACGCTTTCGATCTGTCCTCGTTTCGCTCGTCGAGCACGACGCCGCAGCTCCATCCGGCCGAGCGCGATACCCTCTATCTGCTCAACCCCGATCCCGAGGATCGCTATTTTCGCCAATATCCGGGGAAATTCAGGGCGGAACTGCACAACCGCCTGTCATCGCCGCTCTACGGGCTGCTTTTCGCCGTGCTGCCGCTGGTCTTCCTCGGCCAGGCCGAATCACCACGGCGGAGCCGCGCGGCAAGCGTGACGATGGCGGTGGTCATCATGACGGCCATGCGCGCGCTCGGCGTCTTCCTGCCCAACCTCGCCGAGACGAGCACGCTCGCCGTCTGGCTGATGTACGCCGTCCCGCTCGGCGGCGTTCTGGCAGCGTCCGTTCTGGTCCTGGTCGGTCGTCAGGTGCAGCCGCCGGAGGCGATCGTCGGCTTTGCCGAAACCGTGTTCGCCCGCACCAGCGGCATGCTGCGCAGCGGCGTCGCGGCGCCGGCCGGAGGCAGTCGCTAGCGTCCGATGTTCAGCCGCACCCTATCGTTCTATTTCGCCCGCCACTTCGCCAAGATGGTGCTGTCCATCTTCATGATGGGCTTCCTGCTGATCACCGTCATCACCTATATCGAGTTCTTCAACCGCGCCTTCATGGGCGACTACAAGGGCGGCTTCACGCTCGCCCTGGTCGCCCTCTTCCGCGTGCCGAGCGTGACCGAGGATGCCCTGCCCTTCGCCGTCCTCTACGGGTCGATCGCCGCCTTCGTCGTGGCCAATCGCCGGCTCGAGGTGGTGGTGACGCGGGCTGCCGGCGTTTCGGCCATGCAGTTCCTGCTGCCGGCCTGCATCGTCGGCCTGGTCATCGGGATCGCCGGAACGACCCTCTACAATCCCCTGGCCGCGGCCCTGCTCAACTGGTCGAACGAACTCACCACCCAGGTGCTTCCGGCGGGCCACCAGGTCTCGGTGTCCCACAACGGGCCGGTGTGGGTGCGCCAGGCAACCAAGGGCAGCGAATCAATCATCGGCGCCCCCCAGTCCTATGACGACGGCCTCGGCCTCATCGGCGTGACCGCCTATGTGTTCGATCCGGGGGGGAAATTCCGTGAGCGAATCGACGCAGACCGGGGCCATTACCAGCCAGGCGTGTGGCAGCTGGAGAATGCCATTGTGACCGCCCCGAACGCCACCCCGCACAAGGTGGCGGTCTACAGCCTGCCCACGAATCTGTCCGCCGACGAGGTTAAGAGAACTTTCTTACAGCTTGATTCCGTTTCGTTTTGGTCGCTTCCGGAGCTGGCGGCTTCGGCGCAGCGGGCCGGTGTCCCCGGCAACCGGTTTCTGCTACAATTCAACGTGCTTCTATCGAGACCGATCCTGCTCCTCGCCATGGTGCTGATCGCAGCCAATGTTTCGTTGAGATTCTCCCGTTCCCGGGACGTCGGATGGATGATTATCACTGGCGTCGCGGTGGGCTTCATGCTTTATGTTCTCATGAAGATTGCGTGGGATTTGGGGAGTGGCGGAATCGTCCCACCGCCACTGGCGGCGTGGTTGCCGGCGATTGTGGCGACGCTGTTTGGCATAACGGTTCTGTTGCATTTGGAGGATGGATGAGCGGGGCGGCGACAAAGGTCGCTGAAGGGGGACGTTCCGGCCGCTTCTTCGGCCGGCGCGTGATGCGCGCCTTACTGGCTGCGCTGGTGCTCTCCTTCGCCGTTCCGACGGTCGGCTTCGCCGCCGTGGGCGATAGCACCATCAAGGCCCCGTCGCTGACGCCGGGCGAGCGCATGCTCGTCGAATCAGACCAGCTGGTTTACGACTACGACCACAACGCGGTCTCCGCTGTCGGCAATGTGAAGATCTATTACGGCGGCTACACGCTCGAGGCCGAAAAGGTCACCTACAACAAGACGAGCGGCCGGCTGTTCGCCGAGGGCCATGTGAAGCTGGTCGATCCGTCGGGTGCGGCGATCTACAGCGACTACATCGACATCACCGACGACTTCCGCGACGGCTTCGTCGAATCGCTCAGGGTCGACAGCGCCGACCACACCCATTTCGGTGCCGCCAGCGCGGAGCGCAGTGGCGACAAGACGACCTTCACGGAAGGCAGCTACACCGCCTGCGAACCGTGCAAGAAGAACCCCGAAAAGCCTCCGCTGTGGGACGTGAAGGCCGCGAAGATCGTGTTCGACCACAAGGAGCACATGGTCTACTTCACCAACGCCAAGCTTGAATTCATGGGCCTGCCCATGGCTTGGACGCCCTATTTCGCGATTCCCGACCCGACGGTGAAGCGCAAGTCGGGCTTCCTGGCGCCCGGCTTCGGCTATGCCGAGAAGCTCGGCTTCTACGGGTCGGTGCCCTATTACTGGGTGATCTCACCCAACAAGGACATCACCTTCACGCCGGCCTACCTGTCGCGGCAGGGCTTCCTTGGCCAGGTCGAATTCCGTCACCGGCTGAGCAACGGCCAGTACGCGATCCGCGTGGCCGGGATCAACCAGCAGGACTCGAACGCCTTCTCGGCAGGCGCACCGGGTCGGCGGGACCTGCGCGGCGGCATCAACACCACCGGCGAGTTCGACATCAACCAGGATTGGACTTTCGGCTGGAACGGGACGCTGCTCTCGGACCGCAACTTCTCGCGCGACTACGGTGCTCTGAACACCGACACCTCGGATACCACCTCCACCATCCATCTGACCGGGCTGAGGGATCGCAACTACTTCGAGGCGCGCGCCTCCTACTACCAGATTCTCACCAACCAGGCGTCGTTCACCGATCCGGTCGAGGCGGCCCGCTACAATCAGGATCGCCAGGCGGTCGTCGTTCCGGAGATCGACAGCAAGAAATACGTCGACCATTCGGTATTCGGCGGCGAGCTGTCGTTCACCTCCAACCTGGCATCGCTGCATCGCGGTCAGGACGATTCGTTCATGCTCGGCGGGGTTGCGCCCTGGCGCTTTGCCGGCACCGCCGGCACCTTCGTGCGCGCAACCGAACAGGCCGACTGGCAGCGACGGTTCATCGGACCGATGGGCCAGGTCATCACGCCGTTCGCCTATGTCCGCGGCGATGCCTTCTACCTGGACGGTCAGACGACGACCGCGATGGCCGCCGGTCTGACATCGGATTCCACTGCCTACCGCCTGATGCCGGCCGTCGGCGTCGACTGGAGCCTGCCAATCGTGGCGCAGACGGCCCATGCCACCAACATCATCGAGCCGCGCGCCCAGCTGATCGTGCGCCCGAACGAGATGATGACCGGCAAACTGCCCAACAACGACGCGCAAAGCCTGGTGTTTGACGTGTCGAATCTGTTCGCCCACGACAAGTTCTCGGGCTACGACCGGGTGGAGGGCGGCACGCGACTGAACCTCGGCCTGCACTACAATGGCAGCTTCGACAATGGCGCGTCGGTGGACGCGACTGCCGGTCAGTCGTTCCAGCTGGCGGGTGCCAACCCCTATGCGACGACCGATCTGGCGGGTGTCGGAGGGATGCTGCCCTCGCCCTATACCGGCTCGCTGTCGGGGCTCGAAACGACCCGGTCCGACTATGTCGCCGGCGCCACCGTCGATACCGGCCTCGGGCCACGGGTCACCGCCAACGGGCGCTTCGACAACGCGGACTTCTCGCTCAATCGCGGCGAGATCGAAGCAACCGCAGCGCTTGGACCGGTCAGCGCTTCGGGCGCCTATCTCTATGTACGCCACAACCCGTACAACGCGTCATTGGCCTCTGCCTCGGTCGTCCGCGGCGCCGGTTCGATCAATCTCTCCGACAACTGGCGCGCGTTCGGCACGATGACCTACGACATCAGCAACAACTCGGTCGCCAGCAACAGCCTCGGTCTTGCCTTCGACAACGAATGCCTGACCTTCTCGCTTGCTTACAATGAAACCCGCGCCGGCTACACCGATGTCGCTCCGAGCCGCTGGCTGACCTTCCGCCTGCAGCTCCGCACCCTCGGCGACAGCTCCGTGCAGACCAATCTCGCCAGCGGGACCAACTGACGGTTTGTCGGGTGCCGTACCCTTCTTTTTGCCAGATTTGGCGCAATGATGCGGCTACGCCCGACACGACGGCGCATGTCTGATGCTGCGCTGGCGCGTTCCGGCGCCGATTTGCGGGGAATGTCCTTGAAACTTCCGAGAGGTCCTGTGCTCCGGCGTCTGGCGGTCATCAGTCTTGCCGTTGTCGGCGCGGCCGGGCTTTCCGCGTGCAGCGGCATCGGCGGTCTCTTCAATTCGGGGGGGACCAAGGTCAGCGGCCCGCCGGTCACCGGCAACACCCAGATGCCGGACATCCCCACCCTCGGCAAACGCGACAGCTCGATCGCGGTCCTGGTGAACGAGGATCCGATCACCCACTACGACATCTCCCAGCGCCGCAAGCTGATGGCCCTGGGTGGTGCCAAGAGCAGCGACAAGATCGCGACCGACGAGCTGATCGACGAGGCCCTGGAAATGTACGAGGCGCGCAAGCGCGGCATCAGGGCGCCCGATTCCCGGGTCGAGGGTGCCTACGCCGCGATCGCACAGCAGCTGAAGCTGTCGCCGACTCAGCTGACCAAGGCGCTGGCTGCGCGCGGCATCGATTCGTCGTCGCTGAAGCAGCGCCTGCGTGCCCAGTTGACCTGGCAACATCTCGTGCAGCGGCGCACCCAGATGAAGGCGATGATCAAGACGCAGGACATCGCCAGCGCCATGCTCGCCAAGGGCAGCCCGGACCAGATGAAGCTTGACGAGTTCATGCTGCAGCAGATCGTCTTCATCGTGCCGCAAGGGTCGCCGCCCTCCCTCTATGCCCAGCGACGCCGCGAGGCGCTGGCGTTCCGTCAGCGCTTCAAAGGCTGCGACAGCAGCGTCGAGCAGGCCAAACAGCTGCACGGCGTCGTGGTCAAGGATATCGGCCGGCGCGACGCCACCCAGCTCAATGGTCCCGAGGGCGAGGACATCAAGCAGACGCCCGCCGGCAAGACGGCGTCGCCCTACCAGATGAACGAGGGCATCGAACTGATCGCGGTCTGTTCGGTGCGGCAGGTGCAGAGCACGGCGGCAGCGCGGGCCGAAGTGACCAACGATCTCTACCTCAAGCAGGCCAAGAACCTCGGGAAGGACTATTTGGACGAACTGCGCAAGGCAGCGATCATCGAATATCGCTGAAGCCTGGCGCAAAGGGGCACCGGGGATGTTACCGCCACTGGCCCTCACCATGGGGGAGCCGTCCGGCATCGGACCGGACATCACCATTGCCGCATGGCTTCGGCGGCACGAAATGGCACTGCCGCCATTCTACTGCCTGGCCGATCGGGCCGTGCTCGTCGAGCGGGCAGCCATGCTGGGTGTCGACTGCCCGATCGAGACCGTGACGCCGGATACCGCCGCCGCCTGCTTCGAGCGGGCGCTGCCGGTGGTGCAGCTGGAAGCGCCGATCGCCGCGCGCGTCGGCGTGCCCGACCCGGCCAATGCGCAAGGCGTCATCGAGGCGATCGCCCGCGCCGTCGGCGACGTGCGCGCCGGCGCCGCCGCGGCGGTGGTGACCAACCCGATCAACAAGAAGGTGCTCTACGACGCCGGCTTCAGCCATCCCGGCCATACCGAGTTTCTCGGTACGATGTCGGCGGCGTGGACGGGCGAGCCGGGCAAGCCGGTGATGATGCTGGCCAGCCCCGGGCTGAGGGCGGTGCCGGTGACCATCCACATCCCGTTGCGCGATGTCGTGCCGGCGCTGTCGGAACGCCTGATCGTCGAGACCGGACGCATCGTTGCCAATTCGCTGAAGCGTCGTTTCGCGGTGGCGAGCCCGCGCCTGGCGGTTGCCGGGGTCAATCCCCACGCCGGCGAAAGCGGCTCGATCGGCGACGAGGACGAACGCATCGTGCGCCCGGCGGTGGCAGCGCTGCAGGCAGAGGGCATCGCGGCGCGCGGGCCGCTGCCGGCCGACACATTGTTCCACCCGGCGGCGCGGGCGACCTACGACGCGGTGCTGTGCATGTATCACGACCAGGCGCTGATTCCGGCAAAGACGCTCGCCTTTTCCGACGGGGTCAACGTCACGCTGGGCCTCGCCTTCGTGCGCACCTCGCCCGATCACGGCACCGCGTTCGACATTGCCGGAACGGGCAGCGCCGACCCGGCCAGCCTTGCCGCCTCGCTGCGCATGGCGGCGGAGCTGAGACGCAACGAACTGGGCGAATGAGTGCGCTCGACGACCTGCCGCCGCTGCGCGAGGTCATCGCCCGCCACGAGCTGCGCGCCCGCAAGAGTCTTGGCCAGAATTTCCTGCTCGACCTCAACCTGACCGCGCGCATCGCCCGCGCCTCCGGGCCGCTTGCCGGCATGACCGTCGTCGAGGTCGGGCCGGGTCCCGGCGGCCTCACCCGGGCGCTCATCGCCGAGGGCGCCGCGCCATGTGGTCGCCATCGAGCGCGATGAGCGCTGCATCGCGGCACTGGAGGAAATCGCCGCGGCGGCGCCGGGAAAGCTGACCATCGTCAACGCCGACGCGCTGACGGTGGACATGGCGGCGCTTGCCCCGCCGCCCGCCCGCATCGTTGCCAACCTGCCCTACAACGTCGCCACGCCGCTGCTCGTCGGCTGGCTCAGGGCCGAGCCCTGGCCGCCGTGGTACGAATCGATGACGCTGATGTTCCAGCGCGAAGTGGCCGAGCGCATCGTCGCCCCGCCGGGCTCAAAGACCTATGGCCGCCTCGGCGTGCTCACCGGCTGGCGTGCCGAAGCCGAGATCCTGTTCGATGTTTCGCCGCGCGCCTTCACGCCGCCGCCGAAGGTCACCTCGTCGGTGGTGCGGCTGACGCCGCGCAGCGTACCGCTTGCCTGCGATCCGGCGGTGCTCGAACGGGTGACGGCGGCGGCCTTCGGTCAGCGGCGCAAGATGCTGCGGCAGAGCCTGAAGAGGTTGGATCTCGACGCGCTGCGCCTGCTGGCGGAAGCCGGCATCGACGAAACACAGCGGGCGGAGCAGATCGATGTCGCCGGTTTCGTGGCGCTGGCGCGGGTCGTCGCAGCCATGCGCGATCAGACAGCCTGACTCCCCTGGCGACGAAGCGACCGGTTCCCGGGATTCGGCCCGTGCGCGAAACGTCAGGCATTCCCGGTCAGCTGCAATATCACCCCGATGATGGCATTCGCCGCGTGGCCGATGATCGCCGAAATGAAATCGAGGTTGATGCCGAGTTGCGTCCCAAGCATCGGCAGGATGAAAAGCAGCCCGATGATCAGAAGCAATCCGTAGGGTTCCACGCGGGACAGCGGGGCCGCCAGCGCCCTGGGCAGGACCCCGACGGCGATCCGGCCGCCATCGAGCGGCGGTATCGGCAGCAGGTTGAACACCGCCAGAATGACGTCGAGCACCAGCAGGTTGGTGAGATTGGCGGCGAGCCAGCGAGCCGCGATCTGCGGGACGACGTTGAGGGCATGAAAGCCCAGGGCGGCGAGGATCGCCAACAGCAGGTTCATGGCTGGTCCGGCGGCCGCCACCAGAACCATGTCGAGGCGCGGGATGCGCAGGGCCCGGAAGTTGACCGGGACCGGCTTGGCATATCCGAACAGGAACGGCGCGCCGAACAACAACAACATTGCCGGCAGCAAAACCGTTCCGAACGGATCGATGTGCTTGACCGGATTGAAGCTGACGCGGCCAAGCCGCCATGCGGTGTCGTCGCCACGCAGATGCGCCACGAAACCGTGCGCCGCCTCGTGAAAGGTGATCGCAATGATGACCGGCAGGAACCAGACCGATACCCCGTAGGCGAAGCCACTCAGCGATTGCGTTTCCATTGGTTCCTACGTCCGCGCCGGCCGCTCGCCCGCAAACAGGTGGAAAGACCGGGCCTTCTTCGTCGAGACCGGAGCGAGCGGCCGGACTTCGCGTCCAGCCTTACCCGACTCCCGATCTCACAGGCAACGACCCGCCGTCGCGGGACCGGCGGCGCGGTGATGAGGACGGGGACCGTCATCGGGCTGACCGCGTTGAGGCAGGCGAGCATGTGCGCGGCCCGCGGTTTCGACCGCAGGGGGACACATGGCGCACGGCCGTCCGCGCGCCAGTGCGACTAATCGATCCGCTTGAGGTCGGCGAGGAGCCTGGCGACGAATCGCTCCAGATCGGGGCGATAGACGCGCTTCAGCCGCTCGGCGGTGAGGATGGAGCGCAGGCGCTGAAAGCTCTTGTCGAGGTCGCGGTTGACCAGCACGTAGTCGTATTCGGTCCAGTGCGGCACTTCCGCCGCCGCATTGTGCAGGCGCTGGGCGATCACCGTGTCGCTGTCCTCGGCCCGTCGCTCCAGCCGCGTCTTGAGTTCGCGGGCCGACGGCGGCAGCACGAAGACGCTGACCACGTCGGCGCGCATGCTGTCGTAGAGCTGCAGCGTTCCCTGCCAGTCGATGTCGAAGAGCACGTCGCGGCCGACCTTGAGCGCCTCCTCCACGGGTGCCCGCGGCGTGCCGTAGAAATTGCCGTGGACTTCGGCCCATTCCAGCAGGTCGCCGGCATCGCGCATCACCTCGAATTGCCGGAGGGTGACGAAATGATAGTGGACGCCGTCGATCTCGCTGGCGCGGCGGGCGCGCGTGGTCACCGAGATCGACAGGCTCACCCCCTCCTCCTGCTCGAGCAGATTGCGGGTGAGCGTCGTCTTGCCGGCGCCGGAGGGCGAGGAGACCACCAGCATGATGCCGCGCCGGGCGATGTCGCGCTGTCTGACGTCGCGCTGTCTGGAGTCTCTCGTCATTCGACGTTCTGTACCTGCTCGCGCAGCTGGTCGACCACCGCCTTCATCTCCAGGCCGATCGATGTCAGCCCACGGTCGTTCGACTTGGAGCACAGCGTGTTGACTTCGCGGTTGAATTCCTGCGCCAGAAAGTCGAGGCGGCGGCCGACCGCGGCGTCGCTGGCGAGGAGCTCGCGCGTGGCGGCGATGTGGGCATAGAGGCGGTCGATCTCCTCGCGGATGTCGGCCCGCGTGGCAAGCAGCACGGCCTCCTGGTGCAGCCGGTCGGGATCGAGCGCCGGGGCGGCGTCGAGCAGCGCCGCCACCTGCTCGGCGAGACGATTGCGGATGGTTTCCGGAGCGCGCGCCGGAGAGGCCTCGGCGTCATGGGTGAGGCGCTCCAGCTCGTCGAGGCGGGTGGCGAGCACCGCCGCGATTGCCCCGCCTTCGCGCGTGCGCATGGCGACCAGATCGGCCACAGCCTTGTCGAGATCGGCGATGAGCTGCCCGGCAAGCGCTGTCCGGGTCGCCTCGTCGGGCTCGCTCTCGGCCGTCTCGAGCACGCCGCGAATGGCCAGAATGCCGTCAAGCGTCGGCGGCGCCGCCGTCACCGTTGCGCCCACCCGCTCCATGGCGGCGATCACTTGGGCCAGCACGTCCTCATTGACGCGCACGCTGGTCGCGCCCGCCTCGTGCTGGGCGGCGAGGCCGGCCTGGACATTGCCGCGGACGAGCCGCGCGGCGATGCGCTCGCGGGCGGCCGGCTCGATGTGATCGAAGCCCGCCGGCAGGCGCAGCCGGATGTCGAGGCCCTTGCCGTTGACGCTGCGCACTTCCCAGGTCCAGCGGTAGCCTTCCCATGCCCCGTCAATGCGGGCAAAGCCGGTCATACTGCAAAGCGGCATCTTGCGCCCGGTCCCAGTCAGAATCGGTTCGGCGCCCGTCGGCGCCCAGCGCATAAGACGCGCCCGCCAGCGCAGGTTCAAGGGCGACGATGCGCGATCAGGGCTTCGATTTCGGCGAAAGGGCGAGCGGCTGCGCGTCGCCACTGCCGTCGCCAGCGGCGCCGGCGGCTGCTCCGGCCTCGCCCGCCGCCGCCTTGGCGGCGTCATTGCCGGCGTTGAGGTTGCGCCAGCGCTCGACGTTGCGCAGGTGTTCCTCGTAGGTCTGGGCAAAGGCATGGCCGCCGCTGCCGTCGGCTACGAAGTAGAGGTCGCGCGTGCGCGAGGGATTGGCCACCGCCTCGAGCGAGGCGCGGCCGGGATTGGCGATCGGTCCCGGCGGCAATGCCGGGATGACATATGTGTTGTAGGGCGTCGGCGTCTCGAGGTCCTTGCGGGCGAGGGCGAAGTCGGACGGTTTGCCGGCGCCGCCGAACATGCCGTAGAGCACCGTCGGATCGGATTGCAGGCGCATGTGCAGCTTCAGGCGGTTGATGAACACCGCCGCCACGCGGCTGCGCTCGTCGGAAAGCGCCGTCTCCTTCTCGACGATCGAGGCAAGGGTGACCAGCTCCGCCGGAGTCTTGATCGGCAGATCCGGAGCGCGCCGGCTCCACACATCGGCAAGCACCCTGTCGCGCTCGCGCTTCATGCGGTCGATGATGTTCTGGCGCGTGTCGCCGCGCGTGAACTTGTAGGTCTCGGGCAGCAGGCTGCCCTCCGCCGGGACCTGCTTGACGTCGCCGGAAAGAATATCGTCCGCCTTCAGGCGATCGACGATCTGCTGGCTGGTCAGCCCTTCCGGAATCGTCACCGAATAGAGGATGCCCTTGCCGGTCACCATGGTGTCCATGATGTCGCGCATGCTGGCATGGGCGGGGATCAGATATTCGCCGGCCTTGAGGTTGGAGGTCTGGTTGCTCAGCCACACGCCGAAGACGAACAGCCACTTGGTGTCGATCAGGCCGTCCTTGACCAGATCGTCGGCGATGGTGCTGAGGCCGCTGCCGTGGGGAACGGTGAAGGAGCGCGCCGTGTCGAGGGTGGTGGCGCTGTCGAAGCGCGATTTGGCGAAGAAGACGCCGCCGCCGATGGCGAGAATGCCGACGACGATGACGGTGATGACGAGGTTGAGGAACACCACCATGGGATGGCGGACGGCGCGCGAGCGCGGCGGCGGCGGCGGCACCGGCTCGGGCTGAAGCGCCTCGGTGGGGCTGCGCGGCGCGGTGCGATTGAGCGAGGAATGAAGCCGGGCCGACAACGCCTCGGCGTCGTCGCTATACGGCTCTCTCCTCAAATCAACCATCGACTGCGGCCCTCACTGTTGCCCCCACGACGTTCCGGGCTGTGGGCGACTGTAGCATTTAATGTGGCAAAAGCGGGATAGCCGGATGCGCCGGTCACGAATGGCGGCGCAGCACCAGCGATGCGTTGGTTCCGCCGAAGCCGAAGGAGTTCGACAGCACGGTGTCGATCTGGCGCTTGCGTGCCGTGTGCGGGGCGAGGTCGAGCGCCGTGACCACCGAAGGGTTGTCGAGGTTGAGGGTCGGCGGGACGATATTGTCGCGGATCGCCAGCAGCGAGAAGATCGCCTCGATGGCGCCGGCGGCGCCGAGCAGATGTCCGGTCGCCGATTTGGTCGAGGACATGCTGACCTTGCCGGCGGCATCGCCGATCAGGCTCTCGACCACGTTCAGCTCGATCTCGTCGCCCATCTGGGTCGAGGTGCCGTGGGCGTTGATGTAGTCGAGGTCGCCGGCGGAGATGCCCGCCCGCTTCAGCGCCATCTGCATGCAGCGGCGGGCGCCGTCGCCGTCCGGCGCCGGCGAGGTGATGTGATAGGCATCGCCGGACAGGCCGTAGCCGATGACTTCGCCATAGATGCGGGCGCCGCGCGCCAGAGCGTGCTCGCGCTCCTCGACGACGACGATGCCGGCCCCCTCGCCCATGACGAAGCCGTCGCGGTCGCGGTCATAGGGGCGCGAGGCCGCCGTCGGCCGGTCGTTGAAATGGGTGGACAGCGCCTTGGCGGCGGCGAAGCCGGCAATGGCGATGCGGCAGACCGGCGATTCAGCGCCGCCGGTGACCATCACGTCGGCATCGCCGAGCGCGACCAGCCGGGCGGCGTCGCCAATGGCATGGGCGCCGGTGGAGCACGCCGTCACCACCGCATGGTTCGGCCCCCTGAGGCCATGACGAATCGATACCTGGCCCGAGGCAAGGTTGATCAGCCGGCCGGGAATGAAGAACGGGCTGACCCGCCGGGGTCCGCGCTCGTGCAGCGTGATCGAGGTTTCCTGGATGCCTTGCAGGCCGCCGATGCCGGAGCCGATGAGCACGCCGGTCGCTACCTGGTCGTCATAGCCCGTCGGGTGCCAGCCGGCATCGTCGAGCGCCTGGTCGGCGGCCGCCATCGCGTAGACGATGAAGGGATCGACCTTGCGGCTTTCCTTCGGCTCCATCCAGTCGTCGGGGTTGAACTTGCCTTCGTCCTTGGAGCCTGGCGGCAGCTGGCCGGCTATCTGGCACGCCAGGTCGCCAACCTCGAAATTCTCGATTCGGGCGATGCCGCTGTGGCCGGCGAGAATGGCCGACCACGACGCATCGACGCCGCAGCCAAGCGGCGTCACCATGCCCATCCCGGTGATGACGACCCGTCTCATCGAATACAGCGACCCGCGCCGATGGCGGACAGGCCGGCCGCTCCGTTCACGGCGCCGGTCAGGCGGTGTTCTTTTCGAGGAAACCGATCGCGTCGCCGACGGTCAGGATCGTCTCGGCGGCATCGTCCGGAATCTCGACGCCAAACTCTTCCTCGAAAGCCATCACGAGTTCGACGGTGTCGAGGCTATCGGCGCCCAGGTCGTCGATAAAGCTGGCGTTCTCGGTGACCTTCTCCGCGTCGACGCCGAGATGCTCGACGACAATCTTCTTCACCCGTTCAGCGACATCGCTCATTTTTTCTAGAACCTCGATTGCCTCAACTTTGCCTAACCAACGGACCCCCTGCCCGGCAAGAGATCAACGATTGCCTTGTGTACGGAACGGGTAGAAGCGTTGAAAATCGCCGCGCTTCCGGCACCGGCCGGTGGCCCGTAACACACTTTGTGGACCTTTGCCAGCCAACCAAATCGCCCCGTTCAATCCCTCCCTCCGGCCGGCGGCGAAACCGGCCCAAGCGCTCATATCATGGCCATGCCGCCGTTGACGTGCAACGTCTGACCGGTGACATAGGACGCCTCGTCCGAAGCCAGATAGACGACCGCCGAAGCAACCTCATCGGGCGTGCCAAGGCGCTTGGCCGGGACCCGCTGGAGGATCGCCTCCTTCTGCTTGTCGTTGAGCGCGTCGGTCATCGGCGAGGCGGTGAAGCCCGGCGCGACGCAGTTGACGGTGACGCTGCGGCTGGCAATCTCGGCGGCAAGCGACTTGGTCATGCCGATCAGACCCGCCTTGGAGGCGGCGTAGTTGCCCTGGCCGGCATTGCCGGTGACGCCGACAACGGACGTGATCGAGATGATGCGGCCGGTGCGGCGGCGCATCATGCCGCGCAAGACCCCGCGCGCGAGCCGCATGGCCGCGGTCAGGTTGACGGTCAGCACCGTGTCCCAGTCCTCGTCGGTCATGCGCGCGAAGAGCATGTCGCGGGTGACGCCGGCATTGTTGACCAGGATGTCGATCTCGCCGCCGAGCGCTTCCTCGGCCTGCGGAACGAGCTTCTCCACCTCGGCGGCGTCGCCGAGATTGCAGGGCAGCACCGCCGTGCGCTCGCCGAGTTCGGCGGCGAGCGCTTCGAGCGCCTCGCGCCGCGTGCCCGACAGCCCGACGATGGCGCCCTGCTTGTGAAGGGCGCGGGCAATGGCGCCGCCGATGGCGCCGCTGGCTCCGGTGACCAGGGCGCGCTTCCCCGTCAGTTCGAACATGATCCCGCCCTTCCTCAGCCGAGTTTGGCGACGGCCGCGTCGATGTCGGCCGGCGTGCCGACGGCAACCGTCTCGGCACCGTCGACAATACGCCTGGCGAGGCCGGAGAGCACCTTGCCGGCACCGACCTCGACGAAAAGCTTAACACCGGCGTCGCCCAGCCAGGCGACCGATTCGCGCCAGCGCACCATGCCGGTCACCTGTTCGACCAGCCGGCGGCGGATCTCCGCCGGGTCGCTGATCGGGCGGGCGAGCACATTGGCGACCAGCGGTACCACCGGCGCCCTGATGTCGACGGCGGCGAGCGCCTCTTCCATCGCCTCGGCGGCGGGCGCCATCAGGGCACAATGGAAGGGCGCGCTGACCGGCAGGAGGATGGCCCGCTTGACGCCCTTCTGCTGGGCGATGGCGATGGCCCGCTCGACGGCCGCCTTGGCTCCGGAGAGCACCACCTGACCGCCGCCATTGTCGTTGGCGGCGGCGCAGACATCGCCTTCGGCCGCCTGTTCGGCAACCTCCTTTGCCGCATCGAGATCCATGCCGAGCAGCGCCGCCATGGCGCCCGAGCCGACCGGCACGGCCGCCTGCATGGCGCGCCCACGGGTACGCAGGAGCCGGGCGGCATCGTCGACGCCGAGCGCGCCGGCCGCGGCCAGCGCCGAATATTCGCCGAGCGAATGGCCGGCGACATAGGCGACCTGATCGCGGATGCTGACGCCGCGCGCCTCGAGCACGCGAAGCACCGCCAGGCTCACCGCCATCAGCGCCGGCTGGGCGTTCTCGGTCAGAGTCAGGGTCTCAATCGGCCCTTCCCAGATGATCCGGGAGAGCTTCTCGCCGAGCGCCTCGTCGACCGCCTCGAAGACGGCCCGCGCCTCGAATTCGGCATCGGCAAGCGCCTTGCCCATGCCGACCACCTGGCTGCCCTGCCCTGGAAACGTGAATGCGACCGTCATCTTTGCCCCGAGACGCCTCTCTCAGCCGGCGAGTGTCCGCCGTTGGCCGCGGGTTTGAGCGCGCCCGGCCGGGGCTGTCAAGACACCCGGACGCCTGCTACGCTCGCTTCCCGGACAGGAGCCGGACTATGGGGCGCATCCGGGTCGCTCTGGCAGGGCTGGCGGTGCTCGCCGTCGTGGCGGTTGGACAAGCCGAGGCTGCGTCGTTCGAGGCCTGGACGGCCTCGCGCTGGAAGTGGACGGAAGGCGTCGACCGCTTTACCGACCAGAAGATCAGCCGTGCCCTGCTGCTGACCGTCGAAATCGCGAACGTCCCGCTGGGCACGGGAGACGCCCGCATCGCTCTCACCTGCACGGCCGGCAAGCCGGTCATGGACATCGCGTGGAGCATCAAGGTTGCCGGCAAGACGCATCTGACCGTCGAATACCGCTTCGCCGGACGGCCGGGTCGCAGCCTCGAGGCCCGCTACGTCAATCGCACCAGCAGCAGGTCAGCGATCTCGCCGGCATCCGCCGCTTCCTCGCCGATGCGCGCATGGCGGACGTCCTGCGCCTGCGCGTGACGTCCGACCTCTATGGTCCGGTCGAAGCGAAATTCAGGGCGGCGGCAGGCGCCGACATCTATCGCCGCTTCACCGCCGCCTGCCCGGTCGCCGCGTCGCGCTAAAGCTTGCTCTTCTTCGGTACCGGCGGGCGGGCGCCGCGCGCCAGTTTCGCATCGTAGCGCGCCGTGTCGCCGGGCCGCGTGATGTAGCAGGCGGTGGCGGCAACCGGCCTGCCGGCCCTGATCAGGTCGGCGACGGTCAGGAAGCGGTAGCCTTCGGCCTTGAGCCTGGGAATGATCGTATGCAGCGCCTCGGCCGTATGGGTGCCGCGGCCATTGGCGTGCATGACCACGATCGAGCCCGGCCGGACGGTGGAGAACACGTTGCGCACGATCGCCCTGGCGCTGGTCCCGTCCGGGTCGCCCGAAACCGTGTCCCACTGGATGATGACCGAGCCGAGGGCGTTGACGGCCGCCGAGGTTGCCGGCGTGCAGGAGCCATAGGGGAAGCGGAAGAGCCGCATCGGCGCGGTGGGGGCGCTTGCCGGGCACGTCCTTGCCGCCGCCTCGCGGGTCATCGCCAGCGCCGCCTCGGTCAGCAGGATCTCGTTCGCGATCCGCCCGGCCGAAGCGGCGTGCAGGTCGGGATGGTCGAAGCTGTGGTTGCCGATGAGGAAGCGCCGGTCGGCGGCAAGCTGCGCGGCCCGCGTCCTGTGGGTCAACAGCCAGCGGCCGGCGGCGAAGAAGGTCGCCGGTACCTTCTCGGCGCGCAGATAATCGACGATGGCGCCGTCATAGCCGGCGATCGGGCTCACCGTCTGGCAGAGATCGAAGGTGAGCGCGACGGCCTTGTCGCCTGGGGCGAGGTCGACCCGGCGGATGATGCCCGCCAATGCGCCGCTCACCGGCGCCAGGGCGTTTGCCGGGGCCGGTTTGACGAAGGCATCGGCGGCCGTCGGACGGCGTCGGTGTTGCTCGCCGGCAACCGCTGCCAGCTCACCGGGCGTCCAGCAGGCGGCCAGTGCCGCGCGCGAGGCGAGCAGCGCCCCGGCACCTCCCAGAAGTCCGGCGAGCATGGTCCGCCGGCTCAATTGTCCGCATTGTGCGCACATCGATTTGTCTTCCCGCCAGTCGCCGTGGCAATTGCTCTAATCCAAATCGCTTGCAAAGGCCCAGGTTTTCCGTATAACCGCGCCGTCCAGACGGACCCCGGCCGGGGGCTGAACGGAAGGCGGCAAGCGCCGCAGGATCGACAGCGATCCGTCTTCCCGTGCTCCTGCTCTCGAAGTGTCATCGAGCCTTTCCCGAAAAGAAGGCTTCGACGAGGCTTAGCGCCGGACAACATGAGGAAAGGCATCCATGCCCTTATACGAGCATGTCTTTTTGGCTCGCCAAGACGTCTCCGGCCCGCAGGTCGAAGCGCTTGTCGAGCAGTTCAAAGGCGTCATCGAACAGGCCGGCGGCAGCGTCTCCAAGGTCGAGAGCTGGGGGCTCAAGTCCCTCACCTATCGCATCCGCAAGAACCGCAAGGCCCATTTCACCCTGATGAACATCGAGGCGCCGGCCGCGGCTGTCGCCGAGATGGAGCGTCAGCAGCGGCTCAACGAGGACGTCATCCGCGCCATGACCATCAAGGTCGAGGCGCTCGAGGAAGGTCCCTCGGCGATGATGCAGAAGCGTGACCGCGACGATCGCGGCGACCGCGGTGGCCGCTTCGGCGATCGCGAGCGCGGCGGCCGCTTCGGCGATCGCGACCGCGGTGACCGTGGCGATCGGCCGCCGCGCCCGCGCCGCGAGGAGAGCGACAGCTCCGGTGGTGACAGCAACGGTGGAGCAAACTGATGGTCGACATCAATCAGTTGCCGACGCGCCGGCCCTTCTTCCGCCGCCGCAAGACCTGCCCGTTCTCCGGCGCCAACGCGCCCAAGATCGACTACAAGGACGTGCGCCTTCTGCAGCGCTACATCTCGGAGCGCGGCAAGATCGTGCCGTCGCGCATCACCGCGGTGTCGGCGCCCAAGCAGCGCGAACTGGCGCGGGCGATCAAGCGGGCGCGCTTCCTCGGCCTGCTGCCGTATGTGATCAAGTGAGCGAATAGCGAATTGGGAGTAGCGAATAGACGGAAGAACCTCACTATTCGCTACTCGCTACTCACTATTCGTCCTTTCAAGTTGGGGTACGGCCGGAGCACGGGGCTCCGCGACCTGCCCCTAACCGCTCGAAAGGCGGGACAGCGATGATGCAGACGATCCTCGCCGGTATTGCAGCGGGCATAGCCGCGGCGCTGTTGTTCCTGGCGCCGGTCAGCGGGACCGTGCTCGCCTTCCCGCTCTTCATCCTCACCGGACTGCCCATCGGCCTGGCCGGCCTCGGCTGGGGCACCGCTGCCGGTGCCGTCGCCGTCGTTGCCGGGGCGCTGGCGATCTTCGCCGCGCAGTCGGCCCTGGCGACGGCCGCGTTCCTGCTGCTGTTCGCCGCGCCGGTCTTCTGGGTCGCCCGGCTTGCCCTGCTGTCGCGTCCGCTTGCTGGTGCCGATGCGCCGCGCGAATGGTACCCGCTCGGCCGCCTGCTGGTGCATCTGGCCGCCGCGGTCGCCATCGGCGTGGTGCTGGTCGGTTTCCTCATCGGCTTCGGCGATCCGAGGATGACCGCGGAGATCACCCAGTCGCTGGTCACCCTGTTCTCCGCCATGCAGACGGCGGGGACGCCGCCGACGGCCGCCGAACTGACGCCGTTCGTGCAGTTCTACCTGGCCATCATGCCCTTCTCGGTCACCGCCATCCTGGTCTTCATCCTCACCTTCGACCTGTGGCTGGCCGGCGTGGTGGCACGCACCTCCGGTCGCCTGCAGCGGCCGCGCGAGAAGCTGTGGGGCGTGGAGTTGCCGAACCAGGTGCTCGTCGCGCTGGTCGGCGTCACCCTGCTCGCCTTCCTGCCGGGCGCCGCCGGCGAGGTCGCGCGGGTCTTCAGCGGCGCGCTTGCCGGCGCGGCGGCGTTGACCGGACTGGCGGTGATGCATGCCCTCACCGCCGGCCTTGGCGGTCGCACCGCGCTTCTCGTCGTTGTCTACGCACTGATCGTGTTCTCCGGCCTGCCGCTCATCTTCTTCGCCGTACTGGCGGTCGCCGAAGCCGTGTTCCATCTCCGCGCCCGCCGCTTCAAGGGCGTACCGCCTCAGTGAAACGAACCCCGTCAACGGAGTGAACTCAAATGGACGTCATCCTGCTTGAACGCATCGCCCGGCTCGGCCAGATGGGCGACGTCGTGCGCGTGCGCGACGGCTATGCCCGCAACTTCCTGCTGCCGCAGGGCAAGGCGCTGCGCGCCAACGAGGACAACCGCAAGAAGTTCGAGTCCCAGCGCGTCCAGTTCGAAGCGCGCGACCTCGAGCGCCGCCAGGAGGCGGAGGCGGTCGCCGCCAAGATCGAAGGCCAGTCCTTCATCCTGATCCGCCAGGCGGGCGAAACCGGCCATCTCTACGGCTCGGTGACCACGCGCGACCTCGCCGAGACGATGGATGCCGGCGGCTTCACCGTCAACCGCAGCCAGATCGCCCTCAACCAGCCGATCAAGACCATCGGCATGCACACGGTGCTGATCGCCCTCCACCCGGAGGTCGACGCCCATATCATCGCCAATGTGGCGCGCAGCGAGGACGAGGCCGAGCGTCAGGCGCGCGGCGAGGACGTCACCGTGGCGGGCGCCGGCGAGGCGGACGAGGAAGAGGCCGCGACGCAGGGCGAAGAGACCGCCGCTGAGGGCGAAGAGACCGCCGGCGAAGCCGCCGCGACCGAAGAAACCGCAAAATCCTGACGGTTCAGCAATGGGTTGAGACCAAACCCAAATCGGGACTATCATCCGCCGGCGCTGCGGAGCGCCGGCGGCAATCCGCGGCAGGGGAAGGCATGTGACTGCCGGGCGGGCACCCGATGAATTCCACGCTGAAATCATATCTGACCAGGGCCATCCGCAAGGGATCGCTTGAGATCGTCGATTCCGAGGGCAAGAGCCATGCCTTCGGCGACGGACGGCCCGAAACGGTGCGCGTTCGCTTCACCAGCGCCGAGGCCGAAGCGGCGGTCATCCGCGATCCCGATCTCAAGCTCGGCGAGATGTTCTCCGACGGCAGCATGATCGTCGAACAGGGGTCGATCTTCGACTTCCTGATGATCATCTTCCGCAATTCGCGCAATGCCCTGCCGCCGATGCGCATGATCGCCATCAGCGGCTGGCGCCTTGCCACCCGTCGTTTCCGGCAGATGAACACGCTCGGGCGGGCGAAGCAGAACATCCATTCGCACTACGACCTCGATGGCCGGCTCTATTCCCTCTTCCTCGATCCCGACCTGCAGTATTCCTGCGCCTACTGGGAAGACGGCGTCACCAGCCTCGATGAGGCGCAGTTCGCCAAGAAGCGACACCTCGCCGCCAAGCTCGCCCTCGAGCCGGGCCAGCGGGTGCTCGACATCGGCTCGGGCTGGGGCGGCCTCGGCCTCTATCTCGCCGAGCATTGCGGCGTCGAAGTCGTCGGCGTGACGCTGTCGGAGGAACAGTACACCGTCTCCAACCGCCGCGCCGAGGAGCTCGGCCTCAAGGACAAGGCGAAGTTCCTGCTGCAGGACTACCGCAAGGTCGAGGGGCCGTTCGACCGCATCGTCTCGGTCGGCATGTTCGAGCATGTCGGCGTCGGCTTCTATCGCGCCTTCTTCAAGGCGTGCCGAAACCTGCTCGCCGAAAACGGGGCGATGGTGCTGCACTCCATCGGGCGCACCGACGGGCCCGGCGACACCAGCATGTGGATCCAGCGCTACATCTTCCCCGGCGGCTATATCCCGGCCGTGTCCGAGGTGATTCCGGCGGTGGAGAAAGCGCAACTCCACGTCACCGACATGGAGATCCTCAGGCTCCACTACGCCAAGACGCTCAGGGCGTGGCGCGAGCGCTTCCTCGCCCGTCGCGAGGAAGTGGCGGCGCTCTATGACGAACGCTTCTGCCGCATCTGGGAGTTCTATCTGGCCGCCTCGGAGGCCGCCTTCGAGACCGGACTGATGATGAACTTCCAGATCCAGCTCACCAAGAACCAGATCGCCCTGCCGCTGACGCGCGACTACATGTTCAGGACCGAGGAAGCGCTGCGCGCCAGGGACAACGAGACGACGGTGCCGCTGAAGCTGGCGGGGGAATAGCCGCCTCGCCTCATGCTCAGGCGAGATGCAGCGACCAGATCAGCGCCACGCTGATCGCGCCGAGCACCAGCAGCGACAGGACGACGGCGGCGGTCACCCGCCCACCGGCACGGGCGACGCTGCGCACGTCGACGCCGAGGCCGAGTGCGGCCATCGAGATGATGGTCAGCCAGGTCGCCACGCTGGCGGTCGGTCCGAGCACGACTGCCGGAATGACGTTCGCCGAGCGCAGCATCATCAGCGCCAGGAAACCGACGACGAAGAGCGGCACCATCTGGCCCAGACTCGGCCGGCGCCCGTCGTCCTGCTTGCGTCCGAGCGACAGCGCGATCACCACCGGCCCGAGCATGAGCACGCGGACGAGCTTGACCAGCGTGCCGACATGGACGCTGAGGGTGGCGACCGGCGCCGTGGCGGCGATCACCTGCGGCACGGCATAGACGGTGAGCCCCGCCAGAACGCCGTACTGCGTCTCGGAGAGATGGAGCAGCGGCACCAGCAGCGGCAGGAGCAGCACGACCACGACGCCGAGCACCGCGGTGAAGGCGATCGAGGCGGCAACGTCGCCGGCGGTTGCACCGATCACCGGAGCCGCGGCGACGATCGCCGAGTTGCCGCAGATGGAATTGCCGCAGGCGACCAGCGTCGCCAGCTTGTGTTCCAGCCCCAGCGCCCGGCCGATGCCGTAGCTGATGGTGATGGCGGCCACGACCACGCCGACGATGCCGAAGAGCAGCGAGGGGCCCGCAGCCATCACAGCCCGGGCGCTGACCGAGGCGCCGAGCAGGACGACGGCGATCTCGAGCAGCGTTTTCGCCGAGAAGCGGATGCCGAGGCTGAAGCGGTCGTCCGGCCTGAGGGTCGAGCGCACGGCCGTGCCGATCAGGATGGCGAGCACCAAGCTCTCGAGCCAGGCCCGGCCGAACAGGCGGGCCTCGACCGCCTGGAGGCCAACGGCGGCCAAGGTGACGGCGATGCTCAAAAGGGTTCCGGGCACGAGGGGAAGGAGGCGCGCGGCGAATCGCGTGGCGGGCATGGGCAGCTCCAAATCGAAGGAAGCGGCAAGATCGCCCGGCGCGTCTGTTCAATCCATCTCAAAGAATGCTATGTTTCATTCGCCTACATCGAATGAAACCATGACCCTCGACCAGCTCCGCATCTTCGTCGCCGTCGCCGAACGCGAACACCTCACCCAGGCCGCCGCGGCGCTCAACCTGACGCCGTCGGCGGCCAGCTCGGCCATCCGTGTGCTCGAGGAGCGCTACGGCGCCGCCCTCTTCCACCGGGTCGGCCGCCGCATCGAGATCACCCAGGCCGGCCGCATCTTCCTCGACGAGGCGCGGGCGACCCTGGCGCGGGCCGAGGCCGCAGAGCTGGTCCTGTCGGAACTGGGCGGCCTCAGCCGCGGCTCGCTCGCCGTGCAGGCCAGCCAGACCATCGCCAGCTACTGGCTGCCGGCCTATGTCGTGCGCTTCCATGAAGCCCATCCCGGCATCGACCTGCACCTGTCGGTCGGCAATACCGAGACGGTCACCAGAGCGGTCATCGACGGCAGCGCCGAACTGGGGCTGGTGGAAGGCGCCATCGACGCACCGGCCCTGTCGGCGACGACGGTCGCCCGCGATCGCGTCATCGTGGTGGTGGCGCCGGATCACCCCTGGGCCGGCCGGCGAGACCTGCCGGCGGAAGAGATCCTCGCCATGTCGTGGGTCCTGCGCGAGCCGGGCTCGGGCACGCGCTCGGCCTTCGAGACGGCGCTCGCCCAGATCGGCATCGACCCGGCGGCGCTCTCAATCGCGCTGGAACTGCCGTCCAACGAGGCGGTCCGCTCGGCGGTGGAGCTCGGTGGCGGCGCAACGGTGGTGTCGGAGCTGGTGGTCGCCGCCTATCTTGCCGCCGGACGGCTGGTGCATGTGCCCTTCGCGATTCCCCCGCGCGCCTTCCTGCTGCTGCGCCACAAGGAGCGCTACCGCACCAAGGCGAGCCTCGCCTTTGCGGCGATGCTGCTCGACGGGACCTGATCGGCGGGCACCATGCCGGCGGCCGGGGTGCGGCTTCAGGCGGTCATCCGGGGCCTCTGCCCCTCGATCCATCCGAGAAAGCCGGTGGACGGCGCCGGCCGATGGAGATGGAACCCCTGCCCGATGGTGCATCCTTGTTCGCGCAGCAGAGCCAATGCCCGGCGGTCCTCGATCCCTTCGGCGACGGTTTCAAGGCCGAGCGCCTTGGCCAGGCCCAGGATCGTCCGCACGATCTCCTGATCGTTGACGTCATGGGCGAGCCGTCTCACGAAACTCTGGTCGATCTTGATGCCGCAGACCGGCAAATTCTTGAGGTAGGCGAGCGAGGAATGCCCGGTTCCGAAATCGTCGATCAGGACCCGGTATCCGTGCGCGCGCAGATTTGAGACGAGTTGCGCGCAATACGCGAAATCGTCCATGACTGCGCTTTCGGTGATCTCAAGCTCGACACATCGCGGATCGATGCCGTAGCGGGACACTGTCTCGTCCAGAGTCCGGAACAACGAGCGATCACGCAGATTGCGGACCGACAGATTGATCGCAACGCTCAAGCTGTGCCCACGCGCCTTCCACGCCGCCAGGTCGGACAGTGCTGCGTTGATGACCCAGTGCGTCAGGTTGTTGATGAGGACGGTTTCCTCCGCCTGGGGAATGAAGTCGCGGGGCATGATCAGGCCGCGTCCGGGATGCTGCCAGCGCAGCAGCGCCTCGGTGCCGCGTATCTCGCCGGTCGCCAGCGTCATCTGCGCCTGGTGCCATATGACGAATTCGTTCTGGGCGAGCGCAGCGGGGATTCGTCCAAGCAGAATGAGGTTGTGGCGGCTGGTACAGTCCGTCTCGCTTTCGTACAGATAGAAGGGACGCATGCGGGTCGTGGCCGTGTGCATCGCGATGGATGCCTTCTGCAGCAGTTCCTCGGCCGTTCGCGCATGCGTCGCGTACTCCGCCGCGCCAACCGCAAAATCGACGTGGATCGGCACGCCGTCGATCACGTACGGCGGACGAACGCGCGCCTCGAACTCGCCGAGTGCGTGCTGCAATTCAGCGTTGCTTCGGAATGCCGCCGCGAGGCGGTCCGGCTGGATCACCGCCATCGGCACTTCCGGCGAGAGCACAGAGCGGCTGCGCGCACAGATCTGCTTGAGCAGCTCTTCGGCAAACCCAGAACCGAAGGTGTTCTGGATGTCGAGGAAATTGTTCAGCTGGATGACGATCAGAAAGAGCTGGGCGCCATCGCCCTCCTGCCCGACCATCCGCTGCAGGGCATTCAGCAGGCCCGTGCGATCGAGCAGGCCGGTCCTCGCGTCATGCTCGTTCAACCAGTCGAGGATCGCTAGCTGCCGGCGCAGCATATCGACGCCAATGCCGACGAAGCCGCCGATCAGACAGAAGAAGGCGGTGCGGTAGAGCCAGTTTCCAAGCTCCTGGGGCTCGCCGGTGATACCATCGAGCGGCATGTAGGGACCGATCAGCAGACCGGCGACTGCACCCGCCACGACGCCGCCCGGCGTACCGAAGACCAGCGCGGCAAAGAGTATCGGCAAATAAAGTATGTGCAGCGTGGCGTATTTCACGCCGCCGGTGGCATACACGAACCATGCGCTTGCGAGCAGGCCGAGCACGACCACGACGATTGCCAAAATCTTTGACCGCCGTGTCGGCGCACCGAATGAGCCGAGGATGCGCTCAGGTCGATTCTGGAGCCATTCGCGCACGCGATAACCCCTCTTATGCCTTGGAGGACTCCACTCCGACACGCTTCTGGCACGTCAAGCTTGTCGGGCAAGTTGGGCGCAATTCCTTACCAATTCGATAAATCAATGGGTTACGGCCCGCTGAGCGGCCGCGCGTGGCCGCAGGCGCCCTATTCCTCCGGCTCGGTCGTGAACTGGAGCGGGTAGCCGGCGCTCTTGCCCGCCTCGGTGCCTTCGGTCGCCTTGGTCTCGGCGATGTCCTTGGTATAGACCGCGACCACGCACACTCCCTTGCGGTGGGCGGTGATCATCACGCGATAGGCCTGGTCCTCGCTGATGCGGAACACCGCCTTCAGCACGGCGACCACGAAGTCGCGCGGCGTGTAGTCGTCATTGACCAGAATGACCTTGTGCAGGCGCGGCCGCTCGATCTTCGTCTTCGGCTTCACCCGCGGCTTGGTCAGGGTTTTATCGTCGCTCATCGGCGGTCCCCCTGCTGCCGATCAGAGATTCAAGAAACTGCGCTTTGCCCCGCGGCAATATCCGCCACATCCCTGGCGTCGCGCTGCCTCAACGAGGCAACTATGCCTGATCTGCCGCGTGGCAAGAGGCGGACCGTCAGGCGGCATCCTGTTTGCCGGACTTGCCGCCCTGCTTTGCCAGCAACGGGCCGATCTTCTCGGAAGGCAACGGCGGCGACAGCAGGAAACCCTGCAGGCTGGAGCAGCCCGCATCGATGAGGAAGCGGCGCTGGGCGTGGGTCTCGACGCCCTCCGCCACCACCTTGAGGTCGAGTATCCGGGCGAGATGAACGATCGCCTGGATGATCGGGGCCGATTCCGACGACTGGCCGAGATGGCTGACAAAGGACTGGTCGATCTTCACGCTGTCGACCTTCAGGTTCTGCAAATGGCTCAGGCTCGAATAGCCGGTGCCGAAATCGTCGAGTGCAATGCGGAATCCCGCATCACGCAGTGCATTCAGGCTGGCATGGGCAATGCCGTCCGGGCCGAGCAACGTCGATTCGGTGATCTCCAGTTCCATGCGCGCCGGCGGGACGCCGTGGGCGGCCAGCTTGCGCATGATGTGCAGGGGAAGATCGGGATCGCGCAGCTGCACCGCGGAGATGTTGACCGCGATCGTCACGCCCGGCCAGTCGGAGAGTGCGGCGCAGGCCTTGTCGAGCACGAAGTCGCCGAGGGCTGCGATGAGACCGGTCTCCTCCGCGATCGGCACGAAAGCGGGCGGCAGGAGGGGGCCGCGCTGGGGATGGTTCCAGCGCACCAGAGCCTCGAGGCTGGTGATCGTTTCGCCCGAATAGAGTGGTTGGTAGTAGACATCGAGGCCGTTGCCGGTCGCGATGGCCTGGCGCAGGTCGGTCTCGAGCGCAACACGCGCGATGCGGCCCTCGTCCATCGAAACGTCGTAGATCCGGCAACAATTGCGCCCCGCCGCCTTGGCGCTGTAGAGCGCAACATCGGCCTTGCGCAGCAGCTCGCTGCGGCCGGTCTGGCCGACAATCTCCGAGACGACGCCGATCGAGGCGCTGACATGGGCGGTGACGCCGGCGACGATGAACGGCTCCCGGGCCGCATCGAGAATGCGTCGGCAGAGGCCGTCGAGGCCATCGGCGGGCTCGATGCCGTGCAGCACGATGGCAAACTCGTCGCCGCCAAGGCGTGCGACGGTATCGCTGGTGGAGGCCAAAGCGGCGATCCGCCTGGCGAACTGGCGGATCAACTCGTCACCGGCGGCGTGGCCATAGGCGTCGTTGACCTGCTTGAACCGGTCGAGATCCATGATGAGCGCACTGCACCGTCTTTCGCTCATGGCCGGATCGGCGAAGGTGCTGTCGAGGCGCTCGCTCAGGAGGATGCGATTGGCGAGGCCGCTCAGCATGTCGTGGTGGGCCAGGTAGCGGCTGTGCGCCTCGGCCTCGCGGAAGGCGGTGATGTCGGTGATGACCGCGACCAGCAAAGCGATCCCGTCGACATGGATCAGGCGTTTGCGGGTGACGATCGTCCGCGTCGCTCCGGTACGGTCGGTCAGCACCTCCTCGTTCTCATTCTCTTCGCCCGTGGCGAAGACGAGATCGTCCTTTTCCCAGAAGACGTCGGCCTGCTCGCGCTCCAGAAAGTCATGGTCCGACTTGCCGATGAGGTCGTCGCGCGGGTGGCCCATGAATTCGCACAGCGCCTGGTTCACGAGCACCCAGCGATGTTCGCGATCCTTGACGAAGACGGGAGTGGCCAGAACGTCGATGATCGATTGCAGCGCTTCGACGCTGTCGATCGCTTCGGCGGGGGTCTTGGGACGTTGGGGCATGGTCGTTGGCGCTTTCCTGACAAGCTCCAGTTACTCCTCAATCCCTTTCGATATTTTAATCCCCTGTCAAAAATGCGAGGGGTTGAGCCGCGTCAGATGCGTGACCGGGCCGCTGGAATCGCCCGTTTGAAGGGCCTGTCCGCGTCACGACGGCGTCACCGAAACCTGCCAGAGAACCGTCCCGTGTCCGGCAATTTCGGCTTTGAAACCTGCCGAAGACGGGCGCAAAGTCATGCCAGACGCGCCGCCCGGCCGTGAGCGCCTTTCTCAAGCGCCGGCGCCGACAGCCCGTCTTCCATTTCGAGGAGGCTCCTTTGATGTCCGCAACACGACTGGAAATCGATCGCCGCCGGTTTCTGCTCGGCTCCGGCGCCTTCGGCGCTCTTGCCGTCATGCACCCCTATTCGGCGCTCGCCGCCGCCGGCCAGGTGCACCTCAGGCTCATGGAGACAACCGACATCCATGTGAACCTGCTGCCCTACGACTACTACGCCGACAAACCCAACGACACGATGGGCCTGTCGCGCACCGCGACGATCATCCAGTCGATCCGCGCCGAGGCGACCAACTCCATGCTGATCGACAACGGCGACCTGCTGCAGGGCAGCCCGATGGGCGATTACATCGCCTACGAGAAGGGCATGAAGGACGGCGACGTCCACCCGATCATGAAGGGCATGAACCTTCTCGGCTACGAGTGCTCGACCTTCGGTAACCACGAGTTCAACTACGGCCTCTCCTTCTTCGACAAGGTGATCGCCGGCGCCAACTTCCCCTTCGTCTGCGCCAACCTGATTCGCGGCACGACGCTTGCCACGAATCCGCGCGACGACAAGCTCTATGCCAAGCCGTACATGATCCTCGACAGATCGGTGACGGACGGCGACGGCAAGGATCACCCGATCAGGATCGGCATCATCGGCTTCGTGCCGCCGCAGATCATGATCTGGGATTCGAAGAATCTCGAAGGCAAGGTCATGACCCGAGACATCGTCGAGGCGGCGAAGGCGTGGGTGCCGCAGATCAAGGAGGACGGCGCCGACATCGTCATCGCGCTGTCCCATTCCGGCATCGACGCCAACAAGACCGAGCTGATGGAGAACGCCTCGCTGTTCCTCGGCGACATCGCCGGCCTCGACGCCATCTTCACCGGCCACCAGCATCTGGTCTTCCCCGGCGGCCCCTCCTTCGACAATCTCGAAGGCGTCGACAACAAGGCCGGTACGCTGATGGGCAAGCCCGCCGTCATGGGTGGCTTCTGGGGCTCGCATATGGGCCTCATCGACCTGCTGCTTGAGCGCGACGGCAAGAGCTGGCGGGTGGTCTCGGCGATGTCCGAGGCGCGGCCGATCTACAAGCGCGACGGCCACAAGATCGTCCCCACCGTCGGCGACTACGAGAAGATCGACGACGCGCTTGCCGCCGATCACAAGGCGACGCTCGCCTATGTCCGCCGTCCGGTCGGCAAGACCGCGGCGCCGCTCTACAGCTATTTCGCGCTGGTCGCCGACGACCCGTCGGTGCAGATCGTGAGCAACGCGCAGACCTGGTACATCGCCCAGATGATGAAGGGCACCAAGTGGGAGGATCTGCCGATCCTCTCTGCCGCGGCGCCGTTCAAGGCCGGCGGACGCGGCGGCCCGGACTACTACACCGACGTTCCGGTCGGCGCGGTCGCCATCAAGAACGTCTCCGACCTCTACCTCTATCCGAACACGGTCCGGGCGGTGGAGATCACCGGCGCCCAGGTCAAGGAATGGCTGGAGATGTCGGCCGGCATCTTCAACCAGATCCAGCCCGGCAAGGCCGACCAGCCGCTCATCAACCTCGACTTCCCGAGCTACAATTTCGACGTCATCGACGGCGTCACCTACAAGATCGACGTCAGCCAGCCGCCGAAATACGACGCCAAGGGTGCCGTCCTCAACTCGACGGCAAGCCGCATCGTCGATCTGTCCTTCCAGGGCAAGCCGATCGACCCCAAGCAGAAATTCATCGTCGCCACCAACAACTACCGTGCCGGCGGCGGCGGCAATTTCCCCGACATCAACGATCACGTGGTCGTCTTCGTCGCTCCCGATACCAATCGCGACGTGATCGTGCGCTACATCGTCGAGAAGGGCACCATCGACCCCAAGGCGGACGGAAACTGGTCGCTGGCACCGGTTGCCGGCGCTTCGGTCATCTTCCCCTCGGGGCCCAAGGCCAAGGACCATCTCGCCGACGTCAAGGGCATCGCCCTTGCCGGCCCGGGCGCCGACGGCTTCGACAACTACCGCATCAAGCTGTGAGCTTAAGCAGTGCCCATCACCGGGGCCTCGCGGAAGCGGGGCCCGGCCGAGCGCCGGCCTTGCCCCGCACCGTCGTCCTCCGGCTTGACCGGAGGATCGGTTGCGGCAAACACGGCGCGCTTCATCCCTGCGGAGAGCGATCCCCCGGTCTCGCTGCGCTCGCCGGGGGATGACGATCACTGAGGTTGCAAGGGCGGGCTTCGGGCCGCCCTTTTCGTTGGAAACCGAGTCTTTTCGTCCGCAGGGCTTTTCGTTGGGGCGCAAACGTCCCACATTTGCCGGGTCGCCGCTCCGGCGTCAGCTCCCGAAAGATCCGAAAAGAGTTCATCCATGCCCACTCCCAACGCAGCGCATGCCGGCACCTTCAAGATCGGCGGCAACCTTGAGGTCAACCGTCTCGGCTTCGGCGCCATGCGCATCACCGGCCGCGGAATCTGGGGCGAACCGGCGGACCGGCCGGAAGCCATCCGCACCCTCAAACGCCTGCCGGCGCTCAAGATCAATTTCATCGACACCGCCGATGCCTATGGCCCGGACGTCTCCGAGGAACTGATCCACGAGGCCCTTCACCCCTACCCGGCCGGCATGGTCATCGCCACCAAGGGCGGGCTCACCCGCTCCGGCCCGGACCACTGGACCCCGCTCGGCCGCCCGGAATACCTCGTGCAACAGGCCCATCTCAGCCGGCGGCGTCTTGGCGTCGACGCGATCGACCTCTGGCAGCTCCACCGCATCGATACCAAGGTGCCGCGCGACGAGCAGTTTGCGGCCATCGGCGCGCTGCTCGACGAAGGCGTCATCCGCTATGCCGGCCTCAGCGAAGTCTCGGTCGAGGAGATCAAGGCGGCCTCGAAATTCTTCAAGGTCGCCACCGTCCAGAACCGCTACAACCTCACCGACCGGAACAGCAACGACGTGCTCGATTTTTGCGAAGCCGAGGGCATCGGCTTCATCCCCTGGGCGCCCCTCAGCTCCGGCCACGTTGCGGGATCGGAGATCGAGGCAATCGCCAGGCGCCACAAGGTCACCCCCTCCGAGATCGCGCTGGCCTGGCTGCTCAAGCGCAGCCCGGTCATGCTGCCCATCCCCGGCACCTCCAAGGTGGCCCATCTGGAGGAGAACGTGGCGGCGGCGGAGATCAAGCTCAGCGACGCGGAGTTCGCCGCGCTCGACGCGGAAGGCAAGGCGGCCGTCTAGCCGGCTGCCGCCGTTCGGGCGCAGGGCGGGCCCCGGCCCGCCCTTTTTTCGACTTCCGAATCATCGCAGCGATTCGCTTCGACAGCAAATCGGATGTCGCAAGGGGAATCCTGTCGCGCTTGTGAACAGTGGGCGAGTCTGCAAGTCGTGACTTTGCGCTGCCGGCGACCGTGGTAAACAGGTTATGAAGACGGAGCGGCAAATGCCGTCTTCATCGGGCCCGGAGGGGCTGGGACCCGTTTCCCTCGTATCGCGGTCAGCGTCGCCGGCAGACACCGGATCGAATCGCTATGCGGGGATGCTAGAGACCGAGGACGGATAATGGCATTCGCGGTTCGCGCGGTCGCCGACAACACGACCAACGAGACCTATCGCACCGCACCGCAGAACGTTGAGGCGGAGCAGGCGCTGCTCGGCGCCATCCTGGTCAACAACGAAGCCTTCTACCGCGTTTCCGATTTTCTCGAACCGCAGCACTTCTTCGAGCCGGTGCACAAGGCGATCTTCGAGGTCGCCGGCCAGCTCATCCGCGCCAACAAGGTCGCCACCCCGGTCACCATCAAGACCTTCCTGCCGAGCGACCTGGCCATCGGCGACATCAACCTGGCCACCTATCTCGCCCGCCTCGCGGCCGAGGCGACGACGATCATCAACGCCGAGGATTACGGCCGCACCGTCTACGATCTGGCGCTGCGCCGCTCGCTGATCGGCATCGGCGAGGACATGGTCAACGTCGCCTATGACGCGACCGTGGAACAGACGCCGGGGGCGCAGATCGAGGAGGCCGAGAAGCGCCTGTTCGACCTCGCCGAAAAGGGCCAGTACGGCGCCGGTTTCCAGTCCTTCGAGACGGCGCTGACTGTCCGCCATCGATCTCGCCAGCGCCGCCTACAAGCGCGACGGGCATCTCTCCGGCCTGGCCACCGGCCTCGACGACATGGACCGGCTGATGGGCGGGCTGCAGGCGTCGGACCTGATCATCGTTGCCGGCCGCCCGGGCATGGGCAAGTCGGCGCTGGCCACCAATATCGGCTTCAACATCGCCAAGGCATGGCGCGGCGATTTGCAGCCCGACGGCTCGATGAAGACCGTCGATGGCGGCATTGTCGGCCTGTTCTCGCTGGAAATGTCGGCCGAACAGCTGGCCACCCGCATCATCGCCGAGCAGTCCGGCGTGTCGTCGGCCAATATCCGCCGCGGCCGCATCGACGAGGCCGACTTCGCACGCATCGTCGAGGCTTCGCGCGAGATGCAGAAGATTCCGTTCTACATCGACCAGACCGGCGGCCTGTCGATCGCGCAGCTTGCCGCCCGCGCCCGCCGCCTCAAGCGCCAGCGCGGCCTCGACCTGCTGATCATCGACTATGTCCAGCTTCTGGTCGGCACCTCCAAGCGCGCCTCCGAGAACCGCGTGCAGGAGATCACCGAGATCACCACCACGCTGAAGGCGCTGGCCAAGGAACTGAACGTTCCCATCGTCGCCCTGTCGCAGCTCTCGCGCCAGGTCGAGCAGCGCGAGGACAAGCACCCGCAACTGTCCGACCTGCGTGAATCCGGCTCGATCGAGCAGGACGCCGACGTGGTGCTGTTCATCTACCGCGAGGAGTACTACCTCAAGAATGCCGAGCCGAAGCCCGGCACCGAGGAATACTTCAAGTGGCAGGACGACATGGGCAAGGTCCACGGCATCGCCGAGGTCATCGTCGGCAAGCAGCGCCACGGACCGACGGGCACCGTGCGCCTGCATTTCGAGGATCGCTGACGCGCTTCTCCAATCTCGCCCCCGACGGTTCCTATCCGGTGCCGTTCGAAGGCTAGCTCCGCCCGTCGTCCTCCGCCCCTCCTCCGTCATCCTCCGGCTTGACCGGAGGACCAGCTTCCGCAGGTTCGGCGCGTGAAACGATGCTCTATGCCCGTGGCGCACGGCCCTCCGGTCTCGGCTTCGCCGCGCCGGAGGATGACGGCCCACCAAATCGGCCGTGACCGTGGCCCTCCCGGGACGAATTCCTGTAAAGTGCCGCGAGCCCAAGGGAGTGCAAGCATGTTCAAGTGGCTGTTCGGCAACAAGGAAGAAAGCGGCGGCGGCGATCAGGCGAGCGGCGTCAAGGAACTGCTCGTCGTCACCCGCACGGTGGCCGTGCCGGCCGACCGCGCCTTCGCCGTGTTCGTCGACGAGTTCGGCAAATGGTGGCCGGCGAAATACACGCTTGCCGGCGACAATCTCGCCGAGATCCTGATCGAGCCCAAGATGAACGGCCGCGCCATCGAGCGCAGCAAGGATGGCGGCGAGACGGTGTGGGGCACGGTGCTGTCCTTCTCGCGCCCGAACCATCTGGTGATCGCCTGGCAGGTTTCGCCGGACCGCACGGTCATCGACAACGAAGCCGGCGCCAGCCGTGTCGACGTGCGCTTCGTCGGACAGGAGAGCGGCGGCACCGAGGTGGTGCTGGTCCATCGCGATTTTCCCCGCCACGGTGCCGGCTGGGAGAAGTACCGCCATCAGATGAGCGTCAAGGAGGGTGGCTGGCCGCTGCTCATGGACCGCTACGTGAAGGCGGTCGCCGGCGAACCGCTGTAGAGCGCGTCGACGCGCGCCGGTTCATTGCCGGCGCGCCTCGCGCCGAAATCCCCTATACTCCGCCGCCATGGTCTCATCCCCTGAATCGTTTCCTGCCGGCGGTCGCCTGACGGTCGACCTTGTGGCCCTTGCCGCCAACTGGAAGGCGCTGGCCGAGCACGTCACCGGCACCGGCCACGCCACCGCCGCGGTGGTCAAGGGCGACGGCTACGGCATCGGGCTGGAAGCGGCCGGCCGGACGCTGGCGGCGGCCGGCTGCACCACCTTCTTCGTGGCGCTGCCCGATGAAGGGCAGCGGCTGCGCGCGGTCCTCCCCCAGGCGGTGATCTATGTGCTCAACGGCCTGATCGGCGGCGCCGACGCCTACGCCCGCGCCGACATAAGGCCGGTGCTCGGTTCCTGGCCGGAGATCGTGGAATGGGCCGCCTTCCGCAAATCGGGCGGCACGACCGGCGCGGCGGTCCACGTCGATACCGGCATGAACCGCCTCGGCCTGACCCTGCACGACGCTCTCGACCTGCGCCAGAACGAGCGGCTGCTGGCCACGCTGGCGCCCGATCTCATCATCTCGCACCTCGCCTGCGCCGATACGCCGGACCACCCGATGAACCGCCGCCAGCTGGCGCTGTTCCGCGAGGTGCGCGCGCAGTTCCCCGACCTGCCGGCATCGCTGGCCAACTCGGCCGGTGTATTTCTGGGGCCCGACTATCACTTCGACCTCGTGCGGCCGGGCATCGCGCTCTATGGCGGCGTCGCCGTGCAGGGGGTGACCAATCCGATGCGGGCGGTGGCGACACTGGAAGCGCGGGTGCTGGCGGTGCGCGAGGCCGAGGAAGGTGACACGGTGGGGTATGGGGCAACGCAGAGCTTCAAGCAGCCGGCCCGCCTTGCCACCCTCGCAATCGGCTATGCCGACGGCTACCACCGGCTGGCCGGCGGCAGCGACGAGCGTCCCGGCGCCCGGGTGTGGGTCCGCGGCCAGCGGGCGCCGCTGGCCGGGCGGGTGTCGATGGACCTGATCACCGTCGACGTCACCAATATTCCCGGCGTCACCCGCGGCGACTGGGTCGAGCTGTTCGGCCGCCATATCCCGGTGGACGAAGTCGCCCGCTTCGCCGGCACCATCGGTTACGAGCTCCTCACCGGCCTCGGCCGCCGCTACGAGCGCGTCTATGTCGGCGGCCCGGGCGGTTGACACCGTCTACACCCGGCAGCTACCCCAGATTGCTTTGCAACCCTACGATGGCCGTGAGATTGTTTTGCATCCCTTCGGGGAGGGGCGCGTTTGTTTTGCGATGGGAGCACGGCATGGCATTCAGGATCGGAGAGCTCGACGGAAAGGTGATCGTCGTCATCGATGATTGCCAGCTCGCGGCAGCGGTGAAATCGCTCGACTACGCATGGCAAGAGACGCCGGACAACAAAGAATACCTTGCACAGATCGTGGCTTTCCTGACCGACCTCTATGCCGAAATGGCCAGGACCGAGCCGCAGCGAGCGTTACAAGAACTCGTAGGCTGCGTTCGGCGCGGAGCGCCGATCCGCATGGAGCGAACGCGCCCTGCGCATGCGCCCGCGAAAATAAATCTATCCTCGTCCCCCTGACCTCATGAGACGATGGCTCGTCCGCTCCCGAAAAGGGGTCCCGTGTCGACGGGAACGTCGTGGGGGGAGCGGAGCGGTGCCCCCGCCCGGGAGAGGCTTCCGACTTCTCCCCCTCGGGGCGTTCCCGGCGGGATCGTCGGTCTTGCGACCGGCTGGCCTTAAGGGCTGAAGCCCCACAGTTCAATTCGGGGCGAAGAGCCTGCCGGGAGACGGGATAAAATCGCCGCGGCGGGCGCTCGGTGAGCGCCCCAGAGTCTCGCGGAATACCGCACGGCATTCGCCGGGCGCCCGCCACCCCCTCGTCACGAGGGGTGCTCTTTGAAAGGTTCATGACCCGGTGCCTTTGGCTCGCGGGAACGAGAGGGTGTGTCCGCAACCAAACCCGCGTCTCGTCATGGCCGGGCTTGTCCCGGCCATCCACGTCTGACTTTCCGGCAGTTCCTCAGGGCGTGGATCACCGGGACAAGCCCGGTGACGACGCCAAAGGAAAGGACGCGCTGCGACAACCGGCGCCCGCGCTGGTGGCTGCCTGGTCGTTGCCGGGGCGTCGACGGGCGAGAAGCGGCAGCGTCCGAGCCCATTGCCATCCCTGCGAATCCATGAGAACATAATGCGAACATCCGTGGGAGCGCCCCGTGGCCCGATCGTCCGTCGTCCGCCTGAAGACCAGCTTTACCTGCCAGAATTGCGGAGCCGTATCGTCGCGCTGGCAGGGCAAATGCGACGATTGCGGCGAATGGAACACGCTGGTCGAGGAGAGCACCGGTGGCGGCGTCGCGGCGAGCCCGGCGGCGCGCAGGCTCGGCAAGGGCCGCCCGGTGGCGCTGACCTCGCTTGCCGGCGAAACCGACGACGCGCCGCGCATCCGCTCCGGCATCGCCGAGTTCGACCGGGTGACCGGCGGCGGCTTCGTGCGTGGCTCGACGCTGCTCGTCGGCGGCGATCCCGGCATCGGCAAGTCGACGCTGCTCCTCCAGGTGGCCGGCAAGCTGGCCGCGACCGGGCAGTCGGTCGTCTATGTCTCGGGCGAAGAGGCGGTGGCCCAGATCCGGATGAGGGCGGAACGCCTGTCGCTGACGGATGCACCGGTGAAGCTTGCCGCCGAGACCAGCGTCGAGGACATTCTGGCGACGCTGGCCATGGACAAGCCGCCGGCGCTGGTCATCATCGATTCCATCCAGACGCTGTGGACCGATCTCGCCGATTCGGCGCCGGGCACCGTTACCCAGGTGCGCGCCGCCTCGCAGGCGCTGATCCGCTACGCCAAGCAGTCCGGCACGGCGGTCGTCTTCGTCGGCCACGTCACCAAGGATGGCCAGATCGCCGGCCCGCGCGTGGTCGAGCACATGGTCGACGGCGTGCTCTATTTCGAGGGCGAAGGCGGCCACCATTTCCGCATCCTGCGCGCGGTCAAGAACCGCTTCGGCCCGACCGACGAGATCGGCGTGTTCGAGATGACCGGCGCCGGCCTCGGCGAGGTCGCCAACCCGTCCGAGATGTTTCTTGGCGAGCGCAACGCCGCCACGCCCGGCGCCGCGGTCTTCGCCGGCATGGAGGGCACGCGGCCGCTGCTGGTGGAGATTCAGGCGCTGGTCGCCCCGACGACGCTGGGCACGCCGCGCCGGGCCGTCATCGGCTGGGATTCCGGCCGTCTGGCCATGGTGCTGGCGGTGCTCGAAGCCCATTGCGGCGTGCGGCTCGGCGATTGCGATGTCTATCTCAACGTCGCCGGCGGCCTCAGGATCGCCGAGCCGGCCGCCGACCTTGCGGTCGCTGCCGCGCTGGTGTCCTCGCGCCTCGGCGCGGCCCTTCCCGCCGACACGGTCTATTTCGGCGAGGTCAGCCTGTCGGGTGCTGTCAGGCCCGTGCCCCATGCCGCGGCAAGGCTCAAGGAAGCGCAGAAGCTCGGCTTTTCCGGTGCGTGCCTGCCGGAAACCAGGGATGCCGGCGGAACCCAGGGGACGACCGTCACGGCACTGGCCGATCTGGTCGCGGCGGTCGCCGCGACCGTCCGTTCGCGCGATTGAACGTCCAATCTCCGCCACTACCCGTGTATTACGGATTGAAAGCCATTGATCCCAATGGCTTGTGCCGATATGTGAAGCACCTGATTCAAGGCGCCCAGCGCCGCAAGAGCAGTCCCTTGGGTACTCCGGCGTACCAAGCCGCCAGAATCGTGCTAGAGCCTTGCTCGGCCGCAGCTGATCCGTGAGACCATGCCATCGCTTCTCGACGTCATCGTCCTAGTGGTTGTGCTCATTTCGGCCTTGCTCGCCATGATGCGCGGCTTCGTGCGCGAAGTGCTGACGCTGGTGTCGTGGGCGGCAGCGGCGGGCCTAGCCTATTATCTCTACAAGCTGCCCCTGCCGCTGGTGACGTCCTTCATCAGCAACAATACGGCCGCGACCATCGTCTCGGCGGCAGCCATCTTCCTGCTCGCCCTGATCATCATCAGCTTCCTGTCGATGAAGGTCGCGGATTTCGTCCTCGACAGCCGCGTCGGGGCCGTCGATCGCGGGCTCGGCTTCCTCTACGGGGCGGCACGCGGGCTGCTGTTGATGGTCGTGGCGCAGGCCTTCTTCCTGTGGCTGGCACAAACGACGCCGGGCTGGATGGCATACGCCAAGAGCCGGCCTATATTGGAGTCTCTCGGCAACCAGCTCATGGATGCGCTGCCGCAGGACCTGGAGGCCTCGCTGAAGAAGCTCTTCCGCAATCGCGGCAGTTCCGGCGGCGACGCCGGCCAGGTGCCGGAAGCATCGCCGCCGGATGCCGCCGGCCCCGGCCCGAGCGATACCTCCCGCCAGCAGCTCAACCGGCTGATCGAAAACGGCGGCAACTGACGCCATAGGAAACGCGTGACATGGACCAGTTGGCGACGCAGCCTTTCGATGATGACAAGCTGCGCGAGGAGTGCGGCGTCTTCGGCGTCTTCGGTCACCCGGACGCCGCGGCGCTTGCCGTGCTCGGCCTGCACGCACTCCAGCATCGCGGCCAGGAGGCGGCGGGCATCGTCACTTTCGACGGCGATGGGTTCCATGCCGAGCGCCATGTCGGTCTGGTCGGCGATACCTTCACCCGCCCGAGCGTGGTGGAGAACCTGCCCGGCGACCGCGCCATCGGCCACAACCGCTATCCGACCCATGGCGGCTCCATCGACCGCAATATCCAGCCCCTCTTCGCCCAGTTCTCCGGCGGCGGCTTCGCCGTTGCCCATAACGGCAACCTGACCAATGCGCTGGCACTGCAGGACCAGCTCCAGCGCCGCGGCTCGATCTTCCAGTCGACTTCCGATACCGAGGTGATCCTCCACCTCATCGCCACGTCGAGCCGCAACCTGCTGGTCGACCGCATTGTCGATGCGCTGCAGCGGATCGAGGGGGCCTGGTCGCTGGTCTGTCTGTCGACCAAGAAGATGATCGGCTGCCGCGACGCTCTCGGCGTGCGCCCGCTGGTCATCGGCGACCTCGACGGCGCCACCATCCTCGCCTCGGAGACCTGCGCGCTCGACATCATCGGCGCGCATTTCGTGCGCGACGTGAAGCCCGGCGAGATGGTGATCGTGACCGAGGACGGGATCGAGAGCCTGTTTCCCTTCGCGCCGGTGCCGAGCCGTTTCTGCCTCTTCGAATACGTCTATTTCGCGCGCCCCAACTCCTCGGTCGAGGGGCGCGGTGTCTATGAGATCCGCAAGCGCATCGGCGCCGAACTCGCCAGCGAGAGGCCGGCCACGGCCGATCTGGTCGTGCCGGTGCCCGATTCCGGTACGCCGGCCGCCATCGGCTACGCGCTTGCCGCGGGCCTGCCCTTCGATCTCGGCATCATCCGCAACCACTATGTCGGCCGCACCTTCATCGAGCCGTCGGATGCCATCCGCCACATGGGCGTCCGCCTCAAGCACAATGCCAACCGCGATGTGTTGGCCGGCAAGCGGGTGGTGCTGGTCGACAATTCGATCGTGCGCGGCACGACCTCGCAGAAGATCGTCAAGATGATCCGCGAGGCCGGCGCGGCGGAAGTCCACATGCGCATCGCCAGCCCGCCGACGGTGCATTCCTGCTTCTACGGCGTCGACACGCCAGAGGAGGCGCAGCTCATCGCCGCGCGCATGTCGGTCGAGGATATGGCTGCCTTCATCAAGGTGGACAGCCTCGCCTTCCTGTCGATCGACGGGCTCTATCGCGCGGTCGGCAAATCCGGCCGTGACAGCGTTACGCCGCAGTTCTGCGACGCCTGCTTTACCGGCGCCTATCCGACGCGGCTCACCGACCGCGAGGCCGCCGACAATATCCATCCCTTCCCCCGCGCCGCGGGCGCCGGTTGAACGAATGCCGGCACTCGAAGGACGCATCGCCGTGGTCACCGGCGCGTCGCGCGGCATCGGCTATGCGGCGGCGCTGGGCCTGGCCGAGGCCGGCGCTCATGTGGTGGCGGTGGCGCGCACCGCCGGCGGACTGGAGGAGCTCGACGACGCCATCCGCGCCAAGGGCGGCAGTGCCACGCTGGTGCCGCTCGATCTCAAGGACTTCGCCGGTATCGACCGCCTCGGCGGCGCGATTTTCGAGCGCTGGGGCAAGCTCGACATGCTCTTCGGCAATGCCGGCGTGCTCGGCGTGGTGACGCCGCTCGGCCATCTCGAGCCCAAGGTCTGGGACAACGCGCTGGCCGTCAACGTCACGGCCAATTGGCGCCTGATCCGGTCTTTCGACCCGCTGCTGCGCCGTTCGGACGCCGGCCGGGCGCTGTTCGTGACCAGCGGCATCACCAAGTCTCTGGCGCCCTATTGGGGCTCCTATTCGATCACCAAGGCGGCGCTGGAGGCGCTGGTCAGGACCTATGCCGGCGAACTCGCCAACACCAGCGTTCGCGTCAACCTGTTCAGCCCGGGGGCGTTGCGCACCCACATGCGCGCGCAGGCCATGCCGGGCGAGGATCCGGACACGCTGAAGACGCCCGACGTCGTGGTGCCGGACATCGTGCGCATGCTGTCGCCGGACTACACCGAGAACAACGTCCTCTTCGAATACGCCAGCGGCGAGACGATCCGCTTTCCCTGAAGGGCGTCAGCTCTTCCTGCGCTTGCGCCCCTCATAGGGATTATCGCCCTTGCGCAGGATCAGGCGAATGGGCACGCCCGGCAGTTTGAAATCGGCGCGCAGGGCGTTGACGAGGTAGCGCCGCCAGGCGTCGGGCAAGGCCTCGGGCCGCGAGCAGAAGGCGATGAAGGTCGGCGGGCGCGCCTTGGCCTGGGTCAGGTAGCGCAGCTTGATGCGCCGCCCGGCGACCGCCGGCGGCGGGTGCCGTTCGAGGATTTCGGGCAGCCAGCGGTTCAGCCGCGCCGTCGATACGCGCCGGTTCCACAGCGCGTGGGCGTTGACGACCGCCTTCATCAGCGGGTCGATGCCCTCGCCGGTGACGCCCGAGACCGGCACCAGCGCGACGCCGGCGACCTGCGGCAACAGCCGCTCGGCCTCACGCCGGAGGTCGGCCATGGTGCGCTGGCGGTCGGCGACCAGGTCCCATTTGTCGAGGGCGATGACGATGGCGCGGCCTTCCCTCTCGATGAGATCGGCGATCTGCAGGTCCTGCTTCTCGAAGGGCTGGCCGACATCGAGAACCAGGATCACCACCTCGGCGAACTGGACGGCGCGCAGCGCATCACCGACGGCGAGCTTCTCGAGTTTGCCGTCGACCCGCGCCTTGCGCCGCAGGCCCGCGGTATCGAACAGGCGGAAATCGCGCTCGCCCCAGCGCCAGTCGACGGCGATCGAATCGCGGGTGATGCCGGCCTCCGGCCCGGTGAGCAGCCGGTCCTCGCCGATCATGCGGTTGATCAGGGTCGACTTGCCGGCATTCGGCCGGCCGACGATGGCAACGCGAATCGGCCGGTCTTCGTCCTCCGCCGCTTCATCGTCCCCCTCGCCCTCCGCCTCGCCGGCAAAGCCGAGGATCGCATCGTGGAGATCGCCGAGGCCTTCGCCGTGCTCGGCCGAAATGGCGATTGGTTCGCCGAAACCGAGGGCATAGGCCTCGAGCACGCCGGCTTCGCCGGCGCGGCTCTCCGCCTTGTTGGCGACCAGAACGATGGGCTTGCCCACGGTGCGCAACAGTTCGGCGAAGTGATTATCGAGGGGCGTCAGGCCGGCGCGGGCATCGATCACGAACAGGCTGACATCGGCCGAGCGGACCGCAGCCTCGGTCTGCGCGCGCATGCGGGCGGCGAGCAAATCCGGCGCCGCCTCGTCGAGGCCGGCAGTATCGATGGCAGTGAACTCAAGCCCGCCGATACGGGCCTCGCCCTCACGCCGGTCGCGCGTCACGCCCGGCAGGTCGTCGACCAGCGCCAGCCGCTTGCCGACGAGCCGGTTGAACAGCGTCGACTTGCCGACATTGGGCCGGCCGACGATGGCGACGCGCAGCGGCCGTCTGTTGGTGGACATGACGCGGCCATCCTTGGGTGAGGTCGCGGTTCGCTGCCCCTCGCCCGGTTACGATTTGGCGGGCTTGGGCGGCGCCCCGATGCGCGCCGTGATCAGCGACAGCATCACCTGGGCGCGCTGGCGCAGGTCAGCCGGCGCTTCCTGATCGTTGTTGATCTCGTCGAAATACTTGCGGGCAGCTTCGTAGTCGCCGACCCGCCAGGCATCGAGGCCGAGCAGTTCGCGAGCGTTGTGGCGCCATACATTGCCGGTGCTGGCGAGGTCGTTCAGGCGCTTCTCGAGGTCGGCCAGGCTGGCAGTATCGACCAGCAGCGCCGCGGCGCGCAGCCGGGCAAGGGCCCTCACCGCGTTGGAGATGTTACTGCGGGCGGCAATCGTATCGTATTGCGCGATGGCATCCTGGGTCTTGCCGGTCACCGACATCTCGGAGGCGATGCGGAACTCGGCAAGGACGGGATAGCTGCCGCTGCCGCTGGCCTCGATCGCCTTGAGGGCCGTGATCGCCTCGTCGTTCTTGCCCTGTTTGGCAAGGTTGAGCGCGGCGAGGAAACTGTCGCCGGTGGCCTGCGCGCGCTGTTCCTGCCAGTAGATCCAGCCGCGGTAACCGGCGGTCGCCACCACGATGAGAATCGCCAGCCCGATGACATAGGGACCGAAACGGTCCCATAGTTTCTTGGCCTGCTCGCGGCGAAGGTCCTCATCGACCTCTTTGAAAATATCGGTCATTTCACCTCGTTGGCGTCGCCATTTGACCCTTTGCTCGGGCAGTGCGGCGGCACAATATCGCCGGCTCCACAAGGTTGCAAACGCTGGAATTCCAGCATTCTTGCGGCAAAGCCCCGCGCCCGCCCTGCCGCGGCAATGGTTGCATTCACGCAACTTTGTTCACTTTATTGCCGGATTTGGCCAGTTACGCGTTGTTCACGGTCGTTGTGTTAGTCTAGCCTCATAATAGAATGAAGGAGGCTGAGCGGCCCTTCGGGCCGCGCAATAAAACAGGGGCTGCGACCTATGAAGAAATCTGTTTGGGCGCTGGCGGTGGCCGCGATGCTTTGTGCTGCACCCGCCATGGCATCTTCCATTCTTGCGCGAATCGACCTCTCCGAACAACGAATGCACGTCTATATAAATGGCGCTCAGCGCTATGTCTGGCCCGTTTCCACGGCCCGCCGGGGATATGTCACACCGGTCGGGAGCTACAGGCCGCAGCGTCTGGTGCCCATGTGGTATTCGAAGAAGTACCACAACTCGCCGATGCCGCATTCGATCTTCTTCCGTGGCGGCTATGCCATTCATGGCACCTACTCCACCAGGTACCTGGGCAGCCCGGCTTCGCATGGTTGTGTGCGGCTTCTCCCCAGCCACGCGGCGACGCTCTATTCGCTCGTCAGCCAGTCGCGCGGCAATACCAGGATCGTCGTCAGCCGCTAGAACCACGGAGGACGCAATGCCTGCGACCCCACGAACTGTTGGGCGCGTGCCGCCGCGCGCGTCCCGCGAACTGCTGATGCTCGCGGCGGCAACGGTTTTCACCATCATGGGCGGCGGTGCGGCTCTGGCCGACGAACTCAAGATCGCCAATGCCCCCATGATGGAGGTTACCGGGGTGGATGCGACCGCGGAGGTCGCTGCGCCCGCCCCGGAAGAACCGTCGGTGCCGACGGTCGTGGCGCGCATCGATCTCTCCGAACAGACCATGACGGTCTATGTCGACGAGAAGCTGTCCTATGTCTTCAAGGTGTCGACGGGACGCCGGGGCTACGGCACACCGACCGGCCAATGGACCGCCCAGTGGCTGTCGCCGCGCCATCGCTCGAAGAAGTATCACAACGCCCCGATGCCCTGGTCGGTGTTCTTCCATGGCGGCTACGCCGTCCACGGAACGACCGCGGTGCGCCAACTCGGGCGGCCGGCATCGCACGGCTGCGTGCGCCTGCACCCTGCCAACGCCAAGATCTTCTACAAGCTCGTCCAGAAAAACGGCAAGGAAAACACACTGGTTAGCGTCGTTCGTTGAAGCGCGTCTCGGTGCTTTGTCGGTGCCTGTGACGCCGGTCACAGACAGGCGTCACGTCGCTGCCTAGATAAGGGGGCGTAAGCGATCAGGACCGTGGTTTCCCGAGTCCCCGCTCGATAGAACGCCTTAACCCGCCCCCCTCTAAGGCGTCCTGGGTCCTGATCTCAAGAGCCGCCGTCCGGTTTCGCCGGGCGGCGGTTTGCTTTTCGGGAAGCCGGGCGCGGCGTCAGGCGTGTTCCTCGACCAGCGCGGCAATCTCGGCCAGCCACCGGGCGCGTTCTTCCGGCGTACTGCCGGCGATCGGCCCGTACATGCGACGCACGACATTGCCGATTCCGCAGAAACCGAAAACGCAATCGCGCCAGAGCCGCTGCAGGGGATCGCCGAACACCTCCATCTCCCGCTGGGCCTCCGTGTTGGTCGTGTTGAAGACAAATGCGCATTTGGCGCGCAGCAGCCCGACCGAGGCCGCTCCGAAGCCCGTGCCGTCGGGATAGGTGTAGGCAGTGTCCAGCCGAAACACGCGGTCGACCCATCCCTTCAGTATGGCGGGCGGCTGGCCCCACCAGTTGGGATGGGCGATGACGATCACATCCGCCACTGCAAGCTCGGCACAGTGCTGCTCGACCAGCGCGTCCGACGACGCAATTCCACCCTCGCCGGTGCGGTGCACCGGGGCAAAATCCTCTACGTAGAGATCGTGATGGGCAATCTCGTAGCCACGACGGGCAAGAACGGCGCGGGCCGCAGCGTCCATGGCGTGGCTCAGGCTGTGACCGGTGTTGGGGTGGGCGACGATGGACAGTGCGCGCAAGGGCAACCTCCGGACGGCCGGATCGGCTTCAATGGCCGCGGCCACTGGATCCCTTCCACAAGCGACGTCACAGGGCGGTTACGCAATCAGGTGACGGCTCCCCTCGGCGACCACTCTACGTTCGCGGGCATGGCCGTGGCGACCCGAAAACGGCGCGGCATGCCCGACTAGATGCCGCGGCTGAGGGCTGCCACCGCAGCGGCGAATTCCTCCACTGCTGGCCAGGACGTGTATTCGACACAGGTGTCCGGGTCGGTGGGGCCGCCGGTCAGCGTCATGATGAAGCGGATCATCGTCCGGTCGAACCAGTTGTAGCGGGGGTAATCGAGCCGGCCGGCGAAGGCGACCGCCAGCGCCGGCGCGAGGTGATGGCGGGCGATGAGCTTGCGCAAGTAGACATTCCCGGTGGCGCTGGACTTGCCCGGCTTGCGCGCGGTGAGATTGACCGAGGCCAAGGCAAGCGGCGGCGGCGCCGGCAGAGCCCCGTAGCGGCCCAGGAAGCGGCGCGCCTCGGGCAGGTGCACGCCGTAGCGGATCGAGGCCACCAGCACGATCAGCGGCTGAGCGGCCAGTTCGACGGCCGAAGGCAGGTCCGGCCGCAGGTTGCGCAAGGTCCGTGGCGTATCCGCTTCGTCGAGATGCCGGCAGATTTGTTCGGCGATGCGTTGGGCCTGTCCGTCGCGCGTCGCGTAATAGACCGCCACCGGCTTCTCATTCACGCGCTTCAGCATTGTCGCAGACGTTCGTCCGGTCGGTCCCTTGGCCGTGATCGTCAGTGTTCTATCAGGTTTTCCGGTGCCTCGCGCCACCGAGCGACACGCCGACCCTGCTGACGCAAGGCTGTCAGCAGGGCTTTGCCACACTCCGGGACGAAGCAACGAGCGAGAGGGCAGATCATGAACTTCGTTTCGGTCCGGATCATCACCGACGACATCAAGCGGCTGGTCGCCTTCTACGAGGCGGTCACCGGGCTCAGCGCGACCTGGTACACGGAGGACTTCGCCGAACTGGTGACACCGTCGTGCACGCTGGCGATCGGCAGCACGCGCACCATGGGCCTGTTCGGCCCTGGTGCGGCGCGTCCCGCCGACAATCACACGGCAATCATCGAGTTTCGCGTCGACGACGTGGACGGGCACTTTGCGCGGCTGGAGACGATGCTGGCCGAGGTCGTCCAGGAACCGACGACCATGCCCTGGGGCAACCGCTCGCTGATGTTCCGCGACCCCGACGGCAACCTGGTCAACTTCTTCACGCCGGTCAGTGCGGAAGCGAAGAAGAAGCACGGGCTTCAGATGGCAGGCTGACCGCCAGACAACCATGCGCCGCTGAAACAGACGGTCTCAGCGGCGCATGGATCTTGTGCGGGAGGCGGGCGACCTGGGGCCGCCCGCCTCCAATGGGCGTCAGGCGAGGCCGTGAATCTCGCGGCTGTGGGCCTCCTGCTCCTTGAACTGGTCGAAGCGCGGCAGGAACTTGTCCCAGTCGATGATGTGGGAGTCGAGTTCTGGCCCGTCGATGCAGGCGTGCTTGCGCACCATCTTGCCGTCGATGGTGACGGGCACCATGCAGGCGCCGCACATGCCGGTGGCGTCCACCATGATCGAGTTGAGGCTGACGACGGTGGGGACTTCGTATTTCTTGGTCAGCTCGCTCACTGCCCTCATCATCAGCGGCGGGCCGATGGCGATCACCTCGGCGACCTTGCGGCCCTTCGAAGACTTCTTGTCGTCCATCATCGCCTGCAGCGGCGTGGTGACGAAGCCCTTCACCCCGAAGGTGCCGTCATTGGTGTGATAGATCACGTCGAGCTGCTCGCCGATACTGCTTCTGCAACCGGTCGACGCGCTCGCCTTCCGCCGTCCAGAACATCAGGTCCTTGCTGCGGTAACCGGCGATCAGGGTGACGTGATTGCCCAGCTTCAGATGCTCGCGCATGATCGGATAGACCGGCGGCAGGCCGAGGCCGCCGGCACAGAACACCACCGTCTGCTTGCCTTCGTAGCGGTGCAGCTTGGAGGGCTGGCCGAGCGGGCCGGCGACGCCGGTGAAGACTTCGCCAGCCTCCATCTGGTTCATCAGGATGGAACTGGTGCCGACGCCCTGAATGACGAGGTCGATGGTGCCGGCTTTGGCATCCCAATCGGCCAGTGTGAGCGGGATGAGCTCGCCCCTGGGCGTCGCCAGCACGCGCACGAACTGGCCGGCCTCGGCCGAACGGGCGACCACCGGGGCGTTCACCGTGAACTCGACGATGCCCGGTGACAGCTCGGTCTTCTTGATCAGCGTAGCGGGCGCCGCGGCCTTCTCGGTGTAGTCGAGCGCCCTGGCGACCCGTGCCTCGATCTCCGCCGGCGTGAACGGAATTTCGCCGGCGATCTGGCTCGCCGCCGCCTTGCCGTCGCCGGCCGCGTTGATGGCAGTGGAGCCGCCGCGGGTGGCGTCGCCGCCCGAGTAGATGCCCTCCATCGAGGTTTCCTGCGAGGTGCCGCCCGGCAGGTCGAGCGTGCCCCATTTGGTGGTTTTGATGCGGGGCTCGGAGTCCTTGATGATCGGGTTCGACGCGTTGCCGAGCGCCATGATGACCAGATCGACTTCCATCGTCTCGGTCTCGCCGGTGGGCACCGGCGAACGGCGGCCGGAGGCATCCGGCGCGCCAAGCTCCATCACGTCCAGGATGGTGTGGCAGACGCGATGGTTCTTGTTGCCCGAGAACTCGCGCGGGGCGCGCAGCACCTTGAGCTTGACGCCCTCTTCCAGGGCGTGATGCAGTTCCTCGACACGCACCGGCATCTCGGCGCGGGTGCGGCGGTAGACGATGGTCACGTCGCCGCCCAGACGCAGCGAGGTGCGCGCCGAGTCCATCGCGGTGTTGCCGGCACCGATGACGATGACCTTCTTGCCCTTCACCATCGGCAGCGGCGTCTCGTAGTCGTCGAGCCTGGCCTGCAGAAGGTTGACGCGGGTGAGGAATTCGTTGGCGCTCATCACGCCGTTGAGCTCCTCGCCGGGCACGTTCATGAAGCGCGGCAGGCCGGCGCCGGTGCCGACGAAGATCTTCCAGAAGCCGGCGTCGCGGAGGTCCTGCAGCGTGGCGGTCTTGCCGACCACGAAGTTCTTGACGAACTTGCCGCCGAGGCGGTCGATCTTGCCGACGACGTCGTCGATCAGCGCGTTGGGCAGACGGAACTCGGGAATGCCGTAGCGCAGCACGCCGCCGAGGTCATGGAAGGCCTCGAACACGGTGACCGGGAAGCCTTCCGTCGACAGCAGATAGGCGTTGATCAGGCCGGCGGGACCGGAGCCGACCACTGCGATCGGCGGCTTCTCGGCCTTCTGCCAGGGCGTGACATAGTTCTTCCACTCGGCATCCTCGCCGCCGGCATTTTCCTTGGCGTTGAGCCGTTCGCGCTCGGGCAGGTACCATTCAAGCTGACCGATCTCGATCGGCCGACCGGTGATGGTGCATACGCCCTGGCACTGCAGTTCCTGCGGACAGACGCGGCCGGTGACGTTGGGCAGCGGGTTGCAGCTCTCGATCAGCTTGAGGGCTTCCTTGTAGCGGCCGTTACCCAGGAGATCCATCATCTCGGGGATGTGGATCTTGACCGGGCAGCCACCCTTGGGCTGCTTCTTGCCCTGCAACAGGACGCCCACCTCGCAGGGCTTGTCCTCGCACTGCTTGTCACGCATCACCTCGAGCCAGACGAAGAGGTCGACCTCGCGCGTGCTGTAGCCGAGCGTGCGGTAGCCGAGATAGCCCATGGTGACGAGATCGAAGTCGTGGGCGCGCTCGTCGGCCGGGCGCACGTAAGGCGGGATGTAGTTCTCCGCCGGCCATCCCTTCGACAGCCCCTTGAACATGGGATAGCGGTCGGAGAGATGGGTATCGAGCGCGGTGATGAACTTGCGCTTGTACTTCAGCGGCAGCGCCCAGACGAAGCGCTGCAGGATCGTCGACATGTCGTCGTCGCGAAGCGAGCAGGTCCCACAGCGTCTTGGTGAACTCGGCGCCCAGCTTGTCCTGCTGGAACTCCCAGATGATGGCGTGGGTGCCGTCGTCGATGAACACCTGACGCAGCGACTTGGGATCGTTGAGAAGCCGCTTGCGCAACAACGAGAGCTGCTTCTTGAAGACCTGGAGGGCCTCGGAGCTTTCCAGCTCCTCCAGTTCGCTCTGCGTCGTCTCCAGGACCGTGGAGACCTCGCGAAAGCGCTCGAGGTCCTCCCGCCCCTTCTCCATCGTGTCAAACATGGATGATCTCCGCATCGCAGTTGGCGGCGACCCGCGCGAGCTTGGACTTCAGTTCGGGCGTGACCTTGACGCGGTCCACGGCGCCCGCGATGAGGTGGCCGACCTCCTTGGTTTCGCCGTCGATGATCATCTTGGTCTTCTCGAACAGCTCCGGCAGGTCCTGGTAGCAGGTCTTGCAGTTGTTGCACTTGGCAAGATCCTCCTCGGCGACGCTGACCAGTGCCGCGCCGTTGCCGCCGGAAGCGGCGGGCGCCGCGGTCGGCGGAGGTGCCGCCGCCGCTCCCGCACCCGGCATCAGCGATCCAGCGAAGCCGCTCGGCGGTGCGGCAGAGGACGCCGCCAGCTCGGACATGGCCTTGGCGATGGAATTCGAGCGAGCTCTCGCGCTCCTCCACTGCGGTCTTGTACTGGGCCTGCAGGGCCTCGAGTTCCGCGCGGTGGTTCTCGTCCAGGTGCACGACGTCGATGCCGGCCAGGTATTGCAGGGTGCGCCAGTACTTGCGCCGTTCCTGGACCAGGTGGACCACGGTCTGGGAGACCTCGAGCTTGACGAGCTTCTTGTCGGCGTCCGTCGACCAGACGAACGGCGTCTTGCTGGCACGCTCGGCATCGGGAAGGTCGATGTATTCCGAGATCTCAACCGCCTGGGCCCCGTCGGCGAGCTTGCGGAATTGCTTCTTGAAGCGGGTCTCCGTCCGCGCGAAGTCGGCCGGGGTGAAGGGCACGTCCATCAGCTTGGTGGCGCCATCCTCGATATATTCGATCGTGGTGGTCGCCCAATCCTTGTCGATATCCGGATTGCCGTCGAGCATGAAGCGGCTGTGCAGGTCCGGGCCGCGGCGCGGATCGTGCACGAACACCGGGCTCATGCGGGCCTCGACCGCCATGCGGCCGTGCTGGCTGGCCGCGGCATCGGCGATGCCGTGTTCAGCCTGGCACGGCGTGTAGACATCGAGCACCGCCGGCGCGTCGTTGTGGGTCAGGTACTGCATGGTGGCATTGAGGAAATGCCCCTGCAGAGCCGTCGAGGCCTGGACCACGAAGACGTTGGGATGGAACGCCGCGATGAGGCCCAGTTCCTTGCGAGCTTCCTGCTTGCCGGCATGGGCGGCGCCGAACCGGCTCAGATCGGAGTCCTGGCCGGTGAGGCTGGCCGTGGAAGTCTGGCCGCCGGTGTTGGAATAGACGCCGGTGTTGAGCACCAGGGTCTTGATCGGCGTCGAGGTCGTCAGGATGCGCGACAGGGAGCCGAAGCCGATGTCGTAGGTGGCGCCGTCACCGCCGATGGAGAACACGGTCGGCATCAGCGCCAGTTCCTCGGCCGTAAAGTCGCTCCAGCCGAAGGTCTTGAAGAATTTGTCGTGGACCTGCGGATCGTACTCGTCGGCCAGTTCGAGCTTGGCCGAGCGCAGGGCGCGGATGTCCTCGGCGGCCTCCGCCGCGAGGCCCTCGAAGATGCCCTTGGCAACCGCCGGCGTGTCCTGGAACAGACTGTTCACCCAGGGATCGTTGTAGGGGTTGAAGGGGAAGGTCGAGGCGTAAACGCTCGAGCAGCCGGTGGCATTGGCGATCACCGAGCCCGCAGGACCGTTTCCGGTGGGGCCGGTCTCGTAGTTGAACAGCCGCTTCTCGAGAGTCTTGAGCGTCTGCTGGATGCGCTCGCGCCGCTCGGCGTCGTCGACCGTCGCCTGCTTGGCGTTGAGCTTGCCGATCAGATCCTCCAGCTCGCGGATATGCTCCTTGCGCCGGCGCTCCTGGATGGCGTGGTTGGCGCTGGTCACCAGGCGGATGGCGGTGACCTCGCCGCAGCCGCGGCAAGCGCCGTGGCCGCCGGTGGTCGCATAGTAGTTGTTGCGGTCCAGCATCAGGCGCTTGGTGTCGCCGTCCGGCAGCGTGGCGCCCTCGACGAAACGCGACGGCGTGTTGGGCAGATGGCTCAGGAACTCGAAGCGGTCCTGCAATGTGTCGAGCAGCGCTTCGTCCTGCTGGTGCTCGGTGAGAGCATGCGGGCCGCAGACGTCGATGCATTCCAGGCAGCCCGAGCACTTCCACGGATCGATGGCGACCGAATAGAGGCCACCCGAACCCGGCACGGTCTTTTCCATGGCGTCGAAGAAGGGACGAGTCCTGGCGACCGGGAAGACGGCGACGGCTTCCGCCAGCTTGCCGAGATTGCGGCGCAGCGTGGGATTGTCGACGTTGAGCTTGTCCACCGCCTTGACGACCACGTCGTGGAAGGACTGGGGCTCCTTGTCCTGCCGGTAGATCTCGCGGGCCGCATCGCCGAGCGCATGGATCTGGCCGCGTACGGCCTCGCGCTGCGGTTCGGCAAGATCGAGCGGGGCGATCGCCGCGTGGAGCAGTTCGTGGATGTCGTGCACCGTGTTGGGGATGGCGGCATCGGGGCAGACCAGCGCGCATTCCATGCAGCCGGTGCACAGGTCCGGATCGAACTCCGGCACATTGCGGCGGAACAGACCTTTGTCCTTGCCTGCCGCACTGGCGGGAGGCATGAACAGGCCGGTGCCGGGCAGCACGGGCGCTTCGGCAATGGTCCCGTCGCGGAAGGGCCCGGCGACCACATCGTCGAAATACTCAGAATCGAAGAAGTTGGCACTGGCACCGGGTGCGCCCAGACGGCACATCGCCGCCGAGATCGTTGCACTGCGCGCCTGCGCCTTGACAGGCGCCTTCTCCACCTTGGCGAATTCGGGCTGGGTGTAATCGACCCTCTTGGTCGCCTCGAAGGCCTCCTTGATAACCGTCAGGTTGCCTTCCACCACGGCACCGCCCTTGGCGCCGAACTTCTTGGTGAGATCCTTGCGGATCTTTTCGAGCATGACTTCCTGCGAGGCACCCGACACGATGCGATCGACATGGCCGCAGACGGCGCCGATGAAGGCGATGCCCATCATGCGGGTCTCGAGCTCCGGCGTCGGCGCATGCGGCTTGGCCACCGCGAAGCCGTCGATGACGAAGAACTTGATCTTGCGGTCGCGGATGGTCTTGCGCGCTGAGGGCGGCAGTGCCTTCCACACCTCTACCGGCGGCAGATCGGACTGCATGATGAAGGTGCCGCCCTCGACCAGCCCGCGCAGCGGATTGGAGTGCGCGAACACCTTGTGGTCCGGCGACACCACGATCTCGACGTCCTCGATCTCGGCGTTGGATTGCAGCACCGCTTCGGGACTCAGGGTGATGTAGTAGTTGGTCGGCGCACCCGACTTCTCAGAGCCGTATTTCGGGGCCGCCTTGGAGTGCAGATCGAGCAGGCCAGCCAGGATGTCGGTCAGCAGCTTGCCGGTGGCCATGGTGCCGTAGCCGCCTACCGAGTGGAAGCGGATGCGGAAGGCGCCCTCGGGCAAGAGGTTCGGGTTCGACTCCGTCTCGAGCCCCATCAGCTCGGTCTCGGGATAGGCGACGCGGAGCTTGTCCTGCAGTTCGGCGATGCGTGGCGACGGGTTCTTGGAGAAGAACTGCGAGCCGAGATAGACCAGCGGCGCGTTCGCGCCTTCCATGTTCTTGTAGGCAGCCACGAGATGGCGCGGCTGCAGGTCGTGGGCGCCCAGGCCGAAGATCGCGGTGGTGACCTTGGGTGCGTCCTTGATCGGCGGGATGCCCGGATGGCGTTCGCCATCGACGTTCTCACGCGCCTTGAACAGGGTCTGGGTGACGAAGTTGGTCAGCGCCAGCACGTCGCAGCGCTCGAGCACGGTGACCGCCTTCTTGCCCTTCAACGCCGCGGCGACCTCGGCCTCGGGGAACGGCTGCAACAGCTTGACGGAAATGACGCCGACCTTCTTGCCCTGGCTGCGCAGGTATTTGGCAACCGCCTGGACATCGTCGGTGACCGAGCCCAGACCGATCATCACGGTCTCGGCGTCGTCGCAGAAATAGGTATTGATCGGCGCGTAGTTGCGGCCGGTCAGCTCGGAATATTCCTCCATCGCCTCGCGGACGAAGCGCGGCACGTCACGCACGAAATGGGTGCGATGGTCGGCGGAACCGGCCTGGAAATCGGGCTGGTTCTGCACCGCGCCGGTAAGGCCGGGATTGTGCACATCGACAAGAGCCGGGACGCGCTGGCGGGTGCCCTTCTCATAGGCGTTGAGCCACTGGCGGCGCCATTGGCCGCGCAACTCCTCAGGGACCCAGGCGAGCGTCTCGTCGACCAGCTTGCCGTCATTGTCCTTCTCGATGGCCTCGGCCTTGTCGTCGAGGAACGCCTTGAGCGCGGTCACGTCGCCGGGCACCAGATCGTCGCGGTGTTTGGTGAGGTAGGTCTTGAGCTGATAGACGCGCCCCTTGGCGCCGAACAGGATTTCCTGCGCCACGGTCGGGCATTTCATGCGCCCGGACGGGTCGCCCAGATAATCCTTGAGCAGAGCCGTTTCGGGCATCAGCGCCTCAGACAGCATGTGGCTGGTGGTGAAGCCGTCCATTGCGTTGGTCACGGGGATCAACGACTGAGCCGCCACCTTGTAGGAGATCGCAGCCAGATCGGCCGCCTCCTGCGGGTTGGAGCCGAACAGAATGGTGTAGCCGGACTGCAGGAGGGCGTAGACGTCGTCATGGCCGGCCATGACGTTGAGGGAGTGCTTGGAAACGACGCGGGCTGCAACCTGGAGGACGAAGCCGCCGACACGCTTGCCGACGGTCACGTAGTGCGATTCCAGGCCGTAGAGGATGCCTTGGCTGGACGAGGCATTGGAAATGTATTTGCCGCCGGTGAGTGCGGCGCCGAGGGCGCCGGACTGCGCCGAATGCTCGCCTTCGGGTTCGAAGAAGAAGGGGTGCTTGCCCCAGACATTGGTTCCACCGGTGGCGCGGAACGCCTCATAGATCTCCGAGATCTCGGTGGACGGCGTGATCGGGAAGCCGATCACCCCGCCGCATACGTGGCCCATCACCTGGGCTACAGCGCCGTTACCGTGGATGACGGTGGGAGTGCCGGGAAAAGCCGGCGTTTTCACAATTTTGTCGGTCATCGTGTGCTTGTTCATCGTATCCGCCCATGCAGCTGGCCGACGTGAAACGACAGCATTCCGAACACGGCGGCGTCGGCCGGCACTGTCTCGCAAAAGCTGTGGGCGCAATATCGAATAGATCAAAAACCGGCGATTTCGAGCGCACAAAAAGCATGCAGCCCGCCAGCGTATCTATCAGTATAATATAATATAGTTCGCCATTCCGGGTCGTCAATTTCCGGATTGTAGCGCCGTCAATTCTAATCTCTTGTTATTCCTAAGTCTTATGATAGTAAAATTTAGAACTAAAATTCTGATCGATTATTTGATACTGACTAATTTTCAACGCCTTCCCGGACCCACCGCGAAGCAGTGGACAACATCAACTTCCGGCAGGTGCGAAACACATGCGTGATGCGAATACATCCAATTCCACCCTACGCACTGCCCTCACTCCCATTCGATGGTGCCGGGGGGCTTCGAGGTGACGTCATAGACGACTCGGTTGACACCCTTCACCTCGTTGATGATGCGGGTGGCGGCGCGGCCGAGGAACTCCATGTCGAAGTGGTAGAAATCGGCAGTCATGCCGTCGGTCGAGGTGACTGCGCGCAAGGCCAGGACGTGGTCGTAGGTGCGCCCGTCGCCCATCACGCCCACCGTCTGCACCGGCAGGAGCACTGCGAAGGCCTGCCAGATGGCATCGTAGAGGCCGGCGCGGCGAATCTCGTCGAGATAGACGGCATCGGCCTTGCGCAGGGTTTCGAGCTTGTCGCGCGAGACGGCGCCGGGAACGCGGATGGCGAGCCCCGGCCCGGGGAACGGGTGGCGCCCGACAAAGGCTTCCGGCAGGCCGAGTTCGCGACCGAGCGCCCGGACCTCGTCCTTGAACAATTCGCGCAAGGGCTCGACCAGCTTCATGTTCATGCGCTCGGGCAGGCCGCCGACATTGTGGTGCGACTTGATGGTGACCGAGGGGCCGCCGGTGAAGGAAACGCTCTCGATGACGTCCGGGTAGAGCGTGCCCTGGGCGAGGAAGTCGGCGTCGCCGGCCTTCTTTGCCTCCTCCTCGAAGACGTCGATGAACAGGCGGCCGATGGTCTTGCGTTTCAATTCGGGGTCGCTGACGCCCTCGAGCTCGTCGAGGAAGCGGTCGCTGGCGTCGACGTGAATGAGCGGGATGTTGTAGTGGCCGCGGAAGAGGCCGACGACCTCGAACGCCTCGTTCATGCGCATGAGGCCGTGATCGACCAGGATGCAGGTGAGCTGGTCGCCGATCGCCTCATGCAGCAGGACGGCCGCGACGGTGGAATCGACGCCGCCGGAGAGGCCGCAGATGACGCGGCCCTTGCCGACCTGCTCGCGGATGCGGGCGATCGCCGTTTCGCGGAAAGTGGCCATGGTCCAGTCGCCGGCGCAGCCGGCGATGCGGTGGACGAAATTCGAGATGAGCCGCGCGCCATCGGGCGTATGCACGACCTCGGGATGGAACTGAAGGGCGTAGAAGCGCCGCTTCTCGTCGGCGATCATGGCGTAGGGGGCGCCTTCAGACACGCCGAGGACATGGAAGCCGTTCGGCAGCTTGGTCACCCGGTCGCCGTGGCTCATCCACACCTGATGGCGCTCGCCGGTCTCCCAGACGCCATCGGTGAGCGCCGACTTGTGCTTCACCGCGACCATCGCCCGCCCGAACTCACGATGGTGCTCGCCCTCGACCTTGCCGCCGAGCTGGTGGGCCATGGCCTGCTCGCCGTAGCAGATGCCGAGCACCGGAACGCCGGCCTCATAGACCGACATGGGCGGCAGCGGCGAGCCCTTGTCGAGCACCGACGTCGGGCCGCCGGAGAGGATGATCGCCTTCGGCGCGAGCCGGGCCATGCCCTCCTCGGCCTTGGAAAACGGCACGATTTCGCTGTAGACGCCCGCCTCGCGGACGCGCCGCGCAATGAGCTGGGTTACCTGGCTGCCAAAGTCGATGATGAGAACGGTGTCGGTCATGGCCTCGATTAGCCGAGCTAGTGGTTGGCGACAATCGTCATTACGCCACGCCGAGGCGGAAGCGGCCGGCGGTGACGTGGCCGGCGAAATCCTCCAGCGCCAGCGCCAGCTTCTCGTCGATGACGTGGAGGTATTCGGTCCAGTCGTGGATGCCGGTCAGCTCGTTGCGGCCGTCGCTGATGCCGCGCAGGCCGACCATCGGCACACCGAAACGACCGGCAGCGCGCAGCACGGCGAAGGACTCCATGTCGACCATGTCGGCGTCTATGGCATCGTAGCCGGTACCGGAGATGATGGCGCCGCCGGTCGAAAGCGAGGCGGTGGGGATATCGGGGATGCGGAGGGGAATCGGGATCACCGCCGGCAAGTCGAGGAACGGCGTGATGCCTTTGGGGACGCCAAGCAGCGAAGCGTCCATGTCGCGATAGGAAACGCTTTTGATCTGGTAGATGCCGGCGTGCTCCAGCGTGCGCGAGCCGGCGGAGCCGAGCGAAAAGACGAGATCGGGCATCTGCCCGGCATCAGCAAGATGCGCCAGGGCCGCGGCGGTCGCCGCCGCCCCCTCCACTGGTCCGACGCCGGTGATCAGCGGCGTGATCAGGCGCCTGAGATCGTGGCCGTATTCCTGTTCCGTCGCCATGACGAAGAGCACGGCGAGATTGCCCATGCGCGAAATGTGGGGGGTGTCGATCATGCCCGCCTCATGACTGAGATGAAGAAGCCGTCGGTGCCGGTCAGCCGCGGCGTGAGCACGAGACCGTTGCCGGCGTCCAGCGCCGCGGCGTCGAGCCCGCCAATCGGCGCGGCCACCTCGGCCGGCGGAACAGCGCTGAAGTCACGGTTGTCGGCAAGGAACGCCGCCACCTGGTCGGCATTCTCATCCGGCAGCAGCGAGCAGGTGACATAGACCAGCCGCCCGCCGGGTTTGACATAGCGCGACGCAGCAGAGAGCAGCGCCGCCTGTTCATCCAGGCGCTCGTCCAGCGCCCGGTCGGTCAGCTTCCACTTGGCGTCCGGCCGCCGCCGCCAGACGCCGGTGCCGGTGCAGGGCGCGTCGATCAGCACGGCGTCCATGCGCCCGGCAAGGTCGTCGAGCGCGGCGCCTGCCTCGCGCACCTGGACATTGCGCGCGCCGGCCCGCTTCAGCCGCTCGAAGATCGGGGCAAGCCGCGCCCGGTCGCTGTCGGTGGCGAAGACCTGGCCCTTGTTGTCCATGGCAGAGGCGAGCGCCAGGGTCTTGCCGCCGGCACCGGCGCAGAGGTCGAGCACCTGCTCTCCAGGCCCGGCACCGACCGCCAGGGCGGCGATCTGGCTGCCCTCGTCCTGGACCTCGAACCAGCCCTTCTGGAAGGCAGGCTCGTTCTGGACATTGGGGTGACGCCCCTCGCCTTGCGTGGCGGCGATACGCAGGCCGTCGGGCGAGAACGGCGTTTCCGCCGCGGCGAAGCGGGCAAGCGCTTTCTTGACCTTCGCCCGGTCGGCCTTCAGCCGGTTGACGCGCATGTCGAGCGGAGGACGCTGGGCCAGCGCCTCCCCTTCGGCAACCCAGGTCTCGCCGAACAGACGCTCGAAGCGCGGTGCCAGCCATTCGGGCACATCGGCACGGACATGCGGCGGCGCCCCGGCAAGATCCGTTGCGGCGAGGCGTGTTCTCTCCTCCTCGCTCAGCGGCTCGGGCGCATGAACATCGTCGGCAATCATGGCCGCCAGCCCGTCGGCACCCAAGCCACGGCGCCAGCCGACGGTTGCCAGCGCCAATGCCCGCGGCGTGTCGGCGGCCATGACATGAGCGCAGGAGGCGCGCCAGCGCAGCGCGTCATAGACGATGTTGCCGATGGCCGCGCGGTCGCCAGAGCCCGCAAAACGGTGGGCGATGCCCCAGTCCTTCAGCGCCTCGGCGACGGGGCGGTGGCGCTCTTCGATCGCGCCCAGCACCTCGATTGCCGCGGCAAGCCGTCCGCCCTGTTTCAAACGCGAATACTCCGCCTACAGGCCAAGAAAGACCGTGGCCGCGAAGATCAGCCACATGAGGGTGAGGATGGCGACGCCGGTGGCAAAGACGAAGAAGCGGCGCGGAACATTGTTTGTGGTGACGTGGATGAGCGCGTGGAACAGGCGGCTGACGACGAACAGCCAGGACAGAACCACCATGCCCGGCGTCGCCGGCGCGACCAGCAGCACCAGCGCGATCAGCAGATAATAGAGAACGGGAAGCTGAAGCTGGTTGTGATAGGCGTTGGCGACCTTGGTCGCCTGTTCGGGCCAGCCGGGCTGGCCGAGGGCGATATCGTGAACCCTCGCGGTGCCGCGGCGGATCGCCTGCACGCGCAGGAACCCGGTCCAGAAGATGAGGCCGAGCGTCAGGGCGACCTGGGCGAACAGCGGGAGAAGAAGGGCATTGAAGTTCATGGCACGCTCCTGCTTCCCCCACCTGACGACCGCGCTGGCGGCCTATCTGGCCCCGGAATAGTTGGGGCTCTCGCGGGTGATGGTGACATCGTGGACATGGCTTTCGCTGAGCGCCGCGCCGGAGATGCGCACGAAGCGCGCCTTTTCCCTGAGTTCGGCGAGATCGGCGGCGCCGACATAGCCCATGGCGGCGCGCAGGCCCCCGGCAAGTTGATGCAGCACGCCGGAAACCGGGCCCTTATACGGCACTTGGCCCTCGATGCCTTCCGGCACCAGCTTGAGCGTATCGCGCACCTCGGCCTGGAAGTAGCGGTCGGCGGAGCCGCGCGCCATGGCGCCGATCGAACCCATGCCGCGATAGGCCTTATAGGAACGGCCCTGATGCAGATAGACCTCGCCGGGGCTCTCGTCGGTGCCGGCGAGCAGGCCGCCGATCATGGCCGAGGAGGCGCCGGCAGCCAGCGCCTTGGCGAGATCGCCGGAGGTCTTGATGCCGCCGTCGGCAATCACTGGCACGTCGGCCGCCTCGCCCACCTTGACCACATCCATGATGGCGGTGAGCTGCGGCACGCCAACACCGGCGACGATGCGCGTGGTGCAGATCGAACCCGGGCCGATACCGACCTTGACCGCATCGGCACCGGCATCGATGAGCGCCCTGGCGCCGTCGCCGGTGGCGACATTGCCGGCGATGACCTGAACCCGGTTGGACAGCGTCTTGACCCGGCGCACGGCGTCGAGAACGTGCTGCGAATGGCCGTGGGCGGTGTCGATGACCACCAGATCGACGTCGGCGTCGATCAGGCGCTCGCTGCGCTCGAAGCCCTTGTCGCCGACGCTTGAGGCGGCAGCGACGCGCAGGCGGCCCTGATCGTCCTTGGTGGCGTTCGGGTTGAGCTGGCTCTTCTCGATGTCCTTGACGGTGATCAGGCCGACGCAGCGATAGTCCTCGTCGACCACCACCAGCTTCTCGATGCGATGCTGGTGGAGCAGGCGCTTGGCTTCCTCCGGGTCGACGTTCTCGCTGACGGTGACCAGATTGTTGGCCGTCATCAGCTCGGCGACCGTCTGCGAGGGATCGGAGGCGAAGCGCACGTCGCGGTTGGTGAGGATGCCCATCAGGCGGGCCGGCGCACTGCCATTGGCGACCACCGGAATGCCGGAAATGCCGTGACGGGCCATCAGCGCCAGCGCGTCGGCAAGCGTCGCCTCCGGGTTGATGGTGACCGGATTGACCACCATGCCGGACTCGAACTTCTTGACCTGGCGCACCGCTTCGGCCTGCTCATCGGGCGACAGGTTGCGGTGGATGACGCCGATGCCGCCGGCCTGCGCCATGGCGATGGCCAGGCGCGCCTCGGTGACCGTGTCCATGGCCGACGACAGGATCGGCAGGTTGAGGCTGATCGAGCGGGTCAACCGCGTGTGGATATCGGCTTCGCCCGGAAGAACCGTTGAATAGCCCGGCTTGAGCAGGACGTCGTCAAAGGCCAGGGCCTCGCCGCCGGTTGGAGATTCGATGATCGCGGCCATGGCGCACACTCCCGCAAATGAGAAAAACGCCGCCGGTGGCGCTTAAGGGCGCCGGACGCAGGCAGCGTATGGAAAGTGGCGAGGGTCAATATCACGCGGTTTCGATTCGCGAAACAGGACGATATGTCCAATGCCCCTCGGATTGATCCCCCTCAGATAGGCACGCGCCGGGACGGTTCCATCCGTCCGGCCGCAAAAGACCCCTGTGGCCGCTGGCGCCGCACCGCGATCGCCCTAGAATGAGGCTGTGACGGCAGCAAGACGGGGTGAGTTCCCGCCCCGGCCGTTTACCGGCCCCGGCGTGCAAGCGCTTGGAATCCCGCCGTTTTTCACCTCCCCCGAGCCGCCTGCCGATGCAAGACCGAATGCTGGTACCGCTCATCGTCGCGTCGGCGCTGTTCATGCAGAACCTGGATTCGACCGTGGTGGCGACGGCGCTGCCGGCGATCGCGCAGGATTTCGGGGCCAATCCCATCCACCTGAAGCTGGCGCTGACCACCTATCTCCTGACCATCGCCGTGTTCCTGCCGGCCTCAGGCTGGATGGCCGACCGCTTCGGCGCCCGCATGGTTTTCCGCACGGCGATCGCCATCTTCATCGCCGGCTCGGCGCTGTGCGGGCTGTCGCGGTCCATCGAGATGCTGGTCTTCGCCCGCATCGTCCAGGGTGTCGGCGGCTCGATGATGGTGCCGGTCGGCCGGCTGGTGGTGCTGCGCACGGTGCAGAAATCGGAGCTGGTGACGGCGCTCTCATGGCTCACCGTGCCGGCACTGGTCGGCCCGATCCTCGGACCGCCGGTCGGCGGGTTTCTCACCACCTATGCCAGCTGGCCGTGGATATTCTGGATCAACGTGCCGGTCGGTTTCCTCGGCATCGCGCTGGCCACCTGGTACGTGCCCGACCTCCACGGCGAAGGGAAAGTCCGTTTCGACACGACGGGCTTCGCCCTGGTCGGACTGGGACTGGCCGCCTTCATGACCGGCTCGACGACGCTGGGGCTGAACCTGTTGCCGCTGGTTGCCGACGCGGTGTTCATCGTCGGCGGAGCGGCGCTGCTTGTCGCCTATGCGGCGCACGCCAGGCGTAGCGATCACCCGATCCTCGACCTGTCGCTGTTCCGGATTCCGACCTTCTGGCACAGCGTGATCGGCGGCTCGGTGTTTCGCCTCGGCATCGGCGCGACGCCCTTCCTGCTGCCCCTCCTGCTTCAGCTCGGCTTCGGCATGACGCCGTTTCAATCGGGCTCCATCACCTTCGCCACCGCAGTCGGCGCCATCGTGATGAAGTTCACCGCACCGCAGATCATCCGGCGCTACGGCTTCCGCAATGTGCTGTCTGATCAACACCGTTCTCGGCGCTGCCTTCACGGCGCTGCCGGCAATCTTCGTGCCGACGACGCCGGTGGTGCTGATGGTCAGCCTGCTGTTGATCGGCGGTTTCTTCCGCTCGCTGCAGTTCACCGCCATCAATGCGCTCTCCTTCGCCGACGTGAGCCAGGCGCAGATGAGTCAGGCGACGACCATGACCAGCGTGGCGCAGCAGATCGCGGTGTCGCTGGGCATCACCATCGGGGCGATCTCGCTGCAGCTGTCGACCAACGCCCATAGCGGAGCGATCACGGCCGACGTGTTCTGGCCGGCGTTCCTGACCGTGGGCGGGCTGACCCTCGCCTCGATCATCTCGTTCTGGCTGCTGGCGCCGGATGCCGGCTCGGAGATGTCGGGACGGCCGCCGTCGCCGGGCACCAGAGCGGCCAGGCGGCTCGCCAAGTGATCACGTGTGCCGCGAAAGCCGAGAGCGACCAGATAGAGCTCGACCGAAGCCGACCGGCTGGCCGGCGGCTTCACGTGATGCAGGCTCGAGAAATCGCGCTTGAGGCGGGCGAGCAGTTCGCCCTCGGTGCCGCCGCGGAAGACCTTGGCGACGAAATGGCCGCCGGGCTTCAGAACGGTCGCGGCGAAATCGGCGGCGGTCTCGCACAGGTACATGGTGCGCAGATGGTCGGTCTGGCGGTGGCCGGTGGTCGGCGCCGCCATGTCGGAGAGCACCACGTCGGCCGGATGGCCGCCGAGCGCGGCGCGGAGCGCCTCCGGCGCATCCTCGTCGAGAAAGTCCTTCTTCAGCACGGTGACGCCGGGAATCGGCGTCCATGTCGAGATAGTCGATGGCGACGACCAGCGGATCGGCGTCGGTCGAGCGCACGCGCGCCGCCGCCACCTGCGACCAGCCGCCGGGCGCGGCGCCGAGGTCGACCACGCGCCTGCCGGGCGCCAGCAGGTGAAAGCGATCGTCGATCTCGATCAGCTTGTAGGCGGAGCGCGCGCGGTAGCCCTCGTCCTGGGCGCGGGCGACGTAAGGGTCGTTGAGCTGGCGCTCGAGCCAGCGGTTGGACGAGGCCTTGCGCCGCTTGGCGGTCTTGACGCGCACATGAAGCGCGCGTCGTCCAGAGCCGCCTGGTCGTTCTGCCATGATCGTTCAGCGCGCCCGCCGGCGTGGCCGCGGATGCCAGCGGCCGTCCTCGACCATCAGGTCGACCAGCATGCCCTCGCGCAGGCCCCGATCGGCGACGCGCAGGCGCTCGCACGGCCAGCGCCGGCGGATCGCCTCGAGGATGGCGCAGCCGGCAAGAACGAGATCGGCCCGCTCGCGGCCGATGCAGGGATTGGCCATGCGGGCGTCGTAGTCCATGCCGACCAGGGTCTCGATGAGATCGGCGACGACGCCGCCGGCCAGCCAGGTTCCGTCGACGCGCCGGCGGTCGTAGCGCGGCAGGCCGAGATGGACGCCGGCAAGCGTGGTGACCGTGCCGGAGGTGCCGAGCATGTGGATGCCGCCGGCGGCGACCGCCTGATCCAGTTCCTCGACCTCGGGGAAGTCCGCCAGCATCGCCGATACCTCGGCGACCATGTCGTCGAAGGTGGCGGGGCTGACATGGCGGCCGCCGTGGCGCTCGCTGATCGAGACGACGCCGACCGGCAGCGACATCCAGGTGCGGATGCGGTCGGCCATGCGGCGGCGGCGGCCGTTGGGCGCGGGCGCCAGGTCGATCCAGACGAGTTCGGAGGAGCCGCCGCCGATATCGAACAGGAGGACGCCGGAGGCGTTGGGATCGACCAGCGAGGCGCAGCCGGCGACGGCAAGGCGCGCCTCGGTCTCGCGCGAGACGATCTCCAGCGACAGGCCGGTCTCGGCGCGCACCCGCTCGATGAACTCAGGCCCGTTCTCGGCCGTGCGGCAGGCTTCGGTGGCGATCAGGCGGGCGCGGCGAACGCGGCGGTCGGCAAGCTTGGCGCCGCAGACGCCGAGTGCGTCGATGGCGCGCGCCATCGCAGCGTTGCTGAGACGTCCGTTGGCGCCGATCCCCTCGCCCAGGCGGACGATGCGCGAAAAGGCGTCGACGACGCGGAATCCGTAGTCGCGCGGGGTCGCCACCAGCAGCCGGCAATTATTGGTGCCGAGGTCGAGGGCGGCGTAGAGCGGCCCGTCCGGGCGCTCCCGCCGCGGCGGCACGACAATGGCCGGCGCTGCCACCGGCGGCTCGACATGCGTGCCATTCGGCGTGCCATTGCCCGGCGCACCATTGACTTTCCTGCCGTTGAGGCTGGCGCCGTTGACCTGAACCGGCTGGGGAAGATCGACAGGCCCACCACCAAGCGCATAGACCGGGCCGCGGCGGCGGCGCCGGCTCTTCCTGCGCTTGCTTGCTTTGCCGCCAGACGCCGGGCGGACAGGCGCAGAGGACCCGGAATTCGGGCCACACGGCACCTGTCGCGGCAGATTCATCCGCGCGACCGGCGGGCCTGTCCGCGCCGTGCGGATCATCGCCCGTCGACAAATTTCCAATTCCTTCAGGAGGAGGTGCAGCTATGCGCCGCTTGCGCCGCGCCGCGCGCCTCCCCGGTTACTTTTCGCGACCAGTCTAGCAGGCAGGGGGCGGCTGACAAGCCGGGTGATTTGCCGGCGAAATTGGCTGTGGCAGGCCGGAACGTGGCGCGACTGGCGATCTTGCCGTCCACTTCGGTGCGGCAAACGGCAATCGATCCGGAAAATGCGCCGTTGAGACAGGATACAGAATGTGGCGCGGCTGCCACGGCCTTCGGCCAATTCTCGCATTCGCCCCGAATTTCGCAAAAAGCAATTGAGCCACGTCAATATTCAATTATTCCTTTAACCTAATGGGGAAGCCGGCGCCGGACGAGGCGACGATTCGGGGCACCGGCGAGACGGGAGAGGGATCATGACTAGACTGGGGGCGCGGCTTCTTCCTGCCGCTATCGGGCTCGTAGCGTCGGTGATGCTGCCGGCGGCGGCGTGGTCCACCGAGGGCTATTTCCAGCTCGGCTTCAGCCCCGTCCAGAACGCCCTCGGCGGCGCCGGCGTGGCCAATTCCGAGGACGCCATGTCGATGGCGCTGAACCCGGCGGGCCTTGCCGATATCGGCAGGCAGTTCCAGCTCGGCGCCGCGCTCTTCATGCCCTATCGCGGCTATTCGGTTTCGGGTCCCGGCGGTGTTGTCGCGCCGGGCGTTGGGGCTGGCTCGGTGGAGAGCGAAAACAACCTCTTCGTCATGCCCAACATGGCCTACAGCCACCCGATCGACGCGACGTCCGCGGTCGGTATCGTGCTCTACGGCAATGGCGGCATGAACACGACCTACAACAATGTCACCAATAATTTTGGTGGCTGCCCAGCACCCGGTGTTGGTGCCGGTGTCTTCTGCGGCGGCAATGCCGGCGTCGACCTCATGCAGGGCTTCCTCTCGGTCGACTATGCCAAGCGGATCGGCAAATTTGCCTTCGGCATCGCGCCCACGCTCGCGGTCCAACGCTTTGCAGCCAAGGGTCTCAGCCTGTTCGGTATTTCCGCGTCGTCGGATCCGGCGAACCTGACCAACCGGGGCTACGACTACTCGGTCGGCGGCGGCTTGCGCGCCGGCGTCCAGTTTGACATGACCGACCAGTTCCGCATCGCCTTTGCCGGCCAGACGAAGATGTGGATGTCCAAGTTTGGCAAGTATGCCGGCCTCTTCGCCGATCAGGGCAGTTTCGACATCCCCGCCTCGATCACTGCGGGCGTTGCCTATGACGTCAACCCGCAACTGACCGTCATGGCCGACTTCCAGCGCATCTTCTACAGCGGCGTCGGCGCCGTCGGAAATTCGTCAGCCAACCCGCCGCTGTTCGGCACCTCCGGCGGCCCCGGCTTCGGCTGGAAAGACATCAATGTCTACAAGTTCGGCGTCGAATACCGGATGAACGACATGTGGACGCTGCGCGCCGGCTATGCCTACAACGACCAGCCGGTCCAGTCGGCCGACGTCATGCTGAACATCCTCGCGCCCGGTGTCGTCCAGCACCACATCACCGCCGGCGCGACCTACAAGATGTCGAAGACCGACTCGCTCGACTTCGCCTTCGTCTACGCGCCCGACAGCACGGTCACGGGTGCCATTCCCACAAAGTATGGCGCGCAGACGATCAAGCTGCACATGCACCAGTTCTTCGGACAGGTGGGCTGGACGCGCAATTTCTGATCCGGGTGCTATCTGGTTGCATTGCGGGCGCGGTCCGAAAGGTCCGCGCCCGCAGTGTTTTCAGACACTTGTCGCAACAATCTCATAAACTGCCGACCGCTTTCCGCGGCCGCCAGCCGTCGTTCGCCAAAGCTGGCGGTGCGCACGGGACTGTCAGATTTCGGCGGCCGGGCGCCGGCCGGCGATCGGGGTCCGAACCTCGGCCGTGCCAAATTGTTTCGGCTGCGTGACAGAACGCCGCGTAGTCGGGCCGCCCTTCCCGGGACCTGCGACTCCCCATCGGCCCGCGCCCTGCCGTATGGTGTCGACGACCGTTCACATTGGTGATCCGCGCTGCACGCGGACATCCGACCAGGGAGTTGACGACTGATGACGCAGCAGGGCACCGGCGCGGCCGCGGCGATTGCCGAGGGCCGCACATCGCTGGGAGTCGAACTCGGGTCCACCAACATCAAGGCGTGCCTTATCGGGCCGGACCACGAGGTCCTCGCCACGGGCACCCACGGCTGGGAGAACCAGTTCGTCGACCGTCTGTGGACCTATTCCGAAGACGCGATCTGGAGTGGCCTCCAGGCCGCGGTCGCCAGCCTGCTGGCCGATGTCAAGCGACGCCACGGCGTGCCCCTCACCCGCATCGGCGCGCTGGGTTTCTCGGCGATGATGCACGGCTACCTGGCCTTCGATGCGAAAGGTACCCTGCTCGTCCCGTTCCGCACCTGGCGCAACACCAACACCGAGCGCGCCGCGGCCGAACTGACCAAGACGCTCGGCTTCAATCTCCCGCTGCGCTGGTCGGGCTCGCATCTTTACCAGGCCGTCCTCGACGAGGAGCCGCATGTCGCCGAGCTCGATTTCATCACGACGCTGTCCGGCTTCGTCCACTGGCGCCTCACCGGCCGCAAGGTGATCGGCGTCGGCGACGCGTCGGGCATGTTCCCGATCGATCCGGCCACCCATGACTACGACGCGCCGATGATGGCCCACTTCAGCGAGATGGTCGCCGCCCGGCGGCCGGGCCTCGACGCTGCCGCCCTCTTCCCCAAGGTGCTGGTCGCCGGCGAGGACGCCGGAACGCTCACCGCGGAGGGTGCCGCCCTGCTCGATCCGACCGGCACGCTGCAGCCGGGCGTGCCGATGTGCCCGCCCGAGGGCGACGCCGGCACGGGCATGGTGGCCACCAATGCCGTCGCCCAGCGCACCGGCAACATCAGCGCGGGCACGTCGATCTTCGCCATGGTGGTGCTCGAGAAGCCGCTGACCGCGGTGCACGAGGAGCTCGACATCGTCACCACACCGGCGGGCGACCTGGTGGCGATGGTCCACTGCAACAACGGCGCCAGCGAACTCGGCACCTGGGCGAACCTGTTCACCGAGTTCGCCGCCGCAATCGGGGCCGATGCGGATGCGAACGCCGTCTTCGGCGCGCTGTTCGGCGCGGCGCTCGAAGGCGAGGCCGACGGTGGCGGGCTGCTCGCCTACAATTATCTCGCCGGCGAGCCGATCACCGGTCTGACCGAGGGGCGTCCGCTGGTCGTGCGCACCCCCGGCAGCCGCCTCACCCTTGGCAACTTCATGCGCACCCAGCTCTACGCCGCCTTCGGCACGCTGAGCCTCGGCATGAACGTGCTGTGGGGCGAGGGCGTGCAGCTCGACTCGATGTTCGCGCATGGCGGCATGTTCAGGACGGCCGGTGTCGCGCAGCGCCTGCTGGCGGCGGCCATCGGTGCGCCGGTGAGCGTGGGCGACACGGCCAGCGAGGGCGGCGCATGGGGCATCGCCGTGCTCGCCGAGTTCCTGCGCAAGGGGACCGGCGAGAGCCTCGGCGGCTACCTTGCAGGCCGCGTGTTCGCGGACGTCGAACTGGCGGTGGCCGAACCCGACCCCGCCGATGTGGCGGGTTACGCCAAATGGCTTGAGATGTACTCAGCCGGTCTGGCGATCGAGAAGGCGGCGACGGAGGCGATCAGCTAGCCAGGGCTAGGCACCGGATGACGGCCGGCTGGCGGGCCGTCACGCCTTTGCGCTCATTTCGCACGGGCGCGCCGGGAGCCAGGTGGAGAGTGGCTGGGGAACTAGGATGCGGCTGAGAATTCTAATTAATTCAATGATTTAAATTAGTTATCGCCTAGCCATCCCAAATTGACGTGGCAGATCGTAACAGGCCTTCGGGACGCAACGACGACGCTCTTGACGGCATCTTTGGCCGAGTCACCACTGGTGAAGCAGCGACCGGCGCCCAACGGCGAAAGGGGTTCAGAAATGATAGACAATGCTAATCCGGCACAGGATTTCAGCAAAGGCGAGAAAGTCGCCCCGAGTTGGACCCATCAGTTTTTCGATTTCACCACGATCGAGGCAAATTCGAGCGTTGTCCCGGGCAGGATCGACAGCGATGCTGGTCGCCGGTTCGCCGCGCTGAATATGATGGCCAGCGACCTGCGCTTAGCGCTTTCCTGCCTTTCCGAAGCGAACAAAATTGGCATACCAGACCCGGAAAACATACACTCACGAGCGCTCATTCATTCCGCCGTAACGTCCTATGCGCGGCCATTCAAAACCAGCGTTAGGGAAATCCAACTGAGCGTAGGTTTCTTCTCGCCGCTCGGGGCCGGTTTTGATGTCGGGTTGCACGACTATCTAGCCCATCCTATTCATGAAGGCTTGGCTGCATGGACCATTTGGGGCGAGGACGCGGGGTGCCGTGGCGTGTTTTTCACCGCATCTGGGCACGGAACTTGAAGAACGCGTTGGAGGGTTGGGACTGAGTTTGTCGGGGCGCGCTTGCCCCGCTGATCAGGGTGCCGCACCGCGCGGCCGTGGCGCGAGCGCGGTGACCAATCCCTGGAACAGCTCGGCTTCGGGATGACAGGCCGCATAGGAGAGCCGGATGCGGCTCATGCTTTCCTGGACACGGACCGCGATTTTGACGAGCCGCAGCCGCAGGGTCGAGAACTCGGCCTTGGCCAGATCGCGGACCATGGGGATGGCGTCGCGGACGGCGAGCAGGAGCCAGTAGGCGGCGGTGTGAAGGACGAGCCGGACCTGGTTGGCGACGGCGCGTCGACAGGAGGTCCGGTCGGAGGCGAGATGGGTCTTGTGCGCCTTGATCAGATTCTCGGCTTGGCCGCGGGCGCAGTAGAGGGTCTCATAGACGACGCGCGGGCTGATGGCAGCGAGGTTGGTGACGACGAAGCGGATGTCGAGACCGAGTCTGGTCGCTTCGATGCGCGCGACCGCCCGGCGCTCGCGCGACCAGCCCTTGGCTTTGTGACGGGTCTCGGCGAAGTCACGCACCACATCGGCATTCTCGAGGGCGCGCCGGGTGCGCACGGCCTCGGCGACGTGCTCGACCTTGGCGGTGAGCGGGCGCGTGCCGGTCAGGCCGAAGATATAGGTGACGCCGTTGTCGTCGCACCAGTCCATGGCCTCGGGCCGGGCGTAGTGCCCATCGCCGCGGATGGTGATGCGGGTTGCCGGCCAGCGCCCGCGGATGCGCCGCACGAGCCGGCGGATGTGGGCACGCACCTCGATGCCCGATGGGGTCTTGCCCGGCCGCAGCACGATGGCGACCGGGCGACCTGTTGCGGTGTCGTAAACATGGATCGGAAGGAAGCATCGCTCGTCGTAATGGGCATTGAACAACGACAGCTGCTGGTGCCCATGGACGACGTCGCAGGTATCGTCGATGTCGAGCGTGACGTTCGCCGGGGGCTTGTCGTAGCTCGCCAGCCATTGGTCGATGAGGGCATAGGTGAGCCGAATGGCATCGCGCACCGTCGGCGCGTTCTCCAGCCGCGACAGGGTCGGCTGCGAGGCGAGGTCCGTGCCGCTATCGGGCAGGCGGCCGCAGGCGAGCTTGAAGGCCGGGTCAGCCCGCAGCGGTCCGAAGTCGTTGCAGTCCTCATAGCCGCAAGCGATTGCGAAGATGCGGGCGCGCATCATGTCGGCCATCGCATGCCGCACCCGCGCCGGGTCGCGCCGGTCGGGAAGGAGCGCGGCAAGGCGGTCGGCAATCCCGAGCCGACGCTCGGCCTGGGCCAGAAGCATCACGCCGCCGTCCGACGACACGCGTCCACCGTCGAAGGCGGCCGTGATCTTCTTCGAGCGCACGGCTGGAAACGAGAACGGCGGAATCGTATCGTCGGTCATGGCGGATGTGGCAGCTGCGGTTGGGTGGGCAGGATTGGCTTCAGCAACCGAATCCTACGTCACATCAAAAGCTTATGCTACATCCGCCAGCCTCGCTCTGTGCCCGCCGTGAATAAAACGGGCTAGTGAGCGTCAGGGATAAGCATGTTGCGCATTCCGTGAACGACTTCGAACGCTTCGAGTTCTACGACAGTGATGGTTGGAACGCCTGACGGTAGGAGTTGGCGTCTAGCCGGCATCGGCATGACAAGCCTCAATGCGATCGGGTTATCCCTGTTAATTGTCGAGAGGGCGATCGATCAGATTTCCCGAATGCTTCAGTTTCTCGACAAAAAGATCGATGAGGATCGCAAGTCCTTGTATGAAGAGGAGCGGAGCCGTTTCGCCAAAGACGGAAAATGGGAAATGGCCCCAATGTTCAACTTCATGGATCGAAAGAACGTGTCGAGGCGGCGTCGATAATTGTTATCACTAGGGAGCGCATGTCTACCCCGTTCTGATTAAGAACCCTGAGGAATAGTCTCCTATGGCCGCCTCAGAGAGTGGCACGTCCGCACCTGAAGCTGGCGCGCCCGAAGACGAGATTGAAATCATCCCCGAAATTATCGATGCGGGCGCTGATGTTATTTGGCGCGCCTTCGATGGGACTATTCCTCACGGCTCTTCTTACGGTGGGCATGTGGCAACTTTGGTTTTTCAGGCCATGTGTGCCGCTCGGAATCCTTGAGCGCGAACCGAATTTGTCGAGCGTAAGTGGCTAGGCAGTCAGCAAACGAACTGTATTCCAACAATTCTTCAAGCATGTCTTTCCACTTGAGAGACTTAACCCTAAGGATTTAACGAAAATAGGTCTGCTGCAAACCAACTCGAAAGAGCGTCGTTGACAATGCCCGTCATAAATATCCATGGAGCATGGATGGCATCGTTTCTACGATGCCTCAGCGACTCGTCGATTTTGTCGATGATCCAAAGGATGGCATCGCGTTTCTCTTTTGCTATCTTCGCATTCTTCACGACTGATCGCAGCATTTTCCGTTGAAGGAAGTCGCTATCGGTAGAATGCCAAATGGCCATCGCCATTTCGTCGCGATCGGATGTTTTCAAGATGATGCTGAAGACGTGGGGAAGATGCTCGTGCAACGTGTTCCAGTTGGCAACGAGAAAACCGATCTGTTCGGCATACGGCCGAAACATTACCTTTAACTGCTTCGGAGTGTAGTCTGGGATTTCAAATTGCTTCCCTTTAGCCGAGGTAATAATCTTCTGCATGGTGCCCAACCTCCAAAAATCAGATTGCGTTTATCCCGCAAAAGAGACGCTCGAACGTATGAAGGCAGCTCTTCGCGGCGCGCGGCCTTGGAGCTAGAGCGGGATGAATTTAGGCTGGGGCATAGCCGGCGTGAGCGAAGAAGTTGGCGCATTCGGCTGATGTGACACGGTCGAGAATGGGGCCGATGGCCTCATAGACGGCGTCGGCGGTCCGGCCTGCCGCCTTGCGCAACCAGTGTTTGAGCTTGGCGAAGAACTGTTCGATCGGGTTCAGGTCGGGGGAGTATTTGGGCAGGAAGAACAGCCTGGCCCCAGCCGCCCTGATGGCGCTGCGCACGGCCTTGCTCTTGTGGCTGCCGAGATTGTCCATGATGACGATGTCGCCGGGCCTGAGGGTGGGGACGAGGACCTTCTCGACATAAAGCCGGAAGCGCTCGCCGTTGATCGGGCCATCGATGAGCCATGGCGCCTCGACCCGGTCGTGACGCAGTGCTCCCAGGAAGGTCATGGTCTTCCAGTGGCCGTGCGGCACCTTGGCTTTGAGGCGCTGGCCGCGCGGCGCCCAGCCTCTCAGTGGCGCCATGTTGGTCTTGGTCCAGGTCTCGTCGATGAAGACGAGACGCGCCGGGTCGATGCGGTCCTGATAGGTCGTCCATTGCGCCCGCCGGCGGGCGATGTCGGGCCGGTCCTGCTCGGCAGCGATCAGCGTCTTTTTTTGTGCGTCAGCTTCTCGGCATGGACGAACTCCCACACCGAGCGGTAATCGACCTTGAGCCCCAGTTCACCCAGCTCGTCCACCAGCCCGCGCAGGGTGAAGTCCTTCCCCCGGCAGCGCTCGATCATCCACTCCCGCCAAGGCCCGGAGAGCTTCTTCGGCCGGTGTCCGCCCATCTTGCCGGGGGCCACGCCGCCGGTCTTGCGGAACAACTGAACCAGCCGGATCGCCGTGCTGACGCCGACCCCGTAGCGCTCCGCCGCCTGACGCCGCGACAGCCCTTCTTCCTCAACCGCCCTGACGATGCGCTCGCGAAGATCGTTCGAATAAGGTCGACCCATCCCGTGCTGGCCTCCTTCCCCAGCCAGCACCGTGAATCAGATTTGCGCCCCTACGGGAATCCCCCGTCGATTCAGCCTCGCTTCATTCCGCTCTAGCTGACCGAAGAAGGACGGAACCGTTTGGCCGAACGCCATTGTCGGGCAGCTGTTGCGGTCGAATTATCGGATAGAGCCCGGACCGGTTCCGTTGGGTCATGGTCCGGGGTTGATGCCGCCGCGAAGGGACGGCCAGTGAAGTCTAGTCGGTGCAGGATTCATCCTCGCCAACCGGCGAGATGAGTCGGCAGCGCGAGCGTATACATGCACTGGAAGCTGACCGACCGCCTCTGCGATCGCTTGCACGGCGCATCGCACCGGAGGGCAACGCATGGCATTGAGCGGCGTAACCGCTACGCCGGAGGCAGCAGGCACCGCGCCAAACAGTGTCAGGAATGAAGCATCAGGTGTGGCGAGGTCAGATTTGGCCTCGTATAATGCTGACGCGAACGCTTTTACTGCTTTGATCGGCCTGAAGGCCATCTGCTGAATAGTTCCGAATTGCTTAACTCGGAACTATTGTAGAAGCTTAAGCCTCCGCTTCCTAATGTTTCATCGAGGTCAACTGCAATCTATTTTACTTTTTTGGCTCCAAGATGTGACAGGTCCAGCCCCGGATAGGTGACGGCCTCTACCATCGCCACGCGCTGACTGAGGATTCCCTGCGGGAAGGATGCCGTAGCGCCCGGACATAGCTCGCCTTGGTGTGGCCCAAGCAGGAACCCAAATTCTTCGTCTAGATATCCCGCGCGCCGCAGAGCATCGGCGAAACCATGCCGGAACGAATGGACGTTGACGGTCTTGTCATTCTTGACGCCGATGCGCTTCAGATACTGATTGAGGAAGTCCGATGGCTTGCCGCTCCAGAAGCCTCGCGTGTCAGGCGTCAATTCAGGGAACAGCCGCTTCGAATGCGCTGCAACCTGCTTGGCGTGATAGTTGAGGAAGCCCAGCCGGACCAGTTCAGAGTGAACGGGCACGACACGCATTGAGCCTTCGGTCTTGACGTTCTTTTCTTCGTCACCTTCCTCGGTGATATGGAAAACCCAATGACCGTGAATCTGGTGAACATCACCGGGCAATAGTTGCGCGATCTCGCCAAGCCGGGCGCCAGTGAACAGGACGATCAGGGGTATCCAATGGCGCCAATCATCGGCGCGCTGGTTGCCCGGCAGATGTTCCTTTCCGTCCGCCTGAAAGCCCGTGTAGAGCGGCGAATTGAACAGCGCCGAGAGCTGATCCGAAGTGAACGGGAACCGCGTGCGCTTGCTCTTGTCGACGGCGAGATACATGCCCCGCGAAATGTCGTCCTCGACGTACTCATTGTCCTGAAGCCAACGGCCAAAGCTGCCGAGCGCTGCGAGATATTTGTTGACGGTCTTCTGGCTGATTGCCGGTCGGTGGAGATCATCATTCGCCTCGACAATCTCGCGGAACAGCTTGCCGCTGAACTCGGAGGTTTCCGTTGCCTTGATCGGCCAGTAAGCGAGCGAGTTCTTGAAGTCGCGAACCGTCTTTCGGTTCACAGCGCTGATATGAGCCCCGGTGCCGATAAACTCGGCAAACAGGCCGACGATCTTCCGGTTCTGAGACCATGTGTCCGGTGAGGCATTCCCGGCTTTCTCGCGCGCGAACCGATCATAGAGCTCCATGATGGTTTCGCCGGGAGCCGCCGACGGCGTGGCCACAGAGGGCGTGGGAGGCGTGATCGCATCGTCGGTGGGCTTGCCGCCCCACTGCCCTGCATCGCGCTCGGCGGCCCTCGTAAGGGCTTCAAGCGCGGCGCGCTGAAGCATCTGACAAAGGTCTTGATAAGCGGGCGTGCCCTTGCTGATGAGCAAGCCCTCGCGGGCGATCACGTCGTCGGCAATATCCTGAATAGGTGCCGGTTTCGCCGGTGGCGAGGTGCCTTGCGAAGTTCGGCCTCCCGCTTCTCGCGGAAGTCTTTGGCAAGGGCAGCGGCGTCGCGAACGATAAGGAAGTCGACCAGCCGGCCGATATCGGCCGCGTCGGCTTTTCCGGACTTGATATCGGCGAGGAAGGCAGCTCGCTCGGCGTCCGCGTCCGCCGCCTTGGGCATTCTCGCCCGCTGGCTGCGGTCGTTCTCCAGTTCAAGCTGGTAGTGCTTCCAAGCGATCGCTTTCAGGTCATCATCGGTCGGCGCCCGCTTGCGGCGCAGATCGGAAAACTCGGCGTGCCAGACTGCAACGATGGCTGAGGCGCGGCGTTTCGCCTCCCTTTGGTCGCTCGGTTCCGAGGCTCTTCCACAGTTCGCGCTTGTTGAGCACGGGCTGGAGGTCCACTGGCACGGCGACGCGCGCGTAATAGTTGGCGCTGCCGCCACGCTTCACAATGTTGGTCTGAAGGCCCAAAACCGCCTCCCGTCGTAACACCCCCACGTAACAGTTATGGGCTCAGGAACGGCGGAATTGCAAGTTTTGTTGGATTTCTGCGGGGTGGCTGGGGAACTAGGATTCGAACCTAGACTGGCGGAGTCAGAGTCCGCTGTCCTACCATTAGACAATTCCCCAATCCGAACAGCCGAAACACGGCATTTCCGCCGCGAACGGTCGCCGAGGGTCTGCCCGAACCTATAGGCACAGGCCCGGATCGCGTCAACTCTTGCCGCGCAAACCGGCGCCGACACATGCGCCGCCGGAACAGCCGGACCCGCCCCCCAATGGCAGGCATAACCGTCGTTTGCCACCTTCCGCGGCAATATGGCGCCGCTCGTTGGGCTATTCAAAAACGTGAATGTATGACTTCTCTACGCCTCAGCGACGAGAATTGATCCAAATCAAAGCTGTAACTGTTCGAATCCTCAACGTGTGAGGCTTCTGCGCGCATTTCTTGCGCACTTGAACGATAGGGGGGCACGGGGTGGCGCAACCAATCTCCGTCAAAAAGACGTTTACCAGCGGCGAGGCTGGGCTCGTCATCTTCTTCACGGCTCTGGCGCTGGGCGCGCTCGTGGTCGCCGGCAAGGCATGGACCAGCGCCTATTCCTTCCACGCCATGCTGTTCGCCATCGGCAGCGCGCTGGCGGTGTTCAAGATCGTCGACCGCTACATGGACCGGCCGGCCGAACTGCCGCCGCGCGAGATCGACGGCAAGCCCAACTACAATTACGGGCCGATCAAGTTCGCCACCGTCGCCGCCGTGTTCTGGGGCATCGCCGGCTTCACCGTCGGCCTGTGGATCGCCCTGGAGCTGGCCTTCCCCGGCTTCAACCTCGATCTGCAGTGGATCAATTTCGGCCGCCTGCGGCCGCTGCATACCTCGGCGGTGATCTTCGCCTTCGGCGGCAACGTGCTCATCGCCACGTCGTTCTACGTGGTCCAGCGCACCAGCCGCGCCCGGCTGATCGGCGACCTCGCCCCCTGGTTCGTGGTGCTGGGCTACAACTTCTTCATCATCATCGCCGGTACCGGCTACCTGCTCGGCATCACCCAGTCGAAGGAATATGCCGAGCCGGAATGGTATGCCGACCTGTGGCTGGCGATCGTCTGGGTCACCTACCTGCTCGTCTACATGGGCACGCTGCTCCGCCGCAAGGAGCCGCACATCTATGTGGCGAACTGGTTCTTCCTCGCCTTCATCCTGACCATCGCCGTCCTCCATATCGGCAACAACGCCTCGGTGCCGATCTCGGTGTTTTCGTCGAAGTCCTACATCGTCTGGTCGGGCGTGCAGGACGCCATGATCCAGTGGTGGTACGGCCACAACGCCGTCGGCTTCTTCCTGACCGCCGGCTTCCTCGGCATCATGTACTACTTCATCCCCAAGCGCGCCGAGCGGCCGGTCTATTCCTACCGGCTGTCGATCATCCACTTCTGGGCGCTGATCTTCCTCTACATCTGGGCGGGCCCGCACCACCTGCACTACACGGCGCTGCCCGACTGGGCGCAGACGCTCGGCATGACCTTCTCGATCATGCTGTGGATGCCGTCATGGGGCGGCATGATCAACGGCCTGATGACGCTGTCGGGCGCCTGGGACAAGCTGAGGACCGATCCCGTCCTGCGCCTCATGGTGGTGTCGGTCGCCTTCTACGGCATGTCGACCTTCGAAGGGCCGATGATGTCGATCAAGATCGTCAATTCGCTGTCGCACTACACCGACTGGACCATCGGCCACGTCCATTCCGGCGCGCTCGGCTGGGTCGCCTACATCTCCTTCGGCGCGATCTATTGCCTGGTGCCGTGGCTGTGGAACCGCAAGGGGCTCTATTCGCTGCGCCTGGTCAACTGGCACTTCTGGATCTCGAGCCTTGGCATCGTCCTCTACATCACCTCGATGTGGGTGGCGGGCATCCTGCAGGGGCTGATGTGGCGCGCCTACACCTCGCTCGGCTTCCTCGAATACTCCTTCGTCGAGACCGTGCAGGCGATGCATCCCTTCTACATCATCCGCGCCTTCGGCGGCTTCCTGTTCCTCAGCGGCGCGCTGCTGATGGCCTACAACGTGTGGAAGACGATCACGGTGCCTGATTCGGATGCGGTGCCGGCGGCAAGCCCCACCCTGGTCCCGGCCGAGTAAGGGGGCGCGAACAATGGCTACATCGCTGTGGACCCGGCACAAGATCCTCGAAACCAACGCCATCTACCTGTTCATCGCGGCGCTGATCGTCATCTCGATCGGCGGCCTGGTCGAGGTCGTGCCGCTCTTCTACCTGAAGAACACGATCGAAAGCGTCGACGGCGTGCGCCCCTATACGCCGCTCGAACTGGCCGGGCGCGATATCTATGTGCGCGAGGGCTGCTACCTCTGCCATTCGCAGATGATCCGCCCGCTGCGCGACGAGGTGGAACGCTACGGGCACTATTCGCTGGCGGCCGAGAGCATGTACGACCGGCCCTTCCAGTGGGGATCGAAGCGCACCGGGCCGGACCTCGCCCGCGTCGGCGGCAAGTATTCCGACGCCTGGCACCGCGATCACCTGCGCAATCCGCGCTCGGTGGTGCCGGACTCGATCATGCCCAACTACGATTTCCTCGAGCGAACCGACCTCGACTACGCGCACATCGCCAGCAAGCTGCAGATCCAGGCCGATCTCGGCGTGCCCTACAGCAAGGATGACATCAACCTCGCGGTCGCCGACATTCGCGGTCAGGCCAATCCCGACAGCCCTGACGCCCAGTCGCTGCTGCAGCGCTATCCGAAGGCGAACATCCGCGACTTCGACGGCAATCCGACCCGCGTCACGGAGGCCGATGCGCTCATCGCCTACCTCCAGGTGCTCGGCACCGAGGTCGACTTCAAGCTCTACGACGACAAAGCCAACATCCGCTGAGGGAGGAGGAAACCAATGGAAACCTATACCGCCCTCGCCCATTTCGCCCAGTCCTGGGGCCTCGTCTATTTCTTCGTCGTCTTTTGCGCTGTCGTGATCTTCGTCATGCGGCCATCGCGCAAGAAGCAATACGAGGACGCGGCGCGCATGCCGCTGCGTGAGGATTGATCATGGCCGATCACGAACAGATAAAAGTCGACGAAGTCACCGGCGTCAGCACCACCGGCCATGAATGGGACGGCATCGCCGAGCTCAACAATCCGCTGCCGCGCTGGTGGCTGTGGATCTTCTATGCGTGCATCGTCTTCGCGGTCGGATACTGGGTGCTCTACCCGTCGTGGCCGCTGATCACCAATGCCGCCGGCGGCGTGTTCGGATGGCATTCGCGTGAGGCTGTCGTCGCGGATCTCGATGCGCTCAGGGCGAAGCGGGCGCCGATGATCGCCAAGCTCACCGGCGTGCCGATCGACAAGGTGCAGACGGATGCGGCGCTTTTCGACTTCACGCTGGCCTATGGCCGCGCCGCCTTCGGCGACAACTGCGCTCCCTGTCATGGGCCGGGCGGCGGCGGCGCCAAGGGCTATCCCAACCTGATCGACGACGACTGGCTGTGGGGCGGGTCGATCGACGCCATCCTGCAGACCATCTCGCACGGCGTGCGCAACGAAAATCCGGACAGCCGCCAGACCGACATGCCGGCCTTCGGCAAGGACGGCATTCTGTCCGCTGCACAGATCTACAATGTGGCCTACTATGTCCGCTCGCTTTCCGGGCTCGAGGTGCCGCAGGATGCCGATCTCGCGGCCGGAGAGAAGATTTTCGTGGAGAATTGCGTGGCCTGTCACGGCGAAAAGGCCAAGGGCAACCGCCAATTCGGCGCACCCAACCTGACCGATGCGGTGTGGCTCTACGGGTCTGACCTGAAAGACATTGTCTATACGATCACCAACGCCCGCAACAGCTCGATGCCGGACTGGGGCGCCCGTCTCGACCCGACGACCATCAAGGCGCTGGCTGTCTATGTCCACTCGCTCGGTGGAGGCGAATAGCGCGGATGAACGTCATCACGCCGGTCGGGCCGCCGGGTCACGAAGACGACCAGCCGTCATATGAGCCGCACCACAAGGTCTATCCGCAGAAGGTGCGGGGCACCTTTCGCCGCACCAAGTGGATCGTGCTGCTGGTCACGCTCGGCATCTACTACTTCACGCCCTTCATCCGCTGGGACCGCGGGCCGGGTGCGCCCGGCCAGGCGGTGCTGATCGACCTGCCGGCGCGCAAATTCTATTTCTTCTTTATCGAGATCTGGCCGCAGGAGGTCTATTACCTCACCGGCCTGCTGGTGCTGGCCGCGCTGGCCCTGTTCCTGATGAATGCGGTCGCCGGCCGGGTGTGGTGCGGCTATCTATGCCCGCAGACGGTATGGACGGACCTGTTCCTGGCCATCGAGCGATGGACCGAGGGCGACCGCCGCCAGCGCATCAAGAACGACGCCGGTCCGCTGACGGCGAACATCTTTGCGCGCAAGGCGCTGAAGCATTTCCTGTGGCTGATGACGGCGTGGTGGACCGGTGGCGCCTGGGTGCTCTATTTCGGCGACGCGCCGACGCTGGTCAGGTCGCTCGCGACCTTCCAGGCGCCGCTCATCGCCTATATCTGGATCGGCATCCTCACCTTCACCACCTACTCGCTTGCCGGCTACATGCGCGAGCAGGTCTGCGTCTACATGTGCCCGTGGCCGCGCATCCAGGCCGCGCTGACCGACGAGGACGCCTTCAACGTCAGCTACCGCTTCGACCGCGGCGAGCCGCGCACGTCGGTCAAGAAGGCCAAGGCGGCGCGTGAGCACGGCGAGGCGGCCGGCGACTGCATCGACTGCTACCAGTGCGTCGCCGTGTGCCCCACCGGCGTCGACATCCGCGACGGCGCCAGTCTCGGCTGCATCCAGTGCGGCCTGTGCATCGACGCCTGCGACAGGGTGATGGAGAAGCTGGGCCGCCCGACGCGGCTGATCGCCTACGACACCGACGTCAACATCCGGGCACGCCTGCAGGGCGAGCCCCAGACGACGCGCATCGTGCGCCCGCGCACCCTGCTCTATTCGGCGATCATCCTGATCGTCGGCGGCCTGATGGTCTGGGGCCTCACCCACCGCGTGACCACCGGGATCAGCGTGATCCACGACCGCAATCCGGAATTCGTGGTGCTCTCCGACGGCGGCGTGCGCAACGCGTACATGCTGCGCATCATCAACAAGGAAACGGACGCGCGCAAATTCGCGATCACGATCGATCTGCCCGGCGCCGCACTCGATATCGTCGGCGCCGACACGATCGACGGCAGCCAGGTGGCCGAGGTCGGCCCCGATCAGACGCGCGAGCTGCGCGCCATCGTCAGCCTCGACCGCAGCGCCGGCAACACGCAGCCGATCCGCTTCACCATTACCGACCGCGCCACCGGCAAGACCGCCAGCGCCACCGACAACTTCCGCGGTCCGGGACGCAAACCGGGAGAAACAGCGCCATGAGCCTGCGGGTGCCGAGAGTCCGCTTCGCCGAGCCCGGCGTGCTCACCGGGCGCAAGGTGCTGTTCATGCTGATCGCCTTCTTCGGCTTCGTCATGATCGTCAATTTCGCAATGGTGAAGGCGGCGATCTCGACCTTCGGCGGCGTCGATACCAAGAGCTCCTACGAGGCTGGCCGCATGTTCGAGGGCGAGGTGGCCAAGGCTGCCGCCCAGAACGCGCGCGACTGGCAGGTCAATGCGCATCTCGAGCCGAGCGGCTACGACCAGGTGCTCACCGTCAACCTCAGCGACGCCAAGGGCGCGCCGGTGACCGGCGTCGACGTGGAGGCGCGGCTTTCCCATCCGATCGACGAGCGCAACGACGTGACCGTTGCGCTGACCGAGGCCGGTGCCGGCGTCTTCCGCGGACAGGCCGCCGTCCCGGCCGGCGTGTGGGAACTCAACCTGCTGGTCGTGCGTGGCGACGAGCAGCTCTTCCGCTCGAAGAACCGCGTCATCGTGCCATGACCGCGCCATGCTGCCCGCCCGCCGACCTGGCGCTCGACAAGGGCAAGGCAGCGCCGACGGTCGAGGTCGACCGCTATGTGCAGGCGACCGAGGACGGCGCCTGCCATCTCGACCTGGCAGTCGACGGGATCCACTGCGCCGCCTGCATTCACGCCATCGAGACGGGGCTGGCCGACATGCCGGGCCTCGACGGCGTGCGGGTGAACTTCACGCTCAGGCGCGTCGGGCTCGACTGGCATGACGGGGCGCTCGACCCGGCGGCCGTGCTCGGCAGGCTGGATCAGCTCGGCTATGCCGCCCGGCCCTACCAGATGCGTCTGGCAGAAGCCGACGCCGCCCGCGAGATGAAGCGCTACATCCGCTCGCTCGCCATCGCCGGCTTCGCCGCCATGAACATCATGCTGCTGTCGGTCTCGGTGTGGGCCGGCAATGCCTCCGACATCACGCCGGCGACGCGCGACTTCTTCCACTGGTTTTCGGCGCTGATCGCGCTGCCGGCCGCGGCCTATGCCGGCCAGCCCTTCTTCAAGAGCGCCTGGCGCGCGCTCAAGGGGCGGCGCGTCAACATGGACGTGCCGATCTCGCTCGGAGTGCTCATGGCGCTTGGCGTCTCGCTCTACGAGACCATCTTTTCGGCGCGCGACGTCTATTTCGACAGCGCCGTCATGCTGCTCTTCTTCCTGCTTGCCGGTCGCACGCTCGACCTCGCCATGCGGCGCAAGACACGGGCGCTTGCCGGCAACATCGCCGCCCTCAAGGCCGAGACCGCCGACCGCATCGGCACGGACGGAAGCGTGCGTACCGTGCCGGCCGGCGCCATCGAGGTCGGCGACACCATCCTGGTCAGGCCCGGCGCCCGCATAGCCGCCGACGGCAAGGTCGTCGCGGGCGCCTCCGCCGTCGACCAGAGCCTGGTGACCGGCGAGACGGCGCCGAAGGCCGTCGCCATCGGCGATCAAGTCTATGCCGGCTCGATCAACCAGGGCGGCACGCTCACGGTCGCGGTGACGGCGCCGGATGGCGGCTCGCTCATCGACGAGGTACAGAAACTGCTCGACAAGGCGACCGAGGCGCGCTCCAAGCGCCTGCGCATCGCCGACAAGGCGGCGGAGATCTATGCCCCCGCCGTGCATCTCACCGCGCTTGTCGCGGCAATCGGCTGGTTCGTCGCCGGTGCCGGCATCCATCAGGCGATCATCGTGGCGACCACGGTGCTGATCATCACCTGCCCATGCGCGCTGGCGCTCGCCATTCCCGCCGTTCAGGTGGCCGCTTCGGGGGCGCTGTTCCGCAAGGGCGTCTTCCTCAACGCCGGCGACGCCATCGAACGGCTGGCCGAGGTGGACACCGTCGTATTCGACAAGACCGGCACGCTGACCCTGCCCGAGCCGGGCATCGCCAATATCGACAGGATTCCGGCGCCACTGCTTGCCAGCGCCGCGCGGCTGGCGCTCTCCAGCCACCATCCGCTGGCCGCCGCCCTTGCCGCGCGCGCCCGCGGCGAGGCACCCCTGGCGCAGGTCACCGAGGAGCCGGGCCGCGGCATCAGTGCCATGATCGATGGCGTCGAGGCACGGCTCGGCAGTCCGGATTTCTGCGGCGTCGCAGCGCCTGCGGACGACGACGCGGCGACGACCTCCGTGCTCGCCTTCCGCTTTGGCAGCGAGACCGCCATCATCCGCCTGCACCAGCGGCTGAGGCCGGGTGCCGCCGAAACGATCGCAGCGCTCAAGGCCCGCGGCCTCACCTGCCTGATCCTCTCCGGTGACCGCGAGGACGCGGTCAGGCCTGTCGCGGCCGCGGTCGGCATCTCCGATTTCGCCGCCGCCCAGCGGCCCGGCGACAAGATCGCCCGTCTCGAGGCACTGGCCGCCGCCGGCCACAAGGTTGCCTTCGTCGGCGACGGGCTCAACGACGCGCCGGCGCTGGCCGCCGCCCATGTCTCGCTGTCGCCGGTGAGTGCCGTCGATCTGGCGCAGGCGGAAGCCGATGCCGTCTTCCTCGGCGAGCAGCTCACGCCGATCGTCGAGGCGGTGGTGATTGCCACGCGGGCGCGACGGCTGATGACGCAGAACCTGTGGTTCGCCGGCCTCTACAATCTCTTCGCCGTGCCACTGGCGATCTTCGGCCTGGTGACGCCGCTGATCGCTGCCATCGCCATGTCAGCTTCATCGCTGACGGTGACGGGAAATGCGCTCAGGGCGCTGCCGCGCGGCAGTCGGCCGCGCTCGACAGCCGCGCCCAGCGGCCATACGGTGCCGGCATGACGGTGCTCATCTACCTGATCCCGCTGGCGCTGCTGCTCGGCCTCTTGTGGCTGGTGATGTTCCTGTGGTCGCTCAATACCGGCCAGTACGAGGACCTCGACGGCGCCGCGCTGCGGGTGCTCGACGACAGCGATATCGAACCGACCACGCGCGGGCCGGCGGAGGGGCCGCAGCGGTAGGCCGACGAGGCACGGCACTGCCTCAAACGCCGTTCATGCCCGGCCCCGACCGGGCATCCAGGCAGGACGTGCCGCTCGACGATTTTAGACCTGCGTCCCCGCCTTCGCGGGAACGAACGGAAGATGGGCATGGCCTTTCGTTCCCGCGCGCCAGAAGCACCGAGTCATGAACCTTTCAAAGAGCGTTCCCCTCGTTCATGAGGGGGTGGCGGGCGCCTTGCAAACGCTCGTCGGGTAGTCCGAATTGGGCGTCGGCAAGACGCCCGCCGCGGGATTTGTGCTCCGGCCCGCCTGGGCCAGCAAAGGCAGGGCTGGCACGTTGGCCGCCCTCGACCGCCACGGTGCCGGTGATCCGTTTCCAGAACCGGTCCCACCGGTGGTTGACCCCTGCCGCCTTTAGCGCTGCACCATTTCAGGGCCAAGGCGCGCGGAGGCACAATTGTCAGGCTCCTCCGCAAGCGGGCTTCCGGGCTCCGGCCCCCGTTTGCGAAACGGAGGGCAAGGACACCGCACCCCGCTCCGCACCGATGACGCCTCATGAGCGCGCCCCTTCGCGAGCGGGGATGAGCGCATCATCTCATGGGGTCAGAGGGGCGGGGATAGATTTGTTTTCAGGGAGGATTCGCCGCGGGCTCGATGCCGCGAAGAAGGAGCGGCGTGCGCCATGCGGACTGCGGCCGTCTCAGGCGGCCGGCTCGGCCTCGAGCACCAGGACGTCGTCGGGCATGAAGCTGACGGTGACCGTTTCGCCGCGCCCCGGCGGCGGGGCGTTGGGATTGTTGAACGTGTCGAGAGAGATGGTGGTCCGGGCGAAGCGCACGCGGATGCGCACGACCGCGCCGAGGAAATTCACATCGTCGACCTGCCCCTGCATGGTGTTGGCGCCCTCACCAGCGCTGGTCAGGTAGATCGCCTCCGGCCTGAGCGCGATCGAGCGCACCTCGCCGGCACGCGCATCGATGACGCTCCTGGCCGCCGCGATCTCCTGGCCGTCGACGGCGATCCTGCCGTGCTCGGGGTCGACGACCGTGGCATCGATGATGTTGAGCGTGCCGACGAAGGAGGCGACGAAGCGCGTGGTCGGGTGGTTGTAGATCTCGAACGGCGTGCCGACCTGATCGGCAATGCCCTGGTGCATGACGACGATACGGTCCGAGATCGACAGCGCCTCCTCCTGGTCGTGGGTCACGAAGACGGTGGTGATGCCGAGCTTCTGCTGGATCGCCTTGATCTCCTCGCGCAGCGCGACGCGGATCTTGGCGTCGAGCGCGGAGAGCGGCTCGTCGAGCAGGAGGACGCGCGGGTGCGGCGCCAGGGCGCGGGCGAGCGCGACGCGCTGCTGCTGGCCGCCGGAGAGCTGGAACGGGTAGCGCCCGCCGAGGTCGGGCAGGCCAATGAGCTGCAGCATCTCGCCGACGCGCGCGCGGATCTCCGCGGAGGGCTTGTTCTGCACCTTCAGGCCGAAGCCGACATTCTGCGCCACGGTCAGGTTGGGGAAGAGAGCGTAGGCCTGGAACACCATGCCGATGTTGCGCTGGTTGGGGCGCAGCGCCGTGACGTCCTGACCGTCGATCCGGATGCTGCCGGTGTTCGGCCGCTCAAAGCCCGCGACCATCCGCAATATCGTCGTCTTGCCGCAGCCGGAGGGGCCAAGCAGGGAGACGAATTCGCCCTGCTCGATTGCGAGGTCGAAATCCTTCACCACCCGGGTCGTGCCGAAGGACTTCTCGAGATGGGAGAGGTCGAGGAAGCCCATGTTCTACTGCTTTACCTGTGTGTGTTTGGAGAAGCGGGTGAAAAGCTGGATGAGCCCCATGCAGCCCCAGGTGATCAGGAAGGCGATCACGGCGAGCGCCGAGGGCTCGTAGGCGTGGTTGCGGCCCATGTCGACCATGTAAGGGCCGAAGGTGTCGAGGTTCAGAAGCGCCGCATAGACATATTCGCCGATGACGATTGCGAAGGTCAGGAAGGCGCCGGAGAGAACGGAGACAAGGACATTGGGCAGGATCACGGTGGTGAGGATGCGGGTCCAGCCGGCGCCGAGGCTCTGGGCGGCCTCGGTCAGGGTGGCGACATCGATGGTCCGCAGCCCGGTGTCCACAGCGCGGTACATGTAGGGCAGCGAAAGCGCCGCATAGCCGAAGAGGATGAGGATGTTGGTGCCGATCCAGCTTCCGGTCAGCGGCAGGATCGAAGACGTGTTGTAGAGCCGGATATAGCCGAAGACGATGACGATCGGCGGAATGACGAGCGGCAGCAGCGTGATGAATTCGACATAGGGCCGCGCGGCCGGCAGCCTGAGGCGGACCCAGTAGGCGGTGGGCACCACGATCAGCACGCCGATGACGATGGTGAGCAGCGCCAGGATGACCGAATAGCCGAAGGTCTGCTGGAACGTCGTGTCGTGGATCACGACGCGATAGGCCTCGAGGCTCAACACGCCGCGCTTCATCTTCAGCGAGAACTGGAACGTGCCGAAGAGCGGCAGGATGAAATAGGTCGCTCCGAGGGCGAGGATGATCCAGGAAATGAAGCGCCGGCCGATCATGTCATCCACTTCTCCGCCCGGGTCCTGAGCACGATGTAGACGAGATTGGCGATGGCGGTGATGACGATCATCCCGAAAGCCAGGGCGAAGCCGAGCTGGGGATTGCCGAGCACATCGCCGCGGATCTGCGAGAAGAGCGTGATCGGCACCAGCGTGAAGGCGGGGCCGGCCAACGCATAGGCCGTCGCCACGGCGCCGAAGGCATTGGCGAAGAGCAGCGCGAAGGTGCCGAGCAGCGAGGGGAACAGGATCGGCAGGGCGACGTACTGCCAGTATTGCCTCGTGTTGGCGCCGAGGATCGCGGCGGCCTCGCGCCATTCCCTCTTCATGCCGTCGAGTGCCGGGGTGATGATGAGGACCATCAGCGGAATTTCGAAGAACAGGTAGACGATGACCAGGCCGTAATAGGACAGCAGGTTGAAGCCGAGGGCCCTGAGATTGATGCCGTAGTCGCGCAGGAGAACCGTGATCACGCCGACCGGCCCCAGCGTGGCGATGAAGGCAAAGGCCAGCGGCACGCCGGCGAAGTTCGAGGCGACGCCGGAAAAGGTCAGGATCGGGCTGCGCACCCATTTCGGCAGGTTGCCGAAGACCACGGCCGCGGCGATGGCAAAGCCGACGACGCAGCCGATCAGCGCCGAGGCGAGGCTGATCTTGATCGAGATGAGATAGGCCGAGCGGATCAGGCTGGTGTTGAGATCACGGATGTTGACCAGCGTGAACTGGCCGGCCTCGGTCTGGAAGGCGCCGACGACGATGTAGAGCGTCGGCAGCAGCAGGAACATCAGCGCGAAGACCGCAAAGGGGGCGATGCCGACCCACTTCAGCCAAGGCTGGTGGCGCGGCGGTCGTGCGCTGGCGCTGGATGAAATGGATGTCATGCCGGCTTCCGGCCGTGGAGAGCGGGACCGCCCTGCCCTGATGAGGCAGGGCGGTCCATCTAGAGCAAGGCGCCTTACTTCACGTTGGCGCCGACGACCAAATCCCAGCCGCCGACCACGGCGTCCTTGTTGGCCGCCTGTTCGTCGAGGGTCGGGAAGACCGCCTTGGCATAGCCTTCCGGCGGCGGCAGCGCGTCGAGCAGCTTCTGCGGGATCGCGCTGCGCTTGGCCAGATCGTTGAAGCGGATCGGATGGCAATAGCCGGCGAGCCAGCCAAGCTGGCCTTCATCCGAATAGAGATACTCCATCCACAGCTTGGCGGCGTTCGGATGCGGCGCATAGGCGGAGATCGCCTGGACATAGACGCCGGCGACCACGCCGGACTTGGGCACCACGACGTCCATCGGCGGGTTGCCCTTGAGGCTGTCCTTCCAGGCCAGCAGGTTGTAGTCCCACGCAATGGTGACCGGGGTCGTGCCCTGGGCGATGGTGCCCGACAGGGCGACGACGGGGACGAAGTTGCCGGCCTTGTTGAGGTCAGCGAAGTATTTCAGGCCGGCTTCGCCGGAAGCCTTGCCGGGGGCGGCGCCGGTCGACATGCCGGCGGCCATCACGCCGAGGATCGCCTGATTGGCCGAGCGCGGGTCACCGGCAAGGGCGACGGCGTTGGCGTATTCCGACTTGGTCAGGTCGGACCAGTCGGCCGGCGTGTCGGAAATGATGTCCTTGTTCACGCCGAAGGCCATCACGCCATAATAGTCGCCGTACCAATAGCCGTCGGCATCCTTGGCGCTGTCGGGGATCGTGTCCCAGGTGGAGACCTTGTAGGGCTGGACCAGGCCTTCCTTCTTGGCCTGCGGGCCGAAGGCCAGGCCGACGTCGATCACGTCGGGCGCCTGCGGGCCGGTATTGTCCTTGTTGGCCTTGATCGCCTGGATCTCGTCGCCGGAGCCCGCAGTCGGGTTGAGCTCGTTGACCGCGATGCCAGGGTATTTCGCCTTGAAGCCGGCGATCACGTCGCCGTAGCCACACCAGTCATGCGGCAGCGCGATGGTGGTGAGCTGGCCTTCCTTCTTGGCAGCCGCCACCAGATCGTCCATCGAAGCCGCGAAGGCATTGCCGGCCATGGCGAAGAGCGCCAGTGCCGATACCGAAACCATAAGTGTCCTGGTCATCCTGTTTCCCCATCAAAGTCGGAGTTCTCGCGCGAGATCTCGCGCCCGAAGTTGCAAGGCGCTGCTATCACCGTCGTCTGACGTTTCCATGTCAGAAAGTCACGCTCCGGGGCCGCTCCTTCGCCTTGAACGTTAGGTCGAAACTGCCGTTTTCGCCACTGAGAATGCGCCGAAACGATAGTTCGCCGGCTATTTTTTCATTTCGAAAAAAGACGCCGACCCCGCGGCGAAGGGGTCGGCGCCATGTTGACCGGAAAGCGCCCGGCCGGGCTACGCGGCACCACATCACGACACCCGGGGCCTTCAAGCGACAGGGGCCTGTGCCGAGAGCCCGGGAGATCAGGAAAACCGCAGACACCCGCGGCGGGGCGCGGATCAGACGAACCGCGCGCGACGCCCGTCAACCAGCGATTTTGCCTTCCCGACGCAGCCTCATTAGCCGGGACACATGACAGATCGATTTCAGTTCGACGACAGCCGGTTGCGCCTGTCCGGGCGGGACAAGTTATCCACAGGGAAGATCGGAACCGGGATCAGGGGCCGGCGCCCTCGACCAGGACCAGGCCGGCGACCACCAGGGTGACCGCCAGCCAGCGGATGGGGCCGAAACGCTCGCCGAGCATCACCGCACCGATGGCGGCCGCGAAGAGAACCGAGCTTTCGCGCACGGCGGCGACGGCGCCGATCGGCGCCACGGTCATGGCCCACAGAGCAATTCCATAGGCGGCGTAGGTCATGACCCCGCCGGCAAGCGCCAGCGGAATGCGGGCCCTGAGGCCCGCCGGCACCGCCCTCCCCTGGCGCCAGAGCCGAACGCCGAACGTGGTGAGCGCGGAGGCAACGAGCACCCAGGCGACATAGGTTTGCGGCGCACCGCTGATGCGGGCGCCGAGGCCGTCGGTCAATGTGTAGCCGGCAATGACGAAGGCATTGGCAAGGGCGCTGCCGATGGCGTGCTGGCGCCTCAGGCCGTCCGCGCCAAGCGACACGATGCCAGCGGCGAGCACGGCGACGCCGACGAGAACCCGAGCGCTCGCCGGCTCGACGAAGGCGGTCGCCGCCAGCGTGACGATGAGCGGCGCGAGGCCGCGCATGATCGGATAGGCGACCGACAATTCGCCATGGCGATAGGCGCGGGCCATGAGGGTGAAGTAGGCCAGATGGATCAGCCCGGAGGCGGCGATATAGGGCACGGCAGCCGGGGCGAGCGGTGGCAGGAAGGGCAAGAACGGCGATGCCGACGACCGCCCCGCCGACGGCTATTGCAGTGGTGGCGGCGTCGCGGTCCGGGTCGCGCCGGACCAGCGCGTTCCAGCCGGCGTGGAGCATCGCCGCGACCAGCAGCACGGCAAAAACCGGGAAGCTCATGCCCGGCTCCGCCGACGGGTTCCCGCAAGGTCATCGCGCCAAGCGTGGCTCACAGAGAGGAGAGTCCGGGTCACCGATATCCACATGGTGAATCGCCAAAGCACGCCGTTTACCTGACAGAAACCGATCTGTCGCAGAGTCGCGCTTTCCCCTGGGGCATGACGCGCCAGAAGGTACGGACATGACGACCGTCGTAAGCAGCGCATGAAGGCGCTGATCGCCGCAGCCAGCGGCGTATGCGAACGCTGAAGGCTGCCAAGATTGTGTTCAATCTCGGCCATTCGGTGTTTGACTGCACCGTGCGCAATCTGTCGCCGAGCGGCGCCCTGCTCCAGGTGCCGAGCATGCTCGGCGTTCCAACGCATTTCGATGTGATCATGGACGACGGCGCCACCCGCCGCGCCTGCAACGTGCGCTGGCGCACCGAGCGCGTGATGGGCGTGCACTTCGAAGACGGCTGCACAGAAAGCCGCGTGAGCCGGAACGATCTCTGCTAAATTCGCCGGACAGCCCACCACCTGTCCGGACGCCCTTCATGCAAAGCCCCCTCGCCGGCCTTTGGCCGCCGGCCTCGACCCCTTTCACGCGCAGACGGCGCGGTCGACGCGGCGCGCCTGATCCGGCACTGCCGCGGCATGCTCGACGACGGCGCCGCCGGCCTCGCCGTGCTCGGCACGACGAGCGAAGCCAATTCGCTGACGCTCGACGAACGCCGGCGGGTGATCGATACGCTGGTCGAGGACGGGGTTGCACCCGGCCGGCTCCTGCCCGGCACCGGCGCCTCAGCCATCGACGATGCCGTGGCGCTTACCCGCCATGTCGGCGAGATCGGCGGCGCCGGCGTGCTGCTGCTGCCGCCGTTCTATTACAAGAACGTCTCCGATGAGGGGCTCTACGCCTTCGTTGCCACGGTCATCGAGCGGTGCGGGCCGAAGGTGCCGCGCATCCTGCTCTATCATTTTCCGGCGATGGCGGCCGTCGGCTGGTCGATCGATCTGGTCGGCCGGCTGCTCGACGCCTTTCCCGGCGTCATCGCCGGCATGAAGGATTCCTCCGGCGACGCCGAGCACACCAGGGCGGTCATCGACGCCTTTCCGGGCTTCGCCATGTTTCCCGGCTCGGAGATCTATCTTCTGCAGGCGCTGCAGTGGGGCGCGGTCGGCTGCATCTCGGCCACCGCCAATGTCAACGCCCGGACCATCGCGGAGCAGATCGCCCGCTACAAGGAGCGCGGATGCGCCGGCCCGGCAGGAGGCGCTGATCGCAGTGCGCAAGTCCTTCGCCGATTTACCGACGGTCGCGGCGGTGAAGACGATCAAGGCCGCCATCACCGGCGACGAGAGCTGGCTGACGGTGCGCCCGCCACTGGTGCCGCTCAACACGGAGCAGCGGCGGACGCTGCTCGCGCGGCCGGCGATCGCCGCCTTGGTGGAGACGGCGGGGGCGTAGGGCCCTTTCGACCGCCACCGCACCGGCAACCTTAGCCGATGACGGACCTACTGAGTTACAAGGATCGCTCTCCGGCGGCACAACCTTGGCTGGGCCTGCCGAAGCCGATCCTCCGGTCAAGCCGGAGGATGACCGGGGGAGTTCTCGGGCTCCCCTCACACCGGCTTGTGGTGGGCGTGCCAGTGCCAGGCGATGTCGATGCGGCGCGGCAGCCAGACCTTTTCCTTCGACTGGACGTAGTCGATGAAGCGGGCAAGGGCAGCGGCGCGGTTCGGCCGGCCGACGAGACGGCAATGCAGGCCGACCGACATCATCTTGGGCGCACCCTTCTCGCCCTCCGCCCACAGATAGTCGAAGCCGTCCTTGAGATAGGTGAAGAACTGGTCGCCGGAGTTGAAGCCCTGCGGGCTGGCGAAACGCATGTCGTTGGCGTCGAGCGTATAGGGGATGAGCAGGAAGGGCCCGTGCGGGCTATCGATCCAATAGGGCAGGTCGTCTGAATAGACGTCGGAGCAATAGACGAAGCCGCCCTCCTCCGCCGACAGCTTGATGGTGTGGACCGACGAGCGGCCGGTATAGATGCCGAGCGGGCGCGAGCCGGTGACCGCCTCGTGGATGCGGATCGCTTCCATGAGGTCGGCGCGCTCGGCCTCTTCGCTGTGGTCCTTGTAGTCGATCCATTTGAGGCCGTGGCTGGCGATCTCCCACTCGGCCTCCTTCATCGCAGCGACCGCCTCCGGGTTGCGCTGCAGGGCCAGAGCCACGCCGTAGACGGTGGGCCGGATGCCGCGCTCGGTGAACAGGCGCCACAGGCGCCAGAAGCCGGCGCGCGAGCCGTATTCGTAGATCGACTCCATGTTCATGTGGCGCATGCCGGGCCAGGGCTGGGCGCCGACGATCTCGGAGAGAAAGGCCTCGGATGCCGCATCGCCGTGCAGGATGTTGTTTTCGCCGCCCTCCTCGTAGTTGACGACGAACTGAACGGCGACATTGGCGCCGTCCGGCCACTCAGGATCGGGCGGATTGCGCCCGTAGCCGATCATGTTGCGCGGATAGGGTTCAGTCATGGAGGCACCTCCGGCGGGAATTCCGTTTAAAACAGCAAGAGTTATGGCCGGTAATTGAGACAATGATTCCGCCCCGGCCGGCAGCCGTGCAAGCGCGTTTCTTAATCCATCGTTAACGTTCGATGCTCAACCTCCCCCGGCAGTCTTCTCGTGGTTTCGAATCATGAACGGGGACCCTATGAGCAATAACGGGACCAAGTCAGCGGAACAGGCGGCATTCCAGGCCGAACTCGACGAGCAGATCGCACGCATGCGCGAAATGCTCAAGCTGATGGCGCCGGGTACCGGTGCGACGGCACTGGGCGCCATGCGCAAGGCCTTTCCGGATGTCCCGTTGCGCGACCGGGTCCGCGTGCTGAAGTCCTATCGGTAGAGCTAGGTCTCGCCGCCGTCGGCCGTGGCCGCTTCCTTGGCTTCGCCTTCGGCGCGCAGGTGGCGCTGATAGGCGTGCCACGACAGCGGCAGGCAGGCGAGATAGCACAGCGTCAGCACCGTCATCGTCGCCCACGGGAAGCTGGCGAGGAAGGCGACGATCACCACCCCCGACACGAACAGCGGCGTGACCAGCTCGCGCGAGATGCGCCGGCCGATGAGCTTGCCCGACCAGGTCGGCAGCTTCGACACCATCAGCAGACCGATCGCAATCGTGTAGACGAAGGTCACCGGCGCGGTGAGGAAACCGTGCGGAATGGCGACGAATTCGACATAGATCGGCAGCATCACGATCATCGCGCCGGCGGGCGCCGGCACGCCGACGAAGTAGCTGGCGTGCCAGTCCGGCTTGTCGGGCGCGTCGAGGGCGACGTTGAAGCGGGCGAGCCGGAGCGCGGCGCAGATGGCGAAGATCAGCGCCGCCATCCAGCCGACCGAGCGCATCTCGCCGAGCGCCCAGACATAGAGCAGGATGACCGGCGCCACGCCGAAATTGAGGAAATCGGTGATCGAATCGAGCTCGGCGCCGAAGCGCGAGGTCGATTTCAGGAAGCGCGCCATGCGCCCGTCGATGCCGTCCAGCGCCGCGGCGACCGCGATCAGCGCGACCGCCAGGTCGAACTTGTGCTCGATCGACATGCGGATGGCGGTGAGGCCGGTGCACAGCGCCAGCAGCGTCACCAGATTGGGCAGGACCAGCCTGAGCGGTACCTGCGGCAATGGCGGCAGCCGGCGCTTGCTGCGCTCGGGATCGTCGGGATCGAAGGGCTGGAACAGCGACATGGGTCTTGGTCGGGCTCAGTCGATCCGCACCCGCCGCTCGGCCGCCGGCTCGCCGAAGCGGGCAATGACGGTCTCGCCGGCGACGGCCCGCTGTCCTTCGGCAACCAGCACGTTGGCGGCCAGCGGCAGCCAGACGTCGAGGCGCGAGCCGAAGCGGATCAGGCCGATGCGCTGGCCGGCCGAAAGCGCCTCCCCTTCGGCGACGAAACAGGCGATGCGCCGGGCGACGAGGCCGGCGATCTGGACGACGCCGACCGGACCGTGCGCGGCATCGAGCACGATGCCGTTGCGCTCATTGCCCTCGCTGGCCTTGTCGAGCTCGGCGTTGAAGAACTTGCCGGGCGTGTAGACGATGCGCTTGACGGAGCCCGGCAGCGGCGCCCGGTTCACGTGGCAATCGAAGACGCTCATGAAGATCGACACGCGCCGGCGGCTCTGCTCGCCCAGCCCCAGTTCCTTGGGCGCCACGCCGATGGCAACCGCCGAGACGCGGCCGTCGGCGGGGCTGACCACGATATCGGGATCGAGCGGGGTGACGCGCGGTGGATCGCGGAAGAAATAGACGCACCAGGCGGTGAGGATCAGGCCGATCCACAGGATCGGCTGCCAGAACCAGCCGAAGAACAAGGCGATGAACGCCAGAATCGCGATGAACGGCAGGCCCTCGCGCCGGATCGGCACGAACATGTTCCTCACCGAGTTCGAGGATGGATTCCATCGCCTTTCCCTGGCCAATCGCGGCCTAGAAAGCACGGAATCCGGCGCAAAGGAAAGCGGAGGGCGTCTCCGTGAGGCAGAGCGATCCGGTTGAGCCAATACGCCGCGTCCATCAGGCCGGCGAGCCGCGCCCCTACTCGGCCGGTTCGACCTCGGCGTCGATGGCGCGCGGCTTGAGGTGGTCGACTGCCTCGGCCTGCCTTGGCGGCGCGCAGCGCCTCCTCGGCCTCGGTCGCCTGGCGCTGGCGGTTCCACATGGAGGCGTAGAGGCCGTTTGCGGCAAGCAGCGCGCGATGGGTGCCGCGCTCGACGATGACGCCGTCGTCGAGAACGATGATCTCGTCGGCGTTGACGATGGTCGACAGACGGTGGGCGATGACCAGCGTCGTGCGGCCGCGCGACACCCGGTCGAGCGCCGCCTGGATCTCGCGCTCGGTGTGGATGTCGAGCGCCGAGGTGGCCTCGTCGAGAATCAGGATCGGCGGTGCCTTGAGCACGGTGCGGGCGATGGCGACGCGCTGCTTCTCGCCGCCGGAGAGTTTCAGGCCGCGCTCGCCGACCTCGGTGTCATAGCCGTCCGACAGGCTGGCGATGAAAGCGGCGATCTGCGCGGTCTCGGCCGCGGCGCGGACCTCTTCCTCGGTGGCGTCGGGGCGGCCGTAGCGGATGTTGTAGGCAATCGTGTCGTTGAACAGCACGGTATCCTGCGGGACCATGCCGATGGCGCCGCGCAGCGACTCCTGCGTCACGTCGCGCACGTCCTGTCCGTCGACAGTGATGCGCCCGCCGGTCACCTCGTAGAAGCGGAAGAGCAGCCGCGAGATGGTCGACTTGCCGGCGCCGGACGGCCCGACGATGGCGACGGTCTTGCCCGGCGGCACGGCGAAGCTGACGCCCTTGAGGATCGGCCGCGAGGGGTCGTAGTGGAAGGCGACGTCCTCGAAACGCACCGCGCCGCCGTCGACGACGAGCGACTTGGCGCCGGGCCGGTCGACGATCTCCGGCGGCACCTTGAGCAGGTCGAACATGGCTTCGATGTCGATCAGGCCCTGCCTGATCTCGCGATAGACGGTGCCGATGAAATTGAGCGGGATGGCGAGCTGGACGAGCAGCGCATTGATCAGCACGAAATCGCCGATGGTCTGTTCGCCATGCATCACCGCGACGCCTGACATGACCATGCAGATGGTCATGCCGGTGGTGAAGATGACGATCTGGCCGATGTTCAGCCAGGCGAGCGAGGTCCAGATGCGGACCGCCGCCTTTTCGTAGCGCGCCATGGCGCCGTCGTAGCGACCGGCCTCCATCTTCTCGTTGCCGAAATACTTCACCGTCTCGAAGTTGAGCAGCGAGTTGATCGCCTTGGAATGGGCGTCCTGATCGGACTCGTTCATGGCGCGGCGAATCTGGATGCGCCAGTTCGGTCGCCTGCACGGTGTACCAGACATAGAGGGCGATCGTGGCCGCGACGACCAGCAGATAGGTCCAGTCGAACTGGTAGGCGATGATGACCCCGGCAAAGCCGAATTCGAGGAAGGTCGGCAGCGTGTTGAGGATGGTGAAGCGGACAACGATCTCGAGGCCGTTGATGGCGCGCTCGATGATGCGCGACAGGCCGCCGGTGCGCCGCTGCAGGTGGTAGCGCAGCGACAGATCGTGCATGTGCACGAAGGTCTTGTAGGCGAGGTTGCGCACGGCGTGCTGGCCGACGCGGGCGAACAAGCGCATCGCGCAGATTGTTGAACACGTTCATCAGGATGCGGCCAACGCCATTGGCGACGACCAGCATGATGGGAACGCGTGACCAGCACCGCGAGGCCGACGGTCAGCGTGCCGCCGGGACCGGCGGCCGGCGGCTTGGTGAGCGCGTCGGTTGCCCATTTGTAGGTGTAGGGCACCAGAACGGTGACGAGCTTGGCGGTGACCAGAACGCCGAGCGCCAGGACCACCCGGCGCTTCAGGTCCGGCCGGTCGCCCGGCCACATATAGGGCCACAGGTCGCGCAACGTCGCGAACATGGACTTCTGCATCGCGGTGCCCGCCGACGGCGCGGACTTGCCGCTGGGCCGCCTCATCGTGCCGACTCCACCGGCGCTTCCCCACCGAGTTGGGCCATCGCCGCGGCAACCGAGGTCAGCGCTTCGCGATCCAGGCAATAGCAGGAGCGCGGCCCGGAAATCTCGCCGCGGATCAGACCGGCTTCACGCAGGACCTTCAAATGCTGGGAGACGGTCGACTGGGCGAGCGGCAGGTTGCGGACGAAGTCGCTGCAGCAACAGCCATCGCCGCCCACCTTGAGAAGGGCGCGGACGATGCCGAGACGGGCCGGATGGGCGAGCGCCTTGATGCGTCGGGCAAGTAGCTGGTCCTCGTCGTCGAAAGCCATCGTCGCTCCATCGTAATATTACGATGGGGCGACATAGGCCCTGTAGCGGCCGCAATGCAAGGGTCGTCCGGGTCTTGTCAGTTCTTCGCCACGGTCGGGCTCACCGGCATGATGAAGACCTGGCCGGGATAGATCCAATGCGGGTTGCGGATCTGGTCCTTGTTGGCCTGGTAGAGCGTCGACCAGGTGATGCCCCGCCCCCAGTTGCTGCGGGCGATGCGCCACAGGTTGTCGCCCCTCTTGATGATCACGGTGTGGACCTGAGGCAACTGAGCCGACGCATCCGCACCCGGTGCAGCGCCGGTGTCGCCCGACGCCTTCAGGCTGGCGACATTGATCTCGCGCTGGAACGGCACCTCGGCCCGGGCGATGACGCTGCCATCCGACCCGGACACCTGATCGGCGCGCACGCTGTAGCTGCCTGGCGCAACCTCATGGTGGGTCTCCACCAGCCAGGTCCCGGACGGCGACGGTTTGGCTTCGCCGACCGGCTGATCGTTGAGATAGACACGCACGGTCTGGTCGGTCTTGGCCGTGCCGGCGACATAGAGCGTGCCGGCGGTATCGGCCTCGACGGCCGACACGGCAACCTCCGGCGTCGGCGGAGCCGGCTTGGCCGGTGGCGCCTGCTCGGCGGCTGCGGGCGCCGCCGGCTTCTCGGCCGGTGCGCCGGCGGCGGCAGCGGGCTGCTCGGCGGCCGGGGCAGCGGCAGAACCGGCCGGCGCCGATCCGGCAGTGCCGGGCTGGGCCGGCGGCGATTGGAGATCCGGAGACTGGGCTGCCGGAGATTTCGGTTCGAGTGTCGCCACCTCACCACCGGTTTTCGGCGGTTCCGGCTGCGTCGGGGCAGCCGCCGGTGCTCCGCCGGCGGACTCACCGGCAGCAGCCACCTGCTCGCCACCAGAGGCGGCAGGCTCCTTGGCCTTCGGCAGCTCGAGCACGCGGCTCGGCTGATCGGGTGAATTCAGCACCACAAGGACGTCCTTGGAGCCCGGCTCGGGCACCTGCACCGCCACCCGCTGGTCGGAGAGCATGGAGACCCCTCCGTCCTTCGAAGTGGTGCGGATTGCGAGGTCGTGAGTGCCGGGACGGAGAGCGTTGTCGAGCGCCAGGGCCCAATCGCCCTGATCGTTGGCGGTCGCCGTGGCGATGACGGCAGCGCCATCGAGCACCTCAACCTTGGAGCCGGGCGCGGCCTGTCCGGCAACGACCGTCTCGCCGGTCGGCTCGACGCGGACCACATCAAAGGTCGGAACCACCGAGGGCGGCGCAGCCGCGGTCGGTGCAGCCGTGGTCGGTGCAGCGGTAGCCGGCGGCGCGGCAGAGGTCGGCGGCGGCTCTGCAGTGGCGACCTGCTGCTCGGTGGTCGGCGCAGGGGCTTCGGCAGCCGGCGGCGCGGCAGAGGCCGGCGGCGGCTCTGCAGTGGCGACCTGCTGCTCGGTGGTCGGCGCAGGGGCCTCGGCAGCCGGCGGCGCGGCGTTCGCCTGATCGGCCGGTGGCGTGCCCGTCGCAGCGGCAGGCGCAGGCGTTGCAGCGGACGGCGCAGGCGTCTCTGGCGTGGGCGCGGCGGCCATCTGGTTGTCGGCACCGGGCGTTGCTGCGCCGGCTGCGGGCGCCGCTTGTCCGGCGGCCGGCGACGGCTGGTTGGCCGCGGCTTCGGCCGGGGCGTTGCCGGCTGGCGCCGGAGTTTCGGCCGCAGGCGCCGGGGTTTCGGCCGCAGGCGTCGGGGTTTCGGCCGCGGTCGGCGGGTTCGCCGGGGCGGCGGCCATGCTGTTGTCGGAGGCGGCCGGCGCGGACGGCGCTTGGGCGGTGCTGTCAGCAGCGGCGGGCGCGGACGGCGCCTCGGCCGCTTGATCGCCAGCAGCCGGTGCCGGCTGGCTCTCCGCCGGCGCGGCAGGCTGGACGGCAGCCTGGTCGCCGGGCGGCGCCGACTGCTCGGTTGCCGCCGGTGCGGAGGCGACCAATTCCTTTGCCCGGTTCTGGACCAGCTCGTAATAGCTGAGCCCGCCAACCAGCAGGATGGCGACGATGAAAACGATCAGACCGCTCAGTCGGTTATTCTTCATATGACACCCGATATGGCGGCAGCCCGCCCCGGCGACTGTAGGACCGGGCTGCGCGGGCCACAAGGTTCGTCGCCGGCGTTTGCGCCAAGCTTGACGGGCGACCTTGTGCGATGCAACACAAGCTTATGGCCGAATTGAGAAGCATCTGCGTCTATTGCGGCGCCAATACTGGCGCGCGGCCGGATTATGCCGACGCAGCCGAGGCGCTCGGCCGGGCAATCGCCCGGTCCGGCACCCGTCTGGTCTATGGCGGCGGCGCGGTCGGCCTGATGGGCATCCTGGCGCGCGCGGCGATGGCCGCCGGTGGCCCGGTGACCGGCATTATTCCGCAGTTCCTCAAGGACCGCGAGCTGATGCTGCGCGAGGTGAGCGATCTCATCGTCACCGCCGACATGCACGAGCGCAAGCGGCTGATGTTCGATCGCGCGGACGCCTTCGTGGCGCTGCCCGGCGGCATCGGAACGCTGGAAGAAGTGGTCGAGATGATGACCTGGGCGCAGCTCGACCAGCACGTCAAGCCGGTGCTCATCCTCAATCTCAGCGGCTTCTACGACCCGCTGGTTGCGCTCTTCCGCCGCATGAACGAGGAAGGCTTCCTCAACAAGGGCTTCGCCGGCGGGCGCGACGACCTGCCGGTGACCTTCGTCGGCACGGTCGACGAGGTGATCCCGGCGATCCGGGCGGAACTGGCCCGCACGCCGCAGGCGGCGCTGGAAGCCGGCGACGGCGCCCGGCTGATGTAGTCAGGCGGGCTCCACCCCCGCCTTCAAGAGCTTGTAGACCACCAAATCGTAAAGCGCCTCGAAGGAGGCATCGACGACGTTCTCCGACACGCCGACGGTGAACCACGAATCGCCGGAGGAATCGCTCGAATTCGATGAGCACGCGGGTCACCGCTTCGGTGCCGCCATTGAGGATACGCACCTTGTAGTCGGTCAGTTCGAGGTCGGCGATGACGTTGCGATAGGCGCCGAGATCCTTGCGCAAGGCACGGTCGAGCGCGTTCACCGGGCCGTTGCCTTCCGCCACGGTGAGCACGCGCTCTCCGCCGATCACGGTCTTGACCACGGCCTGCGAGACCGAGACCAGCTTGCCGAGCGCATTGTGGCGGCGCTCGACGGTGACGCTGAAGCCTTCCACCTCGAAATAGTCGGGAACGCTGCCCAGCACGCGTCGCGCCAGCAGTTCGAAGGAGGCGCCCGCCCCCTCATAGGAATAGCCGACCGACTCGCGGTCCTTGACCTCGCGCAGCAGCGTATCGAGGCGCTTGTCGTCCTTTTTCACCTCCAGCCCCATGCGGGCGAGTTCGGCCAGAATGTTCGCCTTGCCGGCCTGATCAGAAACCAGGATGTGGCGGCGATTGCCGACCGCGTCGGGCACGACGTGCTCGTAGGTCTTCGGGTCCTTGGCGATGGCCGAGGCATGAATGCCGGCCTTGGTGGTGAAGGCGCTGGCGCCGACATAGGCTGCCTGCCGGTTGGGGGCGCGATTGAGCAGTTCGTCGAAGCGGCGGGAGAGCGCGGTGAGGCCCTTGAGCCCGTCGATGCCGACGCCGGTCTCGAAGCGGTCGGCATAGGCCGGCTTGAGCAGCAGCGTCGGGATCAGCGAGATCAGGCTGGCATTGCCGCAGCGCTCGCCGATGCCGTTGAGCGTGCCCTGGATCTGGCGGGCGCCGGCGCGCACCGCCGCCAGCGAATTGGCGACCGCCTGTTCGGTGTCGTTGTGGGCATGGATGCCGAGGTGATCGCCCGGCACGGCCTTGGCCACCTCGGTGACGATCGCCTCCACCTCCTCGGGCAGCGTGCCGCCATTGGTGTCGCACAGCACCACCCAGCGGGCGCCGGCTTCATAGGCGGCCTTGGCACAGGCCAGCGCATAGGCCGGGTTGGCCTTGTAGCCGTCGAAGAAGTGCTCGGCGTCGAGCAGCACCTCCCTGCCCGCCGCGCGCGCCGCCACCACCGACTGGCGGATGCCGTCGAGGTTCTCCTCGTCGGTTGCGCCGAGCGCGACGCGGACGTGATAGTCCCAGGTCTTGGCGACGAAGCAGATGGCATCGGCATGGGCGTCGATGAGGGCGCGCAGGCCGGGATCGTTGGATACGCTCACCCCGGCGCGCTTGGTCATGCCGAAGGCCGTGAAGGCGGCACGGCTGGTGCGCTTCGCCTCGAAGAAGGCGGTGTCGGTCGGGTTGGCGCCGGGATAGCCGCCCTCGACATAGTCGATGCCGAGTTCATCCAGCAGGCCGGCGATCAGGATCTTGTCTTCCAGCGTGAAGTCGATGCCGTTGGTCTGGGCACCGTCGCGCAAGGTGGTGTCGAAGAGATACAGCCGTTCCTTACTCATCTTTCCATTCCTCGGCGCGCGACGGTTCCTGTTGGTCTTGTCCGTCCTCGGCGCGAAGCGCCTGCGGGCGGACGGGCACTTCGGTAGTGTCGAACAGATAGAGACGCTCTTTGCTCATGGCGTTGCTCGGGCCGCTGGCGGCCACTCCTTGGTATCGTGATCCGGGTGCTGGTGGTTGGCGCGGGCGATGGCCGCCGCCTTCTCCGGCACGTCCTCTTCGGTGGTCTTTTCGCCGGGGAGCGTCGCCAGGGCGGCGAAGTAAGGCAGCCGCCCCTCGATGCCGTATTGCATGGCGGGCGCGACCTTCGCCGGCTCGTCGAGCGAGCCGATGGCGATGGCGATGCGTGGGCTGTCGACATAATGGAAGGTGAGCGGCGTGCCGCAATTGCTGCAGAAGCCGCGCTCGGTCTGATCCGAGCTCTTGAAGATCGACAGTGCGCCGCGCGTGATCTCGAAGCGCGCCACCGACAGACCGGTCAGCGGCGCGAAGAAGGAGCCGAAGGCCTTCTGGCACATGCGGCAGTGGCAGATGTGCGGGTCGGTCGGCGGCTCATGCAGGGCGTAGCGCACGGCACCGCACTGGCAGCCGCCGGTGAGACGGAACGCGGTCATCGGGCGGGGCCTCCGGGGAGCGGCCAGACGGCCGTATCGTGGTCGGGATGCTGGTGGCTGGAGCGGGCGATGGCCACCGCCTTTTCCGGCATGTCCTCTTCGGTGGTCTTCGAGGCAGGGATCGTTGCCAGAGCGGCGAAGTAGGGCAGCCGGCTCTCGACGCCGTATTGATACGCAGGGACGATCTGCGCCGGCTCGTCGAGCGAGCCGATCGACACGCAGATGTCCGCGTCGTTGTCGTCCTGGATCGTCAGCGGCGTGCCGCAGGTGCGGCAGAAGCCGCGCTCGGAGATGTCCGAACTCTTGAAGATGGCGAGTTCGCCGCGGGTGATTTCGAAGGCCGCGACGGAGACGTGGAAGAACGGCGCGAAGAAGGAGCCGAAGGCCTTCTGGCACATGCGGCAATGACAGATGTGCGGGCCGGTCGGCGGCTCGTGCAGCGCGTAACGCACGGCACCGCACTGGCAGCCGCCGGTCATGCGGAACTCAGCCATGGTGTCGCTCCTGTGGCGGCCAGACCGCCGTGTCGTGGTCGGGATGCTGATAACTGACGATGGTGGCCTTGAAGGCTTCCGGGCCCGGCTCGGCGACCGGATCGCGGAAAGGCAGCGCCGACAGACCATCGACGAAGGACAGCCTGTCGGCGGGGTTCGCCTGGATGGTCGGCGCGGCGCGCTCGGGATCGTCGAAGGCGCCGATGGCGAGCTCGATGCCGCCTTCATATTCGTAGGTGAGCGGCGTGCCGCATTCGGCGCAGAAGCCGCGGCGCACCTTGTTCGAACTCTGGAAATGCTTGGGTGCGCCGCGCGTCCAGGCGAGGTCATGGGCGGTGACCAGCGGCCCGTAGAAGCCGCCGAAGGCCTTCTGACACATGCGGCAATGGCAGATCGAGCCGCGCCCGAGTCTTTCGACCCGGAAACGCACGGCACCGCACTGACAGCCGCCGGTCAGAGGCCCTTGGCTCATCGCTTCGTCTTCCGTCCGCGGCCGACGGGCTTGCGCACGACCTTCTTCTTCGCCGGTGCCTTCTTGACGACCTTGCGGGCCGGCTTCTTGGCGGCGGCTTTCTTCGCCACCGCTTTCTTCTTCACGACCTTCTTCTTGGCAACCTTCTTGGCGGCCTTCTTCGCCACCTTCTTGCGCTTGGGCGCCGCAGCCTGGCGCGCGGCCGCGTTCAGTTCGGCCAGCGAAGAGTGGCAGACGGCCTCGATATTGTGTCCGTCGGGGTCGAGCACGAAGGCGCCGTAATAGTTGGCGTGATAGTGCAGGCGCAGGCCGGGCGGGCCGTTGTCGGTGCCGCCGGCTTCCATGGCGGCGGCATAGAACTCGTCCACCTGTTCGCGCGTCTCGGTGCGGAAGGCGACATGCAGATGCGGCGCGGTCTTGTCGCCGGTCGAGATCCAGAAGAACGGCTTGCCCGCGACACCGAGCCCGGCGGCGGCGAAGGGGCCGATGGTGCCGTAGGGGAACTCCATGATGACACCGCCATCGAGCGGCTTCAGCGCCGCCAGGTAGAAGGCCTTGGAACGCTCGTAGTCGGATACGCTCAGTCCGATGTGGTCGATTTCAATGGTCATCGCTTCACCTCCCAGGTGGTCACGAGTTCACCGGTTGCGGGGTCCTTCGAATCCTTGAGCGCGATGCCCATGGCATCGAGCTCGGCACGGATGCGGTCTGCTTCTGCGTAGTTCTTCTCTTTGCGCGCGGCGGCGCGGGCGGCAATGAGCACGCTCGGCACTCGATCTTTCGATCGTCCAGTCGATATGCTCCACGGCGACAACATCGGCTGATGCCCAAGAAGGTGCATCGCGGCTCAATAGACCGACCGCTATCACCGACCTTGCGCAGCGCGTGCATTCTAGCAATCGCAAGCGGTGTGTTGAGATCGTCCGACAGGGCTTCCGACGACCGACGGCGCATCGTCGCCTTGTCCTCCCGTGGTCACCGCTTCGTTCGTGCAACGAAGACCAGTCGTGCAGAACTTGTTCGGCTTCGGCGAGCGCCGACAGTGTCCAATCGATCGGCTGGCGATAGTGCGTCATGAGCATCGCGAAGCGCAGCACCGCGCCCGGCCAACTGCGGCCACCGAATTTGTCAGTGGCGAGCAGCTCGTTGATCGTGACGAAGTTGCCGAGCGACTTCGACATCTTCTCGCCCTCGACCTGCAGGAAGCCGTTGTGCAGCCAGTATCGGGCCATCAGCGGCGTGCCGTGGGCGCAGCGCGACTGGGCGATCTCGTTCTCATGGTGGGGAAAGACGAGGTCGATGCCGCCGCCGTGGATGTCGAATTCGTGCGGATGGGCGCGGCCCTCGGGCGAGAGGCGGTCCTTCACTTCGTCCCACAGCCATTTGTCGGACATCGCCGAGCATTCGAGATGCCAGCCGGGACGGCCGGGCGTCGCGATGCCGGCCGGCGAGGGCCAGGCCGGCTCGCCGGGCTTCGACGGCTTCCACAGGACGAAGTCCATCGGGTCCTGCTTGTAGGGCGCCACCTCGACGCGGGCGCCGGCAACCATCTCGTCGAGCGTGCGGTTGGAGAGCTTGCCGTAGTCGGCCATCGCCGAGACGCGGAACAGCACATGGTCCTCGCCGACATAGGCAAAGCCCTTGGCGATGAGTTCCTCGATCATCGCCTTCATCTCGGCGATGTGCTGGGTGGCGCGCGGCTCGACCGTCGGCGGCAGGCAGCCGAGCGCCGCCACGTCCTCGTGGAACTGCCTGGTCGTGCGCTCGGTGACTTTCTGGATCGCCGCGTTCAGCGGCTCCTCGGGAAACGCCTCGCCGGCCCGCGCAATGATCTTGTCGTCCACGTCCGTGATGTTGCGGACATAGGTGACGTGCTCGGGCCCATAGAGATGCCGCAGCAGGCGGAAGAGCACGTCGAAGACGATCAGCGGCCGCGCATTGCCGATATGGGCGAAGTCGTAGACGGTGGGCCCGCATACATACATGCGCACATTGGCAGGATCGATCGGGACGAAGTCCTCCTTCGTCCGCGTCAGCGTGTTGTGCAGTCTCAGGCCCATGTCGAACGTCATCCTCCGACCGCCGGCCGGGGAGCGTCTCGTCTTCAGGTGGGCAAAGAGAGGACGGCCTCAGCCAGCGCGCTTGCTAGCTGGTAATGATCCCGCAAATGCAAATGGCGCGTGAAAGCGCGGTCATCCTCATGGGCGTTGCATTGACGCATTTGCCCGCAAAGGTCAAGCGGCCATTGCCGACCGCCCGCCGTTCAACTCGCCGCGACTGACGGCCGCGAAAGCGTTGCCGTGGCTGGATTTCCCCAGGGTGGATGAACGCGGCGCAACATCGCAGCCGGAGACCTCTCGTCCGGCGGCGGCGCGCCCCTAGGTTTCTGCAGACGGCTGGTGGGGCGACACCCGAACGGAGCCTGACATGAAAACCCGTCTCACCGCCCTCGCCGTCCTTGCCGCTATCGTGGCCGTGCCCAGCGTCGCGTCTGCCGCCACCATGGGCGACAACGACACCTACGCCCGCCTGCCAGCGTCGGTTTCGGATGCACCGGTCATCGTGCCGCGCGACCGCTCGGCGACAGCCGCGCTGTTCAACGCGGAACGCGCCTACCTCGCCAATGCCTGCCCGTCGGTGCAGGCCAATCCCAACGCCTATTCCGGCACGCTGAACCGCTTCTGCAGCGAGCCGCGCGGCTGAAGCCCAGACGAACGCGGGAGGAGAAGGACGGACGCCCGTTCACCGCCTTGACCGATGCGACGAGCGCCCGCCCTGCCCCTGCCCGGATCGACGGCCATGGCCCACGGCCATGGCCGTCTGCGTCTACGCCGTCGGGCATGATCGATCGACGAAGCGACCCGTCGGCAACCCGTCTTGCGGCACCGCCGCGGCGCACCGTCCAGCGTTCAACTTGCCGCGACTGACGGACGGGGAAGCCTTGCCGCGCCTGGCTTTTTTCGGCGCTGTCGAGCGCGGCGCAAGATCGCAGCCGGCTCCCTCTCGTCAGGCTCCCTTGCGCTTCTAGGTTTCGTGGTGGTTGGCGGGGCAACACCAAAGGAGCTTGTCATGAAACACCGTCTCACTCCCTTCATCGCCCTCGCCGCCATCGTCGCCGTGCCGGCCGCGGCCCTGGCCTCGCCCAACCTCGATTTCACCGTGATCCCGCCCCCCGGCGTGACCCTTCAGACGCGGACGGCCAGCACATCGGAGATCACCGTGCCGCGCGACGTCGATGCCGCACAGGCGCTCGCCAGCGCCCAGCCCCTGATCTATCCCGACATACCGGCAAAGATGACGATGGACGATCATATGGCCGTCCTCACGCCACTCCCGGGCGCCGTGGCCGCGCCGCGCACGACCGCGCTCATCGTGCCCCGCAACGGAGACGCATCCGAGTCGCTCGCCAGTGCCGAGACCACTTATCTGGCCAGCGAGTGCCCCGCTGTGATGTCGCACCCGGCCGACCATTCGGCCCTGCTCGACCGCTTCTGCCAGACGGGGCGCGTCTGACCCCGCCCTGCCCTTGCCGCGATCGGTGGCTATGAGTCGGAGCGGATCATCGTCCCCCGGAATCGAAGATCCGCTCCGTCTCCTCGCTTGTCGCAATTCCGGACGGAAAAGTGGTGTCCACTTTTCCTGGAATTGCTAGGCAAGAGCCATGGCCACCGTCGTCCGCATACTCGCCACCGTCCTGCTGCTGTTGCTCGCCGGCGTGACTGCCGCCCTGGCGGCGCCCGATCGGGTCCAGGTGGAAGCCCAGTTCCAGGCGTGGCTGAAGGCGGACATCTGGCCGGAGGCGAAGGCCGCTGGCGTGTCGCGTGCGACCTTCGAGCGGGCGCTTTCCGGGGTGACGCTCGACTGGAGCCTGCCGGAGCTGTCGCCGCCGGGGGAGCCGGTGAAGCCGCCAAGCATCAGATGGCAGAGCGAATTCGGCAGCCCAGGCGCCTATTTCAACGAGAAGACGCTGACCGGCCTCGCCCGCATGGGCCGGGCCCGCATCGACCAGTGGCGCAAGACGCTGGGCGCCATCTACAAGCGCTATCGCGTACCGCCCGCCATTCTCGTCGCGATCTGGGCGAAGGAAACCGGATTCGGCCAGGCGGCGCTGCCCGAACCGGCGCTCAGGGCGCTGGCCACCCAGGCCTTCATGGGTTACCGCAAGGACCTCTTCCGGTCAGAGCTGATCGCCGCGCTTGAGATCGTCGAGAGCGGCGACGTCACACCTGCGCGCATGCGCTCCTCCTGGGCCGGCGCGCTCGGCCAGCCGCAGTTCATGCCCTCGCTCTTCCGCAAATATGCCGTCGACTTCGACCGCGACGGCAAGCGCGACATCTGGGACTCGGTGCCCGACAGCCTCGCCTCGATGGCGAACTACCTGAAGGCAGAGGGCTGGCAGAGCGAACGCGGCTGGGGCGTCGAGGCGAAGGTGCCGGCCAATGTCCCGTGCACGCTGGAGGGGCCCGAGCAGGGCAAGCCGATGGCCGAATGGGCCCGCCTCGGGGTGACGCTCGCCGACGGCAAGCCGCTGCCGGTCAAGGCCAAGCGGCAGGGCTTCCTGCTGATGCCCGCCGGCCGCTTCGGGCCGGCCTTCATCGTCACCGAGAATTTCTACGTGCTGAAGCAGTACAACTACTCCGACCTTTATGCCCTCTATATCGGCCATCTCGCCGACCGCATCGCCGATGACAAGCCCTTCATCGCCAAATGGCAGAAGGTCGGCGGCTTCAGCCGCGGCGACGTCAAGTCCATGCAGGACCAACTGGTGGCGGAAGGCTACGATGTCGGCGCCGTCGACGGGCTGGTCGGCTTCAAGACGCGCATCGCCGTCGGCCTGTGGCAGGTCAAACAGGGCCAGGCGCCGACCTGTTTCCCCGACGCCAAGCTGGTCAAGAGCATCCACTGACGCGACAGCCTGCCGCGCTTCTATCGGGGATTGCCTTGCCCAAATGTAATGTTATAACGTTGCGCATCGCTGCCGGAGACTATCCATGAAATCCTTTGCTTTCGCGGCTTTCGCCGCCGCCATGGCTTTCGCCCTCCCCGCCCGGGCCGCGCCGATCAGCATCCTTGCCGCCGAGAATTTCTACGGCGAGGCGGCGCAGGCGATCGGGGCGGATCGCGTCGCGGTCGAAAGCGTCATGATCGCGCCGGACGCCGATCCGCACGCATTCGACCCGCCGCCTTCTGTCGCCCGCCAGGCCGCGGATGCCAGGATCGTGGTGATGAACGGCGCCGATTACGACCCGTGGATGGCGCGCCTGGTGGACGCGAACACGGTCGATGGCCGTGTCGTCATCGACGTTGCGGCGCTCAGCGGCCATAAGCCGGGCGACAATCCCCATGTCTGGTACGATCCCAAGGCCATGCCGGCCATGGCGAATGCGCTGACCGCGGCGCTGGTCAAGCTCGACCCTGCCGGCAAGGACGGCTATGAGGCGCGGCGCGATGCCTTCCTCGCTACGCTGGCGCCCATCGATGCCCGCGTCGAGGCGCTACGGGCCAAATATGCCGGAACGCCGGTGGTGGCGACCGAGCCGGTGTTCGGCTACATGGCGGAAGCGCTCGGGCTGAAGATGAAGAACCAGGCTTTCCAGACGGCGATCATGAACGAGACCGAACCGGCGGCGAGCGACATTGCCGCCATGGAAGACGCCATCCGCAAGCGCACGGTGAAGGTGCTGTTCTACAACTCCCAGGTCGAGGATGCCTTCACCCGGAACCTGGCGGCACTGGCGAAATCCTCCGGTGTGCCGCTGGTGGCGGTCACCGAGACTGAGCCCAAGGGCAAGACGTTTGCACAATGGATGCTCGACACGCTCGATGCGACGGCCACGGCACTGGACCATACGACATCTTGAACAATTCCGCCGTACTCATTGACAAGGTTACACTTTCGGTCGGCGACCGGGCTGTCCTCGAGGATATCAGCCTGACCGTCGGCGAAGGCGAATTCGTCGGTGTGCTCGGTGCCAACGGCGCCGGCAAGACCACTCTGTTCCGTGCGATCCTCGGGCTGCACGCCGTCGACGCCGGCGCGATCAGCGTCTTCGGCAAGCCGGTCAACCGCGGCAATCCGACCATCGGCTATCTGCCGCAGGTGCGCAGCCAGCCACCGACGGCGTCGCTTGCCGGGCGCGATTTTCTCGCCGCGAGCATTGCCGGCAATCGCCTCGGCCTGCCTCTGCTGTCGGCGGAAGCGGCTCGCGACATCGACCGGGTGCTGGAACTCACCCACGGCGAGACACTGGCCAGGCGGCCGCTCTCGGAAATGTCGGGGGGCGAACGCCAGCGCCTGCTGGTCGCTCAGGCGCTGCTCGGCAAGCCACGCATGATCCTGTTCGACGAGCCGCTGATCGGCCTCGACCCGCATCAGCAGCATCGCGTGGTGGCGCTGGTGCGCGACCTGTCGCGCGACCTCGGGCTGACGGTGCTGTTCAGCGCCCACGAACTGAACCAGCTTCTCGGCGCCATCGACCGCGTGCTCTATCTCGGCCATTGCTGCGCGGCGCTCGGCACGGTCGACGAGGTCATCCGGCCGGATGTGCTGTCGCGGCTCTATGATGCGCCGATCGAGGTGCTGAGGGCCGACGGCCACATCTTCGTGATGTCGCGCGGCCAGGACATCGAGCGCGAGCACGCCCACGAAGGCGGGCACGATCACAGCCATGCTTAGCTACGACTTCATGATCCGCGCCTTCGCGGCCAGCGGCATCGTCGCCGTGGTGGCCGGCGCCGTCGGCTATTTCCTGGTGCTGCGCGGCCAGACCTTCGCCGGCCACGGGCTCGCCCATATCGCCTTTGCCGGGGCGACCGGCGCGGCGCTGTTCGGCCTGTCGCCGCTTCTCGGCGTGCTCGGGCTGACGGTTGTCGCCGGCGTCGCCATGGGCGCGCTCGGCGAACGGCTCTCCGGCCGCGACGTGACCATCGGCGTGGTGGTGTCGCTGTCGCTGGGTTTCGGCATCCTGTTCCTGCGCCTGACGAGCACCAATGCGACGCAGGCAACCTCGCTGCTCTTCGGCAGCGTGCTGGCGGTTTCGCCGACGACGCTGGCCGGACTCGCGGTGCTCGGCCCGCTGACGCTGGTCGCCCTTGGCATCATCAGCCGCCCGCTGCTCTTCGCCACGCTGCAGCCGGAACTGGCGGAGGCAAAGGGCGTCTCGCTGCGCCTGTTCGGCGTCCTCTTCCTGGCGCTGGTGGCGCTGGCGGTGTCGCAGTCGATCCAGATCGTCGGCGTGCTGCTCGTCTTCACGCTGCTGGTCGGCCCGGCGGCAGCGGCCCAGCTTCTCACCAGCCGACTGGCCCCCGGCATCGCACTGTCTTCCCTGCTGGCGCTGGCGCAGGCGTGGCTCGGCATCACCATCGCCTACTACACCGACTGGCCGACGAGCTTCTGGATCACGGCGCTATCGGCGCTGGTCTATGGTGCCGCCCTGGTGATGCGGCGCACCTGAGGGCGCAATCGCGCCTGCCAGCAAATCGTTGACCGCCGGCGGGCGGCTCCCGCATAATTTGCCGGGGCAAGATGATTTGGCCGCTTCGGCGGCAAATGGGGGGTCCAGCTGGACGCGCGGCCAGGACGCGGCGGAGGCGAAGGACCTGAGATGACGTTCGCGCGGTTCGCCATGACAGCGGCGACGGTCGTTCTGGCGACGGTCGGCAGCACCGGCGTGGCTTCGGCGCAGGGCGACGTCTGCACCAGCGCTCGAAGCCGAGCTGGCCTCCCTCGAACAGGGGCCGAACGCAGACGCCAGCGCCAATTACCGGCAATATGACGACGCCGTCACGCGCCAGCGGGCCGCACTGGACCGGGCGTCGACGGAAGCGCAGCGCTCCGGCTGCACGCGGCGGCTTCCTGATCTTCCAGCCCAAGCCCTCGCCGAAATGCGCCGCCGCTGATGGCGACCATCGCCCGCATGAAGGCCAACCTGCAGCCAGCTGACCGCCACCCGCGACAGCTACAGCACCGATCCCTTCGAGCTCTCCCGCCGCCGGAGCCAGGTGCTGAGCGCGCTGGCGGCCAATGCGTGCGGCGCCAACTACACGGCCGCCGGTGCCCCGCCGCCGCCGCCGCGCAGCGGCAACTTCCTCGAAATGCTGTTCGGCAACGCCCGCCTGCGCGGGCAGACCGACAGGTACTATGCGCCCGGCGGCCAGTTCGGCACCTACCGGACGCTGTGCGTGCGCAAGTGCGACGGCTACTATTTCCCGATCAGCTTCTCGACCGTGCCCAGCCGTTTCGCCACCGACGAGCAGACCTGCCAGTCGATGTGCCCGGGCTCCGACGTGGCCCTCTACATCTACCGAAACCCCGGCGAGGAGGTGAGCCAGATGGTCTCGCTTGCCGGCGAGCCCTATTCGGCCCTGCCGACGGCGTTTCGCTACCGCAAGGAATACGACGCTGCCTGCACCTGCGGTGCGCCCGCTTCCGCAGCACTCTCGTCGGTCGCCGCGCCGGCCAACGCTGAGCCCGGTGCCTGCCGCGCCGACCGTCATGCTGCCGAAGCCCCTGCCGCGCCCGGCCAAGGGCGAAGACCCCGAGACGCTTGCCAACCGGGCCGGCGATTTCTCGCCGAAGCCGGTTAGCGCCGCGAGCAAGGGCGATGCCGTGGCAGGCGCCGCCAGTGGCAGCCGGCACGTCAGAATCGTCGGGCCGAAATATTATTACGGCCAATGACGCCGTTCGAAGCAGGTGTGACCGCAGTCACACCAAGCCTGATTCTTTCGCGGCGCCCCTTTTCGGCCGCGCCCGGCTCTGCCACATTCCGTCGTCGTGGCAGGCTCGCGGACGTCGTGTGCAAGTTGAGCAATAGTCGCGCGATGAGACGCGACGGCCGAAGGCAGGAGGCAGGATTGGCCAAGCATTCTGCGATTGGCGGACCCGGCCGCTATCGGGCGGCTGCGATCGCGGCTCTGGCCTTGGCTGCGGCCGGATGCACGGACCTTACCGTCGTCCAGACGACGCCCCCCCTGCCTTCGGCGGCTGAAATGTATGCCGCCGTCAGCGATGACGGCTTCAACGTGCCGGCGGTCCCGCTCTACAAGGTCGAGGCGCGATACCGCCGGCAGGTCGTCGGCCTGCCGAGCCGCATTCCCGACGAGCCGGGCGTCGATCGTCGTCGATCCGCAATACCGCAATCTCTATCTGGTGCAGGCGGGCGGCACCGCGATCCGCTATGGCATCGGCGTCGGCCGCGCCGGCTTCGCCTGGTCGGGCGAAGCGACGATCCAGCGCAAGGAGCACTGGCCGACCTGGACGCCGCCGAAGGAGATGGTGGCGCGCGATCCTGCCGCCGCGCCCTATGCCAACGGCATGAAGGGCGGCCTCGACAATCCGCTCGGCGCGCGCGCCATGTATCTGTTCCAGGGCAAGAAGGACACGCTCTACCGCATCCACGGCACCAACGACCCGTCGAGCATCGGCAAGGCGGTGTCGAGCGGCTGCATCCGCATGATCGATCAGGACGTGATGGACCTCTACGAGCGGGCGCCGATCGGCACCAAGGTGATCGTGCTCAAGCCGGACGAGAACTTCCCGATTGCCGAGATGTTCGACCAGCTCTTCCCGCCGTCGTCGACGCCGCCGCCATCCCGCCGGGATCGCCGGCCTCAGCCGCCGGTCCGGCCGAGCGGTCGGCGCGAAGACCTGAGCCGACGGTCAGCAGCACCACGGTGAGCTTCTCGGCGGCGCGGGTGATGCCGGTATAGAGCCAGCGCGCCCGGTTCTCGCGGAAGGCGAAGCTCTCGTCGAAAAGCATCACCGCGTCCCATTGCGAGCCCTTGCGCCTTGTGGACGGTGAGCACGTAGCCGAAGTCGAACTCGTCGGAGCGGCGGCGCTCGGGCAAGCGACAGGGCGTCGGCGGTGCCGTCGAAGAAGGCGGGATTGATGGAAACCACGGTGCGCGCCTTGCCGGCCTCGCCCTCGTCGGGCGAGAGCGTGTAGCGCAGCAGGCCCTTGCGCGGCTTGCGCGCGCGATCGACATGCCACAGGCTGCCGTTGAGCAGGCCGCGCTTGCGGTCGTTCCTGAGGCAGACCAGCGTGTCGCCGGCTGACCGGCACCGGGCTTTCGCGCCCGAGCAGCTCGCGGATGCGGGCATTGTAGTTGCGCCGGGTGAGGTTGCGCCCGACCAGCACCTGATCGGCGGCCAGCACCTCCTCCTGGTCGATGGCGTCGCGGTCGACCACCCGGCTGTCGCCATAGCGCCCCTCCTCCAGCCGGCCGCCCTCGCGGGCGATCATCGACAGGCGCACGATCGGGTTGTCGGCGGCCTGGCGATGGACCTCGGTCAGCATGATGTCGGGCTCGGCCTCGGTGAAGAAGCCGCCGCCGGCGATCGGCGGAAGCTGGGCGGGATCGCCCAGCACCAGAACCGGCGTGCCGAAGGAGAGGAGATCGCGGCCGATCTCCTCGTCGACCATGGAGCATTCGTCGATGATGATCAGCTCCGCCTTGCCGGCGGCGCTGTCGTGGTTGAGCACGAAGGTGGGGCCGTTCTCGTCCTCGCCGCGCGTGCGGTAGATCAGGCTGTGGATGGTGCCGGCGCCGCGGCACCCCTTGCCGCGCATGACATGGGCGGCCTTGCCGGTGAAGGCGGCGAAGGCGACCTCGCCGGCGACCGTCTCGGCGAGATGGCGGGCGAGCGTCGTCTTGCCGGTGCCGGCATAGCCGAACAGGCGGAAGACCTGGCGGCCGCCGGCCTTCAGCCAGCGCGAAACGGCGGAGAGAGCGGCATCCTGCTGCGGCGACCAGAGCACGTCACCCGCGGTCCCGGAACTTGTTGGTGATCGGGTAGCGGCGGTCGCGGCCGAAATTCCTGCGGGTGATCTTGACGCCGGGCGCCGCCTGGCGGCGCTTGTATTCGGCGATGTAGAGCAGCCGCTCGACCTTGCGCACGATCGTCGACGTCGTGGCCGCGGGCGACGACCTCGGAGACGCGCATCTCGTCCTCGACCAGGCATTCGAGAATGTCGTCGAGCACTTCGTAGGCGGGAAGCGAATCCTGATCGGTCTGGTCCGGGCGGAGCTCGGCCGAGGGGGCGCGGGTGATGACGTTTTCCGGGATGACGCGGCCGGCAGGCCCGAGCGCATCGTCGGGCCTGTGGCGCGTTGCGCCAGCGGGCGAGGTCGTAGACCTCGGTCTTGTAGAGGTCCTTCACCGGATTGAAGCCGCCATTCATGTCGCCATAGAGCGTGGCATAGCCGACCGACATCTCCGACTTGTTGCCGGTGGTCACGACCATGGCGCCGAACTTGTTGGACACCGCCATCAGGATGGTGCCGCGCGCCCGCGACTGGAGGTTCTCCTCGGTGATGTCGGCTTCCCTGCCGGCGAACAGCGGCGCCAGCGCCTGGTTGAAGCCCTCCACCGGCTGCTCGATCGGCACGATGTCGTATCGAACGCCGAGCGTCTCGGCGATCTCGGCGGCGTCGGAGAGGCTGTCCTTGGCGGTGTAGCGATAGGGCAGCATGATGCAGTGGACGCGCTTCGCCCCCAGCGCATCGACGGCCATCGCCGCGGTGACGGCGGAATCGATGCCGCCGGAGAGGCCGAGCACGACGCCGGGAAAGCCGTTCTTGTTGACGTAGTCGCGCAGCCCCATGACGCAGGCGCGCCAATTGGCCTCGTGCAAGTCGGGCAAGGCCGCCGTCGGGCCCGTCGATGCAGCGCCAGCCGCCCTCCCCCTTCTTCCAGGTGGTCAGTTCGATCGCCTTCAGCGAACTGCGGCATCTGGAAGGCCAGCGAACGGTCGCCGTTGAAGCCGAAGGAGCCGCCGTCGAAGACCAGCTCGTCCTGGCCGCCGCACTGGTTGACATAGATCAGCGGCAGGCCGGTCTCGACGACGCGGGCAAGCGCCACCTGATGGCGGACCTCCGCCTTGCCCTGCCAATAGGGCGAACCGTTGGGCGAGATCAGCATCTCGGCGCCGGTCTCGGCCAGGCATTCGCAGACCTGCTCGAACCAGATGTCCTCGCAGATCGGCAGGCCGAGCCTCAGGCCGCGGAAGCCGACCGGTCCGGGAAGCGGGCCTTTCTCGAAGACGCGCAGCTCGTCGAAGACGCCGTAATTGGGCAGCTCGACCTTGTAGCGCAAGCCCTCGACCTTGCCGCCGTCGAGCAGCGCGACGGCGTTGTAGCATTTGCCCTCGTGCGGCCACGGCGTGCCGACGACGATGCCCGGACCGCCATCGGCGGTATCGGCGGCGAGCGCCTCGACGGCCCTGCGGCAGGCGTCCTGGAAGGCCGGCTTGAGAACGAGGTCCTCCGGCGGATAGCCGGCGACGAACAGCTCCGACAGGACCACGAGATCGGCGCCGAGGCCGGCGGCCACGGCGCGCGCTTCACGGGCTTTCTTCAGGTTGCCGTCGATGTCGCCCACCACGGAATCGAGCTGGGCGACCGCAATGCGGAGAGTATCGGTCAGGTCAGTTGCCATGGATGCCGGTGTAGCCCGCCGGCGAACGGCGGGCAATCGCCTGCTTCCCAGCCCGGCTATGCCCTGCGGCGATCCTCCGTCATGACAAGAAGGTTGTTGCCATCGGTTGCGCGGAGTGTCGGCCAGACCTGGTTGCGGCCGTTGCGCTTGGCCGCATAGAGGGCCGCGTCCGCCGCCTCGAGGAAATCGTGCTGCGTCAGCTGCCGGGCTGGGCATGCCGTCAGCAACGCCGATGCTGACGGTTACGATACCGCGGCGCGAGGCTTCGTGCGGAATGGCGACGGCCTCGATCGCGCGCCGGATTCGCTCGGCAACCCAAATGCCCTCGCCAAGCGCCATGTTGCCAAGCACCATCACCAGCTCCTCGCCGCCGAAGCGGGCCGCCATGTCTTGCGGACCCCGCAGCTCGGCGGCGACGACGGCGCTGACGCGCTTCAGGCAGGTGTCGCCGGCCAGATGTCCGTAGCGATCGTTGAAGGCCTTGAACTCATCGATGTCGAGCATCAGCAAAGCGATGTTCTCGTGGCGCGCCTGCGCCCTCGGCCAGAGCTCCTCGAACGTATCGTCGAGGTGGCGGCGGTTGCCGAGGCCGGTCAGAGGATCGCGGCGGGCGATCTGCTCGAGCTCGTCGTGACGCTGCCGATCGCGCAAGCTCAGGAGAAAATTGCGGCGGGCGCTGCGTTCGAGCGTGTGGGAGGTCGCGAGCGTGAACAGAATGACGCTCCCCAGCACCGTGATCGCCATCAAGCGGCCATCCGCGGGGAGTCCGGGCACCTTCTCCATCGCCACCACGTAGATGGCGAAAGAGGCCAGCGATGCGGCCATGGCGTACCAGAAGCGGATGCGCTGGACGACGTTGGCAAACAGGATGACGAGGACGATGCCGTAGCTGTGGTAGACGCTCAGCGGGCTGCGGCTGGCAAGCATCAGCCACAGGATGCTGGCGGTGACGATGACGGTGATCGCGGCTTCCATCGACTCGCGCAGCGCCACCGGCGGATTGGAGCGCAGAACGATCACCATCACCAAGGCGAGCGGCGTCACCACGCCGAGCCGCATCAAGACCGCATTGTAGAAGATGTCCGGGACGAGGCGCAGGTCGACCAGCAGAAACAGATCGTAAAGGGCGAGGACCCCCATCCCGTATGCGATCAGATCGCGACAGCGCGCCAGGCTGGTCTCCGCTTCGAACACGCTCTCCAGCCCGTCCGGGAGCTTGAGTTTCCACCACGGGCTCTTGAGTGCGATGTCGATTTCGTGCGCCGATACGCGCTGGGATTGATGCATGGGCCGTCTCTGAAGCCCTATTCAATCAACGGAATGTCAAGAAACCATTGCCCCAATGCCACAAAAACAGCGGCAATCCGCTGAATCGCGCCACTATTTGCTTTCCGGGACGGCCGCAAATCGCCGACAACTCCTGGTTTTCGGCTCAGCCGGCCCTTGCCATCGGCTGCCCGGCCGGTTCGGCGGGGGTGAGGCGGCCGGTCGCGGGAAGCGGAGGCCAGACCTGGTTGCGCCCGTTGCGCTTGGCGGCATAGAGGGCCGCGTCGGCCGCCGCCAGGAAGTCATGCTGGGCCAGGTCCGGGCCGGGAATGCCGGCGGTGACGCCGATGCTGGCGGTCACGATGCCGGTGCGCGATGCCTCGTGCGGGATGCCGACCGCTTCGACCGCCTTGCGGATCCGCTCGGCAATCGCGATGCCGTCGCTGATGTCCATGTCGGCGAACACCATCACCAGCTCCTCGCCGCCGAAGCGGGCGATGACATCCTGCGGACTGCGCAGCTCGGCGAGACGGCAGCGCTGATGCGCTGCAGGCTGGTATCGCCGGCAAGGTGCCCGTAACAATCGTTGAACGCCTTGAACTCGTCGATGTCGAGCATCAGCATCGCGATGCTTTCGCCGCGCGCCTGTGCTTCGGGCCAGAGCCGGTCGAGGGTGTGATTGAGTTGGCGGCGATTGCCGAGACCGGTCAGGGGATCGCGGTGCGCCATTTTCTCCAGTCGTCGCGGCGCAGCCGATCCTGCGTGCGGAACAGGAACTCGAGGCGGGCGTCGCGCTCGAGCGCGTGGTTGGCCATCAGCGTGAACAGGATGATGTTGGCCAGCACCACGATCGCAGTCATCTGACCGACCAGCGGCAGTTCCGGCATCTGCAAGACGGTCGCCGCATAGATGGCGAGCGAGGCCAGCGACGCAGCCGTCGCATACCAGAAGCGGATACGCAGCACGACGTTGGCGAACAGGATGACGAGGATGACGCCGACGTGGCGATAGACGTGCGTCGGGCTCTGGCTGACGGCCGTCAGCCAGAGGATGCTTGCGGCGACGACGACGATCAGGCCGGCGTGGAGCGACTCGCGCAGCGCCGGCGGCGGATTGAAGCGCAGGACGAAGATGACCGCCAGAAACAGGGGCGTGACCATGCCCAGCCGTATCAGCACCGCGCTTTCGAAGATGTCCGGCACCAGGCGCAGGTCGGACAGCAGATAGACGTCGTAGAGCAGGAGGGCGACAAGCCCGTAGACGGTCAGGCGCCGGCAATGCGCCGGGCCGGTCTCAGCCTCGAACGCTGCCTCCAGCGCTGGGCGGAAGCTTGAGCTTCCACCACGGGCGTTGCAGTGCGATTTCCACTTCATGTGGAGATATCTGCCGGGATCGTTCCAAGCGTGGCGCCTCTCATGGCTCCGAGGGGCGCCAATCAACCATCAGAACGTCAAGAAACCATTTCCCGCCCCCCGGAAACGCGCAGCGATCACGCAATTGCGATCTCGGCGGCTATCCGAGGTGCTGGCGCAGGAACGCCAGGCTGAGCTCGCGGGCAAGCACGGCCGAGGGCGCATGGTAGGCATGGTTGCCTTCACGGTTGAAAGCGTGGCCGGCGCCGGCATAGGTGAAGACCTGCACCGTCTTCGGGTCCACCGCGGCGCGCACCGCGGCGACATCGTCCGGCGTGATGCTGCCGTCTTCCTCGCCGAAATGGAGCATGACCGGGCATCGCGGCGTCTCGTCGAGGTGCTTGGCAATCATGCCGCCGTAATAGCCGATCGCCGCGGCGAGGCCGGCCATGCGGGTTGCCGCCAGCCAGGCCAGCGAACCGCCGAGGCAATAGCCGACGACGCCGACCTTGCCGGCCGGCTTCAGCGCCACGACACAGGCCTCGATATCGGCGAGCATGTCCTCGGTGCTGATCTTCTGGCGCAGCGCCATGCCGCGCTGCGCGTTGTCGCGGTCATAGTCGAGTTCGACGCCGCGCTCGGCACGATCGAAGATCGCCGGGGCGATGACCCGGTAGCCGTCGGCGGCGTAGCCATCGGCGACCTGGCGGATGTGGGCGTTGACCCCGAAGATCTCCTGCACGACGACGAGGCCGCCGCGCGGATTTGCCGGCGGGCGCCACCTCATAGGCGGAGAACTGGTGGCCGTCGGCGGCGTCAAGCGTGATTGTCGTCATCGGTGCCCTCCCCTCTTGCAGGCTGCCTCTATAGCGGCAACCGCCGTCCCGACAAAATTATGACCGACTGCCGCCGACGCACCGGCGGCAGTCGGTCTAGCACGCTTTCCGGGAGGGAACGAAGCGTGCGCCGTCCGGCGGGCCGCCGCAGGTATTACGGCCCACCGAATCCTTGTCAGGCTCTGATCTCCTGTCGCTGGAAGTTGACATAGGCGCCGGTGAAGACGACGACCATGGCGGCGACCAGGCCCGCGAGCTGCGGCCAGATGAGAAGTGCGCTCTGGCCGAAGGGCAGCGGCGCGCCCATCAACGCGCCCTGAAGCTGGCTCAGGAAGACGACGCCGAGGGTGCGTGTCGCCGGATTGAGCAGCGCCAGGGTCATCTCGCCATAGAGGGTGTTGGGCGAGATGCGCGAGATGATCGTCGTGAGCTGCGCGTTGTTGTACGCCGTGATCGGATCGAGCAGATCGACGGGCGCAATCGCGTTGGCGATGAGCGGCGTCAGCATCGACCAGAAGATGGCGAACAGCAGCCACAGGGTGAGCGAAGCCAGCGCCGAGGTCGCCGGCGAGCGGAAGACGGTGGAAAACAGGAGCGCCACCGCCAGCCACACGCCGCCATAGGCAAGCGAGCACAACAGGTAGCCGAGCCCGCGCAGGACCTCCTCGCCGCTCGGCGGCAGGCCGAGCAGCAGGATGCCGAGGCCGGTCATCAGCAGCCACAGGGTGAGCAGGACGATGGCCAGGACCAAGCAGGCCGCCCAGGAACTTGCCGGCAAGCAGCGCGTCCCGATAGATCGGCTGGGCGAGGATGCGGCTCATGGTCCGCCGGCCGTACTCGCCGTTGATGGCATCGAAGGCGAGCGCGATCGACACCAGCGGCAGGAGGAAGCCGAGGAACGAGACGAAGGACGGCAAGGGCGCGCGTGCCGTGGTGAACAGGCGCAGGAACAGGAAGGGATCCTGCCCGACGGTGTCCTTGATCTGGCCGATGGCGCCATAGATGGCGCCGATGGCGGTGAGCAGAACGAGCAGCACCACCAGATGCATGCGCGCGCTGGTCAGATGGTCGGCCGCCTCCTTGAGAGCGACCGTGGCGACCCCGGTAAAGGGCGATCCTTCACGCCGCATTGGCCACCTCCTCCGGTTTGGCGTCCGCATCCTCGAAGTAGCGGACGTAGACTTCGTCGAGGCTTGCGCGGCGGATCGCCATGTTTCTGAGCGCGCCGCCGGCGGCGACGACGCGCCGCGCGATCTCCGGACGGACATCACGATCAGCGTCGACGCGGGTGGTGACCGCGCCGATCTCGGTGATGGCACCGACGCCCTCCAGCCCCGACAGCGCATCCTTGAGATCGACGCCTTCGGCCTCGACCTCGACGGCATAGGCGCCGCCGAGGACATCACGGGCGAGCTGGTCGACGGGGCCGACCAGCCCGATGCGTCCCTTGCGGAACAGAGCGACGCGGTCGCAGATCGACTGCACGAGGCTGAGCAGATGCGAGGAGAGCAGGACGGTCATGCCCTCCATGCGCAACTCGCCGATCAGTTCGAGAAGCTCCTGGGTGGCCTGCGGATCGAGGCCGTTGGTGGGCTCGTCGAGGATGGCGACCTCGGCCTGCTTGACCAGCAGCTCGGCCAGACCGAGACGCTGGCGCATGCCGTGCGAGAAGGTATTGACCCGGCGGTCGGCCACGGCGGTGAGGCCGACGCGCGCCAGCGCCTCGTCGAACCGCTTGGCGCTGTCGGCATGCTCGATGCCGGCAAGACGTGCGGTATAGGCGAGGTTCTCGCGCGCCGAGAGGTTGTCGTAGAAGCCGACCTGGTCGGGCAGATAGCCGACGTGGCGCTTCACCTCGAGCGGCTGGCGGAACGGATCGTAGCCGAGCACCTTGACACTGCCGCCGCTGGGCTCGGTCAGGCCCAGCAGCATCAGGATGGTGGTCGTCTTGCCCGAGCCGTTGGGTCCGAGCAGGCCGAAGACCTCGCCCTTTTCGACCGCGAGGTCGAGCCCGTTGACCGCCGTCGCCTTGCCATAGCGCTTGGTCAATCCGGCGGTCTCGATGACGAGGGTGCTCATCGCCGGCCGTACCGGGTCACCGCGAAGGCAAGCACGACGACCGCGGCGCCGATGATGCCGAGGCCGGCGATGCCCCACATGGTCGAGGTGAGCACCGTGACGCGGAAGTTGGCGTGGTCGAACGTGCCGGCGCCATTGGCGCTGACGGTGACCATGTAGTCACCGGCAATCGCCTTGTCGGACGGCGTCATGTTGACCGAGACCGGCACCTTGTCGCCGGGCGCGATGGTGGCGACCTTCTGGGGATCGAAGGTGACCTTCCAGCCCTGCGGCGACGACGAACTCAGCATGACGTTCTCGGCCGGCGCGCTGCCGTTGTTCTCGACGGTGAACTTGAAGGTGCGCTCCTGGCCGGCGGTGGCATTGCCCGACAGGCGGCCTTCCGGGCCGGTGAGCGAGACGGTCGGCTGGCCGGTGATGTCGAGCAGAAGCTGCGACTGGCCGGATGTGGTCGGGCTGGCGGCGGCGATCTCGACCTTGTACTGGCCGGCCTCGACGGACTGCGGCGGCTTGACGCTGACCTTGAGCGTCTTGGACTCGCCTGCCTTGAGCGGGATCGAGGTCAGTTCCTGGCTTCCGTACTGTTCCTTGAAGGTGGTGTCGAAACCGGCGGGGGCCTTGGCCAGCAGGTTGAAGGTCTGGTCGGTCTGCCCGTCGTTCTTGACGGCAACGTTGAAATCGAAGGCCGATTTGGGCGAGCCGCGCAGAGCCGGAAGCTTGGGCGTCACCGTGACCTTGGCCGGTTCGGCCGCGGTCAGAGACAGGGAGATCGGCAGGTCGAGCGCCTGACCGGTCGTCTTGCCGTCAACCGTGAAATTGTAGCTGCCGCTCTTGGCGTCCTTGGGCGGCGTCAGCTTGAGGACCAGGTTCTGGCTCGAGTCGGGCTCGACGATCGCCGCGGTGACGATCTTGCCGCCGCCGTCGAACTCATAGGTCCAGCCCGACGGCAGGCCGTTGATGCTGAACGCGACCCGCGCGGGCGGCAGGTTCTTGTTCTGGAGGGTGAGATTGAGCTGGATGTTGTCGCCGGCGTGGACGGTCAGCGACGGATAGCCGGTGGTCAGCCACAGGCCGGTCAGCGGCTGGTTGGCCGCAGCAGCCGTGGCCATGTCTTGAGCATTCGCCGAAGCACCGAACATCAAGCCCGAGGCGATCAGGCACGAAGCAAGTATAGCGTTCGTGGGACGCATGTTTTCCATCCCCCTTTTTATTTGAGGCGAGCCAATAACACCGGATGCCGGTCTTTGAACCAGCCAGTTCCGGCTCTGTAGAATGGGTGGTCTAACTTGGCCCGAAATGTGGCAGGAATTTGGCGAAACCGCCTTGGGGGGATTACAGTTTCGTAAGATTAGCGCGGATTTCCGCGGCGATTTGCCACCCGGAGCATGCGCAGCGCGGGCGCAAAGCGCCCCACATTAATTCTTGGTAATACTAAGCCAGATTGGCAATCAGCGACGATGCCGGTTTCGCCTCCGCTTCCTCCCAGAAGCATGAGGCGAAGCGGAAGACCGCGACGAGGTCGCATGCGCCGTGGCGCGAGGAGGACGAACCCGGTCAACGGCCTGCGCCGCGCCGGAGGATGAAGGAAGGGGCCGTTCAGGCGGACGCGGCCGTGCGCTCGCCGCGTTCCAGGCGATTGCGCTTGAGCAGTTCGGCAACCAGGAAGGCCAGTTCGAGCGACTGGTCGGCATTGAGCCGCGGATCGCAATGGGTGTGGTAGCGATCGTGCAGCTCGTCCTCGGTGATGGCGCGGGCGCCACCGGTGCATTCGGTGACGTTCGATCCGGTCATCTCGATGTGGATGCCGCCGGGATGGGTGCCCTCGGCGCGATGCACGGCAAAGAAATCCTCGACCTCCGACAGGACGAGGTCGAAGGGCCGCGTCTTGTAGCCGGTCGCCGAGGTGATCGTGTTGCCGTGCATGGGATCGCACGACCAGACTACGCGCCGTCCCTCGCGCTCGACGGCGCGCACCAAAGCGGGGAGCTTGTCGAAGACCTTGTTGGCGCCGAAGCGGCAGATCAGCGTCAGGCGGCCCGCCTCGTTGTCCGGATTGAGAATGTCGGTCAGCCGGAGCAGCTCATCGGGGTCGAGCGACGGTCCGCATTTGAGACCGATCGGGTTCTTCACGCCGCGACAATATTCGATATGGGCGTTGCCCGGCTGGCGGGTGCGATCGCCGATCCACAGCATGTGGCCGGAGGTGGAATACCAGTCGCCGCTGGTCGAATTCGACGCGGGTCATGGCCTGTTCGAAGCCGAGCAGCAGCGCCTCGTGGCTGGTGTAGAAATCGGTCGAGCGCATCTCCGGATGGTTTTCCGGATCAATGCCGCAGGCGCGCATGAAATCAAGCGCCTCGGTGATGCGGTTGGCCAGCTCCTGGTAACGGTTCGATTGCGGGCTGTCGGCGACGAAGCCAAGCATCCACTGGTGGATGTGCTGCAGGTTGGCGTAGCCGCCGGTGGCGAAGGCGCGCAGCAGGTTGAGGGTGGCGGCCGACTGGCGGTAGGCCATTTCGAGACGGTTGGGATCGGGCACCCGCCCGGCTTCGTCGAACTCGATGCCGTTGATGATGTCACCGCGATAGCTGGGCAGCTCGATGCCGCCCTTCTTCTCGGTCGGCGCTGAGCGCGGCTTGGCGAACTGGCCGGCGATGCGGCCGACCTTCACCACCGGGACGGCGCCGGCAAAGGTCAGCACCACGGCCATCTGCAGGAAGACGCGGAAAAAGTCGCGGATGTTGTCGGCCCGGTGCTCAGCGAAGCTTTCGGCGCAATCGCCGCCCTGGAGCAGGAAGCTCTTGCCCTCGGCGACACCGGCCAGCGCCTTCTTCAGCTTGCGCGCCTCGCCGGCGAAGACCAGCGGCGGATAGGAGGCGAGCCGCGCCTCAACCGCGGCCAGGGCATCCCGGTCCGGATAGACGGGAATCTGCTCGATCGGTTTCGTGCGCCAGCTGGCCGGCGACCAAGCGCTCGTCATAACGCCCAACTCCCTGCGAAAACCGCTGAATTCCGGCCCTGCGGGCGCGGTTATACACGGCACCGCGGGGCAGTTCCACCCGAATGCTGCGGGGCCTCCCGGGTGTTCTTGCCACCTACTCCGCCGCCTCGCGGCGAATGCGCTCGGCCGGCCGCGCCATGGTGACGACTTCCTCGGCAAGGGTGGGATGCAGTGCCGTGGTCGCGTCGAAATCGGCCTTGGTGGCGCCCATCTTCACCGCGATGGCGACCAGCTGGGCCATCTCGGCGGCGTTGGGGCCGACGAAATGACAGCCGAGGACCCGATCGGTGTCGCCGTCGACGACCAGCTTCATCAGCATGCGTTCGTCGCGGCCGGCGACGCGATAGGGCAGCGGCTTGAAATGCGAGCGGTAGATGTCGAGCGCAGCGTAGCGCTCGCGCGCCGCCTGCTCGGTCAGGCCGACCGAGCCGACCTCCGGATTGGCGAATACCGCCACCGGAACGTTGTCGTAGTCGACCGCGGTCGGGTGGTCCTGGAACACGGTCTGGACGAAAGCGGCAGCCTCGCGGATGGCAACCGGCGTGAACTGGAGCCGACCGGTCACGTCGCCGACGGCATAGATGTTGGCAACGCCGGTGTGCGAATAGGCGTCGACCTTGATGACGCCGGTGGCGTCGACCGTGACGCCGGCCTTTTCGAGGCCGAGGCCGACGGTGTTCGGGTGGCGGCCGATGGCGAGCAGCACCTGATCGGCGGCGATGGTGGCGTCCGACTTCAGGGTGGCGAGAAATCCACGATCGGCTGCGACGATGCCGGCCAGCTCCTGGTTGGTCATCACCGTGACGCCGCGCCGCTCGAGCGCCGAGCAGAGCTCGTGGCGGACCTCGTCGTCGAAGCCGCGCAGGATCTCATGGCCGCGGTGGATGACCGTCGTCTCGACGCCGAAGCCGGCGAAGATCGAGGCGATCTCCAGGGCGATGTAGCTGCCGCCGACGATGAGCACGCGCCGCGGCAGCTTCTCCAGATGGAAGAAATCGTCGGAGGTGATGACGTGCTCGATGCCGGGAACGGCCAAATCCCGACGCGGCCGGCCGCCGGTGGCGATCAGGATATGGTCCGCCGTCACGGTCCGGTGTTCGGCAAGAAGGCGCACGCTGTGTGCGCCCTCGAGCACGGCGCGGCTATGGATGATCTCGGCGCCGGCCTTTTCAAGATTGCGGATGTAGATGCCGCTCAGCCACGACACGTCGCCAGCGACATTGCTGGTGAGTGTCGGCCAGTCGAAATGCAGGCCTTCGACGCGCCAGCCGAAGCCCACGGCATCCTCGAAAGCTTCGGCGTAGTGGGCCGCGTTGACGAAAAGCTTCTTGGGCACGCAGCCGCGCAGCACGCAGGTGCCGCCGACGCGGCTTTCCTCCGCGATCGCCACGCGCTTGCCCAGCTCGGCGGCCAGCCGCGCAGCACGGACGCCGGCGGAGCCGGCGCCGATGACCAGCAGATCGTAGTCGTAGTCGCCCGTCACGCGCCGCAGACCATCAGAGCGGGTGACCCTGCTTCTTCAGCTCTTCCTTGGTCTTGTCGAGAAGCTCGGCTCCCACCCGGTCGGACCAGGCCTGCACCGCCTGCAGCGTGTCGCGGAAAACGGCCGGCCCGTCGGTCTGATACTTCTGGCCGGCGGGGCTCTTGAGGAAGGCGGCGATGGTATTGAGTTCCTGCTCGGAGAACGCCTTGGCGTAGACGCGCGCCACGTCCTGGTCGAGCTCCTTGCGCCGCACGACGAGCTTCAGGGCGACGGCCTGAACCGTGTCGGCGATCTCCTGGTGCAGGTCAGGGCGGGCGCGGATCAGCCGGTTGGTGACCTCGTTGGCGATCGCCGGCAGGCGGTTGTCGAAGCTTCGGGTGGCGGTGGTGGCATTGATCACCGCGAGGGCAGCGGCCAAATGCGATTGGCTGATCTCCTGCGCCATGAGCGAGGATGTCGGCACCGCGACAAGGGCGGCTACAACCGCTGCCATTCGGACGAAATTACCGATCAGGGTCATTAGGTGCTCCATGTGGATAGAAAGCAGTTCTACTTGCTCAGGCGGGTGACGCCATCACTGCCCGCCACGACCACGAGCGAGGCAAATCCAATGAACAGGCCATGTTCGACAACGCCGGGCGTGGCATCAAGCTCCCGTGCAAGGCGCTCAGGATCGACTATACGGCCGACAGATACGTCAAGAATGTGATTGCCGCCATCGGTGACATAGGGGCCGGCGCCGGCCTGGCGCCAGGCCATCGACCCGCTCAGCCCAAGGCGGGCGGCCACGCGCTCGACGGCGAGGCGCACCGGCGTCGCGCCGAAGGGCACGATCTCGATGGGCAGGGGAAAGGCGCCGAGAGCGTCGACGATCTTGGCCTTGTCGACAACGACGATCATGCGCTGCGCCGCGCTTGCCACGATCTTCTCGCGCAGCAGCGCACCGCCGCCGCCCTTGATCATGCGCAGTTCCGGATCGACCTCGTCGGCCCCGTCGACGACCAGATCGATCGCCGGTTCCTCGTCGAGCGTGGCGAGCGGGATGCCCTCGGCACGGGCGAGTTCGGCCGTCTTGTCCGAGGTGGGCACGCCGACGACCGACAGCCCGCCGCGTACGCGCTCGCCCAGCGCGCGAACGAAATGCGCGGCCGTGCGGCCGGTGCCAAGGCCGAGCTTCATGCCCGGGCGGACATCCTCCAGCGCCGCCTCGGCGGCGCGCCGACGTTCAGCATCAACGCCCGGTGTCGTCTCGGCCATCAACCGGCGCCTCTGCCGAAAAACAGGGATACGAGAAGGTATTTCATCGCGATTCCGGACCTTTCCGGCCGCTTGTTAGCATCTGGCGGGCCTTGACGCCACGGCGACGATGTGCCGGGGTCGGCTGTGGCTGTCGAAGGGGGAACCGACCATGCTGACTGACCTTTTGCTCGCGATCGCCCATCACCTGCTGATCTTCGCGCTTGCCGCCGTTCTCGTCGCCGAGATGATGCTGGTCAGGCCGCAGATGTCGACCGCCGACGCGCTCAAGGTGGCGCGCATCGACATCGCCTTCGGGGTGCTCGCCGGGCTGATCCTGATCGTCGGCTTCGGGCGCGTCTATTTCGGCCTCAAAGGGCCCGATTACTACTGGCACAACGTGTTCTTCCACGCCAAGCTCGGCGCCGTGCTGCTTGTCGGCATCCTGTCCATCTGGCCGACCATCCGCTTCATCAGGTGGCGGGCGGCGATCCGCCGCGGCGCGGATTTCGTTCCGCCGCCGGCGGAGGTTGAAAAAGCCAGGCGATTCATCCATTTAGAGCTGGTCGTTTTCTTCTTGATTCCGGTATTCGCGGCCCTGATGGCGCGCGGCTACGGAAGCTGACTTCCGGCCCTGCCTTGCTCCCCCCTACCCTTGTCTTCGATCTCGACGGAACCCTCGTCGATACCGCGCCCGACATCGTGCGGGCGCTGAATGCGGTGCTGGCCGGCGAAGGCCTGCCGCCGATGACCACCGAGACGGCGCTCAGCATGGTCGGCCGCGGCGCACGCGTGCTGATCCGGAGCGCTTTTGCGGCCGTCGGACGGCAGGTCGAGGGCGCCGAGCTGGAGCGGCTGTTCAAGGGGCTCATTGACCATTACGGGGAGCATCTGGCCGACGAGAGCCGCCCGTATCCTGGCGTCGAGGCCGCGCTCGACCGTTTTTCCGCCGCCGGCTGGCTGCTGGCGGTGTGCACCAACAAGCCCGATCCGCTCGCGCGGCCGATTTTGGAGGCGCTTAACCTGGCACCGCGCTTTGGCGCGATCGTCGGCCAGGGCGCACTGCCTTGGCTGAAGCCCGACGCCCGCGTCTTCAACGAGACGGTGCGGCTGGCCGGCGGGTCGCCGGAGCGCGCCGTCATGGTGGGCGATTCCGAAACCGACATCGAGACGGCGCGAGCGGCCGGCGCACCGGTGGTGGCGGTCAGCTTCGGCTACACGCCGGTGCCGGTCGCCGCATTCAAGCCGGACCGGCTGATCGACCATTTCGACGCCCTTTGGGAGGCAGTCGCCAGTCTTGGCGTCGCTTCGCCTTGACGGCGGTCCCGCCGGTCCCTTAAATCCGGGCACTTTCGGCTTCACGAGCCGGACGGGCGATTAGCTCAGCGGGAGAGCACTCCCTTCACACGGGAGGGGTCACTGGTTCAATCCCAGTATCGCCCACCATTGTAAGTTCCTCATATTGTTGCACTTTGAGGACGCAAGCCCAGGTCCCAGCAGATCGAATTTCTCGGCTGTCACACGTACGTCACAGCGCGAGGTTCGATATGGCTTCCATCCGCAAGAGAGGCGACAAGTACCAAGTACAAGTCCGACGCAAGGGACAGGCTGCCCACGTCCGGTCCTTCCAACACAAGTCAGATGCCGTCATTTGGGCTCGCGATATGGAGTCCAAAGCCGACCGTCACGACCTGCCTCCCAATCTGAAGGTCCTTGAGGGCTGTACCCTTGGCGACCTTGTTGAGCGATACCGAGCCTCGGTGACGCCGCGCAAGCGAACTCGCGATGTGGAGACCATCGTGCTCACAGCGTTCCTACGTCAGCCGATCTGCAGGATGTCGCTTTCGCGACTTGGGCGATCCCACTTCGCTCAATACCGCGATCAGCGCCTCATGAGGGTCAAGCCCGCGACCTTCAAGCGTGAACTCAACGTCCTCCATAACGTCTTCGAGATCGCGCGGCGGGAATGGAACGTACCGATCCGCGAGAACCCGGTGGACACCCTTGCCTTCAAGACACCTGATCAGCGACGTGAGAGAAGGCTTAAGGAGGGAGAGTATGCTCGCCTCATAGAGGCAGCTCGCTCGCGTCAGAACCCCTACATCATCCCCATCATCGAGTTCGCCATTGAGACCGGGATGCGGCGGGGCGAAATCCTGTCGATGAGATGGGACCACGTCGATGTTGAGCGCCGGTCGGTGCTGATCCCGACCACCAAGAATGGGCACGCTAGGACAATCCCATTGAGCCGTCTGGCGGTGACGATCCTCGCCGATCTGCCAAGGACTGGGGACCGGGTATTTCCTGTGTCCGGCAATGCCGTTCGGCTGGCTTGGGGGCGGGCAGTGAAAAAGGCCGGGATTGATGACCTCCACTTCCATGACCTTCGTCACGAAGCCATTAGCCGGTTCTTTGAGTTGGGGTTGACCGCGCCAGAGGTTGCCTTGATCAGCGGCCATCGCGATCTGCGAATGCTCAACCGCTACACCCATCCGACAAGGGAAAGGATTGCAGCGAAGCTGGACCGTCCGAATGGGGAGACCGCTCCATGAATGTAGGATGGTGTTCGGTCCCCTAACGGGCACGTGAAGCTGCCCCATCGGTGGCACGTATCGTTGAACATTGGGTGGGGGGTCAGTGTGAGGGTGATGATCGACCATTCCCTATCCCCCACTCAATGGACACAATCCCCCGCACATTCTGTCCGACCCCTCCCCGTGAACCGGATTGTCGCGCTCGGGACCATCATCTCGTGAGTGGCCGTGAAGGGGTACGATTATGGAATAGGACTTTATCCATCTTTGTACCCCCTTCTGACTCGTCCCATCCATTGAGGTGTCGATCCAAAAATCTGCGCTGGATTTGTGGGCGCATATATCCCAGAGCGCGAATGCCCATTCTCCCCCGTGGGGTGCCCCTCGCTTCCTCACGGCCCACGAAAAGTTCCCCATTCCGATCCGCCCGCACACATTCGGTGGAAACTTGACCTGGACACCTCGAACTACTGGCGTCCGCACGACCGCTGGGCAGTGATGAGGTTCGGCACGGCCTGACGGGGCGATTACTTCAGTGTCGGCTGTTTCGGGCCGGCTCGGCGATGGTCGACCTGGGCGCGGCGGCAGCGTTTTGCGCCGCCTTTGCGGTCATGCGGACGCGGTCCGCCCCTCATGCCAGACGTAGCGCGTGAGATTGTAGGCGAGATTGACCATGCCGATCTTCGTCCTGGCCCGCGCCATGCCGATGGTCCGCACGAACAGGCCCATGCGGGCTTTCTGCTGCGCGAAGACATGTTCGACAAAGGCCCGGACCTTCGAACGGCGGCCATTGGCCCGTGCGGTTCGTTCGCTCATCGGCCGCCCCTTCGGCTTCTTGTGGTGGATATCGGAGACGTAGCCGTTCTTCGCCAGCCACGCCTCGTTGGTCTTCGAGCGATAGGCGGTGTCGGCCCACACCGTCGATCCGGTGTTGCTCTTGTCCAGCACGTTGCGGAGCTGCGCCCCGTCATAGGCCGACGCGCCGGTGACGGTGAAGCCGCGGATAAACCCGTGCCGGCGGTCGATCGCGGCGTGGTTCTTGTAGCCGAAGGCAGGGACGGCGATGTCGCGCTGCTTCGTCTTTCCCGCCTCGTCGGTCTTGGCCTTGGAGAACTTCACCGTCCAACGCGCGTCGCGGTCCTTCTGCCTCAGCTTCGCAGGCTTGTCCTTCCAGGCTTCGGGGATCTTGCCCGCCTTGATGTCGGCCTTCTCGCCATCGCTGTTGCGCTGTTTGGGCGCCGCCACGATCGTGGCGTCGACGATCTGGCCGCCCATCGCCAAGTAGCCGGCCTTGGTGAGATGCCTGTCGAAACGGGCAAACAGGTTCTCCACCGCGCGGGCTTGGCCGAGATGCTCCCGGAACAGCCAGATCGTCTTGGCGTCCGGTACCTTGTCACCGAGCCCCAGCCCGAGGAAGCGCATGAAGGACAGCCGGTCCTGGATCTGGAACTCAGCCTGGTCGTCCGACAGGCTGTAGAGCGCCTGCAGCACCATCACCTTGAACATCAGGACCGCATCGTAGGGCGGCCGGCCACCTTTGGCACCGTCCGAACGTTTTAGCGCCTTGGCCAATGGCTTGCGGAAAACCTCCCACGGCACCACCGCGTTCAGCTTCTCCAGTGGATCACCGGCCTCGCTCAGCCGCACATAGCGCTCGTCAATATCCCAGAACCCGGCCTGTCCTCGCATCGATCCCCTCCGCGCGATTCATTGCACCGAGTAAATCAAATCCGCCCGGCCACGGCGAGGTTCTTCGAGGTGTCCACCTGACTGGCCCAACGCGCACCATGGGTTGAGCGGCTCGTTGAACGGAGGGACCATTGTGAGTGGGAGGTGGGGGCGTATCCGATGAACTGGCAGCAGCTCAAATGACCGCGACGCTGAAGTGGCTCAATGTTGGCCTCAGAGGCATCATGGAGGCCGGCATCGTGGCGGCGTTCGCCGTCTGGGGCTACTACGCGGCTACGGGGCTGATGGCTATAGTTCTCGCCGTCGCGGTGCCGGTACTGGGTTTCGGCTTCTGGGCAGCAATCGATTTCCACCAAGCGGGACCGCTGGGCGAGCCCCTACGTCTCACTCAGGAACTGATCATCTCGGGACTTGCCGCCCTTGCGTTGTACGTCGCCGGTCAGCCCTTCTGGGCGTGGACGTTAGCGATCATCTCCATCGTTCATCACGCGGCGGTCTACGCTCTTGGGGGCAAGCTACTGAACAAAGAAGCGAGGTGAGCGGCGTAATTCAGGCCGTCAGAGCATCCAGCGCATCCGAAACGCCCTGCGACAGGTGTACGATTTCGGAGATTGGTCGAGCGGCCGAACAACGCGGTATTGGCTATCTGTTTCAAGGCGTGGGCGGGCAATGGATGCGCCCAAAGGAGCGCGTGATGTTCGACCGCTCGTACTGGGATTACAGCTTCCGATCCTTAACAGATGGTTAACAACAGATACCCAACGGTTCCGGAGTGATTGCAACATGTGACTTGAAGTATCCTTCAAACCAAAATGCACTGCCTCCATCAGGTGTCGTCGCAAAACGGCTAGTGCAACAAGTAATGGCACCGATTGGCTAGAACAGCGTCGCGGCAAACTTAAACGGCACCGACTGGTTATGCTGGTATAGCGTCGCCCCGGGTGCATCGTAGTCCCCACGTCGCACCAATCAGTGCCACACTAGCGGTAGTCCCACTAACGTCGGCGACAGACCCCGACACATAAGCCGACCACGGCGTTCCGGCCCAGTGCTTGGTTAGCGCGAGCGTCCCCACCGTTGTTGAAGACAGCCCGCTGTAGCCGCCAATCCAGTTTGCCCCAATCGTGCCCTTCAGGTCAGGTGTGAAGAAATAGTCCCAATAGCCGCCGACGGACGGGTAGCTGGTTCCGTCCGAAACCCATCCATAGCCGAGTTGAGCCCCGAAAATTGAATTTGGATGGGTGTAGAGCGCCAACTCTGCTCCGAGAGTGAAGGTACTCTGCGTATAAAATGATGATGAGGTCTGGAAGCCGCCCACGAAGCCACCCAGTGCCGCACCGGGTAAATTCTTGTACAGATGCGCAACGCCGCCGAAAACCGTGACTGACGGATCAAACGTTGCAGCAAGCCCAATGTCCGGCTCCAGGTTCCAACCATCATGGAGGGGCATGTTGAGCCGAGCGCCAAGGGTTCCCGTACCCGACGATACATTGCCTTCTTTGAGCCAGCCCAAACTACCGGTGACATCCGCCGTGATCATAGGCGTTGGCGAATAGAGTGGGCTTCCCTCGACCGGCGGATAGTATGTCCCATCCGCCGCCCACACTGGTTCTGTCATGCCCAGCGCAAACGTCGCCGCCAAAAGCAAACGGGTTCTGAGATGCATGGCTCAGCCCTCTCTGATCGATATGGTCAGCGTAAGGACAATGACCATAAGAACAAATCGCCTAACTTGGGTTGCATATGCGTCACACAAAGGACGGAAATTAGTCAGCCCGCCATTACCACCGGCCACCTGCGTGGCGGCAAGAATGCCAGCCCGTGCCCAAGCGGTACCGACCCCGGTTCGATCCGATAGTTTGACCGTAGAAGCAAGATGGCATCCACCACCCGGTCGCGCTCTTCCTCGAAGAGCTGCCGGTGCATCCGGCGAACAGCCTCAGCCCCCGAGAGAGGTTCATGCGTGTTGATTTCCAGCGAGAACTGACCCGTCGTTGAGGGATATTTCCAGCGAGAAGTGACCCATGTTTGAACCCCTCCCTGCTTGTCTTGAGCGGGGGCTATGGAGTGATCGACATGGCGTTATTGAGCGTTATCCGACGCTGGCATTTTCGAGAGCATCTATCGATCCGGGCGATCTCGCGCCGGACTGGCCTATCCCGGAACACGGTCCGCAAATATCTGCGCTCCGACGACGTGGAGCCGAAGTTCAAGGTTCCCGACCGGCCCAGCAAGCTCGACCCCTTCGCCGACCGGTTGTCGACCTGGCTGAAGGCGGAAGCCAACAAACCCCGCAAGCAGAGGCGGACCGTCAAGCAGTTGCATGCCGACCTGATGAGCCTCGGCTATGACGGCTCCTACAATCGTGTCGCGGCGTTTGCCCGGGACTGGAAAGCCGATCGGCAAAGAGAGTTGCAGACGTCGGGCCGCGGGACATTCGTTCCGCTTGCCTTTGAACCCGGCGAAGCGTTCCAGTTCGACTGGTCCGAGGACTGGGCGATCGTCGGCAACGAGCGCGTCAAGCTGCAGGTGGCCCATACGAAGCTGAGCTACAGCCGCGCCTTCATCGTGCGGGCTTATCCTCTACAGACGCATGAGATGCTGTTCGACGCCCACAATCACGCCTTCCGCGTCTTTGGCGGCGTTCCCCGCCGCGGCATCTACGACAACATGAAGACCGCCATCGACAGGGTCGGGCACGGCAAGGAGCGCGATGTCAACGCTCGCTTCCTGGCAATGGCCAGCCACTACCTCTTCGAGCCTGAGTTCTGCAATCCGGCATCCGGTTGGGAGAAGGGACAGGTCGAGAAGAACGTCCAGGATGCTCGCCACCGGCTCTGGCAGCCGATGCCGCGCGTTCCTTCTGTGGAAGCCCTGAACGAATGGCTGGAGAGCCGCTGCCTTGAGCTTTGGCGGCAGACGTCGCATGGGCAAATGCGTGGGACCATCGCTGATGTCTGGGCCGAGGAAGCTCAGGCCCTCATGCCGGCATCACGTCCATTCGACGGCTTTGTGGAATACACCAAACGGGTCTCTCCGACCTGCCTCGTCCATCTGGAGCGCAACCGCTACAGCGTTCCGGCGTCGTTCGCCAACCGGCCGGTGAGCCTGCGTGTCTATCCGGAGAGGATCGTCGTCGCGGCAGAAGGCCAGGTGATCTGCGAGCACCGGCGCATCATCGACCGCTCTCATGATCGGCCCGGACAGACGGTTTACGACTGGCGGCATTACCTGGCGGTCGTTCAGCGCAAGCCTGGCGCTCTTCGCAACGGTGCACCCTTCGCCGAACTCCCCGACGCCTTCAGGACACTGCAGCAGCATCTCCTCAGGAAGCCGGGCGGCGATCGCGAGATGGTCGATATCCTGGCGCTCGTCCTCCAGCACAATGAACAGGCTGTCCTCTCGGCCGTCGAGCTGGCGCTTGAGGCAGGCGTTCCGACAAAGATGCATGTGCTCAACCTGCTTCACAGGCTGGTTGACGGCAAACCCCTCCTGCCGCCGGCCGTCGATGCACCTCAGGCTTTGACGCTCACCAATGAGCCGCAGGCCAATGTCGAGCGCTACGACGCCCTGAGGAAGACGGCGGAGGCGCGTCATGGCTCATGATCCCGCCAGCGGCGCCATCGTCATCATGCTCAGGAGCCTTAAGATGCACGGCATGGCCCAGGCCGTTGGCGAGTTGACCGAACAAGGCTCCCCCGCCTTTGCAGCCGCCATTCCGATCCTGTCCCAGCTCCTCAAGGCCGAAACGGCTGAACGGGAGGTCAGGTCGGTGGCCTACCAGCTCAAGGCGGCGCGCTTCCCGGCCTATCGCGATCTGAACGGCTTCGACTTCTCAAGCAGCGAGATCAACGAGGCGCTCGTGCGCCAGCTCCATCGCTGCGAGTTTATCGACGAGGCCAACAACATCGTCCTGGTCGGCGGGCCCGGCACGGGAAAGACCCACGTCGCGACCGCTATCGGCGTGCAGGCCATTGAGCACCACCGCAGGCGAGTCCGCTTCTTCTCGACAGTCGACCTCGTCAACGCGCTCGAGCAGGAGAAGGCACAAGGCAGATCCGGACAGATCGCCAACCGTCTCGTCCACTCCGATCTCGTCATCCTCGACGAACTCGGCTACCTGCCGTTCAGTGCATCCGGCGGCGCCCTCCTGTTCCATCTCCTGAGCAAGCTCTATGAGCGCACCAGCGTCATCATCACCACCAACTTGAGCTTCAGCGAATGGGCCAGCGTGTTCGGCGATGCCAAGATGACGACCGCATTGCTCGACCGGCTGACCCACCACTGCCACATCCTCGAGACCGGAAACGACAGCTTCCGGTTCAAAAACAGCTCGGCCCACCACGCTAAAACCAGGAAGGAGAAAAACAGGGCATTGACCGTCGCACCACACCCGAAAGATACATGACAGGCGGGTCACTTCTCGGCGGAAATGCCGGGTCACTT
>CAVUOD010000034.1:0-14147 GCA_963743015.1 uncultured Alphaproteobacteria bacterium
CTAGTAAGCGGATCGCGTTGATTTCGGGCGACTTCGCGATCGATCGTCGGCGTCCTCCTGCCGGGAGGGCGCTGCATGAAGAAATGACACGCATAGGCGGCAACCGGCGGGCGCCGACCCCTTCGCCAACTGACGACGAAAAGTCCTAGCGCGCGATCGCGACTTCGCTGAACTAAATCACCGGCTCGATGTCGGTGTAGTTCGCCATGTCGCCCTGCAGGAATTCGGCATGGGCGCCGAAGGCGGCCATGAAGTCCTCGATCGTGTCGAAGAGATACTGGCACATGGCGACATAGGCCGGCGGCGCCCCCGGCGCCGCGCCGCCGATGCCGCGATCCACCGAAACGCCCTGAAAGCCCTTGCCGGCGGAGAGCCGCTCGATCGAGGCCGGCATGTGCGTTTCGAGGTAGTAGTCCATGTCGAAACGGCCGTCCGCCCTGTTCGGATAAAGGATGCTGATCCTGACCATGATGCCGCCGCCTAGACTTCCTCGAATGCGCTGAAGGGCAGCTGCGCCGGGCCGCGCTGGGACGACGGGACAGGGCGCGTCGGCGCTTGCTGAGCCGGCGCCGGCTCGCCGTCTTCCACCTCGACGGCCTTGATCCTCTCGCCGCGCCCCGAAATCTTGCGGCTGGAGACGAGGATGTCCTCGACATCCTTGTTGGCCTGTTTGAAGTGGACGTCGAGCTTGCGCACCCGGTCGTCGAGCCGGCCGACATCGTCCATCAGGCGCACCACCTCCTGCTGGATGATGTGCGCTTGCTCGCGCATGCGCACGTCGCGCAAGAGCGACATCACCACCTGGATCGACAGCATCAGGAGCGAGGGCGAAACGATGACCACGCGCGCCCGGTGCGCCCGCTGGACGATGTCCTCATAGTGCTCGTGGATATCGAAGAAGATCGATTCCGACGGCACGAACATGAACGCGGTGTCCTGTGTCTCGCCGAGGACGAGATAGCGCTCGGCGATGTCCTGGACGTGCTTGAGCGTGTCGCGGCGGAACTGGCCTTCGGCGGCTTTCAGCGCCTCCGGCGTCTCGGCCGCGCGGATGGCGTTCCATGCCTCCAGCGGGAATTTCGCATCGATGACCAGGCTCGCCCCGCCATTGGGGAAGAGGATCAGGCAGTCCGGCCGGTTGCCGTTCGAAAGCGTCGCCTGGAAATGGTAGCCCGAGGCTGGCAGGCCGTCGCGCACGATCGCCTCCATGCGCGCCTGGCCGAAGGCGCCACGCGTCTGCTTGTTGGCCAGGATGTGCTGCAACTCGACCACCTGGCTGGAGAGGTCGGTGATCGTGCGCTGCGCCTTGTCGATCACCGCCAGCCGCTCGCCGAGCTTGGCGAGGCTCTCATGCGTCCCGCGCGCGGTCTCGCTCACCGACTGGCCGACCCGGTGGCCGAAGCCGTCGAGCCGGTCCGACAGGCCGCGCACCTGGCCGGTGATCTCGCTCTGGTGGTGGCGGAGCTCCGCCAGGCCGGCGGCAATGCCGTCGTCGCGCGCCTCCTCCAGCGTCTCCGCCCGCCGCGCCGCCCGGCGCCAGGCGATGAAGGTGATGACGAGAAGCACGAAGCACAGCACGGCCGCGCCGCCGGCAGCCAAAGTGGCGCCGGTGACGGTCACGTCGCCGAACTGGTAGGCAGTCCCGAGCATTCGGACAGCATAGCGCGATTCGCCGGCCGGTACAAAACAGGAACATTTCCGGCCGCTAGTCGCCGCCTTCCTCCTCCTCCTGCTCCAGCGGCTTCGGGTGCTTCGGCTTGCGCGCAGGCCGCCGCGGCCGCTCGGGGGGCTCCACCGCCTTCTCGCGGAAGAGCGGCGAGCGCAGTGCGCGGGCGACCGGATTGCGCTTCAGCCTTCGTGGCACCGCCGTTCTGCGCCTGCTTGCCATGGCCGGTCCCTCGAAAGCGTTGACCCGGCGGGGTTCCTCTCATATCTGATGCGCGTGTCAAAGCTCGATATCATCACCCTGCCGGACCGCAAGCTGCGCATGAAGAGCGACCCCGTCGAACGGGTCGACGACGATCTGCGCAAGTTCATGGATTCCATGCTGGAGACCATGTACGAGGCGCCCGGCATCGGGCTTGCCGCCATCCAGGTCGGCGTGCCGCGCCGCTTCCTCACCATCGACGTCGCCACCCGCGAATCGGAGGAGGAGGAGCCCAAGCGCGATCCGCTCTTCCTCATCAACCCGAAGATCCTGTGGCGCTCCGACGAGTTCGCCGCGGCGGAAGAGGGCTGCCTGTCAATTCCGGAATATTTCGCCGAGGTCGAGCGCCCGGCCCGCGTGCGCGTTGCCTATCTCGACCGCGACGGCAAGGCGCAGGAGATGGAAGGGGACGGCATGCTTGCCGTCGTCCTCCAGCACGAGATCGACCATCTCGATGGCAAGCTGTTCATCGACTACCTGTCCAAGCTGAAGCGCGACATGGTGATCAAGAAGTTCACCAAGCAGGCGAAGATCGCCGGCAAGCCGCCAGCCCTCTAGAAACCGCCAGCCGGCTCCTGCCTTTCCACGTTTCGGCCACAATGCGGCGCGCTTCTTTGGCGCTGGCCGGGGCGACCTGGCTTTGACGGAGGCAGGAAGGCAGGGAGAGTTTCACATGAGGAAGACGATTTTGGCCGTGGTGGCCGTTTCGGCCCTCGGTCTCGGCATGGCAGGCTGCAGCACCACCGAAGGCGCGCTCAGCGGTGGCGCCATTGGCGCGGCGCTCGGCGGCGTAGCCACCCACTCGGTCGGCGGCGCGATCGTCGGCGGCGGCATCGGCGCGCTCGCCGGCGCGGTTCTGGTGCAGCAACATAACGACGGCTGGTGCACCTACCGCTATCACGGCAGGCTCTACCGCGAACGCTGCCGCTAATCGTCGGGCCGAAGACAGCCGTCGCAACCGCGCGCCTTGCCGGCGTCTCATGGGGGCGCTATGCCCGCCCCCATGCGCATCGCCTTCTTCGGAACCCCGGATTTCGCCGTCCCCACGCTGACCGAGATCGTCGGCCAGGGGCATGACGTGGCGGCTGTCTACACCCAGCCTCCGCGCGCCGCTGGCCGCGGCATGGCCGAGCGCAAGTCGCCGGTGCACGTGGCCGCCGAGCGTTTCGCCCTGCCGGTGCTGACGCCGAAGCGCCTCAGGAACGAAGGCGAGGCGGAGCGTTTCGCCGCGCTTGGCGTCGATGTCGGCGTCATCGTCGCCTACGGCCAGATCCTGCCGAAAGCCTTTCTCGACGCGCCGGAGCATGGCTGCCTCAACCTGCATGGCTCGCTGCTGCCGCGCTGGCGCGGCGCCGCCCCCGTGGCGCGCGCCATCATGGCCGGCGATCAGGAGACCGGCGTCATGGTCATGCGCATGGAGGAGGGGCTCGACACCGGCCCGGTCGCCATGAGCGAGCGCGTCGCGATTGCGCCTGATGCCACCGCCGGCGAGGTAGCGGAAACCCTGGCCGCGCTTGGCGCCGACCTGATGGTGCGCGCGCTCGCGGCGCTGTCGCGCGGCGATCTCGGCTTCACCCCGCAGGCGGAAGACGGCGTCACCTACGCCAGGAAGCTCGACAATGCCGAGACGCGCATCGACTGGTCGCGGCCGGCGGCGGACGTCCACAATCACATCCGCGGCCTGTCACCCTTTCCCGGCGCCTGGTGCCAGGCGGATTTCGGCAAGGGGCCGGAGCGGGTGAAGGTGCTGCGCTCAACTCGTGCCGACGGCGAAGGCGCGCCCGGTGCACTGCTCGACGATCAGCTCACCGTCGCCTGCGGCGCCGGCGCCGTGCGCCTGACCGAGGTGCAGCGCGCCGGAAAAGGCGCCGTGACGGCGGCCGAGTTCCTGCGCGGCCTGCACGCGCCGCTCGCCACGCTCGGCTAGACATGCCGCGTTACAAGCTCACCATCGAATATGACGGCCGGCCCTATGTCGGCTGGCAGCGCCAGGAGAACGGCCGCTCGGTGCAGCAGGCGATCGAGGAGGCGGTCACCCGCTTCTCCGGCGAGACGGTCACGATCAAGGGCGCCGGGCGCACCAATTCAGGCGTCCATGCGCTGGGCCAGGTGGCGCATGTCGATCTCACGCGCGATTGGCCGACCGATACGGTGCGCGACGCCCTCAACGCCCATCTCAGGCAGGAGACCGTCACCATCCTGTCGGCGAACGTCGTGGCGGCGGGTTTCGACGCCCGTTTCTCCGCGATGAAGCGGCATTATCTCTACCGCCTGCTCGACCGCCGCGCCCCGCCGGCGGTCGATCGCGGCCGCGTCTGGTGGGTCGGCCAGCGCCTCGACGAAGAGGCCATGCACGACGCCGCGCAGGCGCTGGTTGGCCGGCACGACTTCACCACCTTCCGCTCCTCCGAATGCCAGGCGAAGTCGCCTGTGAAGACGCTCGACCGGCTCGACGTGTCGCGCGCCGGCGACGAGATCATGGTCGTCGCCGAGGCGCGCTCCTTCCTGCACAATCAGGTGCGCTCCATGGTCGGAACGCTGAAGAAGGTGGGCGACGGCAAATGGCCGGCTGCCCTCGTCGCAGATGCGCTCTACGCCACCGACCGCAGGCGCTGCGGCCCGGTGGCGCCGCCCGACGGCCTCTATCTGGTCGCTGTCGATTATGAGGAAAAGGCGCGCCGGGAGCAGGGAACAGCGAGCCGCGTGTAGACACGCGCCAGTCGCGCCGGCTCATGTAACGGCGTCGATGCCGAACAGCCGGTTGACGCTCATGACGAGCGCGAGACTCACCAGGAAGTCGAGCACGACGTAGGCGACGGCAACGTCCCCGCTGGCGCCCAGTGCCTTGCGCGCGATGACGTAGCTCATGCGGAAGGTGACGACCAGCGCCAGCAGCGAAGGCAGGATCAGCATACTGGTCGAGGTCAGGCTGCTGAGGTCGACAAGAGCGATTGCGGCAAACGGCGTGATCATCAGCACCGTCGCCCAGTTGCGCGCCACCACATAGCCGGTATAGCCGCGCCTTATGCCGACGAAGCCGGCGATGAGGCCGAGCAGGATGGGCAGCGTTACCCAGTCGAGGGCGAGCGTCAGCGACTTTGCCGCCCAGAACTGGACGTTGGTGAAATCGTCGGTGGGGTTGGCGTCGGTCAGCATGTCGTGCCGATCGGCCAGCGCCGTCAGCCCGTAGAGCGGCGCCACCAGGATGACGGCGCGGAACGAGCGCCAGAAGCCGTCGACGCTCAGGTCGAAAAAGCGCATGGCGTCCGGCCGGCCGAGGAACAGCCGCCAGGCGCCGGTCAGTGCCCGTGAGATCTCGGCGCGATCCATCAGGTGGCGACCTCGTCGGCGGCGAAGAAGCGGTCGAGGAAGGCGCGGTAGATCGCAGTCAGCTGTGCCAGGTCGATGAGCGGCACGCGCTCGTCGATCTGGTGCATGGTGTCGCCCACAAGGCCGAACTCGGCCACCGGGCACACCCCCTTGAAGAAGCGCGCGTCGGAGGTGCCGCCGCCGGTCGAGGGCGAGGGGAAGGTGCCGGTCACCGCGCCGATCGCCTGCGACAGGCTGTCGGTGAGCGGGCCTTGCTCGGTCAGGAAGGACTGGCTGCCGTGCGCGACCTTGAATTCGACCCGGGCCTTGCCGGCAGCCTCGGCCGCCGCCGCGTCGATCTCGGCCCTGAGATGGGCCTCCAGCGATTCCAGCGACCAGGTGTCGTTGAAGCGCACGTTGAGATTGGCCTCCACCTTCGCCGGAATGACGTTGAAGGCCGGGTTGCCGGTGTCGATGCTGGTGATCTCGAGGTTCGAGGGCTCGAAGTCGCGCGTTCCCTTGTCGAGCGACATGCGCTCCAGCCGGTCGAGGATGCGGATCATCTTGTGCATCGGGTTGTCGGCGAGATGGGGATAGGCGGAGTGGCCCTGCCGGCCGGTAACCGTGACCGTCGCCGACAGGCCGCCGCGTCGACCGATCTTGATCGTATCGCCAAGCTTGACCCGCGAGGTCGGTTCGCCGACCAGGGCCGCGTCGAAGCGGTGGCCCTTTTCCAGCGCCCAGGCGAGCGCCTTCACCGTGCCGTTCACCGACGGGCCCTCCTCGTCGCCGGTAATCAGCAGCGACAGCGTGCCGCGCGGCATTCCACCCTCGGCAAGCCGGCCGAGCGCCGCCGCCATGAAGCAGGCGATGCCGCCCTTCATGTCGACCGCACCGCGCCCGTAGAGCGCCCCGCCGGCGGTCTCGCCGGCAAAGGGCGGATGGCTCCAGCGTCCTTCCTCGCCCGGCGGCACCACGTCCGTGTGGCCGGCAAAGACCAGATGTGGCGCGCCGCTACCGATGGTGGCGAACAGGTTGTCGACGTCCGGCGTGCCGGGCGCAGAGAAGGTCAGCCGCTCGACCGCAAAACCGGCGCCAGCGAGCACCTCGGCCATCCAGTCTTGGGCGCCGCCGTCGGCCGGGGTGACGGAGCGGCACGCGATCAGCGCCTTCAGCAAGGCGGCCGGGTCGAAGGTCTGGCTCATCTGGCTCGCGCCTGGGGGGAGGGGGGCGTCAGCGCCTGCGGTTTAACGAGGCTTTCCTCTAGCCGTCAATCGTGGTGGTGCATAAGGGCAGCAGCGTGGCCGCTCAACCGGGCTTGAAAAGCGGCGGCGGGCCGTAGGCATTGGGGGCCAAATCGCCGGGCACCAGGCCGATGCCGATCAGCCAGAACAGGCCGACCAGCGGCACCACCAGCAGGAGCGCGAAGGTGCCGGCCAGCCCCATGTCGTGGCAGCGCTTCGCCGCCAGCACGAACATCGCCACGGTCGAGGGGAAGGCGGAGATCATGATCGCCAGACCCAGCGCCAGGTCGCTGTTGGACTGGTGCACGGCATAGGCGATCAGCGCCGCGTTCGCCGCATAGACGAATGCGACGCCGAGCGCATATTCCTGACGGCTGATGCGCCCGCCGGCATAGAAGAAGAAGCGGACGAGGTCGCCGACGCTCACCGGGTTCATCGCAGCACCAGGCGGGAGTGCCGCCACGGCCGCCCCCGCCCGCTCCGCGATTATGCCGCCGCGGCCTAGCCTTGCACCGGGTCGGGGCCATAGGCATTGTCGCCCACCGTGCCGCGCAGGATGCCGAGCTCGACCAGGACCCAGATGCCGATTGCCGCCATGACCAGGCCGAACAGCATCCCCAACGTGTTGGGCGCAACCGGCGCACCGTTGGGCGCACCCGGCGCACCGAAGAGGCCGATCAGCGCCAACAGCGAATACAGGATGTTGAGCCCGACGATGATGGCGGCATAGGTGCCCGGCTTGGCCCGGTCTTGGAAGCGCTTCGCCATCAGCGCATAGGCGGGATAGGCCAAGACGAGCTGGACGATGACCTGCATCAGCCGGGTGGCAAAGTTGAACCAGCCGAACAGCGATCCGATGATGATGTTGATGACGATGCTGACGACGATGAGCGCGATCACGCCGATCCAGAAGCTCTGGCGGCCGATACGGCCCTCGGTGGTGAGATAGACATGGTTGATGTCGAATTTCATGCTGGCCCCTCCCGTTTTGCTTGCGCTCGCCCTCGGCGCCGCTAAGCCGTCGATTGCCGCCCGGCCTGCTCTATTAGTGATGCTCCTGCTGTAGCACTTCCTGGCGCGTGTTGGCCGCAATCTCGGCAAGCAGGAAGAAGAAGGCCGCCAGAACCGCCGACAGGATGAAGCCGAGCACCGCGCCGATGATGAAAGCCAGGATCGCGGCCGCACTGCCATATTCCTGTGCCCCGACGGCGCTGCTGATCGCAAATGCGATCGTCAGCAGGACGACGAAAAGCACCATCATCACTTCTGCGGTCTTGATGATAAAACGCCGAAATCCACCCATAACATGCCCCTTTCGCTCAATGTCGGATGAGGCAATCGAGACTACAGGCGGAAGCGAGTCGTATCTAGTCTCTGAGGAGGTCGTTCACCGAGGTCTTTGCGCGCGTCTTTTCGTCGACTTTCTTGACGATGACGGCGCAATAGAGCGACGGGCCGTAGTTCTCGCCGGGCAGGTTCCTGCCGGGCAGCGAACCCGACACCACCACCGAATAGGGCGGCACGGCGCCCCATGTGGATCTCGCCGGTCGCCCGGTCGACGATCTTGGTCGAGGCGCCGAGATAGACGCCCATCGACAGCACCGAGCCCTCGCCGACGATGACCCCTTCGGCCACCTCGGCGCGCGCGCCGATGAAGCAGTTGTCCTCGATGATCACCGGCCCCGCCTGCAGCGGCTCGAGCACGCCGCCGATGCCGGCGCCGCCGGAAATGTGGACGTTCTTGCCGATCTGGGCGCACGAGCCGACCGTCGCCCAGGTGTCGACCATGGTGCCGGAATCGACATGGGCGCCGAGATTGACGAAGGAGGGCATCAGCACCACGCCCGGCGCGATATAGGCGGAATGGCGTACGATGCAGTTGGGCACGGCGCGGAAACCCGCCTTGGTGAAGTCGTCCGGTCCCCAGCCGGCGAACTTGGATGGCACCTTGTCCCACCAGCCACCGCCACCCGGGCCGCCGGGGATCAATCCCATCGGGTTGAGGCGGAAGGAGAGGAGCACCGCCTTCTTCAGCCACTGGTTCACCGTCCAGCCGGCGTCCGTCTTCTCGGCGACGCGCACGGCGCCCTTGTCGAGCAGGTCGAGGGTGGTGTCCACCGCCTCGCGCACCTCACCGGTCGTCCCCGGGCCGATGGTGTCGCGGTCTTCGTAGGCAGCCTCGATAACCGCTTGCAGGGCGGCAGTGTCGGTGGTCATCGCAAACGTTCCTCGCCAAAGATCGGCGCGGACCTTAGTGGCGCGCGGAGGGAAGTCAACGCGGGGCGAGCGTCTCAGCCCGGCTGCCGCGCGTCGAGCACCGCCTCGATGAAGCCGGCGAGGTCGTCGGTGACGAAGGCGACGTGGGGCGCATCGCGGCCCTCCATCTCCCAGTCCTCGGTCAGCACCGCGCGCGTGCCGTGCGGCACCACCAGAACGGTCGCCATGCCGAGTGCGCTCGGCACTTCCAGATTGCGCGCCAGATCCTCGAACATCGCCGACCGCTTCGGGTCGACGCCAGTGGCGTCGAGAAAACGCTCATAGGTGGCGCGATTGGGCTTGGGCAGAAGCTCGGAGGAGACGATGTCGAAGATGTCCTCGAAATGGTCGGGGATGCCGAGCCGCTCCGCCACCTTCTCGGCATGCGCTCTGGAGCCGTTGGTGAAGATGAACTTGCGCCCCGGCAGCCGCTCTATTGCCGCGGCCAGCCGCGGGTCGGGCTCGACCACCGAATGGTCGATGTCGTGGACATATTCGAGGAAGTCGTCGGGCTGGATGCCGTGCTCCTCCATCAGCCCGCGCAGCGTCGTGCCGTAGCGCTGGTAATAGTCCTTCTGCACCCGGTGGGCCTCGTCCGGGCCGATGTCGAGCAGCCGCCCGACATAGTCGCGGATGCGCTTGTCGACCTGGCTGAACAGGTCCGTGTGGCGCGGGTAGAGCGTATTGTCGAGGTCGAAGACCCAGGCGTCGACGCCGGCGAACCGGTCAAGTGCCGGCCCCGTGCTCATGGCAGGATAAGCGTGCCGGCGCCGTGGTCGGTGTAGAGCTCGAGCAGCACCGCATGTGGCGTCTTGCCGTTGAGGATGACGACGCCCTCGACACCGCGCGACAGTGCCTCGATGCAGGTCTCGACCTTGGGGATCATGCCGCCGGTGATGGTACCGTCGGCGATCAGCTTCTTCACCTCGGCGACGGTAAGCTGCTTGATCAGCGTGCCGGCCTTGTCGAGCACGCCGGGCACGTCGGTGAGGAAGAGCAGGCGCGTCGCGCCCAGTGCCCCCGCCACCGCGCCGGCGAAGGTGTCGGCGTTGACGTTGTAGGTCTCGCCGTCGAGCCCCGGCGCCACCGGCGCAATCACCGGGATCAGCCCGGCCGAGAGCACCATGTCGATCACCGCCCGGTCGACCCGCTTGGGTTCGCCGACGAAGCCGAGATCGACCACCTTCTCGATATTAGAATCGGGATCGACCTCGGTGCGCGTCACCTTCTCCGCAAACACCATGTTGCCGTCCTTGCCGGAGAGACCGACCGCCTTGCCGCCCTCGGCATTGATGGCCATCACGATTTCCTTGTTGATGGCGCCGGCAAGCACCATCTCGACCACTTCCACGGTCTTCTTGTCGGTGACCCTGAGGCCGGAGCGGAACTCGGACTGGATGTCGAGCCGCTTCAGCATGTCGCCGATCTGCGGGCCGCCGCCATGCACCACAACAGGGCGCGCCCCGGAAGTTTCGAGCAGCGTGATGTCGCGGGCAAACGCCTTGGCGAGGTCTGCGTCGCCCATGGCGTGGCCGCCATATTTCACCACCACCACCTTGCCGTCATAGGCAAGCATGTAGGGCAGTGCCGCCGAGAGCAGCCGGGCGCGGGCGATCGCCTCGGCGGTATCCTGGTCGGTGGTCTGGCTCATGGTCGTCGTCCGTCTGGTGAGGGCCGGTCTATACCGGGTTTGCGACAGGGGGACAAACGGGGCGCACGACTATTGGTCGCTGGTGTTGCTGTTTGCTTCTGCGCGGATGACGCGGCAGGGGGCTGCCCGCGGCGCCCACGTCGCGCAGAGGCAAACGTGGGACGTTGACCGGACGCAGCGCAGCGGCCGTCGCAGCGCCCTGGTCGCTAGGTCTTTGGATGCCTGGCGATGGACAGCGACGCGATTTCAAGAATCAGTTTGCGGCGGATGGCTGCGGCAAACGCGGATCGGTCGTCGACCATGACCGTGAAGGCACCCGGGCCGCCGATGACATTCTGCTCGTAGTAGTCAGAGACCTCTGAGCGCCCGCCGAGTTCGATCGCCAAACCGTTGATGGTTGTGCCCTCTGCGATCAAACGGTCTCGCATCGGCGCCAACGCAGGCCCATAGTTACTGGCACCGTCTCCGGAGACGTCGATCGCTCGTCGCCGGCCTGTCGTGCCGCTCACCGCAAAGAGCTGCTCGGCAAAATACAGACAACCGCCGAACGACGTGCCGGCCTCCCTCAGGATCGGCTGCGCCGCAAGCTTGTTGGCGAAAGCATCGGCATCCTCGCGATCGCCGATTACGGTCCATGGGACCGCGACCGACTGGTACAGCGGCCCGGCCCACTCGAAGTAGATAACCGAAATCTTGCCGAGCGCGCCTGATCGGATCGCGTCCACGACGCCGGGATCGCGGAAGGCAGCCACAAATCCCTCACGCTGAAGCCGAGTCTCGTCTGCGTCCATCGAAGGGGAGACATCCACGGCGAGGATGAGTTCGACGTCGACCTCACGGTTCTGCGCGATCTCCGAGGCTGCTGCGATGCCGCATGAGAAAGCGATGCCTGCTGCCAGTGCGAGAGGACGACTTGAGTGCATCGTGCTCACTCCGGTGCCGAAGGGGCCGACCTTGCATCGTGGGGTCGATGGACAGCACTCCATGAGGAGTGACGACGAAGTGTTGAACCTGAGCTTCAGGAGCAATGCGGCTGCGGCTGGGGTGCCTGACGTCGAGCTGAATTGGCTGTCGGCGGCACATTTTGCGCCGCCGAAACAGGACGTCGGCCCCTAGTCGAGTTTGGCCGGCGATCCGAAGGGCTTCGTGCTGTCCACGACAAACATGATCAGCTCAACCAGGTCATCGTCGCCTGTGCTGGTTGCCTCCATCGGGGTATTCGGGGCCGCGCCCGCCAGTGACTTCCCGACGCCGGCCACGTCGGTGCGGTCCGGCCAGCGAATCGTCGCCTCGCCCGAGAGGACATAGATGGCTTCCGAGCCAGGATGCGAATGGACGCTGGTTTTGGCGCCCGGGGGGGCGTTGCTCACGTTGATTCGCAGCAGGTAATTCGGTGCGTCGAACCGATCGATCGGCCCAACTGTCGCCACCCATTTGCCGCCGTGCCCGGCCATGTCTTTCGGCCCAAGCGTCAGTAGCCAGACCTTTCCGCCTATCTCGGCGGCAACGCCCGTCTCGGTGGCTGCCGCCTTTCCCGCATCGAACGTGGCAAACGTCTCCGCCTCCCAATAAAGATCACCGTTCGGCAGAGCCTTGAGCGGCTTTTCGGCCACAAGGTCGACGCCGAACTTGGGTTCCTCGTGGGCGGCCGCCCCCCAGCACCCCAGCGCGATTGACATGGCGAACAGAACTGGCAGGGTGAGACGATCGGTTCGAATGAAATTTGCAGTCATCATTGATCTCCCGTGAGAATTGTTTCGTAAAAAGAGCCGAGTATTCAGAGATTCATTCCTATTCGTGTCCTAATGGTATCGATATACGTCATGATATATTGTGCGGAGCAGAATATTCTGCGCCCGCAAACAAGACTGATTATGCGGCCTCTTCATCAACAGGATGCTTTGACCATACCCCTGTTGATCCATCGAAGCCTTGGGACGAGGTGGATAGTTTCTTGACTTGGTCTTGATATGAGCGCGGAACTGGGTCAGCTACAGCGGTTCGAAACGCAGGGGGGAGGCCATACCGTGCGCCTTGGGTTCGAAGACTTCGCGCTCGATACCGAAAGACGCGAACTCCGCCGCGGCGCGACGCTTGTCGCCGTCCAGCCGCAGGTCTTCGATGTGCTGGCCTGCCTTGTCGCCAATCGTGCCAAGGTTGTGAGCCGGGACAATCTTATCGAGGAGGTCTGGGGCGGACGCATCGTGTCCGAGTCGACGCTGACCACGCGCATTGCCTCGGCGCGTCGCGCAATCGGCGACACCGGCGAGGCTCAGCGCCTGATCCGCACAATCCATGGCAGGGGCTTTCGGTTTGTCGCCGAAGTTGCCGAGATTGCCTCGCAGGCGGAGTCGGCGCCGGCCGTGCAGATCGGGATCAAGGCCTGGTCGCCGGACGATCGTCTGCCGATCGCCGTTCTGCCCTTCGAGGGCCTCACCAGCGATCCTGAAAGTGAGTCGCTGGCGGCTGGGCTCACGCAGGATTTGATCGCCGCTCTATGCCGCGTGCCGGAACTTCTGATCATCGCCCACTACGCGGTGAAGGATTTTCGCAATCGGCCCGTGTCACTGGATACAGTCGGAGACACGCTCGGCGTCCGGCATGTCATCAACGGCAGTCTGCAAGTCCGCGCCGGCGTGGTGCGCGTCGTCGTCCAACTTGTCGAGGCAGCGACCGGGAAGCATCTGTGGGGCGGGCGCTTCGATCGACCAGCCAGAGATTTCTTCGCGATGCAGGACGACATCGTCGGTCTCGTCCTGCTCGCGCTTGAAAGCAAACTGGTCACAGCCGAACTGAAGCGCAAACAGAATGTCGGATTTGGCTTGGCGGTGCGCTCCCTGCGCCGGGCCACAAATCTGGAAGCCTGGCTGCTCCACGGTGAGGCCATGGCAGTGCTCTGGGCCTCTGCGCACGAGGCTGGGGCTCGGGTGCGCGAACTGGCAGAGGCCGCCCGCGATCTCGACCCGGCCTGGCCGGATCCATGGGCGAATTTGGCCTGGTCATACTGGTACGAGGCGAGAGAGGAGCTGCTCTCGCGTGATGAGGCCGTTCGAAGGGGCACGCCTTACGCCGAGAAAGTCGTCGAACTCGATCCGAGACATCCGTGGGGACACAACCAACTCAGCAACCTGGCGCAGCTTTCCGGCGACCATGATCGCGCGATCGCTCTTCGGGAAAAGGCGGTTGGCCTTGCCCCCAGCGATTTCGGAACGCTGTTCGGCTTTGGTCTTATCCTGCTCAGAGCCGGTCACGCCCACAGGTCGGTCGCGGCGCTGAACAGCGCCTTGCAGGTTTGCCCGCGCCCGCCGGCTGGGCTGATTTGGGGGATTATTGAAGCCAAGCTGGCGGCGGGCGATCCGGCAGCCGCTGTCGCCATGGTTGATCGGATGGATCCGGCGAATCTTGATCGAGACCGTCACTATGCTGTTGCCGCAATTGCATATTCTGCGGTTGGCCGGATGGATGATGCACGACGGGTCACCAGCCAGGCACTGCAACTCTACCCAAATTTTGCGGCCCTGGATTGGCGGAGAACACACGCCGACTACCGCGACCAGCATCACATCGCGGAAATGACGGAGCTGCTGGTCGCCGCGGGCTTGCCACGCTGTTCGGCCGGCACAGGGGTGTCGGCGACCCGGTAGCGCTTCGCCGGCGACGACCGTGCCTCACGTCTACGACAGCAGCCCGGCGATCTCGGCCCTGAACTCCGCGATGCCGGCGCCGGTCGTGGACGAAGTCGCCAGCACGTCCGGGTGGG